>CAXTEU010000031.1:0-11226 GCA_964243475.1 uncultured Acidobacteriaceae bacterium | reverse complement strand
CATAAATTTGGGAGTGGAGACTGGCAGAAGAGCAGCTCGTTGAAGAGCCGCGTAACACATAGACAAAGGCATAGGTTCTCCTTCAACAGCGCAGACAAATTCGGCCTCAGGCGAGGCGCATGGAAGAGCGGCAATCTACAGGGGAGACTCGGCGGCCTCAAAACAGAGGCGAATTCGTTGCGGACCTGGAAGGTCCAAGTGCGTCAGGAGTTCTGAAACGCAAATACCAGCTCAGCAGGCTGTTCTCAGTCGCGAGTACCTTCGCATACTCCTACGGGGATGTGTCAATAAAAAAGTGTGAACGAAAGTTTCCTAGGGAAATCACAGTCCAATCGCGTCGTTGACGGCGACGGCGATGTCCTGTTCCGACCCGAGGTACCGTTCTGTGGTCTGGATGGAGGAGTGCCCGAGCAGGAATTTAATCTGTTCGAGATCCCCGCCGGCTTTGCGGCAAAGCTTGGCGCAGGTGCGGCGCAGGTCATGGGCCCCGAAGCGCTCGATGCCGATCTCGCCGGCCGCCTGCTCAACCACCGACCAAACAGCCCAGTCGCTCAGCGCCTCGCCCACTTTCTTGCCGCCCTTGCGCACCGAGCGGAAGAGCTTTCCTTCTTCGATGCCGGCCGCCGTCATCCAGGCATTGATGCCGTGTTTGACCCACACCGGTACCGCTACTGTCCGAACGCGGCCACCCTTGCCGCGAAGATCGGCCAGCACCCATCGGCTCTCGCGCATTTGTAGGACCTCGACATCAAGCGAGGCGAGCTCGGCCCGGCGGAGGCCGCAGCCGACCAGCACCGCCAGGATGGCGTAGTCGCGCTTGCCCTTGAGGATCGAGCGATCAGGAACCGCCAGAAGCTCACGCGCCTGCTCGCGAGTCAGCCAGTTCCCCAGCCGGGTTCCGCTCTGCCGGAGGTTGGGCACGTCGGTCAGGGTGGCCGCTTCCTCCGCTCCCAGATAGCCGTTCCTGCGAGCTTCGCCGACCAGCTTGCGCACGGCCGACATCCGGACATTGGCGGTCGACGGCGCCAGGTGTTCCATCGTGGCCCGGAACTCCATTAGCAGCGCCCGGGTGAGCGGCCGGCCACGGGCGATGCGGAACAGGAGATCGATAGCGTTGCCGTAGGCCAGCTTCGAGGTCCGGGCTGGAACCGAGTCCAGAACCATGCGGCGGAGCTCCTTCTGAGCCGGGGTCAGGCCGCCTGGCATCTCCCCTGAGCCTGGCGCCAGGATTTCGGGGCCACTTCCCTGCTCTTCTGTTGTCTGGTACCCAGTTTCAAGTAAATCGGCCATCTTCTCATTTTACCTCCGGCAATCGGCATTGTCGTGGGTAGATCAGAACCGGTCCACAGCAGTTACTGCGCGATCGCGCAACTGTTACCTCGCCAGTGTTCCTTTCCTGCCGTCTTGGAAGTCCTGCTTTATGCCGCGGCCCACCACCTGGCTTCCCGACTTCACGAGATTCGTCGGGCGTCGCCAACTCCGTCCGGTCCCACTACGACCGGCCATACCTCGAGCGGCTCTTGGAAATCCAGCCCCGGTCGGGCCCAGAAGCTGATCGTGCACTTCCCGCTCTCACGGTCGGGACGTCACGCCTGGTCGAGCGTGAGGCGCTGATCCGGTTCCTAAGGGGGCACAAGAGGCGGAAGACGTTCGGCCTTTGAGAAGCAGGTCCGGGCCGAGCTAGTTAAGAGCTAGCGGTGCAAAAATCCGCTAGCTGGTTCGCGCCGATCAGCACCCGCAAGCCTCGCTCTGCCCTAAGGCATGTTGCTCGACCGCGGCCGAATCGAGATGAGCTTTCAATCGGCGGAGCAACCGACCGAGAGTATGCTGACCCGCGCCAGATCATGGAGGCCCGTCCAGAAAAGTTCATCCGGGCCTAGGAGCCCGAGAAGACGTTGGGCTACGATGGCGCGGTCGACGAACCGAGGGAGATGTTTGAAAGCTCGAGGCCATGGAGGCGCGCGCTGATGGACCACAGCCTGCGTGTGGCGGATGTTTACTCGCCGGCGGTGGTCGCCCCATTCGCTGCTGGAGGTGGGGTCTTGGCCGCCGATTGCTTCTTGGCGAAAGCCTGCTTGACCGCTTTTTTTGGCGGAGCGCTCTTACCGACGGCCTTTTTGGTCGGGACCGGCGGGGCTTCCTTCGCCGGAATAGCTTTCTTTGCGGCCTTCGCACCGGCCGTTGAGCTGGCTTTCTTTCCTGCAGCCCAACGTTTCCGCAGCGCCGCCGCGATCTTTTCCCTCGCCTCTGCACTCATGGTCCGCCGCTTTGGAGCGGCCACACTCGGCTGAGCGGGGGCTGTTTGCTTGCCCGAGCCTTTGGGACGACCCGGACTGCGCTTCTCCGCCGGGGCGGTTTCCGACAGCAGATTCCGGATTTGCGTCAGGCGCGCAATCTCTTGATTCAGCTCGGCCAACATGCCGGATACATGCATCAGGTTCTCCAGTGGGGATATCCAGAGGATCTCGTAAGTCCATGAGCATACAAGGAAACAGCTTGTGCTCGCGCCAGTAGTCGAGCGGTCGGCGTCGGTTCCTCTCCGGCCAGCGGTTACGCCTTGACTAGAACCTCGGCCGATGGCTCAATGCACCGACCTGTTCGGTGCTGGGTATTCGCTCTGCTCCGGATTTCCTGGCTGCCCAGCGAACCTTCTGGGCGTCTCGAATTCGCTGTTTCCCCTAGGGTGTGAACTACGCTTTTGGGCTTGCTTCCGCGTAGCAGCCGTTGACTGCCCGTTCCCTGTGCCCTTGAGACTCTGAGGGCCACGTGGACCTTCCTCCGCCAGGGCGCCAAAAAGGCGCGAGCCTGCCGGAGCCGGTTAATTTCGCCGTCGATCCTTGCTAATTGTTTTGCCGATCATGATCTCAACGATAAATCGTCAGAAGCGCACGGCAACTTTACTTCCCTGCTGCATTCTCGACCAGTCTTACCGTCCTGGAAAGCAGAGGGTTGCACTCGAAAGGATTTGTGCTCATGGCTTCTCGTAGGGAACCCGAGCGCAAGCAGAAGGTCAGCAGCTCGGACAGCCCCGCCTGCGTAGGGCGCAGTTGACGTGGCAGTCTGTCGAAGCGAGATCAGCGGATTACGGGACGACGATAGATCGTACTCGCGGCCAGATGCGATGCACGTAGCTTCTACGGCGGTCGCTCAGCTTGGCAGGAAGAGCAGCTCGCGAAGTCGCGAACCGCTGGTGGACGGACGTGGCAACGCACCCCGTCGATGAGTACCACTAGACCATCCTGATCCTGCCCGGGTCCGTCACTCGGGCTCCCGTGGATCAGGCCTCCTAAAACGTCGAGTGTTGCGAGGTAGTCGCGGTTCAGTCGGTTCACGACGAATGCAGTTGGATTCGGAGCGGGAGGCGGGGGCTTACCCGCCTGGAGCTATGGTGATGATTGTTGGTGTTGTGGGAGCGTTGTCCCGTGCCTAATCTGGAGACCCGGACCTTTCAGCAGGGTGCGGGAGCTCCTATGGCACTCCACCGTCGATCACTCGGCCGCAAATCGCGATCGAGCGAACGTTTGCTGAGTTCCTTCACGAGATATCCGGGTTTTCGCGCCGCCGACGGGTATCTCTCACCATGAAAGTGACTGCACCGGTTCTCACCACGTCCGAAACGCTGCCCCGCCTCCCTCTACGACCGTAAAGAGGCCGCTCGCCAGCTCTCGATGAGCGTCCGGTCCCTCGACTATCTCATCGCCAACAAGAAGCTAAACGCTCGCCGAAAGGGCAAAAAGGTCCTGATCCCCCACGGCGAACTCGTCCGGTACTCCATGTCCAACGACTATGAGCCATTCGCCGCGCCCCTGAAATAGCCTGGCCTTGGTGCGTGGCCTTGGAGTGATGTACAAACAGTTCCGACGCAGATGGGCCGGAGAGGTCACGTATGGCAGCAAAGAAGGTTGCGAAAAAGTGCGGGGCGTCTTCGAGCGCCCGAAGGACAGCGGGGTCTGGGGGACTAATTATTACGTAAATGGCAATCAGCACCGCGAGAAGGTCGGCAACAAAAGCGCCGCCATCGAACTCTACCGAAAACGGAAGAATGATGCTCGGGAGGGCCGCAAGCTGCCCGACCTTCGCAGCATCCGTGTTGTAACCCTGGCCGAGCTGGCCGACGACGCGGTCGAGTTCGCGGCCGGACACAAGGACCACAGGAGCTACGTGTCGAAGGCGAAGATCGTCAAAAAGGCTTTAGGCAGTCGTTCTGCAGCGGGAATTACGCCGCAAGAACTCGAGCGATGGCTTCGCTCCCACTGCGAGTCAGCAGCCACCTCGAACCGGTACAAGGCTTTCGTCAGTCTCTGCTATCGCGAGGGCATCGCCAACGGCAAGGTGGTCGCGAACCCAGCCCGACTGCTGAGGATCAAGAAGGAGCCGAAGGGTCGCCAGCGATTCCTCAGCCGAGAGGAGTACGACCACCTCTTCGCAGCCATCTCCCACCGATGCCCAGAGCACGTTGCCGAATTCATCGTGTCAGTCCATACGGGGATGCGACTCAGTGAGCAGGACACGATCGAGTGGGGACAGGTCTCGTTTGAGCGGCGGACCATCGAGCTGGACAAAACCAAGAACGGCGACGCCCGCACCGTCCACCTGAACGGCATGGCACTCGGGGCGCTCCGGTCAATCTACCCTTCCGACGCCATGCCCAAAGACCGGGTGTTTCCCCGCGAGGGTAGCAAGGACCGCTTTAATAACAGGGCATGGTTCGTTCCTTGTCTGGCGGAGGCCGGAATCCAAGACTACGTCTGGCACTCGAACCGGCACACGATGTGTTCGTGGCTGGCGATGGCCGGGGCATCGATCAAGGAGATTCAGGAGGCGGCAGGCCATAAAACCATAACCATGTCTGCCCGTTATAGCCATCTCTCCCCAGAGCACCGACTTTCGGCCATGGAGCGGATCGGATAACGGGCACTCGGGAAACGAACATGCACCAGAACAGGCACTAGAACGAAGTTGGATATTTTGGGCCGAGTTAGAAATGACATAACCCTTTTTGTTTCTTGGTGCCGGGAGGGGGGGTCGAACCCCCACGAGGTTGCCCTCGGCGGATTTTGAGTCCGCTGCGTCTGCCAATTCCGCCATCCCGGCCAGTCTTCCGCGCCCCGTCCAGCCACTCCCCGCCGCAGGCGCCAGACCAGTATGGCACACCCAGCCCGCCTTTTGCCCCACGCCAAGAACCGGAAAACCCCGCCTACTGCACCGTCCCCTGCGGCCGCAGCTGCCCCAGCTCCATTGCGCACTGGATCCCGTGGCTTGCATGCAGCCGCAGGTTATCCGCCGCCATCCACACCCAAAACCTCCGCGCGCCCGCCCCACGCTCCGCCAAGCCCCGCACCTGCACCGCAATCCGCCGCTGGCCCGCCACCTGCACGTTGGTCGGCAACTCCTCTTCCCCATCGCCCGCCACAACTTCCAGCGCCCCCGCGCCTAGCGCCGCGCGCACCTGCTCCGCCGTCACCTCGTCCCGCACCTGCACAAACACCGAAGCCACCAGCCCATGAAACACCGGCGCCTGCACCACGTCCAGCGCCATCTCCGGCAGCGTCCCGCCCCCGATCGCCGCATAGTGCCGCAGCACCCGCTCCCGCACCCCCGCCAGCGTCCCCGCCTTCGCTTCCGCCCCAAACTCCGGCACCAGATTGAAAGCCACCTGCGCGTCAAACTGGTCCTTCGGCACCGTCTGAAACGACAGCAAACTCACCGTCTGCTGATGCAGCTCATCCATTCCCGCCTTTCCCGCCTCCGATGCCGGCATCAGCACCGTCGCCGCCATCGTCTCCACGGCGAACGCCCGCCCGAGCCGCCCCGCCACCGTCCCCAGCATCACCGCCGCCGGATGCGCCACCACCACCGCCGCCGTTCGCAGATCTGGCTCGCCCGCCCGTTGCCCCAGCTCCCGCTGCAGCGCCGGAGCCCGCACCAGCACACTCGCCCCACCGTCCAGACCGTACGTCAGGTCCACAATGCCCGCCCCCGCCCGTCGCGCCGCTTCCCAGTGCTCCTTGGTCGTCGCCTCCGCCCCGGCAAACAACGCAAAGTCCAGTCCCTCAAACGATCCCGCACCGAGCGCGTCCACCACCGCCGCATCCTCCCCTACCTGCGTCAGCTGCCCATCCGCCTCGTCATCCTCGCTCAGCAGCAACACCCGCGCATTGGCCAGGCCAGACTCCGGCAGCTCCTCCGCCAGATCCTTGCCCAGAAGCGACGTCGCCCCCACAATGCCCACCCGAAACCCACGCTGTGCACTCATCTCAACCGTCCTTTCCTGTCCTACGAAGCCGCCATCCGGCGTCGGTCGCGATTCCGTCCCCACCGGTAAAACACCCGCGCCAGCACACCCGAAACCAGGTACGCCAGAGCGATCGAAATCAGCACCTGCTCGGAAAACATCGCAATCAGCCCGCCAATCAAAATCAGCACAATCACCATCTGAAACGGATGCCGCCCCCCCAGCGACAGCTCCTTTCCGCTCCAGAATCGCCACCGGCTCACCATCAGCAGGCCCGTCCCCATCACCAGCAGCATCCACACCACTGCGATCCACGGATTGTCGATCGGCGACCCGCGAAAGCAGTGAACCACCGACGCAATCACACCCGCTCCCGCCGGAATCGGCATCCCCACAAAGTATTTCTGCCCCGGCCGACCCGGATTCCGCGGCTGCGGATTCACGCTCACGTTGAACCGCGCCAGCCGGCTCGCCCCGCAGATCAGAAACAGAAAACACACAATCGCGCCCATGTGCAGCAGACGCTCCCGCAAGCCCAGGCTTAGCGTCATCGGCAACATCCGCACGCCCCACGTGTAGGCCAGCATGCTCGGCGCCACGCCAAACGTCACCACATCCGCCAGCGAGTCCAGCTCCTTGCCGAACTCGCTCGTCGTATGCGTCATCCGCGCGATCCGACCGTCCAGCCCATCGAACAGAATCGCAAATCCGATCGCGATCGCCGCCCGGTCAAACCTCGCCGGGTCCGCCGCCGAACCCTGCGCGCTCTGCGTAATCGCGTAGTAGCCCAACGCAATATTGCCCGACGTAAATACCGAGGGCAGAACGTACATCCCGCGCCGCGGCGGCCGCCGCTCCAATGCCCTTCCCACCTCGACCGGCATCTCCGCCATCAGCCCATCACACCCGTGCGCGTCGCCAGCACCGTCGATCCCCCGCGCACCCGCGTCCCCGGCTTCACCCGCAACTCCGCATCCGCCGGCAACAGCACATCCACCCGCGACCCAAACTTGATCAGCCCCACCCGCTGCCCCCGCTCCACCCGGTCGCCCGCCTTCACCGTGCACACAATCCGCCGCGCCAGCAAACCCGCAATCTGCTTGAACCCCACCTCGTACCCGCCCCCGTCGATCAACACCAGCGTCTGTTCATTGTGCGTCGCAGATTCCTGCTTCATCGCATTCATAAACTGCCCCTTGCGCATCTCCGCCAGCCGCACCACCCCCGCAATCGGCGACCGGTTCACATGCACATCAAACACATTCAGAAATATGCTCAGCCGCAGCCGGCTTCCCCCCGCCGTCTCGATCCACTCCGCCTGCGTCACCAGACCATCCGCCGGCGAAACGATCACCCCCGGCCCAGTCGGAATCGCCCTCTGCGGATCCCGAAAAAACCACAGAAAAAACAGCATCAGCAGCACCGGAATCAGCACCAGCCAAACCGTGTGCGTCACCGCCCACACCACCACCGCCACCGCCAACAACCCTACCGCGTAAAAAATCCCGTCACGAACCATAGTCAGCCCTCCATTATAGAGACGACCCCGCCCCACCGCATCCATCCGCAAAGCCCCGCCGCCCTCCCCGGCATGGCAACGCCATCGCTGCCGCTCCAGTTACCGTTGGAATCCCAGTTGCAGCTGCTCCTCTAGTTGTCAGCCCCGAACGTAATTGTCAGTCCCGAACGTAGTTGTCAGCCCTGAACGTAGTCGTCAGCCCCGAACGTAGTTGTCAGCCCCGAACGTAGTCGTCAGCCCCGAACGTAGTTGTCAGCGGCGAATGTAGTTGTCCGCCCCGAACGTAGTTGTCAGCCCCGAACGTAGTTGTCGGCGCCGAATGCGACTGCAGTCGCAGTTGCGGTTGCCCTTGCTCTTCTTGTTGTCATCCCCGAAGGGGACCTGCTTCTGCTTTTGCAGTCGCCGTTGCAGTTGCCGTTGCTCGTTCCACCGTCGTCATCCTGAGCGAAGCGAAGGACCCCTGTTCTTGCCCCACGCCGTCACCCTTACCACCGCCGTCACCCACATCAACCCACTCCCAACCCCACCCGCAACAACACCGCATCCTCCACCGGATCCCGGTAATACCCCAGCCGCCGACCCACCTCCACGAACCCCAACCCCGCATACATCCCCCGCGCCCCCATACCCCCCGCCCGAACTTCCAGCTCCACCCGCCCCGCTCCCTCCTCCGCGCACCACGCCATCACCGCCCCACACAACCGCCGCCCCACTCCCATCCGCCGCCATCCCTCCCCCACCGCTACAATCTCCAACTCCCCCACCTCCCCCACCACACTCCCCACCGCAAATCCCACCACCTCCCCCACAACCTCCGCCACCACCAACCGCCGCCGTACTGCCTGGCCGCCGTCCGCCACCAGCTCTGCATACACCTCCCGTCCCCACCGTGGAGCGCCCGCCACCTCCCCTTCCAGCCGCGCCACACCGTCGACATCGCCCGGACCGCCCACCCGCACCTCAACCGCCTCGTTCACCGGACCGCCGTCCCTTGCCCCCGCATCCGCTCCAGCATCTCCGCCTCCGTCCGCCGCAGATAGTACCCATCCACCATCGCCACATCCGCAAACTCCCCCCGCAACACCCGCTCCGCCGCCAGCCGCATCGCCTCCACAGCTCCCGGCGCCGCCATCGCCCGTACCCCCGCCAGCCCAGCCAGCCGCTCGACCACCCCCGCCTCACACGCCACCACCGTCTCGCCCGCACGCACCCCCGACCAAACTTCCTCCGCAGTCCGCAAACCTTCCTCCACCATCACGCCATCCACATACAGGCCGCAAAACATCTCCCCCCGGCCCGCATCCAGCACCGCCCAAACCCGCCCTTCCGCACCACCCATCCCCGCCAGCACACGGAGCCGCGACACCGCCACCAGCCCCGCCCCGGTCGCCTCCACCAGCCCCTTCGCCGCGCTCACCCCCACCCGCACCCCCGTAAACGACCCCGGCCCTCGCACCACCACCACCGCCTCCACCTCCCGCACCCCCCATCCTGCCTCCTCGCAACACCCCCGCATCTCCCCCACCAGCCGCTCCGAAGCACTCCGCCCCGCCATCCGCCGCTCCCCCAGCACCTCCACCCCCGCCGCCGAAACCACCCCCACCGCCACCGTCGCCTCCCCACCGCACGTGTCCATCCCCAGAACCCGCATCCCGCAACCCTCCTCGCAGCCCCCGCGATCATACGCGCAGCCCAAACCGCAGGAGAACCTGCTTCCCGCCCTTGCCTTTCTTCTTTGTCATCCCCGCAGGAGGACCTGCTTCCCGCCCCTGCCTTTCTTTCCTGTCATCCCGCAGGAGACCTGCTTCTCGCCCTCCCCTCACCTAAGTGCCGATCAAAATCCACACACCCGATCTGAACCCACCCCAAACCGCAGTCCGGAGCAATCCCCCGCATCCAACTCCACCATGCAGTCCTTCCTTTCCGGCGTCAAACCCATCCGCCTCCACACCATCGCCCCACCCGCGGCCACCAAAGCCCTCCCCGCCGTCCTCCTCCTCCACGGCGCCGGCGGCAACATCGGCTTCTGGCTCGACCGCATCGCCCCCTTCATCTCCCTCGCCGGCCTCCACGTCTTCGCCCCCGGCTACTTCGAGCGCACCGGCACCACCCGCGCCGACCCCCAAACCATCCTCGACGGCCACCACGTCCCCCTCTGGCTCGACACCATCGCCGACAGCCTAACCCACATCGCCGCCCAGCCCACCGTCGACCCCACCCGCATCGCCCTCCTCGGCGTCTCCCTAGGTGCCTTCCTCGCCGTCGCCCTAGCCGCCCAAACTCCCACCCGAGCCCTCAAAGCCATCGTCGAAATCTCCGGCGGCCTCCCTGGCCCCTACGCCCCCGCCACCCTCACCGCCGCCTTCCCACCCACCCTCATCCTCCACGGCGAGGGGGACACTGTCGTCCCCGTCGCCGAAGCCCACAAACTCGACCACGCCCTCACCTCCGCCCACGTCCCCCACCAAACCCGGATCCTCCCTAACGAAGGCCACTGGTTCTCCCCCTCGGCCCAGCAATCCATCCTCCGCTCCACCGCCATCTTCCTCTCTCAGCACCTCGCCGCCCCCAAACCCGCCGCCGCCCGTTGACCCCGTTTCCGCGCCCACACCACCGAACCCGCTCACACCCGACACCCGCTCAGCAGTAGTGACGAGCCGTTCCGACATCGACCTCCTCACCAACCATCCCCGGAGCCCCGCATGACCCTCTTCATCATCCTTATCGCCATCGCCGCCGGTGCCGCCAACCCCTTCCAGTCCGGCACCAACGCCGAACTCAACAAGCAGCTCGGCTCCCCCCTCTGGGCCGGCATCGCCGTCTACCTTTCCGGCCTCCTCGGCCTCCTCCTCCTCCAGCTCTTCCTCCGTCAACATTTTCCCGGCGCTGACAAAGCCGGCCAAACCCACTGGTGGGCCTGGACCGGCGGCCTCATCTCCATCGCCGCCACCATGGCCGGCCTCACCCTCGCCCAGCGCCTCGGCTCCACCCTCTTCACCGGCCTCTCCATCTCCTCCTCGGTCGCCGTCTCCGTCGCCCTCGACCACTTCGGCCTCATCGGCTTCAAACAACACACCGCCTCCCCCGCCCGCCTCGCCGGCTGCGCCCTCCTCATCGCCGGCACCTGGCTCGTCGCAAAGTTCTAGCCCTGTTCAATGTCCGCCCTAGCCTTCCTTGCTGTCATCCCTGCAGGGAACCCGCTTTTCGTCGCCCTTGCCCTTGCTCTTCTTGTTGTCATTCCCGTAGGGAACCCGCCTTTTCGTCGCCCTCGCTCTTGCCTTTCTTGTTGTCATTCCCGCAGGGAACCAGCTTCTTCGTCGCCCTCGCTCTTGCCTTTCTTGTTGTCATTCCCACAGGGAACCTGCTTCTCGTCGCCCTCGCTCTTGCCTTTCTTGTTGTCATTCCCACAGGGAACCCGCTTCTCGTCGCCCTCGCTCTTGCCTTTCTTGTTGTCATTCCCACAGGGAACCTG
>CAXTEU010000030.1:0-11633 GCA_964243475.1 uncultured Acidobacteriaceae bacterium | reverse complement strand
GCTCTCGCATGCTCCTGGCCCAGACTTCAGCTATATGTGAATACAGCCTAGAGCGATTCGTTGAAAAGAAGTCGCCTTCTTATCAGGCGCGGGATGTTGTGGGCTTCGCTCGAACCTTAAAGGTTCATCCCGGTCTGGTTGCGGGTCAGCTGCAGAAGCGGACGACGCGATATGAGTTGTTCCGTAACTTTCTTGTTCCGATCCGCGGTGTTATAACGGCCGTCGCGAGGACCGATGGTTGGGGAGAAGTAGCTAGCTTCACAAACCAAGGAGGATCGCATGTCTAGGAAAGAGCAAGACACGATGAAAATCATTCGTCAATACAAGTTCGAGGAACAGGTCCAAGAGGTTGACATGCGAGAAGTCGCGAAGTACGCCGTCGCGCGACGCTGGTTGACCTTACCTGAGCCTCAAGACCCATTCGACATGCTTGGCAAGAAATTCTCGGAAGCTGCGCGCGGCGAGACGCGAAACGACAAGGAGACCAAGCGACCCTACCGAGCCTATAGGCCAATCACATTCCGCTCGGGAGAACTGGGCGCCGATGCCGCAGTAACCACCGCACGACGCGAAATCGAATGGGTCGGCATTATTGTGCTTTTCGTAGAAGGGACCGAAGTAGTTGTAGCGTAGGCCGTAGTTGACGGTGAATGCTGGCGTGACCTTCCACTGATCCTGGGCGTAGCCGGCGATCTGATTTTTGCGCAGGCCGCGGTCGTTCAGGGGTGCGGTCACCTGGATGGAGTTGAGGTGGTTGGTGAGGAGGTTGGCTTCAGAGGTGTACGCGAGCGTGCCGTCGACGGAGTTGCCCTCGTTGTTGCCGACGCGGCGGAAGTCAACGCCCACTTTGACGGTGTGCTGCCCACGGGTGGCCGTGAGCGTGTCGTTGCCGGAAAAGGTGGTGGAGACCTGTGCCTTCGAGTAGTTCTCAGACAAGGTGGTGAAGCCGGTGACGGAGAAGTTATACGGGATGCCGGTGACCTGGTTTTTGGATGTAGGTGTTGCGGTCGAAGCCGAACTCTGACTCGTTCAGCAGTGTGGCGTTAAAGGTGTGAAGCTTCTCAAGAACGAAGTTTTGGACGCGGGAGGTGACGGACTGAGCGATGCTGCTGAGCGCAGTGGTGGAGACACCGTCGTCGATGTTGAAGCGGGCGTACATGGAGTCGTGGTTGCCGAGGCGATGATCGACGCGGATGACACCGGAGTTTTCCTGGTCGGGGCTGGGGACGACACTGATGAAGAGGGCTGCGTTGGGGTCACTGGCCGAGACCGTAGTGCTGACGGGGTATGCGTTGATGAAGGCGGCATGGGAGGGCTGGGCCGCCAGAATGCGGGCGCGAAAGGCCTGGCTGGGCACGGTGCCGACGCTTGGGATGCCACCGAGGGACTGGCGGAAGCCCTCGTAATTCACGAAAAAGAAGGTGCGATCGCGGATGATGGGACCGCCGAGATTGCCGCCGAAACTGGTTCAGGTGAAAGTTTGGATGATAGGTGCTCTTAGTGGGCGACTGGGCGTCGAAGTAGTCATTACGGAGGTTGTCGAAGACGCTGCCGTGGAAGTTGTCGATGCCGGACTTAGAGATCAGGCTGACCTGCCCGCTGGCGGACCGGCGGTGTAGGTGCCAGCAGCGACTTTGAATGCGGCGACGGCTTCGGTGGAGAACTTGAGACGGAGGCCGGATTTGATGGCTTGCCGAATGCCACCGGCGGCATCGACGCCATCAAAGCGGTAGTTGTTGTCGTCGATGCCCTGCCCAGCGAAACGAATGCTTGCCTGCTGGCCGCTCCCGGAATCGATCGCACCGGGCGCGAGGAGCTCGAGGGTAGCGATATTGCGGCCATTCAGGGGCAATTTTGCGACCTGCACGGATTGGATCGTGCCGCCAAACGTTGCGTCGTTCTTGTCGAGTTCCTCGGAGCTGCGATCTCCCTCCACCTGAACGGTCTGCTGAGCGGAGGCTACCTGAAGCTGAGGGTTGAGGGTGCGGGTTACGCCTGAGTTGAGGTCAACGTCGGCGGTCCGCAGGTCACTGAAACCGGGATGCGTGATGGTGAGGGTGAAGCGGCCGATGGGAAGCGCGGAGAGCACGAAGGTGCCGCGATCGTTCGAAAGCGTTTGCCGGAAACCACCGGTGCCTTCCTGTTCGAGCTGGACATTGGCACCGGGGATAACGGCGCCACTGCTATCCGAGACGGTTCCGTTGATCTCCGCGCGGTCAGTTTGGGCGAAGAGCGTGGAAGCCGGGAGAACGCATGGCAACATGCCTGCGAGGAGCAGAAGGCGAAGGTAGATCGATCGGGTAGGTATCCCGAAGCAGCGTCCCTTCACGCGTAATCATGTTGGCTTCGATGGATCCATCTAAGATCCCGAATCTGAGTGTTTCCTGAGAAATCCGGCCAGTTCACCCAAGTTCTATCGCCTGTTTATCGAAGGTTCATGGAAGGCCTGTTTCTCTTCGTGCAGGAGCGGGCGAAGCTGGAGATGTGTGAATATTCTCGTCGTGGAAGATGACCATCGCACCGCTTCCATCGTCCGGCAGGCGCTTACCGAGGAGGGGCGTCATGTCGAGATGTTGCCGGATGGGCGGGATGCCGAGCACCACATCCTGACCATGACCTACGACGTCACCCTCCTGGACTTGATGTTGCCCGTGCGGGACGGCTTCTCGATCCTGAAGCGCGTGCCAGAAGCGAACTGCATGATGCCGATTTTGGTGTTGTCGGCGCGGGATGCCATGAGCGATGTCGTCCGTGCGCTCGACCTGGGCGCGGATGACTACGTCACCAAGCCGTTCAACCTGGAGATGTTGCTGGCACGGGTCCGGTCGGTGAGTCGGCGCGGGCCGGTGGTCGAACCGGCACAGCCGTCTGCGGAGGGCCTGGTGCTGGCTCCGAGCCGGCGGGAGCTCATACGTGATGGCCAGGGGATCGCCTTGACGCGGCGGGAATTTATGCTTCTGGACCTGCTGATGCGGCGCGCGAACAAGGTAGTCACGCGCGAGCAGCGCCGCTGGTTCAGGCGATGAGGCGCACCGGATCATGAAGGTGCCGGTTTCGTTTGCGGCGGTGCTGCTGGATGTGTTTCGAAGTATCGAAGGCTCATGCGGTAATCAAGGGTTTGAAGATACATCTGACCCGATGCGATTCCGTGTACGTGCTCGGGGATGCGGCCCTGCTGCGTCGATTGACGAGCACGCTTCTGGACAACGCATTAAAGTACACGCCAAGCGGAGGAACGATTTCTCTCGCACTGCAACGACTTGGGGACGGAGCTGTGTTCGAGGTGCGTGACACGGGCATCGGCATTGCACCGCATCATCATGCGCGCGTCTTCGACCGGCTGTTCCGGGTAGACTGAGACGCATTCTTCCGTTAGCGCTCGATGGTGAGGAGGGTGAATGTACCTGGGAGCACCGGGCCCCTTTTGCTGCCGCCGGGTGAAGGACCGAACTGCGCTGAAACGACGAAGATGCGATGGTTGGTCGGATCGAGACCCATGTTCCGTGAGCCGATCGGCGTTTGGAGCGTTTGGGAGACGTGATACTGGTCCGGACTGTCCTGGTGAAGGACGGTAAAGGTTCCATCGGCGTTCGAGGCGAACGCATCTCCGGTCTCCGGGTCGTATCCACTGCTGTCCACGCCTTTGCCGATCGGGACCGTCGTAACGACCCTGCCGGCCTGGTAGTCGGAGACGGCCAGCACACCGCTGCGACAGCCGCTGAAGAGGCGATGGTGTTTTGTGTCGACGGCCATCGCGACCGGCTGCTTGCACGGAGCGGTTGGCCAACGGTGGCGCTTTCCGTGTCGATCTCCACGATCTCGTCTTTATCTACGAGGTTCACGTAAACCTTCCCGTCACCGGTGGACACAGCGTATCCCGGCTTGCCGCCAAGGGCAATGTTGGTGATCAGCTTCCCGCTGCGCGCATCGACCACGGTGGAGGAGTCGGCGTCACCGTTCATGGAAAAACACGGCCGGATGCGCGGTCGAAGATGATCCCATCGGCGTCCTCCGCAGCGGGTATACGGGCCAGTACTTTTAGAGTCTGGAGATCGAACATGACGATGGTGCGGTCCTCACTCGAAGTCGCGAAGCCGTGACCTGTACCCTCGGCGATGGCGGTGCCATGGGCGCCGTGAATGGCAGAAACCTCACCGACGAGCTTGCCGCTGCTTTCGTCCACGACCATGAGGTGGTCTACACGAGCGATAAAGAGGCGGTGCGACGATGGATTGGGAATGATGTAGTCCCAGCTGCCGCTGCCTCCGAGCAGCGATCTGCGGGCGATGTGGTAGGACGAAGGCATCTGTGCAGAGAGCATTGTTACGGATGCGAGGAAAAGGACAAACGCCTTGTGCCGCATGGAGACTCCTTTGGATCGAGTTTGGTTTTGCGGGGGAATGTTGAAGTGCGCCTTTGTTGTTGTTCCTCCACCGTAAAGACACGACCTTAAGTCAGCCTGAAGAAACTCTCCGGTGAGCGTCCGCCGTTGTTTCTGGTCCGCGGGAACCTTCCTCGCTGGGTTTGGCGAACGTTTGTGCTCCTTGCGGAAGGCAGAGCATGGCTCTTTTGCTAGCGATGCGCGGAACGCTTGGGAGCGCGTTCCGATGCAGGGCTGCGCGGGTCTCTGCTTCCGCAGCGTGAAAGGCCTCCACGAACTCCGGGTTTGTAAGCAGAGCACCAAAGGCAACCATGGCAATACGACGGCTTGCTTCGACATCAGCGGGGTCGTGCACACCGCAGACGATCCGGTTACGGGCATAGCGATCGGCGCGGCCGAGAACCGCGTCCCTCCGCTCCGGCTGCTGATTGTTTGAACCCGGGCCACCTCTTAAGCGCAAAGTGCGGCTGTGTCGTCCGGTAAGACGATCCGGCGCGCCCGGGCGGATGCACCCGACAAGTCACGTTTGTCTCTGCTGTACCAAGCTTGTGGTCTCCGCCGCCTTTGAAGACCGCAATTTGCTCTAGCCTAAGCCGCTCCACCTCCCGCGCGCGCGTTCGGGCCGCCCGCTCTACTTCTATTCGCGCCGGAGCCTTGCGTACGCGCTTCCACGAGATATCAAACAATGTGAAAATTCACCTCCTTGCAAAGTCGTGTTCACGGAGCAGGCGCAGTGTTGGTTTCTCTGCCTATCCAAACCCGTCGCCGGCCCGCGGCCTGATCTCGAGCGTGCCGGCTACCTCGGAGGATTTATGCTTTTCAAGCACATTCGCCATTCGGTCCTTCTGCTCGTCGTCTACGTCACAGTCGCATGGTGCTCCGCGTTTGCACAATCGCCGTCCGCACCCACCGGGGCCATCACCGGCATTGTGAAGGACACGACAGGCGCCGCACTCCAGGGCGCGAAGATCGTCCTCACGCCCACCCTGACGACAACATCGACCGATGCCCAGGGCGAGTTTAGCGTCCGGAACGTCCGCCCTGGCACCTACACGGTTACCGTGTCTTACGTGGGGTTCGGCAACTCCGTTTCGACCGTTGTCGTGCTCTCTGACCAGGCAACGGTCGTGAATTCCACCCTCAATGTCGAGAGCAACAACCAGGAAGTCGAAGTGAATGCCAACCAGGAAGGCGACCTCGCCTCCATCAACGAGCAGCGCACCTCGGACAACATCCTGAATGTTCTTTCCGACGTTGAGATTCAGAGTCTGCCCAATCAGAATGTCGCCGACGCTCTTGGACGGCTGCCCGGCGTGACGCTTCAGCGCAACGAGGGCGAAGGCCAGTACGTGCAGATCCGCGGAACCGAGCCCCGCCTGAGCAATACCACCATCGACGGCGTCATTGTTCCGGGCCCTGACCCGCAGGTCCGCCAGGTCGACCTCGACACCATTCCCGCGGATCTCGTCGGGTCCGTCGCCATCAACAAAACCCTTTCCGCCAATCAGGATGGGGATGCCATTGGCGGTTCGGTCGATCTCCGCATTAAGCAGGCCACCTCCGATACGCCAACCTTTTCGATCACCGGCACAGGCGGAAATACGCCGATCGACAACAACCGCCAGGTCTTCTCGGTTGCTTCGTCGACAGGCTTCCGTTTCGGCCCGCGGAACGACGCCGGCGTCAAGAAGCTTGGTCTTGAGCTCGGCTACAGCTACGACAGCAACAACCGGGGTATCGATGACGTCGAGCCCGTTCCTGATCTGGACGGCAACGGCAACACGACCTTCGACAAGATGTACCTGCAGGAGTACCTCTACGACCGCACCCGCTACGGCTTCGCGGGCAGCCTGGACGACAACCTGTCCCCCGGTACGGACCTCTACGCTCACGGACTCTTTTCCAACTTCCGGGATTACGGCCAGAAATATGCGTACCAGCTTAATGCCGGCTCCAAGGCCGCCTACCATACCAGCGTGCGGCGCCCCAATCTCCAGATCGCCGACCTTGCGCTTGGCGCCAGCCACGTCTTCTCGCACTCGTACCTGAAGTACCAGGTTGCTGTCGCGCATTCCCGCTTCGGCGGAGCCGCCGGAAATCCCGGCGCTGATTTCAAAGGCAGCTCCGCTACCAACGACTGCGCCTATGCCCCATCCAGCTCCACGGAGTTCCGGCCGCAATTCACCTGCTCGGTGGCGGGAGACCCTGCGGTCCAGCTCGCCAACTACAGCCTCCAAACCATCGACCTCACCAGCGGTCAAGCCACGCAACTCAACCTCCAGGGAAACCTCACCTACGGCCGCAACTACCACCTCGGCACACACGCCTCGACTCTGGAGTTCGGCGGCCAGTTTCGGAACGAGCACAAGGGGCAGGACGCCTACTCTCCCGAATACGATTCAGTGCTTGGAACCGCCGCCAGCTCCTACCTCGGCGCATTTTCCAACCCGCACTTTTATGGCGGGACGTACCCGATGACGCAGGTGACCAGCTTTGAGGCCATCACCGGCGACCTGGCAGCCAATCCCGCCAACTTCACCCTTGACGAAGGCGCCACCCACCTGAACTCGGACGCCGCAAACTACAACCTGCAGGAGCGGGTGTCCGCCGGCTACATCATGAATACCATCGAGTTCGGGCGCTTTCACCTGCAGACCGGACTCCGTCTGGAAGCGACGGACACACGCAACACCGGCTACCTTGTCGTCAACGATGCGAACGGCAACTACGTTTCCACGACACCGCAGCATGGCTCTGGATCCTACGTGAACCCGCTGCCGAGCGTGCAACTGCGCTACAGCATCGATTCGAGCTCGGACGTTCGCGCCGTCTACGGCCGTGGCATCTCGCGACCAGATCCCTACCAGCTGGTTCCCTACATCACCGAAGATCAATCGACCGCACCCTACACCGTCACGATCGGCAACACCGGCCTGATTGCCGAGCACGCCAACGACTATGACCTGCTGTACGAGAGGTTTCTGCCTCGCACGGGCATGCTGGAAGGCGGCTTTTTCTATAAGCAGATCACCCGTCCCATCTACGCCCAGCAGTCCATCATTCCGGCCAGCGGCTCCAACCTTTCCCAGGCCTATGCCGGTGATCTGGTGCTGCAGGAAGTGAATGGCGACCACGCCTATGTCAGCGGCGTTGAGTTCGCGTATCAGCAGCACCTCACCTTCCTGCCCGGCCTGCTCTCGAACGCCCGCATCAATACGAACTTCACCTATACCGCGTCCACCAACTACAACATCACCGGCCGCACCGACAACCCCGCGCTGGTTGGCCAGGCGCCCTTTTCCTGGAACATCACACCCGCCTACGCGACCCGGCGCGCCCTGGTCACGCTCGGCGTCAGCCACAACGGCCCCAACATCTACGCCTACCAGTACCAGAGCGTCGGCCCCGGCGCCGTCCCGTATGGCGTGAAAGGCCCCAACGGAGACAACTATTTCTACGCGCACACACAAGTCGACGCGCAGGGCTCCTTTTATGTCGGCAAAGGCCTCACGCTCCTCGCCTCCGGGCAAAACATGAACAACGAGGTGTTTGGCTTCTACAACGGCAGCCCGCAGTACATGGTGCAGCGCGAATACTACAAACCCACCTACTCCGGCGGCCTCCGCTGGAACCTCCATCACGAGCGGTAATACCCTTCGTCGTCCTCTGCGGCGCGCTGTATCTTCCACGCGCCCTCCGCTTCCGCCCGCGCCGTCAAGCACCGCCAAGGAATCCATGACTCTCCTCCGCCGTATCATCGCTCTCGCCTGCCTTTCGGCCGTTCCCGCATTCGCGCAAACACCGCTCGCCCTGAAACAGACCATCGACCTGCCCGGAGTGCAGGGACGCTTCGACCACTTCGCCGAAGACGATGCCGGGCACCGCCTGTTTGTCGCTGCCGCTGGCAACCACACCGTGGAAGTCCTCGACCTGCCTACCGGCAAAGTCCTCGAAAGTCTCAAGGGACTCGGGAAGCCCCACGGCCTTGCCTGGATCCCCTCCATCGGCCGGCTCTTTGTGGCCGACGGCGACAAAGCCGAACTCGCCATCTATGCCGGTTCGCCTCTCCATCGCGTCAAGTCCATTCCCTTATCGGACGACGCCGACGACATGGTCTTCGATCCCGCGCAACATCTGCTCTACGTCGGCCATGGCGGATCTGACTCCGCCAACCCGGCGAGAATTGCCGTGATCGACACAGAAGCCCTCACACTCCTTGAAAACCTGCCGGTGGCCGCCCATCCCGAAGCCCTCGAGCTCGACCCCGACACCGACCGCATCTTCGCCAACATCGCCGACGCAGGGACGATCGCCGTCATCGATGGCAAGACGCATCACATCACCGACACCTGGACGCTGCACAACGCCAGGGGCAACACGCCGCTCGCCTTTGACGCCGCCGGCCACCTTCTCCTGGTTGCGGCCAGAACCCCGGCCCAGCTCCTCGTCCTCAATGCCGCCACCGGAGCGGAACTCTCCCGCGCCCCATCGGCCGCTGGCGCCGATGACCTCTTCTTCGAACCTGCCACACACCGGGCTTTCCTCATCGCCGGCTCCGGCACCGTCAACGTCTACGAGCTCGCCCCGGCAGGCAACCTCCGATCACTCTCCTCCACCCCCACCGCGAACGGCGCCAAGACTGGCCTGCTCGACCCCGCGCAGCATCTTCTCTTCCTCGGCGTACCTGGCGCTCCCGCCGCCATTCGCGTCTACGCCACCAGGTAGCCCGAGGACCCACTTTGACCCCGACCCCGATTTCCCTCGTGCGCGCGGCACTCAGCACCGCGCTTATCCTGTTCTCTCCCGCTTCATTCGCGCAGCAGGCGCCCTCCCCCGCCGGCCATCTGCGCTTCGTTCTCATCCTTTCCCGCCACGGTGTCCGCTCCCCCACCTGGACCAATGCCCGGCTTGACGAATACTCCCTGCAGCCCTGGCCCACCTGGCCCGTCGCCCCCGGCATCCTGACGCCGCACGGCAGGCGCCTCATGACCCTCTTCGGCCAGTACGATCGCTCGGCCCTCGCCCAGCAGGGTCTCCTCACCTCCGCCGGATGCGCCGACGTGGACCAGGTGTTCATCGACGCGGACACCGACCAGCGCACCATCGAGAGCGGCCGGGGCCTTGCGGAAGGCCTCTTCCCCGGCTGCAACCTGCCCGTCCATCATCTTGCCCCTGGGACGCAGGATGCCCTCTTCCACAGCCTCGGCAAGATCGGCACGCCCGACTCCCAGCTAGCCCTCGCCGCCATTGCCGGCCGCATCGGCAACGACCCCGCAGCGCTCCTGCCCGCCTATCAGCAGCCGCTCGAAGCCATGCAGCAGATCCTGCTCTCCTGCGCGACCGCATCCCCCTGCCCCGCCTCGCCGCGCAAGTCCCTTCTTTCCACCACCCCGTCCCTTGCCGCCGGCGACGGAGACCACCTCGTCGACCTCAAAGGCCCTCTCGTTACCGCGGCCACCTTCGCCGAAGACCTCCAGCTCGAGTACCTCGAAGGCATGCCCCTCGCGCAGGTCGGCTGGGGCCACGTCGACGAAGCTGCCATGCGCTCCGCCATGAGCCTCCATGCCGCCTCCTCCGACCTTCTCCAGCGCGCCCCATATCTCGCGCAGGCGCAGGCCTCCAATCTCCTTCTACACATCCTCCAAACCCTCGACCAGGCTCGCCAGGGTAAGCCGCTCCCCGGCGCCATCGGCCCGCCCACCAGCAAACTCACCATCCTCGTCGGCCACGATACCAACATCACCACCGTCGCCGCGCTGCTCAACGTCCATTGGCTCATCAACGGATATCAACGCGACGACGCCGCACCCGGTGGTGCCCTTATCTTCGAACTGTGGGAGCAGGATGGTCTTCCAGACAACATCCGCATCTCCTACAACGTTCAAACGCCGGAGCAAATGAGAACGGAGGTCATACTCAACGGGGATACCCGACCGGCGAGAGCAACCGTCTTTTTGCCAGGTTGTAGCTCTGCGGCAAGTGAAGCACCGTGCACCTGGCAGGGCTTTGTTCGCCTTGTCCAGACCTCAACAGAGGAACGCTTTTTCCGCCCCTAGATCGTCGCATGAGGCGGAAAGTCTGTCCGGTGTCAGACGGTCAGTGCGGGAACTACATACGGGATCCTCCTGCAAAGAGCCCTCGTAACCGATGGAGAACACATTGAAAGACCTATAACAAAAGGATAGATAGCGTGTTGATATGACCCTTTCGCTTGCCGTTCCGATATACAACGAAGAGCATTACCTGCCCGGCTGCCTTCGCTCAACCCGCGGGAAACGCCGATCTTGTGAAGATCACAGACTGGGGTGGTTCAAGACCAGGAGCGTATCCGGAAGGTCGTCAAGGTTGGGGAGGAAAGCATGAGTTTGAGTCATCAGGCGTAGCGGTGTAGTTCGCAGGCGGCTCATCCAACAGTAAGCTTCACCGGATGAAAGGTCGTGCACGCCAAGCTGAATTTGGTGGTTCCGAACGGAACAGTCGTCTCCATTGAGACGGGGATGCCGCGTGTCTCGACGAGGAACGAAGGAGCTGCGTAGCTTCGGTCGTATCGTGGTTCGTCAGCGAGATCAGAGCATCAAGACCAATCAGCAATCTGAGCCGACTCGACCTCGTAGGCCAGACGTGGAACCAGCGGCGGCCGCCCAATAACCGCGCGCGAATTGAGCTCTAGACCGCAGCCCGGCTCTCCGTTCATAGTGCGAGAAGACGCGCTCCAAGCCCGTGATGGAATGAAGAGCTCCGTGCACACAAGAAAGGTCTCTTCGGACATGCTGGATGGCTATGGGGAGCATCGCCCGTGCGGTACGCCAGGGTGGCAGCTTTGTCGGCCCATATCCTAGAGATTTGAATCGGGATTGCCCGGATCATGTCTGCTCGATTTGTTGCATCGCCGCCCCCACCACGAGTACTGCGTCAACTCTGTAACAGAGACAAGGATGCTCCCTGAGGATACGGAGAAGTGGCTGTAAGTCTGACTGCAGGGACTTGGCTTTCCGCAACCGAAACAGCTCGTGTACGGGGTGGACCGTGGCTGTCCGTCCCATAGCGATCCGTTCACTCAGCACAAGTACGGTGCTCGAAGTGCCGCTCCGACGCGAACGCACAAAAAGAATGGCGGCCGCAGGTTGGCAGGCCGCCGAAGAGACGAGAGCTCAGAATTATTGCAGCGCAATCTGGGCGGTAACGTCGGTGAGGACGGTGGTTCCTTCTTCGCGAACGGCCTCAAGCGCCTGGGGATTGAGACCGAGCGACT
>CAXTEU010000029.1:0-25235 GCA_964243475.1 uncultured Acidobacteriaceae bacterium | reverse complement strand
TCACCTTCGATCCTGAGAAGATGCGCTCGCTCGATCATGGCTACGCCGTGACCTCGCACAGCTCCCAAGGACTCACCGGAACGCCGTGTGATCGTGAATGTCGACACCGACGCTGGCCGTAACCTCGTCAACTCCAGACTCGCCTACGTCGCCATCTCCCGCGCAGAAAGCGATGCCCGCATCTACACGAACGACGCTGCGAACCTCGGGAAGCGACTCGCCGAGGACATCTCCAAGAGTTCAGCTGTGGACTTTCGGCAGACCCGCACCGAAGAGCGTTCCAGAGCGCAACCCGAAATCAGTTCTGCGGCCACATCCCAGACGCCAGAACGACGCTCCCATGAGTTCCGAGACCCGAACTCACGTCTCGCTGCGGTCGCTCTCGACTATGCGAGCAGACCAGAAAACACCGTCGTTCTAGCCCCGGATCGAGCGGAACGACAAGAGCTTACGCAGCTCATCCGGGCCGATCTCTATATGACGGGCAGGCTGGGCGCGGAGGCCCGCGAAGTTCCGGTGCTTGTGCAGAAGGATCAGGTGAGTCCGAAGCTGGCGGCAGGCTACACCCCCGGAGACAGGATTCAGTTCCGCACGGGGAGCCCGGGCCTTGAGGGCATCCGCCACGACAGTGCGGCCACCGTGGTTGCCACCGATCCAAAGCGCAACCTGCTCACGATCAGAACAGACGCCGAAGGCCAGGAGATCACCTACAACCCCAACCAGCAGAAGCAGCAGACCAAAGAAAGCACCGTCTACCGTCAGGAAACACGCGAAGTGGCCGAAGGCGAGCGGATCCGGTTCACAGCGTCCGACAAAGACCAGGGCATCCGCAAAGGCGACCTCGCCACCGTCACTCGGATCGAGGACAACTTCGCCATGACGCTTCGGATGGACAATGGGAAGACGGTGGCGCTCGACCCGGACAAGTCCCGCCACATCGACTATGGGTACGCGGTGGACGGATCACAACGCGTCACAGCAGATCGCGTGATCGCTACAGGGGAAGCGCTGGACCAGAAGACGCTCCTCGCCGTTCCTTTCAAAAACCGCGACCTCGCCCTCTACACGTCGGACGGCTCCGAGCTTCAGAACCGCGAAGGGAACGACGTCGCTGTCACCGGGGCAGCCGCCATCCCCGAGATTCAGCCGCAGCAGTTCCAACGTCAGCAAAACGACTTCGGAATCAGCTTCTAATCAACCAAAACCCCCAAAGGACCTACCCCGATGTTCCGCTTCACCTCAAACAGCAACCGCCACCTCCGAAACAGGTCTACATCTACGAAGACATGAAGGTGGTGTTTCTCAACAGCCAGGTGTCGGACGTGCAGTAGCGAAGGCGTGAGCCGGTATCGTTTTATAACGATATCGGCTCATCCAGTTTTCTAGCTAATTCATAGGTAGATTGCTAGAAAACTAGCTCGGGGGAGCCATAAGCTCAATCGCCCAATCCGCCGGAAGTCCGCCGTTCCGGGTTCGATGGCCCGCGCACAGGTAAACCCTCTCCGGTGGCTTCCCACACCGCTCACACTTCACCCGTCCCAAAACCTCTGAGAACATCTGGTTTCCGTGCCGTTCGGCGATCAGTTTGGTCGGAGACAGAACCACAGACCCGCAGGAACCGCAGCGCATTTCCAGCCTGCACTTCGGCCAGTCCAAAAGGCGCTGGGAAAGCCGAAACTCTGGGGGATGAAGGCCTCCATGCGGCAGGTAGCCCCTGGCCACCGGCTCCTTCTCATCCCGTTCCGCCTGCCGCTTCATGAAGCCCATGCCGAAATGCTAGGGGAACAGAAGGCGAAGATCAACCCGCAACTGAGGACCACCACACTGCTGAACCGGATCACTTCCCATAATGCGACTATCGTTACCAATCCTGTCGGTGAGCGCATCGGCGATGATGCGCTGATCTAGACGAGCTCTTCGGGGAAAGCTGCGCGCCCTATCGATGCAGCAGGTGGCGGATTTGGTACAAAGCCCTTTGTACACATTTTTGCGTCTGCGGTTAAAGGTTGGAGCCACCGAGGGTTATGAAGCCTGGTCTCTGTCCTGATCTGCCCATATGGATGCTTATCCCATCGGCCACAGCAAACACTACTGGCATAGGTGTATTGGCGGCCGCTATAGGACTTGCCCTAAGAAGCTAATTGACGCAGGAGGCTATGGCGTTCCCGGCGAAATGCTTTCCCCAAGAAAACGAGATTCGATCAAAGGAGCTGCGCCAATACGAAGCGATCCATTTACCTGGAAGGACACTACCCAGTCCCCATTAGGCAAGATATGTGGCTGCGTAACCTTGAGCGGAAATACGATCATCTCATTCTGCTTCTGATCCAACACCAGCGTTAGGGCAGCCTTGTCGAACCCCGCAGAAAAGTGTTTGCGTATCTGGCTTGAACATTCGGCGGGCATTGCAAACGATTGCAAGTTTGCATGAGGGGATAAGGTTGTGGCGTACTGAGAGTAGAGGATTTCGGCGGGCCATTGACTTCGCAGAAGTAGGGGGGTGACAGTTCCAGAAGTGAGGCTTGAAACGATAGCCGCGGCGGATTGCCGGCCCGCAGGCAGCCTAAGTTCCTCTTCGATGAGATTGCCATTCCAAGAAGATTGTTGCAGCCCAGTATTCAGGTTCTCGATCTCGTTGCGAGACGAGCCCTTACCTCCCACTGAGTAGAGTTGTGCCACTGTTCCGGGATCTTGTTCCGGAAACTGGTGAAGAGGCGAAGTGTCCTTGGAGGACAAATAGTCCAGATAAGTAGAAGCAGATGTCAACGAAGTAGCTATCATAATGCCTGCGTACTGCTTGCAAACGTCTCTGCTAAAGCCGGGTAAAAGAGCACCCATAAACGTTGATGATCGCTGAACCTGATTCGTGAAGGGCAGATCAACAATGACTTCTCTGACTTTCTGATCTGAGCCAGCTAATGACGTAATCAGGCTCGCTGTGTTCTGACGAGTCGCTTCGTCGTTACCGCTGGAAAGGTCTTGCTGCACCTTTCCAACCTTCGTGCGCATCTCGTCCAGCACAGCCTTGGCCTTGTCTGCTTTTGACTCTGCGACTTGCAATTGGAGCTGCTCGCGCAGCTGGTTGATTTCGAAGTGATGTTCCTGCTCTATCAGTTTCTTTTGCGCTGTGTCGGTCTCGGACGTTGCTTTCTGCGTATCTCTCCTTTGCTGATCACTCGTTCTCTTGCTGCGCACCTCTTTCGTGATGCCGAGCGTGAGAGCTATGCACCACAAGACGATTGTCAGGACGCCGTGAGACGTAACCTCTTTCTTAGGGGCGTTTTGGTCCTTCCAGGGTTTCCCGAAGAAAGACAGCGCCGCCAGCCCCGTGGCTGTTAGCAAGAGAGCGACATTGATGAAGATGTCGAGCATGTCCGGTCGGAAAAGTGTACTAAACGACGCCCGGAGCGCGCGCCCACAAAAAGCTGGCAAGCGAAGGGCAAGGGTTCCCGATCTATCCGCGGGACTGCTCTGACCTAATCATCCGCATGCATCTCAGAGATGTCACCACGCCCGATAGCAAGTTTTACCTCAAGTCTGAATGGGGCCCGACCCATGATGGCTGGCCAGTCGTGTTCTTCTCCAAACAGGCAGTGGGCCGTCGTATGCGCGAAGTTTACGATCCAACCAAAGACTTCGTGATTTACGTAGGGACGACAAACCGGAACAATACGCCAGACGCTGCGCACCGCAGCTGCTTTCTCTCGCTCGTCTCTATGGACCTCCGCACCGAGTATCTAACTCGCGACTTGATCCCGCCTGAAAGCTGGTCTTGGTCCCAGCGAGAACATGGCGAACGATGGGATAGATCTCGATAAACGCGGTTCTCGTCACTTGGGCACAAACGGCGGGCGCATCTGCCCAGAGCTGCCGATATGCTGGAAGTCCGGCATCTGGAAAGGTGACGCATTCGCAGCATGAGCCGAAAACGGGAGAGATTCAAAATGGCGACGAAGAAAGCAGTAGCGACGAAGGCGGCTGTTCCAGCGAAGACATCCGCACCCACCAAGGCTGCGGCAGGTGCGAAGGCACCTGTCCAGAAGATGACGAAGACCCAACTGATTCGGTACATGGCCGAAAAGATGGAGACCCCACCGAAGCAGATCGCGGCATTCCTTGATCTGCTGATCGAGACCGCGACGACCCACACTCGGAAGAACGGCGAGTTCACGGTGCCGGGTTTGGGCAAGCTCGTGAAGGCGCAACGCGCGGCCCGAATGGGGCGCAATCCGGCAACGGGCGAGGCGCTCAAGATCAAGGCCAGCACGACCGTGAAGTTCCGGTTGTCCAAATCCGCCAAAGATGCCGTGGTCCCGCCCAAGCCCTAGTGGTACTATCGGACGCAAGCTGTTTCAGGTCAATAAGTTACGTCCGATAATGCATGTTACGTCCAGTTGGCCGTGGTGGTTGTCATCGGGCGCAATGATGATGCCACTCCCAACCCCGCCAGCGCTACTTCCGCTAATGCGACTTCTCGGTACTAACCCTTCCCTGCATACAAACTAAGCACATCGGCCCAGTAAGCGCTACTGACGGGTACCCGCGATGCGTTCGTCAGGACCAGGTACCCACCGCCCCTTCCTTCGCGCACCAGATGCCGGACTCGTTCGACATTGACGATGGCAGACCGGTGGACCCGGACGAAGCGAGTGGGGTCCAACGTCCCTGCGAGGTGCTGGATTGTTTGGCGCACGAGATACCGTCTTCCATCCAAGTGCAGACACGCATAGTAGTCGGCTGCCTCAATCCAGTCGATCTCGTGGGCTTCCACGAAGAGGTGTTTGGCTCCGTCGACAACGAAGAAGCGATGTCGCCAAGTCGTGGTTAGCGCGGTTGCACTTGTTTCGGGAAGAGCTCCCTCGATAGGCCGCCGTGCCTGGTGAGCACGCCTGAGGCACTCGACCAGCCGCTCACTCTCGATTGGTTTGACCAGGTAGTCGAGCGCGTACATATCGAAGGCCCTGGCAGCGTACTGGGGGTGTGCGGTGGTGAACACAATGAGAGGCCCATCAGAACGGATTGGGCGCGACACGGCGTCCAATCCGTCCACACCGGGCATCTCGATATCAGTAAAGACAAGATCCAGAACGTGAGATTCCATGGCAGCAATGAGCTCGCGACCGTCCCGGCATTCCGCCACAATCGTATTTCCCCCTATCCGAGATAGCAGCCTGCGCATGCGCAGCCGCGCCGCAGGTTCATCGTCCGCCAGAACGACGCGCAGACTCATGCTTGCAAGGTCTCGACCGGAAACGATACGTTCACCTCGCAGCCGCCTTGCGCAGCGCTTCGCATCTCTAGATGGAACTCGCCGCGATAGAGCAGGCGCAGACGGTTGCGGATGTTCTCCAGGCTGATACCCATGCCCGGGATGGCGGAAGAATTTGCGCCGGGGCCATCATCCACGACCCGCAAATGGATTCGTTTACCTTGATGGGACAGCCAGATGCAAACGAGGCATCTATCTCGGTTCTGCTGGATGCTGTGCTTCACAGCATTCTCCACAAGCGGTTGTAGGATGAAGGGTGGCATTCTCTGCATCAACACGCTTGGTTCGATGGAGATCTCTACCTGCAGTCGCCCGCCGAAGCGCACCTCCTCGATGGCAAGATAGGCCTCGGCCATTGCAAGCTCGTCTTTTACCGCGACCAGAGTCGGTAGGTCTGGTGTAAGCGTCCGCTTTGTGATCGCGCTGAGACGTCCAACGATCTCGAGCGCGGTTGGATGCTCGCCCGATTCCAAAAGCCCGGTGATCGAGTTGAGCGTGTTCAACAGGAAGTGCGGTTGCATCTGCCGTTGCAAAGCGAATAGTTCCGCCTCAGCCAAACTCTTGCGAAGGGCCAGTGTCTCCAGCTGTCTTGCAGAAGCGGCTCGCCGCTGATAAATAGCAGACGCCGCGGTCCAGATGAGCAGATACAGCAGCACTTCTGGCATGGCCCGCTGCCACGACCATAGAGGAAGAGCTTTGTACCCGGCGTCCCACAGCGTCGGCCAACGACGGATCAGCAGATGTACACAGAAGGCTACGAGATTCAGATGGAGGCACGCTGCCGCGAGTGCGCAGGTAGCCTGCACGGCAATCACACCAGGTGACAACCCTCCAAACCGCTCACTTCGCTCCACGCCGCAAGCGATAGCCACAGCCAGGGGCGCCCACCAAAGCCACATGGAAGCGCCGTAAATCAAGGATGGCAGTAACACGATGCCTGGGGCGAGCTGCCTCACAAAGATGTGACACTCCGCAGCAGAGAACAACGAGAGGACGATAGCGGAACTGAAGCAGAACGCAATCACCCCGCCGCTCACGAGCCGGACATACTGAGCTCGCGACTTGGTATGGTCGGTGCTTCCAATCGGCCTCGAATCATCGCCCTGGTCTGGACTGCTCAGGCATGTCCGCCTTGATTTGCCCACGCCTGCAACACCTCCGCCTCTTTCTCCGGGGAGAGGGTTTCTTTCATGGCCAGCCGTAATGGGGAGTTCACCGCGCACGGCGCAAGAATATCAGTGGCCGTAGCCGCGAAGGGACGCGGCTGCCATCCGGTTGCGAGGGCCTTTGTGTTCGACATCTGGTAAAGGCCCTTGATCGCCGGCCGAGGAATCCAGCCCGTGAAGAACTGCGGCTTTCCGTCTCCTATTTCGGCGGCAGGCGGCAACCCGTGGCTTTCGAGGAAGGACCGAGGAATCCAGATAAAGTCCGCATTGGAGTGGGTCACCTCCTTGCAGGTTTGAATGTGGTCTCGAAGGGGCAGCCAGTCTCGAACGAGGTTAAAGGTTCCGAAGGTGCGGAGGGCGACGCTCTGTGCAATAAACGAACCGACGTCCTTAACATCGACGAGTTGAATAGGGTCCGTGCCGTCGCCCGGACCGATATGCCGCCGACCGTCCATCACCCGCGACAGCCAGGTCTCCACTAGACCACCGGAGCACCAGCTTGGCGAACCCTCGATGGCCCCGGGACGCACGATCGTGAGCTTTGCGGCGGCCAAGGCGTGCAGTCGTCTCTCACTTTCTGCTTTGCGAGCGCCATAGTCCTCCTCATGCCCGCTAAAGACACGCAGCTTGTCGTCTTCACTGGTCCCAGCGTGAGCGTAGTTCGCCACATCGTATGCGGCTATCGAGGAGACATAGACATAGTGCTCGGTCCGGTCGTGCAGCAGGCTTGCGGCCGAGGTGGCCATCTCAGGTTCTGACGGCCACACGTCGATCACGGCGTCCCAGTGACCTGTACGCAACGCAGTCAGGTCCTCCTTCGCAGGGTCGACGCTTCGGATGCCGCGCAACTTACGCAGCATGGGGAAGAGTTCGGGGTGAGTCACTCCACGATTGAAGAGGGTAACGTCATATCCGGCCGCCAGCGCCGCCAGCACCACCTGCGGACCAAGGAACTCCGTTCCGCCCAGAACGAGAATCGATTTCCCACCTGTTGGAGATCTGTCCGCGCACATACGGACCGCACTAGGCATACAGGCGCACGCGATTGCGTTTCGAACAAACTGACGACGATGCATCAGAAGCAGCCTCCTCGGCTCAGAGACAGTCGAACTGTGCTCTGTAGCCACAAGTCTCCGGCGCATGTCGTAAGTGCAAGTGAGGTTTGCAGGGAAACGCGTCAAAATTGCAGCGAGCGAGCAAAGCGCGAACCAGTTCGTTCTGAAAAAGACCGAAAGCGTAAGAGGGCCGGTTCGGGATGCACGAGGCGGTCGGCAGCCGGGGTGGTGAACGCAATGCGACTTCTGATTACCAACAGTAAGCAGAGAGCGACTGGATGATTTTTGCACCGACGGAGAAGACGTAGCGTCTCACTGACGGCAAGCGCGTTTGCTGCCACGAATGCGATACCTGTTTGAGGTCATCGTTCAGCTCTTCGAGTTGCAGCTCGATAAGCTTTCATTCGCTCCAGAGCACCTTGATCAAGTTGCGCGTCGACGTGAGGGTAGTCTCTACCTGCTCAAGAACGTCGGCCATAGCAGCCGTGAGCTTGGCCGAGATTGCGCGAAACAAGGCCGCGCTCCAGCAGAAAGGCACGGACCGTTTGATCACGGCGGTACGCCTCGAAACCAGGCCGCGGCAAGCCGGTCAACGGCTTGCCGAATTACGGGAAGATCGAAAGCCGTGACACCGAAAAGCAGACCTGATACCTCGGCAGCCGAGCTGAAGCTGGACAGAGCTGGCATGTCCAGCCCGTGCTGCTGCGCGACCCGGCTGCAGAACGCGTCGTCGGTTCCGGGCGGAAGATGTCCGGCGAGGTTCATGCCGCGGCCGGTAACCGGGAAGTGGAAGGGCAGACCCTTGGCCTGCACGAGCTCCAGAAACATCTCCTGCCGCTCGCGATAGTGACGCCGACAGCGCCGCAGATGCGACTGCAGGGCGCCGCTGGCCAAAAAGCGAGCGAGCGTGGCCTGATCCAGCAACGGTCCATGGTCGTCAAGCACAAGCTTAAGCTGCGCGAAGCGATCCACAAGCTGAGGCGGAAGTACCACGTAGCCAATGCGGATGCCGGGCACGAGTATCTTGCTGAACGAACCCACGTAGATGACGCGGCGATGGTCGTCGAGACTTTGGAGGCTGGGCTGCGGTGCGCTCGTGTAGCGAAACTCGGCATCGTAGTCGTCTTCGACGATCCAGAGCGAGCGCTCGTGGGCAACCTGCAGCAGCTTGAGCCGGCGGGCCAGCGACATGCAAATGCCGAGAGGAAACTGATGCGAAGGCGTGACGTAGATCAGGGACGCCTTGGGTGCGGGCGGCAGGGGCAGCCGCAGGCCTTCCTCGTCGATCGGCACTGGGACGATGGAGGCGCGAGCCTGTTCCCAGGAGCGCCGCGCGCCAGGGTAGCCCGGGTCTTCCATATAGACACTGTGGCTGGCGTCGAGTAGCAGGAGACTGAGCATAAACAGCGCCTGCTGCGATCCTCCCGTGATCGCGATCTCCTGCCAATGGCAACGCACACCGCGGCTGTCCCGCAGGTATTCGGCGACGGCGTAACGCAGCTCGTCAAGGCCCATCGAGAAGCGCGATTGGTATTGCAGCAGGGTCGAGCCGCCGCGCAGAACGCGCAGGCGATGATGGTTCCACTCCTTCAGGCTGAAGAGCGACACATCCGGCTGAGCGGGCCGAAACGGTACCGGAGCAGCAGGCTGCAGCATGGCCCGTTGGCTCTGTGGAGGTCGAGGCGGACGGATGGGAATGGAGCCGAACGAAGCAGCCTCGAAGCTGACGACGAAGCCGCTGCGCTCTCGGGCCTCAAGGTAGCCCTCGCCCTGCAGCCGCTCGTAGGCCGCGACCACGGTGTTGCGGGAAACTTCCAGGTGCTCGGCCAGCAGCCGCGTCGAGGGCAGCTTCTCCTGCGGACGCAGATCACCCTGCCGGATTGACAGCCGCAACATATCCGCCAGCTGCGCCTCCAGGGCGCGGCGGCCATGGCGTTCCAGGTAGAGCCGGTTCAGCTTCATTCCTGCCCTCGTTTTCCAGCAGCCTTTACAGCCGGGCGAAGTTTATTGAATGGATCTGGATCCATGGTAGGACAAGGATCTGGCGCTTTACACCAGCCAGCCTTCACTTTATGTTCACAACAATCCTTACTGATTCTTGTTTCTCCCCTGATCATGGCGGATCGGTCGCACGCGCAATTCCCCTATGTGTCAGCGTAAACGTCTTTCGGTGTGACAGGAGATTTCCATGCGCTTCCTGCTTCTTCTGGCTTTATGTCTGGCTGTGGCGGCCCCCGTGCAGGCCCAGGTCGATCTGATCGCGCTGCACGGAAAGATCTGGACGGAGAACAGCGCACAGCCTGAGGCCGAGGCGCTGGCAGTCTCCGGCCATCGTTTGCTGGCCGTAGGTAGTGATGCGGAGATCGAAAAACTGGCTGGCCCGAGGACGCAGACGCTGGACCTGGCTGGGCGGCGTGTTGTGCCGGGCTTCAACGATGCGCATGTGCACTTTTTCTGGGGTGGCCAGGGCCTGGCCAGTGTGCAGCTGACGGACGCGCGCAGCCGGCGGGAGTTCACCGCCCGCATAGGCGCCTATTCGAAGTCGCGGCCACAGGGTGAGTGGATTGTGGACGGCAACTGGGACGAGCAGAAGTGGTCCCCAGTGGAGCTGCCGACGCACGACTGGATCGATGCGGTCACGCCGGACAATCCGGTATGGGTGCAGCGGACCGACGGTCATATGATCCTGGCGAACGCGCTGGCAATGAAGCTTGCGGGCATCACCCGCAGCACGCCCGACGTGGCCGGGGGCACGATTGTCCGCGATAAAAACGGCGATCCGACCGGCATCTTCAAGGATGCGGCCAAGGATCTTGTGGAGCGCTTCATTCCACCGCCCACGGATGCGCAGGTCGACAGTGCGCTGCTTGCCGCGCAGCACTATGCGCTGATAAACGGCATCACCAGCGTGCAGGATATGGGCTTTACGGGATCGCATGCGGCGGACTGGCAGGTGCGCGTGGTGCGCGGATACCAGCGCCTGATGGCAGAAGGCAAGTGGAAGGTGCGCGTCTCGGCCCGCTTTCCCCTTGACCAGGGGCAGCGGCTGCGCAGTCTCGGCATCCAGGCCAACTTCGGCAACGACACGCTGGTGATCGGATCGCTTAAGGCGTTTGCCGACGGCTCGCTAGGCTCGGAGACGGCTTGGTTTGTGCAGCCGTACGATGATCAGCCCGGCAACACTGGCGCACCCACCGAACAGCTCTCGCATCCTGAGGAGTTCTTTGCCCAGCTCAAGGCGGCGGACATGGCCGGCAACCACATCGCGACGCACGCCATAGGCGACCGCGCCAACGAGACGATTTTGAACCTGTATGCCCGGCTGGAGCAGGAGGATGGACCGGCTGACCGGCGTCTGCGCATCGAGCACGCGCAGCATCTTCGACCGGAAGATATCCCGCGGTTCGGGCAGTTGCACGTCATCGCGTCGGTGCAGCCCTACCACGCCATCGACGATGGACGCTGGGCGGAGTCGCGAATCGGGCACGCGCGTGCGGCAACCACTTACGCCTTTCGCTCGCTGCTCGATACCGGAGCGGTGCTGGCATTCGGGACCGACTGGTTTGTGGCACCGATGAACCCTATGCTGACCATATACGCGGCCACCACGCGGCGCACACTGGATGACAAGCACCCCGGAGGCTGGTTTCCGGAGCAGAAGCTCACGGTGGCGCAGTCGGTGCATGCCTACACTGTTGGATCCGCGTTTGCGGAGAGCCAGGACGACCAGAAGGGCAGCCTGATGCCCGGCAAACTCGCTGACTTCGACGTCCTGTCGGCCGACATCTTCTACATGGATCCGGTGCGGATCAAGGACGTCACCATCGTGACCAGCGTGCTTGGCGGCGAGATCGTCCGACCCTGACGGGCCGAATTAGTTCAGGTCGGCACCAATGTTCTTAAGGAGAGCTGTATGTTTATTCGATCCTGTTGGGTGCCGCAGAAAGCGGGCGACGCCATGCACCTCATCGAAGCGAATCCGTGGGCACTGCTGGTGAGCCAGGGTCCGGAGCGGCTGTTGGCGACCAACCTGCCGCTGCTGCCCGAATCCTCCACGGCGCAGCCAGCGGACGAGGAGGATTCTCTGGTGCTGGTGGGCCACATGGCGCGCGCAAACGAGCACCTGGCCGCCCTGCAGAACGCGCCGGAGGACGTCCTGGCCGTCTTCGAGGGTCCCTGGAGCTACGTGACGGCAAGCTGGTACCCCGACCGGCAGATGCCCTCCACGTACTACTACACGGCGGTGCACTGCTACGGCCGGATTGCGTTTCAGGAAGAAGAGGCGTTGGACGCTTCGCTCGAAGATCTGACCCAGCGCATGGAGGCTCCCTTCGCCAACGGTTGGCGCAGGAACGAGATTGCACGCAGCGAGATTACGCGGCGTTTTGCAGGCATCACCGGCTTCCGCATGCACGTTTCGCGGGTGGAAGCAAAGTTTAAGCTGGGCCAGGATGAGCCTCTGCGCGACGCACTCGCAGTGGCGGACGCCTTGGCCTCCCATCAGTCTGCCGACGACCGGACGCTGGCGGAACTGATCCGGGAACAGAACGCAGGACGTCCCTAACCCTCGCCGGCTTTTCCTCTGCGGAATCTTCCCCGTTCTGTGCAGCAGTTCCCCCCCAACCTCAAGGAGAACACCTTGGCTCTGCCTCTGCGATCTGTGACGCTCAACCTTTGCCTCTTCCTCTGTGCCGCATGGTCGCCCTTCGCCCTAGCGCAGATCGACAGCGGAACGGTCAACGGCACGGTAACGGACCGTGGTGGCGCGCTGGTCGCGGGCGCGCACGTGACCATCACCGACGTGGGCACCAACGTGTCCCTGTCCACGGACACGAGCCCGCGCGGCGCCTTTCACTTCGCGACCCTGAAGCCGGCGACCTACCGGCTGACGGTGAGCTCTCCGGGTTTCAAGCAGAGCAATATGGACAACCTGAATGTGCACGCGCAGGACAACCTGTCGGAATCGGTGACGCTCGACATCGGCTCGTCCTCAGAACAGGTTTCGGTCAACGCGGAGGCCGAACAGATTGAAACCTCGGCATCGGTCGCAACCACGATCGATCGCAAATTTATCGAGAACATGCCGTTGAACGGGCGAAGCTTCCAGGCGCTGATCGCGTTGACGCCGGGCAATGTAACGGCCAAGACCTACTACACCAACTCCGGACAATTCAGCGTTAACGGCCAGCGCACGGACGCGAACTACTTTTCGATCGACGGTGTCAGTGCTAACGTCGGCATCACGCAAGGAAGCAACGTGTACCTGGGCTCGGCGGGCGGCGGCGCGGCGCAGGCGACCAGCAACAACGGCGGTTACAACAATCTAGTGTCGATCGATGCCATGCAGGAGTTTAAGATACAAACCTCTTCGTTTGACGCCGAGTATGGCCGCAGTACGGGAGCGCAGCTGGCCATCGTAACCCGAAGCGGCACGAATCACTTTCATGGGACGGCGTTTGAGTACCTGCGTAACAACATCTTCGACGCCAACAACTGGTTCAACAACAACGTGGGCCTGCCGCGGCAGGCGGAGAAGCAGAACGACTTTGGCGGTGTGATCGGCGGTCACGTCCTGCGCGACAAGCTGTTCTTCTTCGCGTCTTACGAAGGTCTGCGGCTGCGCGTGCCGGAGTCGCGACAGGACGTGGTGCCCACCACCTACGCCCGTAACCTGGCACCGGCCTCCGTTGCCCCGCTGTTGAACGCGTACGCTCTGCCCTCGGCCGGGCAGGATATAAGCGGCAACTACACTGGCATCTTCTACGCGGCGTTCTCTAATCCGTCCACGTTGAATGCCACCAGCCTACGGCTGGACTTCAGCCCAACCTCACGATTGAACCTGTTTGTGCGCGGTGACTATGCACCGTCAAATGGTGCGCAGTATGGCGCGTTCGACTTCTACACGCGCTCAACGTTGAGCCACACCATCTCCAACGTGGACACGATCACGGCCGGCGCGACCTATATCTTCTCCACCACTCTGGTGAACGACTTCCGCTTCAACATCAGCCACTCCAAGGGTGCAACGATTGTGAACGCCACCATTTTCGGCGGCGCCACCGTGCCCTCCGACGCCTACCTTTTTCAATCGCAGCCGCAGTACAACACCAGCAACGCCGTCTTTGGTGTGTTCTTCAACGACGGCACGTCGGACTACTACGTTGGCAATGATGCCACCAATCACCAGCGGCAGCTGAACTTCGTCGATACGCTGAGCTGGAATATCCATCGCCACAACGTCAAGCTGGGTGGAGACTACCGGCGCCTGACGCCCAAGAACGGCTATCGGCCCTACGACATCTTCTACGACTTTGCCGACGTCAAGACGCTGGCGACCACACAGCAGCCCGTCTATGCCTCAATCGATAGTGCCGAAACCACCGACCTGCGCCCGGTGTTCAACGATCTCTCATTCTATGGCGAGGACGCCTGGCAGGTAAGCAAGCGGCTGACGGTGAACTACGGCCTGCGCTGGGATGTGGATCCGCCACCGAGCGATTCAGGCGGCCACCCTCTCTATACGGTGACCAACCTGCAAGACCCGGCAAACGTCGCTCTGGCACCAACGGGAACGCCGCTCTGGAGTGAATCAAAGACAAACTTCGGGCCGCGCGCCGGCTTCGCCTACGTCATCCACGACCAGTCCGGCATGGAAACCGTGCTGCGCGGCGGCGGTGGCATCTACTACGGCCTGGGCAACGCGGTCGGCGCTCAGGGAACCCTCGGCGCTCCCTACACCTCCACCAAGTACCTCTATGGCGCGGCTGGGACCTACCCGTTGACGACCGCCCAGGGTGCGCCCGCACCTCTGACCACCTCGCCCCCTTTCAGCTTCGTTTTTGCCTTTGACCCGCACCTCAAGGATCCAAAGGTCTACATGTACAACGCTTCGCTGCAGCAGAACTTCGGGACCTCGCGCTCCTTGCAGCTGAGCTACGTCGGCAACAAGGGCGTCAACCTCCTGCGCAACGAGCTGCTGCAACCCTCCATGGGTGGAAGCCCGAACTTCGCCTACCTGGACGTGACCTTCAACAACGACTACAGCAACTACAACTCGGCGCAGGTGCAGTTCCGGCAGACGATGTCGCACCACCTGCAGGCGCTGTTCAGCTACACCTGGTCGCACACGCTCGACAACGGGTCCAGCCTGGCGCTTCCCAACCCGTACCACACCGTGTACGCGCCGAGCTCGGACTATGGCAACTCCGACCTCGATGTGCGCAACAGCTTCTCGACGGCGATCACGTATGAGCTGCCGGGTTCGCAGGGTCACGCCCGCGCGGTGAATTATGTGAGCAACGGCTGGGCCGTCGACAGCCTGTTCCGCTCGAACTCTGCACAACCCGTCAACGTCACCACCGGCCAATACGGCGCGTTTGGCTTGGAGTACAACAACGATGCCATCAACCAGCGCCCCAACATTACCGGTCAGCCGTTTTACCTATACAGCGCCACTGCGCCCGGCAACCGCATCTTCAACGCCGCCGCCTTTACGACGCCGGGCCTCAACGTGCAGGGCAACCTGCAGCGAAACACGCTGCGCGGCTTTGGCGCCTGGCAGGAGGATGTGGCACTGCGCCGCACCTTTCCCATTGCCGAAGGCGTGAGCCTGCTGTTCCGTGCGGAGGCGTTCAACATCTTCAATCATCCTCTCTTTGGTGATCCGGGAACCAACGACGGCGACCGGAACTCACTGACCAACCAGTTCTTTGGCATCTCGGCGCACACGCTGGCCGACAGCCTGGGTGGCGGCGGGGCCGATGGCGGCTTCAGCAGCCTGTACCAGATCGGCTCGCCGCGGTCGTTGCAGTTTGCCTTGAAGGTGCAGTTCTAAACCGCACCGACGCGGGGAGAGGGGGACGAACCCATCTTGCCTCACTCCCCCGGCGGTGCGAAGGAGACCCATGTTCGCGGCCTTGCCAGAAAATTCTGTACGCCTGAATGGTTGGATCCTGTTGCTGAGCCTGGTCTCCTATGCGGCGGCGGCGCAGACGCATCTTGTGCAGCCGGCCGATCTCGCCAACCTGAAGACGCTGGAACGGCCACGCATCTCGCCGGACGGCCGCCTGGTCGCCTACACCGTGCATACTCCCACGGCTGCGGGCCGGCCACGCGACGAACATATCTGGATCGTGCAGACGGATCGGCCCGGAAGCGCGCGCCCGTTTGTCTCCGGAAGCGGCGTGGACACTGCGCCGGACTGGTCACCCGACGGCCGCCTGCTGGCGTTCCTGTCCAACCGTCACAATCCCCTGCTGACGCCGGGCAGCCCCTATCGCTTTTCCGTCGCGCCCGGGTCTGAGCGCCCCGACCTGCTGGAGATGCTGCAGGCAAGCACGCCGCCAGCACCGCCGGCCCCCGGTCAGGCCCGGCCCACACCCCAGGCTCCAGCGTGGCCGGAGCGACAGCCGTCGCCGCCCGCGACACCGGAGCTTGGCGAGGCGGATCTTGAGTCCACCCAGCTGTGGTCCATCCCGGTCGACGGCGGCGAGGCGGAACCGCTCACCGGGCTTGGGGGCAACGTGCGCAGCTTTAAGTGGTCGCACGACGGGAAGCACATCGCCTTTTTGCGCACGGACGGCAGCACCGCGGCGGAGCGCGCCCGAAAGGCGGGCAAGAACGATGAAGACGTCATCGATGAGGGGTATCACTTCGACCGGCTGTGGGTGTACGACGTCGAGAGCCGCCGAGCGCGCCTGCTGACGCGAGATAGCAGCAATGTCGACACACTAGACTGGTCGCCCGACGACCGCTCGATTGTGTCGCGGGTTTCGCCGACGCCGCGGCTGGACGACTACTGGCGCGTGTCCAAGGTGGAGATCTTCGATGCCGCAAGCGGCGCCGTCCAAAAGATCGTCGAGCCGAACTCGGGGTACCAGGAGCCGCTCTACTCCCCCGACGGATCGCAGATCGCCTATTCCCGGTTTACGCCGATCCGAATTACCGACGAGCACTTCGTCCGCACGCTTGCCACCGGGCAGGACGTTCGCCTGGAAGACCGCCTGCAGGGCACGCTGGCGGAACTGCAGTGGATGGACGGCGGACGCCTGCTGGTGAACGCCTACGTGGGCGCGCATACCGAGGCGCACCTGCTGGAGGTGGCGGCGAAGATAGCGGTGCGCGTAGCCGGACTGCCCCCGACGGCGCTGGACCTTGACAGCTCGCGGGATGGCAGCACCCTCGTCTTTCTGGGTCAAACGCCCAAGCAGCCGGAGGAGGTCACAGTGTGGCGCGCGGGATTGGCGCAGGTCGTTACCGCGACCCACCCGGAGGTCAAGGACTGGCTGCTTGGCTCCGAGCAGGAGGTGAGCTGGAACAGCAGCAAGGATCAGCACGTGATCTATGGCGTGCTTTCGCTTCCGCCTGGCTTTGAGCGTGGCCGGCATTACCCGGCAGTGATCCACCTGCACGGCGGTCCGGAGGAGGCCTTCACCGTCGGCTTCAACGGCAACTGGTACAACTACGCGGCGCTGCTCGCGGCGCAGGGCTACGTTGTGCTGCAGCCCAATTACCGCGGTTCGGCCGGGCAGGAGATCGCCTTTACGGAGGGCGACTACCTCGACTGGGGAGGGGGCGACTTCAGCGATGTAATGAACGGTGTGGACTGGCTGGAGGCGCAGGGCTATGCCCAGCCCGGCCACCTCGCCATCGCGGGCTGGAGCTACGGGGGGTACCTGACCTCCTGGGCCATCACGCACACGGACCGCTTCAAGGCCGCCATGGCAGGCGCCGCGATCACAGATGTCTTCAGCATGGCGCTGACCACGGACATCGCGCCCAGTTATCTTTCGAGCTACCTCGGGCCGTTCTCGGATCGTGCCGCTGAGTACGATCGCCGCTCGCCGGTACGTTTTTCGAAGGCGTCCGAGACGCCGGTGCTGGTGCTGCATGGACAGGCCGACCACCGCGTACCGCTGAGCCAGGGACAAGAATTTTACAACGCGCTGCACTTCAACGGGCAGGCGGCGGAGATGGTGACATACCCGCGGGAACCGCACATCTTCGCCGAACGGGAGCATCAGATCGACAGCTTAACTCGGGAGCTTGCGTGGTTTGCCCATTATCTCGACGCGCAGCAAGAGCCGAAGCCGTGATCGGCACAACCCCACTGATCACCGACCGGCGCAGCTTTCTGGCGCAGTGTGGACGAGTGGGGTTGGGACTGCCCCGCACGGCGCTTCCCGGCACAGGCCTGACACACGGCTTGGCGGAGGCGGTGTGGCCGAAGCCAGATCTTCACTTTGAGATCGCGCCCTTCCGGCACCAGGCTGGACCGTGTCGCTTCCTGGACACGATCGCCTACAACGGCCAGGTGCCGGGGCCGCTGCTTCGCATGCGCGAGGGCAGGCCGCTGACGGTGGAGGTACACTCGATTCGCAAAGGCATCCTGGGCAGGCGCTTCTCGTGGAGTTCGCAAGGGACAACGGAGTAGGCGATGAGCCGCCACCATTCGCCACCGAACAAGCCGCTCCGTGTACCGGCTGCAAAGACGAGCTGGAACCGTTTTCTTCGTCAGCCGCAGACTATTCCCCTGCGCAAGGCGTTCTTTCAGCTTCACCTGTGGGGAGGGGTGCTTGCGGCCTTGTATCTTTGCGCCATCGGCATCAGCGGCTCGCTTCTCGTCTTTAAGGACGAACTGATGCCAAGGCCGGCACGTTCCTCCTCTGCTTCGTCCGTGGCAGCCTCCTGTACGCCCAGAATCCTGCTTGCTGCGCTTGATCGAGCTGCGACGAGCAGGCCTGATCTGCAGCCTGTGCTTGCCTCCTGCCCTACGCCCGCCATGCCGTTCCTTACCGTCGCCATGCAATCCGCGGCTTCATCCACCCAGACCACGGTTTATCTCGATCCAGACAGTCTGCGGATCGCCGGAGAAAGAATCCAGGACAACTCCTGGATCGCGTGGGTGTATCGATTTCACCTAGAACTCCTGTTTGCTCGGAACGGCCGGCAGTGGAACGGCGTGGGTGCGTCGCTGCTTTTGCTGCTGGTCCTTTCCGGCATCATGCTTTGGTGGCCGGGCTTAGCACGCTGGAAGCGAGCCTTGCTGCTGAATCTGAACGCAGGTTGGAAGCGTATCAACTGGGACCTGCATAACGTTGCCGGCATCTGGACTGTCGCATTCACGCTGGTCTGGGCGACCACAACGATCTACTTCGCATGGCCAGGCCCGTGGGAAAGAATGCTTGTGCGTCTCTCCCCGAACACAAGCGGGTTCTATCCTGAAGAAGCGCTGGAGCTGCGGCAGTCCAGCCTCTCACATGCTGCGGCCGCACCGCTGGATCTTCCGGCACTGCTTGCCACAGCACGAAAGGAGTCTCCCACGGCGAAGCTGGAAGGGGTCTATCTCGGCGTAGGAGATGCTCCCATCCTGACGGTCTATATGGCTCGCGGAACGCCCGGCGACTTTGCAAGGAGCGACTTCGTGTACTTCGATCGCCGCTCCGGCCAGTACCTTATGACCTGGCATCGCGGAAGGAACCGTTCGTTCACGGACTGGGTGCTGTGGCTGGCCGCACCATTGCATTTCGGCACGTCGTTTGGACTCGCAGGCAAGGTGCTCTGGGCTGCCTGCGGGCTGGTGCTTCCGTTCCTCGCCATCACCGGCCTAATCATGTACTGGAATCGCTACTTACGAAAGCGCGTTCGCAGCTGGAAGGGACGGGAGAATAACACGCACTGAGGCTGAGTTGACGACACTAGGCGGACGCTACAAGTGCAGTCAACGGGCGTGGCGTGACTCGGCTGTGACGCAAAGCGGATAGGTCCCGATAAAAGCGCTTCTCGTTACTTGAGTGCCGCAGTCTTCCAGCGCTGCCAATGTGCTGAAGCGTACCCGTCTGCAGCTTAGCGTTGAGATCAGTCTTCTTCTGAGAACAAGGGCATCGGAAGGGCGAGTGGCTGATCGGCTCGAAACTCGAGGGTCTTCTGCTCGTGCGCCGTGGGATGTTGTTCTCTCCACAGCACAATCAGCAGCTTCGGCCACCAGCAGCGCAGGAACAGCGTTCGAGTGACCTTGGCATGACATGCTAGGCAGAGGGTGATCATCCACTTCGGATCGTCGACGCCCGGCCTACGATGATGGACAGCCACGGACCGCTTCCCCCGCTTCAGCGTCGTACATTCCGGGACGCGGCAGCGGTAGCCGTCTCTCTCCAGAACCTCTTCCCGATGACCGGCGAAGTACACCACGTCTTGCCGCCTCAGCGTGTAGCAGGTCGAGCAAATGCCCAGAGCGAGAATCTTGTTCTTCCCGCAGGGGCAGCACAACAACCGCTGGACAAGGCGTGTCATCTCCTACATCACCCGTCCTGGCGCATCGTCCAAGACCTCGACTTCAACCATCCACCCGTGAATCAGAACGCACACACCGTCGTCACAACGCACGGTAAACGCGCGCCCAACATCGAAATGCCCACTCACGCCGTCAGGCAGCTCCCCGGCAATCACTTCCCCTTCGATCACCGCATCCAGACCGTCGATCAACACTCGCATCACTTCCCTCCCCCGCTGGCCGGCAGTCTTCGCGCAGCCCTCAGAACCCGGTCTATCGTTGGTATCGAAACGCCGAACTGAGCCGCGATCTCCCGCCGGGTATGGTCACGGCTGTCCCACATCGTTTTGACTACCCGCATCTGCTGCGCTGTGAGCAGCTTTTTCCGGCCGCCCATCCGTCCCCGCGCTCGCGCCGACGACAGCCCAGCCATCGTGCGCTCTCGGATCAGTTCCTTCTCAAATTGCGTCAAAGCTGCAAAGAAGTGAAAGACCAGCCTGCCTGCGGCAGTGCTCGTGTCGAACTTCTCCGTGAGAGAGATGAAGTTGATGCCACTCTTTTCGAGCCGATCCACGATCTGAAGCAAGTCGCGAATCGACCGGCCAAGCCGGTCCAGGCGCCACACCACCAGTGTGTCTCCCTTTTCCAGTCGATCCAGGCACTTCTCCAGCTCCGGCCGGTCCACCGTGCCGCCGCTCATCGTTTCCTGGTAGATCCGCCTACATCCAGCCTTCCGAAGATCAGGAAGCTGCGCCTCTGTACCCTGCTGCTCCGTCGAGACCCTGGCGTAGCCGATCACCATAGAATCACGCTATCACAAACGCTGTACCGTGAACGGTTGTTTGTGACCGCTGTTGTGGTAGGGTTTTCGTAGCGAATCACCGCATGCTTTTCGGAGCTGCGGAAGCCATCACAAACGGTCGTTTGTGATAGGAAGAAGGTCTGGAACGAGCGGTGAAAAAGCTACGCACGAGCGTATGTTCCTGTGGGACTCATGCTAGCTCCGAAGGGTTATGCCGAGATGCAGATGGAGTTCCCGACTCGATGGGCAAGAAGAGCCGAGCACTCCAGGATCTCTCCACTATCGTAATGCGCCACGTCTTGAAGCCGGCATCATCTCGAACTGAAACAAACGCTCGAGCCAGAGCATTCCAGTAAACAGTTATTTCGCACGGTGCAACGTACAGTTTCTGGGATTGATGTAGCGCAGAATGGACTCGCACCTCTGGAAGTGGCGTTCGGACCTCGGGTTCGCCGCCCAGCACTGAACCAGCTCTAGATCATTCGGAGCTACAGCCGAGTGTCATCGGGCTTCGTTGCTTTACGCGCAAGCGCTACGCATTTACCAGCGCATGATCAAGGTGAGTGCGAACCCGCTTCATTGCCTTAAGCCCGAACTGAAACACGCGCGTTTCACTCAATGAGAGGACGGACGCGATCTCGTGAATCGTGAGCTCTTCGACAAAGTACAGGGAGACGACTAGCCGTTCAATCTCGGGAAGACCGTCAACGGCAGTAGTCACGTCTTGCTTAGAAACTCCATCCACGTCTAGACGTAAGGAAGAAAGGTCTGATGATCCGCGTGAGCGCCGGTTTTCCAACAGGTAGGAGAAGCAAGAGATGCAATGTGACATGAACTGCTCCGCTAGTCACGGTCTGAGAGCTCCACAGTAGATGCTCCCTCAGAGAGAGTATCGGCTGATTGCGGTGTGGCATATACCTCAGTGGGGGTACGGCACGACCAAGCTTACTGATTCGGTCAGCGCTAAGGTCCGAGAAGTCCGCTTTCGTACACCTGCCTTGCTATCGGCACCGAACAGTACCGAGAAACGCCGTTGAAGGAAGTCGGCGACGCTACGCTGTCAAAACCTTCGTTTGTGATGACGCAAGGGGTCTTGAAGACAACGCGCCTTCGCGAGAGTGGAACCGAGAGCTTAGGTTACTGAACCGTCCGGGTTACATGACCCGCATCATCTAAGAACTGAATGCTTGGGCTGCCATCTTCTGCAACTCGCAAGACGAGGCGCTTGTTGCCCTTTCCATCGCGGAGAATAAGCTGCGAAGCTTTGTCGGCACCGCGACCAAGGAAAGCTCGTTGCGTTCCACCTATGTGAGCCGACTGGAAAGCTGCTTGTTTGGCAGGGCCGTCCGGCATAGCCATGATCTGCGGCAGACGCTCGTACGCAGCAGGCAAATCAGGTTGGTCATTGACGTACAGGCCGGCAAACCGGTCTTGCCCGTCCTCAACACTTAGCAGTTGTAGCGTTTGGTCCTGGTGATAACGGTCGAAAGTAAGGCTGCCGCCATTCGTAGCTTTGCCGTCCACAAGCCCGCCGTTGAAGATGAGCCCACCGTTCTCATCCCCATGATCGTTGAAGAACAGCATGCCAGCCTGGGGGCGATCAGGACGAGCATATTCTTGCTTTCCCATGATTAATCCCGGCATGCGGGCATGACTTGAGATGGTCATCCTTAGAGTTCCATCCGGCTCCCGAACATTGATGCGTTCCACATCGAGTTCTTCAAGATGTTGTGAATGCGGCGAACGACTGCCGAGCAGAACAAAAGCTCCGAGACCCAGCGTAACGAGCGCTGCATACGTCCCGATCATCCGCGATATGTCGATTCGTGAGAAGAATTGCATACACAATGCTAATGGATATGCCTGCCGAGTGGTTGTAAACTTGCGATCTCTGATCGGTCCCGAAGATGCTTGTTGGAAGTGCGAGCGTACGCTGCCGAAAACGTTAATTTGTGATGAGGGCAGTTCCGCACGGCTGAATGAACCGGCGACCTCTTTTGAGCGTAGATGAGCTTAACGGGGTGAATCCAATGCTTCCATTGCTGCTTGCAGCAGCCATTACGTACACGCTGACTGATACGAACGTCCTCCAGCCACCGAAACCGCCACCGCTTTCGGCGTGGAAGAGCCAACCATCCTCTGTTCGGGAGGCAGTAGAGTTCACATCGCAGGACGGTACCCAGATTCGAGGATGGCTCTACCGCGCCAAAGGACCCGACAGCGAAGCCAATGCTGCGGCCACGCTGCCGTTCGTTCTGTTCTTTTATGGCAGCAACGAGGATCTAATTCATGAGGAGCGGAGGCTGGCCTGGCTGAGCGAAAGCATGCACGTCAACGCCGTTTGCTTCGACAATCCCGGTTACGGCTTCAGCACAGGGCGTGTGAACGTCAAAGCGACCCGCGACGTTGCGCTGGAAGAGTACGACTTCGTTCACGACCACCTCGCGAAGGCATCTGCGACCGGATCGCCGACAGTTCCTTCGATCATCAGCTATGGCTGGTCAATTGGAACAGGCTTGGCCATTCACGTAGCGGCGGAGCGCAACGTCGCAGGTCTCATGCTGCAAGCGCCACCGGCAAGCGCAGATGAGATGGCTGCCTGGTCTTCACAACACGATGTGCCGCGCCTGGCTCGTGGACTAGTTCGAGTCACCGTCGCCAGCTCTGTGCGTCCGATTTATGAAAACGCCAAAGCGATTGCCAAGGTTTCGGTTCCGTTGCTAGTGATCCAGGGATCGGACGATGAGGTGGTGCCTATTGCACAGGGCCGCGAAGTGTTTACAGCATCCGTTTCGAAGCAGAAAATATTTGTAGAAGTTCCAGGTGCGCATCACAACGATTTACGGGTAGGCCATCCCCCAGCGGGAGATGCGGTGGCAACCTTTCTTCGACCGTTCATGACGGAGAACAACACAGATCCAAATACCAGTCCGAAATAGATTGTTGCAAAACTTTAGGTGTTCGGCCCTTACAACCTGGCTAGCGGAAGTCGAGAGCGCGGCGTGCTACCACAAACCTTCGTTTGTGATGACGATCGGGCCAGCCTGACACTTCCCATAATGCGACAACCCGGTACCAATGCTTTCATGCTGTTGCACGCACGCCCTTGCGGATCAGCCATATTCCAAGAGGAACTTCGTACAGCAGAATCGGGAACCAAAGCCAGTTCACGACTTTTCCCGGCAGGAGAGTGGCCACGTACAAAGGCACACAAACCAACTGCAGTCCTATCGTGATGACGCCGGTCCATGCCATCCAGTGAGGAATCAGCCGTCCCGCGAGTAGCAGGTAGGCGAAAAGGAAGCCACCGACGACAAAGCAGAACTGCCCGAAAAGGTCATCCGGTCGGTTGAAGATCTCACCCGCGACCGCGAGACACCCGGCACTACTCGCGCACATCGGATTTGAGCCAGTTGCTAGCTTCATCAGCTCCAGTTTGCCTAAGAGCGGCACAAACCCAGCGAGCCCTTCGCCGAAACGAAAGGCCATCGCAAGCAAGGCAAGGGTGGCATCAACGTTCCGGGAGAGCCGGTACAAGGTCACAGCCAGCACGACAGCACAGACAATCTGCAACAGGTCGAGGAGGACGGTGACTTGGGCGAGAGCAATCGTGCTATGCAGGGTGGACAGCATCTGCGAGGTGTCCGCCCCGGCTGTGGTCTTTCTGGAAAGTATCGCTGCGGACATTGCGAAGACGATGTAAGCGAGATACGCGTAGCTCGCCAATTTACCCTCTGCACGTTGCGTCATTGCCGCTCCTTGGTCAGCGATTCTGGTTCCCGGATGCGCCATCCCCACCCGAGCAGCCAGACCATAAAGATCAATTCAGCAGCGAATATCACCTTAAGGAAAGACAGATGTGGCTCCGGTACAAGGTAGATGGCAACGCTGTCCACGACCCACGCCCAACCGGCAAGGAAGAGGAGCCAGCCAATCCATCGCGGAAGGTAAGACGATCGAGCGATCAGCCATCCAGTCACTACAAGATGCAAGCCGAAGAGGACTAGCGAGAGACCCCATCCGGAATGGTAGGCTCCGAGAAGTTCGGCAATCTGCGACGGAAGTCCGGCTGCAGAGGTATGCCGCGCATAGGCGGGAACGGCCACCAAACGGTAGATGAGGCCGAGGTTTGAAAGCGCGGCCAGCCACGCCGTTGAATACACGAGTTGCAGTACAGATCCAAGAATTGCTAGAGCACGATTGACGGGTTGCAGTAACACGTAGAGAGCCCACGCCATCACCACGTCCCCAACCGCGCTGATGAGGTATGACAGCACAGCTGCAGAAAAGAGGTGTGGGTGAGCCGTTAAATTCCTTACGGTCTCTGCCGGGTCTGCGGATAGTAATCGTGGCATGACATACGCTTCGGCGAAGGTCACCGGATTCAGCAGGTAGGTGAGCCCCGCGATAAGAGCAGCTTGTCTCAAGTTCAGCCCGCTTGTCCGATTCTCATCGTTGCAGCACGACATCGTTGCCTTTCAAGAGATCCTACGGAATAAATTCAGTTGAGGTTGCTGCAGGCGTGTACGGAATCGAGAGCGCACAAGTTCCCGCGAAGTTGATGCCCCAAGTCCCCGAAAACGCCGTTGTCGGAAGTTGGCAGTGCTACGCTACCAAAAACCTTCGTTTGTGCTGACGGTCCGGTCGGACCAGATTACTTCCGCTAATGCGA
>CAXTEU010000028.1:0-28981 GCA_964243475.1 uncultured Acidobacteriaceae bacterium | reverse complement strand
CGATCCGACGCCACTGCGCTTCCGTCAACTCATACCGACCAACGCCCATCCTCCCTGCACCAAATACCGGCAGCACGGAAAGTGAATATGTCGATACACCCTAGTGAGTTGAACGTGCGTTCTTCCCTTACCGCTCGCTCTCATTCAGTATGAAGGTATAGGAAAGTAACTGGAGTTCTGATGATTGCAAGTAAAGGCAAGGTAATTGGCTACTGGGTTTCAACTCTGCTTGTCCTGCTATCGCTGACGGGATCAGGCTTCCCAGAGCTGCTGTCCCACGGTGCCGCGCAAACCGTAGAAAGCCTGCAACGGCTGGGCTACCCGCTGTACCTGATGAAAATCACGGGTCTGGCAAAGATTCTAGGAGCGATGGCGTTGCTCGTGAATCGTCCACCACGCATGGTGGACTGGGCTTACGCGGGGTTTTGCTTCCTGCTTCTTGGGGCAACAGCATCGCACCTGCTCGCCCATGATGCCGCTCATGCCGCTATCCCCTTCATCGTCTTTCTGCTGCTTGTCATGTCCTATGCTCTTCATCAGGCGGCCCGTCCAACGATGCAACGTCTCTCAGGTCGGTAACGGCGTCTCGGAGTTGGACGGGCCGGTCCACTTCCCACAAGCGCGTTTCCCAGGACCTATCCGCCCTCCTCGCACAGGCAAGTCGAGACGTAGTCTTACCTTCCTAGCGCCCTATGTCCCGCACACAGAAGAACCCGCATCTGCGGGAGACATCGCCCCCCTACCAGGGGACGACGCCGTCCTTCTCAAAGAATCCACCGGTTGGAGCGTCCGCCGGGATGAGGCACTGACGAACAACTTCCAGGGCCCCTTCCGCCGCGGTCTGTGTGCCCCGGTTCCCATTCAGGTCGGTGGCGGTGTAGCCGGGGTTGACTGTGTTTACCTTGATGGCCGTGTCTCTCAGTTCCCACGCAAGCTGGACCGTGAGCATATTGAGCAGTGCTTTCGAGCCGTTGTACCCGAGAGGCTTCACCGCGGCGAAGGCCCAGGCAGGATCCGCGTTCCAGGTGATGGAGCCGAGACCACTCGAGACCATGACGATCCGGCCCGCAGGAGCCGTTCGCACCAACGGCAGCATGGCCTGCGTCACCGCGAGCACGCCGAAGAAGTTCACCTCCAGAACACGTCGGACCGCATCGGCCTGGGCCGTACTCGGCGGTCCATCCCCAGCCGCGACGATGCCCGCGTTGTTCACCAGTATGTCCAGGTGACCAAACTGATCACGGATCTTCGCTTCCGCATCCGCAATCGTCTCCGGCCGGGTCACGTCCAGTTCGGTAAACCACGCGTCATACCCTTCGGCCTTCAGCGTGGCTTCTGCAGTCTCGCCCAGCGCCCGATCGCGTTCGCCGACCAGAACGGTTACGCCGCCTGCGCCCAGTTGACGCGCCACCTCCAAGCCAATCCCTTATTCGCGCCTGTAACGAGCCCAACCTTTACAAACCGTTCCTGTTTCATGCCACCTCCAGACCGTTGGATAAAACGCAACAAAGTGAGGATTCAGCAAGCTGGAATCCTTTCTTGCACGTCTCGGAAGCAGCGTGAGCTGCTTGCAAAACGCGGTCACCGCCTGCTTGGGAACGATAGGTCGCATTGTGTTTACCAAGGCCACAGTCTCAACTGGTAACAACAGGCCAATGCACGTTTCCGATTCGCACCGGGTGAAACGAGCATTGGCATAACGCATTCGTTGAGAGCCCTCGACTTGGGTCAACAAGATGAGAGAAGAGGCAGGCCTTTATCGTTACTCATACGCTTGAGCCAAGCGAAAGTTCCAATCTGTGAGGGCGACCACTGGCGCTGGTTCTCCCGAAGGCTTGATTGATCGACCTGAGATCTTCAGGATTGTGATGCCATTTCCCCTGCTGGCCCTACGGAAGCCCCTTCACAAGGTTCTGTTATGCGGGCCGATGGGGAACATGCATTCCAGGCGGAATTCTTGCGTCGTTACGTTCTGCGGCATGCCGATCGTGGTGACCAACGAGAAGTAGGAGATGCGTTCAGCGCCCCTCAGAAACGTGATCGGCAGAATGGGGCTGTCCGGGCTTGTAGAGACGGGGAGCTTCTCAGCGCCAGGATATTGCTTGACTTATCTAGCAGCGATTGCAGCCGGTTGTCGATGACCAATCCCAGAGCTTCGCGGCGCACACGCTGGAGCAGCCCCGCTGCGACCGTTTTCCAATCTTCAATATGCGGGCGGAGGCCAGCGGGATCGAAGGTGAGTTCTAGGAGATTGCGCGGTTTGGGAAAGGCCTCGAGGTCGATCATCGAGCCAAAGAACGCCGGAGCTGCGGCGTTGGTTCGCACGACATTCCAGTAGCGATCGATCAGAAGCGCGGGATGCGGTTCATGATTGGAGAGCATCTGGTCGATGGCGCTCGTTACCACCTTCATGGTGGCGTCATCCAACGATGCCTCAGCGTAGATCGGGGCGTAGCCCGCAACGAGCAGTAGTGCATTGCGCTCCCGGAACGGGATATTCAGCGCTTCGGAGAGAGTCACCAGCATGCTGCGGGAGGGAATGCTTCGACCGCTTTCGACAAAGCTGAGATGACGTTGCGAGGTCCCCCCTTCGAGAGCGAGATCGAGTTGGCTGAAGCCCCGCTGGCCGCGCCAGTAGCGCAACAAATCTCCGACCGAGGCGGATCGGGTGCTTGCGTTCGCCCTCGGACTCTTGGCAATCATCGGTTCCTCCTGATATCGCTTGTTCTTTTCAGATTCCCAGCCGCCGCTTCTGCGCTCAATTATCTCCGAGGTAATTGCTGGTCCGTCGCAAGCGCGAGAGGATCAGTCATCGGCACGAACAGAGTCGTGACGAACTCATCGAGGAATGCTGCTGAGCACAAGATCTCACCCCATCCCATGAAGTGAATGTCTCTCCAAGGAGCAAGAGCATGAATGAAGTCAGTACGCTACTGGAACGAAGCAAACAGGTCGGGGCTCGGGATTCTGCCGCAGGAAAATTGCAGCCTTCGCTGCCCGATGCGCTTCCTCTTGTGAAGGCGATCATCATTGGCTGCGCGGACATGCGCGTTGACCCTACGCACGTTCTCGGGCTCGAACCCGGCGAGGCCGTTGTGATGCGGAACATTGGCGGACGCGTAACACCGGGACTGCTGGCGCAGTTGGGAATGCTCGGCCGTATCGGGCAGGTCGCGGGAAGGGTTCCGGGCGGTGGCGGTGAGTTCAACATCATCGTGCTCCAACACACTGATTGCGGCATCACGCGCCTGGCGGAGGAGTCTGCGATGTTGACGCAATACTTTCAGGTGCAGGAGCCGGAGCTAAAAGGAAAGGCGGTTCTTGACCCTCGCGCGGCGGTAGCGGGAGACGTTGCAGCTCTCCGCGCGGTACCGGGGCTGCCGGGTGATTGGCTTGTATCAGGGCTCGTGTATGACATAGCGATCGGCCAGATTGAGACCGTTGTGCCACCACAACCGGTTGCTTCGTGACGGCTGAATGCGGCGGTGTTGACCGACACCCTGCCGGAGCTACGAGCATTCCCGCATGTGAGAGTCATTCAATGCCGAATGCCGCCTCGCGCTTACGAACTGCTGGGCCCCGAAGGCTCAATTGGCGACTTCAGGCCGAGTCACTCATTAAACTGGTCGCTGAGTGCAATAGCGATTTGCCACTCGTCCTGAGCAAATGTGCCCTATTACGTCCGGATGATCGACGATTTTGGCGCAATTCGACATAAGCGGTTTCCGTCGACTCACGGCGGCTGCTTGTGGCAGTGTCAGGCAGGAGTCAAGCATCGTTCGCCATCTACGGTGAGGGTTGAGCGGGTGTCTGTGACGGCTACGATGGATGACGGCCCACTGTAGACGGCCTACACCTCGGCTCGGCTATACCCACGTTCGGCCATCGTGCTGCCCATCTTGCGGTACACATCGTTACCGGTCGGCTGCCATGTGGCAAGCCCGTCGACGTACCGGTTGTACATGCAGAATGCGGCGGCGATGAGCACGGTGTCGTGGAGGTCTAGGTCAGTTGCACCCTGATGACGCGCTTCGGCGATGAGTTCCGGCGTCACGCGTTTGCCGTCGATTTGCACCTGCTCGGCAATCGCGAGAAGCGTTTTCAGCTTGTCTGAAACGGGAGCGCTGCGGTAGTCGCGTACGACTTGCTCTACCAGGCTCTCGTCGCCGCCATGAAGATGGGTGGCTGCTGCGCCGTGGCTGGTGGTGCAGAAGTAGCAAGTGTTGCGCGAAGAGACAAAGGTCGCGATCAGCTCGCGGTCACGTGAGCTGAAGCCGTCGTGCCCTGAGGTGTGCAGCAGGATGTGCGCCAGCTCGCGCATGGGCTTGGCGGTATCGGGGCGAAAGGCGAAGCCGGCGGTGATGCCGGGCATGTTGTCAGGTAGGGCGATATGGGGCATGGTCTTTCTCCAGAGTAAGGGTTGGGTCTGACGGTAGCTCGTGCGAGACGACGTTGGAAGCGGTGTTGTCCCGCAGAAGCAGGCTGACAAACACTGCCAGAAGCGCAACTGCGGCGAGACCGACGATGTAGCGCGGCTCGTACGTGCCATGCCGGTCATACAGGTGACCGATGACGAGGGGGCCGGTGGCACCGCCAACCGCGTAGGCGGTCCAGGTAAGGCCGTAGAGCACGGAAAAGTGTTTGCGTCCGAAGTAGCGCGCGAGCAGGTAAGGGGCGATGTCAGCCTCACTGCCAAGGCCGGCGCCAAGCATGGCTGCGCCGAGCAGAGCGACGGGGGGTGTGCCCGCAAACGCCAGCACGAGCGTGCCTGCCGCAGCGAGCAGAAGGATAAGGGTCTGTATGCGTTGGGCGGGTAGGCGATCGATGAGATAGCCGGTGCCGAGCCGGCCAAGAATGCCGGCGCCGCCCCGGACGGAGAGCGCGAGCGCCGCTGCGGCGAGGGTGACGCCATGATCGTGCAGCATGGCAGCCATGTTGGTGACCAGGCCGTTCTCGCTGAAGGCCGAAAGCATGATGATGGCGGCGAGGACCCAGAAGGGCAGGCTGCGTAAGGCTTCGCCGACACTTACGCCGGCGGTGGCCTCCGCTATGAATGCGTGGTGTGTGGCGGTGCGGTTGCGAACGAGCAGGGCAGTAAGGGGAAGACCCAGGAGCGCGATCGCGCCGAGGAAGAGATAGCCACTGCGCCAGCCGTGATGGGTGATGAACCACTGCGTGGCGGGCGGAAGGGCGATGGCGCCGACGCCGCTGCCGGTGAGCAAAAGTGCGAGCGCAAGGCCACGATGCCTGCTGAACCAGGTGAACAGGGTGCGCGTGTAGGCGAACTGCGCTGTGCCGTTGGCGACCAGGCCCATCATGAAGAAGGTCAGATAGAACCTGCGAATGTCGGGGCCGAGATGGGAAAGCGAGGCGAGCGCGGCGGCGAAGACGAGGATGGCAGGCAGGATGATGCGCCGCGGGGGAAAGCGGTCCAGCAGCAGACCGATGAGCGGCGAGACAAGGGCGACAGTGATGGCGGCGAGCGCGAAGGCGCCACCGATGGACTGCCGTTGCCAGCCGAACACGTTGTGGAGAGGATCGAGGAACAGGCTGAAGGTATAGGGGACGATGGGCGCGAAGCTCACCATGACGCCGACGAAGGCCGCGGCCAGGACCGACCAGCCTGGATAGGTAAGGGTGGCTTCCTGGTGCGCGGCAGCGTCTGACAGCGGCTTGTTCATTGGGCGCCTGCCGTGGCCTGAGATGTGTGGGGCGAGGTGGGCAGCAGCTCCTGCGAGGGCACGCCAAAGGCGCTGACGACGCGATTGAAGCAGGCGAAGAGAGCAGCGAGGTGAACGGCTTCGGCGATCTGCAGATCGCTCCAGCCGACCTCTCGGAGCTCGGCGATGTCGTTGGCATCGACACGGCCGGCGTGGTCGTTAATCCTTCCGACAAAGCGCAGAAGAGCCTGCTGCGATCGCTCGAGAGTGGGTGATGCCAGATTGCAGGCCATGGCGGCCTGGAGCAGGTCAGTCGATCCGCCTTGCTGCAACAACGAGGCGCCGTGACTGTCGGCACAGTAGGCGCACTGATTGCTTGCTGAGAGGAAGGTCGCGATTAATTCCTTGTTGCACCGGCCCAGTGCACCTTCGCTGAAGAGCATGGATTGCGCCAGGCCCATCATGTGTTCGAGCAGCGGTGGGTGCGTGGCGAAGCATTTGAGAATGCCGGGGATGTGCGGCCGCCCGAAACGTTCGCGGAACTCCGCGTAGAGTGCACGGACTTCAGGCGGGGCGTCGGCTTCTTCGATGATCGGGATCTGTGTCTTCAAAATGGAGAGGTCCATAGAGTGTTGGGGCCTGCCGCGGTTCGCTTGACAGGCATCGGTCAAAACTCCAGGCGAGCGGCAAATTGAAAGGTGCGGGGACCGCCCGAGCCAAAAAATCCACCGGCAGTGGTGACGGCCTGGTAGAAGTTGGCCTGCACGGGAGCGCTCGCCGCGAGGGGGGAGATAGAGATGTTGCGGCCGGCGAAGTTGGCGTTGTTGCTACCGCGAATGTTGACCTGATTGAACAGGTTGAAACCTTCGCCGAGCAGAGACAGCGTTGCATGCTCGTGGAAATGGATGTCTTTGCGAAGACGCAGATCGAGGGAGCTGAACGGGCTGAAGAAGTTGATTCCACCGGGGACGTGGGCGATCGAACCCCCGGCGTTGCACGGGTACGCTCCGGGGCAGGCCGGCAGCGCGTTCCACTGATCGATCACTGCGTTGAGTTGGTCGCTGTTCTTGATCTCGCGGGCAAGCGCGTTGCGCGGCAGCAAGGGAAGTCGTGAGCCGAAGGATCCTCCGATGTTCGCCGTGCCGGGCAGAAAGGTATCTGCGGGAACGCCGGAGCCGAAGGTGTAAAGCGGCGCAAGGCTGAAGCCGTAGGGCAGGCTGGCCTCGCCATAGAGCGTAATGCGATGCCGTTCATCGGTAAGCGCGTAGCCCTTTTCTTTACGCAGGCCCGCGGTGCCTTCCACAAGATTTACCTGCTCGTCGGCGTTGCCGTTTTCAAGCTGATCATCGTCGGAATAGTCGAAGGTCTTCGAAAGCGTGTAGCTGAGATTGAAGTTGTACGGGAGGCGGCCGATGTGTCCGGACCGTCGGCCCGCGCTGACAAGAAGGCCGTCGTACCAGCTTTTGGCGGAAGAGTCGAGCTCGGTGACGCTGTCCGTAATGCCGGTGAGTGGGTCGGTGATGAGGCAGAGTTGGTTGTCACCAGGGCACTGCACGTAAGGCGAAGTCGAGGTGGTGGAGCGGAGCAGATGGCCGATCAATTCGCGCTCGCCGAAGACGTGGAGGCCATCCGCGCTGAAGAGCCAGTCGCTATGGAGCTGCTGCTGCACGCCAAAGGAGAACTGCTGGAACAGCGGGTGGTGCGAGTCCGGCCCGAGTGCCACAATCCCAACACCGCCGGTCTGGTGCGGTCCACTGAAAGCAGTGTTGAGCGTCGGGCTTCCGGGTGCGAACTGCGCGCCAGGAGCGAAGCAGTTGCCCAGCGATGCGGGCGCGGGCATGCCGGGGATGATACAGCTGGACCCGCCATACTGTGTGATCGTCAAGGCGCGGTCGTTTTGGACGAGCTCCTTCGAGCCGGCTTCAAGCACAATACGGTCGTAGTAGATGCCGTAACCGCCGCGTATCACGGTGGTGCCATGACCGATGGGATCGAAAACGAAGCCAATGCGCGGGCCAAAGTCTTTCGAGTCTGGGTTCTTGTGCAGGGGCAGAACGTTCGCCATCCAGGTGCATGGCTGGGTGGGAAGTGTGGTGAGCGATGGGCAGGGCTGATGGGCGGCGCTCTGTCCCGTGGCGTCAGAGTCGTATTCCCAGCGAAGACCGAGGTTAAGTGTGAGGCGATGCGTCACGCGCCAGTCGTCCTGCGCATATAGGCCGGTGTAGTTGTTCGTGATGAACGGAATGGGCACGGGGGTGACGGGGGCGGTGCTGTGTATGCCCACGGCCACGGGAATGTCGAGATCGTTGACCACACCGTCGCCGTTAAGATCCTGGAAAGCAAAATCTGAGACGAGGATCACCGAGCCCGTGCCGAAGACATTGATCAGACCGTCGACGTTGTAGTGCTGGAACTCCGCACCGGCATGCAGGGTGTGTGTGCCGAGGACAGTGGTGAAGGCGTCGCGGAGTTGATACCGATTCATGCGCGTCGCCTGCGGCAGATTGTAGTTGGCCCCGTCGGCGAGGTCAGGGAAGAGTAGTTCGTTTGTCAGACCGAGCTGTGGGTTCGTTGTGGAGGCGTTCTGCGAGTAAGGCGGGATGTTGTTGAAGAGATTGTCGTAGTGGAACGACAGGTCGTTGGTGCGGGCCGTGCCGAAGATGCGTGTCCATGTGCCAACCGCGGAGTGGAAGCGATTGAGCGCGTTTTGCCGCTCGGCTGCTGTGGAGAGCGGTGTAGATTGCGCGGCGCTGGCCTGCGACGTGTCCGTGGAGCGATTGAAGCTGTAGCGCAGGGTGAAGAGGTTGTCTTCATTGGCGTTGATGTCGACGCGGTTGGAGAGCAGCAGGTCGCGCAAGGGCGCGGGCGCCGCGGTATCAATGATGTGACCGTAGAAGGGTGTTGCGCCATAGGGCGTACTGGAGAAGACGCGCGTGCCGGTCTCCAAGGCGGCATTCTGATCGCGCAACTCGAAGGAGGAGAAGCCGAAAGCTTTGTCCTTGCGGAACGGTCCACCAATGGAACCACCCATCTGTTCACGATCGAAGCGAGGCACAGGCTGGGAGCGGTCGAAGGTGGCGGGCAGACCCTGCAGATGGCGGTTGCGTTCGAAGACAAAGGCGGACCCGTGGACTTGGTTGGCACCGGACCGTGTGACGACGTTGATGATGCTGTTACCAGAGCGGCCGACCTCGGCAGTAAAGCGCGCGGTGGCGATCTGGAACTCCGCGACGGAATCTTCGGGGAAGTTTGACAGTGTGCCGCCAACCACCTCGTCATTGTTATCGGCGCCGTCGATCAGGATGTTGCCACCACGACCGAACCCGCCAGCGGAGCTGATCTCGACAGTGTTTGTCTTGGTGGCATCGAAGTTAGGCGCGGGTCGATTGCCCGGAAGCAGAAAGGCGAGCTCGAGAAAGTTGCGCCCGTTAAGTGGGATGCTCTGGATGGTGGTCGCGGTGATCTGGCCCTGCAGCATGGACTGCGTGAGATCTACCTGCTGCTGTGTGTTGCTGCTGACCTCGACCACGCTGGTTTGTGCGGCGATCTGGAAGGTGGTCCGCAGGGTGACAGATTTGCCCGGTTCTACCTGCACATGAACGTAATGCACCGTGGCGAAGCCGGGCGCTGCGAGATCCAGCGCATAGCTGCCTGGCGGGACGTCCGAGAGAACAAAGACGCCTTGCGCATTGGTGTTTGCATCGCGGGTGTCGCCCTGCCGCTCGTCAGTGGCAATGACGTGCACATCTAGCACGCTTCGGCCACTCGGATCCGTTGCGCTTCCGCCGATGGAACCTGATGGCAATTGAGAGAACACGGGTGTGTTGGCAAGTGAGACGAACAGCAGGGCAGCAAGCAGAAAAGCGCGGTTCAAGAGTAGCTCCAACGGCACAAACGCTGAACACCCGTACTCAATGTGTTTGGGCATGGGATTCTTTGTTGTTTGTAAGCCGGAGCACATCCTACGGAGCGGCAAACCGCCTTGTCATCCATCAAAGGATCGAACTTTGCTTCCAACTATTCCTCACTTGGGAATGGCAGTATGCTGCTCTACGTCCAAGGAGATTTGCAATGCCGCACATTGATCTGCCTGCAGGCCTGCAGGGTATCCGCAGTGCCATGGCCTTTCGTCCGGAAACAGCGAAGCCGCTGAATGATCTGGCTGAGGCCCTCTTACACGCGCCAAGCTCGCTGCCGCAAGGGGATCGCGAGCTGATCGCGACCTACGTCTCGTACTTGAACGACTGCTACTTCTGCCAAACCGTACACGGTTCGATTGCAGCGGCTTGCCTAGACGACAATTATGAGCTTATAGAAAGCGTCAAGGTGAACTTCCGTTCAGCGGAGATCTCCTACAAGCTCAAAGCGCTGTTGGTGATTGCAGCTAAGGTGCAAAAGGCCGGAAAGCATGTCACTACGGTTGATGTGGAGACAGCACGGTCGGAGGGCGCCACCGATCTTGAGATCCATGACACCGTCCTCATCGCAGCGGCGTTTTGCATGTTCAATCGTTACGTCGACGGGTTAGACACGTGGCAGCCCAGGGACGAGGCCCTGTATCGGGAGCGCGGCAGGAAGACGGCAAGGGAACGCTATGTGCAGGTGAGCTGCGAATACCTTCCGCGGAGGACTGGATCTTAGTACCGGCAACTTGTGCATGACGGACGCTGCTAAGTCACTGATATGTGGTGTTGAAGATTCAGATGGCGTACTTGGGGGCAGGGCTAATCCCGGTGACGGTCAAATCGGAAGTTGAGTCTCAACTGGCGATAACAGGCCAATGCACTCGTTGAAGAATCTAGGCGGTTGGTCGGCGGGCCTTTGGAGGCTCCTGGGGTGCTCCGTTGCCCCACTTCGAACTGGGAGCACCCGCGAGAAACCAGTGGTTGAGGGTGACTGTGCGGCTGCGGTTTCAGGCACGGCGAACACCGCTTTCAGGATCACCCGCGGGCGGACACGGTTTCTTGGAGTGCATCCCTCAGTGCGTGAAGAAAGCGGTCCACGAGCTCCGGGGTGGTCAACTGCCGAGCGAGTTTCGGTTTGAGCCCGGACACGATTTTGGCGATGTCGACCTCGGTTGGAGGAGAAATTGTCTCACTGAGACAATTTACGGCTCCATCTGTTGAGTGAACTGACGCCTCGATCAGGCGATACGCAGTCGCACGAGGAATGTTGTTTTCCCGCAGGAATCCAGCCCACTGCCCTCCGCGTCCTGCGCGACTCAGGAGCTTCTTGTAAGCATTGAGGCGCAGCCCGAGTTCTTGCCGTACCTCGGCCAGCTCCTTGCGGGAACGCTTGATGCTCGACTCGGTAGTCATCGTGGAGGACCAGAGCTCACCGATTGTGGTCATTAGCTGCTGTTCCTCCCTCACCGCCTCGGAACTCGAAGTGAAGGAGTCGTTGGTGGCTGGGAAGGGAATCGCGTTCGCCGTGCTTTCGCCAGCCTCCTCCGCGCTCGGTCTGGTCGGTTCCGGATGGCGTCCATCGTGACAGCGGGTTCGGTAGCGCCGTGCTCACGTCCGTGTCCAACAGGTGGCACATCGTCCCATTCAGGGTTAACGAATGCGGCGGACGCGGGGTTTGGTGGTTGGGGCCGGTTCAGCAGTTCTTGGTCGATCAGTCGACTCATCTCGGTACACCTCGGGTTTGATCTGAGCGGGATCACAATCCCGCATACAGGGGGAATACCCGGCAGCCCGTTTCAATCCCGGGTATGGGGGCAGATATTTTTTCACCCCTGGATGTCAACCGCTCTCGAGGGTCTAATCGCTCGACTACGGCTGGCGCTTGCGTCGCCGGTAAGAGAACGTTTAGCCAGCAAATGCGCGTCCACTGTCCACGCTCGCAACCCACTCACATAGCGGGAGGCAATCGGAAGGCAAGCGTGTCTGCCTAATTCATGCAAGGATGCGGCTGCTATTCGATGAACGCTTAATCTTTCGAGAGCCGTCACGTCGAGCCGCTGGATTCGGAGCAGGGGTGTATGGTCGCCTCCCGACCGGCCTTGCGAAACCGAGGCGTAGACTTTCCTGATAAGCAGGTCGGAGAGATCAGTTTGCTCGGTCCCGAAGCGAATCAACGCTCATCGGCGCTCCCCGTCTCACCATCTCGGCATTGACGAGCCGGGTAGCAAAGGTGTGACGTAGCCGGTGTAATCGGACATGGGGTACGCCCGCCTTAACGCACCAGTGTGCCAACCGTTCTTGCATCGCGAGCTTTGACATCCGCTGCTTTCTTTCAGAGATGAACATGGCTGAATGTTTACCTTTGCGACCCTCCCGATAACGCATTACTGTCAACAGGGCATTTTCGTGGACGTAGAACGTGCGCCTCTTGCCGCCCTTGCCAACAACTTCGCCAATTCCCAGGACGGAGCCACCCGAAAGATCACGCTCGATTCTGATCGATTCACGATCGAGTTGGGCAATCTCCGACAAGCGTAAGCCGGAGGCGAGAAAGAGCTCGATGAGTGCCTGATCCCGCGGAACATTGATCGTGGATAGGATTTTGTCGAGTATGCCTTCGTCGACGGGCTTAGGACGATTGTTCCGCTTCCAGCGCCGGGGAAAGTCGTTTATCGGATTCTGTAGCTCCGGGTACTTGTCCACTCGCATAAAGTCCAAGAAGGAGGACACCGCGGCCAGGCGACGTGCGATAGTGGCATCGGAAAATCCAGCCTCCCGCGTGCGGCCTGACGCCGTGGCCTTCATTCCATCAACGTACCTGGCGATCACCGAATGATTGACTTGAGTCAGGTGTGTGACGCCCTCCTCGGAGAGGAATAGGCCGAAGAACTTGAGGTCACTTCGGTATGCCCGGAGTGTGTCAGGGCTCGATTGCCGGATGTCCTTGTAGTGTTGAAGGAAGCCCTCAAACTCGATCATTGCTCTTCTCCTTCACGTTAGCGAGATGTTGATTCTAGCGACTTTAGGGTCAACGTTGCGTATAAGGTCGATTACACGCAACGTTGTGGACTGGTGCCTACGCACCAAACTTGCGCAAAAACTCGTCAGGCGTCATGATCTCCTTCTGATCGCGGCTGCCCCGGGCGTCTGCGTTCGCAATTGCCTGATGAAAGCTGCGCCTCTTGCAGTCCTCGTCGATCTTGACGTACCCATCCAGGGACTCTGGCGACACCCAACCCGTGCAGCGCATGATCGTAGAAGCATCCGCGCCGTGGTTCGCGAGCGTGGACGCCTGTGTGTGGCGCAGGCGGTGAAGACTGAAGGTCTGGAGCCCAGTTTCATTGCGAAACACACCGCCGTTGTTGATGCACAGCACTCGCCCAAATTCTTCTCTGATCGATGCATATTGCAGCGGCTGGCCCCAGTAGTTGTGGAACAGGAAGTCGTGTCCGCCATCATCCCGGCGGATCTTTAGCCAGTCGCGGATGCTCTGCTCTGCGCGGAGATGAAAGTAGGCGGTCCGCTCGGTCATAGTTCTGTTGGGTAAACCAACGAACAGCTCTTTGCTGTCCATGGACACGTCTTGAATGCGCAGCCTACATAATTCACTGGCCCTCATTCCAGACTCAGCGGCGATCTCGAAGAAGGCACGCAGCCGCTCGTTGCCGCGTTGCTCGAGAAGCTCCCGAAATGTCGACATCTCTTCGGGGCTGTATGGCCGTCCGATCCGGGGCTTTCTGTGTTTGGCGTGCAGGGCAGGGATGACCGGGTTCTCACCTTCATAACGGCCTACCGTGATCGCCCACTGAAAAAAGGTGGACAGAGCAGAGGTATCATCTGCAGCCGCACGGTGATCGTTGTCTCGGCCCCCAGAGTTTGAAAGCTGTGACTGTAGCAGCCGTGACCTCATCCAGACGAGCTATATCGTGAGAGTGGAGGAAGAGAAAAAATGGTCTGAGTAACCTCCGAACAGAATCTAGGTCTCGATAAATTCGCGGCCCTGTACCCTCCATGAAGTTGTTATAAATTTCGAGATAGGGACCGCACTGAAGTTCTGTGCATGCCCTCCGCTCCGCGTCCCCGGCGTGCTGACAATTTAGAAAGGCTTTAGGTCCGACCTTGTTCTTGTATCGCCGGAACTGCGTGCCGCAGCCGCAGTCACACGACAGAAAAGCTTCTTTGTACGCGCCTTTGCTCCAACCTCTTCTACAATTCGCAACTGATCCTCCAGACGGGTCGCGTCACGCAACCCAGTCATGGAGGAATACCGCTCAGAGGCTCGGAATCCAGGATATCAACGAAAAAAATTTAAACCAAAGCACCATACTCAGCCAGGAAAGCTGCAGGGCTGAGGACTTCTCTACGGGGCTTCTGTTCTCGGCTATAAGGCCGTGCCATCGCCTCGTCGTAACCGCGCCGTGCGAGCTCGGGATCGACTTGTGTGTACAAAAGCATAGACGAGACCGATTCCCAACCACCGGCCTTCATAATGGTGGTCACCGCCGCCCCGCCAGACGCAAGATTGGTGGCCATCGTATGACGCAGGCGGTGGGTGGACCACTGCTCCAATCCCTCATCGTGAAGGTGCTTGCCTTCGTGCACCTTGCAAAAAGCAGGTAAAACTCGCGATGCATGCTTTGCGTGGAAGATGGAGCTTTGCACCTATTTCGGAAGAGGTGGTCGTGATTACAGGTCGCATCCCGTACCGTTAGCCAGTCGGCGATGTACCGCGCCGCCCGATCGGTGAAGAATGCCCAGCGTTCTTGGTTTCCCTTGTTGGGCAAGCGTACAAAGAGCCGCAATCCTTCGAGATCGACATCCTGAAGGCGCAAATTACAAAGCTCACCCAGGGGCAGCCCCGACTCTTGAGCTATCTACCCAGACCCTACAGCAACGTGGAAATGACCCTCATCTGGAGATTGGCAAATGAGCGGGGAACCGTGATGATGCGTGCCGCGCCTTTTGTAGGCTTCAATCAGTAGGTCAAGGTCGCGCCGGTCAAAGCGCTCTTCGCCCCGTATCCTGATCGGCGTGATTTGCCTGGTCTTGATCAGCCATTCCAGCTGATTTGTCGATAGCGCCAGGTATCGATCAGCGTTGCTGCGATCCATCAGTCTCGGTGTGGACGTCAGGGCTGCGGCGCAGCGTGCGCATAGCCTGTCGTTTTCGATTCCAACAGGACCCACGGTCTCGGATTGCATAATCCTGGCCATGGATCCGGCGGCCGGGCCAAGTCCTTCATCATCTAGCGGCATACACCCTCGAAGTGCGTCCGCTGAAAACAGGCACCAGCGCCACGTCACTTGGGGGTATACCGTTCGGGCATGGCGTTCCCCGGATACGGCCCCTTGAAACCTTGATCTTTGTGCAAAAGCCCGAGGGAGGATGGTCTTTTCCGTAGGTCGCAGCCCTGCCGAAGTTCGGCTTGACAATCGCTCGTAGCCTGCCTCGCCTTCGCCCAGACGGTGACTCAGCTCCGCGACACTTGTCTTCGGGATGCCCTTCAACCAGTCCAGCGAGGAGCATGCGCCGGAATGTCCCCTGGCCATGGACCTCGGAAGGGACCGCAGCGGCTGCTTCAAAGTCCTGACTCCTGATCCGTAATGTGTCGGTTCAGTCGCGAGGCTGGCCCGGTGGTACGTTGGTCCAGCCAGTCGGCCAAACGGTGTGGGTCGTAGAGGTAGCCATTCCCCGATCGGACTGCGGGAAGACGTCCTGCACGTACCCAGTGGCACAGCGTGTTGCGCCGGAGCTGGAGCAGTTCCATGACGTCTTTTGTGGTGAGAAAGCTGCTGCGCTCTCTTAGGCGGCCGATCAGGTCCATGGCGGTCCTCCCAGGTGGACGACTTGTGCGTGTCCATGCACGGGGAATACCGTCCGCGGCTTCCAAAGGTCGGATATGAACGACAAATAAGCGAAAAAGTTCGGCTCAGCCCCGCCCAGAAGCAAAGGCTGTGCTCAAAACCGACTACGAGGGTCCAGATGTGCCGGTCACCGCGGGGCTTTTGCGGCATTTGGACTGTGACATCGCACCCAGCCTTCACGCGGCACCTCCGATCGCAAGTGCCGCGAAGGATCCATTTACCTGAGCCCGCGTGCGTTCCGATCGGAGTTCGGCAACCGCGAGGTACCGGAGCGTGGTCGTCAGGTCCGAGTGCCCGAGCCACTTCTGGATGTTTCTGGGCGAAACGCCAGCATCGCTGTGGAAGGTGGCGAAGGTTCGACGCAGGCTGTGCAGACCCCAATAGGTGCACACCGGGTGATCGCCGCACCCCTTGCCGCTCTTGGTGACACATTCGCCGCAGTTCAGGCCAGCCCGGAACGCTAAGCGCTGCAGGGTTCGAAGGAAGTGTCCGTTGGGTTTGCCGGCCTTGCCAGGAAAGATCAGCATGGTGGTGGACCGGCGCTTCCATTCCGCAAGCGACTGGATCAGGGCATCGGGAACGGGGACGGAGCGCTCCTCCTGATCCTTGAGCTTGAACCCCATCTCCGGCTTTGAACGCGCCGAGATCACCTTGCCCTTGAAGTCGACGTTGCTCAGGTGCAGTGCATGACCTCGCCATCGCGGAAGCCGGTTCCAAGGAAAAAGTGGAACAGAAGGCGCTCATCGGCAGAAGCGGCGGCGAACAGGGTGGCAAGCTCGTCGGCGTTGTAGGCCCGGACCTCCTTCTCGTCATACCGCGGCATGTCTGCCGGCCGGAGGAGCCGGGAGATGCCGTTCGCCTTCAGAAGCGTGGTGATCCGGGCGATGTGGTTGAAGACTGTCCGATCGCCGAGCGTCTCCTGCCTGAGCCCCACCATGTGATCGAGCAGGTCCTTGCGCGTGATGTCGAGGATCGACTTGTTGGGGTACCGGGCCAGAAAGCGGCCGAGCATGTTCTCGCACGCCGCGATGGTCTTGGGCGACCGGAACTGGCGTACCTCGGCCAGGTACGCCTGCGTCGCTTCCGCAAGAGAAAGCCTCGCCGATGCCTCTGGACCAGGGGGCTCCACCTTCAAGTTCGGATGGCAACCCGGACGGCCTAGCCCGAATGCTTCGAGATCGTGCTGGAGATTGCGGACTGCTGCGAGCGCAGCGTCAGGACCGACCGACTTCCACACTCGCTTGCCACGGCAAAGATACCGGACGTAATAGGAACCTTCGGGATGGTGCTCGGGCTGACCCTGGACCACGCCGTATGCCGCCCGAAGGGTTCGGTTGCGGTTCCAAGCGGGCTCGACAAAGGCGTCCCGACCGTCAGAGCGTCGAATGCGCAGGTACAGGCGTACTTTGGGCGCCTTCACAAAAACCTCAGGGAGAAATACCCGAAGGAGCGTGTGAATCGGCCTTATTGATCAGCGAATCTGGTCAAAAGTGTCACAGATCAAATTCGCGTTCATTCCAAAGCACTTAGAGGGACTGGCGGAGAGTGAGGGATTCGAACCCCCGATAGCCTTGCGACTATGTCTGATTTCGAGTCAGGTGCATTCAACCGGGCTCTGCCAACTCTCCGTGGGCCCAGTTTATCCTGAAAGCCGGGTGCGGCAAAAGTGGATCTCTCCTCAACGCAATCTCAGGAACAGTCCGAGACCGGTGATTGGACGCCTGAGCTGCGGCAGTGGCTCGAAGCAGCCGGTCCAACAGCAGGCTTCGACATCGTCGGCGTCGCTCCGGTTGAGTCACCTGTAAACGCGACCGAGCGGCGGGATGCCGATCGATTTGAGCAATGGATCGAGCTCGGCCGCGCTGGTGACATGGACTACCTCAAACGCCGGGACGAGGCCGGAGATCTGCTGCGGCTCTCGGTGAAAATTCCCATGCCGTGGGCCCGGTCTGTCGTGCTCTGCGCGTTCAACTACAACGCACCCCACGCCGTCTCGATCGAGCCTGCGCCCGCCAGTGCGGGATGGATCGCCCGTTATGCCTGGAGCGGCGCCCCTGCGCTTGAGGCCTCCGCCTCGCACAAGCTCGTGCCGGCCGATTATCACGACGAGCTGCTCCGGCGTCTACGCCGACTCGAGACCGAGCTTCAACAGCACGGGCAGACCCGCTGCTACGTCGACACCGGCCCCATGGTCGAACGCACCCTGGCCGCTCGCGCCGGCGTTGGCTGGATCGGCAAGAACACCTGCGTGCTGAACCAGCAGATCGGCTCTTGGCTTCTGCTCGGCGCGATCGTCACCTCCCTTCGCCTCCCTCCAAGGCTCGTGCCCGAACTTGCTGCCGACCGCTGCGGCAGCTGCACGCGCTGCCTGGATGCGTGCCCAACCGGTGCCCTCGTCGCTCCTCGCGAAATGGACGCGTCGCGTTGCATCGCCTATCTAACAATCGAAAAGAAGGGCGACATTCCCGAACCGCTGCGCGGCTTGATGGGACGGCAGGTCTTCGGCTGCGACATCTGTCAGGACGTTTGTCCTTGGAATCGGCATGCTCCGGTCAGCCACGACGCCGATTTCTGCGCTCGGCCGGAGTTGGTCAATCCATCGCTCGCCTGGCTCGGCGACATGGATGCGGCACAATTCCGGCAGACCTTTCGCGGCTCACCACTCGAGCGTACCGGTCGAAAGCGACTCCGCCGCAACGTCGCAATTGCGATGGGCAACAGCGCCGACCCGCAACATCGCCCGACACTGGAAACCTGGCAGGCCAGCGGTGTCGACGACCCGGTGCTCGCCGCAACCGCGACCTGGGCGCTAAGCCGTCTGCATGACCCCGAGCCGGAACCGGTCGCGTCCGAGACAGAACCGGACACCTAACCCGTCGGACCAGCGCCGACCTTGCGCGACCCGCTCTGCTAGCATCGAGGAACGCCAGACCCGGCGTTCGCAGGCCCGTTCGCGTCTATGTTGCCCATTTCGTCTCAGAGTGACCGCGTCAGTGAGCCGGACCTGACCGGACATCCAACTGCAGGGGAGTCCCGCGCGGCTACCGCGCAGGATTCGCAAATCGCCGCTCTGTTTCGCTATCTCACCCGCACCGAGGTCCACACGTACGCCTTCAGCGTTGCGGCCAACGTCATCCTCTCGCTCTTTCCTTTTATCGTTCTTCTGCTCACTCTCAGCGACCGTCTCTTCCACTCGCGGAATGTTGAAGTCGTCGTCGCCGACATGATGAAGAGCTTTCTTCCCACCGGGCAGGACTTTGTGATGCGCAACATGGAGACCCTCGCGCACCCGCACAAGGGCACGCAGATCTTCTCCGTCGTCATGCTGCTCGTCAGCTCAACCGGCGTCTTTCTTCCACTCGAGGTCGCGCTCAACAATGTCTGGGGTGTCACGCGAAATCGCTCCTATCTTCATAACCAGGTCGTCTCGCTGGGCCTGGCCTTTGCCGTCGGCGTACTCGCCATGAGCTCGGTCGCCATGACCGCCGGACAGCGTTCGCTGCTCACCTGGATCTTTTTCGGCCACACCGGCAACTTCGTCTTCCTTATTCTTTCGCGTGGCTTTCTGCGCATCGTCGCGGCCCTCGCCAGCATCCTTCTGTTCTTCCTGATCTACTGGGTCCTGCCGTTCTGCAAGATCCCCGCGCGTGCCGTTCTGCCGACCGCCATCGTCGTGGGCTTCGCCTGGGAAGTCGCGAAATACATCTATGTCTTGGCGCTTCCGTGGCTCGACCTCCGAGCCGTCTACGGTCCCTTCTATATCTCGGTCGGCCTTATGATGTGGGCTTTCCTTTCCGGCCTGCTCCTCTTGGCTGGCGCGCACTTTTCAGCCACGCGCTACACGCGCAAGCTCGCACGAGAGGCCGCAGATGCAAAGGCGCCCGCATGCCAGTGACTCCGCGGTCGACCGTCCACTTCCTTGCAGACCTCCGCCCAGGTCTCCCCCGTCTCGTCGTATGGTTGGCGATCGGCCTCGCCGTCTTCTCCGCATTACGTCTTCTGCCCGGAACCGCCGGCGTCCTGTCGACCGTGCTGCAACTGCTGCTGGCTTCTGCGCTGCTGCTTCTGTCGCTGCCACTTCTATGGCAGCTTACGCGACGACGCCTGCTGTGGAGCCTGCGCAACAAGCTGGTGCTCACCTACCTGCTCATCGGCTTGGCTCCGGTCGTCCTGTTTGTCACGCTCGTTCTGATCTCGAGCTACATCGCCGCTGGGCAGTTCTCGATTCACCTGGTCGAAACGCGGGTGCAGGCAGAACTTGAGCGGCTCAACGTCAAAAATACGGGCACCCTGCTGCACATCGGTGAGGGCACTTCGGGAGACCCGCTGACCCCCGGCACGGAAAGACCCAACCTTCCGCGGCGCATGACGGTCGCCAAACCACCGTCACCGCCCAAGGAGGATGTTTCGCTGTTTGTGAACGGCCGATCACTCTCTGAGGCGAACCCGCAGGAACATAGTCGACGTCCTCTCGGCTTGCCTCCATGGGCGCTGCACCTGCCGCGGGCTGAATTTCACGGCGTTGTGCTCGACAACGGCGACCTCTTCCTTGTCTCGGTTCGCCAGCAGCGCCTCGCCGACGGCCAGGAGCTCAGCATCGAGAGCTCCATTCCGGTCACGGCCGACACCATGACGGAGCTGGCCGAAGGCATCGGACGCGCCGGTCTCATCGCCGTCATGACCGGCAACAGTGACGCCGCGGCGGAATCCGCCTCGCGTGCCGCCGCAACGCGCGCAGCCGGCCGTTCCACCGCGGCCGGCGACGCTCATCCCGATCGCTTGCGCCAGGACATCGCGCGCTCCAGCTCCATCTTCGGTGGCACCGACCCGCCCGGCGTCAACGCGCTCGACTTCCGTGTGCGCTTCCAGTCCACCCTGCCCGTCACCAACTGGGACACCGGCGAGCCCGACAATATTCCCATCGAGGTCAACTCTCGCCCTTCGCTGCTGTACCGCCAGCTCTTCGGCGGTTCCCTCAGCGGCATCACCACACGCGTCATCCGCATCAGCCTGTTCGCACTTTGTGTTCTGTTCGCATTGATCGAGGTGCTGGCGCTCTCGATGGCCGCGCGCCTCAGCCGAACCATTACGGCATCCGTCTCCGATCTCTATCAGGCCACACGCAGCGTCGACCGCGGCGACCTCACGCATCGCGTCGGCGTCGAGCACGACGATCAACTCGGCGAGCTCGGCCAGTCGTTCAACCGCATGACCTCTTCGCTGCAGCGTCTGCTGTTGGAGCAGCAGGAAAAAGAGCGCATGCAGAACGAGCTCTCGATCGCGCAGGAGGTTCAGGCCAACCTGTTCCCGCGACAAAACCACGGCCTGCCCAAGCTCGAAGTGCACGGCATCTGCCGGCCGGCGCGCTCCGTCAGCGGAGATTACTACGACTTCATCACCTTCCATGAACGGGCGCACAACGGCCACGCTCTCGGTCCGGAGACGGGTCTCGGCATCGCTCTCGGCGACATCAGTGGCAAGGGCATCTCCGCCGCTCTGCTCATGGCCACGCTCCACTCCGCCGTGCGCGCGTACCGCTTCGCCAGTGAGGAGCTCGTCTTTTCGGAGTCCGCCGTCGCCGGCCTGCTCGCCAGCCGCGATGCCAGTAACGCAACCGGAACGGGCGAGCTGTTTGAATCACCCGGACGTATCCTGGCGTTGCTGAACCGCCATCTGTATCGCAGCACGCAGCCGGAAAAGTACGCAACGCTCTTTCTGGCGTACTACGACGTTCCCCGCGCGCGCCTCACCTACTCCAACGCGGGTCAGCTGCCACCGCTTATCATCTGCCGCGATGGAACCGTTCGCCGGCTTGATAAAGGTGGAACCGTCGTCGGCTTGATGGACGGCATGCAGTACGTGGAAGACATGGTGTCGCTCGATCCTGGCGACATCCTGGTTGCGTACTCGGACGGTGTCACCGAGCCCGAAAACGACTTTGGCGATTTCGGTGAGGAACGCCTGATCGAGGTCGTTCAACGGTATCGTGACGAGCCGCTCGATGTCATCTCCGCGCAAGTGATGCAGGCGCTCGATGCCTGGATTGGTGCGGAAGAGCAGCCGGACGACATCACGCTCGTGCTCGCTCGGCAGCTCTGACCGGCACGTTACGGCGCGACCCGAAACGCTTTCACCACAAGGTCATTCGGAGCAGCTCCGGCCGGCAACATCGTGAACAGTTCCGGTCCGGATTTGCTCTGGGTGCGAATCACGGCAACATCGCCGGAGCGCGCATCCGCTGCCAGCAACAGGTGCTCGTCGGCTGAAAAGGCAAGCGCATCGGGTCCGGGACCGGTGTGGATGCTGGTCTCCATCTTGCCGTCATCGATACTGTAAAGACTCACCGACTCGGCCGAAAAATTCGACACCCAAAGACTGCCGTTGTCCGCACTCACCACCGCATACACCGGCCGGTTTCCGATCGGATAGGTGCTCTCCACCTCGTTGGTCCAGGTCGAAATGGCCGAGATCGTGTTGGAATCAAAATTCGACACGAAGACCTCGCCGCCGTCCGGCTTCACCGTCAGGTGTACAGGTGTTGTGCCGACATCCAGCAGCGTCAGCAGGTGATCGCTCAGCAGCGAAGCGTTGTGCTTTGCGCTCCAGGAATTTGGTGCGGCGGCAAGGCTGAGCGCCATCACTTGGTGCCCGCCGGAACAGGCCACGAACGCTTTCGAGGAATCCGGCAGGATGGCAACATCGGTCGCGCCCGCACATCCGGGAAAGGTCGCGCGCAGCCGGAGCGGCGGCGTTCCGCTTGCGCCGGAGGCGGCAAAGACGAAGACCGATCCGCCGCCGCGGTCGGTGACGACGAGCGAGCGGCTGTCTGGGGCGACGCGCGCCAATCCAGGCTGGTCACCCGCGTACATCGTGGCCAGCTCACGACGCTGACCTAGGTCCAGCACACTGACGGTGTGCGAGTCGGAGTTGGCCACATACGCTCGTTTGCCGTCGCTGTCGACCGAGATGAAGTACGGTCTGCGACCGACCCCGATGGTCGCGACGACCGTGTTGGTTTCCGTGTTGATGACCGAGACCGAGCCCGACTTGGTATTGACCGCGTATACCTCATTGCGTTTCGGGTTCGCGGCAAGCCCTGTCGGGTTCTGTCCCACCTGCAACGTGCGGTCCTGTCGCAGGTACACAAGATCGAGCACACTGACAGTGTTCGCAGCGCCGTTTGTGACGTAAGCAAATTCGCGGTACCCGGGAGCGACGTCGGGGAAGCGGAAACGATGACAGCCTGTGAGCAGGACCGAGGCGGACATGGTAAGGCCGACAGCCGATGTGGATCGCACGACTGTTCGTAGATTGGTCCGCGTCTTGCGGGAGTCATCCCGATGTGTGCAGGATGACATCAATTGGTCTGCGACGATCAATCGTTGCCCGGCCGCTTGAGCCGGAGCCACGAGTTCGCGACAGCAAGGAGGTATCCGCCTTGCACCAGCATTACGCCGGCGAAGGCATACACAATGTGCCGGTGCTCCATCGTGTGGAGGTCAAATAGCTGGTGGAGGGTCATTGTGCGATCTCCAGTGAAGCTTCAATTGCGCGGAGTGCTTCCGTCTGCGCGGCGAGTTGACGGCGACGCTCGACCATGTAACGGAAGCCGACAATGAAAATGCCCCACAGAAGCCATGCGAGGAAGTTCCAGTAAAGCGCCGGTCGCATGGACGCGTCGAGGTTGCCGTTGCCTCGCAACACAGGAGCGGGATGTTGCGTGCGCCACCACGAGATCGACATGAACGTGATGGGCACATCAATGGCGGCGAAGATGGCGAGTACGGCTGCAAGCACGCTGGTTTGCCCGGTGGGCGAGAAGCGACGAACGAGCAGATAGCTGACGTACAAAAGCCACAGTAGGAGATAGGTGGTGAGACGCGCGTCCCACGTCCACCAGATCCCCCAGACCGGGCGTGCCCACAACATGCCGGTGGCCAGCGCGAGCGTGGTGTAGAGGACGGTGATCTCGGCCGAGGCGACGGCGAGTGCGTCGGCGGCGAGGGCGCGGAAGATGTTGCGGCGGCGCAGCGCGAGATAGGCGAGCGACGCGGCGAGGTTCAGGTACGGGAAGAGCAGGCTGACGGAGGCGATGGGAACGTGCCAGTAGAAGATGCGCTGGACATTGCCCATCGAGGCTTCAGTCGGGGCGAGAAAGATGGCCTGGCGAAAACCTTCGACGATGGCAGCGATGCTGGCGAGGAACCAGAGCGTGCCAACGGCGACGGTGGCTCGGCTGCGGGTCTCGGTGGACATCGGCATGGCTCCAGTTTACCGCGACCAGTCTACTCGGCGTTAAGGACGACGGGGAAGAGAAGAAGGCAGACGGTGGTGAAGATGATGTTGTATGCGGTGAGTAAACGAATCCAGCTGGTGATGTAAACAGGGTCGAGTTCGGCGGTGAGGACTCCGGTTGTGGCCTGGATCATGCCGAGCAGCGCGGGCATGGTGATGGGCAGGAGAAGGAGCGGGAGGAGCAGTTCGCGATTGCGAGCGCGCAGGCCAAGCGCTGCGAAGAAGGTGCCGTTGACGACCAAGGCCCATGTTCCTAGCGGGAGGATGAGGAGGAGAAGGGCAGTGTTGCCGAGCGGATGGAGGTTGTAGAAGACGGCGAAGACGGGCGCAAGGACGAGTTCGACGGCGGTAACGAAAAGGAAGTTGGCAAGCGCCTTGCCGAGGAACAATGCAGACGGGTGCGACGGCGAGAGGCGCTGGACTTCGAGCAGGCCGTTGCGCTGCTCGCGCGACCAGGCCTGATTGAGCGCGGTGACGGAGGCGAACAGGAGACCGACGCAAAGGATGCCGCCGGCGATGGCGCGCGCGAGCGAGGGATTCGATGTGGGATCGAAGGCGAGGGAGAAGACGACGACGACCAGAAGCGAGAAGAACAAGATGCCGTTGATGGAGTCGCGGGAACGCCACTCAAGGCGCAGGTCTTTCGAGAGGTGCGCGAGGGTGTGGAGGACGAAGCTCATCGTGCGGCCGCTGCCTTGGTGAGATCCGCGATCGTGGCTGCGGTGACGCGGAGGTAGTCGGCGGGTGAGAGCAGGAGCTGCAAACCGCGCTGGCCGGCGGAGACGGAGACGGTGTCGAAGAGTTGGATGGTCTCGTCGGCGAAGGCGGAGAAGGGTTTGCGGGCGGCGAGGACGGTGACGCCGCCGCGGACGTATCCGGTGAGCGGCTCGACTTCTTTGAGGCTGGCGAGCTCGATGCGCTTGGCTCCGGCGGCTGCGGCCAGCTTCTTGGGGTCGAGCTCGGCGTTTCCGGGGACGACGGCGAAGAGGTGATCGCCGGTGTTGGTGGTAGTGAGCAGGGTCTTAAAGACCTGCTCCGGTGGAAGGCCGATCTTGCGGGCGACGCTGATCGCGGTGAGATCGTTGGGGTCGACGTCGTAGGAGCGGAGCTGGTAGTCGATGCCGAGCTGGTCGAGCAGGCGAGCGGCGTTGGTCTTGTCCGGCCTGGTAGGAACCTTGTCGGGTTTGGCCGCCGCGCTCACGATGCGCTTGCGCCTGTGTCGTGGACGATTTCGCCGCGTTGCATGGTGACGGTGCGGTCTGCGAGGGGCGCGGCGAGCGCGGCTTGGTGGGTGGTGAGGACGAGGGTGCGGGCTGGAGCGCCGTGGGCTGAGGGCCAGGTGCGGACGTCGGCGAGGAGCTCGACCATGGCGTGGGAGGAGGCGACGTCGAGGTTGGAGAAGGGTTCGTCGAGCAGGAGGAGGTCGGGATCGGCCTGGAGGGCGAGGGCGAGGGAGGCGCGCTGGCGCATGCCTTGCGAGTACTGGCCGACGGGACGGGTGAGGTTGGGATCGAGGCCGACGGCGCGCAGGGCCATCTCGGAATTGCCGGTGCAGGCGCAGGTGTCGGAGCGGGAGCGGCGGAGCGAGGCGAAGTAGCGGAGGTTCTCGAGGGCGGTGAGCTCGTCGTAGAGGCCGGAGCTGTGGCTGACGTAGGCGATGCGGTGGCGGAGGTTGCGGGGCGCGTCGCCGAGGACCTCGACGTCGCCCTGGGTGGGCTCGTGGAGGCCGGAGAGGAGGCGGAGAAGGGTGGACTTGCCGGCACCGTTCTCACCCAGGAGGACGGTGCTGGAGCCGGTGGCGAGGGTGAGGGTGCAGCGGCGGAGGGCGACGAAGTTGCCGAAGATCTTGGAGACGGAGCGGAGATGTGCGGCGGGTGGGGCTGGGGACGGAGTGGGGGTGAGGGCGACGGGGCAGACGACGGAGTGGGCTGCGGCTGCGACGAACGCGAGGTTGGGAGTCGGGCTCATGAGCTCTACTGCCAAGTATAGGCTTCGGGGCAGGGAAGTACGCCACGTGGCGCTGCTGCTTAGCGGGTGGGAAGGACGGTGGCGGTGGTGGTGGGCTTGGCGGGTTGCTGCTGGGCGGGGACGTACTTGGAGGCGCACTTGGCCTGGATCTGGGTGGCGTGGAAGACGCCGTCGTGGCCGTAGGTGCCGACGGCGAGAGCCTGGGCGTCGTCCTTGAAGGTGTCGGGCGGCGGCTCGGTGCCCTGGTAGGAGACGCGGAGGATCTTGCCTTGTTCGAGCAGGTTGAACTGGGCGTTGGTGCCGACGCGGGCGATGGATCCGGGTTGGACATTGCCGGCGACGCGGAGGTGGCGTGTGTAGGCCTTTGAGCCGAGACCCTGAAGCTCGGAGATGGTGACGTAATAGCTCTTGTTGTCGCGAACGCCGGTGAACGTGAGCCAAGCGACGGTGGCGAGGATGATGACGGTGGCGAGGATGATGGTGGTCGGATTGGAGGTGCGGGTTTGGCTGGGCATGACGGCTGCTTCCAGTTTACGCGTGTTGGGATGGGTGGAAACGCCAGCACCTCCCCCAGGGGCTGAGGATGTTTTCCTGAGGAAACCCCTTTGAATGAGTGGGTTACAGGGGTTACGCCGGCCGCAAACTGTTGATTCCAGGAGTTTTGTGGGGAAAATCCCTGGATTGAGGCACTTGGAAGCCGCAAAGCAGGTTCCCTGCGGGAATGACAACAAGAGAGGCAAGAGCAAGGGCGAAGCAGGTTCCCTGCGGGAATGACAACAAGAGAGGCAAGAGCAAGGGCGAACCAGGTTCCCTGCGGGGATGACAACAAGAGAGGCAAGAGCAAGGGCGATGTAGTAAACGTGTAATGACGACGCCCACCAGTGTGCCGGTGGGCGTCGGTACTCCATATCTAAGTCTAGTTTAGCTGGTTTGGGAAAACTACTACGCCATTGCGGGTTCAGCTTGCGCGTCGTAGTTGACGGAACTGGCGATCTGGGTGAGGAGATCGTCGGCTTTGAACTCTTCTTTCTCGATGGACTCGAGGGTGCTGTAGTCGTCGGAGAGACCGAGGACGCGGGCCCAGTTCTTGAGGGTGCCGTAGACGGCGATCTCGTGATGCTCGACCTGCTGCGCGGCGCCGATGAGGGCGATGTCACGGACGGAAGGATCTTTGACGTCCTTGATGGTGTCGGAGGCTTCGGTGGCGAGTCCGTCCATGACCTTGCAAGTTTCGGTGGAGTCGGAGCCGGTGTGCTTTTGGAGGAGGGCCTGAACCTTGGAGGCGTGGCCCTTAGATTCTTCGAGATGGGTACGGAGGCCGGCAGCGAGTTGCGAGTCTGAGGAGTTCGCGATCAGGTCGGGGAGGCTCTTGACGATTTTCTGCTCGAGGTCGAGAGCTTTCCGGAGATTGGAGATGTAGAGGGTCTTGAGGTCTTCGATATTGGCGGAGAAGAGTTTCATAGAGGATGGGTCCTTTCGCGCGAGGTCGTGCACAGGCGAGCTCGGCTGGTGCGATGAGATTTGAAATGGTTTCGGGTGAGGCGGCGACGTACGGCCGGCACACTCACGGAGCTTCGGAAGCTGGCTAGTTGGATGCGTTCGAGGTGGCGGAGTTGGATGCTTTGGACGGGGTGGGTGTGGGGGGAACGGTGACGGTGAGGCCGGTGATGTCGTTCTGGATCAAGAGGGGCTGCTGGGCGTCGCCGAAGGTGCGGACGGTTTTTTCTTCGGTGTGGGTGGGAGGCATGCAAGTGGCGCAGTTGGGGACCTCGGTGCGGGAGACCTGCTTCGCCTCAGTGACTTTGAGGAGGTAGTTGCCTTCGGGGACATAGAGGAAGTGGAAGGCGTTGTCGTCTTTGCTGACGCCGGTGGAGGTGAGCTCGGACTTGTCGTCGGGGTAGAGGAGGGCGACTTTGCCGGCGTTTGCGGGGACGCCGGACTCGCCGACGAGGAGGGTGCCGGTGACGGTGTGGAGCTTGCTGAGGGGGATCTCGAAGTCGGGAAGGGTAAGCTCTTCGCCGGGGGAGAGGGTGAAGGGCTTGGCGTCCCGCGGCCGGGTGGCGTTGCCGGAGAACAGGCTGAGGGAGTAGCCGGTGTAGCTGGACATGCCACTGCCACCGCCGAACATTTCGTCGGTGGTGATGTTCTGCATGTCGAGAGAGGCTTTGACGAGGTACTTGCCGGCGGGAAGGCCGGAGATGCGGAAATCTCCGCGGTCGTCGGTGTAGGCCCCGGTATGAAGAAGGCTGTCGTGAAAGCTGACCCATTTGCCGGCGGAGTCCTGGTGGAGGAGGGAGATGGTGGTGTTGACGCTGGGGCTGCCGTCGTCGAAGCGGACCATACCGGAGACGCTGGCGCCTTTATACATGCTGACCTGGACGGAGGAGATCTTGTTGGCGGCGACGGTGACGGGGGTGAGGAGCTGGGCCATGAGGGCGAGGGTGGCTTTGTCGGGGTGAGTGAGGGCTTCGCGGGAGAGCTGGGCGAGGGGGGACAGGTAGCCGGACTGCTCGGCGATGACGTAGTAGTTGCCAGGGCGGACGGTGGGAATAGTGAAGGAGCCGTCGAGGACGGTTTGGAGGACGTTCGTGGCGGCTTCGCGCGGCTGGTCTTCCATGGTGCTGACTTTGACGGGGGAGGTGTTGGGGTTGGCGGCCGAGAGGAGATAGACGGAGGCGAGGCGTGCGGGGAGGTGGGTATCGGCGCAGAAGACGTGGCCGGTGACGGTGCCGGTGGGCTGGATTTGCTGGGCGGGGGCGGCGGGGGCAAGGGCGAGGAGAACGAGGATGAGGGTGGGACGTGGCATGAGGGCGGGCTCCGGAGAGGGCGGCGGCGAGGTGGGAGAAGTGTAGCGCCGGGACGGTGCGGCGTATACTTCCGGGTAACGTCTTTGGGCGAAGAACGCAATCTTTGCAGGGGGTTTTGCGCGCATGAGCGGCAACGGAAATGGTTTGGCTGGGAACGGAAATGGGCATGCGAACGGGAACGGCAACGGGCATGTGGGGAATGACTACCAGGTCCCGACGGGGCGTGCGGGATGGATTGTGAACCGCAAGGCGGAGGCGGCGCGGACAGGCGACGGGAATATGAGCCAGATGCACTTTGCGCGGCAGGGCACCGTGACCGAAGAGATGTTGTATGTGGCGCAGCGGGAGAAGATTTCGGCGGAGCTGGTGCGGAGCGAGATTGCGAAGGGGACGATGATCATCCCGGCAAATATCAATCATCCGGAGCTGGAGCCGATGGCGATCGGGGTGGAATCGCTGTGCAAGATCAATGCGAATATCGG
>CAXTEU010000027.1:0-31725 GCA_964243475.1 uncultured Acidobacteriaceae bacterium | reverse complement strand
GCCGTTGCTCTTGCCTTTCTTTCTTGTCATCCCCGAAGGGGACCTGCTTCTGCTTTGCGGTTGCTTTTGCAGTTGCTTTTGCTTTTGCGGTTGCTCTTGCTTTTGCCGTTGCTCTTGCTTTTGCGGTTGCTCTTGCCGTTGCTTGTTTCACGCCGTCATCCTGAGCGAAGCGAAGGACCCCTGCCGTTGCCGTTGCCGACACCGTTGCTTGTCTCACGCCCGCCTCCGCAGCGAAAGGAACCCCAATATGCTTCTCGTAACACCAACACTCGATCCAATCACCTGGCGAAACCATCCGCTAACCCCATGACTGCAAAGAATTTGTATACAAATCCTCTGGAATCAATGATCCACAGCCGGTGCCGTACCCTAAGTCGCTGATTCCAGACATTTACCACCCAAAAGACCCCTCCCATGGCGAGGGGGGACCGAGGTCGGGGAAGCCCACAATCCTCCCCTGGTAGACACCCGCGCCACCACCTCAGCTATCGTAGAAACGCACGCGAAAGCCACCATGCCCTTCACCCGCCGATCCCTCCTCCACGGAACCGCCGCCCTCGCCGCCGCCGCCACCCTCACCCGCCAAACCCTCGCCCAACCCACCACCCCAGCCCGCCTCACCCTCCACCCCGACCGCACCCTCGCCACCATCCCGCCCGACTTCCTCGGCCTCGGCTACGAAATCTCCTCCGTCACCCGCCCAAACCTCCTCACGCCCACCAACCACGAATACATCAACCTCATCCGCACCCTCAGCCCGCAGGGCGTCCTCCGCATCGGCGGCAACACCGCCGACTTCGCCACCTTCTCCCCGAACGGCGCACCCGTCTCCTCCCCCAAAGGCACCGTCGTCAACCAGGCCGCCCTCAACGACCTCCGCGCCTTCCTCGACGCCACCGGCTGGCGGCTGATCTGGAGCGTCAACCTCGGCTCCGGCACCGCACAACCCAACATCGACGCAGCCGTCACCGAAGCCGTCGCGGTCGCCGCCACCATGGGCCCACGCCTCCTCGCCCTCGAGATCGGCAACGAGCCTGACCTCTTCTTCGTCGAGCACCGCCCCAAACCCTACACCTACGAGCAGTTCCGCTCCGAGTACATCCCCTTCCGCGACGCCATCCTCCATCGCCTCCCGAACCTCCCCCTCGCCGGTCCGGACGCCGCCGTCGCCAACACCTGGGTCCGCCGCTTCGCCCAAGACGAACCCAAGAACCTCAAGCTCCTCACCCAGCACTACTACCGCGAAGGCCAGAACCCCACCAGCACCGCCGACAAGCTCCTCCGCCCCGACCCCAAACTCCCCGCCGCCCTCGCCGAGCTCCGCTCCGTCTCCCAGGCGACCAACCTTCCCTACCGCATCTGCGAGGTCAACTCCTTCTCCGGCGGCGGCCGCCCCGGCGTCAGCAACACCTTCGCCTCCGCCCTCTGGGTGCTCGACTACATGCTGCTTCTGGCCCAAAACGGCTGCTCCGGCGTGAACATGGAAACCGGCGTCAACCAGCTCGGCTTCGTCTCCTCCTACTCGCCGGTCTTCGAGAACCCCGACGGCTCCCTCACCGCCCGCCCCGAGTTCTACGGCATGCTCGCCTTCGCCCAAGCCACCGGCGCCGCCGGACCCGGCACGCAGCATGGTCTGGATGCAGCGCCCGCCCGCCTCATCGCCTGCGAACTCGAAGCCGGCTCCGCCAACGTCACCGCCTACGCCCTAAGACGCGGGCCAAACCACTTCATGGCCATCCTCATCAACAAGGATCCCGCAACCGATCTCTACGTTGAGATCCAGAGCGGCGGAAAGCCGTTCGGATCGTCCGCGACTGCCCAGCTATCCGCTCCTTCGCTCGATGCCGTTTCCCAGGTCAGGCTCGGTGGACGTCCTCTCTCCGCCAGCAGTGTCTGGCCAGAGTTGGGCAGCGGCTCCAGCATCAACCTTCCCCGAGCTAGCGCCGCCCTCGTCTACCTCAATGTCTGATTCCCGCACCCTGTCCCGGCACCATCACGTAGACTGAATGGGTGCAGGCGACCGGACGATCGCTGCCGGGTTCCGCATCTGGTTTCCCGGGGGAGGAAAGTCCGAACTCCACAGGGCAGTGTGCCGGATAACGTCCGGGACGGCCGCGTCAAGGCGGCTGGACGGCCAGTGCAACAGAAAACAAACCGCCCGTCAGCAGCGCAAGCCGCTGAGAGGTAAGGGTGAAACGGTGCGGTAAGAGCGCACCGCGCGCGGCGTAAGTCACGCGGCAGGGTAAACCCCACACGGAGCAAGACCAAATAGGCAGGGATCCGGGACGCCCTTCGCAAGCAGCCCGGAGCGTACCGGCCCGGTGCGCCAAGTCGCGAAGCATGCAAGGCCTCGGCCAAACCATGGACGAAACCTGCGGGTAGGTTGCTGGAGCGCGTCAGCAATGCCGCGCCTAGAGGAATGATCGTCTAAAACAGAATTCGGCTTACGGGTCGCCTGCACACACTCCCGCCATCCTAGGCCTGGCGTTGCCCTCAACCGGCCCGCACCTCAGCGCATCGCCGCCATGCTCGCCCGAAACAGCGCCTCAAACTCCCCAGCCACCACCCCGTCCTTCGCCACCGCCGCCTCGATCGCCCGCTCCGCCGCCGCCCGTGGATATCCCAGATTCATCAGCGCCGACAACGCATCTTCCGCCGCCGCCGAGCCCATCGGCCGCCCCGCTGCCGCGGGCGCCGCCGTCACGCCTGCCGCCAGGTCGTCCAGCTTGTCCTTCAGCTCCAGCACCACCCGCTCCGCCGTTTTCTTCCCAATCCCCGGAATCTTCGTCAGGCTCGCATGATCCCCCGTCCGGATCGCCCTCACCAGACGCTCCGCCGCGATCCCGCTCAGCACCGTAATCGCCAGCTTCGGCCCAATTCCCGAAATCGATAACAGCTTCTCAAACAACAACTTCTCATACCGCTCGGAAAACCCAAACAGTGCAATCTGGTCTTCCCGGACGTTCGTGAAAATGTGCAGCGCCGCCTCGGCCCCGGTTTCCGGCAGCACCGTATAGGTCGCCACCGAAATAGCCGCCTCATAGCCAACGCCGCCGCACTCCAGAACCACGGCGCCAGGAGACTTGCTCAGCAGGCGCCCTCGCAGGTGAGCAATCATGCACCCATTCTAGTGGCCGCGTTTCGCGTGCCTCGTTCTGACACACGGGCCTCAAGTTTTTCCCAAACCTGCCGATAAGAAGGGAGAGGTCGCGATCATGCCCTGAGATCGTCAGTCTCAAGCGCCACCAAAGCCGTACAACCTTCCCAATTCGGGAAAGCCGCAGAATATTCCTTGCAGAACACAGAAAACCGTGCAAAATTTTGCATCCCAAAACCGACTCACCGCTTCGCTGCTGTCCTGAGGAGACCAATGAGCCACACCCTCCTGCTTCACCTGTCCCGGCGTGCCCGCCACTCTGCCTTCACCATCCTGTCCGGAACCGCACTCGCGCTCGCACTCATGCTTCCCGCAGGAGCCGTACCTGCCCAGAAGGGAGCCAACCTCCTCCGGCACGCTGTGCTCGCCGCACCCAAACTCCCCCCCATCCTGGAACACCATGACGCCTACTGGCACACCGACCGAAATCGCATCCTGGACGACCGCAATCGCGAAATCCGCATCGGCGGCGTCAATTGGAGCGGCTTCGAAACCAGGCGCGGCGTCCCTGGCGGCCTTACCCTGCAGGACTACCACGACATCCTCCGCTCCATCAAGATGCAGGGCTACAACACCGTCCGGCTGCCGCTCTCGAACGAAATGATCGAGTCGCCGCAGATCCCCCAGAACGTCAGCTACACCTCCGAAGAGGACGAGCCCATCAACGCCGATCTCGAGGGGCTCAACTCCATGCAGATCCTCGACCGCATCGTCAAAGCCGCCGGCAAGCTCGGCCTGCGCGTCATCCTCGACGATCACCGCTCCGAAGCCGGCGACAGCGCCGAGGCGAGCGGTCTTTGGTACACCGCCGACTTCCCCGAACAAAACTGGATCGCCGACTGGACGACGCTCGCCCATCGCTACAAAGGCGACGCAACCGTCGTCGGCATGGATCTTCGCAACGAGCCGCACAATGCCGCCAAGGGGGGAGCCTGCTGGGATTGCGGCGGAGACCGCGATTGGCACCTCGCCGCCGAGCGCGCCGGCAACGCCGTCCTTCGCGTCAACCCAAAGCTGCTCATCTTCGTCGAAGGCGTCGACTCGGTCGACGGCGACACCTACTGGTGGGGCGGCAACCTCGAGGGAGTCCGCCGCTCGCCCGTGCGGCTCGCCGTCCCAAACCGCCTCGTCTACTCCGCCCACACCTATGGTCCCTCCGAGTACCACCAGCCATGGTTCAACGCCGCCACCTCTCGCGCCAGCCTGCGCGCCGTCTGGCGCCGGCACTGGGCCTACATCAGCGAGGCTGGTCTCGCCCCTGTCTGGATCGGAGAGTTCGGTACCCCCAACAACGACGCCGACGTCCAGGATCCCGAACCCGGCTCGGAAGGCCAGTGGTTCACCGAACTCGTCCAGTTCCTCCACGAAGAACACTCCATCCAGTGGACCTATTGGGGCATCAACGGCGAAGACCGCTACGGCCTGCTTGACCCGCACTACCGCACCGCGCCGGCTAACGCCGCCAAAGCCCGGGCTCTGGCCAGCCTTCTTCCCGGTCACCTGGACCTCAGCGTCCCAACACCGGCAACCCAGGTCACCGCGGAAATGGCGCCAATCCCACCGGCGACCATCCAGCCCGTGCTCCCGGTTGCTCCGGTTGTGCCCACGGACGGCTACGCGGACGCCGCACGCCGGGAAGTGCAGCAGCGCCTCGCTCTGCAGCAGGACCACGGCGTCACAGTTCCCGCGCCGGCCCAGCCGCCTTCCCCCCAGGTCGGCCCTGACAGCAACGTGGACCGTGCCGTGGCCACCCAAGTACAGCAGGCCATCGCCGCCGCCATGCGCGCCAACCCACCCAAGCAATGACCGAGATCGCTTACGGAACGTATGTGTACTACTTCGTCAAAATCGTGAGTGCCCAGAAAGCGCCCAACCTGAGTACTTTCGATCACGACCGAGAGCTCCCACGCTCTCGGTCCAGGCAGAGCGCGCATCCAATCCGCATTCGGTGGCGTTGTCATACTAGAAGGCCGGCGTTCCTCCCCTGACCTCTACGCCAGACCGTCCTGGGCCAAATTGAATGCAAGCGCAAGCCAATCGAGGAGAAGAGTCTGATGCGAGTTAATCTTTTTGTCTGTGCTGTTCTGGTAGCCGGTACCGCCACCGCGTTCGCGGCTGACCCCACAGGCGCGTCCGCAACGTTCACCGTCACCCAACAAACGAAGGTGCCCGGAGAGACCCTCAAGCCCGGCGACTACACCATCCGCGTCGTGGACCACCTGTCAGATCGCCTGATCGTGCGGGTCGATTCCACCAACGGCAAGACTCACTCCACCTTCCTCGGCCTGCAGGATGCCAGCATCAGCCCGCCGTCCGCACCGGGCGTTGTGACCTGGGAGAACGCCGCGCAAAAGACAACCTACCTTAAAGGTTTCCTGTTTCCTAACACCAACTCCGTCGTCGAGTTTGTCTATCCCAAGGCTGATGCCGTCGCCATCGCGAAATCCAACCAGAGCAAAGTCCCTGCCATCGACCCCGCTTCAGAGGGCAAAGTCGCCGACAAAAGTCTCTCCCACGACGACATGGAGGTCGTAACGCTCTGGCTGCTGTCCTCCACCACCGTCGGCCCCAACGACTCCGTCCCGGCCATCAAAGCCGAGAAGTACCAACAGGTCGCCGCCAACGAGCCCCCGCCCCAGCCCGCACAGCAGCTGCAGCAGAGTCGTCAAGGCGACGCTGCCTCCAGCAGCACTGACACCGCATCAACGACCGGAGCCGCCCCGACACCCGTGCGCGCCTCACGCCCGCATAAGCCCGTCGTCGCAGCGCTCCCGCATACCGGCAGCTCCATGCCGCTCGTCTGGCTGGTCGGCCTGATCTCTCTGTTCGGAGCCTTGAGCCTGCGTCTTTTCCGCGCCGCTCCGGCGGGCCAGCGCTAACCATGCCCCGCAACCCCGGTCGCCGGGCAGCCGCTCCACTGGAGTGGCTGCTCTGGACCCTCTTCTTCGCCTCCGCGTCCTACACTTGCGTCTGGGGCGTGCAGGTACACGCTGCGCGGCAACAAGCGCAGCGCATCGTGCAAGGCGATCCTCTCACCGTACCTGCCTCGCCCGACCCATCCGGCAAAGCGCCCTACGTCATGGGCCGCCTCGACATCCCCGCCATCAAGCTCACGGTCCCCGTCATCTCCGACTTCGACCCCGCCAGCCTTAAACGGGGCGTCGGCCACATCCAGGGCACCGCCATGCCCGGCGGCCTCGGCACCCTCGGCCTCGCCGGCCACCGCGACACTTTCTTTCGCCCCCTCCAGCAGATCGCCAAAAACATGGAGATTCACGTCACCGACAGCACTGGAACCTACCGCTACCTCGTCGATTCCACCGAGATCGTCACACCGGACCAGGTCGAGGTTCTCGACATCCGCAATCAACCCGAGCTCACCCTCATCACCTGTTACCCCTTCGACTTCATCGGCCAGGCCCCAAAGCGCTTCATCGTCCACGCGCATCTGCTGTCCCTCGAGCCGGACGCCCCCACGCCGGCACCCTGACCATGCCTAACATGATCCGTTACGCTCCCGCTCCATGACTCAAGGCCCCACCAAACAGCACGTTCGCAGCCAAGCTCCCTTCCGCAGCTTCGCCCACCACGCCCTGGCCGCTCTCGTCGGCGTCGCCGTTCTCGCGCTGTTCGGCTTCGGCTGCTCCCGCCGGCTTCCCGCCCAAACCGACCTCCACGTCACCTACGGCCCCAACGGCGTCCAGCAACTCTCCTACCTCGGCGTCATCCTCGAAGACACGACCGCCTACCCCGCTGACGTCTTCCACATCTTCCACATGAAGGCCACCGACCTCCACGACCATCTCCTCAAGCAATACGGCTGGGGCGAAAGCAACATCGGACGCACCTGGGACCGCGCCACCCACACCATGCTTTACCGCTATCCCTGGGGCTCCCTCTCGCTCCAGTTCGCGCAAGCCGGCAACACCCTCAACCTCATCGTCACCACCACGGACCTCCCCAACTCCGGCGTCATCGTCGACGGCGCTTCCATCTACCCGCTCGCGCTGCACATGCCGCAGCTGCCCACCAACTTTGCCGACCCGACGTACGCGCAGCTCTCCTTCAACACCACCGGTCCCAGCGTCCTCGTTGCCGATTACGGATCTGGCGAGGTCGCCGCCGTCGCCCCCGATCCCGTGCGCCCCCTCTACACCGGCTTCCAGCCCACCGGCAACGGCGTCAGCTACACCGCACTCATCAGCGGCACCACTCCGGACAGCCTCGCCACGTTCCTCCCGCATCTCGATCGCCCCATCCATCCCGGCCAGACCGACACCTATACCGTCTCGCTCCGCTTCGCCCCCTCCGGAACACCCCCCGGCACACTCGCCCCCGACGTCTATCGCAACTGGGCCAAGATCTGGCCCAGCGAACTCAGCTGGACCGATCGCCGCCCCATCGGCACCGCCTACCTTGCCAGCTCGCCCACGGGCGACCCCACCCACCCCGGCGGCTACCCCAACAATCCACGCCGCTACTTCGACAACAGCCTTTCAACCGACTTCGACATCACCACACCGGTCGGCCTCGCGCGTTTCCAAACCCGCGTCCTCTCCCAGGCCGCCGCAAACGTCGACAACCTCCGCCGCCTCGGCGCGCAGGGAGCCATCACCTGGGACATCGAAGGCGAGCAATACCCGCAAAGCACCAGCTATGCTTGCGCACCCGACCAGATCGCGGAGATCGCCCCGGAGATGGAACGTCCCATCACCCTCCCCGCCTCGCCTTTCCGCGGCATGCGGCTCGACGACGCCTATTTCAAGATCATGCGCTCCGCCGGATTCCGCGTCGGTGTCTGCATTCGGCCGCAGCACTTCACCCTCGCCCCCGACGGCACCGCCTCCCAGGTCTACTTGCCCGACGCCGCCATCCCCGCCGAACTCCTCCGCAAAATGCGCTTCGCCCACGACCGCTGGGGAGCCACCCTCTTCTATATCGACTCCACCGTCGAGTCCAACGGAGCTGCCCTAGACCCCGCCATCTTCCAACAGCTCCAAGCCGCCCTGCCCGACTCGCTGCTCATCCCCGAAGAAACCGTTCCCAGGGACTACGCCTACACCGCTCCGTTCAAAAGCTTCCTCTTCCACGGCGACACCGGCACCGATCCCGTCATCCACAACTACTACCCGCATGCCTTCAGCGCCATCCTCGTCAACGACGTCGCCCCCAGCAAACTTGCCGCCGCCCGCGTCCAGCTCACGGCCGCGGTCAAAGCCGGCGACATCCTGATGGGTCACATCGACTACTGGCATGACAACAACAGCACGATCGTCGAGATGCAAAAGGGGGCGGCAACACGCTCAACCAGCAACCCCACTCCCTAGCCAATCAGCCCTCGGAGCGACAGCAACATGTACCGGAAGTGTCACGGAAGACGAATCCCACAAATCCAACCAGGTATTTGTTACCTGTTCTGTTACAGAAACACTGAAGCTTTCCGTCCCTGATCCGGACTGCACTTAAACCGCCGATAATTCCGCAGTCCCGCGCACACTCCTCTGCCCACTAGCCCGCGTCCGGTAGGGCAGCCGATCCGTCAAAGCCTCCCGCATCACCCGCGCCCGTTGTTGCCACGTCTCCCCCAGGCTTGCCCGCCACCGCACCTCCCGCAGCCCATCGTCAAACGCACGCGCCCACAGCTCCCGCAGCCACACCGCAGCCTCCTCGGCCGAGTCCACCAGCCGTAACAGCGGCTCCTTGTGCAACAGCTCCTCGAACCCGCGCGTCGCCACAATCGGCTGCCCCGCCGCCAGATGCTCATAAAAGCGCGTCGAACTGCCCGAGTACGTCGGCTCCACCCGCAGGTACGGCAGCATCGCCACATCAAACGACCGCGCATACGCCGCCAGATCGCCGTACGGCTTGTGTCCCACAAATCGTGCCGCCGGATGCGCCATCACCGCCGCCCGTGCCGCCCGTTGCACCTCATCCGCAATCCCCGTCGACGTCGGCCCCACAAAGGCCCACGAAAACCCCGGCAGCGCCGCGATCAGCCGCTCCAAGAACACCCAGTCCAGATTGCCCGCGAGGTTGCCCACCACTCCCGCCACCGGCCGTCGCAGACCGCCAAGATCGGCCGGCGGATCCGCGGGCTTCCGCGGCGGCGCAGGCAGCAAGTTGCGCTCGCGCGTTGCGTTCGCAAGTACCTGGATTTTGGTCGGCTCACATCCAGCCTGGTCCACCAGGTACTCCGCGAGCCGAAACGAGTTCGGACACACCAGATCTGCCGACCGGCACAGGTACGTATCCAGCCGCTGCACCTGCTCCGCATTGGCACTCGGGTAAGCCGCAATCAGGTCCGTCAGCCAGTAAATCACCGGCCCGGGCCACCGCTCTGCCACCGACGCAAAAAAAGGCGCCGTACAGATGAGCGGACATTCTTCCGGCGCCGCACACTGCCGCGCGATCCGCTCTGCCAGCACACTCCCAAAGTCGTACACCGCGGAGATCGGAAATCGGGAGTAGCCCCGCATCAACGGGAACTGCCGCACCCGTAGAGGCGGGTCGGTCAGCCTCTCCTCCCGCTCCACACCGCGCCACGGCAGCAGGTGCCGTACCGGCTGCCACGCCAGCACAGGCACACCTTCCGCCAGCGCCGACCCAAATTCCGCGTCCAGCGCATCAGAAAACTGCAACAGCTGCCAGGTCAAAGTCGTCTCTGCTCCATCGTGGTCACGCACGTATCGCGCTACGGGGCAGTTCACGACGCTCCCCGAGCGCCTGTTTGGGATGTGGGCAGAAGACGTTTCACGCCGAAGATCAGGTCAGGCCGCTCCGGACATCGCAGCGACCTCTTCAGGCTGCGGCGCCGGCTCAGCTAAAAAAAGCTCTTTCCCCTTGATCGATTCCTGCAGCAAATGCAGCACCTTCATCATCAGGACGGGCGCCTTGCTTTCCACGACCCGCGTAAGACTGAGATGCCCGTTGCGCCCCAGCGAGAGGTTCATTTCCCAGGAAATCTCCTCCAGCTGCCCAGCCAGCTCCTCTTCAAACGATGCTCCCTGCAGGTACATCCGCACCGTCGCGAAGCGCAAGTCCGTGCACGCCACCCGCACGACCTCCCACAGCTCACTCGCCGTCTCCGCCGACGTCAGCGACCGGTTCAGCTCCTGGAGGTAAATCTCTTCCTGCAACGAACGCAAGATCTTCTTCTTCGACAGGGTCTGCCGAACCGCCGAAAGCTCCACATACCCCAGCGCATTCACGCCCGCATACACAATCGCGCAGAAGACCAGCAACAACAGCGGCCACAGGTGGTGCATGCTGGAAACGTTCAGCAGCAGCGCCAAGAACGCCGCCAGACCGCAAAACCCGTACAGGATCAACGCCGCATCCCGCGGCTTGAAGCCCAGCGCCAGCACCATGTGGTGGATATGCCCGCGATCCGCTCCAAAGATCGGCCGCGACCGCATAAACCTCCGCCCAATCGACAACCCCACATCCACCAGCGGCAGCGCCAGCGCCATCAGCGGCGCCGCCATGCCCAGCAGCGACCCCGACTTCTGACTCCAGATCAGACCGAAGCAGCCCAGCATGAACCCGATCGTCAGAGATCCGCTGTCGCCCAGGAACACCGAGGCCGGCGCAAAGTTGTACCGCAAAAACGCAAGGAGGCAGCCCACCAGCGGCACCGTCGCCATCGCCAGCCCGGTGTTGCCCGCCAGCATCGCCGCGATCAGCGTCGTTCCCGTCGCAAACAGCCCCACCCCCGACGCCAGGCCGTCCAGACCGTCGATCAGGTTCACCGCGTTCGTGCAGCCTATCAGCCAGACGAAGCTGAACAACAGCCCCGCCGCATGCGCCAGCACACCTCCGTGCGTCGGCGGTGCGATCCGCGCTCCGAGTGAAACGGCCAGCGCCGCCGCAGCCGCCTGCCCGGCCAGCTTCTGCCACGGCCGCAGGCCGCGCAGATCGTCCAGCAAGCCCACCAGAAAGATCAGACCCGTTGCGGGTAGCAGAGCCCATACCAGCTGCTCATGCTGAATGCGGATCCGCGCGCCGGGAGGCGCAAAGATCAGCATCAGCCCAAGCGCCGCCGCATAGGAGAGCGCAATCGGAATCCCGCCGATCCGCGGAACCGGCCGCACGTGCAATTTCCGGTTCCCGTCCGGGTGATCGACGATATTCCACCGCAAACACAGATCCCGCACCAGCGGTGTGGTTGTGAAGCAGACCAGAAAAGCGAGAAGTCCTAATCCAACAATTGCATGCATAGCAGTCTCCGTCGATGTAGTCCAAGGCAACTGGCCCGGTCGCCCTCGTACGGTCTTGCGGTACGGTTAGGGCTCGCTGGTCGTCAACGCGAGCTCAAGGGTGCCGGTCGCGTGCCCCGGCGCTGCGCCCAGGAGCTCCACAATGCGAGCCACCCCGAGCGGTAAGTCAAAATGCATTTCCAGCGCCTGCCGAGCGCGCCGTCCAGCCTCCCGCACCGCCTCGCGATCGTCCGCAAGCCGCCGCAGCAGGTCGGCCAGGCCGGCGGCATCGCCGACCGAAACATGCCATCCGCAGCCGAATCGCCGCACGAGGCGGGCCGGCGTCGCCTCCGCCGGTCCAACAAACACAATCGGCCGCCCAGCCGCCAGTAGGCCGTACACCTTGCTCGGCACCACCGACCCGCAGGTCGCGTCGCGCTGCGTCACCAGCCCAACATCGCCGGCCGCCAGGCTCTCGCTCAGCGACGTTCGCGGCGCATACGGCCGCATCTCGACAGACTCGATGGCGTTGTCCGCCACAAATCGAGCCAGCTCCGCGCGCCGTCCGCCCGACCCGGCAAACACAAAGCGCACCCTCGGGTCCTGCCGCAGCTCCCGCATCGCGCCCGTCACCGTGTCCAGGTCGTGCGCCAGCCCCAGGTTGCCCGAGTAGAGCACCACCAGGTCGCGCCGGTCGGCCGTTTCGCCCGCCCCCATCGGTCGCGGCCTCGGCTGGATCGCCCGTGCGTCCGCCCAGTTCTCCGCCACGGAAATCTTCGCCGCGTCCACGCCTCGCCCGATCAGCCGCGCCCGCATACACTCGCCCAGAGCCACAATCCCGTCCGCCTGCCGGCGCGAAAAGTCCGCCATCGCCCCAACTACCCGGTCCAGGGCACCGCCCGCTCGGAACGTTCCCAGGTCGATCGCCACATCCGGGTACATATCCATCTCCCAGATAAAATGCCGCGACCCGCGCATCCGCTTCAACAACGTCCCCAGCAGCGCCAGCAGGGGCGGCGTCGTCAGCGTCAATACCAGGTCCGGCCGCGGCAGCCGCAGCCCCTCCACCGCAGCACCCACGTAAAACGACGCGTAGGACAGCACCCGGCCCAGCTTGCCCCGGGCAAATGGCAGCGCCTTGACGCGCACGATTCGTACGGGCGGCGGCGCTTCCCCGTCCGCATCCGGAGCATACCCGCCATCCGCTGCAATCGCGTACACCTCATGGCCGGCCTCCGCCAGACCACGCGCCAGGTCCGTCAGCAGCTGGCTCGTCGCCGCCGAGTCCGGCCAGAAAAACTGGTTCAGCAGAAGGATCCTCATACCGTCACCTGCCGCTCCGACGCCCGCACCGCCGCTCGCTCGTCGCCATCCTTTACCCGCCGCGTCCGCACAAACACCGCCGGATTTCCGGCAAATACCGCGTACGCCGGCACCGTTCCACTCACCACCGCGCCCGCTCCGGCCACCGCGCCCTCGCCCAGTACCGCGCCCGGCGTCAAGATCGACCGCGCGCCCGCCCACGAGCCGTCCGCCATCGTGACCGGAGCCAGCAGCAGACCAAATGCCGGGTCAGTCCAATCATGGTTGCCCGTCAGCAGGTACGCTCCCTGCGACACGCAGCAATCGCTTCCGATCCGCACCGCCGTCAGCGAATCGATCCAGCAATCCTCGCCGATCCACGTGTCGTTGCCGATCTCCAGGTGCCACGGATACTTCACGTTCACCCCGACCTTGATCACCACCCCCGACCCGATCCGCGCGCCAAACCAACGCAGCAGCGAAACCCGCAAACCGGAGAACGGAATGGCATGCGACCGCAGGATCGGCAGCCCGACAAAGAACCACAGCGCCCGCGAGACCGCCGTTCCGCCCGGGTCGAACCACGAGTTGTCGTACGTCTTCAGCCGTACTTTGCTCATCGCAGTCCTTTCCCGTCCGCGCGGTCCAGGCGCACGTCCGCCGGCTCCGGTCCGCCTTCCACCCAGCTGTACAGCGCCCGCATCTCCGCGCCCACAACGTTCCAGGCGAACCGGTCTCGTACCAGCTGCTGTCCCTTTGCGCCCATCGCCCGGTTCGCCGCGACCGGCTGCCGCAGCATCTGCTGTAAGACTGACGCGAGCGCGCCCACTTCAGATGGGATCTCCCACCCGGCTCCGGCGCGCGCCGCTTCCGACAGGTGGCACTGCGTCGTCAAGATCACCGGCAATCCCATCCCCATTGCTTCGAGCGCCGATACACTCAGCCCCTCGGAGTAGGAGGGGAGCACAAACGCTTCCGCCGCCGCCATCGCCGACCACTTCTCCGCCCCACGCAGCATCCCCGTGAAGCACACCGACGCACCCACCCCCAGCGTTGCAACCTGCCGCTCCACCGTCGCTCGGGTGTTCTCAAAGTCCGGCCCCGCCAGCACCAGCCGCGCCTCCGGATGCGCCCCCGCCACCCGGCTCCATGCCCCTACCAGCAGATCCAGCCCCTTTTTGAAGTGGATCCGCCCCAGAAACAGTACGATCCGCTTTCCCTTGAGCGACGGGTGCTGCGCCAGAAACAGCTCCGGCCCGGTCCGCTCCGGCAGCGTCACCCCATTCGGAATCACCGCGATCGGCTGCCGCGCGCCAAACCTCCGGTAGTCCTCCACCTCCGCCTCGGTCAGCGCATGCAGGCAGCTCGCCCCGCTCACATTCCCGCGCTCGACCAACGCCGCGTATACCTGTTTTTTCAGCCGCTTGTTCCCCAGCGCCCACGGCTCCAACATCCCGTGCGCTGAAAGCACATACGGCCGGCCCGCCCTTCGCGCCGCCGCCACCGCCACCGCCGTCGAGCCCTCCCACAAACCGTGGATATGGACGCCGGCCGACCTCCGCACCAGCTCCGCGAAGCTCCGTCGCAGCCCGCCATGGCGCATCCACGCCGCCCGGCCGGTCGGCCATGCCGTCACGTCCAGACCTGCCATCACGCCAGTCTGCTCCTCTGCCGAAAGAAACGCCGCCACCGGCGATCGCCGGCCATCGGTCCCCGCCACCGCGCGCGCCAGCTCCGGCACCACGGCGCTCAGGCCGCCAAACTTCGGGTCAAGATGCGACACCACATGCAGCCACGCAGCGGCCTTTGCCGGCAATCCGGCGCCGGTCGTCGCACCGGCACCGCCCGCTGCCCGCGTCGTCGCTCCCGGCGACTTCCGCATTTCCGTCACCGTCGCGGTCATCGCTTCCTCCGATCCACACGGGGTGTCCGGCTGCTCGCCCCGGCTGCTGCTGCCGTCCCTCGTCCTCGTCCGGGTCCTTGTCCCGGTCCTCGTCCCGACCCCCGTCGTTGCCCGCCAGCCGTCCCCCTCCGGAGTTCCTCGCTACGGACAATCCTTGCAATCTCCAGACCAAAGTTCGCCGGCGAATACTCCCGGATGCGCTCGGTCGACTCTGTCCGCATCGCCGCCAGCTTTTCCGTGCTGAACCCCGACATCAGGTGCAGGCAATCCCGCAACTCGTTCTCCGTCCCCGGCCTCCCCGACGGATCGAACACAAGTCCGTTGCGCCCGTGCCGCACCAGGTCTTCCGCGCATCCGCAGCGGTTCGACACAATCACCGGCAGCCCCGACGCCATCGCCTCGTTCACCACCAGACCCCACGGCTCGCGCATGCTTGGCAGCGCAAACGCTCCCGCAAACGCATAGAACGGCGGCAGCTCGCGCGACGGGCGCAGACCCGCAAACTGCACCTCCGCTGCGTACCCCGAAGCCTCCACCGTCGCCCGCAGTCCCGCCGCCGAAGGCCCATCGCCCACCAGCACCAGCCCCCACGCGCCGCCCTCCCCGCGATACCGCAGCCACGCCTCCACCAGCATCTCCACGTTCTTTTCGGGCGCCAACCGCCCCACATACAGGAAGTACGGCGTCCCTGGCAGCCCCGCCGCGGCCGGCGAGCTCCTGTGCCGCAGCTCCGTCGCCTCCACGCGATACCGTTCGTTGTCGACCACGTCATAGAACCGCGCAATCCGGTCAGCCGGGAATCCCAGCGCTCGCAGGTACCGCACGTGCGCTGCTCCGCCGGCCACCGCCCACCGAAACAGGCCGCGAATCAGCCATCCCTTCAGCCGCTCCTTCCACGCGCTCCGCCGGTGGTCCGCCGCCGTGCTTTCGGTCATCAGAACGCCTGTCCGCCCATGCACCCGCGCCCACGCCGCCGCCGCCAGCGCCGGCAGCGTGTAGTACCCCGGAACCAGCACCACCTCGGGACTCAACCGGTCCAGCGCCCGCCACACCGCGCGCGCCAGCCGCACCTGCCCGGCCTCCGTCCACGAGCTCCTCGGCATCAACGTCTCGACCCGCAGCTCCTCCGGCAGCGGCTCCCGGAAGTTCAGCCCCGCGTGCACCCCAATGCCGCCCACCATCTCGAGCCCAACCACCGTTCCCGCCGGCTCCCTCAGCTCCGGCGTCGATCGCAGCCCCTCAAAGCGCGCCACGTGGTACGCATACCAGTCAATCCACAGCACGGCCACGCGGCACCGGCCAGCCGCGGCGGCATCCCCGCCGGGTCCGATGGGCTCGGGCGGAAGCGACGTTCTGTCTCTCAGGTCAGGGCTGCTATGCACGGCGGGAAACCTCCTCGAGCGAAATCGCGGGCTGCGCGGCTGCGCGGGACGGCCGCATCGCCGGCTGCCTCTCTGGCCGCGTCATCGGCCGCATCATCGGCCGCATGGCTGGGCGCGCCGACACCGCGTGGCCCACCGGCGCCCGGTACGCCCATCGCCACGTCAGCCAGCACGGAATCGACAGCAGAAGGCTCCGGAAAATCACTGCCTCCATCGTCTGCATCACCAGGTAAATCGAGAGCGCCGAAAGAACCACATACTGGCTCGTCCAAGGTCCGCCCTCCGTCACCGCACGCCGCCACACCCGGCCATACATCCATCCCAGCAGCGCCAGCAGAACCAGGCATCCCCACTGCACCTCGACCCAAAGATCCGCAACGATTCCCGGCGCCGATCCGTTCGCTCCCACCCACCCCAGAGCGTCCGCAAACCCTTCGCCGGTGCCCGCATTCTCGAGCAGCTCCGGTACGCCGAAGTCTTCATACTTGGTCGGCCAAACCGCGGTCGGGATCGGTCGCACCAGCACCTGCGCCAGATATCGTCGCATCCAGAAGTAGTGGTCCCTCCGCTCGGCCGCCAGCACCGACCCCGTTCCGTAAATAAACTCGTTGCCCGTATCCGGCTTTTCGACGATGTCCGACACATCCGTCGTCACATCAAAGCTCGACCCCAGGTAGATCGATCCGCGATTGGTCACCAGAAACAGCACCAGCCACCCCAGAGCCACGCCCACCACGCCCACCAGGAGCACCGGCGGCCGCTGCCGGCGATTCAGGTACCAGCTCATCAGCACCACAATCACAATCGCAAAGGTCGGTCCGCGACGCGCCATCAGCACCGCCTGCGCCGTCCACGGCGCCGCGAACAGGGTTGCCGTGCCCACGCACCACCACCGTGGTCCGCCCTTGGCCAACGACGTCACCGCCAGCATCACGCCCACCAGCAGCAGCAACGATCCGTCCCGCACATACCCGTTGTCGTCCCAGCCGCCCGCGTACGACGTCGAAAACGCGTTCACAAACCCGCCCACGTTGTGGATCGTGATCAGCCAGCAGCTCATCCCGATCAGCCCCGCCACCATCCCGCCGATCAGCAGCCGGCGGCACGCCTGCGGGCTCATCCGCGCCCGCCACGAGGGATCCGGCGCCGTCACCGGTCGGCGCAGACGGATACCCGCCGCAAGGCATGCCCCCACAAAGCACACGAGTCCGATCAGGTTCAGCCGCTCGACAAAGATCAGCTGGTCGGTATCGAAAAACCGCGCCAGGCCGTCCGCCGCCAGCAGCTTCGACGGCATCCAGCTGTACAAAAATCCCAGCATCGGCCCCAAAAACATCAGCGGGTGAAACACATCGCGGCTGCCGTCAAACGCCGCGACCACGCCCACGGCGCAGATCGCCGCCGCCAGCCAGAGCATCGCCTCAAACATGGGCGGCCTCCCCCCGGTCCCGGCCACGCGCCCGGCCGAACACCCGGCCCAACCGGCCGTCCAGCAGCCGCCGCACCGCCGCCGCCGAAGGCAGCCAGTGGTGCCGACGCCCCAGCAGCATCAGCCCTCCCAACGCCACCGCCGTCAGGAGCAGCATCGCGCCCGTCAGCGGCCATGCCAGCGTCGGTGCCGAAGCGCGCCATGCCGCCATCGCCGCCATCGCCGCCACCGTCAGCGTGCCAGTCCCAAATACCGGCAGCATCCCCGCCGGAATCCCGTCGCGCCGCGCCAGCACCACCAGCACCAGCGTCGCCGAAAGCACGTGCGCCGCCAGGTACACCGTCAGCGCCCGGGCCGCGTTTCCGCCATGCATCAAAAACACGGTTCCGGCCGCCGCCACCGATACCGCCCATACCGTGTTGATCACCCCCGTCGATCGGATCGACACGATCGACAGCCGCGCCGCCGCTGGTGCGTTGCCCATATGCGCCACCGCCACCGCCAACGCGATGGCGCACGGCACCGCCGCCCCCGCAAAGCTTGTGCCATACACCTGCAGCAGCAGCGGCATGGCGGCGATCGCCACCGATGCCAGCGCCAACGACGCAAACGTCGCCACAAACGTTCCCAGCGCCATCACCCCCTGCGGCGTTTTCTGCCGTTCTCCTTCGGGGTCCGCCATGATCGCGTACGACCCTTCCGTCACCATCCCCGGCAGCAGGCCCACCATGTTCCGCAGCTGGCTCGCCACGGAAAAAAATCCCATCTCCGCCAGGCTCGTATCCGCCCGCGCGACCAGCGTCATCAGCCACCATCCGGCAAGATTCGCCGCCACCAGCCCCGCCAGCTGCACAAACCCAAAGCTCCAAACCTCCCGCAGCATCGGCCCGAGCGGCAGCGCCGACCCCGCAGCCTTCCCAGACCCAGCAGATTCCTTGCCCGAACCAGCTTCGGCCTCGGCCGCAGCATCCGCCGAAACCTGCTGCAACCCCAGAGGACGTGCCAGAAGAAGGCACACCACCACCGCTCCGGTCGTGATCGCGCCCTGCGCCATGATCATCCGCACCGGCGCATGGCTCCGCGCAAACATCGGCACAAGCGACACCATGCCGACGCCCACCACGCCCGACAGCAGAAGCAGCGCCTTCAGCCGCCGCTGTCCGGTAAAGAATCCGCGCGCACATTCCAGCAACACAATCCCCACCGCCGAAAGTGCCGCCCATCGCAGCAGCCCGGTCAAACTCCCCTTGCCTAGCAGGTGCGCGATCGGCGCCGCGCCAAACCACAGCGCCGTCGCCGCCAGCACGGCCGACACTACCGACACGATCCCCAGCGCGCGCGCCAGCGTCGTGTACCCCGGCGTCCCGTGCTGGTACTTTCCCGAAAACCGCGCCGCAGTCGACCCGATCTGGCCTGCCGCATAGGTCGAAATATTATTCGCCGTCGAGATTGCCAGGGCGTACGCCCCAAACGTCGCCGTCCCGCCAAAGCGCGCCGCCAGAATGTTGGCCGTGAAGCCCATCCCGCGCTCCACCAGGATCCCCGCCCCCAGAGCGCTCGTTCCGCTCACCAGGTGTCGCGCCACATGTCGCGGCACTGGCCCAGAACCCGGTCCTGAACCCGGTCCGGTCGGCAACGCAACGTTCAGCGACGGGTCGGTCCGGTCGAGCGTCTCAAGATCGAGAGCCTCCATCTCCTCGATCTGACGGTCGTTTTCGACGTGACCGTCCGGACGGACCGCGTCCATCACGCCGGTCTCGGCGGAGTTCCCGCCGCGATCCTGCCTCGAACCCGAAATGGGGGACGCCGTTGTCACGAGCGCAGCGCCGCCTCTTCGCTCGTTTCGGCCGCCCGCTTGTACTGGTAGTAGCTCCGGTAGTAGCTTCCCCGGCCCTCGCTCGCCGGGTCGAATCCGTTCAGGATCGTGCCCACCATCCGCACCCGGTCGTGTTCAAACAGGTCCCGCGCCGTGATCGCCTGGTCGCGGCTGGTCGTTCCCGCGCGCAGCACCAGGATTGCTCCGTCCACGTGGCCCGCAAAGATCCGCGCGTCTGCCATATGGAGCATCGGCGGTGTGTCGATCAGCACAATGTCGAACTCCTGCGACAGCCGCGCCAGCAGTTCGCTCAGCCGCGGTGAGTGGAGCATCTCCACCACCTCTTCTGAGCCCGTTCCGGCCGTAACCACCGACAGGTTCGATATCGCCGTCGGCTGGCACAAGTCCTCGATCGGCGTGTTCACCAGGCTCGCCTCGCCGCGCAGAATATCCCGCAGGCCGTGCGCGTTGGGCACGGCAAACGCCCGGTTCAGTCCCGGCTTGCGCAGGTCGCCGTCCACCAGAACGACGCGCCGCTTCGACCGTGCCAGAGCCACGCCCAGGTTCGAGCACACCGTGGTCTTGCCTTCGCTTGCGTTCGGGCTCGACACCACATACATCCGCGCCCGCCCGCCCGCCGTGTCGGCCAGCAGAATCGAGTAGGTCGCATTGCGGTACGCCTCGGCCACGATCGAAAAGTTCTCATCCCACCCGGCGATCGCCAGAGCGTCGCGCTGCCCCTCAATGCGCTCGCTCATCTCCGCGGCTGAGGGATACCGTCCCAGGCTGCGCGACGCGCCCACCCGCGACAGCGTCAGGCCGCCCTTGCGCACCCCGACAGCCGACGGAATGACGCCCAGCTCATGCACCTGCAGGTAGCGCTCCGCCTCGCCCGGCGACCGGAACACTTCCGTGTGGCGCTCTTTCAGAAACGCGTATGCCATCCCGGCGATCGCTCCCAGCAGCAGACCCAGCACCCCCGCGGTCGATCGCCGCGGCGTCACCGGCAACCGTGGCCGCTTGGCCGCATCCACCACACGGATCGTCGACACCTGCATCGCCGACGCAAAGCCGGCCTCGCGCGCGCGCTGCAGCAGCGTCTGGTACAGCTGTTGCTCGCCGTCCACTTCGCGCTTCAACAGTGTAATTTTGTTGCTCTCCTTGAGCTCGGTCGAGACGCTCGCCTCCGCGCCCGCATACGCCGCCCGCAGCAGCGCCTCGCGATGCACGGCGGCATTGTACTCGTTGGTCACCCGTCCCGTGCTCGACCGGCTATCGGCCGACATCGCCGCCTCCGCCTCGCGGATCTGCGCCCGCAGATGGATCACGCGCGGGTTCTCCTCCGTCAGCGGCGGCACCAGTTTGCTCACCTCGGCCTCGAGATCAGCCAGCCGCGCCTGGTCGGCGCGGTACTGCGTCGAATCCTGCACGCTGGGCAGCGTTTCGCTCGAGCTCTGCCCCTGCAGCCGCATGGTGGCCTCCTTGGCCATGCGGTCGCCCTGCGCCTGCACCAGCTCGGCCTGCATCTGCCGCAGCCGGTCTTCGGAGACGGCATTGCCCTCGGCGCTCAACGGCAGCGTGTCGCCGCCGGCTGCCTCCAGCTGCCGCGCCGACGCCTCATACTTCGCCCGGATGTCCGCCAGCTGCCGGGTCAGCCACTCGCTCGTGGTCTGCGCCTCATTGCTCCGCACATCCTGGTCCTGCGCCTTGTACTCGCTCACCAGCGTGTTGCAGAACGTCGCCGCAAATTTCGCGTCCCAGCTCGAACACGTGATCTCCACGAGCCGCGTCAAGCCCAGCGGCTTCACCTTGATGTGGTCCGCCGCGTTCGCCACCAGAGCGTCAAACGGCAGCGGCTCGGAGTGCGGGAGGTGCAGCGATCGCTTCATGCGCGAAAGCAGGTCCTGCCGCTCCACTGCCGCCGGATGCGGCTCGCTCTTGAGCCGTGCCACCGTTCGCTCCAGCAGCGTGTCGCTCTGCAGCAGCTTGATCTGCGTCTGGATGTAGGTGTCGCTCGGCGCGCCCGCGCTGTCGCCCGTCATCGCCACGTCCCGCCGGTTCATGAAATCGCCATTGATCGACTGGATGTCGAGCGACGTTCGCGCCTGGTACACCGGCATCGATCCCAGCGTCAGCAGCAGCGCCAAGAGCGCCCCGCCCATCGCCGCCGCCGCAATCGTCCATCGCCACCGCCGCAGAACGCGGTAGTAGTCCACCAGCATCGTTCCGCCCGACCGGCCGCCGCCCCCCGTCCGGCCCCCGTCCGACGAGTAGCCGGGAGGGTATCCCGGCGCGTACCCGTCCATGCCGTACGGCGCAAGTTGGCTCTGCTCGGGAAGTGCTGCCGGCCGCGTCATCTTCGACGTCCGGAAATCACGGTCTGGAGGGTGCTGCTGGGAAAAGTGGTCCATGTGCGTTCACCTGAGGCAAAGATGCGATCCCAAAGGGAAAGTCGTTCAAACTGGCTACTCGGTCGTGCGTTACCGGCGTTCTGCGTCTGTTCCGCGTGCCTGCCGTTCTGCTTATTCTGTCGTGCCGAATCGTCGTGCTGTTCTTGCGTTCTTTGCTGCGCCTGTCAGGACCGGGCTAGTGCGCGTAGATCGCCAGGCCCACCGCGCCCTGCAGCATGGTGTCGATCGTTCGGCGCGTTGCCGTCTTCGCCGCGCTGTTCGGGATAAACAGCACGTCGTTGGCATACAACGGCATATCTGGCGACTTCCCCTCAAGAATGCTCTTCACGTCCACTGGAATATCGGTCACCTTCGTCCGGTCGCCCGCGGTCGGCCGCAGGATCCGGGCTTTTTTGCTCTGCGCATCCGGCCCCAAACCCTCCGCCAGCGAGATCGCCTGCAACAGCGAAATCGACTCGTGCGACTGCAGCGGAAATCCGCCCGAGCGCTTCACCTGCCCGGTCACGTACACCACCTCAGCCTTCGGGATCGAGATCACGTCGTCGGGCTGGATCAGGATGTTTTCCGCCGGGTTGCTCGCGTTCAGGAGGCCGTCCAGCGACAGCACCGCCGTTGAAAACCGCCCCGTCTGGTCCACCTTCGCGTCGGCCAGCGGAATCGGTCCGCGCGCCGTGTCCCGCGTCACAATCACCCGAAATCCCGCATCCGGCCGAACCCCCCCGGCCAGCGAAATTACCTCGATCAGCCGCTTCGGTCCGCCCATCTGGTGCACCCCGGGCGCGTTCACCGATCCGATCACCGAAACCGGCTGGCTCTCGTTGTCGGCCAGCGAAACCGAGATCGCGGGATCGGTAATGTACCGCTTCAGCCGCTCCGCCAGCGCCGCCTTGAACGTTTCCAGCGTCATTCCGCTCGCCTGGAAGTGCCCCGCCATGGGCAGGTCCACAAAGCCGTTCGGATCCAGGCGCACCGGTGCGTTCGGGATTTCCGGCATGTCGCCCACGTGCACGCTCACCGCATCGCCCGGCCCCAGCACGTAGGCCGTCGTGCTTGCTGCCCGGACCGGCTGAGCTGCCGGGTCCACTGGCGCGGGCATCTGGCTGAAGCCGCCGGCCGGCAGAAGCAAGCCAAGCGTCATACCAGCAGCATATGCACGGACATGCGGAAATTTCGTCATAGCCTCGCTCAGGGAACGCTTCCCTCCTGCCTTTGGATGTTTCCAGGCCTCAATCAACCGGCCTCGCGCGTCGATCGATTGTGCCGCGCGCACACATCCTTGCCCTTCCGGCGGCGCCATCGTGGATGGATGGCCAGACTCGCTGCCAGACTCGCCGCGCCGCCCCGGAACACCAAGCCACCAGGGCCCGAACTCTTTCCGCTCACCGGATCGTGCACGGCGGGCGGGAATCGCTACAAACGTTGCCTGCAGCCGGTGAAGCGTGTCGCCGGCGGCCTCCCGCTCCGACCGGTCCAGCGGTTCGCCATCTCGTTCCGGCAGCTGCTCGTTGCCTCCGCAAAGGTCTCCGGAAGCCGACTTCCGCGCCCCTCTCGCGACTTGGGCCGGCATCCCATTCAAGCCTACGCCGGATTCAGCCGGTTGCAAGCAGCGCAAAGGTAACCGCCGTTCGCCTCCGTTATCCCTACGCTCGCCGTACTGATTCCCGCCGTACTCACGCCCGCTTCGATCCATCTCTCGTTCGCCCCATCCAGTCCAGCTGTTGCTTTATACCCCTGCATGCAGCGCGCCAATCGGCGCCGTTTCGCCCGATTTGCGCCCCAATCCCGTTCCATTCTGAAATTCGTCAGATCCCGTCAGGCAAGCCGCACCGGAACCCCAAGAAACACCAACCCTCCTGACCCAGAACGCCCACGGGGGACGCCCATCAGCCCGCACCCCGCCCCTGCCGGCCAGCCGGAAACCTCCCCAATATCCACCTGCGCGTCCGGAAACCGTTCCTCACTTGCACTTGCGCTGGGTAAATACACTCCGTTCCGTAGGAATCCCAATTCCCATACCTGCCCCTCACCCCCCACGCAGATCACCCGCCGCGCTCCATCCGCATCACACACCGTGCCATAGGAGTCCCCCATGAAACGTTTCTTTTTCCTCGTCAGCACTGCCGCCCTCGGTCTCGCCGCCTACCTTATCCTGAAGTCGCCTGACTCCACCCTCTCCGCCGCCAGCCCCGACGATCTTGATGCCGTCGGCAACCGCGTCGGCCGCTGGGGCGCCAAGCAGCGCCTCACCGGCGCCGGCAGTTCCGTTGCCGGATCCGTCGAACAGACGGCCGGTGACCTCGTCGGCAACGAAAAGCTCAGCAACCAGGGAGCGTTCGACCAGGCCAAAGGCGCCGTCAAGGATGCCGCCGGACAGGTGGCCAACGCCGTCGAGGGTACCGTCCATGACCTCAAGAAGTAGCGCCGAACAATAACCTCACCTTCGGCCCGCTTATCGCCCGTGATCGCGCATCCAAGCCGAAGTGATCCCACCTGTGCCCACATCCACCGAGCTTGCTCCCGCCATCGCGCCCCTCCCCGCGCGTCGCTCCGAGACCTTTCTCGACGAGCTTTGGGACACCCGCACCGCTCGTATTCTGATCACCATGCTGGTCTTCGCCGCGGCCCTCGCCTTCTTCTGGCTCGCCCGTGAGACCATCACCCTCTTCCTCTTCGCCATCCTGTTCGCTTACTTCCTCGCCCCCATCGTCGGCCGCCTCCAGAAACCCCTCCGCGGTCGCGGCCGCGCCATTGCTATCGTTTACGTCCTCCTTATCGGCATCCTCACCGGCATCGGCTTCATCGCCGGTCCAAAGCTCTCCGACGAAGCCCGGGCGCTCTCCAGCAGTCTTCCGTCCCTCGTCGACCGCATTGCCTCCGGCCAACTCATCGCGCAGCTCGGCCAGCACTACCACTGGAACGGCGCGCGCCAGGATCAGGTCCAGCAACTCCTTCAGTCTCACCGCAACGACATCCTCAACTACGCCAAGTCCGCCGTCTCGCACCTCGCCGAGCCCGCCCAGCACATCTGGTGGCTCATCCTCATCCCCATCCTCAGCCTCTTCTTCCTCAAACAAGGCGAAGAAATCGCCAGCGAAGCCGTCACCCTCGGCCGCTCCGGCACCGAGCGACGCACCATCCGCGGTTTCGTCGGCGACATCAACGTCATGCTCGGCAGCTACATCCGCGCCCAGATCATCCTCGCCGGTCTCACCCTCGTCGCCTACACCGTCGTCCTCTCCATCCTGCGCGTTCCCTACGCCATCGTGCTCGGCCCCCTCGCCGGCTTCCTGGAGTTCATCCCCGTCGTCGGTCCCGCCGTCGGCGCCGTGTCCGTCACCGCGATCGCCATCCTCGCCGGATACCCCCACGCCGTCTGGCTCATCCTCTTCCTCGGCGCCTGGCGCCTCATCCAGGACTATGTCAGCGCCCCCCGCATCATGGGTCAGTCCCTCGAAATCAACCCTCTCCTGCAGATCTTTTCCGTCCTTGCCGGCGGTGAAATCGCCGGTGTCGTCGGCGCCCTTGTCGCCGTCCCCGTCGTCGCCACCCTCCGCATCCTCTGGCGCCGCATCGGCAATCCCACTGCCCCCCCAGCCGTCGCGGCAACCCCCTCCACCTCTCCAGACCGAATCCCCTAGCCCCAAACGTTTCCGTTGCCCTTCGCCGTAGGTCTTGCCCTTCTTGCTTGTCATCCCCGAAGGGGACCTGCTTCTGCCGGTGCCCCTCGCCCTCGCCTGTCTCACGTCGTCCTCTGAGCGCAGCGAAGGCCCCCGTACTTGCCGCTGCTTCCCCCCCCCCCGCACCTCTCGTCATTCCCGAAAGCAACTCCCCTCGCATGCACCCCCGCCGCCACCCCGCATCCAACCGCAAAGAGCCACCGCCATGACCCCCGACCCCGAACGTCAGCAAAGCCTCCGAACCGCCCTCACCGAGGCCAACCTCGACGCCCTCGTTTGCACCGCCCCCTCGCAAGTTCTCCTCCTCACCGGTTACTGGCCCATCATGGCCGCCTCCATTGCCCTCCTCACCCGCTCCGGCGAGCTCCACCTCATCACCCCCGAAGACGAAGCCGACCTCGCCCGCGCCACCTCCAGCGCCACCCTCACCCCCTACAAACCCAGCCAGCTCGAAATCTTCCTCGATCCCGTCGAAGCCGCCGGCACACCTCTCCTCGACCTCCTCCAGCGCCTCTCCCTCACCCAAGCCCACCTCGGCTTCGAGCTCCTCTACGCCGTCCAGCCCGCCAGCTATCTCACCGGCATCCAGTTCCGCTCCTCCCTCGCCAACCTCCTCCAGGAGCGTCTTCCCCGCCTGCGCATCTCCGCCGCCGACGCCCTCCTCGAACGCCTCAAAGCCGTAAAATCCCCCCGCGAGCTTGACCTCCTCCGCCAAGCCTGCCGCGCCGCCGCCCCTGCCTTCTCCGCCGCCCCTTCCGCCATCCAGCCCGGAGCCCGCGAAAACGAGGTCGCCGCCACCCTCCACGCCGCTTTCGAGCGCGCCCTCACCCAGCCCTCCGGCCCCGAAGCCGACCGCGACTACGGCTCCGTCTTCTGCATGTCCGGCCCCAACTCCGTCACCGCCTCCGCCGCCTTCGCCCGCACCCGCACCCGCCCCATCGCCCCCGCCGACCTCGTCATGATCCACGCCAACACCTGCCACAACGGCCACTGGACCGACATCACCCGCACCTACACCTCCCCCGGCGCTGAAGTCCCTGACCTCCACACAAGAATCCGCGCCGCCATTACCGAAGCCCGCGCCGCCGCCCTCGCCACCATCCGCCCCGGCGCCTTCGCCCGCAACGTCGACGCAGCCGCCCGCCAAGTCATGACGGAACACGGCTTCGGGAAAGAATTCGTCCACGCCACCGGACACGGGGTCGGCTTCGCCGCCGCCAACGGCAACGCCCTCCCCCGCATCCACCCCAACTCCCCCGACATCCTCGAAGCCGGCATGACCTTCAACATCGAACCCGCCGCCTACCTCAAAGCCGTCGGCGGCATGCGCCACTGCGACGTGGTCGCCGTCACCCCCACCGGAGCCGAAGTCCTCACCAACTTCTAACCCCCAAACCTGCCTAGCGTCACTGTCGCCCTCGCTGTTGCTGTCGCCCTCACTGTTGCCGTCGCCCTCGCTGTTGCCGTCGCCCTTGCTGTTGCTGTTGCTGTTGCCAGTTTTACGCCGTCATCCTGAGCAAAGCGAAGGACCCCTGTAGCTGTCGTTGCTGTTGCACTTGCCGTTGCTGTTGCACTTGCCGTTTCTCTTGCTGTTGCACTTGCCGTTGCTTTGCCGTTGCTCTTGCTGTTGCTGTTTGCTAGTTTTAGGCCGTCATCCTGAGCGAAGCGAAGGACCCCCGTAGTTGCCGTTGCCGTTGCGCTTGCCGTTGCTGTTGCACTTGCAGTTGCTCTTGCTCTTGCCGTTGTTCTTGCGCTTGCACTTGCGCTTGTCGTTGCTCTTGCACTTGCCGTTGCTCTTTTCCTTGCCGTGGCTTTTGCACTTGCACTCACCTAAGCCCCACCAAACCCCGAATCACCCCAGGCACACCCGCCCCCTAATCAAACTGCGGCAACCGCTGCAACTCCTCCTCCGGCACCGGCTCCACCTCACCCCCCGCCTTCACCCACGCTCGCAGCCCCCCCGCAATCACCTGCGTCTTGCAGTTCTGCTGGTTCAGCAGGTACGCCACCCGAACACTCGTCGCTTCCCGGATACACGAGCAATACAGATAGATCTCGCACTCCGGAGCCATAAACTCCCTGAGCGCCACCAGCTCCTCTTCCAGCCGGTTCGGCTCCACCCGGATCGAATTCTTGATCCGCTGCATCCCCGGGTCGTAATACCCATGGCTCCGCACATCCGCAATCACCACCAGCCGGTTCGGATCCGCCACCTGCATCCGCTCAAACAGCGTCGCCGCCTCCACCTTCTCGATCGCCGAGAACCGCCGCGCCTTCAGCGTAAACACCAGCCAGCTCAGCGCATATCCCAGAACCACCACCAGAATGCACAGCCCCACCACATGCCCCGCCCGACCCAGCCATCGCTCAATATCCCGAATCCACCGGCTAAACAGAAACCCCGTCAGCACCCAAGACGACGTATAGATCAGCGCCCCCAGCGCGTCCAGCCGCAAAAACCGCGACAGCCTCATATTCAAGCTGCCCGCCAGCGGAGCCGCCATCGCTCCCAGCCCCGGCACAAACTTCGAAAACAACAGCGTCTTCGGCCCCCGCTGATAAAAATAATCCGCCGACCGGAAAATGCACTGCTCCGGGTTCGTCGTCAGCCGGCACAGCACCGCCAGCAGCCACCACCCCGTATACCGCCCCCCCAGATACAGCAGCGTATCCCCCGCAAACACCGCCGCCCACATTCCCGCCAACACCAGCGCCAGCAACGCTGGATTCCCATGCGTCGCCGCACCCGCCGCCAGCAGCATCAACATCACCGGCACCGGAACCCCCAGCCCGGCCAAAAACGCCACCACCTCCGTAATCGCAAACTGGTGCGCCGCTACCAGCCCCGCGAGGCCCATCGTACCCACTCTCTACACCTCGTCGTCCATACGATGCCATTCCCCACCCAAACGACCCACACGCGACACAGGTCTGCAACGACCCCGCGGCGTTCTGTCGCCCGTGGTGGACCCTTCCCTAGGGCACCGTTTGCTTCAAAGCCCCCGCAAACGTCGGCGCCGGTTTCCCCTCAAACACCGCCAGACACATCTGCGCTTGAAATCGGATGTACTCCCTTACCGACCCAAACTTATCCGGGTAATGCGCATTGAAATACGCCTCCGCACTCTGCCCCTCGGGCACCGGATTCGGCAAACGGCTGAGAACCAACGTAAATACCGCCCGCTGATGCGCAATCACCGACGGGTCTCGCTCCCGCCAGTACGCCGCCGCAACCCGGTTCGCCCCGGATTCATACGCGTAGTGATTCCCCTCTTCAGAAACATGCCGGCACTGCTCCCACCAGTGCCCCAGCTCATGCACAAACACCCAGTGATGTGCCCCCACCTCAAACTCTTTCCGGGCCGCGTCCTCGATAGCCCCAGCCCCAGCCAGCCGGTAAAACCCTCCCTTCTCCGCCTCCGTCAGCTGGTCCCACGTACTCGTCGTCAGCGTATTCCGATCCGGATCATAGCTCCCATATGTCGGCACATCCTCGACCACGATTGTCGGCGGCGCTATCGAACACGTAACTCCCGTCGCACGAGTCGCCTTCACGAAGTCGTCCCGCAACCGTTCCATCTGCGCCCTGGTCGCCGCCACTCCCCCCGTCAGAGCGGCCCCCTTCGCCCCAGCCGTTATCTGCCCCACACCGCCCGCCGCCACCGTAACCATCGCGCCTCCCAACACGAATGCGCCCCTCACACCTTTCCATCCTCCGCGCGACCACAGGCTCAGCATCAGCGACCTCCTCCTCCAGTAAGTTGCTGCCCATTATTGACGGAAAACTTCTCCAGCCATCAGAAAACTGCGAGTGCGCACCATGAATCAGCTTCGGAGCGCAGACTCTTCTCACCCCGACAACCTAAAACTCCACCCGAACCCCCACCTGCACCTGCCGCTCCCGTCCCGTATCCCCCGTCGACGCCGTCGCCGTCCCAAACGCCTGCGAATTCAACCCTTCCGCCGCAATCGCCGCCGCATCCTGAAACACCAGCGGCGTCACCCCATTCACCTCCACCCCCGGCAAAAACGCCCGCTGCACCACCCCCGACACATTCACCCGGTTCAGTGCATTGAACGCCTCCACCGACCCCCGCACCCGCACGCCCTCCCGCACCCGCACCGTCCGGCTCACCCGCACATCCAGGTCCTCCGCCATCGGCAAGGCGAGCGTATCCCGCCCCACCGTCGGCAGGTACACCGCCCCGCCCGAGCCATTGATGCTCTCATGCCCCCCCTTCAAATATGTCCCCCCAAAGATGTTGTAGGAATACGGCCGCCCACTCGTCGCCCGAAAAATCCCCGCCGCCTCCCACCCATTCGCCACCCCCCGCACCCACCGGTCACGCGCCCGCACCTCCGGCCGCCAAGTCCCGCTCACCACCGCCTTCCGCGGCCGGTTCAGCGCACTCAACCCCTTGTCATACTGCACGTTGAACGGATCAAACTGCCCATTCGTCCGCGGCACCGCCCCACTCGATCCTGCCAGATCCAGCGCCTTCGAATACGTCACACTCCCCCGCACACTCAGCCCCCGCCACCCCCGCTCCCGCGCGTCCACCGTCACCCCGTTGTACGTCGCATCCCCGTTCGATTCGATGGCCGTCACGGGCCCAAAATCCGGAGTCACCCGCGTCGTATACACCGGCACCGCAAACGTCTCCCCATCCCGCAGCCCCCGCCACCCCGTCCCGCCCTGCAGCTGGAACTCCTTGGTCCCCGTCGCCGGCACAATATTCAAATCCACCGAGTTCGGCAGCTGCCGATCAATATCCACCAGGTACGTCGCCCCCACCCCAAATCCTCGCCCCATCTCCCGCTCCAGACTCACCGTCCCCTGCTGCACCGCCGGCAGCCGAAACCGCCGCGAAAACGCCATCGCCGAGGTCGTCGTCTCCACCGCCGCCGGCGGCGCCGTCGTATACGCACACACGTAGCCAAACCCCTGGTTCGCCACCTGCGGACACTCCGTCTCCGTCGCCGGCGTAATCCGCACATGTGTCGCAGAGCTCGGGAGCGCCGTATTCACCAGCGCACTCCGGATCGTCGCCCCCGCCAGCCGACCGTAATACATCCCGTACCCCACCCGAACCGTCGTCTTTCCCGTCCGCCCACGCCCTCCTGGCTGCCACGCCACGCTCGCCCGCGGCGCCACATTGTTTCTGTCCTCCGGAAACACCCCCGTCGCCGCCACCGTCCCAAACGTCCCGTCCAGCACCCCATTCGGCCGCTCGGGAAACGGCAGCAGCTCATACTCATACCGCACCCCAAACCCCACCGTCAGCCGCCGCCCCAGCCGCCACGTGTCCTGCCCAAACCCCGCCATCTCCGCCGTCCGGAACGAAACCGTCGACTCCCCAAAACTCTGCGAATAGCTCCGAAAACAAAACAAATGCACCGACGCCGCGATCGACGGACACCCCCCGTTCGGATAGCTGTTCACCCCAAACGTATAGTCCGTCACCCAGTCCACCAGCCCCCCCGCATGCCCGCCCGTCACCCCGCTGTCGTAGCTGAACGTCCCCTCCACATTGTTCAGTGCGTCGATTCTGTCCTCCACCAAACTCCCCTCACCCCTCACCTGCAGCACATGCCCACCCCGCGCATACGTCCACACCTCCGCCCCGCCATACCGCCGCTCATCCGGATACGCCGTCCGCCCAATCCCCGCCGGCGTCCCAAACGTAAACCCATCCGGCCCAATCGCCACCTCCGGCGCATACCCCCCCACACTGATCGCCGGCTCCTGCTCGAGCGGCGCCTGCGGCACCTCATACTGCAAATCCCGCACCGCCTGCACCCGGAGGTCATTCGACATCCGGTCCCCCCGGCTCCACCCCCAGGCCAGCACCCCCATGTCCGCCCGCAGGTAACTGTCCCCCAAACTCGCCCGCCCCCGATCCACCACCGCCCCACTCCGCGACCCCGCCGGCGAGCTCCAACGCGCCCGATTTCCCTCCAAAGTAAACCGGTTCCGTCCAGTAGCCTGCCAGTCCAGCCGCCCAAAATTCACCGTCTGGTCCGCCCGCCGCGCCACCGTCCCACTCAGGCTGTCCAAATAATTCAGCGCCGCCACCACCTGCGCCGACCCCACCCCCCGCGTCGCCAGAAGCGCACTCTGCGTCGCCGTCAACTCATAAAACTCGGCATACCCCGGCGAAGAAATCGCCGGAAATCCTCTCCGCTGCCCATCAAACACATAAAACCCAAACAGCCGTCCCGGCCGCAAAGCCCCACCCACACTCCCCCCAAACTGCTGCCGCAGATCATGCGGCTTCACCACCCCCGTCGTTACCACCCCATCCTTGAAGTGCGTCGCCACCGCAAACGGATTCCGCGCCGCCCAGGCACTATCCCGCACCGTCAAAAACGCCGTCCCGTGCAGCAGGTCCCCCCCACCCCGCGTCACCGCCGACACCACCCCACCCGCCGCATGCCCATACAGCGCGCTAT
>CAXTEU010000026.1:0-32705 GCA_964243475.1 uncultured Acidobacteriaceae bacterium | reverse complement strand
GGCACGCCGCCAGCGTTGATTCTGAGCCAGGATCAAACTCTCGTTTAATCTTGGTGTGCTCGCGTCCAAGGACAGGGGTCCCGGACAGACCGAGCGGCTGCAGCTCGCTCGAAAAGCAGCTGCAGCTTAAAACTAGTGAGAATGAGCAAACCGAAGCTTGCTTCCTCTCACGACTGGCACGTTCAACTATGTTGTCAAAGATCCTCGACTACATCCGCCTAAGCAGGTAGCTTGTGGATCAAGGACTCGCCGGGCATAGCCTCAAGCGTGTGTCCTCGAACTGTGTTTGCCGTCGGTGTGGGTTGCGATTCCGCGCCACGCCTATTTCGGCCAACCTTCTAAAGGTATCGCCGAAACATGATCGCTGTCAACCTCCTCAGGGAAACGCGGAAGACGGCAAGCGATCTTGATGCAAACTAAATCTGACTGAAATATCCAAACGGTCAGCCTGGTGGCTCCACCGCGGAGCGCTTAGCTCCTTCGTAACCGCAGCAACTTGGGCTTGGGGGCGAGCGGCTCTTGCCGTTACGCATTCAAACGCTTGGACTGCGCTCCGTCTTGCCGTCATGCTTGCCACGGCGCGAAGCTTCTTCACTATTAGAGTATAGCAACAATAGTCTGGTTGCAACTCTTTAGTCTCAGCTCAGATTGGCTAGTTCTTGCCTTCTGCCATTCGGTTGCTGCGACTTCCTGAGAATAGCAGCGGTTCCCCATCCGCGCAACCCTATTCTGTGCAAATCCTGCGAGGGTCCCGATTCGGCGTGCGCGTTTTCCGCTCGCGCTACAATGCCCGCCATGGAACCTACGGAAATGCAGGAGTTTTCAAAGGAGATGCAGGAGGCTGGGGAAGCTAGCCTGAAGCGTGTCTCGCTGATCATCAGTGTGCTCGCCGTCCTGGTGGCGATGGTGACGGTTCTAAGCCATCGAGAGCACACCGAGGCAGTTCTGTCCCAGGCGCGGGCCTCGGACCAGTGGGGAGAGTACCAGGGCAGGCGCATACGCCAGGCAGAGCTTGGCCTAGCAGCGGACATGCTTTCTCTTCAGCCGGGCATCAGTCCCACAGTTCTGGCGCCCAAACTCCACGAATACAACAACCGCCAGGAACGGGCGCAGGAGGAGCTTGCAGACGACACCAGGGAGGCGAAACAGCTGGAAACCGAAGTTCGGCTTGCGGAAAGGCGCGCCGCTCGGTTCGACCTTGGAGAGGCTCTGCTGCAGATTGCTGTTGTTCTGGCCTCGATCACACTTCTGACGCGGCGCTGGTTCTATGTTCTTCTGGCGCTCACCCTTGGAAGCGTGGGCCTGCTGGCGACCGCGGCCGCGTGGCTGGTTCGCTAGCCCGCCTTGCGGGCGTGTCGCAGGCTCGCGGCCTAAGCGGGCATCCTACGGCTTATTGATCACCCCGAGGTCGACCAGACCGTTGACGAAGTCCTGGACGGCCAGCGCGACCAGAAGAAGGCCCATAATCCGCACCAGAATGCGAATGCCCGTTTGGCCAAGCGCGTTGGCGACGCGGACCGCACTGCCTAGCACCAGAAACGATGCACCCGCGGTGATCAGGATTGCGGCATAGATGGCGACATGTTCACCCATGTTGCGCGCCTGTCCAACCAGCACCATAACGCTTGTGATCGCGCCCGGACCGGCGAGCATCGGGATGCCCATCGGAACAACGCCGGCGTCGTCTTTGCTGGACGCCGCTTCAGTGTCTCCCGTCGACTCCTGCGTCGGCGATCGCTTCGCTTCCAGCATGTCAAGGCCGATCAGCAGAAGAATGATGCCGCCGGCAATCTCGAAGGCTGGCAGCGTGATGCCGAAGATGCGAAAGATGAACTGCCCCGCGGCTGCAAAGCAGCTCAGGATGACGAGCGCCGTCAGCGAAGCCTTGCGAGCGGTGCGAACGCGCTTAGAGGCATTCTGGTCGGAGGTCACGGCCAGAAACGTGGGAAGCGCCGCGAACGGGTCTACGAGGAAGAAGATCGAACTGAGCGCCAAGAGCGAAAAGCGAACGTAGGGTGAGCCTCCAAAGCGGGTGAGTGCAGCGACGTTGGGCTCAAACATCTTGTCTCCATTGTGGCATGCACGCTCGGCCCAGGCGGGCGAAACCGGGCGTTAGGGTTCGGACCCGGTGCCGGTCTTGCAGAAAGACTGTGGGAACCGCGCGCCAGGGCGGCCCGCCTGGTTTGCCTCAAGCTAGAGCGTTTCGCGTCGTTCATCGCTCCCGTGGTACGGTCACCGTCAGACCTGCTGGAGACCCTTCCCGTGTGGCTGGAGCAAACGCTGGCGAGGTGTCCATGCCCCCCATGCTATGCTCAGGCCACGCATCCTCAGGTGCGCGAAATCTCATCGCGAGGACCTCGTCGGGAGCATGGGCTATATCTACAGGCCGATGCTCCAAAGCTGCCTCGGCGCATCCGTGCTGCCGCTGTACTTTCTGGCGCCGGGGTATGTTGCGGCATCGCTGTCGAACCTTTTCAGATTTCGTTCTCTTCCCCTCCTTTCCCGGCTTCTCTGGGCGCTGGTGCTGTCCCCGGCGCTTTCTATTCTGTGGTCGGTGCATCCGTATCTCAACGTTTCACCGCGCGCCACCAACGTGGGATTCATTCTCTTCGGGGTTGCGGGACTGCTGTGCTTTGTTCGCGATCAGCGATCGAACACAACAGAGCCGATTTGGTGGGATTGGTACACCCGCTGGTGCGCCGTCGGCCTCGTGCTGCTGGGCCTCTACTGCGTGCTGGCTCCACTTGGGGTTGAAATCGGGGGGCGGCTGTACGAGAACGCCGCTTCGCAGACCGACTGGAGCATCCGCATTCAGCTGATCAATGCGTGCTTACGTGACGGCTCCCATCCGGCGAGTCCCATGTACGCTTTCCACGGAGAGCCAGCCCCGCTGCACACCTACTTCTACTGGTACGTGCTGTGCGCGCAGATCGCCCGTCTGACCGGCATCGGCGCGCAACCGGCGCTGATTGCCAGCTGTGTCGGTGCGGCCTTTGCGCAGGTTGCTGTGCTTCTGCTGCTGCTCCAAGTGCTGCGCATCTCGCCCAGCCCCATGCGCCGACAGGCCGCCATGCTCCCGCTTGCCATGTGCGTCACTGGCCTCGATGTCCTGGTGGTCGTCTTCGATCTGTTTCGCCACCGATTCCGGCCGGATCCGCAGCTGGCCTTTTCCGATCACGCACCCGGCTTCCTCTACGCCGATGTCTGGTCCCCACACCATGTTGCTGGCGCGGTGTTGTGTCTGGCCGGACTCCTGCTCGTGATGACGGCGAAGGATCTTGCCCGTCGGCAGATCCTTGTTCATGCCGTGCTTGCTGCCTGCTGCTATGCGGCCGCCGCGGGCACATCGACGTTCGTGACCATCATCTTCCTTACCGTCTGCAGCTTTGTTCTCGTTGAAGCTGTTCTCCGCAAAGACTGGCGTGTGGTTGAAACGATCGTGATTGCCGGTGTGCTCGCTCTTCTGCTCACGTTTCCCTATTTCAAGGCAATGAGCCGCTCCAGCTCCGGCGCCCCGGCCAACGCAGGGTCGCCCGTGCACGTACGACTTCGCTACGACGACCAGACGCTCCACATCGCCCAGCACTTCTACTTTGACCGTCATCAGGGTAAATCCAAGAGGTCGAAGGTCGTGTTTGAGCTCATGCGCCTCGGCCTCATCTGCTTTTTCCTTGCCGTCGACCTGGGACTCATCCTGTTTGTCGCCTGGGATCGCTTTCGCCAGGACTGGCCCCGACGTGCCTCGCTTCGCTCCGCCGAGCGTCTGCTTTGGATCATCTTCCTCACCGCCGCCGTTCCGTGCTTTCTGCTTACCTCGAGCAACGGCACGCACTTCGCCAACGACGCCGGGTTCCATGCAGCGACGGTGATGCGTATCGTCGCGGTGTTGTGGGCGGTGCCGATGCTCATCCGCTATGCAGACACTCCGCCACCGCGCAGCGCATGGCAACGGTTCGGCGCTGTTCTGCTCGGGATCGGCCTTCTGAGCCAGGCGGCGCAGCTGTTTGCGAACCGTTTCCAGATGCTTCTGGTGGACCGCGGATGGGTCCCTGCATTGCCGGTTGGGGAACGCGTCCCCGAGATCGGCCGGCGCTTTGCCCAGATCCGAGCAGCCATGGACGCCGCCGCGCAATACACACCTCCGAATGCCATCGTTGAGGTCGATCCGCACAGCCGCCTCGCCTCCGCGCTGCTGATGTACACCCATCGGCAGATGGCTGCCAGCGATGAAGGTTGCAACCTTCCCTTCGGCGGATCCGAGGTGAACTGCTTTCACATGGTGCGGCAGTTCAACGAGCTGTTCGGAGGCACACCGCACTATCAGGGCGAGCAGGCCCTCCAGCCTCGCGCCGTCTTTGATCCGAAAAAGACCGATGTTGCGGCTTTTGACCAGGTTTGCCGGGAAAACCATCTCTCCGCCATTGTTGCCGATTACACCAGCCCCGCCTGGCAGCACCCCAATACCTGGGTGTGGACGCAGTCGCCGACCTACGCCAATTCCACGGCTCGCGTGTTTCTCTGCCCAAATCCGGGCAAGAGTAGGTCCTCTTCCCCGTGACAGAGCCGTACACTCAACATACGCTGCACGCCTCGTTCGCACCCGAGACTGGAGCAACCAACCGAAATCAAGGAGCGAACACCCTATGCCCCTCCAAACCACCAAGAACATCTGGCACAACGGCGACCTGATTCCCTGGAATGACGCCCAGATTCACGTCATGAGCCACGTCATTCACTACGGCTCGTCCATCTTCGAAGGGATCCGCTGCTACAAGCAGGGGGAGGGCGCCGGCATCTTCCGTCTGCCCGAGCACATGGCGCGGCTCCATGACTCTGCGAAGATCTACCGCATGCCGCTCGCCTACACGGTCGACCAGCTGTCCGCGGCCGTTGTGGACGTGGTCGAAGCCAACGGCGTTGCGCCCTGCTACATCCGCCCGTTCGCCTTCCGTGGATACGGCGAGGCCGGCGTCAACCCGCTCTCGAGCCCGGTTGAGGTTTTTATCGCCAACTATCCCTGGGGCAAATACGTGCCCGGCAACGAGGGAGCCGACGTGTGCGTGTCCTCCTGGAACCGCCTCGCCCCGAACACCATGCCAACCCTTGCCAAGGCCGGCGCGAACTACATGAACTCGCAGCTGATCCGCATGGAAGCCGAGATCAACGGCTACGCCGAGGGCATCGGTCTGGACACCAATGGCTACCTGTCCGAGGGCTCGGGCGAGAATCTGTTTCTCGTCCGCGGCGGCGTCCTTTACACCACACCGCTCGCCAACTCTGTCCTTAACGGCATCACGCGCAACTCCATCATCACGCTCGCCCAGAGCCTCGGCATCCCCATTGTGGAGCAGGCGCTGCCGCGCGAGTTCCTCTACATCTGCGACGAGGCCTTCTTCACCGGCACTGCCGCAGAGGTGACGCACCTTCGTTCGGTCGATCGCATCCTGGTCGGCAAGGATGGCGCCATGGGACCGGTCACCCGCGCGCTCCACGACGAGTTCTTCGGCATCGTCAACGGCACCAGACCCGACCGCCACAACTGGCTCACGCCGGTCAAGGTACGGGAAGCGGAAGCCGTCGGCGTTTAGCTCCCCTCCAGCACACGCGGGAAAGGCAGCCCATGGGCTGCCTCTTCTCTTTCAAAATCGTTGATTGCGCGCTAGTCGTTGCCCGCGTTGTCGGCCATGGCGTAGTACCCCTTGCGCGTCTGCACCTTATCTCCCTTGCCGCAGGTAATGTCCAGCTTCCGGAAGCTGCCGTCCAGCTTTAGGTTGGTCGGGGTGTAGCTGGCCAGGTACTGCGTCCGCAGCTCGTCCTGGATCTGATTAAACGCATCCTCAAGCCGTTTGCCGTTGTTGCCCACGTTAATCACGCGCCCACCCGTCTCGGTCGCCAGACGTTCCATGTCGCGGTCACCCGAGTAGCCCATCTGAAAGCCCCCGTAGAAGCCGCGGTCCGCAATCAAAATGACGTAGATCAGCGCGTTTGCCTTTTGCGCGGCCTCGGTCGCCGTCCTGAGCGTCTCCTGGGACCCCTGGTCGCCGCCGTCGGTCAACAGAACCAACACCTTCCGCCCGGCCTCCTGGCGCAGCTTGTCATGCGCCGCCAGGTACACCGCGTCATACAGCAGCGTCCCCCTCGGCGTCCCGTTGCCGGTTACTGACCCCGTTCCAGCGCCGGTGTTGATCGTCGCCTTGTCAATCGCCCGTTTGATCTCGCGTGGGGAATTCGTGTAGTCGGCCAAGAGGTCTACGTTGATGTCGAACGAGATCAGAAACGCCTCGTCCTTCGGCGTCAGCACCGTCTTCAGAAATTCCGCTCCGGACTCCTGCTCGAGCGGCAGTACATTCTTTTGCGATCCCGACGTGTCCAGCAGGATCCCGATCGTCAGCGGCAGGTTCTTTTCTTGGGTGAAGTTCTTGGTCGTCTGCAGCTGCTTGTCTTCAAAGATCTGGCAGTCATCTTTCCGCAAGCTCGTGATGTACCCGTTCTTGTCCCGCACGGAAAAAAGCACGTTCACCAGGTTCACGTTGACCTTCAGGGTCTGCGTGTCGCCGAGATCGACCGGCTGGCTCGCTGCATCGCTCGCCGGAGGCGGTCCGCCAGGTGTGGGTGCCTCCTGGGCCACAAGCGGCTGAGCTAGAACAGCGCAGAACAGGACCGGAGCAAAGGGAAGCAGGCGGATCGGTGGCATAAGGTGTTAGACGACGATCAGGGCCGGGTGTCAGCAAGCCGGTTCTTGCACGCACCGGGCCGGGAACGCCGTGACAGGCACAACGCCAGGACAGCACGCAACGTCCAACCCGCAGGCGCGGCGAGAGACGACCCAGACACGGATCGGGCTGATAAGCTCAACGGTGTCGCCTCGACATCGCGAGTTCTCGGCGGTGCCGGCGCAGGGTTCGAACTTCGGAGGATTCCAGTTGGCCAGGCAGAGCATCGTAGCGGGGGCACTCGCGGTCGTGTTGTTGGGTTCCGTGTCACGTCTGGGCGACGGCCAGCAGCCGACTGCCGCGCCGCAGCAGCAAAGCATCCCGGATGCCCCAAAGCCTCAAACGTCCCTACCCGTCACTGGAATCAGTCCAGGCCAAGGCGCGCCCGAGACGATTCCCGTTGCGCCGGCGCCCGCTTCGACCGATCCCAGTGCCCCGGCCGCAAACCTCCCAAACACCGCCTCTCAGGAGACCCATGCGGACGACGGCGCCGCCCCCGAAGGCGAGGGCCTGAAGGCCTTCACGCTCGCCCCGGTCACCGTCAACTTCGTCCAGGTTCCGTTCACCGTCAAAGACAAGCACAACCAGCTCGTCGCCGGTCTTTCCTGGCGCGACGTTCGCGTGTACGAGAACAACGTCCGGCAACATGTCACGCTTTGGACAACCGACCCGTTTCCCCTGTCTGTGGCCCTGGTCATCGACCAGAGCGTCACGCCGGACACCATGGCCAAGATCAACAACGCCCTCAGCTCCATCCAGGGGGCCTTCTCCCCGTACGACGAAGTGGCCGTGTTTACCTATAACAACGGCCCCAAGATGCAGAGCGACTTCACCGCCGCGCAAAGCGCCCGCCTGAGTGCGGTGATCGAGCGCTCCAAAGGCACCGGCCGCGAAGCCATGTACTACGCCCCCGGCGAAGCGCTGTCGCAAAACATCGTCACAAACGGCGGCGCAGACTCCTACATCGATCCCAACACCAACTCGCACCACGGCACCAGCATGAGCACCACGACCAACGTGCCGCGAGAAAGCCACACCCTCAACGACGCTATTTTCGCGGCGGCCAAGGCGACCGCGAAAGCCGGCCGGGGTCGCCGCCGGATCGTCTACGTGATCTCGGACGGCAAGGAGTATGGCAGCGCCGTCAAGTACAAGGACGTCGTGCACTACCTGCAGGAGAACAACATCGCCGTTTTCGCCACGCTGGTACACGACCTGCCGACCCTTCCCGGTCTCGGGTTTGTCGATCGTATTCACATCCCGCTCGAGATGCGGGACAACCTCCTGCCCCAGTACGCCGCAGCCACCGGTGGCCAGGTCGACCCGGAGCTCCGCACCAAGGGCATCGAAGAAAGCTTTGCCCGGATCACCGAGCAGGTTCGCACCATGTATACCGTCGGGTACTACTCGCACGAGCCGTTTATCGACGGCAAGTACCGGCCGGTCGATGTGCGCGTTCTGCGCTCCGGTCTGACCGTGATTGCGAAGCCCGGATACTATCCGACCGCCCAGACCATGACGCCCCCTGTCCCTGCGACACCTGCGGCACACTAGCGTTGTGGCGAAGCAGCGGCCGCCACGTTTGGGCACGGTATGATCTGGCTCACCTCCAGCGCCTCGCTCGCTCTTGCGGCAGCCCTGCTTTGGGGCTTTGGTGACTTTTCGGGCGGCATGGGCGTCAAGGGAGCCGGCGGCACAGTCGCGGCAGCCCTCCGCATCATCCTCCTCGGTCATTTCGCCAGCCTTTGCGGTCTGCTTCTGCTGCTCTGGTTCCGGGGCGACGCCATCCCTCACGGACACCCTGTGCTTTGGGGTTTGGCTGCCGGGGTCGCTGGTGGACTTTCGCTCACCGCCTTTTACGTCGCCCTTTCCCGCGGTGCCATGGGTGCCTCGGCCGCGGTCAGCGGCCTGCTCGCGGCCGCACTCCCCGCTACGCTCTCGAGTTTTCTTGAGGGCACGCCCGGCCTGCTTCGCCTTTCCGGATTTGCTATCGCCGGGGTCGCAATCTGGCTCATTGCGTCAGGCCCGGTAGACGCTGCTCAGCCAGTAGCCGCCAACACCATGTTCCTCGCCATCGGAGCCGGGGCGGGCTTCGGCCTCTACTTCATCGCGCTCCGCATGGCTGGCGCCGGGGGCGTTGTGTGGCCAATGGCACTTGCCCGCGTGGGCAGCCTTGCCACTTGCGGCTTGCTGGTCACTCTGGCCTCCGTCAGCCACACCCGGTGGACAGGTCACGCCCACATCACGTCCCGCTCTGCCGCGTGGGCACTTGCGATCGCCCTCGGCGACACGACTGGGAACATGCTGTTTATCGCCGCGACCCGCGCAGGCCGCCTCGACACCGCGTCCGTTCTGGCATCGCTTTACCCCGCATCCACCATCCTACTGGCCGGAGCTCTGCTGAAAGAACGACCCACGGCGCGTCAGGGATGGGGCATGGCCGTCGCTGCCCTTGCCGTCATCATGATCACGGTGTAGTGCGAGCGACAGAATCTACGGTGTCGCCGCTTCCGCCTTCGTTCCCGGCTTTGCCGTTTTTTCCTTCACCCGCTTGCCCGAAGGCTGCGTCTCAAAACCATCCAGCTTCACTGTGGACGGGTCAAAGGTCGCTTTCGGGTACTTCAAATCCATCGCTCCCATCGCATCGACCAGGATCTGTGAGATCGCGACATTGCGAAACCATTTCTTGTCCGACGGAATCACGAACCACGGAGCGTGCTTGTGGCTGGTTGCCGAAAGAATCTCCTCGTAAGCCTTTTGGTAGTCGTCCCAAAACGCCCGCTCCTTGAAGTCTGCCTCCGACAGCTTCCAGTGCTTGTCCGGCGTGTCCAACCGCGCCTGCAGACGCTTGTGCTGCTCGCCTTTAGAGATGTTGAGGAAGAACTTCAGAATGGTCACGCCATTATCCGCCAGCATCCGTTCCCAGTCGTTGATCTCTTCCAGGTGCTTCTCCGCCGTCTTCCGGTCAAGCACGCCATGCACCACGGGCGACAGCACGTCCTCGTAGTGCGATCGGTTGAAGATGCCGATCATGCCCCGTGGCGGCACCTGGAAGTGGCATCGCCATAAGAAATCATGCCGTGCTTCGAGCGGACTCGGCACCTTGAACGACGCGACGTTGCATCCCTGCGGGTTAATGCCGGAGAAGATCTGCCGGATCGTTCCATCCTTGCCGGCCGTGTCCATTCCCTGCAGGACGATCAGCAGCGCTTCTTGCTCTCCCGCGTACAGCACCTCCTGCAGTGCCTCCATGCGGTCGCGATGCTTCGCCACCACGGACACCACATCGTCAGCGTTCTTATAGCCGCCGGTCTCGTTTGTCTTGAATTTGGAAAGGTGAACGTGCGTGTGCGGCTTGATCAAAAAGGGCGATTTCAGCTTCATCTGGTGTCAGACGACACCAGGGACAATGCCGATGCCCGCCGTCCAGTGAATGCAGCGATACCTGCCAGAACAGCAAACCGGCCTGCTCTGACGGTGCAAGCGGCCTGTCTCGACAGCAGACCGGCACCGAACTACTTTACGACCGTTTCCCCGGTCCGGGTCGACGTCGTGGCCTGCGGTGAAATCACGGTCGTCGAATTCGGCGGGACCGTCTGCGTCGTCTCTGCAGGCTTGTTCACGTCGTCCGTCATGCCCTTCATGCCGTCCTTGAAGCCCTTCAGACCCTCACCCAGGCCTTTACCAAGCTCCGGCAGCTTCTTGCCGCCAAATAGCACGAGCACGACGACAGCGATCACGATCAGATGCGTGGGAGTAAAAAGTTCGCCCATGGTGTCTCCTGCGGCCTCAGAGCACTGGCTCGGGGCTGCTTCCTCATTGTCGCACAGCGCTTCTTCTTTCTGCTTACGATGCCGACACGAAGCCGGATGGCCCCCGAACGGTATATTTTGGAGATGGCTTCTCCCCGCCGCAGAACGCGGCCGGCGAGAGGCAGGAGAGAGACCATCATTTTAACCACGATCGTTGGACGTATCCGGGAAACTCTGCAGCAGCAGACCCTGACACAGACCTTCCGCAGCCTTGCCGCCATCGCGTCCGCGGCCGCTCTTCTGCTTACCGCCGCCGCCGCCCACGCGCAAAACGGAAAGCTTGCCCCCAAAGTTGCCGCCGACTACGAAAACAAATACGAGGTTTACGGCGGCGCTAGCTTTATGGACTTCCAGGCAGGCCAGAACCTGCCCAAGCGCATGAACCTCGGCGGCGCTGAAGCCATGGGTACCTGGTGGGTCCTGGACCGCCTGGGCGTCGCGGCCGACTACCGCTTCGAGGGCGGCACCACCCCGGTGTTCCCCGTTCACGGCTTCAACCGCGTCCCGGTATTCCAGAACATCGGCATGGCCGGCGTGCAGTATCGCGGACCCAGGAGCTCTTTCGCCGCGATCGACTACCACGCCCTTGCCGGTGTCTCCCACGGCGACTTCGACCAGGCAATCCGCGACTATCCTGGCGGGACCTCATTCACCACCCAGGATCTCGGCGTCTACTCCAACCGAACCAAGCCCTTCTATGCGCTCGGCGGTAGCATCGACTTCAACCGCTCGCGCAATCTCGCCATCCGCATTCAGCCCGACCTCATCCTCGAGCACTTCGGCACCGAACTCCGCGAGTTTGTTGGCGTCTCAGGCGGCGTCGTCTATCGCATCGGCCACAAGTGACACACTTGAAATCCGAGCAACAGAAAGGGCGAGAGACCAAGTCTCACGCCCTTTCTGTCTCCGCGCTCCTCAGAACGTGTTCTGCATAAACTCCGGCGACACCGGGTTTTCATACACCGAGTAATCCCTCGTCACCACGGTCAGGCCGCTTGACGACACGAAGTAGTTCTTCTTGTCCTCGACCGGATCATAACCAATCACGGTTCCGTCGGGGATGTGCACATCGCGATCGATAATCGCGTGCCGAATGCGGCAGTGCCGGCCAACATTGACATGCGAGAAGATAATCGATGAGTCGACATCCGCGTACGAGTTGACCCGCACATCATGGGACAGCACCGAGCTCCGCACCACGGCGCCGGACACAATCGACCCCGGACTAATGATGGAGTTCATCGCCATCCCGGTCCGCCCCGGCTCGCCAAACACAAACTTCGGCGGAGGATACTGATACGGCCGTGTCCGCATCGGCCAGCTCTTGTCATACAGGTTGAAGGTCGGTGACACCCCCGCAACATCCATATTTGCGTCGTAGTACGCCTCCAGCGTTCCCACATCGCGCCAGTAAAGCGCGTGCTGCTTGTTCTCGTCCACAAAGTTGAACGCCTTGACCTTGAAGCGTCCCAGCAACCCGGGCAGGATATTGTGGCCAAAGTCATGCTTCGAATTTGGATCTTCCGCATCGCGAATCAATTCCGGCAAGAGCACGTCCGTGTTGAACAGGTAGATTCCCATCGACGCATCGACCTTGTCCGGATTGAAGGGGGACCGCACGTCCGTCTGCTTCGGCTTTTCGATGAAGCCCGTCACCTCACCATTCCGGGCTACCTCCACCACGCCGAACTGTGAGACCTCTTCCGGATCGATCGGCAATGTCGCGATCGTCACATCCGCGCCCGAATCACAGTGCTGCTGCTTCATCAGCCCGTAGTTCATCTTGTAAATGTGGTCGCCCGAGAGAATCAGCACATGCTTCGGCTCTTCGGCGCCAATGGAATAAATATTCTGGTACACCGCGTCCGCCGTGCCCGTGTACCAGTTCTTGGAGACGCGCTGCATCGGCGGAAGAATCTCGATGAACTCACCCAGCTCCTGCGCGACCACCGACCCCCAACCTTCGCGGATGTGCCGGTTCAGGCTCAGCGCCTTGTACTGCGTCAGGATGTACACGTGGCGGAGGTCGGAATTGATGCAGTTGGAAAGGGTGATATCGATGATGCGGTACTGACCGGCAAACGGCACTGCCGGTTTTGCCCGGTCTCGGGTAAGAGGAAAAAGTCGTTCGCCGGCACCACCGGCGAGCAGAACGCCGAGCGTATCTCGCATGAGGCTCTACCTCGATCCATAGCTCCCACTACCACTGAGCCAAGTGCATCGGATGCAGGATCCTGGCCGCGCGTGTCAGCAGTCGGGAGTCTACCATGCAGCTTCGTTCAGACGACAAAGCCCGGCTGAGCGCAAGGCTCAACCGGGCCGGATCCGCTTACTTCGGAAACTATTCCGCAGCGGCCGAACCGTCCTCCGTGCCCGCAGGTCCACCATCTTCAGACACACTGATCCGCAATGACTTCAAGAAAGTCACATCATGCGGCGTAAACGGCCCAGCAACGTCGCCCACTTCGCTCTCTCCCGTTTCTTCCTCTTCCGCATCCACCTCATTCAGACCGATCGTCGCCTCCAGCATCAGCAGCACATCGAAACCCTGTTCGCGAATGCTGCGAACCACTACCGCAATATCCTCAGACTCCGATACAGACTCGTGAATGGCTTCGCCCAGCTTTTGGATCAGTTTCTTCACCTTTTGGTTCAAAGGATCCCTCCCGGAAGCGTCTCGCTTCAGTCCTTATTCACGCGTTGGGCATCCCAGCCCATTCACCAGGGCGGGAACGGCATTGCGCGCCAACCTCTGCCTAAAATACGCCCGGCAAACTATCGCCGCAACGACCCATCCGGGGGATTACACGACTGTGTGGTGGTCCGCCCATGCCTCCTCAAGCTTGTGCGCCAACTCTTCCACCGGCTCCCGGCGCTTCGGTCCCCAAACAATGAAACCCGCCGCGGCAGCACACACGCCGCCTAACACCAAAAAGAACTTCTTCATCCATCCTCCAAAGAACGTACTGACGCTCACAACGCAAACTGGTCGCCACTCGCCGCGAACGCGCATGCACCATGCCGACTGTGCCCTTAGGATGCAGCGAAGCCCCTCCTGGTTGGGATGACGGCTCAAGCGTTCCGCTAAACTCATGCGTATGGATCCCGCGCGATTCGGTCGAGTTCTGGGCGTCGGAGCGCGTCTTGCTGCAAAAACCGCGGTCACTGCCGTGGACGCCGCACTTGCGCCAAATCCGGCCACCGCATCCGCAGCCCCACCCCGCCCCTCGGAGGCAAACCCTTCGGGCGCAACTCCCTCCGGCCAGCCCAGCACCCCACCTCGGTCCAGCACACGACGCCAACCCGGCACACAAAGCCAGCCGCGACCCAGCTCCACTCGTCCACACGCACGCCGTCTTACGGTAGCCTTGATCGCGCCCGTTCGGCGCCTTTCCGGCGTCCTCTGGCTCGAGTTCACCGGCGTCTTCTTCGGCCTGTTTGCCGCCGCGGCCGCGCTCGGCGCCTGGCGCCTCCGCTTTGCCTGGCGTCCAACCCCGGCCAACGCCACCGATCACATCCACCTGCTGCTCACCCTGGCCGTCGCACTCCTGTTCGGTTATTTCTGCACCACCAGCTTTGTGCGAGCGCATCGCCGCAGCCGCCAGCCCTAGCGGCCGCCGCACATCGAACCAGAGCCGCCGCTGCCCGCATCAAACTTCCATGCGCCCGGCGTCCCAACTCCGACGCCCGCCAAGCGGCACGCTCCTCGGCAGGCTTTTTCCCGCAACTCTGTGGGTTGTCCTTTGCATGTCCGCGACCGTCGCTCAGGCAGTGCCCGATCGCATTCCCGACCTCCACGGCACCACCCTCTCCGGACAAACTATCGATCTCCCCGCCGCGCTCGAAGGCAAGGTCGGCATCCTGGTCGTCGGCTTCAGCCGCGAGTCCCGCGCGCAGGCGACGGTCTGGGGCACGCGCCTCGCCGCGGATTTCGGCCAGTCCAGCAATGTCCTGTACTTCGAACTGCCCGTCGTCGAGGACGTTCCTCGCCTGTTCCGTGGCGCCGTGCTGCACGCCATCAGCCGAGACGTAGCCCCCGCAGCCCAGGCCCATTTCCTTCCGATTCCCAGCAACGAAGCACGATGGAAGTCGGTTGCCCACTTCAACGAACCCTACGCCGCCTATGTGCTGGTCGTCGACGGCTCCGGAAACATCCGCTGGCAGACCTCGAGCGATCCTACCGACGGAAGCTACGCGTCCCTCCGCCAGGCCGTCAGCAATGCCCTTGCCCGCCCCGCGCGGACCCCGTAACCGCGGCCCCCGATGCTACCCTGAACTCGTGCCTCCGGCAGCAGCGAACATCTGCTTCGGAATGCGCCCGTAAGGAGCCCCCATGGCCGCAGCAGCCACCGCCCTACGCACCACGGCCCTCAACGCCGCACACCGCGCCGCCCGCGCCAAAATGGTCGACTTCGGCGGCTGGGACATGCCCGTCGAGTACGCCGGCCTCGTCTCCGAGCACCTCGCCGTTCGCACCGCCGTCGGCCTCTTCGACGTCTCCCACATGGGCGACATCCAGCTGCGCGGCCCCGGTTCGCTCGCCGCCGTCCAGCGGCTGTGCATGAACGACGCTTCCCGGTTGGCTGTCGGCCAGGCGCAGTACTCCGCCATGCTCACCCCGGACGGAACCTTCGTCGATGATGTGGTCGTCCACAAGCTCTCCGACAACGACTTCCTCATCGTCATCAACGCCGGCACGCGCGAAAAAGACGTGGAGTGGGTCCGCCGCCAGATCGGCGGGATGCCCGGCGTCCATGTCAACGACTTTTCCGACTTCTACACGCAACTCGCCATCCAGGGCCCCCGCGCCCAGGAGACCCTGGCCAAGCTGACCGACGTCGATCTTTCCGCAATCAAGAATTACTGGTTCACCTGGGGCAAAGTCTGCGGTCTCTACAACGTCCTGATCGCCCGCACCGGCTACACCGGCGAAGACGGCTTCGAAATCTACATCCCGTCAGACGTCGCCACCAGCGAGCGCGTCTGGAACGAGGTGCTCGCTGCCGGCCGCGAGTTCGGCATCGTTCCCTGCGGCCTTGGCGCCCGCAATACCCTCCGCCTTGAATCCGCCATGGCCCTCTATGGACACGAAATCTCCGACGAAATCAACGCTCTTGAAGCCGGCCTCGGCCGCTACGCCAAACTCGACAAACCCGAGTTCGTCGGCAAGTCCGCCCTCCAAGCCATCCAGGCCGCCGGCGGTCCCACCCAGAAGCTCGTCGGCCTCGAAATGATCGACCGCGGCATCGGCCGCGACGGCTACCCCGTCTGCGCCCTCGACGGCACCCGCATCGGCGTCATCACCAGCGGCTCCCCCGCCCCGTTCCTCAAAAAGAACATCGCCATGGCCTACATCCCCGTCGCCACCGCCGATCCGGGCACCGAAGTCGCCGTCGAAATCCGCGGGCAGCTCGTCAAAGCCAAAATCGTCCCCCTACCGTTCTACAGGCGCCCAAAAAAATAAACGCATTCTGACCCTTTTCCATGCTAGATCTGGTCAGAATCTTATAGACTTATCTGGGGGGATAGACCATGCTTTCCTGGCAGGTACAACAAGCAAAGTCCCATTTCAGCGAGCTTCTCGATGATGCCGCAACGAAGGGTCCTCAGGTCATCACACGACATGGGCAGGAGCGAGCCGTCGTTCTCTCCATCGAGGATTACCGGGCTCTGAAAGCAGGCAAGAAGGACTTCATTGCTCACCTCCTCGGAGGTCCCAAGCTCAAGGACTTCACCATAGAACGCCGCGTCGATACTGGACGAGAGTTTACGTTTGACGAATAATCCGAAATACCTGCTCGATACTAACGTCATCTCAGAAACGCGGCTCCCCAACCCCAACCAGCGCGTCACCTCGTTTCTGCAGCGGGCGGGCACTCAGTCCGTTTTCCTCAGTGTTCTGACCGTTGGCGAAATGAGAGCAGGGGCCGCCCAAAAGCGCCGCTCCAACCCCGTCTTCGCCCGCCGCCTTTCCGCGTGGATCGATACCACGGAACAGGACTTCGCAGACCGCATTCTGAGCGTCGATGCAGCGACTGCCAACCTTTGGGGAGATCTCTCTGGAACTCGCACCCGGCCTATTGTCGACACGCTGCTCGCAGCCACAGCCATCGTCCACAGCCTCGTCCTGGTAACGCGAAACACAAAGGACGTGGAGGACATTCCGGTCACAACACTCAATCCCTGGCTACCCTGACATCCGCACAGACCACGCCCTCCGCTCACACCATCAAATCCCATCCTCTACACTGTAGGAGAGACCCACCTATGCCCTACCCATCCACCTACCACTACAGCAAGTCGCACGAATGGATCGAGGTCCAAGGCGAGACCGGAACCATCGGCATCACCGACTACGCCCAAAGCTCGCTCGGCGACATCGTCTTCGTCGAAATGCCCAAGGTCGGCGAGCAAATCCAGGCCGGCTCCACCTTCGGCTCGGTCGAAAGCGTCAAGGCCGTCAGCGATCTTTACGCCCCCGTCACCGGCACCGTCACCGAGGTCAACGACACCCTCACCTCCGCCCCCGAAACCATCAACACCGCCGCCAACACCACCTGGCTCATCCGCATCGAGCTCACCGACGCCCTCGAAAGCGAATCGCTTCTGAGCGCCGCGGACTACGAAAAGTTCATTGCCGAAGAGACCGGCCACTAAGCCCACCTAGGACGTCCATGCGCTACCTCCCGAAGTCCCCCAGCGACCGCATCGCGATGCTCCAGGAGATCGGCGTCTCGTCCATCGACGACCTCTTCTCCACCATCCCCGCCGAATTCCAGCTCCACCGCGACCTCGCAATCCCTCGCCAGCACGGCGAAAGCGAGATCATCGACCGCTTCCGCGAGTTCGCCGTCAAAAACGCCACCGGCTACACCTCCTTCCTCGGCGCCGGCGTCTACCGCCACTACCGCCCCGTCCTGATCGACACCGTCATCTCCCGCGGCGAGTTCCTCACCTCGTACACGCCCTACCAGCCAGAAATCGCCCAGGGCACCCTCCAGGCCATGTTCGAGTTCCAGACCATGATCTGCGAGCTCACCGGCATGGAGATCGCCAACGCCTCCATGTACGACGGCTCCACCGGCGCCGCCGAAGCCATCATGATGGCCGTGCGCGTCACTGGCCGCAACTCCGCCGTCATCGCCCGCACCGTACACCCCGAGTACCGCGAGGTGATCGGCACCTACGCCCTCCACCAGCAAATCCCCCTCACCGAGATCCCCTACTTCCCCGAGACCGGCCGGGTCGACCTCGCCGCGCTCGACGCCGCCGTCACCCCCGACACCGCCTGCGTCCTCCTCCAGTCCCCCAACTTCTTCGGCACCATCGAAGACGTCGCCGCCATCGCCGACATCGCCCACAAAAAGGGCGCCCTGCTGATCGTCTCCATCGCTGAAGCCGTCTCGCTCGGCATCGTCCGCCCGCCCTCCGAGGCCGACATCGTCTCGCTCGAAGCCCAGAGCTTCGGCGTCGCCCTCTCGTATGGCGGACCCTACTGCGGCGTGATCGCCTGCAAGGAAAAGTTCCTTCGCCAGATGCCCGGCCGCCTCGTCGGAGAAACCAGGGACATCGACGGCAAACGCGGCTTCGTCCTCACCCTGTCCACCCGCGAGCAGCACATCCGCCGCGAAAAAGCGACCTCCAACATCTGCACCAACCAGGCCCTCGTTGCCATGATGGTCACCGTCTTCCTCTCCGTCTACGGCAAGCAGGGCTTGCGCGAACTCGGGGAGCACAACCTTGCCAAGGCGTCTTTCCTCCGCTCCGCCCTCACCGGCAACGGAGCAAAATCCCTCTTCGACAGCGCCCCCCGCTTCAACGAATTCGTTCTCTCCATGGAGGGAGGCGCCGAGGCCGCCAACATCAGCTTGCTCGAGCAGAAAATCATCGGCGGCCTTCCCCTCGCGAAGTGGTACCCCGAACTCGGCCCCGACGCCAGCCTCTGGTGCGCCACCGAACTCACCACCCGCCCCGAAATCGAACACGTAGCCAAATTCCTCGCCGTCGCAACCCGACGCGAGACGGCCGCCGCACACTAACCTTCTTCAACCGTTCAGGAGCACGACCATGAGCGATCGACACACGTACCAGGTAAGCGTCGTCTGGACCGGCAACCCCGGCCCCGGCACCATCGGCTACAACGCCTACAGCCGCTCCTTCGAGCTGGAAGCTGAAGGAACCCACGCCATCGCCGGCTCGTCCGACCCCGCGTTCCGCGGCAACCCCGGCCGCTGGAACCCCGAGCAGCTCCTCGTCGGCAGCCTCAGCGCCTGCCACAAGCTCTGGTTCCTCCACCTCGCCGCCATGGCGGGCGTCATCGTCACCGCCTACGTCGACCATGCCGAAGGCGTCATGCGCACCACCCCCGGCGCCGAGTCCGGCTACTTCGAACTCGTCACCCTTCGCCCGCATGTCACCCTCGCACACGGCTCCGACGCCAGCCTCATCCCCGACCTCCATGAAGACGCGCACCGCCGCTGCTTCATCGCCAACTCCGTCAACTTCCCCATCCGCTGCGAGTCCTCCAGCGAATACGAATCGCACCCCGTCACGGAGCTCGAAGTGCATGGACATTAGCGCAATCGAAGGCGAAGAACTCGAAGCCGTCGAGTTCGTCCAGGACTACCTTCAGCTTCGCTTTGAAGGCCCTCTGCTCACCTTCTACGAGTGGCCCAGCGTCCTTCTGGAAGAGTTCTCCATCTCCTTCGGCGAACCCGGTTACCGCGACGCCCTCTGCGCCCTCATCGGCGAAGAAGTCGATCAGGCCACCCTCGAAGACGGCAGCTCCCTCACGCTCAAGCTCGCCAACGGAGCCGTCGTCGCCCTCAGCCTCCGCGAAGAAGACATGTCCGGCCCAGACGCCGGCGCCTACTCAGAAACCGGCTCCGCCGCCGACATGGTGGAGTTTTAAGTGAAGCATTGCTGCGATCTGATGGAGTACTACCTCGACCAAGAGGACAGGATCGTTCAATACACTCCAAAGTTTCGCGAGTATGGCATCACGGTACCGGATGGGACTAATTCAAGAATCCTGATTACCTTCTGTCCCTGGTGCGCCCAACCCCTCCCAAAAGGGCTGAGGGATGTCTGGTTCAGCCGGCTAGAAGCTCTTGGCATCGATCCTACCGTCAAACCCACTGTTCCATCAGAGTTCAGGACCGACCGCTGGTGGAAGAACAAGGAGCATTAATGCCTGAAACGTTCACCGGCACCCCGAAGAAAGCCACCACCCACACCAACCAGAACGAAGGCCTGCTCTTCGAAAAGTCCTCCCCCGGCAAGAGAGCCTACCGCCTCGCCGAACTCGACGTCCCGGCTGTAGACGCCCAAGCCCTCCTCGGCGAGCAGACCCGCAAAGACCTCGGCGTCATGCCCGAGCTTTCCGAGATCGAGCTCGTCCGCCACTTCACCCGCATGTCCACCTGGAACTACGCCATCGACCTCGGCATGTACCCGCTCGGCTCCTGCACCATGAAGTACAACGGCCGCGTCAACGAGCTCGTCTCCCGCCTCGAGGGCATCGCCGAAGCCCACCCCTACCAGCCCGAGCACCTGTCGCAGGGCGTCCTTGAAATCATGAAGGTCCTCTCCGACGCCTTGGTCGAGATCACCGGCATGGACGCCATCACCCTCCAGCCCGCCGCCGGCGCCCATGGCGAGTTCACGGGCATCCTCATGATCCGCGCCTTCCACGAGGCCAACGGCAACCCGCGTAAAAAGATCATCGTCCCCGACTCCGCCCACGGGACAAACCCTGCAACCGCGGCGATCGTGGGGTATGAAGTTGCCAACCTCAAGTCCAACGCTCGGGGCATGGTGGACTTAGACGAGCTGGCCCGCATGGTCGACGTCGACACCGCAGCCCTGATGCTCACCAACCCCTCCACCATCGGCGTCTTCGAGTCCGACATCGCCCGCATCGCTGAGATCCTCCACGCCAAGGGCGCCCTGCTCTACATGGACGGCGCCAACATGAACGCCCTCGTCGGCAAGGCCCGCCCCGGCGACTTCGGCGTCGATGTCATGCACCTCAACCTCCACAAAACCTTCTCCACCCCGCACGGTGGCGGCGGTCCAGGCTCCGGCCCCGTCGCCTGCAAAAAGATCCTCGAGCCCTTCCTCCCCACGCCGCTGATCGTCGAGCGTCCCAACGGCCAGTTCGGCCTCGAGTACATCCACCCACAAAGCGTCGGCCGCGTCCGCATGTTCTACGGCAACTTCGGCATGTTCGTCCGCGCCCTCGCCTACATTCTGGCCAACGGCCCCGACGGCCTCCGCCAGACCACCGAAGACGCCGTCCTCAACGCCAACTACATCCGCGCCAAACTCGACGGCGTCTTCGAGCTCCCCTTCAAAACCCGCTCCCTCCATGAGGTCGTCTTCTCCGACCGGCTGCAAGCGAAGAATGGCGTAAAGACGGGCGACATGGGCAAGCGCCTCATCGACTACGGCTTCCACGCCTACACCACGTCGTTCCCGCTCGTCGTCCAGGGCGCCATGATGATCGAGCCCACCGAGTCCGAGTCCCGCGAAGAGCTCGACCTCCTCATCGACGCCCTCCGGCAGATCGCCCGGGAAGCCGCCGAAAACCCCGATCTCGTCCGCACCGCCCCCCACACCACCCGCCTCCGCCGCCTCGACGAGACCGCCGCCGCCCGCAAACCCGTCCTCCGCTGGAAAGCCCCCGCCGCCGCCACTCCCCTCACCCCGGACACCGCCGCCAAAGAGTGGTAATCACCCGGTAGCCAAACACGAAAGAGCCGCGGGGAACGCTCCCTGCGGCTCTTTGCTTCAGCGTACCTCCTACACCCGCTCTTACTCCGCCGCCACCGCCACAAACTCGTCCGTCTTCTCCCACTTCACATGCAGCTCCGTCGTACGCCCATGCGTGTGCTCGAACGAGATCGACATCACTTCCTGCGGCTTCGCCAGCGGATTCGCCGTCATCACCGTCCGCCCCAGATCCTGATCCTGGTTGTAAACCGTCCCCCACTGCCCCGTCTGCTTATTCACGATCAGCATCCACGTTTCCGCCCCCGGCAGCGTGTAGATCGTATACGTCCCCGCCGGCACATCCAGTGTGCCAATCTTCAAGTGAGCGGCGGTCACCAGCGTCGTCGCCGGATTCGCCCCCGTCCGCCAAACCTTTCCGTACGGCACCAAGCCGCCCATCACCGTGCGGCAGCGCATCGCGGGAGAGTTATACCGGATCACCACCGACCTGCCGTCAAGCGTCGTGCTGGCAGTCGCGGCCGGGCTGGCCAGCGGTTTCCCATCCACCGATTGGCCGTGGTCGGCCACCGGACTCGTTGGGCACGGCCCCGCGGTTTGTGCCGGGGCGGCAAGCGTAACAAACGCAAAAGCAACCGAGGCGAACAGTGGAGCGATCGGAGTGCAAGGCATGATTCCCATGCTACCCTAACTCCTAGTCCCTTTCCCCTAAGGGCGCCCGTAGCTCAGCTGGATAGAGCGGCAGCCTCCGAAGCTGTAGGTCAGACGTTCGAATCGTCTCGGGCGCACCATCCCCTCCCAGTATCCCCATCAAGCCCCTCCCCGCCGCAGCTCCCGCGTCTTCAGCACAATCAGGTACTCATAGATGGCCTGCAGCGTCGCGTACGTTAGCCCCGCGCGCCCATCCAGCACCGCCCTCCGCCACACCACCATATACACCCACTTCACCAGCGGCCGCCCCGGCAGCCGGTAGAACAGCGCCTTCTGGTGCAGCCTTCGCTCGTGGAAATCGCGGCTCAGCAACGCCGTCCGCAGCGACGGCTGCTGCAGGCCTCCCTGCCCCACAATCAGCTCCGCCTCCATCGTCGAGTACACATTGTGCTTGCGAATCCAGTGCGCAATCCCCTTGGAAAAGGGAAAGTGGTCGAGCGGCGCCACCAACCGACCCACCACGCCCTCCACCTCCAGCACCTCGTTGATCGCCCGCGTAAACCGCGCCCGCTCCGGCCGCACCAGCCGGATGTAGAACGGTGAAATTTGCGCATGCTTGAGCCAGGTCTCAAACAGGAAATCCCGCCGCCGCAGGCTGTACCCGGATACACCCTCCGCCGCTTCCGTCCGCACGACCCGCTGCGCCTCGTCGGCCAGCTCCGGCGTCAGCCGCTCATCCGCGTCCAGCAGAAACACCCACGGATGCCGAAACCGGACGCTCCCGAGTGCCGCATTGCGATGCGTCGCATAGTCGTCAAAGCTCCGCTCCTGCACCGTCGCCCCATGCTCCCGCGCGATCTCCCGCGTACGATCCGTGCTCATCGAATCAAATACATGCACGTCATCGCACCAGCGTACCGAGTGCAGGCAGCCCGGCAGATCCGCCTCTTCATCCCGCGTAAGAATCAGAACCGAGATCACTCGCCTCTTATACCAGCAGCGGTCGCCACCGAACACGCCGCATGGTCGCGCTTTCTGCGTCTGCTGCTGACATCGCCATGACCCCGCATCCACCCTGCCCTTCAAAAAAAGCGCATGTCCGGGGAACTTCCCACTCTTTGGAAAGCCTCTTCCTACCCAGGGCACCCGTCGCGTGCCAAATCGGAGAATGCGGCCGTCTCGGGAGCACGCACTGTCCCAAATCGAAGCAACATCCAGCCAGCCGCCTTTGGCCCCCCATGTGCAATAAGCTTCAACGTCACCGCGAAACGCGGAACACAAGGAGAACCTCCCCATGAACCTCATTGCACGCCTTTCTGCCCTGGCCACCATCGTTGCCGCGTCCACCACCCTCGCCTCTGCCGCCACCCTTACCCTCGACAGCTACGGCGTCAACGGTGCGCAATCCTCCGGTGCCGCCAACTCTGCACTCGCATACCAGGGCTACAACGCATCCACTAGCTACTCCACAACCGGCGGAACACTTTCCGGTACCGGCGCCAGCTACAGCCTCGTCCTGCCCGCCGGCCAGACCACCTGGGCTAACGCCATGTCAGGCTCCTCTTACGTCTCGAACAACCCGGGCGATGGCCCCGGCGGCTCCAATGTGGAAGCCAACGGCACCTACGTCTATACCTCCACCTTCACCCTTGGCTCGGGCAACTTTGCCGGCACGCTCTCCCTGCTCGCCGACGATACGGCCGCCATCAAGCTGAACGGCATCACCATCTTCTCGGCAGACACCACCAGCGGCTACCCGCACTGCGCCACGGCCGTCCCCAACTGCATGACCATCGACACCGCCACGCTGTACAACAACGACTTCGTGACCGGCGTCAACACCATCGAGGTCGACCTCGTCCAGGGCGGCCTTGACCGTGCCGGCGTTGATTTCAGCGGCTCCATCGTCCCAACGCCCGAGCCCAACTCCCTCATGCTCCTTGGCACCGGCCTGGTCGGCTCCGCAGGCGCCTTCGCCCGCAAGCTCCGCCGCCAATCGTAATCTCACCCATCGGAATAGCAGAAGGGAGCCCATCGGGCTCCCTTCGTGGTATCAACCCACGTCTACCGCTCGCGTCGCTAAGCGTTCACCGCGACCCGCTCCTGCTTCGTCCGCTCCGCCAGATACCAGGCCACCGTAGCTTCCAGCCCTGCCCGGAAATCCTCCATCGGCCGATATCCCAGCTCTTCCCGCGCGCGGTCGATCTTGGCCAGCGAATGCTGCACATCCCCGGCCCGCGACGGCCCAAACTTCGGCTGGGCCCGGAAATCCAGAATGTCCGCCAGCGCCCCATACAGATCCAGCAACGTGTGGCTGTGCCCCGTCCCCACGTTGAACACCCGCCCCGTCGCCACCGCAGCCGACGCCCGGAACCCCAGCAGATTGGCAGTCACCGCATTCTCCACAAACGTGAAATCCCGCGAGGTGGAGCCGTCCCCGTTGATCGTCGGCGTCTCGCCCGCCATCATCTTGTAACAGAACTGCGCAATCACCCCGGAGTACGGCGAATCCGCCGCCTGTCGCGGTCCGAAAATGTTGAAGTACCGCAGGCAGATCGCCTCCATCCCATACACCTTCGCAAATGCCTGCAGGTAGTACTCGCAGGTCAGCTTCTGCACGGCATACGGAGACAGCGGCGCCGGAGACATCTCTTCGTGCTTCGGCTGCGTCGGCTGATCGCCATACGCCGAAGACGACGCGGCGTACACCACCCGCCGGACCCCCGCGTCGCGCGCCGCCAGCAGCAGCGTCAGCGTTCCGTTCACGTTCGACTCATGCGACGACAAGGGATCCTTCACCGATCGCGGCACACTCGCCAGCGCCGCCTGATGCGTGATGTACTCCACGCCCTCACACGCCGAGCGCATCGCAGCAGCATCCTGCAGATCGGCCTCGCGAAAATCGACGGATTCGCGAATCTCTTCGAGGTTCGCCAGGTTGCCGGTCGAAAGATTGTCGATCCCTCGTACCTCATGGCCGTCCGCGACCAACGCCCGCGCAATCGACGATCCAATAAACCCGGCAATGCCCGTGATCAGGTACCGTGCCATGCTTCCTCCATCCGGCGTCCTGCCCGGCATCGCGCAAATCACGCGCGTCGTGCAAGATTCAGGCCGCAAACGCAGCTCAGAAATACCGCAAAGGTGGCAGATCGAGACTGGCATTCCCGCAGCCAACCGGTGCAATAATAGCGGACATGTTGACGACCAGCCAGACCTCTCTTCCCAAAATCGCTCAGGATCGCCTTGACCGACTGCACAGCCGCACCGCCCGCATCGGCGTCATCGGCCTGGGATACGTTGGCCTGCCCCTTTCCCTCCTGCTCGCCGAAGCCGGCTTCCAGGTCACCGGATTCGACATCGACGAGAAGAAAGTGACCGACCTTGAGGCAGGCCGGTCCTACATCTTCCGCATTCCCGCAACGGAAATCCAAGGCGCCCGCGAACACGGCTTCCGCGCCACCATAGACTTTGCCGGCCTTGCCCAGCAGGACGCCATCATTCTCTGCGTCCCCACGCCTCTCACCGGGCATCGCGAACCCGACCTCAGCTACATCGAAAACACGGCCAGGGCCGTCGCCCCGTGGCTCGAAGAGGGGCAGCTGGTAGTGCTCGAAAGCACCACCTACCCCGGTACCACCGACGACGTCCTCATCCCCATCCTTGAAGCCGGAAACCGCAACGGCCTTAAGGTCCAGAGACCCGACACCCCCGGGGAGGCCGGCGTCTTCTACGTCGCCTTTTCGCCCGAGCGCGAAGATCCCGGCAACGACACCGTCGCCCGCCGCGACATCCCCAAGGTCGTCGGCGGTCATGAGCAGCAGGCCACAGAACTCGCCGCCACGCTCTACGAAGCCATTTTTACGCGCGCCGTGCGCGTCTCCACCACGCGCGCCGCGGAGATGACCAAGCTGCTCGAAAACATCTACCGCTGCGTCAACATCGCCCTCGTCAACGAGCTCAAGGTCCTCTCCCTCCGCATGGGCGTCGACATCTGGGAGGTCATCGAGGCCGCCTCCACCAAGCCCTTCGGCTTCCACGCCTTCTACCCGGGCCCCGGCCTCGGAGGCCACTGCATCCCCATCGACCCGTTCTATCTCAGCTGGAAGGCCAAGGAGTACGACTTCAATACCCGCTTCATTGAACTCGCCGGCGAAGTGAACGAAGCCATGCCTGAGTTCGTGGTCACACAGGTCGCCAAGGCCCTCAACCAGCATCGCAAAGCCGTCAACGGATCCCGCATCCTCATGCTCGGCATGGCCTACAAGAAAGACATCGACGACCTTCGCGAAAGCCCCTCGCTCACCATCATCGAGCTGCTCCGGCAGGAGGGCGCCGAGGTCGTCTACAACGACCCCTACTTCCCCACCGTCGGTCGAGGCCGCCACTACAACCTCAACATGGCCTGCACCCCGCTCGACAACCTCGAGCAGTATGACTGCGCCCTGATCGTCACCGACCACTCCGACTACGACTACGAGCGCATCGTCCGCGAGTCACAACTCGTCGTCGACACCCGCAACGCCACCAAGGGCATCCGCTCCCCTAACATCGTTCGCTGCTAAAGCCGCGCACGCGGGCTCAGGCAAAGGAGGGCTCCGGCCCTCCTTCGCCGTCGTGGACGCCCTTCGCATGCGCGTGACGGCATGCGCAAGCGGCGCTCCGACTCAGGCCAGCAGCCGATCGTAAACCCCCACAATGCGTCGCATCATGGCGTCCGTCGTGAAGCTCTCCGCAACCACCTTCTTTCCTGCGGCGCCCATCGCGGCCGCTCGCTGCGGGTCAGACAGAATTGCCACCATCGCTCCGGCCAGCGCCTCCGCATTCTCCGGCGGCACAATCAGCCCCGTCACCCCCGTCCGCACCGCCTCCGCATTGCCGCCCACATCCGTCGCCACCACCGGCAGCGACGCCGCCATCGCTTCCAGAATGGCGTTAGAAAACCCCTCGCTCCGCGACGGCAGCACAAACAGATCGGCGCCCGCCAGATGCCGCGGAAGATCCCGCACACCGCCAACAAAGCTCACCCGCTGCTCAAGTCCGAGCCGCATCACCTGCTGCTGCAGCGCCGCAAAGTACTCCGGCTCCAGCACCTCCCCGCCCAGCGTGAACCGCGCCCCCGGCATTGCCCGGCTTACCATCGCCGCCGCTTCGAGAAGAACGTCGTGCCCCTTCACCCATCGCAAATTGCCCACCGTCGTAATGACCGGCCCACCTTCCGGACGTGCACCGGCATCGCCCGGCCACTGCGCCAGATCCAGCCCGTTGTAGATCGTCTCCACTCGCTCCGGTGCAACGCCGTCCACCTCGATCGCATGCCGTCGCACCTGTTCCGACACGGCCAGCACCGCGTCCGGCATCCCGGACAGCATCCGGTACGCCACATGGTGCTTGCCGCTGCGCAGAATTCCCATATCCCGTCGGCTCCAGACGAGCTTCGCATCGGAAGCGATCTTCGTAATCATGCCGGCCCACAGATCGGAGCTCTCAAAAAACGTCTGCACAATGCGGACATCTTCGTCAGCAAGAAAGTCCCGCAACACGCCCGCGGCATGCCACGCTGCCCGGTTGTACGTGCTCGTCAGCGGAAGCAGATACGTGGGACAGGGCGGCGCAACCAGACAAGAGCTGCGTGGATGCGCAAAAAACGTAAGCAACGAAACCCGGTACCCAAATTTCGGCAGCAGCTCCGCCTGCCGAAGCGCAATCCGCTCCGCACCTCCGCTCGTCGCCGGAAACTGATCCAGAATCAGCAGCACATGCGGTCGCCGGGCCGCAAGCACGTCATCGGCCTGCGCCTGCGACAGGCTAGCGGGGGAAACACCGGGATGGAGCAGCTGCAAGGAAGTCATGAAACCTGAGCGCGGCCATGGTTCGCCCGCCTAAAGCTGTGGCGATCAGTGGTAAGCAAGATGCGGCGGAACGGGAGCAAGCTCGGCCTCAACGGCCACAACGTCGGTCGATGCCTCTTCGCCAAGAGCGATAGCCCTTGCGGCAGAGCCGACCAGAACCCACAAAATCCCATTAATCTCAATGTAGGTCCATCGATCGCCGAAGAAATTAGAGATCGCCGAGGCCAGCATCATCAGAAGCAGGCCCAGCCCGAGCCCTTGGTATAAAGGGTCGCTGCTGCGCCTGAAAAGTTGCCAACCCAGGCGCATCACCTGCCAGATCAGCGCAACGGCAAAGCCAAAGCCGATCAGGCCCGTCTCCACCAGCACCTTCACGTACCAGTTATGGGTATCGTGCAGATCGCCAAAGTGTGGTCGCAGCTGGAACGTTGCGTAACCGGCGCCAAACAAGGGCGAGCTGAGGAAGTCCCGCTCCGCCTCTTCCCATAAACCGACCCGCCCCTGCGCCGAGGCCTCAAGCTGCCCATTTGAATCGGTCGTCATGTGCACCCGCTCCGTCACCGCCGTCGGAACAAGCGCCTGCCACGTCACCAAGAACACCCCCAGAATCACCAGCAGCTTGCGTTCCTTCAGAATGCCCAAAACCAACACCCCGACCAGAACGGCAATGTAGGACGCCCGCGAGAAGGCGTACATTGTGGCCAGCAGCGTCAGCCCGACCAGGCCGTATAGCAGCAGCTTGGACTTCTTCCGCTTCACAAACGCCAGAAAGCCCCAGAAAAACATCGCCGACTGCGCCAGGTATGCCGCCAGGCCATTGGCGCCGGCAAAACCCAATGGGCCTCCGTCCCGCTTGTCTTCGTCGAAATGCCCCCACGACCGCGATAGGCTGTCCATCAACGACGCCCGGTCAATCACAAACAGCGATACCGCGCTGATCATCACCACCATGCGGATGCTTTTGCGATCCTCCACGACAAGACCACCCGCCACCAGCAGCAGCGGCAGCATCATGTAATCCTTCCACGTGACAAAGTTGACGTCGGAGGTCCACAGCGGAGCCGGCGCATTGCCCAACAGCATCCCGAGCCAAAGGGAAATGTACAGGTAAATTCCAAATAGGAGCCAACTGAGGTACAGCTTCGACCGCGCCAGATGTTTGCCCTGAAAAATCGCTCCGAGAATGATGCACACAATCAGCAGCGTCATCACGTTGTCGCCCATCGGCAGCTCCGTGAAGTGGTCCCGCATGGTGCGATACGGCAAAAACGGAAGCAGGAAATACAGCCCGTAGAGCGGCTTGCTGAACAGGGACACCAGGCACATAACAAAGAATCCCAGGTATGCCACAAACGGGATGTAGTGTCCGATATGCAGTCCCACAGAAACTCTCCCCTGTCGATCTGGACCGATCCGCCGCTAGCAGCAGTCTAGCGGATCCAGACGCGATTCCTTCCCGCCACAAAGTTGAGGAACGCCAGGGCCGCCGCCACGTTCAACACCACAAACGTCTGCGCAAGTCCGACCGGCTTGAACCGCTGCGCGCGCGGCGCAACCAGACCCAGCGCTGCCAGCAGGTACACCGCGACCTGCAGCAGAAACAAACCGCGATACAACGGTCCGCCGGCCGTGGCTGAACTCGCCAGCATGAGAACCAGGCACAGCGGAACCGCCAGCCGCGCCAGCTTGTGACTCAAAAAACGAAACAGCAGCGGATTGGACGGAGAAAGGATCCAGGGAGCCAGTCGCAGCAGCTGATAGTTGCCCGTCAGGGTCCGCACCTTCCGGGAAAACTCCTTCCCTTTCTCGGCAAACAGTCGATCCCGCGCGACCGCCGACGGCAGAAACACGACGCGCTTGCCGTGCCGCGCCACCATCATCGGCACATACACGTCGTCGAGAATCGTTCCCGGCGGAATCTCGCGAAACAGCTCCCGCCGCATCGCATAAATCGCTCCCGTCACGCCGACCGTGGACCCCGAAGCAGACTCCAGCTTGCGCACCATCTTCTCGATCTTCCAATAAAGGCCAAGCCCTTCGGTCAATCCTGCCGCCGACTCCAGCAGCAGTTCGCCGCTTACAGCACCGACATCGGGGTCGGCAAAGCAGGAAACCAGCTCCGCGATCGCATCGCCATCAACCGTCTGCCGCGCATCCAGAAACACCAGCACCTCGCCCGACGCGCGCCGCACACCCTCATTGAGGGCCACAGCCTTTCCCCCGCTTCGCCCGGCCGAAGGCGACAGCAATACTGGGATCACCGCCGGCCCAGCCCTCTGCAAAATCTCGTCCGTGCCGTCCGTCGAACCGTCCGAAACGATCACCAGCTCCAGCATCTCTGGCGGATAGTTCACCGCGGCCAAATTGGCCAGCTTCCCCGGCAGGGTCCGCTCTTCGTTCCGGGCCGCGATCACCACCGACACCGTCGGGCGGATCGGTCGGCGCGTCACAGGCCTTCGCCGCACACGCGCAACCCCAAACAGCACCGCAGCGTACCCCACGTAGGCGTACACCACCAGCGCACACGAGATCCAGAAGAGCAACCTCACGGCAAGCTCCTGCCCAGCACCGCGCGACGGATCGTTTCGCACACTTGCATCATCGTCACCGGATTGCCGCCGCACCGCTCAAGCTGAGCGGCGGAAGGCGCTCCTCGCTGCAGGACGATCATAGCCCAGCTCCGGCCGTTTCTTGCCGCCGGCCTCGTCCCACAAAAGTCGCAGCCCAAATCGGGAATCGTCGCAAATCCGGACACACGCCCGCCACGCCTCCGCTGCTAGACTCGTGCCGTGACAGACCTGCGCCCATGAGCACGACAAGACGTCTCGCCACCAATGTGCTGATGAACTGGGCCGCAACCGCGGTCGGCATGGTCGTGCCCTTCTTCCTTACCCCGTTCATCGTCCGCAGCCTGGGTTCCCGCGGGTACGGCGTCTGGATCCTCGCCATGTCCACCGTCGCCTACCTCAACCTGCTCGACCTCGGCCTGCGTACCGCCGTCATCCGTTACGTCTCCAAAGCCCACGCCGAGCACGACGACTCCGCCGCCAGCCGCGCCATCGGCGCTGCGCTCTGGTTTCGCCTGCTCATTGCCGCCGCTGTCACCCTCCTTAGCGCCGGCCTCGCCGCTCTCTTCCCTCACCTCTTTTCCATTCCCCCGGAGCTTCGCCACGCAGCACAGATCACCGTTCTTCTCTCCGCCATCGGCGTCGCCGTCACCCTGGTCTCCGGCGTCTTCGGAGCGGTCCTCTCCGCCATTCACCGCTTCGATCTCCTGAGCTCGATGACCATCCTCCAGACACTCCTCCGGGCGGGCGGCGTGATCCTGATTCTGCGCTCCGGTGGCGGTCTCAAGTCCTTGGCTTACTGGGAGTTCGCGGTCGTCGCCACCATCGGCGTCCTCACCTCCCTGCTTGCCCTCAGAATCTTCCCTCCCGCCCGCGTCCGCCTCGGCCGACCGGAGATGGATACGCTTCGCACCATCTGGTCTTACAGCTTCGTCATCTTCATCATCATCGTTGCCGGCCAGATCATCTTCAACACCGATAACCTCGTCGTCGGCGCCTTCCTCACCGTCTCGCTCGTCACCGCCTACGCCATCGGCGGCAGCCTCATCCAGTACGCCAGCCAGGTCGTCACCGCGCTTTCCACCACGTTCGTTCCGCTGGCCAGCAATCTCGAAGCCACCGGCCGGCCGGAAACAATGCGACAGTTCCTGCTCCGCGGAACCCAGGCCACCCTCGCGCTTTCACTCCCGATTAGCGTCACCCTGATGCTGCGTGGAAAGTCCTTTGTCGGCCTGTGGATGGGACCGCAGTATAGCCAGATCTCCGGCACCGTCATCCAGATCCTGCTTGTCGGCCAATTCTTTACCATCGCCAATCTTACTGCCGGCGCCATCATGTTCGCGACCAACCGCCACAGGCCGGTCGCCAAGTGGGCCAGCATCGAAGCCGCCTTCAATCTCCTCCTCAGCCTCCTCCTGGTCCGCACCGTCGGCATCTACGGCGTTGCCTGGGGAACCACCGTCTCCATGGCCGTCGTCCACTGCATCTTCTGGCCGCGCCACGTCCAGCGCACCTTGTCCGTCCCGGCCGCGGAATACGTCTGGCAGGGCTGGCTCAAGATCACTCTCTGCTCGCTCCCGTTCGCCGCCACCACCGCCGCGGTCGAACACGTCTTCCCGGCTCACTCCAAGCTCTGGTTCTTCACGGAGGTCCTGCTCACCCTGCCCGTCTACGCCGCCACCGTCATGCTCGTTTTCCGCGGCGAAATTCAAGAGCTCCTGCAACTGCGACACTCCCGCAAAGCAGTGCCAGGTACCGCCACCGCAGCAGATGCGGCTGACTCTGCCACAGCCGCTTCAGAAACGGCCGAAGCGATGGCCGTGTCCGGCGCCGTCCACGCGCTTCCACCCGATTCCCCGGAGCAGACAAGCCTTCTTCCCGAGGTTCGGGTGCACCAATAACGGGCAGGTTCGGCCGCTGCGCCCGTACCCATCCACGCCCATCTCCGCCAGCGTCCACCAACGGACTATCCGTCCGCGGCGCGAATCCAGCGCATCCAGCTCCGCCTCAAGACCGATCGGCGACCCTGGAGGCGCGAATCCAGCGCATCCAGCTCCGCCTCAAGACCGATCGGCGACCCTGGTTCACCGCGAAACGATAGATCCCCCGCATCGCAGCTTTTTCTTTACCGGGCGGCACCGGGCAGTACCACGGCCGCATGCATCCGACGACCCCAAACTTCCAATCTGGCCACCCGGCAGCCGTCCAAAGCTCCCACAAACGTGGCAGTCGCCCCGTATTGCGACCTCCCAACCCGCATGGTAGCCTCTGGAATGTTTTCGGACCGATGGGCGTCGCGCCTTCCTCAAACTACGTGCGCCTACTAGGGTGTATCGACATATTCACTTTCCGTGCTGCCGGGTATTTTGGTGCAGTGGG
>CAXTEU010000025.1:38418-41117 GCA_964243475.1 uncultured Acidobacteriaceae bacterium | reverse complement strand
GAGCAACGGCAAGAGCAACGGCAAGAGCAACGGCAAGAGCAACGGCAAGAGCAACTACGGGGGTCCTTCGCTTCGCTCAGGATGACGGCGGTGAAACAGGCAACGGCAACGGCGAGGGCAACGGCAAGAGCAAGAGCAGCGGCAAGAGCAAGAGCAGCGGCAAGAGCAAGAGCAGCGGCAAGAGCAAGAGCAGCGGCAAGAGCAGCGGCGAGAGCAAGAGCAGCGGCGAGAGCAAGAGCAGCGGCAATAGCACGAGCAGCGGCAATGGAGACAGCACGTACGACGCACAGGGTCGTTCGCTTTGCTGTGAGGGGGGACGGGGTGGGTTTGGGTGGGAGTTTTGGGGTGCGACTTCGGTGGGATAGCGGAGTGTTGGTTTTTGTGCTTGACGCGGCTTTGGGGGATTGTTACAACCTCCCCACGATCCCTCCCCCACGGGCCGGGTTTTGGCCGGCTCATCTGTTGTTTTTCTGTTACCGGACTTCGCAAAAGTTCGAGGTTGTTAGGAGATCTCCCATGAAGAGCAGATTTTCGGCTCTGCTGATGTTGCTGGCGGCACCGCTGGCGTCACCGCTTCTAGCGCAGGGCGGCGGTGAGCAGTTGATTCCTGCGGGTTCGATGATTTCGTGTACGGTGTCGGAGCCGAAGTTGTCGTCGAAGACGGCGGATGTGGGCGATCCGGTGCTGTGCCGCGTGAGCCATGTGGAGCTGTATGGGCGGTCGACGCTGCCGTACGGGAGCTACCTGGTGGGGCGGTTTGAGGACTACAAGGATCCGGGGCACCTGGTGGGCAAGGGGTGGATGGAGCTGAAGTTCGACCGGATGGTGATCCAGCCGGACACGGTGATTCCGGTGGACGCGAAGGTGGTGTACGTGAAGGGGTACAACGTGGACAAGCAGGGGCGGATCCTGGGCAAGGGCCACGCGGTGCGGGACACGCTGGAGTGGATGGTTCCGGTGCTGTGGCCGATCGACCTGATCAACCTGCCGCGGCGCGGACCTCGGCCGGTGCTGAAGGAAGAGACGCGGCTGGAGTTGAAGATCATGGACGATATCGGGGTTCCGCTGCCGGGCAGCAATGGATATGCGTCCGGGCAGCCGGGGCTGGCGCGACGGGCGCCGACGGCGTATGACCAGCGCGTGCCGATTGAGCCGAACTATGCGCAGCAGGCGTATGACCGGGAGCAGCAGGCTCCGGCGGTGGTGCAGAACTACTACGGGCCGCCCGCGCAGCAGCAATCGTACGCGCAGCCGAGGTCCGTGATGGTGCCGATGCCGTACGGGAACGGGTACATTATGCGGCGGGTGACTGGGCCGTATCCGGCTCCGGGAGCGGGGAGTGGGCAGGGGTACCAGAATGGGCCTCCGCCGGCACCGTCGTACTCGCAGCCTTATTAATCGCCAGCAGAACGAATGGACCATGCAGCCTCGGGTGAGCCCCGGGGCTGCGTTGCGTTCCGGTGAATGGGTCGGGTGTGCGGGGTGGGTGATCGAGAACAGGGTGGCGGGAACGAGGGGTGCGGCGGCAGAGGCGGGACAGGCGGCGGCTGGGCGACGGCATAGCTTGCCCGAGGGAATTCTGCTGATTGTTTCGGCGTTTTTGTTTTCGGCGTTGACGGGGTTTGCCGGGAAGTTTGTGCACGGGTCCGTGGCGGTGACGGTGTTTGTGCAGTACCTCGTGAGCTCTCTGGTCTTTGTGCCGATGGTGGCGCGGCATGGGTTGGTGGGGCTGAAGTCGGACCATGCGGGGATGCTGGTGGTGCGGAGCCTAGTGGGATCGGGGGCGCAGTTGTTGTTTTTTGCTTCGCTGGCGGGGTTGCCGCTGCTGGATGCGTCGCTCTTGTCGAACTCGGCACCGTTGTTTATTCCGCTGATTGTGTGGGTGTGGCTCCGGAAGCCGGTGCAGGGGGTGGTGTGGGTGAGTTTGGCGGTGGGGCTGGTGGGGGTGGTTCTGGTGATCCATCCGGGGCCGCAGATGTTTCGGGATCCGGCTTCGCTGGTGGCGTTGGGGTCGGGGGTGTTGTCGGCGATCAGTCTGACGGTGACGAACCGGCTGGCGGAGACGGAGCCGCCGTACCGGGTGCTGTTCTATAACTTCGGGATTTCGGCCGTGGGTCTCCTGCCGGTGGCGGTGTGGATGTGGCGGCCGATCGCGGGGCGGCAGATGTTGTTGCTGGTGGGGATCGGGGTGCTGTTTGCGCTGACGCAGTATTTCATTATTCTGGCGTACCGGTATGCGAGCGCGACGGAGCTTTCGCCGTTCAACTACAGCGTGGTGGTGTTTGCGGGGCTGCTGGGATGGGTGTTTCTGGGCAATGTGCCGGGGGTGGGTGCGCTGGTGGGGACGGCGCTCATCTGCGCTGGGGGCATTGTGAGTATCGAGGGCGGGCATAAGGAGGGGCTGGGGCATCCGCTGGGGAGTGGGCACTGGTGGCGGCACTGGCGGCGTCCGTGGTTTTGGCGGAGGTCGGGAGGAGCTTAGGGATGGACCTAGGAGCGCTGCGCCTGATTCGTTCGGCGGCTGACGCCTCGGTGGGAATGACGGCTTCCGCCGCGACGGATGAGCCGTTGCGGTGCGCAAGCTCACCTCAGCGGCTGAAGCCGCGCTGGTACCGTGTTGTTTATGGCACGGCTGAAGCCGTGCCCCTTCTGGATCGGACGTTTGTGGCACGGTGAAGCCGCGCCCCTTCTGGATCGGA
>CAXTEU010000025.1:36700-38318 GCA_964243475.1 uncultured Acidobacteriaceae bacterium | reverse complement strand
CCCCTTCTGGATCGGACGTTTATGGCACGGCTGAAGCGTGCCCCTTCTGGATCGGACGTTTATGGCACGGCTGAAGCGTGCCCCTTCTGGATCGGTTGTTTATGGCACGGCTGAAGCGTGCCCCTTCTGGATCGGTTGTTTATGGCACGGCTGAAGCGTGCCCCTTCTGGATCGGACGTTTGCGGTTTGGCGGTTGCGGTTTGTTGTCGCGGACTTTCTCGGGTTTCGGGTGACGGGAATCCACCAACGACTGAGGTGGTTGGTCGGGGAGCATCTATGAGGGACGGAGGCAAGTATGCGAGCTGCATTGGTGGAGTCGTTTGGGCGGGCGCCGCGGTACGGGGAGATGCGGGAGCCGGAGGCGGGTGAGGGTGAGGTGGTGCTGGAGGTTCGGGCGGCGGCGCTGACGAATCTGGTGCGGGGGCAGGCGAATGGGTCGCATTATTCTGCTGGGGGCCCGATGCCGTTTGTTCCGGGCAATGATGGGGTGGGGCTTACGGAGGCGGGGAAGCGGGTGTATTTTGTGGGGCCACGGGCGCCGTTCGGGTCGATGGCGCAGCGGACGGCCGTGGACCGGCGGAGGATGATTGCGGTGCCGGAGGGATTGGACGATGTGACGGCGGCGGCGCTGGGCAATCCGGGGCTGGCGACTTGGGGGGCGCTGCTGGGGCGGGCGAAGATGGTTCCGGGGGACGTGGTGCTGGTGAACGGGGCGACGGGCGCGGCGGGGCAGCAGGCGGTGCAGGTGGCGAAATATCTGGGGGCAGCCAAGGTGATTGCGACGGGGCGGAATCGGGAGGTTCTGGAGCGGATACGGGGGTTGGGGGCGGATGAAACGGTGGTGCTGGGGGATGGGGAGGATGTGCGGGAACGGCTTGGGTACTGGATGCGGGAGGGTGGTGTGACGGTGGTGCTGGATTACCTGTGGGGGCCGACGGCGGCCATGCTGTTGCACGGGGCGGCGGGGCGGGGATCGATGGCGGGTGAGCGGCGGATCCGGTATGTGCAGATTGGATCGATTGGCGGGGCGACGGTGCAACTGGAGGGAGCGGTGCTGCGGAGTTCGGGGCTGGAGGTGCTGGGGTCGGGGCTGGGGAGTCTTGGGGCGGCGGAGATTGTGGAGGCGCTGACGCGGATGTTTGCGGCGGCGGGGGAGCACCGGTTTGCGATTGAGACGGAGGCGGTGCGGCTGGAGGAGGTGGAGGCGGCGTGGGGTAGGAAGGGGGAGGGGCGGGTGGTGTTTGTGGTGTGAGGGGAGGGGTGTGTGACGCAGAACAGGCAACGGTAAGGGGGGAAAGCAGGTTCACTGCGGGAAAGACAACAGAGGGGCAAGTGCAAATGCAAGGGCAGAAGCAGGTTCCCTGCGGGAATGACAACAAGAGGGGCAAGGGCAACGGCAGGTGCGAGTGCAGAAGCGGGTTCCCTGCGGGAATGACAGCAAGAGGGGCAAGTGCAAATGCAAGGGCAGAAGCAGGTTCCCTGCGGAATGACAACAAGAGGGGCAAGTGCAAATGCAAGGGCAGAAGCAGGTTCCCTGCGGGAATGACAACAAGAGGGGCAAGGGCAACGGCAGGTGCGAGTGCAGAAGCGGGTTCCCTGCGGGAATGACAACTAGAGG
>CAXTEU010000025.1:0-36600 GCA_964243475.1 uncultured Acidobacteriaceae bacterium | reverse complement strand
GCAGGTTCCCTGCGGGAATGACAACAAGAGGGGCAAGTGCAACGGCAGGTGCGAGTGCAGAAGCGGGTTCCCTGCGGGAATGACAACTAGAGGGGCAAGTGCAACGGCAAGGGCAGAAGCAGGTTTCCTGCGGGAATGACAACAAGAGGGGCAACGGTAGGGGCAACAGCAAATGCGGGGGTCCTTCGCTTTGCTCAGGACGACGGGGTGGTGGGTTAGGTGATGTGGGTGGGAGTTTCGGCGGGGGTGGGGCCGGTTGCGACTCCGGGGGTGCGGTTGAGGACGGAGGGGCGGCGGGTGCGGGCTCGTTCGGCGGCGTGGTCGATCTGGCGCCAGAAGCCGATGAAGTAGTCGACGGCGGAGATGATGGAGACGGCGGTCATCCAGTAGATGGTGGTGTAGGCCATGAGGCGGAGGCCGAGGATGAAGCCGAAGAGGTTCCAGTAGATCCAGCGGTGGGCGAGGATGGCGGCGGTGACGGAGATGATCTGGAGGACGGTTTTGAGTTTGCCGATGTCGGAGGCGGTGATGGTGAAGCCTTCGGCGGCGGCGATGGAGCGGAGGCCGGAGACGAGGAACTCGCGGCCGATGATGAGGACGGCGATCCAGGGTGGGACGAGGCGAGGGTTGTAGGCGACGAGGGCGATGTAGCCGGCGGAGAGGAGGAGCTTGTCGGCGAGGGGGTCGAGAAGCATGCCGATGGTGGTGATCTGACGTCGGCGGCGGGCGAGGTAGCCGTCGAGGCCGTCGGTGGTGGCGGCGAGGACGAAGACGAAGGAGGCGGCGGCTTCCTGCAGGCCGGGGGTGTGGATGGGCGAGTGGGCGGAGAGCAGCCAGATGAGGACGGGGACGGCGGCGATGCGGGAGAGCGTGATGGAGTTGGGGAGGTTCATGTGGCCGCGCGGCTCCGCCTGGATGTCGGTGGGGGCCGGCGGTTAGGAGGGAGCGCGCTGCCCGCAACGACACCCCCATTCTGTCATATCGGCCAAACGGCGCGGGGCTGGATGGCTCGTTTGTGGAATGGGCGAAGGGGCGCGAGGTGGGTAGGGTGTGGTGGAGAGGCAAGCGGGTGTCTCGGCGGAGTTTGACCGAAGCAGCCCTCTCCCAGTGATGTTGCTCCCGGCCCGGCGGTTTTTCGGGCGGGGGACGCGGGGACACCTGCTCGCCTCCTCAGTAAAAACGAATAAGAAGAGGAGTGGTTCAGCTCCCGATGCGACGTACCTTCTGTTCCCGCCCGATGGTGTTCACGCTGCAGCTTGCCGGGTTGCCGGCGGAGGTGGCGTGGGCGGGGCGGGCACAGCTTTTTGGGGCGGCGGTGCAGGTGGGGATGCGGCTGATGGGGACAGCGCAGAGTTTGAGTGGAGCGACCTTGGCGGTGGCCATGTCGCAGGGGGTTCTGGTGGCCGTGACGCGTTAAGCTCCGGAAGACTTAGCGGGTGAGGGCACCAGACATGGGGAAGCGGCGCGGAGGCCGCTTCCCCAATTTTCTTGGGGGGTGTTGCTGCGCAGGTGGTGAGGGGTGATTAGGATCAAGGGGCGGGTGGTTGCGCTGGGGAGGTTCGGGATGAAGCTGGGATTGCTTACGCCGGTATATAACGGGGACTCGGTAGAGGGGATGCTGGAGAAGCTGCGGCGGTGGCCGGAGATCACGATGCTGGAGCTGGGGACGGGTGGATGGCCGGGGGGCGCGCATCTCGACCTGGCGACGCTGCTGGGGGATGCGGGGGCGATTCGGGCGTACAAGGGGCGGCTCGGGGAGGCGGGGCTGGGGATCAGCGCGCTGGCGTGCCATGGGAATGCGGTGCACCCGGACCCGGCGGTGGCGGAGCGGGATGGGCGGTTGTTGCGGCGGACGGTGGAGCTGGCGGAGCAGATGGAGGTTCCGGTGGTGGTGACATTTTCGGGGTGTCCTGGGGGTGGGCCGGTGGATCGGACGCCGAACTGGGTGACGGCGGCTTGGCCACCGGAGTACGGGGAGATGCTGCGGTGGCAGTGGGAGGAGCGACTAATTCCGTACTGGAGGGAGATGGGGGCGTTTGCTGCGGGGCGTGGGGTGCGGGTGGCGATCGAGGCGCATCCGGGGTTTGCAGTGCACAACGTGGAAACGATGTTGCGGCTGCGGGCGGAGGCGGGGCCGACGGTGGGGATGACGCTCGATCCGAGCCATCTGTGGTGGCAGGGGATGGATTTGCCGACGGTGATCCGGGCGGTGGGGGAGGCGATCTTCCATGTGCATGCGAAGGATGTGGCGCTCCAGCCGGCGAATGTGGCTCGGAACGGGGTGCTGGATGCGAAGAGTTATGCGCGGATGCCGGAGCGGTCGTGGATGTTTCGGACGGTGGGGTGGGGGCATGGGGAGCTGGAGTGGAAGGGGATTGTGTCGGCGCTAAGGATGGCGGGGTATGACGGGGTGCTGTCGATCGAGCATGAGGATGCGCTGGCATCGGTCGAGGAGGGGTTGGGGTCTGCGGTGGGGATGTTGGGGCGGGTGGTGCTGAGGGAGGCGCCGGCGGAGGCTTGGTGGGTGTGACATCTAGCGACCAGTCATTAGTGGTGTCGCTTAGATACCGACAAGCGGGTGACGTCTGAAGAGTGGGTAACGACTCTCACCGATTGGAGCGTCGCGATTGCAAATTTTCCAACTTGCGTCCGCGTTCTTTTCGTTCCTCGTACTTGGAATATACAAATACCCCGGCGAGCGCTCCGACACTCGCGATAATCGAAGCCAAACCTGCGGCGCTTCTTCCTGAATAGATCAGAAATAAACCTCCAAGGATCGACACTAGGGCCAAAATGAACGCGAAATAAGAGCCTCGTGTTTGACTCGCGATGTTTCCTCTTACAACGCTAGCTTCCATGGTCTCTCGGTGTGAACTTTGCCTTTCGGCCATGGCCATAATGCGCTCTGCCCCATTCGGGATGATCCGGTCGTATTCGGCAATAAGATCGGGAAGGGGAAGCGGTCCCGAAAAGACGCTCGCCTCAATCTCGATCAACTCCCGAGATTTCAACTCTGAAGGCTTCTCAAGAGGGCCGGCATCAGGCAGATGCTGACTTTCCGTCCGTTTTCCGGCCATGTATACAGCTCACTACTCTTCTGATGGAACAGAGTGTATCGCGTCAAGGATGTCCTGACCGATAACACACCAGTCCGATGCAATGGCGGCTGTATCAGCCTCACTGCCTGTGGAGCTGCTGTTATAGCCGGTCAATACACCCCAAAGGTCTATTGAACTAGCCGCTCCAGCCGCAAAGGAAGGTTGGGCATACAGGAAGTCGGACTGCGCTCTTTTTATCATATTGCACTCTCTCGTGAGATGAGAACGGCGAGCCAAAAGTCTCATCCGGTACTTTATAGAACGTTAAGAGGAGCCAATCCCGAAGTCAACTCACGAGCTTTCAGATCGTTTCCGCGCGACCGCTGACACCGTTCTAGATTGCAGGTGCGACTTTCGAAGATGTGTATTCGAAAGAGGTGCGACTCAGGTTTGAGCAGCACCTCTCAGTATTCTCAAGTTGACTTGGGTTAGGCGTAGATGCCGCGTTGTTTGGTGGTGTAGGCGACGCGGTCGATGGCGAGCATGTAGGCGGCGATGCGGTTGTTGGTGTCGTGGGAGGTGGCGTAGGAGATGACGTCCTGGAAGGAGTCGGTCATGATGCGGTCGAGGCGCTGGTTGACTTCGTCTTCGGTCCAGAAGTAGCCCATGCGGTCCTGGACCCACTCGAAGTAGGAGGCGGTGACGCCGCCGGCGTTGGCGAGGATGTCGGGGATGACGAAGACGCCTTTGCTTTCGAGGACGTCGTCGGCGGCGACGGTGGTGGGGCCGTTGGCGCCTTCGCAGAGGATGCGGCACTGGAGCGAGGCGGCGTTTTGGCTGGTGATGACGTTTTCAGTGGCCGCGGGGATGAGGATGTCGCAGGGCTGGGTGAGGAGCTGGTGAGGCTCGGCGGGTTCGGCGCCGGAGAATCCGTTGACGGATCCGGTGCGGGCGCGGTGGGAGAGGAGGTTGGGGATGTCGATGCCGCGGTCGTTGAAGAGGCCGCCGTCGTATTCGGCGATGCCGATGACGGTGTATCCCTTTTCGGCGAGGAGCTTGGCCGCGTTCGAGCCGACGTTGCCGAAGCCCTGGATGATGACGCGGCAGCCGCTGACGGGGAGGTTGAGGTGATCGAGGGCGCGATCGCAGCAGACGGAGATGCCGCGGCCGGTGGCCTCGCGACGACCACGGGAGCCGCCGATGTTGACGGGCTTTCCGGTGACGACGGAGGTGACGGTTTGGCGCATGTGCATGGAGTAGGTGTCCATGATCCAGGCCATGGTTTGCTCGTTGGTGTTCATGTCAGGCGCGGGGACGTCTTTTTCGGGGCCGATGAACTCGATGAGTTCGGCGGTGTAGCGGCGGGTCATGCGCTCGAGCTCACCCTGGGACATTTTTTTGGGGTCGCAGATAACGCCTCCCTTGGCGCCGCCGAAGGGGATATTGACCACGGCGCATTTCCAGGTCATCCAGGAGGCCAGGGCGCGGACTTCGTCGAGCGAGACGTCGGGGGCGTAGCGGATGCCGCCCTTGCCGGGGCCGCGGGCCACGGAGTGCTGGACGCGGTATCCGGTGAAGACCTCGATGGTGCCGTTATCCATGCAGACGGGGATGTGGACGATGAGCTCGCGCGTGGGGTAGCGGAGGACCTTCCAGATGCCTTCGTCGAGGTTGAGTTTCCGTGCTGCCAGGTCGAAACGGTAGGCCTGCGCTTCCCAGGGGTTGGTTTCCTGTTCGAGCGTGAGGGTTTGTTGCCCGTGCTGCATGGGGAGGTTCCTTTGTTTTTCTGCTACGGGTATCAGACTTTCGGTGGGCATGATGCTGTCCTTCCTTCGGGACAGATGATTGGATGATCCCCCGGCCGTCGCCGGACTTCTGCGTGACACGGTTAGGGGAGTCTAGATCGGTTCCGGGGGGAATCGTACTCCCACGAAAGGGGTACTGGCAGGAATGGGGCGTGAATGTTCGGGTTTGCGCGCGTGCTGGGCCGCGCCAGACGGGGGCGGAACCAGGTTTGGTACGCGATATCCACGGGAATTTGTGGGGAAGGGGGCGTAAGCCCTTGATGCGTGCGGAGTTGCGGCCGCATACTCCGAGATAGGAGGGCTTCCGCGCGAACGTTGCCGGGAGTGCCAACGACGTGACCCGATATAGCCGCGAAGATGTTCTGCGGATCCTGCAGCTTGGCAGCCGGGAGCTGGTGGCGTGGGAGCGGGCCGGGCTGCTGCCGGCGATGGAAAGCTACGGCTTTCGTGAGCTGGGGCAGCTGCGGACGTTGCGTCAGCTGCGGAGTGGGGCGGCGGAGACGGCCGGGATGCGGGCGGGCGTGGGTGGCGCGTTGCGGCGGATGAGCCCGAGTGCGATCCGGCGGTCTTTGGAGGCGATGCAGCGGGCGAGCGGGATGCGGGACGCGCTGGTGGAGGCGACGGTGCTGCGGCGTGGGCGGAAGATGTCGTTTCGGCATGGCGGGGCGCTGGTGGATTCGCTGACGCAGCAACTGGAGTTCGATTTTGATTCGGGTGGGGGGCGGCTGCGAGTGGTGGGGGAGCAACGGGCCGAGGCGCAGCGGATGGCCGAGGTGCAGGAGATGTTTCTGCGGGCGGTGGGGATGGAGGAGGCGCCGGGGACGGTGGGGGAGGCGGCGGAGGTGTATCGGGAGATTCTGCGGGTGCGGCCGGGGCATGCGCCGGCGCTGATCAACCTGGGAACGATCCGGTATAACCGGCGCGAGTACAGGGAGGCGGAGGCGCTGTACCGGCGGGCGACGGAGGCGGACCCGGAGTATGCTCTGGCGTTTTTCGACCTGGGCAATGTGCTGGACGAGATGCAGCGGATCGGCGAGGCGACGGCGGCGTACCAGCGGGCGGTGAAGCTGGTGCCGCGGTATGCGGACGCGCACTACAACCTGGCGCTGGCGCTGGAGCGGCAGGGGCAGCGGCGGCGGGCGCTGCGGCACTGGATGCAGTATGTGCGGCTGGATCCGACGGGGCCGTGGAACGCGCACGCGCGGGGGCAGGCGCGGAAGATTCTGAGTGGGGAGAAGCTGCTGATTGTGAGCCGGGGTGGGCGTGGGGTGGAGGCGGCGGGGTAGTTGCCGTCTGAGTTGCCGGTCTTGCTTCGGGGGGATGTTGCGAGGTGGGTTTAGGCTGGGGGTTCACGTGCCTTTTGAGGAGCCCACCCCGATGCGACGACGAACATTCCTTGCAACATTGCCAGCGGCGGCTGCTTCGGTTTCGCTGGGACAGGCTCCGACGCTGCCGGTTCGACTGGGGACGGATGCGGAGCGGACGGCTGCGGCAAAGACGCCGTTGCCGACCGTGCCGGTGGTGGATCTGCCGAAGTTTCAGGCGGCCGGAGAGGTGCGGTTCGCGCGGCCGGATGTGCATGCGGGGGACCGGGTGGCGGGGGCGAGTTTTGCTTCGCGGTCGGCGGCGATGGGGACGAGTGGGGCGGCGGGGACGGCGCATCCGATTGCGACGATGACAGCGATCGAGACGCTGAAGCGGGGTGGATCTGCGGCGGATGCAGCGGTGGCGGCGAATGCGTGCCTGGGATTTCTGGAGCCGACGAGCTCGGGTCTGGGCGGGGACTGCTATGTGATGGTGTGGGACCCGAAGGCGAGCAAGGTGGTGTCGCTGGCGGGGTCGGGGCGGTCGCCGAAGGGGCTGGATGTAGAGACGGTGCGGCGGCACTCGCCGAAAGGGACGATTCCGGCGCTGGGGGCGGTTTCGGTGAGTGTGCCGGGGGCGCTGGATGGGTGGTGGACGCTGCACCAGAGGTACGGGAAGCTGCCGTGGAAGGAGCTGTTTGGGCCGGCGATTCACCTGGCGGAGACGGGGGTGCCGGTGCCGCAGGTGATTGGGGCGTACATCGAGCGGAACCTGATGGCGTTTGCCCGGCCGGGGTCAGGGGTGGAGGAGGTGGAGAATGCGCGGCGGACGTATGCGGTGGACGGGCACGCGCCGAGGGAGGGAGATGTGTTTCGAAATCCGGACCTGGCGCGGACGTACCGGAAGATCGCCGAGGGTGGGCGGGATGTGTTTTATGACGGGGAGATTGCGGACACGATCGCCGCGTACTTCAAACGCATTGGCGGGTGGATGACGCGGGGTGATTTGCGGGAGCAGCATGCGGAGTGGGGGGATCCGCTGCGGACGACGTACCGGGGCGTGGATGTGTACGGGATGGCGGCGAATACGCAGGGGCTGGCGACGCTGCAGATGATGAATATCCTGGAGAATTTCGATCTGCGGGGGATGGGGTTTCAGAGCGCGGCGTCGATCCATACGCAGGCGGAGGCGAAGCGGCTGGCGTATGAGGACCGAGCGCGGTATTACGCGGATCCGAAGTTTGCGAGGATTCCGTACGCGATGCTGAACTCGAAGAGCTATGCGAAGGAGCGGGCGGGGCTGATTCGGCAGGATCGGATCTTGACGCCGGTGTATCCGGGGCAGGCGCCGAGCCATGGGGATACGACGTACTTCACGGTTTCGGACGAGAAGGGTCTGATGGTTTCGATGATTCAGTCGAATTTTCGCGGGATGGGGTCGGGGCTGGTGGCGGATGGGTTGGGGTTTATGTTTCAGGATCGGGGGCAGCTGTTTTCGCTCAAGGATGGGCACCCGAATGGGTATGCGCCGGGGAAGCGGCCGTTTCAGACGATTATTCCGGGATTTGCGACGCGGGATGGGCGGCCGTGGATGAGCTTTGGGGTGATGGGCGGGGATATGCAGCCGCAGGGGCAGGCGCAGATTTTGATTAATCGGATTGATTACGGGCTGGATGTGCAGGGGGCGGGGGATAGTCCGCGGTGGCACCATGAGGGGTCGTCGCAGACGATGGGCGAGGATGCGCCGGGGATGGGACCGACGGGGGTGCTGCGGCTGGAAAGCGGGGTGCCGGTGGCGACGCGGAAGGCGTTGATCGCGATGGGATGGGTGATGGGGGCGAGCGACGGGGGGTTTGGGCGGTATGAGTGCATAGAGCACCGCATGCAGGGGAAGGACCGGGTGTATGCGGCGGCTTCGGAGATGCGGGCGGATGGGTGTGCGCTGGCTTACTGAGGGGGTTTGTGGTGGCGGATTGTGGGCGGATGCGGGTGTGGTGTGGACGGCCGAAGCCGCGCCGTTTACCGTGCGATCTCCAGCGGGACCGGGATCGTTTCCGTGTGCGGCGGCAGACAGACGCGGTTGTTGCAGGACTGGTAGCGGACCAGCACGTGCATCTGACTCGGGCCGGCGGTCGCCCCCTTGAGCACCCGCAGATGGAGCGCAAAGTCGGCTGGGCCATCGAAGAACCTCGTCGGCTGCCCGAAGTTCGCGTCCGGCAGCACCTTGGGCTTGCTCTCTTCGACCCGCAGCAGATCCGCGGGATCGCCCTCGGCGAGCGCGAGCTCGGTCGCCACCGGACCGCCGTCTGGCTCTTCGAGCGCATACAGGTGCCACCCCGGATCCGGCTGCCCAGTCACCACCACGGTGATGGCCGATCCCGGCTTCACCGCGTTCCCGGGCGCCGATTTGACCTGCCACTGGACCGGCGGCCTGGGCGCCGCTGCCGCCGGCAGGCCCCCCACCAGCAGCACAACACTCCCCGCCACCGACGTCCACACGGGCAAGCGGCGCACCTACTGCCCCCCCACCGGCTGCGGCTCGCTCAGCGGAGCGATTGCCGCCGCCAGCACGCGGTGCGTCACGGCGTCCTGCACCCACGCGGCGACTGCCAGGTGCCGCCGCTCCATCGTGGTGTTGGTGGTTAGAAACGTGATCTGGCCGAAGCGCTCGTTATTGCGGGCGTAGTCGTCCAGGTAGGCATGCAGCCCCTGGGAGATGGCCGCCGGATCGAAGGTGGCCTCGGCAGTCGTCGCGGCCCCAGGCTCAGCCGCAAATCCCGCCGCCGCCGGTTTGGCCAGGGACCGCACCACCATGCGGTGAAAGCGCATGCCATTTTCTCCGCTGTAGCGGACGTCATCTTCCACGAGCGCGAAGTTGACCACCATCTGCGGCGGACCGGGAGCCGCAGCCACAACCTTTGCCGCTCCCGGTTTTGCATCCGTTTCCGCCGGCGGAGCCGCTCCCGCGGACACCGCCTTCTGCAGATCGCCCGCGTCCGGCAGCGTTACCCGGGCTTCCGCCCGGACCGTGCCTCCGTCGCCCGCCGCCGCCGAAAGCCGTAGATGCACCCCCGTCGGCAGCACCGCCGCGGCATCCACGGCCGCGCGCAGCTCCGCATACAGCTTGTCGCCGTCTGTTCGCGGGCCGCCGTAGATCTTCTGCTTCCGACCGTCTACCACATAACTCGGTGTGCTTCCCACGGCGTAGACCGCGGCCCGGGCCACTGCGTCGGCATTTGCCAACGGATCCGGCTCCGGAATGTGCTGATCAAACGCGAGAGCGACCACCTCGGTGCGTGGGTAAGTCTCCAGCAGACCTTCCACCGCCAGATCACCCCCTACGCACGGCGGGCAGGCCGACCCGGTAAAGAGCTCCACGAGCACCGTGTGGCCACCCGTCACCGGCTTGGGACGCTCCCGGGCCGCCGATGCCGGAAAGATCCCCGCGTACCGTGCATCCATGGCTGCTTCAAAGTCCGTATCGTTGCCGCCGTGCGCCGCCCGGTAGAGCTCCATCATCCTGGTCCGGTCCGCCGGCGCAAGGGTTCCCAGCAGCTGCGCCCGCTCGAAAGCGTCCAGAGCGCCGGCGTCGTCATGGTTCGCCAGCGCCAGCCGACCGCGCATCGTGTTCACGTCATCCACCATGGGATCGAGGCTGTAGGCTTCGCTGGTCAGGGCCGCCGCCTGCTGCTGCCGTCTTTGGCGTAACTCCACGTCAGCGAGAACCGCGAGGGCGTCGGCCCGCGTCTTCGTGAACTCTCCATGCAACTCCGCGGGCTTCGGCGGCGCCATCTTGGATTTTACGTACGAGGCCGTCATTTCCTTGTCGTAGCTCGCCTCGTCCAGATGCTTGATCCCATCCTTTGCCAGCTTTTCCGCCAGCTTCAGATCGACCCCATTGGGGCCTGCCTCTGCCAGCTTGAAGGCGACATCCATCTCCTCATAGTTCCGGGAAAACCCCTTGTCGGATCCCTTCACCACCTTTTTCGCCGCCGCTTCGACCTCCCCGGTGCGCTCCGGAAAGTTCTTGAGCAGGATGGTCAGAATGGCGTCGTCGGCCCGCCCGGCCCGGCTGCTCTTCGGGTACCCCGCGACAAACGCCCGCATCGCGGCGAGCCGCTGCTCCGGATCGTGGGTCGCCTGCGCCGCCCCGAATGCCCGCTGGTCCGCCGGGAGCTGTTTCTTCAGCGGCGCGTCGCCGGTATCGGCCCGCAGCTGACTTGCGACGAGCATTGCCTCAGACAGCAGACCCCAACCCAATGCACGAACCGACGCACGGTTACCCATCCGAAACACCGCCAAGGAAAGAAGGGATTGCGAACGCCGCCAGTATAGCGCGGACCGTCCAAAGCGCCTGCGGGCTCGATGTCGGTGGCGCCCGCTGCCGCCGTACCTGGCCGCAGTACCAGGCCGCAGCGCTTGGCCGCAGCGCACATCCGCAAGGGCAGGGGTTGGGCTGCAGTGCGGGGCGCACACGCCGACGTCACGAACTCGCTAGCTCCACCGCCGAATGCCGAGACACGACATTCCGAGGACGCCGGTCCCCAACAGCAGCAGACTCGCCGGTTCTGGCGTGGCCGCCGACTGAAGCGTGAAGGTTACCGGAAACTCGGTGGAGTCGCCCTGGTTGTCCAGCGTGATCGCCCCGTATCCCGCGTTTGTCGAAAAGACATCGACCTGGAAGGTGTACTCGCCCATGGCATCCGTAAACGCGATGCCGTTCCCATCCACCTGGCTCCCGGCGCTGGACGGGAAAAGCAGGTCGTCATTTCCGTGGAAGCCGCCCGGCGCAATCAGCCCCGTAACGCCGGTTCCCGTGATGCCTGTCACGCTATACGAGCCGTCTGCGTTTGCCGTGGCGGTGAGCGTTCCCGTCCCGCTATAGCCCGCGCCCGAGCCTGCGACCGCGAAGGCAAATACGTCCGCCCGGGCGATGGCGGGCGCGGACCAGGCAAGAAGCGCAAAAGTAACTAAAGAGAATCGCATAGGTAACCTCCGAGCCAGGATAGCTTATCCTAGGTTTGCCTCCGGTTCCGTAAATCGCTTCCGTACTTCGCGTGCCCGGACCGGTGCTAACCCCTCAAGTCCGACCACCTCTTCCAAGGAGCACACTCGAACGTCATGAAGATTCTGCTCATCGGCGGCGGCGGCCGCGAGCACGCGCTTGCCTGGGCCCTCGCCCGCACCGCGAACGTCGATTTGCTGTGCGTGCCCGGCAACCCCGGCATCAGCGCGCTCGCCCGGACCGTGCCCATCCCCGTCACGCACACGGACGCCATCGTCTCGCTCGCCCTGTCCGAGCGCCCTGCGCTCACCGTGATCGGCCCGGAGATCCCGCTTTCGCTCGGCCTGACGGACGCTCTCGAGCGCCATGGCCTGCGCGTCTTCGGGCCGACGAGGGCCGCCGCCCAGCTTGAGACGTCGAAGTCGTTTGCCAAGGAGTTCATGCGCCGGCACGACATCCCGACCGCCGCCCACGCCGTGTGCACGACCCTCGACGAAGTTGCCGAAGAGCTTTCCCGGTTTCCGCTCCCCGTCGTGGTGAAGGCAGACGGCCTCGCCGCCGGCAAAGGCGTGCTGATCTGCCAGACCAACCGCGAAGCCTTCAACGCCGCGCGCGGCCTGTTCGACGGCACGCTCACCGGAGTGCCCGAAACCAGCCTCGTTCTGGAAGAGTTTCTTCACGGCGAAGAGCTTTCCTTCTTCGCCCTGTGCGACGGCACCACGGCGCTCCCGCTCGGCGCCGCACAGGACCACAAACGCATCGGCGAAGGCGACACCGGCCCCAATACCGGCGGGATGGGCGCGTACTCCACCCGTGACCTCCTCCTGCCCGACCGCAGGGACGCCTTGACCGCGATTGCCCAGGCCGTCGTTTCCGGCATGCGCTCGGAGGGCGACCCCTTTGTCGGCGTGCTGTTCGTCGGCCTGATGCTCACCCGGAGCGGGCTCAGGGTGCTTGAATTCAACACGCGCTTCGGCGACCCCGAAACCGAAGCTATCCTTTTGCGCCTGGAAACACCGCTGCTCGATCTGCTCGACGCTGCGGTGGACGGCTTCCCCGAGGGGATGCACATCCGCTTCCATGACACTGCCGCGGCCGTCGTCGTTCTTGCGAGCGCCGGATACCCTGCGGCGTCCCAGCCCGGCCAACCCATCGCGGGGCTTGAGCTGTACCCGCCGTCCCCCGACCCCGAAGCCGTCCATGTTTTCCACTCCGGAACGGCGCTGGCCGAAACGCCCACCTACCCCGGCGCTCCCGCCTCGGCCCCCGCCATCGTCACCGCGGGCGGCCGCGTGCTCGCCATCGCCACTGCCGCGCCCAGCCTCCGCGAAGCCCTCGACCGCATCTACGCCGCCACGGAACGGGTCAGCTTCCGCGGCATGCAGCTCCGCCGCGACATTGGCCATAGAGCGCTGGGGGAGAGTTAGATCTTGCCAGTGCGCCCGGCCGGCCGGTACAGCTGCCGATGCCGAGGTGAGCATCGATGAGAGTGGCAACCTCACCGGCATGCGGGTGAAGCAGGCTCCGCCAAGACTCGGCGGGCCCATTTTCTTTGCTGTGTCCGCAGTGATTGACCGTGGACCTTCCGCCCCTATCTCCGCGACGGCAAGCCGCAATACGTCCATGGCACGTTGCACTTCGTCGTCCCTTAACCAACCCGCCAGGCTCGCAGTGAAGTCCTCGCGCTGAAACTGGAATGAAGCCTCATGCCCACCTTCGTCAGCCTCACCCGCCTCCGCATCCGCTCCCTCCGGTTTCTTCCCCAGTTCGCCTGGCACGCCATTCGCTCCCAGCGCCAGGTCCAGCGTGCGCCCGGCTTCCTCACCGGATCGCTTCTCCCCGACCGCAGCTTCACGTTCTGGACCATGACCGCCTGGGACTCCCCCGAATCCATGCGCGCCTACCTCATCTCCGGCGCCCACAAAGCCGCCATGCCCCACCTCCTGCACTGGTGCGACGAGGCGTCCGTCGCCCACTGGTCCCAGACGGAGGCGAACCTCCCCTCCTGGACGGAAGCCGACCACCGCATGCGCACCACCGGCCGGGCCTCCAAAGTTCACCACCCCAGCGCCGAGCACGCCACCCTCACCTACCGCCCGCCCCGCACCACCTTCGCCGGGTCGATCCGCCGCCGGGCCTAAGCCTGCCGAAGCGCCTCCGGAACACGTCTCCGCATCAAATGGGCCGATACCTTCGGAGACACCCATGGACCGCCGAGACTTCCTCAAAGTTGCCAGCACCTCCACCCTGGCCGCCGCCATGCCTGCCTCCGGCCAGACCAGCAGGCCCGCCGTCAACAACACCCACCGCGCCGAGCGGCCCGGCATGATCTACCGCCAGCTTGGCACCACCGGCGAGCGCATCTCCGCCATCGGCGTCGGGGGCTCCCACGCCGCGTCCGAGTCCCAGGAAGACGCCGTCCGCCTTATCCGGTCCGCCATCGACGGCGGCGTCACCTTCCTCGATAACTGCTGGGACTACACCGGCGGCCTCGCCGAAGTCCGCATGGGCGCCGCCCTCGCCGACGGCTACCGCGACAAGGTTTTCCTGATGACGAAGATGGACGGCCGCGACAAAAAGACCTACAACCACCAGCTTGAAGAGTCTCTGTCCCGCTTCCACACCCCGACGATCGACCTTGTGCAGTTCCACGAGGTCATTCGCATGGAAGACCCCGACCGGATCTTCGCCAAAGGCGGCGCCATGGAAGCCGCCCGCGACGCGCGCGAGGCCGGCAAAATCCGCTACATCGGCTTTACCGGCCACAAAGACCCCGCCGTCCACCTCCGCATGCTCGAAGTCGCGAAGAAGAACAATTTCCATTTCGACACGGCGCAGATGCCTATCAATCTGATGGACCCGCACTTCCGGTCGTTCCTCAAGCTGGTGGTGCCGGTCTGCAACGACCAGGGGATAGGGGTGCTGGCCATGAAGACCTTCGGCTCCGGCCCGATCCTCAAGTCCGGTACGATCGATCCCACCGAGGCCCTCCACTTCTCCCTGTCGCAGCCTGTCTCGGTGGTTATCGTCGGCATGGACAAACCCGAAGTGGTCACCAGCACTCTCCAGGCTGCCGCGAGCTTCCAGCCCCTCTCTCCCGCCCAGCAGCAATCTCTTCTCGCCCGCACCGCCGCAGCCGCCGAAAATGGCGAATTCGAACTCTTCAAGACCACCCCCACCTTCGATGGAACCGCCCACAACCCGCAATGGCTGGGCTGAGCCCGGCCACTCCTCCGAGCCCTGCCATTCCGAACGTCTCCAATCTACATCGACCAAACACTGCCTCTAATCGACCAAACACTGCCTCGCGGATACAAGCTCCGCGAGGCAGTGTTCGGCGGAAAACGCAGATCCGTGGTCTGCCGATCTGCGGTTTCTATGTGATCGCCGGATCGGTGGTGCTGGCCTTCCCCGTTTCCAGGTGGCCGGCGAGCTCCTGCTGGAAGACAGCGTCCGACGCAACCGTGACGATGAAGTCGTACCATCCGGCGGAGTTCGCGAGGGAGACAAAGCTCTGGACCGTCGCGCCGCCGGCCACTTCCTGTGTGGTGGTGGTGCCGGCATAGACATTCTGGAGGGCCACGGTGACCGCGGCCGTGCCCGCGTTCTTGATCGCCAGCTCCACACCGCCGTTATTCACGTTGTAAGCGACCGCACTCTCGAGGTTGCTTGCGCCAACCTCCGCCGTTCCGCCTCGATAGTGGCGGAAAAAGCCGTTCGGCCCGTAGACCGAGAGGTCGTAGGCGGCCAGACCCGCGGCCGCGAAGGCCCACGTGTCGGTCAGCGAGTTGTGTGGGCTCACCGTGTAGCTTCGCGGATTTTCGAGCGGGCTTGCCGACCGCACCTGAAAGACAGCCGTGTTGCCGGCGTTGGTGAACGCGAGCGAAACCGTCTCACTCGCCAGGTCGGTCACCGCCGCCACGTTGACGATGTACGGCACGGCGCGCGCCGGCCGCGTGCCGGACTCCTGAACCGGCATCGTCTGGATGGCCGGCGGCAGCGGGATGTAGCTGGCGTGACGCTGGTTGTCCGGCGGAACGTACGCCGCGGTGCTGGGAAGCGCGACCGTGGTGTCGTTGGGGCTGGCAAAGTTGAAGGCCGAGGTCAGATCGCCGCACACCGCTTTGCGCCAGGGGGTGATGTTGGGGTCTGTCAGCGGATGGGACGCCGTGCCGAAGCGCTTCTGCACGAACTGGATCAGGGAGGTGTGGTCAAACACCTCCGAGCTGACCCATCCGCCCTTGGTCCAAGGAGAGATGACGAACATGGGAACGCGGGGGCCAAGGCCGTAGGGACCGGCGACCAGGGGGCCGGACGTGGTGTCTGTGCCGCCGGGGTAGATTTCGTTGGTGATGGCCACGTTCGAGAGCCCCTGCGCGGCGTTCTCGGGTGGTGTCGGCGGGACCACGTGGTCGAAGAAGCCGTCGTTCTCGTCGAACATCACGAAGAGCGCGGTCTTGGCCCAGACGTCCGGGTTTGAAGTCAGGGCGTCGATGATTTGGGAGACGTAGTATGCGCCGTAGTTGGCCGGCCAGTTCGGGTGCTCGGTGTAGGCCTCGGGGGCGCAGATCCAGGAGACCTGGGGGAGGGCATTGTTCTGGCAGTCGGCGCGGAACTGGTCGAAGATGGTTCCGGAAACGGCGGCATTGGTGCCGGTGCACGCCCTCTGGTAGAGCTGGCTTGAGGGCGCGGCGTTGCGGTACTGGTTGAAGTAGAGCAGGGAGTTGTCGCCGTAGTTGCCGATGTACGCGTCGCTCGAGTCGCCCCAGGAGCCGGCGGCGTTCAGGCCGGTGCCTATGTCCTGATACACCTTCCAGGAGATGCCGGCGTCTTGCAGCACCTCGGGAAATGTGAGCCACGAGTAGCCGGCTTCCGCGTTGTCGATCACGGGTCCGCCGCCGGAGCCGTCGTTGCCGACCCAGCCGGTAAACATGTGGTAGCGGTTCGGATCCGTGGGCCCGAGCAGCGAAGCGTGGTAGGCGTCACACACCGTGAAGGCATCGGCGAGAGCGTAGTGGTACGGGATGTCGGAGCGGGTCAGGTGCACCATCGTGAGCGGCGTCTTGGACGGAACCCACTGGTCGTAGTTGCCGTTGTTCCAGGCAACGTGGGTCGTATCCCAGTCGTGCTCCAGGTCCTCGATGAACTGCAAGCCCAGATTAGCCGCCGTGGGATTGTAGGGCAGCACGTAGGGCGCGCCGGCGGCCGAAGTAGCCGGCTGGTAAAAGACCGAGTTGCCGGTGTGGAGCTTGACGGCGCGCGGATCGGAAAAGCCGCGAACCCCGCCCAGCGTGCCCAGGTAGTGATCAAACGAGCGGTTCTCCTGCATCATGAAGACGATGTGCTCGATGTCACTGATCGTGCCTGTCGCGTTGTTCGCCGGAAGTGCGAGTGCGCGCGCGATGCTGTCGGGAAAGGCGGCGGAAAGAGCTCCGGTAGAAAGAAGCTGCAAAAACGAACGGCGATCGATTGGCATGAGCAGTCCTTCGGGAAGAGGCTGTTCCTCTTTGCCCAAACGTCTCATACCGAGATGGAGCAGGGATGACACGAAGATCAATTTTGCAGACCGAACGCCGCCACTCAGACGTCTGGTCGTGTGTCCGGTTCAGATGGATCCTGTATCTGGTTCACTGGCCAGCTCGGCAATGCGCCTACGGCGGACACACCACCACCAGGTCCACCCTCCGGTTGGCCCGTCGTCCCGCCTCCGTCGCATTGCTCGCCACCGGCCGGTACGCTCCGTATCCTGCCACCGACATCTGGCCCGGCGCAATGCCTGGCTGCTGCAGCAACAATCTCAGAATTGCCTCCGCCCGCGCGGTCGAAAGCTCCCAGTTAGACCGAAACGCCCCCGTCCGCAAGGCCTGATCATCGGTATGCCCTTCCACCCGGACCGGGGCTCCCGCCCGCGCTACTACCCCTGACATCCGCTCCACCACCGCTACGGCCGCCGGCAGCGGCGCAGCCTCTCCACTGGCGAAGGATCCCATCTCCGTCAGCCGCACCACGAGGCCCTCGGGCGCATCCCCCAGGGCGACCGTTCCTTGCGCAATCTCGTCGCGCAACGCCAAGCCCAACTCCCCTCGCAGCCTCGCCCGCTGCCCCCGCGATACCTCCCCTGACGCCGGGTTGTGCCTCGCCGCCGCGGCAGCAAACCCTGTTTTCCCATACGCCCGCGCGAACAACACCACGAATAACGCAAACAACACGGTAAGGAGGTCGGCATATGAGACCATCCATCGGTCTCGCCGCGCCCCGGCCCGAGCGACAGACCTCACCCCGGCCCGATGTCTCCCCACCTCCGTCATCCCGCCATCGCCTTCTTTGCCGCTCCTCCCACATACCCGCCCAGCCGAGCTTCCAGCGCCCGCGGAAGCACGCCCCCGGCAATCGACGCCACGCCTTCGACCACCATCGCCCGCTCGAGCTCCGCCGCCTGCGCCCGCATCCGCAGCTTGCCGCCGAGCGGAAGCAGCAGCAGATTCGCCAATCCCAGACCGTAGATCGTCGACACAAATGCCGCCGCGATCCCCCGTCCCAGATCGTCGGCATTGCCGAGCAACTGCATGACGTGGATCAAGCCCAGGACCGCGCCGAGAATGCCGATTGTCGGGGCGGCTCCACCCGCCGTCTCAAAGACCTCCGCAACCAGCTCCGCCCGCTGCCCGTGCGCCTCCAGTTCCCGCCCCAAGATCTCCCGCAACTCCACCGCGGACACCCCATCCACCGCCAGCGTCATCCCGCGTCGCAGGAACGGATCCGCGATTCGCTCCAGCTCCCCATCGAGCGACAGCACTCCCTTGCGCCTGGCCTGCCTGGCATACCGCACCAGCTCCACCGCGACCGCCTCACTTTCCCGCGCGACCCCAAACACAGCGTCTTGCAGCGCCCGCACAGCCTCGCCCACCAGCGAAACCGGATACTGCACCAGCACCGACCCCAGGGTCCCCGCGCCCACCACCAGGAGCGCCGTCGGCTGCAGCAACACCCGCAGCCCAAGTCCCTCCACATGAACGGCATACACGATGCCGGCAAGCGCCACCATCAATCCCACCAACGTCGACAGACCTATCGACCGCCGCCGCGACGGCGTCGCACGCAGGGGCACAACTTCGCCCCCCGGCACCCCATCCCGCGTCTCTGGTTCGACTGTCCGTAGCACCCAGGGATCCCCCGTTCCCCCCACGCTAGGCCACCGTTCGCCCATCCCGAATCCCCCGTTTGCGCCATCCGCCCTGCCGCACATCGGCCCGCAACGTGCTCGCCCCGGCCCAGCCGTCCTCGCCCGCGCGTCAGCCGCCCTTGCGTGTCGCCCTCACCCCGGCGTACGCTCCGCACCATGCTCCGCCTCACCGTCCTTGCCAGCCTCCTGGTCGCATTTCCCCTCGCGGCCCAGCAGCCGACCCCCACCCGCCCCGCCATCACCGGGGTCGCCTTTGCCCGCTTCTCGACCACCAGCCCCGAGGCCGCGCAGCACTTCTACGGCCAAACTCTTGGATACACGCGCCACACCGTTTCCGGCCCGCTCTGGATCTACCCCGTCAATGCCTCCCAGTGGATTGAGATCGACCCCACGGCCGCGCCGCCCGCGCCCAACCTCCGCATGGAAGCCGTCGGCTTCACCACCCGCGATGCGGCCGGGCTCCAGCGCTACCTCCAGGCCCGCAACATCCCCATCACGGAGCCTCTCCACGATGGGCAGTTCGCGGTCCACGACCCCGAAGGCAACCCCGTCTATTTCGTCCAGAGCGCCGCGTCTGCCGCGTCCTCCGCGTCTCCCATCGCGGAGCTCGTCCTTGCCGCGCCGCCCGCCCCTAACGCACCGTCCCACCGCCTGATCCATGTCGGCTACATCGTCCAGGACGCCGGCAAGGAGGACGCCTTCTGGCGCGACGTCCTCGGCTTCCGTCCCTACTGGCACGGAGGCGCGAAGCCCGGCTCGACCGACTGGTCCTCGCTCCAGGTTCCCGACGGCTCCGACTGGCTGGAGTACATGCTCCATAACAGCCCCAGCTCCGACCTCCGCACCCATGGGGGGGCCGACCACGTGTCTCTTGGCACCCCCGATATGCAGACCGTCGTTGCCGGCCTGGCCCACAACGGCTGTGAGGGCCCGGATTGCACCGCGGCAAAAATGGGCCTCGACGGCAAGATTCAGCTCAACCTTCATGATCCCGACCTCACCCGCATCGAGTTTATGGAGTTCACGCCCCGGCAAACCCCTTGCTGTTCCCCCATCACGGGAACCACCCCGACGGAACGCGAAGCTCGCTGACGCCCGGAGTTTCGGAAATCCATCTCGATTGACGCGAGGCAACAAGGATCAGCGGGAATGGCTGGATGGCGGCCAATGTCGCGGCGCCGCGTTGTCTGGAGCGATGTGGTGTAGGACGGCTTATTTCGTTTCGGGTGTTTCTTTGCGCTCGACGAGTGGGGGGACGACGGTTTTGGCGGTGAGGCTGGGGCGTTTGGTGTGGAACCCAGTAGCCTGCTGGAAGGCGTAGGCGAGGGCGAGGACCTTGCCTTCGGCGAAGTGGGGGCCGGCGATCATGAGGCCGACGGGCATGCCGTTCCCGGCGAATCCGCAGGGGATGGAGATGGCTGGGATGCCGTAGACGTCGAAGGGCGAGGTGTTGCTGCAGCCGAAGGAGCCCTGGAACCAGTCGTACAGTTTGAAGTTGTGGTCTGGGGGTGTGGTTTCGAAGGTGAGCGAGTCGGTGATGGTGGGGGCGACGCCGCGGACGGTGGGGACGACGACGAGGTCGAAGTTGGTGAAGGAGGCGTCGACGGTGCGGCGGACGAGGTCGAGGTGCTGGTGGGCGGCGGCGCTTTCGGCGGAGGTCTGGATGTGGGATCCGGGGGGTGGGTTGAGGAGGTGCTCGAAGCGGGCGCGGTCGGGCGGCATGTAGTTGAGGCCGTGATCGCGGATGAGGTCGAGGTGGTAGGCGTCGGCGTCGCCGAGGGCGCCGGGGCTGCCGATGGCGATGTCGGGCAGCGGGGCATGGGAGACGACGCCGACGGTGAGCCTGGTGAGGGTGGTGAGGGCTTCGGAGACGCGGGCTTCGACGTCGGGCTCGAGGTGGTCGAAGTAGCTTTGGGGGGTGGCGAGGCGGAAGGCGGAAACGGGCTGGTGCATTTCGGCGACGTAGTCCGTGGCGGTGCTGGGGCGGCTGTAAATGTCGAGGTTGTCGTAGCCGGCCATGGGACCGAGCATGAGGGCGACGTCTTCGACGGTGCGGGCCATGGGGCCGCAGTGGTCGAGCGAGGCGAGGCAGGGGACGATGCCGCGGATGGAGACGAGGCCGAAGGTGGGTTTGAGGCCGACGATGCCGCACCAGGAGGAGGGGACGCGGATGCTGCCGCCGGTGTCTGTGCCGAGGGCGCCGAAGCAGAGGTCGGCGACCACGGCGGCGCCGGAGCCGGAGGAGGAGCCGCCGGTGACGCGATCGAGCGCCCAGGGGTTGCGGGTAGGGCCGAAGTAGGAGACATCGCCGGTGCAGCCCATGGCGAACTCGTGGAGGTTGAGCTTGCCGAGGATGATGGCGCCGGCGGATTTGAGCTTGCGGACGACCTCGGCGTCCTCGGTGGGGACGCGGTCTTTGAACATGGGACTGGCGGCGGTGGTGCGGGTGCCGGCGGTGTCGATGTTGTCTTTGAGGGAGATGGGGATGCCGTGGAGGAGGCCGCGGAGCTTGCCGGATTTTTGTTCGGCGTCGAGGATGCGGGCGTCGGCGAGGGCTTCCTGGGCCATGACGGTGATGTAGCAGTTGATCTTGGGATTGATGACGCTGATGCGGCTGAGCAGGGCGTGGACGAGCTCCGTGGCGGTGACGGCGCCGGTTTGGATGCGGTGGGCGGCTTCGGTGAGGGTGAGGGCGCAGAGGGCTGCCTGATCTGGCGTTTCGGCGTCGGGGGTTTCGGCGGAGGCCGGCCAGGGATGGAGGACGGTTTGGGCGAGGGCTGCGCCGCCGAGGAGTCTATGGAAGGTGCGTCGCGTGATGGGGGACATGGTCATCTCCGGGTTCGGTCGGGCTTGGGCGAGCGTGTGGGCGCGGGGCTTCCAGGGGGCGGGTTGCTGGGTTGATTGCAGATGTCCTCATCGTAACGCCGGTGGCTGATGATGGCGGAGCCTTGGCGACGGTTGGCTTCGTTGGGCAGGCGGTTGGGTGGCGGGGCGTGTGCGGGGTGGCTGGGAGGTGAGGGCGGGGCGGGCATATTACCGGTTCGGAACGGAGGTCGAGGGAGTGTGGTTCGAAGGCGATTCGTGTCAGGTGTAGTCCGTGACGCGAAGGTGTGATTTTCGTGTGACGACGGAGCGGCGCATGATGCAGGAGAGGAACGGTCCGCGCGGCGGGTTTCCGAACAGCGTGAGCGGACTGCAGCCCGGTGCTGCCGATGGCGACTGCCTGTCCGGCACGGGGCGATTTGCGCGTGGAGGCATTGCACGAGGGTGCGCATGGACGGTGTCAGGAGCTCGTACCGAAGCACGATGATTGGCCTCCGCGGGGCTCGATGCGGCTTTTTGCACGGGTTGCTGTTGGTGGCGGTCGTGGCTATGCTGCCGGCGCAGAGCCGGCCTCGGCCGCTGCTGTTGACGACGGCGGCCGCGGTGCATGATCTTCCGGCGGAGTTGGCGCCCCATGCGCGCGTTCGTCTGGTTGGGACGGTGACGTACTACGATCCGTTGGAGCACACGCTGTTTGTGCAGGACGACACCGGGGGTGTGTACGTCGACACGGACAAGGCGTATGCGATTGCTCCCGGCGACCTGGTTCTGGTGGAGGGCAACGCGGACGCGAGTTACCGCACGGGGGTGGCGCTGGATCCGGCGATTCATCGTTTGTCGGCCGGCAAACGATACCCGGGCTTGCGAACAACGTACGCGGTGCTTTCGACCGGAGGGCTGGACTCAAGGCTGGTGTCGCTGCGCGGCACGGTCCGGGCGGTCGACGTGGAGCCGCATCAGAACGTCCCGATTCTGCATATGGATGTGAATATGCCGGGCGGCAATGTGGAGATTTACCAGCCGATCTCGGTGGTGGATGGGTCGAGCGTTTCGCGCTACGTCGGGCTGAACAAGGCGTCGCTGCTGGATGCGGTGGTGGACGTGGAGGGTGTCGCGGGTGGGGCGTTTGACGGGAAGGATCAGCTGACCGGCGTGATTGTGTATGCGCAGACCTCCTCGGCGATTCGCACGGTGACGCCGGCGCCGATCGATCCGCTCAAGCTTCCACTGACGGGCATGGACGAGGTATTTCAATCCCGGCAGTTTGCCGACAGCTCTCGCCGCGTTCGTTTGCGAGGAACCCTGACGTACTACAAGAAGGGGGACTCGGCGGTGCTGGAGGAAGGCGGCCGGAGCGTGTATGTGCAGACGCGAGAGACGAAGGCGGTACCGATCGGCGATGTGGTGGATGCTCTGGGGTTTGCGACGGGTCAGGAGTATGCGCCGAGCCTGATGCAGGCGGAGCTGTTCGATACGGGCACGCAGAAGAGCATACCGCCGCACCCGATCACCTACGACGAGGCTATGAGCGGGGTGTACAGCGACAATCTGATTTCGTTGACGGGAACGCTGGTATCGCAGCTGCACGGCATGGGTATCGAGACGGTGGTGCTGGATGTGGGGGGGCATCTGGTCACGGGCAACCTGGAGACTGCCGAAGGGCTGCGGAACTACCCGATGGGCACGCGGCTGCGCATGACGGGCGTTTGCCGGATTGTGCCGGGTGGGCCGTGGCGGGCTCCCGTGTTTTTTCACGTGGAGATGCGCACCCCTGCGGATATGGCGATGCTACGAGCGCCGTCGTGGTGGACGGTGCGCCACCTGGCGGAGCTGCTGGGCGCGCTGTGTGCGCTGGCGTTTGCGATTGCCGGATGGGCGGTGCTGTTGCGGCGGCGCGTGCAGCAGCAGACCGAACGGATTGCGCGCTCGATGGAATTGGCGAAACGGCGCAGTCGCCTGTTGGAGCTGATCAGCGCGAACGAGCCGTTGCGTCCGTTTCTGGAGGAGGTAGGCGCGGCGGTGGTTGCGCTCTTGCCGGGTGCGGTGTGCCGGTATGCCCTGGCGCCGGAGCCGATGCCCGACCTCGAAGGAGCCAAGGCGCAGGCGGCCGAGGCGGGACGGCTGCTGTATGCGATGGAGCTGAACGGCGACAACGCGGCCTTGGGGCAGGTGCTGGTGACGGTTCCGGCGACGCTGCTTCCGGGCAGCCGGCAGGAAGTGTTCAACATGGTGTCGGAGGTGTGCAGCCTGGCGATGCGACAGACGCTGCTGTACCAGGGCCTGCTGCACCACTCGACGCACGACCCGCTGACGGATCTGCCGAACCGGCGGCTGTGCGAGGACCGGCTGCGGACGGCGCTGGCGGAGGCGGTAGAGCGGTGCACCGAGGTGACGGTGCTGTACATCGACATCAATCGCTTCAAGCACGTGAACGACCGGTATGGGCACAAGGTGGGCGACCTGTATCTGAAGGCGATCAGCTCGCGGCTGCGCGACCAGATTCGGGGGACCGACACGCTGGCACGGATTGGGGGCGATGAATTTCTGGTGATTGCGCCGCAGGGCAGCGGGGATGCGATTTTAGGGCTTCAGCAGCGATTGGAGGGTTGTTTTGCGGACCCGTTTTACCTGGACGGGCAGCGTATCGACGGATCGGCCAGCTTCGGTTTGGCGACGTACCCGCATAACGGGACGACGTCGGAAGAGCTGAAGCGGTATGCCGACCATGCGATGTACCTGGTGAAGCGCAGCAAGGCGGAGGAGCAGGCCGCAGCCGGTGCGCCGGTGGCGATTCTGACGCCGGAGGAGCTGGAGCTGGCGTTGGAGCGCGAGCAGTTCCGTCTGGCGTACCAGCCGCAGTTCGGGTCGGATGGACGGATGCGGGGCATCGAGGCGCTGCTTCGGCTCCAAGACTCGATTTTGGGAACGCTGACGCCGGACGCGTTTATTTCGGTTGCCGAGCGCTCCGATGTGATTCTGAAGCTGGGCCGGTGGGTGCTGGAGCGTGCGGTGGCGGACGCGGTGCGATGGGGACTGCACACGGGGCCGCCGGTGCTGCTGGTGGTGAACGTGGCGATGCGGCAGGTGATCCAGCCGGAGTTCGCGGAGATGATGCTGGCGGTGCTGGAGCGCGCGGGGTTCCCGACGGAGCGTTTGGAGATCGAGTTGACGGAGCGCACGTTGCTTGCGGGGTCGGACGAGATTCGGCGTCAGCTGGACCTGGTGCGGGCGGCGGGTGTGCGGGTGTCGCTGGACGATTTCGGCACGGGCGAAAGCTCGCTGAGTATGCTGCATCGGCTGCCGATCGATACGATCAAGGTGGACCGAAGCTTTATCGCGGTGATGGATGCGGAGCCTGATATTTTGCCGGTGATTGAGGCAATCACCTACATGGCGCAGCGGCTGGGCAAGCGCATTGTGGCCGAGGGTGTGGAGACGACGGGCCCGGTTCCGGCGCTGCTGCGGCTGGGGGAGATGGACTTCCAGGGATTTCTGCTGAGCTGTCCGGTGCTGGCGGAGGATGTCGGCGATGCTCTGGAGCGGTGGAGATCCGGCCTGGTGATGGAGCCTGAATTTCAGACGCGACGCAAGGGCGAACGATCCTGCTAGATGGCGCTTAGTGGGTGGTGGCGATGGCGACGAGGCCGGCAGCGGTCGAGCTGGTGATGGAGGCGACGGTGTCGAGCTTGCCGGCGGTGGTGGCGTCGAAGCTGTACATGGTGAGGTCAGGGAAGGAGCCGTTGGCGCCGGCGAGCAGATAGGTGGAACTCTTGTCGATGGCGAGCGACGTGACCAGAGCTCCGCTGCCGTAGGGCGAACCGCCGAGCGGGGTGAGGGCCGCGGTGGTGCCGACGAGGTATCCGGAGATGGTGCCGTCGCCGCGGTTGGCGACGTAGACGTAGGCGCCGGTGGGATCGAGGGTGACGGCGTAAGGGGTGTTCCCGGCGGCGAAGGGGGATCCATCAACAGGCGTAAGGGTGCCGGTGTTGGCGATGGTGTAGACGCCGACGCCAGGGGAAGTGCCGGAGCGGGCGATGTAGAGGGTGGAGCTGGAGCTGTTGACGGCGAGGGCGTTGTCGCTGGTGGTGGTGGAGCTCAGCGATAGGGTCTGCGCCTGGATGGCGAGGCCGGTGCCGGTGTTGAAGGTAAAGACGACATCTCCGGCGGAGCCGAGGGCGGCGAAGATGTAGTCGCCGGAGGGGGCAAAGCGGACCATCCTGGGCGTGAGAATGCCGGTGGAAAAGGTGTAAGTGTCCTGCGCGGCAAGGGTGAGGGCACCGGTGGCGGTGTTGATGGTGAAGACGTCGATGGCCTGGGTGATGCCGTCGAGGCCGACGAGCCACTGTCCGTCGGGGGAGACGTCCATGGAGACGAGATCGTAGGCGGCGACGGCGCCGAGGGAGGTGAGGGATCCATCCCCGGCGATGGAGTAGCCGTAGACCGCGGGGGAGGCGCCGGTGGTGGAGCTGGAGTTGGCGACGGGGGTGCTGACGTAGAGGAACGTGTTGGCGCGGGAGACGACGAGAGACTGGGGGACGAAGCCGAGGGAAAAGGGGGATCCGGAAACGGCGGTGAGGGAGCCGGTTCCGACCTGATAGGCGCCGACGGTTTCGGTGGTGGCGTTGGCGACGTAGACGACGTCGGAGGAGGTCGAGCCGCTGGTGGAGCTGCTGTCGGCGCTGACGAAGAAGTTGCAGCCGGAGAGGGCGAGGGTGGTTGCGGCGGCGAGAAGCAGGCCTACCGAACGAAGATCGACTTTGGGAACGAGGGGCACGCTCGGGTTCCTCCGGGATTTGGACGTGCCGACCTGGAGCGGCATTCCGAGGTTAGACGGAGACGGGGTGCGGGGGTTATAGGCCCAGCGAGGAACGCTAGTGGTTCTGCTGGTAGCGCTGGAGGATGTTATTGAGGGTGACGGCGCCTTCGAGGGAGCCGCGCAGGGCGCGATTGGTGATGGGGAGAAGGGGCCAGCGCTGAAAGTGGGGAAGAGCGCTTGAGAGGGGGAGGTCGGGGAAGAGGATGGGGGTGCGCTCCGGGCCGAGCAGGCTGCTGAGCACGGCGGAGGGACTGCCGGCGGCGGCGAGGAGCCGGTCGAGCTCCCCGCGGCGGGCGGTGTACCAGAGACCGCTGAGGCACTGGATGAGCACGGGCGACTCGTCCGGGGTTGGGCCGTATTGGGCAAGGGCGTGGCGGGCATCGGCGACCTGCTCGGAGCCCTGGAGGACGGGGACGGCGATGGGCTCGAGGGCGTCTTCGAGGTGGAGATTGGACTCTTCGCGCTGTTCTTCCATGGAGGGGAGGTCGAGGCCGTCCTGGTGGGTGAAGACCTCGAAGATGGGGACGGGCTGGAAGGAGCGCGCGAGGAGGTAGGCGATGGTGTTGGCGAGGATGACGGGAAGGACGATGGAGTAGTTGCCGCTCATCTCGAGCACCATAAAGACGCTGGTGAGGGGAGCGCGGAGGAAGGCGGCGAAGAGGACGCCCATGCCGACGAGGGCGTAGGAGCCGATGGATCCGGTGAGGTGGGGGAAGTAGATTTTTTCGACGGAGCCGACGGCGGCGCCGAGCATGGCTCCGGTGAAGAGGGTGGGGGCGAACATGCCGCCGGGGGAGCCGGAGGAGAAGGAGACGGTGGTGGTGATGATTTTGAAAAGGGCGAGGAGGAGGAGCATTTTCCAGGTGAACTGGGAGTGCATGGCCTGATCGATGCCGGTGTAGCCGATGCCCATGACCTCCGGCAGGCCGAGGTAGCCGATGGCGCCGACGATGAGGCCGGCCACCGCGGGGAGGAACATCTGGAGGCCCGAGGGGAGGGAGCGGAGGAGGGGCCGGAGCCAGCCGACGAAGCGGGCGAAGAAGAGGGAAGCGACGCCGCCGACGAGGCCGAGGACGGCGTAGGCGATGAGCTCGCGGAAGTCGCGGAGGTTGATCTGGGGGATGCGGAAGATGGGTTCGGCACCCCAGAAGGCGCGGGCGACGACGACGGCTGAGACGGCGGACAGGACGATGGAGCCGAGGACGGCGGCGGACCACTGGCCGATGACCTCTTCGATGACGAAGAGGATGGCGGAGATGGGGGCGTTGAAGGCGGCGGCGAGGCCGGCGGCGGCGCCGATGGGGGCGAAGATGCGGAGGCGGTCGCGGCTCATGCCGACGCGGCGGGAGATGAGGGAGGCGACGCCGGCGCCGATCTGGAGCGAAGGATCTTCGGGGCCGGAGGAGAAGCCGCCGCCAAGGGCGAGGGTGCAGAGAAGGAATTTGCCGACGACGGTGCGCATGGAGATGAACCCGTTGCGGATGTAGAGGGCGGCCTTGGTCTGGTTGACGCCGGAGCCGCGGACGTCGGGGAAGATCCAGCGGGTGGCGGCGCCGACGACGAGGCCGACCAGAGGCGGCATCCAGAGGAGGCGAGGCTGGTGGGCGGCGGGGGCGGAGCCGAGCAGGAAGACGCTGACCCACTCGATGGCCATGCGGAACGAGACCACAAGGAGGCCGCCGATGACGCCGATGAAGATGGAGAGCAGAAGGAAAAGGCGTTCTTCGCGCGCCGGGGCAGCCTGTTCCTGCTGGACCAAGGTGGCGGCGGGATCCTGGATGGATGGCGTGTGCGTCGAGATGGCGGTGCGCCTCCTGTTTGGGGTGGACCAACGGGGTTAGAGTTGGGGGGCCGCGGTGGCGTTAGTCTGTGCGTGCTGGCGGCCGAGGCGGAGGAGAAGGGCGTCGTCGCCGGTGGGCGGGGCGCAGGCGGCGCCGGTGGCGATTTCGGTTGCGTCGATGAGGTGGATAGCGGCGTCCTGGGCGTCGTGCTGTCGCGACAGGGTGCGGGGGGTGAGGCTGGGCTGGAGAGCGGACCACTGGCCGGTGAGGCTGGCGAGGGTGGTTGTGGGGGTGGTGGGTCCCATGGCGGCGAGGCAGGTGGCGAGGCGAAGCCGGGCGAGGGAGGCGGCGAAGAGGATGCGTTGCGCGCGCTCGGCGGAGGGGAGCGATGCGGCGGGATCGAGCTGCTGGAGGCGCTCGAGATTGGACTGCAGGGTGCGCATCGCGTGCATGGCGTCGGCAGTGGCGGGGGTTTGGGGCCGGGTGTTGCCGAGTAGGTGCAGGGCCTGTTCCGAGAGGCGGAGGGTTTGTGGGACGTCGTCCAGACGATTGCTGAGGCCGGCCGCGGCGACGGCGGTGGCGGCGTCGTTAGGTTGGGCGGTCAGGGCCTTGAGGTCGAAGTCGAGGGCTTCGCGCGGGTCTCCGGCGCTGAGCAGGAGCTGACTGATGCGGCGGTCGAGTTCGGGATTTTGGCCTGCATTGCCCCCGGCGATGCGGAGTTCGTCGCGGGCCGGGTCGAACTGCTTCTGGGCGATGAAGTACTGGGCGAGCTCCAGCCGAGCCTGCTGGCGGCGAACGATGGCGTCGCCGGTCCATGTGCCGTAGATGGAGGCGCGGTAGAAGTTGACGGCTTCCCCGCGGTCGCCCTTGATGGCGGCGAGGCGGGCGAGGCGGAGATTGATGAGGCCGTCGCCGGGGGTGCGGTCCCACAGGCCGGTGAAGTAGGTGTAGGCCTCGTCGGTGTGGCCGGCGTCGCCGAGGGCTTGGGCGAGGAGCAGCTCGTAGGAGCGCTCGCCGGGAGCGTAGGTGAGGGCGGTGCGGAGGGAGGTGACGGCCCGGTCCGGGTGGCCTTGCGCGAGCTCGATGCGGGCGCGCTCGGACCAGCGGACGGCAAGGTCGTGCTGGTGGGCGGCGAAAGAGCGGAACAGGAAGAGGGTGGCTGAAAAGAGAACGACGGTGAAGGCGGTGAGGGTGAGAAAGGTGAGGGTGTCGCGAAACAGCAGGCGGTGCCGGATCTTTGTGGCGAGTGGGCGGGTTTCCGCCGGCGTTGCCTGGAGATCGTGGGGGGCTGAGAACATTGTGTTTAGTGTACGAAAGCGAAGGACGCGCGTGTGGATGGGAGCGATGTGCCGGTGTTTGGAGGGGAGCGCGGCTGCGATGCTAGGGGTATGACGGACCTGGTTACGCTGGCGTTGGACCCGGAGTCGCAGGGGCGCTTTGAGGCGATGCGGCAGCGGTATTTTCCTGCGGAACGCAATGTGATTCCGGCGCACCTGACGCTGTTTCACACGGTGCCGCGCGAGCGGTGGGTCGGGGAGGCGTTGCGGGATGCGGTGGGGGGGCAGCGGGCGTTTCAGATGAGGGTGACGGGGGTGCGATCACTGGGAAAGGGGGTAGCGTACACGCTCGCGTCGGCGGAGCTTGGGCGGTTGCACCAGGAGCTGGTGGGGCGGTTCGGGGAGGTGTTGACGGCGCAGGATCGGCAGGGGTTTCGGGCGCATGTGGTGGTGCAGAACAAGGTGACGCCAGAGGTGGCGCGGGGGCTGTTGCGGGAATTGGAGGGGACGTTTACGCCGTGGGAGGTGGGGGCGGTGGGGGTGGATTTGTGGCACTACCTCGGGGGGCCTTGGGAGTTGGCGGAGCGGTTTGGGTTTGTGGGGTTTGGAGCGAAAGAAGCAGGTCCCCTTCGGGGATGACAAGCAAGAAAGGCCAGGGCTGCAGCGAGAAAGGCCAGGGCTGCAGCGCCAAAGGCTCGGGGCGGAAGGGCGGGGTTAGAGGGCTTCGCTGAGGCGGTGGGCGGCGTCGCGGGTGTCGCGGATGAGGTCGGGGAGGCCGACGCCGCGGTAGCTGTTGCCGAGCAGGGTGAGGTTGGGGAGCTTGTCGGTGAGGAGGGAGAAGAGCTCGGCCATGCGGTCGAGGTGGCCGACGGCGTACTGGGGGAGGGAATGGGGCCAGCGGCGGACAACGTGGAAGGCCGGGGTGGGGATAGGGCCGAGGATGGCGCGGAGCTCGGTGAGGGCGAGGGAGCTGAGCTGCCCGTCGGTTTGGGGGAGCAGATGCTCGGCGGTGCCGGCGCCGAAGAAAGCGCGTAGGAGCTGGCCACCGGGGGGGACGCGGTGGGGGTACTTTTGGTCGACAAAGGTGGCGGCGAGGACAGAGTGCGGGCCGCCGGGCGGGGCGAGGAAGCCGAAACCTACGGGGAGGGAAAGAGCGGCGTCCTGGAAGGCGAAGGCGATGGTGATGGCGGAGCTGGCGTGGGTGGGAAGGAGGCCTGCGGCGCGAGGGGATAGCGGGTGAAGGAGGGCGGCGGTGATGTGGGCGGGGGTGGCGAGGAGGAGGTGGTCGAAGGTTTGCGGTGGGGTGTGTGGTGGGGTTTGCGGTGGGGTCTGGGGTAGGGTGGGGGTGGGGAGGTCGGTTTGCCAGCCGAGGTGTGTTCGGTTGAGGGTTTGGATGGGTGTTTGGAGGTGGATGCGGTCGGGGGGGAGGGTGGCGACGAGGCGGTCAACAAGGGTGCCGACGCCAGTGCGGAGGGAGGTGAAGATGGGCTGGGACGAGGGTGGGCGGTGGGCGAGGGCGGAGATGAGGGAGCCAAATTCGCGCTCGTGGGCGACGAAGGGGGCCATGACGGCGCGGACGCTGAGAGTGCGGACGTCCCCGCCGAAGACGCCGGAAAGGAGGGGGGCGGCGACCTTGCGGAGGACCTCGTCGCCGAAGTGCCGGCGGACGAAGCTGGCGATGCTTTCGTCCTGGTTGGGGGCAGCAGCGAGGAGATCGGCGGCGCGGTTGGGCTCGGCGTGGAAGGCGAGTTTGGCGACGGGGGAGAAGAGGGCGGATTGGTCGATGGCGGTGAGGTCGGTGGGGACCATCATGCGCATGCCGTCGGGGATGGGGGTGAGCTGGCCGTCGAGAAGGAGGTAGGTGCGGCGGTTCCGGTCGAGGGAGTGGATGAGATCGGGGCCGAGGCCGAGCTCGGTGGCCAGGATGCGGGCGGCGGGCTTGTCGGTGAGCCAGCCGTCGGGGCCGCACTCGATGGTGAAGCCGGATTGGCGGTGGGTTTCGACGATGCCGCCGAGGCGGGTGGAGGCTTCGAAGAGGTGCCAGTCGATCGCGGAGCCGCGGAGCCGGGCTTTTTCGAACTCGTAGGCGGCGGTGAGACCGGCGATGCCACCGCCTATGATGCCGATGCGTTTCGCGGACGTATTTTCAGACACTTGCGGCAGCGGCTCTGTGCTCGTCCACTTGGGCGCGGTAGGTTCCAGTGGCGACTTCGACGAGGGCGTCGATGAGGAGGGGTGAGTCGTTGAGGCACTGGGCGCGGGTGAGGGCCATGCCGAGTTCGCGGGCGGTGTCGGTGAAGGCGATGTCGATGTCGTAGAGGATTTCGACGTGGTCGCAGAGGAAGCCGACGGGCTGCAGGACGACGGCGGTGTGGCCTTCGGTGGCGAGTGCTTTGAGGGAGTCTTCGACGGAGGGGCCGATCCAGGGGGCGCCGGCGACGCCCTGGCTTTGGAAGGCGAAGAACCAGTCGGAGTCGCGCATGCCGACGATGCGGAGGCGATCGGCGATCATGGCGGCGGTGCGTTTGCACTCGACGGGGTAGGGGTCCGGCGTGCCGTTGGTGTCGTAGCTCTGGATGCCGTCGGCGGGGACGGGGGCGCCGGGGCGGCCGGGTTCGGCGTTGCCGGAGCGGATAGTGCGGCAGGGCACGGAGTGGGCGGTGAAGAGAACGGGAACGCGCCGGCCGGCGCGGGCGCAGGCTTCGGCCCAGGCGGGCCAGAGGCGGTCGGCAAAGGCGTGGACGAGAGATGGGTTTTCGGCCCAGCCGGCGACGAATTCGATGTCGAACTGCGGGTTGGCTTTGGAGTCGGCGGCGGCTTCGAGAAGGGCGCGACGGTACAGGCCGACGGAGGTGCGGGAGTTTTGAGGGGCGAGGCAGATGGCCTTGATGCGGGTGATGCCGTCGCGGCGCATGGCAGTGACGGTGTCGGCGATGAAGGGGTGCCAGTTGCGCATGCCGGTGTAGACGCGGGTGCCGGCGAGGACCGTGCGTTCGAGCGCGGCTTCGAGGAGGTGGGCCTGGAGGAGGGTCCAACGGGTGAGCGGCGGGGGCTGGTCGCCGATGGTCCCGGTGAGGCCGATCTCGGCGTAGCGGTGCTGCAACTCTTCGACAACGGCGCGCGGCATGGGCCGGCCGCCGGTGACGCGGTGGAGATACTCCGCCATCTGGCTGAGGGTGTCCGGGGTGCCGTGGGCGAGCAGGAGGATGGCGTCGGCGCGGCCGTTGTGCGGGATGACGGGGGTTGCGGGCGGCGGAAGGGTGACTTCTTCGGAGACCATGGTGTTGCTCATTGGCGGCTGAGCTCCTTGATCCACTGTACGACGCGGATGACGTTCTCGACAGGGGTGCCGGGTACGATGCCGTGGCCGAGATTAAAGATATGGCCGGGCCGGTTGTGTGCGGCAGCAAGGATCTGTTGGACGCGACGTTTCAGGATGTCTTCGGGGGCGAAGAGGGTGATGGGGTCGAGGTTTCCCTGGACGGCGACGGCGTAGTCGAGCGCATGCCAGGCCTCCTCGAGGGGGACGCGCCAGTCGAGGCCGAGGACGTCGGCGCCGGTGCGGCGCATGGTAGGGAGGAGCGAGGCGGTGTCGACGCCGAAGTAGATGACGGGGACGCCCATGGCCTGGACGCGGCGGACGAGGTCGGTGGTGGGCTCGAGGCAGAACTCGGTGTAGTCGGAGACGGACAGGGCGCCGGCCCAGGAGTCGAAGATCTGGATGACGTCGGCGCCGGCCTCGACCTGTTGCTGGGCGTAGTCGGCGAGGACGGTGACGAGGCGCTCCATGAGCAGGGGCCAGGCGGTGGAGTCGGGAGTTCCGGGGGTGCCGGAGGCATACATGAGGCGCTTGGTTTCGATGTAGTTGCGGGAGGAGCCGCCCTCGATCATGTAGCTGGCGAGGGTGAAGGGGGCGCCGCAGAAGCCGATGATGCCGAGCTGATCCGGATGGCCGCCGGGGTGCTCGGGCGGGCGAGGTGCGGTGAAGTGGCGGGCGACCTGCTCGATGGCGCGGGAGACATAACGGAGGTCGTCGGTACGGTCGGTGCGGAGGGCCTGAACTTGATCGAGGGAGCGGATGGGGCGGTGGACGACGGGGCCTTCACCGGCGAGGAACTCGAAATCGACTCCCATGGGGGTGAAGGGCAGGAGGAGGTCGGCGAAGATGATGGCGGCGTCGACGCCGAGGCGTTCGGCGGCGGTGACGGTGACTTCGGCGGCGATGTCGGGGGTGCGGCAGATGTCGAGCAGCGAGTGGTGGCGACGGATGGCCATGTACTCCGGCATGTAGCGGCCGGCCTGGCGGAGGAACCAGACGGGGGTGCGGTCGACGGGCTGGCGGAGGCAGGCGCGGACGAAGCGGCTGGCGGCCGGGAGGCTGCCGGAGTCGGGCTCGGGGACGACGGTGTTGGCGACGGGCTTCACGGCGGCTCTCGACTTAGGCTAGCACCGCGGAAGGGGTGGTACGTGCCTGGGCAGGGCGTGTTTCCCGGAACGGGTCAGGTGTTTCCCGGAATGGGAACGCCTGGCTTGCGGCAGCACGAAATTGCTTGCCTTAAGGCTCTACCCGGAACGTAAACTCTTCGATGACGGGATTGGTCAGGACTTCCCGGGCGATGCGTTCCACTTCTGTATGCGCCTCGGCCGGTTCCATTCCGTCGGCAAGCGTTAGAACGAAGTACTTGCCCTGCCGCACATCGGTGATGCCGCGATACTGCATGCGCCGGAGTGCGTCGGCGACTGTTTTTCCCTGCGCATCGAGCACGGTTCGCTTGAGCGTGACATAGACATGGGCCGTCATCGTGACTGATTATAGTCACGTTAGCCTGCTCGACCGCGTCTGAGCTTCGGTCGAGATTTTCTCTCCCGTGCCGCAGCCGCGGCCGAACTCCCAGATCGAAAGAGACCAAACGACCTTATGCCGAACTACCTGGAACTGCCAATCGGAGCGAAATCGCCCGACGTGATCAACGCGGTGATTGAGATTCCACACGAGGGGATCAATAAGTACGAGTACGACAAGGAACTGCACGTGTTCCGGCTGGATCGTAATCTTTATTCGCCTGTGCACTACCCCGGGGATTATGGGTTTGTTCCATCGACGCTTGGCGATGACGGGGATCCGCTGGATGTGCTGGTGCTGGTGGACGCGCCGTCGTTTCCGGGGTGCGTGATGGAGGTTCGTCCGATCGGCGTTCTGGAGATGCAGGACCAGGGGCAGGGTGACGAGAAAATCTTATGCGTGGGCAAGGGCAACCCGCGCTACAAGGACGTGCAGAACTTTTCTGAAATTTACCCGCATATGCTGCGCGAGATCACGCATTTCTTTGCGATCTACAAGGATCTGGAAGGAAAGCGGGTCGAGGTGCGTGGATGGCGCGATGCGGCGTTTGCGCGGGAGACGGTGTTGCAGGCGCAGCAGCGGTTTTTGGCGGAGAAGGCGAAGTCGTAGTCTCGGGCCGGGACGAAGCGCCTGGGGAGCTGGGCGGCTACTGCAGGTGTGGAGGTTGCATGGAAGGCTCAGGCGAACGCTCGGCGCGGTGCCGTTGCGCGAGAGCATAGACCACGGGTCCGGCGGCTGCGACAAGCGCCGCGAACAGCAGCGCAGGCATACCCGCGACGCGCTCGGCGCGTGCGGCCCATAGGGCGAAGGCGATGAGGGCGGCGGGTCCAAGGCCGGCGAGGATCGTTCCCGGAGTTCCGCCGGGAACGCGGAAAGGACGGACGAGGTCGGGCTCGCGCATGCGCAGGATGACCAGGGCGAGGAACTCCAGCAGGAGGGCGGCGCCGTAGAGGACGAGGTCGATGGAGATGAGGCGCTCGAAGCTGAAACGGAGAGCCATCGCCCACAAGGCGCCGCAGACCAGAACGCTGACCCAGGGCACGCCGCGGCGGGTGGTTCGGCCAAGCACGGACGGCAGCAGGCCCTGGTGGGCAAGCGCAAAAGGTACGCGCGCGTAGCTCATCATGAGCGCGTTGAACATGCCCAGGCCGCTGAGCATGCCGCCGAGAACGACGCATACGGCCAGCCAGTGTCCGCCGAGGAGGCCGGCGGCGTCGGCCCAGGCTCCAGTGGCGAAGCGGTCGGAGGGAAGACCGGCGACGGCGACCGCGGCCATGGGCAGGAGATAGGTAAGGGCGACGAGCGCGGCCGCGAGCAGCATAGCGCGCGGGTAGTTGCGCTGTGGTGACTCGACCTCCTGCGCGACGGTGGAGGCGTTGTCCCAGCCCATGTAATTCCAGAGCGCGACCAGGATGGCGGCGGGCCAGTCGTGCCCGCCGCTGCCGTCGGTGAGGTGGAGCGTGCTCCAGGCGGCGGTGGCGCCGTGCGCCAGGCCGTGCCGGAAACCGAGGACGATGACGACGAGGAAGGGTGCGAGCAAAAGCACGAACAGGGCGCTTGAACCTTCGCCCACCACGGCCGCGCCACGCAGGTTCCAGGCGCAGGAGACGAGCACAACGGCCAGCGCGCACAGGGTGCCGTGTACGCCGGCGGTCCAGGCGGGTTCCAGCCGGCTGAGGTAGAGCACAAAGACGACGGGGTAGATGGCCATGTCGAAGATGCTGGCGGCCATCGAGAGCCAAGCCTCCTGAAAGCCCCAGAAGCGGCCCATGGCGCGCTCGACCCAGCGAACGTAGCCGCCTTCCTCGGGAAGCGCGCTGGCGAGCTCGCCAACCATGAGCGAGGTGGGCAGGCTCCACACCAGGGGCACGAGCGCGAGCAGCAGCAGAGCTCCGCCGTAGCCGGCACCGCCGAGGATGTCTTCCATGCCGTAGGGTCCGCCCGACACCATGAAGTAGGTGGCGGCCACTAGGGGCAGCAAGCGGACTTTTCTGATCGGCCGAGCGGATCTGAGCACGTAGTTGCGCGCCTCCTGCGGGGGACCGGTCGCGTGTCCCCGTCCCCAAATCTAAACATGCCGTGCGCCTCCGGGCACGGAGACGCTATAATCGAGCGCAGCCGGAATAGCCGGGCTGGCCGCGCCAGCACACGCCCTTGTGTGATGTCTATGCGGCCTAGCATGGCATTTCACGCACAGTTGCGGAGAGTTGGCCGAGTGGCTGAAGGCGGCGGTTTGCTAAACCGTTATAGGACCAAAAGTTCTATCGGGGGTTCGAATCCCCCACTCTCCGCCAGTTCCTCTAAGTGCTTTGGAATGAACGCGCATTTGGTCTGTGACACTTCTTGTGACACTTTCTGACCGGATTCGCTGATCAATAAGGCCGATTCACCCGCCTCCTCGGGTATCTCTCACCGAGGTTTCTCGTGAAGACGCCCAAAGTACGTCTCTATCTACGGATTCGCTGCTCTGACGGTCGCGACGCCTTTGTCGAGCCCGCCTGGAATCGCAACCGGACCCTCCGGGCGGCACACGGCGTGGTCCAGGGTCAGGCCGAGCACCATCCCGAAGGTTCCTATTACGTCCGGTATCTGTGCCGTGGCAAGCGAGTGTGGAAGTCGGTCGGTCCCAACGCCGACGCTGCGCTCGCCGCAGTCCGCAACCTCCAGCATGATCTCGAAGCATTCGGGCTAGGCCGTCCGGGTTGCCATCCGAACTTGAAGGTGG
>CAXTEU010000024.1:0-49329 GCA_964243475.1 uncultured Acidobacteriaceae bacterium | reverse complement strand
CAACGGCAAGAGCAACGGCAAGAGCAACGGCAAGAGCAACGGCAAGAGCAACGGCTTAGAGGGACGACTTCGTTGGGGTGAGGGGTTGTTCCCAATCTTCGCTTAGGTCTTTCCAGGAGGGGTTGGTGGCGATGATGAGTTCGAGCTTGCGGATGCGGAGCCAGCCTTTTAGCTGCTTTTCGCGGGCGATGGCTGTTGGGATGGTGGTGAAGCGTTCGACGTAGACGAGCTGGTGGATGTTGTAGCGGGCGGTGTGGCTTTGTGGGTGTTTGTTGGTCTTGTGGTCGAAGATGCGTTGCTGGAGGTTGGTGGTGATGCCGATGTAGAGCTTGCGGAAGCCGTTCGAGAGGATGTAGACGTAGGCGTGGGTGGGCATGGTTTGGCCGGATGTACGGGAGCGGCAACAGCAAGAGCAACGACAACGGCAACGGCAAGAGCAACGGCAAGAGCAACGGCAACTACAGGGGTCCTTCGCTTCGCTCAGGATGACGACATAAAACAAACAACTACAACTACAACCGCAACAACTACAACTACAACCGCAACAACTACAACCGCAACGAAAACTACACCGCAACTACAACCGCCGCCTCAAGTGCCTTGGGTTATTGATTGACGCCGCTGGCGAGGAAGCCGCCGTCGACGATGAGGGTTTGGCCGGTGGTGTAGGAGGTGGTGGGGGCGGCGAGGTAGATGGCGGCGCCGATCAGCTCTTCGGTGCGGCCGAAGCGGGCGATGGGGGTGCGGGCGAGGAGTTCGTGGCCGCGGGGGGTGCTGTCGAGGAGCTGAGCGTTGAGGTCGGTGCGGAAGACGCCGGGGGCGATGGAGTTGACGAGGACGCCGTGGCGGGACCACTCGACGGCGAGGGAGCGGGTGAGGGAGACGAGGGCGGCCTTGCTGGCGGCGTAGGCGGCGACCTCGTTGAGGGCGACGAAGGCGTTGAGGGAGGAGATGTTGATGATGCGTCCGTAGCGGCGGTCGAGCATGGGGGCGCCGAAGATCTGGCAGGCGCGGAGGGTGCCGGTGAGGTTGGTGTCGAGGATGCGCTGCCAGTCGGCTTCGGGGAGGGTGAGGGTGGGAGCGCGCTGGATGACCCCGGCGCAGTTGATGAGGATGTCGATCTTGCCGAAGCGGGCGAGGACGGTGTCGCGGAGGCTTTCGAGCGCTGGGCGGCTGGTGATGTCGGTGGGCTGACGGAGGGTTTGGCGGCCGAGGGCTTCGATTTGTGCGGCGGTTTCTTCGAGGGGATCGGGGCGGCGGCCGGTGGGGATGACGTCGGCTCCGGCTTGGGCGAGGCCGAGGGCGAGGGCGCGGCCGATGCCGGTGGTTCCGCCGAGGATGACGGCGGTTTGGTTTTCGAGGGAGAGGGGGTGGGGCATTTTGGGCGCTTTCTTAGGTCAGATTGGGATGTCCGGAAGGGGTACTCTCAGCGGCTAAAGCCGGGCTGCGTTGCGTGTGAGTATGGCACGGCTGAAGCCGTGCCCTTAACAGGCGTTCCCTCTCCGTCGGTGGGGGCGGGTCATTGGGTGTAGGGTCATCGGGTGTCGGGGGCGGGGGTAAGCGTGATGGGTTTTAGGTTGGGGGCGAGGAGGTTGAGGACGAGGAAGGCGAGGAGGTAGACGGAGCCGGCGAGGAGGAAGAGGGGGGTGTAGCTGCCGGTGAGTTGGAGGATGCGGCCGGCGTAGAGGGAAAGGAGGACGCCGCCGGTGGATCCGGCCATGCCGGCGATGCCGGTGACGGAGCCGACGGCGGCCGAGGGGAAGATGTCGGAGGTGGTGGTGTAGAGGTTGGCGGACCAGCCCTGGTGGGCACCGACGGCGAGGGAAAGGAGGGCGATGGCGGCCCACTCGGAGTGGACGCGGGCGGCGAAGAGCATGGGGACGGAGCAGAGGGCGCAGAAGAGCATGGCGGCGAGGCGGGCGCGGGAGGTGGACAGGCCGAAGCGGAGGAAGAGCTGGGGAAGCCAGCCGCCGCCGATGGATCCGACGGCGGACATGTTGTAGATGAGGATGAGGGGGAGGCCGAGGTGGGACAGGCCGAGGTGAAAGCGGGAGTCGAAGAAGCCTGGGAGCCAGAAGAGGTAGAACCACCAGATGGGGTCGGTGAGGAACTTGGCGGAGGCGATGGCCCAGGTTTGACGGTGGGTGAGGAGGCGGGCCCAGGGGGCGCGGGGGGACATCTGCCCGGCGGCTTCGGCGTAGATGTGACGGACGTCTTGGATGTACTCCAGCTCAGGGCCGGTGAGGGTGGGGTGGTCGTGGGGTTTGCGGTAGGTGCGGGACCACCAGGCGATCCAAAGGGCGGAGAAGATGCCAGTGAAGAGGAAGGCGGCGTGCCAGCCGAAGCGGAGGGTGACCCAGGGGACGAGGGCAGGGGCGAGGATGGCGCCGACGTTGGCTCCGGAGTTGAAGATGCCGGTGGCGAGGGAGCGCTCGCGCTGGGGGAACCACTCGGCGATGGTTTTGATAGCGGCGGGAAAGTTGCCGGCTTCGCCGAGGCCGAGGAAGAAGCGGGCGATGCCAAAGCCGCCTGCGGACCGGGCGAGGGCGTGGGCCATGGCGGCGAGGCTCCATGTGCCCATGATGAGGGAGTAGCCGAGGCGGGTGCCGAGGCGGTCTACCAGGCGGCCCGCGGCAAGGAGGCCGAGGGCGTAGGCGACCTGGAAGGCGGCGATGATGTTGCCGAAGTCCCGCTCGGTGAGGCCGATGGAGTGTTGCAGGGTTGGTTTGAGGAGGCCGATGACCTGGCGGTCCATGTAGTTGATGGAGGTGGCGACGAAGAGCATGGCGCAGATGCGCCAGCGGACGCGGCCGATGCGGGGTTTGAGGGTGGCGAGGGTGGACATGGGCGGCTAGAGCTTGTAGGCGTGGCGGACGAGGTTGGAGGTGAGGTCGAGGATGACCGAGTGGGCTTCGTCGAGGTCGAGGCGGTGCTCGGCGACGAGGCGGGCGAGGAAGGAGGCGTCGGTGCGGCGGGCGACGTCGTGGCGGGCGGGGATGGAGAGGAAGGCGCGGGTGTCGTCGTTGAAGCCGACGGTGTTGTAGAAGCCTGCGGTTTCGGTGGTTTGCTGGCGGAAGCGGAGCATGCCTTCGGGGGAGTCGTGGAACCACCAGGGTGGGCCGAGGCGGAGGGCCGGGTAGTGGCCGGCGAGGGGAGCGAGCTCGCGGGAGTAGGTGGTTTCGTCGAGGGTAAAGAGGATGAGGGTGAGGCGGGGATCGTTGCCGAACTCCGTGAGGAGGGGTTTGAGGGCGTCGACGTAGTTGGTGGGGGTGGGGATGTCGGCGCCGATGTCGCGGCCGTACTGGGTGAAGAGGTCCCGGTTGTGGTTGCGGTGACTGCCGGGGTGGAGCTGCATGACGAGGCCGTCGTCGATGCTCATGCGAGCCATTTCGGTGAGCATCTGGGCGCGGAAGAGTTCCCTGTCGGCGGGGGTGGAGGCGGTGGAGAGGATGCGGGTGAAGAGGGCTTCGGCTTCGCTGGGGGAGAGGTCGGCGGTGCGGGCGGTGGGGTGGCCGTGGTCGGTGGCGGTGGCGCCATTTTTCTGGAAGAAGTCGCGGCGGTTTTGGAGGGCGTCGAGGTAGCCGGCGAAGGTGGCCGTGTCTTCGTGGGTGAGGTCGGCGAGTTTGCGGAGGTTGGCGTGGAAGCCGGGAAAGTCAGGGTCGACGACGGAGTCGGGGCGGAAGGTGGGGAGGATGCGACGGGGCCAGACGGAGGTGCGGATGGCCGTGTGGTCGGTGAGGGGGTCGAGGGCGGAGTCGGTGGTGGCGAGGACCTCGATGCGAAAGTGGTCGAACAGGGCGCGGGGGCGGTAGGGCGGAGTCTGGAGGGCGGCGGAGATGATGTCGAAGTAGAGGTCGGCGTTCTGTTCGGAAAGGCGGTCGGTGAGGCCGAAGAGGGTTTCAAACGCGTAATCGAGCCAGAGGCGGGTGGGCGTGCCGCGGAAGAGGAAATAGTGTTCGGCGAAGATGCGCCAGACGGCGCGGGGGTCCCCGATGGGGTGGTTGCCGATCTCGAGATCTTCGAGCGTGACCCCCTGGGAGTAGAGCATGCGGTGAACGTAGTGGTCGGGCTGGATGAAGAGGGTGGCGGGGTCGGGAAAGGGATCGTCGGTGGCAAACCAGGCGGCTTGGGTGTGGCCGTGCGGGCTGAGGATGGGTGCTTCGGCAACGCTGCGAAAGAGGGTGCGGGCGATGGCTCGGGTGTCGGGGTCGGCGGGAAAGAGGCGGTCGGGGTGCAGCAGAGGCATCGGATCGGCATCTCGCGGGTGTGACTGCCTTGAGAGCAGATCACGGATGGAGGTAGAGTGGAGCCTCGGTGCAACGGATGTCAATGTCTGGGCGCGACTGGGATCTGCTCAGCCCCTGCTCGGCTCGGCTTAGAACGAGGCCTTGAGGCGCAGCATGACGTTGCGGGACGGGCCGATGGCGTTGCCGGAGAAGAGGCCGCCGAAGTCGATGACGTCGAGCACGTCGGTGAGGTTTTGGCCGTCGATCTGGAGTTGCAGGTTGAGGTGCTCGGCGTGGTGGAGATCAGCGCCGGCGGAGGCGTTGAGCTGAAAGGCGGGGTCAATGCGGCCGCGGCTGAAATTGATGCGGTGGAGAACGGCCCCGCCGTACTGTGCGAGGACGGTGGCGGGGTCGCCGTCGAACTCGAACGGGAGGCCGGTGTCGTACTGGAGGCCGGTGGCCAGCCAAAGGCGCGGGTAAAGCTGGCAACGGAGGCGCGCACGCACGGTATTGCGCTGATCCTGCGAATCTGGGAAGTGGCCGGTAAGTTGGGCTTCGGCGGCGGTGGCGTCGTTGCCGAGAAAGAGTCCGCCGGTGACGGGGTTCCAGGCGTTGCCGACCTCGTAGGAGTAGCTGGCGAGGCCGGAAAAGCGGCCCCACAGAGGGACTTCGAGCTTGCCTTCCCCGCCATAGATGAGTGCCTTGCGGAAGGCAATGGGGAAGCTGATGGCCGTGTTCTGGATCTGGTCGTCGTCGGCGTAATTGCTGACCGAGCGCCGGAAGTAGTTGGCGTCCAGCTTCGCTTTGCCGAAAAGCGATTTGGTGAGACCGGCCTCGACGTAGTTGCCCACGGAGGGCTGGACCGGCAGACGGAGAAAGGATGCGGGATCGAGGGACTGCACCGCGGTGGAGCTGGAGAGCAGGATGTTTTCAAACGACGGCGTTTGAAAGATGCGGTCATAGGAGACATGGAGGACAAGACCGGCGGAGGGAAGGTAGCGCGAGACCGCGACGCGTGGGCTGAAGGCCTGCTTGTTCAGGAGCAGCTGGTAATGGTCCCAGCGCAGGCCGGCGCTGACCGACCACGGGCCGAGCCGAACCTGATCCTGGATGAAGGCGGCCTGCTCGAGGTCGGGTCGGTGGGCCGCGAAGGAGAACGTGGCGGGCGTGGCGTTGTCGAACCGGGTTGGGTCGGTGATGCGGTAGCTTGTGTTCTCATGCAGGCCAGTGTTGTCGGACTCGACGCCGGCTTTCCAGGCCTGGCGGCCGCGAACGTAGTTGACGGTGGCTCGGACGTAGCCCTCGCGAACGCGGTTGTGCTGGAAAACCTGGATGGGCGTTGACTGGTCGTTCGAGTTGAAGTCGTTGGCGTTGTCGCGGACCATGCCGCGCAGGCTGACGTCGGCCTGCGGACTGAGGTCGTGGTCAAAGGACGCGACGCCGAGGGTTTCGAGGTTGTCCGCGGTTTGCCGCTGCCCCCCTGCCTGCTGCACCTGCTCGTTGGGGATGTCGTAGCGGGAAAGCTCGTGACGGACGGACAGGTTGAGCCGGTCGTTGGGTGTGAGGTCGCGTTCATACCGACCGGAAACGTCGCCGAGTGTTCCGGTGTTCGAGAAGTTCTGGGGGACAACGGGGTTGAGGTAGCGCGATGTCATGCTTCCGCCGGCGCTGAGTGCGACGGTGGTTTTGCCGAAGGTGTTCTGCGCCTCGGCAAAGGCGGCGGCCGTACTGAAGCTGCCGCCCGAGAGGACGGTCAGGCCGTGCAGGCCGGGCTGGGGGTTGGATTCGGTGTTGAGCTCGACGATGCCGCCCAGCTTACGACCGTACTCGGCGGGGATGCCTGCGGTGAAGATGGTGACGGACTGCACGTCGTCGGCGGCGATCTCCGGGCCGAAGCTTGGGGAGCGGTTGTCGGTCAGCGGGATGCCGTCGAGCACGATCTGCGTCCCGTACTCGGAACCGCGCGGATGGAGGACGGCGTTGCCTTCGTAGAGCCAGCCTGGCTGCGAGTTGACGAGGTCTTGCAGGGATCGGCCGGGGATGGAGGCGAGGCGATCCCCGATGGACGCCGAGCCGATGTGGTTGGTGGCGCCGGCCTGCTCGGGATCAATCAGAGGCGCGGCTGCGTGGACTGCGACAACCTGCACGACCGGACGCAGGCTGAGCTGCGCGGTGTAGTGCAGGGGCAGCGACGTGCGCACCGTGATGGAGACGCGCAGGGGGGCGAAGCCGTCTTCGACGACGGTGAGGCGGTAGACGCCGAAGGGCAGCGCGGGGACGTGCAGATCACCGTCCCGGTCGGTGGCGAGGTCGCTTCGGTACTGGTTGGCGTCGTTGCGCACGGAGACGACGGCTGGCGTGCCGTGGCCGGAGGGATCGAGCACCCGGATGCGAAGGTCGCCGCTGTTGGCCTGCGCCAGGAGGTGGCCAGCGGCGGCGGTTGCGAGAATGGCCAGACCTCGAAGAGAACGGACGCTCACCTCTTCTGTGTCCCACACCTGGGCGCCACTTGTCTAGTGTGTGGAACGCTAGCGTTGAGGAAAGCTTTCTGTTCGCCCCCCTGCAACGCTAGGGCTGCGGCGGTTGGCCCAAAGGCTTTGAAAACCGATACGTCAGCTCGAAGAACCCGTACTGCGCCAGCCGATCTCGAGGATAAATTGTTGCCACCGTCGTTTTTCCGAACGCGCGCGCGTAGTACGCCTCCAAGGTCAGCTGCCGGCTCAACGCGTAATCCGCACTGACGTCATAGAGCGAGGAAAAACTGCCGTGCCGGTTGCCTGGCCGACCGATGTAGCCGAAGGCCTTTGTGTCGTACGCGCCGCCGCCCTGGTACCAGAAGTCCCTAGGCGCCGTCAGCTGGAGAAAGTGGAGGTCGGTTCGCACGTCCAGCTTTCCCGTCGGCTTGTCGATCAGCTGCACGAATTCATCCTTGGAGTTCATCATGTTGAAAAACGGAAAGCGCGCGTAGAGGCGGGGCGTGGGCAGGATCTGGAAGAACGTGTTGTGCACGCCGTCCGTGTTGTTGTTGTCGCCGGTGGTGCGCAGGGCTCCGCCGCGGAGCCAGGGCTGCGTCCGGATGCCCGTCCCACGGTATCCGCCCTCGGCCGCGTAGCCTCCCGAATGCTGCTCCAGCAGACCCCAGTTGCCGTTCTGCAGAACTCCCCAGAACAGCAGGTCGACCGTGTTTTTGCGAAGGGGGATTGCCGTCGTGGCGCTCATGCCGTAGGTGCCCACGCGAATGTTTTTGTGGTCGAGCGCCCTTGCCGCAGCGGTCCGGCTGTCGGTCTTGGTCAGCCCCGGCCGGCCGTCGTGGTAGCCGATGGCGAAGCCGCGCACGATCAGCCGCTTTTGCGCCAGGTACCGCGTGTACGCGAGGTATTGCAGATCGACGTTCAATTCAGGGTTGGCATTCATGTTGAAAACGCCCTGCACCGCGCGGCCGCCCATCGCGGTGAGATCCCAGTTGGCCCCGCCGACCTTGCCGTCAGCTCCGTCAAACGAGCGCTGCCCGTTCGAGAAGCCGAAGTTGCCGACGAGGCGCTGCGCGACGCGGTTGGTCTGCAGCCAGGCCAGGGTGGAATCGGTGGGCGTAGTTTCCTGCCCGTCAAAGAACTCGAATCGCCCCAACCGCAGCGTATCGGCATCGCGTCGGAAGTGGTACCGAAGAAAGCCCTGGCGAAACGAGGCTGCCGCGGGGTACTGGTTATCGCTTCCGTTGGCCACGTAGTAGTTCGCGCCCAGGCCAAGTTGACCCTGCGCGGTGACCGGGGACACGGCGTCGGTCGGTAAAAAGAGCTCGGCGCTTTGCCCCAGTTCCACGGTGTAGTCGAGGCGCCGGATCCTTTGCTGCAGACCGAGGCGCAGGAGCGAATCCTGATGCCCGTAGACCTCGTCGTGCGGCGTGGCGGCAAACCACTGCGTGGCGTTGGTGCGCTCGCGCAGAAGCTCGGTGACGGTCACCGGCGTGGACGGCGGGGTGTTGGACGGCGCAGAGACGGAGGGGGCGACCTGCGCCCTTGCAGCGCAGCTTGCTCCCAGAATGAGGCAGGCGGACAAGGTAGAACCAGAGAACAAAAGCAATCTCCCTTTTTTGAATAGCACCGGAAGCATACGGTCCTGGGGCGGTGGGGCGCAACGTCCGGCGATCGCGCGCCGGGGCGACACGGGGCGCGCGAACGTCCTGACGGATTCAGCGACTCATGATCATTTCGTTCTCCACCCCCAAAACGCCGCTTCCACGCGGAAACGTCGCTAGCGTGCGGAACGCTGCGCCGTGGCAACTGCCCGCGACGCCGGCCCGCGCCTGCCTGCGTTCGCCAGCTTGGCCTGCGTGTCGGCCAGCAGCAGCTTCACGTCTGCCACTCGCGGATCGTCCGCCGGCAGATCGCGCGACTCGAGCTCCAGAGACTCGCGCAGGTGCCGCTCCGCCTGGACGAAGTTGCCGTCACGGATTTCCAGCCTAGCCAGGTTAAACAGCAGCACACCGGTACTCGCATTGCCCTGGGGATAGATGGTTCGGTAGACCTTGATGGATTGCTCATCGTAGGACTCCGCCCCGGCCGTATGACCCATGGCCGCCGATACGTGACCTAGAGCTGCGAGCGTGTGCGCCAACGCACCGGACGGCACCTTGTACACCTGCTGCTCGATCCGCAGGGCGTCCTCAAGCAAGGGCAGCGCCTCCGCGTCGCGTCCCTCGTAGGACAACGCATCCGCGAGACTGGTCAGGGCCGACGCCACCTCGCGATGATCCGGGCCTAACCATGCACGCTCGATGCCTAGCGCCTCCCTGGCGTGAGCCTCGGAGTCTGCGTACCGCCGGCGCCGAAGATCGATCTGCGCCTGGTTCAGCAGATAGCTGGCAATATCCGGGTGTCGGTCGCCGACCAGCTTCCGATCGATCACCATGCCCTGTTGATTGGCGATCTCGGCCGCGTCGTAGTGCCCCAGGTTCTGCTCCGCAATCCCAAGGTCGTCGAAGGCATCGGACAGATCCGACAGCGTGTCGCTCTGTTGCCTTTCCCTCGCAAGCACGCTTTCGAGAATGCGGATTGCCTTCGGGTTCTCGCCTTGGGACACCAGCACCGAGCCCAGCTGGATTTCTGCGTGCAAACGCCGCGGATCGTTCGGCGGCAAACGTCGTGTGTCAATTCCCACGGCCTCCTCGGCGATCTGCTGCGCCTCCGTCAGCCGGCGTTCTCCTTCGCGGAGCTTCGACGTTTCCACCAGCGTCTTCGCTACCTCCGGGCTGTCTCGCCCAAACAGGCCCGACCTCTCTTCAAGCGCCCGCCTGAACAGCCCATCCGCCTTCTCGAAGGCATCCATGTCCGCGTACACACCGCCCAGCATTTCGAACAGCTCCGCCTGCAGGCGCGGATCGTTGTCCAGCGCGCCAGCGTTCCCCACGCCGACCTCGAGCAGATCGCGAACGCGCATGTCTTCCCTCGGACCGGCACCGCCCGCGCCGCCGTTCAACATATTCTCCAAAAACTGCTCGATCCGCGCCGAGTGCGCCGCCTCGGCCAGGGCCGCGTCGCGCGCCCGCGACAGCCGATACGTGTACGTCCCGGTCACGCCGACCAACGTCAGCAGCACCGCCGCCGCAACCACCAGACCACCGGCATGCCGGCGCGTGAATCGTTCCGCACGATACGTCCATCCGGCGTCTATCGTCTCCAGCGGTTCGGTCGCCAGATGCTGCCGCAGCTCGCGCGCCATTGCTTCCACACTGGCGTAGCGCTCACCCACGCTTCGTTCCGTGGATCTCCGGACGAGGTGGTCGAGCTCCCGCCAGCCGGTGCGCGACACCTTTCCCAGATCTCGCTTTTCAGACGCCGCCGAAGAAGGCGCGGCCCACCTTCCGGCCCGGACAACCCGCCGAATGTCCTCCGCCGTGCGCCCCTGCGTCGTGAACGGCAGCCGCCCGGTCAGCATCTCGTGCAGCAACACGCCCAGCGAAAATACATCCACGCCGATGCCCGCTCCAGCCTCCCCGTGCTCCGGCGCGGCGTAGGGCAGGCTCATCATCGCCGCCGTCCCCGGATCGTGCGCCCGGTCGCTCCCCTCCGCGATCCCGAAATCAAGCAGCTTCACGCCGCCATCCTTGCGAACAAAGATGTTCGAGGGCTTCAGGTCGCGGTGCACGATCCGCTGCGCATGCGCGGCCTGCACGGCGTCGCACACCTGCAGAAACAACCGCAGGCGCTCGCGCAGAGGAAGCCGCAGCCGGGTGCAGAAGCTGGTGATCGGCTCGCCCTCGACGTACTCCATCGCAAAGTACGCGGTGCCGTCTTCGGTGGTATCGGCATAGTAAAGCTGCGCGATCGAGGGATGCTGGAACTTCGCCAGGTGCTCCTTTTCCATCGCGAAGCGCGCCATGCGATCCGCGGACACGGAGTCCGGCAGCACCTTCAACGCCACACATCCTTTGTAGTCCCCGTGCACAGCCAGATACACGCGCCCCATGCCGCCGACCCCCAGCACCGACTCGACCCGGTACGGTCCGATCACCCGTCCCAGGTACGGGTCCACCGCTTCGGCATCGTCCTCTGCCGGGAACAGCTCCGCGGCCATCGCCTCGAAGTCGGCCGCGGCGGGATCGGGCTCGGTCTCGGTCCGAAGCAGGTCTCGCAGCAGCGATCCCACCTCCGGTTCCGTGCGCAAGGCCTCCGCGACGGCCCTCTCCTGCTCCGCGCGCGAGCGTGTCACTGTCTCCGAGAACAGATCCAGCGCGCGTCCCCACATGGCTGCATCGGTCACGCTCTCAGACCTCCTCGTCGCCGCTCGCGATCTTCGGCTGTTGCACTCAGCCCCCCGTTGAGCGCCAGCTTGAGCCACGCCAGCGCGGCGCGGATGTCGCGCTCGATCGTCGCGTCCGATAAACCGAAGTACACCTTGATTTCGTGGATCGAAAACCCGCCGAAGTAGCGCATCTCCACGATCTCGGCCAGCCTCGCATTGGCGGTCATCAGATGGTCGAGCGACCGATGCAGATCCATCAGCTGCGGTGTCGTCGCGGGTGCGGTCCCGACCTCGTCCGCGTGCCCCAGCGTCACAGCATCCAGCATGCCGCCGCGCTTGTCCGCATGCCGCTTGCGTGCGGCATCGGTCAGGATCTGCCGCATCGCCCGTGCCGCAATCCGCTTGAAGTGCAGCCGGTCCACGCTCACGACGGCAGAGCTGCGAAACATCTTGAGGTATGCCTCATCGACCACGTCGGTCGTCGACATCGTGGCTGCCCGCTGGCTGCGTCGCAGGTACGCCGCCAGGCGCTTCAGCTCCTTGTACACCGCCGCAAATACTTCGTCGAACTCCTCGTCCTGCCAGGCCTTTTGTTCGTCCATGCGAGCACTCCGTTCCCCCCGTGCAGGCCGGTCCGTCGATCGCGTGGGCTGACACGCCGAAACAAAACTGACCGGAGAGGAGACGCGCCCATTGTGCCTCAACTTACCCGCCGCAACAACCCTGCTCGCCGCACGTTCCGCGCTTCGCACGCGTCCGTGAGGGAAATGCGCCCACATTTGCGTTTTGTGGGTTGAAGGAGCTTCGCCGTGATCCTCACCCCGCTGCGCCGATGCCTGATGCTTCCTGTCGTCTCTCTCCTCGCCCTTGGGACCACGGCCTGCGGTTCGCGCCTCCATGGCCGTTACCAGGACCCACGCGGAAATTATGTGGACTTCAGTTCCTCCCGAGCCGCCTTCACCAACATCGGCGCCGGCGGCGGAGAAACGGAGATCAGCTACGAGCGCCAGGGCACCCGGGTCACGCTTCATGAGCTCGACGGCAACCCCACGCTGCAGCTCCAGACGGACGGCTCGCTCTGCTGTGGCCCCGGCGGCGTACTCACGAAACAGCCATAGCCCCCGGGCCCCGGCCACGACGATAGGATCGCCTCGAGCGCAACGCGATCCGCCACTCGGGAGATCTGCAACGACCAGCTCCGCCGCATTCTTGCCCCGGCCGTCGCCCCGTGCTACCGTCTCCCATACCCCTGCAGCCCCCGCACGCGCGGCATCCCATTTCGTTCGGATCCCATGCCCCACTTTGCCCTTCGCACGTCCCTCATCCTCGTCGCCGCACTGCTTCCGCCATCCCTTTCCGCGCAAACGCAGGACGCTGCTGCCGCGCCGAAGTACCCCGCGCTCCCTTCGGAATTTCCCGCCCACCTCACGCTTCCCGACCACTTCGCCAACTACACTCGCCGCACCGTCATGATCGCCATGCGCGACGGCGTGAAGCTCAACACCATCATCCTGGTTCCGGACGGCGCGAACAACGCTCCCATCCTGATGACGCGCACGCCCTACAACGCGGCCGCTCTCACCGCGAACGCGCAAAGCTCCCACCTCGACGCCAGCCTGTACGGCTACGACAACGCCACCGACGTCATCGTGAACGGAGGCTACATCCGTGTCGTCCAGGACGTTCGCGGCAAGTACAGCTCGGAGGGGGATTACGTGATGAACCGACCTTTTCAAGGCCCGCTCAACCCGACCCCCGTGGATCACGCGACAGACACCTACGACACCATCGACTGGCTGGTGAAAAACATCCCCGAGTCCAACGGGAAGGTCGGCATCCTCGGCATCTCCTACGACGGCTTCACGACGCTCGCTGCACTGGTTCACCCCCACCCCGCCCTCAAGGTCGCCGTCCCGATGAACCCCATGGTGGACGGCTGGCGCGGCGACGACTGGTTCCACAATGGAGCGTTTCGGCAGCAGAACATGCCGTACATCTACGAGCAGGACGGCTCGCGCGCCAACGAAACCAAGTGGTGGACCTCGAACTTTGACGACTACGACATGTTTTTGGAGGCCACCTCCGCCGGGGAGCTCGGGCGCCGCCGCAACATGGAGCAGATCGGCTTCTGGCGCAAAGTCATCGCCCACCCCGCATACGACGCCTTCTGGCAGGACCAGGCCGTGGACCAGATCCTCCGCAAGCAGCCCCTCACTGTCCCAACGCTTCTCGTCCACAGCCTGTGGGACGCCGAGGACATCTACGGAGCCATGGCCGTCTACAAGGCGCTGAAGCCCCTCGACACCGCCACCGGGACGCCGGACGAGAAAATCTTTCTCGCCATGGGTCCCTGGCACCACGGCGGAGCCATCGATCCCGCCTCCTCCATCGGCGCTCTGCCCCTGCCGCAGGAGGAGGCGCAGTGGTTCCGCGCCAATGTGCTCGCTCCATTCCTGGCGCACTACCTCAAGGACGACCCCGACAGCGCCGCCAGCAAGCAGCCGCCGATCGCTCCTGTCACCGCGTACCAGTCCGGCACAGGCACGTGGCAGAAGCTCCCCGCCTGGCCGGTCGTCTGCACCCAGGCGCCCAACTCCCTCCCGCCCGCACCCGCCTGCGCACACCCAGCCGCCCGCCTGTACCTTCACGGAACCGACACCCACGGCGGAGCCAACGGCACCCTCTCCTTTGTCGCGCCCAAAGCCTCCGACCAGCCGGTCACCGAGTACGTTTCCGATCCGGCAAAGCCGGTGCCCTTCCGCTCCCGTCCCATCCAGCCCGTCAATTACGTCACCCCTGCTGCCTGGCCAGACTGGCTCGTCGACGACCAGCGCGAGTTTTCCGGCCGGCCCGACGTCGCCGTGTTCACCTCGGACGTCCTCACCGCCCCTGTCGCCATTGCCGGTGAGCCGATCGTCAACCTCATCGCCAGCACCTCCGGCACGGATTCCGACTGGGTCGTCAAACTCATCGATCTGTATCCCGATGAGGTCCCCGGCACACCCCGACTCGGCGGCTACCAGCTGGGCGTTGCCATGGACATCTTTCGCGGCCGCTACCGCGAAAGCCTCGAGCACCCCGCCGCGATTCCCGCCAACCAGCCCGAACCCTACCGCTTCGCCCTGCCCAATGCCAATCACGTTTTTCTGCCGGGCCACCGCATCCTGGTGCAGGTCCAGTCCAGCTGGTTCCCGCTCTACGACCGCAACCCGCAAACCTTCGTGCCCTCCATCTTCTTCGCCAAACCGTCCGACTACCGGAAATCCACCCAGGGCATCTTTCATTCGGTTTCCCAGGCCAGCTTCATCGAACTTCCCGTCGCCACCCGGTAACCCGCATCCGTCGGGCCCGGCACGCCTGCCGTGCCATCCTCTCCAAACCCTCCTGAGCCTGTCCCGCATTTCGCGCTCGCCGCCCCCATCGTCGATCCACGCCACCAGCGCACACCGTCTTGCTAGCATCAACGTGGGAGCCTCGACGCCATGCGCGTGGTCCAAACCGTCTTCGGCGTCTTCCACCACTTCGAGCTCGCACGCCAGCTCGACCGGCAGGGTTCCCTCGATCGCATCTACTCCACCTGGCCATGGGCGCGGCTTAGACGCGAAGGTCTCTCCCGCGACAAAGTCGCCACCTTCCCCTGGATCCACGGTCCCGAAATGCTGCTTCGGCGGTATGGCGCCGATCCAGCGTGGCTGCTCGATCACGCCGGCTATGCCAATGCCCTGCTCTTCGATGCCTGGACCAATCGCGCGCTCGAGCGCCGCCCCGTCCCGGATGTTCTGGTTGGCATCTCCGGATCGAGCCTCACGACGGGCCTCGCGATACAGCGCCGCGGCGGCCGGTTCGTGTGCGATCGCGGATCGTCCCATCAGCGCTACCAGGACCGCCTCGTGTCCGAGGAGTACCAGCGCTGGGGCGTCACGAAGACCGTCACCGACCCCCGCGACACCCGCCGTGAAATGGCCATCTACGACATCGCGGACGGCATCACCGTCCCATCCACCTTTGCCGCCCGCTCCTTCGTCGAGGAAGGCGTGCCACCCCACAAACTCCACGTCATCCCGTACGGTGTTCGCCTGGAGCAGTTCCGCCGCGTCGGCGAGCCTCCTCCGGACTGCTTCGAGGTACTTTTCGTCGGCTCCGTCGGCCTTCGAAAAGGCGTTCCGTACCTCCTTCAGGCCTTCGCCCAACTCCGCGGCCCGGCAAAACGCCTCCGCGTCGTCGGCAGCGTCAGCCCGGAGATCCGGGGCGTACTCGGTCGACTCCCGCAGGATCACGTCGAGTTCCTCGGCGCCCTCCCGCAAGCGCAGCTGCCCGCACTCATGAGCACCAGCCACGTGCTTGTGCTCCCCAGCATCGAGGAAGGGCTTGCCCTCGTTCAGGGGCAGGCCCTGGCCTGCGGCTGCCCCGTCATCGCGACCACCAACACCGGCGCCGAGGATCTGTTCACCGACGGCACCGAAGGCGTCATCCTCCCCGTGCGACGCCCCGATCTCCTGGCCGGGGCCATGCAGCAGCTCCGCGACAGCCCCGACCTGCAGCAGCGCATGAGTGAAGCTGCCCTTCAGCGCGTCAAGTCCCTGGGTGGCTGGGACACGTACGGCCAGCGCTGGCAACAGCTTCTCGCGCAGATCACCGCATCTTCCTCCCTCCCCGCGCCACCCCCTACGAAGTGAACGATCTCAAACCGGTCCCCGTCTGCGACGGTGGTGGCGGCCCACAGCGCGCGCGGCAGAATCGTGCCGTTCTGTTCCACCGCAATGCGGTCGCTTTTCAGTTCCAGATGCAGGAGCAAGTCGCTGACAAGAGCCCCGGACCCGATCGGAAACTCACGCGCCTGTCCGTTCAATGTGATCTGCAATGCCATACAGAGTCGAGGCTATCAGCATCGCGCCGAGCGAGTGCCTCCCGCCCCGGACCTATCGCTTGACGAGAAAGAGCCGCGCCGGAGCCTCAGGCTGCTCCGCCGGAGCTCCAGTTCCCGGCTGCAAACGCGAGCGCAGCCAGCGCGCCGCCCGCGTCGTCACAGGTACCACCTCCGGCGCCTCCGGAAACACATCGCGGCTACTCTGTTTCAGCATGGCGATCGCCTCCCGCACCGCAGGGAGCTCTGCGCGCTGATGGTAGAAGTTGGTGTCGGCCAGGTATTCGATCGCGTGCCCGAGCACCTCCAAGGCCATACCCTGCTCCGGTGTCGGACGCCGGACGACGGTCTCCCGAGCCGGCAACACCGGCATGGCAAATGTGGCGACAGCCTCCGTCGGGGTCAGAAAGAGTGGTGGGCGAGCCGAAGCGATGGGCGTTGCCTGCGTCATGGGAAAGCCTCCGTCACCTCTCTTATCGGCAGTCTCCCCAAAAACTTTAGCGCTTTCCCGAATCTTTTTTCGCGGGACGGGTCCAGAGGTGATTCAGCGGACCCTTGCCCGCACCCAGCCCCGGCGCCGACTCGATCCCCCGGTACACATATTCCTTCGCCGCAGCGGCAGCCTCCCTCGGCGTTCCGCCCATCACCAGCCCACACAGAAACGCACTCGAGTAAGCGCATCCCGTTCCGTGCGTCGACCGGCTCCGCAGCAGCGGCTTACCGGTCACCCACACAGGCTCACAGCCGGGCGCGACCAGCAGATCGTCCGGCGGGTCGGTATGACCACCCGTCACAACGATCCCCAGTTGCGGCAGGGCGCGCTGCAACTCCCGCGCCGCTCCAGCCAGCTCCGATCGGCCGAGTGGCCCAACCTTCGTCAGAACAGCCAGCTCGTCCACGTTGGGCGTCACCCAATCGACCAGCGGCAGCAAACGCGTTCGCACCTGGTCCACAGCGGACGGCGTCAACAACTCCCGGCCGGAGCTCGATCGCAGCACCGGATCCAAGACCACCGTGGGCCGTCCCCGACCCTGCTCACGTACACGCTCCAGAAATTGCACAACCGCATCCACCACCTCCGCAGTCCCCAGCATGCCGATCTTCACCCCGTCCGCCGGCAGATCGTCCTGGAGGCAGCGGAGCGTGCTCCGAGCCACCGCCTCCGCCACCGGGTGCGTCTCGCGCACTCCCATCGTCGACTGCACCGTCAACGCCGTCACGCAGGCCGTTCCGAAGCAATCATGGGCAGCAAAGGTCGCCAGGTCGGCCGAAACGCCCGCACCGGAGGACGGATCAAATCCGGCGATAGTCAACAGCGTCCGCACGTCTCTCAGCCTACCTGACCTCCACCTTAGCCAGAACGCCGGTGGTACCCTCGCAAAGGCGCGCCAGCGAGATCGAGACACAGAGAAGGACGTATGCACACGAACGTGGCCCCGGAAAACAGACTCATCGTCGCGCTCGACTTCCCTTCGGCCGAGCCCGCCCTGGCCATGGTCGACCACCTCGGCCCCCGCTGCCGCTGGGTCAAGGTGGGCCTGGAGCTCTTCTGCGCGGCCGGATCGCCCCTGGTTCAGCAGCTCCAGCAGCGCGGCCTCCAGGTCTTCCTCGACCTTAAGCTGCACGACATTCCCAACACTGTCGCCGGGGCCGTCCGCTCCGTCGCACCGTCCGGAGCTCACCTGCTCACCGTCCACGCCGCCGGCGGCCGCGCCATGCTCGAGGCCGCTGTCGAAGCAGCCGGCCAGCACCCAAGCCACCTCAAGCTGCTCGCCGTCACCGTCCTCACCAGCATGGACGGCGCAGCCCTGAACGGAGTCGGCGTGCCTGCCTCACCCGGGGACCAGGTGCTTCGCCTGGGGGAGCTGGCGCTCGCAGCCGGCATCCCCGGCCTGGTGTGCTCCGCCGAGGAGGTCAGCTACCTGCGCCAGAGCTTCGGCCCCGACATTCTGCTCGTCGTCCCCGGCATACGCAGCGCCGGAGCCGCCGAAGGCGATCAGCGCCGCGTCGCCACGCCCGCCGCAGCCATCCGCGCTGGAGCCAGCATGCTGGTCGTTGGTCGACCCATCACCCAGGCCGCCGATCCCGCCGCGGCCTTCGCCGGGATCCTTCAGGAGATCGCCCAGGCGTCATCCTGACGCCTTCGCACGCCAAACGCGGCGATGGCCAGAAGGAGTATGCCCCTCTGGCCATCGCCGTTCCTATGCGGTCCGCTTAGATTAAAGCTTCTCGAAAAAATCACACGCCGAGCACGAAATATACACCCCGCCCGGAATGCCGCGCTCACGATCCTTCACGCGCTTCACAATACGTGTCGGCTTGGAGCACTTCGGGCAATCCGTGCTCCGGTTCGTATCCATGACCTTTTTGCGGTCGCCGGTCTTGGCAATTTTCGCCATGTTGCTCCATCTCCTTGGCTCTGCACGCGGCCTTGCGCCGGCGTCTCAGGCGTCTCGCAGACACTTCCTGCAAACTCTGATCAGTTTACATGAAGCCGGCGATTTCCCACCCCGCCACTCAGGAGGTTGGTGCGCCCGCACCCGCCAAAGGAACCGGTGCCTCCACCGGCGGAGCAGGCGACCCCGCGGGCGGAACGGGAGCGGCGTCAGGTCTGGCTGGCGGCAGCTGCACCTTGTCCGTCCGCCCAGCGCCCATCGTGGGCAGGTCCTCCCCCGGCTTGCGCAACGTAGGCGGCGCTCCCGCCTTGCCATCCGCGGCGTCCGCCGTTGCCGGCGTGTCCCCCATCGCCACTTCCCGCGTCGGCACCGGGTTGCGGAAGCCGTTCATCTCGTCGTGATCGCGCACCTCCACCGGCTTTCCCAGCGGCGCCGTCTTGATCAAACTCACGCGATCCCCACTGAACCGAACAAACTGCACCGTCTCCGGAACATGCCCGTAGATCCACTCCTCATAGTGAGCGCCCGTCCCGTTTTCTCCAGCGTGTTCGCGAACCTTGCTTTCCGGCGCACCCATCGCCGCCAACACCATCCGGCGCGTCATCCCCACCAGCACTGTGTGCTCCGCAATCGCCTCTTTCAGGAACGGCGGCAGCGTCTCCGCATACGCCTGCTCGCCCGACTTCGCCCCAAAGTCGATCACCGGCGCCAGCAACGCCTTCACCTCCGGCGCAGAGATCTCCGGAATCTGTCCCTCGAAAAGCAGCGTCACCCGCGACCCCGTCGCACGCTCCGGATTCGGCTGCGCCATGTTGTTCCCGTTCAGCTGCACATGGCTCAAAAATCGGTGCCTCGCATACGGTCCGCCGTTCAGGTCGAACTCGATGCGATCCACCTTCACCTGCATGGCCGTGATCAGCACCCGATCGCCCGGCGCAACCGACTCGCCCTTCTCATAAATCATCCGCTTGAACTGCTCCGGCCCAGGGCTCAGCGGCCCGTTCGCCCGCAGCACGATATTCGGGCTCACCGGCAGCGCCCGATGCGCGAAGCCCTGCTCCGCTTCCAGCATCCGCACCAGCTCCCGCCGCCCGCGCTCGTTCAGTTTCCCGTCCGGCAGCGCCAGATCCGTCGGCGTAAAGTCCGTGGCAATGCCCGCCGTCGCGCTTTTTTCGCCGACAACAAACACCTGCGCCCTTGCCAAGGGGACGGCAAGAGCAACGGTGACGCATAGTAGATGGGCCGATCGCAGCGTGGGGAGCGCCATGGAAACACCTCGACTCCCCCTCAGAGTGCACTGTTCTGCGCAGTTTGACAAGAACCTTTCAAGGGATCGAATGATGCGCTCAACAGGGGATACCCGCAACAGGATGTTCGCCAAAGGACGCCCGCCTGCAGCAAGGGTCAGCTGCCGTCCCCGTCCAAAGCCGTCGGTTCCCGGTACGGCAGCAAGGAGTGCGACACCGGCGCGCTCGGAACGATCTGCACCAGCGGAGACTCCGCAGCCGCCTTCCCCTCCATCGCCGCATGCGCCGCCGGCGGAGCCACGTCCACCGGATACCCCCCTGGCAAAATGACCGGGTGCGTATATCTCCACGCATAGTCCCGGGTCAGCCGCATCAGCAGCACCAGCACCCCCACCAGCACCACCAGCACCAGCCAGCTTCCCGGCAGGCCATAACTTCCACCCGTCCATCTCCGGTTTCCCGTGGCGTAGGTCTGCACCAGGTACGAGTAGCTCGTCGAGCCCTCCACCGGCAACCCAAACAGGACCGCCGCCGCCGCCTTGAAGGCGAAGTTCAACCCCCACGAAAGCCACAACCCGTGCGTTCGCAGCCACCCAACCGCCAGCACAAGCCCCAGCAGCATGCTCCCGAGCGTACTCAGCGGCGTCGAAAATGGCTGCACGGCACAAAACAGCCCAAAGACCACCGCCATCGTCACGGTCGCGACCGAAGGCCCCGTCCTTTCCATCAACAGCCGGTACGGGTACCCGCGAAACGCCGTCTCCTCCGCAAATGCCAGCAGCGCCAGCCCCAGAACGCTCAGCAGGGTCAGACCGAAATCGCGCCCGGTCAGCGAGACCTGCACGTTCAGGCGGCGCGTCAACGCCAGGGGCAACACCACCACGACCACCGCACCCCAACCCAGAACCGTCCCCAGCGCCCACTCCCGACCGGCCGTCGACCGCCGTGGCAGGCCCAGCAGCACTCGCGGCGAAGATGCCCGGCGTGCCATCGTCTGCAGCATGGAAAACCCAACCGGCAACAGAAACAGCCAAAACATCGGCGACAATACCGGCTGAAGCGCCGGCAGGTTGAATCGCCCGCTCAACCCCGTCGCCGAGCTCGACGCAATCCAAGCCGAAAACGCGATCCATCCCAGCGCCAGCGCAAACAGCACCAGCAGAAACAACCCCCCGGGGGGTCGGGGCGGCGGTGGAACCGGCTTGGGCGGCGGCGGAACCGCGGTCACGTCGTTCGCCCCCTACCCTGCCGTGTAGAACTGCGCAATGTTGCGAAACTTCTCGTATCGCCGGTCCAGTCGATCCGCTACCGGCATCTGCCGCAGCTCCCGCAGATGCCGGCGCAGGCAGTCGCTCACCATCCGAAACGCTTCCGCCGGGTCCGCTTGCGTCCCGCCCGCCGGCTCCGGAATCACGTCGTCCACACACCCCAGCTGCCGCACATCAGTTGCCGTGTAGCGCAGCGCCTCGGCCGCCTGCTGCTTCTTGCTCGCGTCCTTCCACATAATGGACGCACAGCCCTCGGGCGAAATCACCGAGTAGATCGCATTCTCGAGGATCAGCACCCGATCCGCAACCGCCAGCGCCAGCGCCCCACCCGATCCACCCTCGCCCGTAATCGTCGCGATCGTCGGAACGCGCAGACGGGACATCTCCAATAGATTTCGGGCAATCGCCTCACCCTGTCCACGCTCTTCGGCACCAATGCCGGGGTTCGCGCCGGCTAAGTCAATGAACGTAAAGATCGGATGGCCGAACTTCTCCGCCAGCTTCATCGCCCGCAGCGCCTTCCGGTATCCCTCAGGGTCGGGACTGCCGAACTTGCGTTGCACCCGTTCCTTCAGCGTCCGCCCCTTCAGATTGCCCACCACCAGCACCGGCGCGCCGTCCAGGCGAGCCATGCCGCACGTCATCGCGGCATCGTCCCCAAAGGTCCGGTCGCCGTGGATCTCGCTGAACCCGGTAAACAGTGCCTCGATAAAATCCATCGGATACGGCCGCTGCGGGTGCCGCGCCAGCTCCGTCTTTCTCCAGGCTTCGGAAACGGTCGCCGGTACGTGTGCTGCGTGCGTCGCTGCCTTTGTTGTCTCGTCCGCCATAGGCCTGTAAGTCTTCTGTAATTGTATGGGAAAGCGCGTCCGCTCAGTCGATCACGCGCACAGCACCGCGCCCAACCAGGCCTTCCACTTCATCGATGAACCGGCGGTCTGCCGCCACCATCACGTTGCCCGGCTCCAGCACCGCACAAAACTCGCCCGGCTCCTCGAGATCCAGCAGCACCTTGCCCGTCCCCGGCGCACCCACCAGGATCGCCTGCAGCTTGCTCAGCAACGCCGCGTCCGGATGGTGCAGCGGCACCCGGATCCGCAGCGCATCTGGCAGCTTTAGCTTGATATCCTCAATCGCCTGAATGCTCGAAACGGCGAGTTTAGGCGCGGAATCCTCTTCGCCCCGAAGTACGCCTCGAACAAGCACCGGTACGTCAATTTTCAGCCGCTCCGCCAGCTTCTCGTACGATTGCGGAAATGCGATCAGCTCAATCTTGCCGACCGTGTCTTCCAGGCACGCCTGCGCGTACATCTCTCCAGACCGCTTCGACTTCGCAACCTTCAGCCCGGTAATGACGCCGGCAATCTGCAACTCGTTCTGCGGCGCCTCATTTCCGCCACGCCGGAACACCTGCGGCTCGGGCTTCATCTCACAGGCCGTCGCCGTGTCGATGACCTTAAGATTCCGCAGCTTTTCCCGATACTTGTCGAGTGGGTGGCCGGAGACGAAGAAGCCCAGCACCTCTTTCTCGCTCTGCAGACGGGTATTCTCGTCCCACTCAGGCACGGACGGCAGCGCGTCCTCTTCGGCCGAGGCAGCCGGAAGATCGTCAAAGATGCCAAACAACCCGTGCTGGCCCGCTGCCTGGTCCCGCTGAGACTTCTGCGCGCGCTCCATCGCCCGGTCAAGCGCGGCACTCACCTGGGCGCGGTACCCGAACGCATCCATCGCCCCCGCCTTGATCAGCGACTCCAGCACCCGCTTGTTCAGCAGCCGCAGATCCACCTTCTCGCAAAACTCCCACAGGTTCGCAAACCCCGGCTTCCCTGCCGATCGCAGCGCCGCCCGCGCGTCGGTGATCGACTGAATCGCGTTGTGTCCCACATTTTTGATCGCCGCCAGACCGAACCCGATGGCCTCGCCCGCCGGCGTAAAGTTCGAATCCGATAGCTGCACATTCGGCGGAAGCACGGCAATCTCCATCTCGCGGCACTCGGAAATGTACTTCACCACATTCTCCGGCTTCGACGTCTCGCTCGTCAGCAGCGCCGCCATGAACTCCACCGGGTAATGCGTCTTCAGCCACGCCGTGTGATACGCCAGCAACGCATACGCCGCCGAGTGCGACTTATTGAACCCATACCCCGCAAACTGCGCCATCAGATCAAACAGCTTGCCGGCAATGTCCTTCGGGTGCCTGTTCGCCGCGGCGCCGGACATAAAGCGTTCCCGCTGCTTGTCCATCTCGGCGGCGTCCTTCTTGCCCATCGCCCTCCGCAGCAGGTCGGCATCGCCCAGCGAGTAGCCCGCGACCACGTTCGAAATCTGCATCACCTGCTCCTGGTAGACAATCACGCCCAGCGTCTCGCGCAGCAGAGGCTCGAGCTCCGGCAGCAGAAACTCCACCGCCCGCCGACCCCACTTCCGCTCGATGAAGTCGTCGATCATCCCGCCCTGGATCGGCCCCGGCCGATACAGCGCATTCAGCGCCGTCAGGTCCTCCACACACGTCGGCTTGTACCGCCGCAGCACGTCCCGCATCCCGCCCGATTCAAACTGAAACACCCCGGAAGTCAGCGCCCGGTGAAACACCTTCTCGTACGTCTCCGCATCGTCCAGCGGAATCGTCGCCATCTCCACGTCTTCGCCACGATTCGACTTGATCAGCTTCAGGCAATCATCGATCACCGTCAGCGTCGTCAGCCCCAGAAAGTCCATCTTCAGCAGACCCATCTTTTCGATGGCCTTCATGTCGTACGACGTCACAATGTCGTCGTTTTTCGCTCGCGTCACCGGCACCAGCTCGGTCAGCGGCTGCGGCGCAATCACCACCCCCGCCGCATGCACGCCGGCGCCCCGCACCAGGCCCTCCAGCCGCATCGCCGTATCCACCAGTTCGCGAATCTTCGGATCCTCATACGCCGTCGCCAGCGCGGGCGAGTCCTTCAGCGCCTGCTCGATCGTGATCCCGATCGTCGCCGGAATCATCTTCGCAATCCGGTCCACCTCCCCGTACGGTATATCGAGCGCCCGGCCCACATCCTTCACCGCCGCCTTCGCCGCCATGGTGTTGAACGTAATGATCTGCGCCACCTGGTCACGCCCATATTTTCGCGTCACATACTCAATCACCTCGCCGCGCCGGTTCATGCAGAAGTCGATGTCGATATCCGGCATCGACACCCGCTCCGGATTCAGAAACCGCTCAAACAGCAGCTCATTCTGCAGCGGATCAATGTCCGTAATCTCCATCACGTACGCCACCAGCGACCCAGCCGCCGACCCACGTCCCGGCCCCACCGGAATGTTGTTCTCCCGCGCGTACCGAATGAAATCCCAGACGATCATGAAGTACCCGGGAAACTTCATCGCCTTAATGCACTCAAGCTCCCGGTTCAGCCGAGCCTCATACTCCGCCATCGACTTCCGCAGGAGCCCACGCGACTCCAGGTGCCGGATCGCCGTATCCCGCCGACGCTGAAACCCCGCCCGGCACACCTCCTCAAAGTAGCTGTCCAGCGTATGTCCCTCCGGCACGTCAAACACCGGAAACGGATTCTTCACCTTCGACAGCTGCAGGTTGCACCGCTCCGGAAACTGCATCGTCCCGCTCACCACATGCGGCGCATGCACAAACAGCCGGCTCATCTCCTCCGCGCTCTTGACGTAAAACTCCTGCGTATCAAACTTGAACCGCTTCGGGTCGTTCATGCTGCCGGCGGTCTGCACACACAGCAGCACCTCGTGCGCTCGGCTGTCGTCGTTCGACACATAGTGCGAGTCGTTCGTCGCGATCAGCGGAATGTCGAGATCCTTCTCCATCCGGAACATCGCATCGCAGACCGCCTTATCCGGCCCCAACCCATGGTCCTGGATCTCCAGAAAGAAGTTTCCCCGCCCAAAAATGTCCTGAAACTTCCCCGCCACCGCCTTTGCCTGGTCATACTCGTTGACCATCAAATGCTGCGCCACCTCCCCCGCCAGGCACCCCGAAAACCCAATCAGCCCCTCCGCGTGCTTCGCCAGGAAGTCCTTACTTACCCGCGGCTTACGGTAGAACCCATGAAGTGACGCTTCACTTGTCAGCCGAACCAGGTTCCGGTACCCTTCCTCGTTCTCCGCCAGCACCAGCAGATGGTTGTACTTGTCCCCCTCCGGCGCCGCCCGGTGGTCGTCGTTCTTGCAGATGTACAGCTCGCACCCAAGAATCGGCTTGATCCCCTTCTTCGCCGCCGCATCGAAAAAGTGCACCGCCCCATAGATATTGCCGTGGTCCGTCATTGCGATCGACTTCTGCCCCAGCCCGCTCACATGCTTCATCAGCTTGTCGACATCGCAGGCGCCATCAAGGAGGGAATAATCGGTATGGGTATGGAGGTGCGTAAATTCAGGGGAGGAGGCCATTGCCTCAATTCTAGTGCTCCCCCCGACCGAGGAAAACCCGGGCCAAACCACCCGGACCGTGCCCTACCGCGTCAGGTTCGTCGCCAGATCCACATACAGCTTCACCGCCTCCAGCAACTCCCGCTTGGCGATCCGCTCCGCCGGCGTATGCGCCACATGGATCGACCCCGGCCCCAGCAGAAACGGCTCCCCCCACGCCGTCAGCGACGGAATATCCGTCGTGAACTTCGCAATCATCGTCGGCAGCCCGCCGACCGCCCGCATCCGCACAAACGGCAGATCCAGGCTGATCGTCACCTCCGCCCGTTCCCCCACCGTGTCCAGAATCGCCTGCCGCGTCTCCTCCGAGGGCCCAACAAGCCGGATCAGCAGGTGCGCCTCCGCCGCGTCCGCAATCACATTCGGCGCCCGCCCGCCCTCGATTAACCCGATGTTCAACGTCGACGGCCCTATCTCCGGATCCACCGGCAGCGACATCGCCAGCAAGTCGTGCATCGCCCCCACCAGCTTGTCGATCGCCGACTCCCCCAGCTCCGGGTACGCCGAGTGCGCCATCCGCCCCTTCGCCCGCAGCTCCACCCGCAACGCCCCCTTTGACGCCACCGCCAGCCGGTTATCTGTCGGTTCCCCATTGATCAGAAACCGCGACCCCCGCGGAGTCTCATTCGCCACCCGCGCCCCGGCCGAGTCCCGCTCCTCCCCCACCACAAACAGCATCCCTACCCGCACCCCCGCCTCCCGCAGCTGCTCCGCCGCCGCCACCTGCGCCGCCAGAATCCCCTTCGCATCGCACGTCCCCCGCCCATACAGATACTCGTCGTCCTCGCGAAGCCCAAAAAACGGCGGCACCGTATCCATGTGTGTCGAAAGCACCACATCGGGCGTCACCCCCGCCATCGTCGCATACACGTTGAAGCGCTCTCCCGCGCCCGCCCCCGGCGTCAGCGCACGGTCCGGCTGCGGCACTGCCTGCCGCTCCACCGCGTACCCCTCCCGCTCCAGCAGTTCGGCAACGAACGCCCCCACCGCCCCCTCGTGGTACGTGGTTGATTCAAGGTTCACCAGATCTCGCGTAAGCTGAATCGGATCGACGGCCATGCGCCCAGCATACGGCAGCCACGCCCCGCTACACTGGCCATACATGACCGTCTTCCGCTCCCAGGTCCGCTCCATCTCCGATCTCCGCGGACCCGCCGGAGGCCTCGAAGCCCTCCTCAACACCGGCCAACCCGAAGCGCCCTTCGCCGCGCTCGTCTGCCACCCCCACCCGAAATTCGGCGGCACCATGCACAACAAGGTCGTCTACCACGCCACCAAGGCGCTCACCAGCTTCGGCCTTCCCGTCCTCCGCTTCAACTTCCGCGGCGTCGGCCTCAGCCAGGGTAAGTTCGACCACGGCGTCGGCGAGCAGGACGACGTCCGCGCCGCCCTTGACTGGCTCGACCGCGAATTTCACCTTCCCATCCTCTTTGCCGGTTTCTCCTTCGGCTCCCACGTCGGCCTACGCGCCTGCTGCGGAGATCCCCGCATCGCCGGCCTCATCGCCCTCGGGCTTCCGGTCGAAGCAGAAGGCCGCGTCTACACGTACGAGTTCCTCCCCGGGTGCCACGCCCCCAAACTCTTCATCACCGGCGCCGCGGATCCCTTCGCCCCACGCCACCTGCAGCAGCCCATCCTTGCCACCGCTCCCGAACCAAACCACGCCCTCTGGATCGACGGCGCCGACCACTTCTTCCAGGGCACCCCAACCTCCCCCGAACCCAAACTCGCCCTCATGCAGCACGAAATCCGCTTCTGGCTCAAGCAGCAGTTCCACCTGCCCGAGCAGGCGCCCTAGCGCCTCGGCGGGTAATCCAGATTGCTAACCCCACGCTATGAAAATCCGTAGCCGCTCCATTTGGGTCTCCCCACCCAGACGCGCTGGTGGCGCAGATGCCGCGCGGATGTGACACCTGTCTCGCCCAACCCCTAGAATCCATTTGGCATGCAACGTGCATCAGCACGGGAGCAGAAGCGCTGGGCGGCGATGGAGACAAGCTTTAAAACTCGGGTTCTTGCCGTCGCCCTGGCGGTCGTCACCCTCGCCGCCTGCATCCTGGCCGCCATCAATCTCCGCAGCGATTGGAGCTTCGAAACCCCCACCGACGGCGTCATGTGGCGCGAGGCCAACGGCGTCCTCCTCGCCGAACGCGTCCCCACCGACACCCCCGCGGAACGCGCCGGCGTGCGCAAAGGCGACCTCCTCCAGGCCGTCAACGACCGCCCCACGGCACGCTCCGCAGACCTCGTCCGCCAGCTCTTTCGCAGCGGCATCTGGGGACACGCCACCTACTCCATCCTCCGGCCCATGGGCGCCAGCGCGACGCAACGCAACCCGGTCCACCTTGAAATGGAGGTCATTCCCGAACCCACCAACCGCTCCATCAACGACGGCCTCCGCCTCATCGCCCTCGTCTACCTGTCCATCGGCATCTACGTCCTCTTCCGCCGCTGGACCGCCCCTAAGTCCACTCATTTCTACATCTTCTGCCTCGTCTCCTTCGTCCTCTACTCCTTCAAGTACACCGGTGAATTCGATGCGTTCGACTGGATCGTTTACTGGTCCAACATCCTCGCCGCCTCCCTCCAGCCCGCGCTCTTCCTCCACTTCGCCGTCACCTTCGCAAACACACCCACCCGCTCCAGCCGCCAGCGCCTCCGCCGCGGCCTGCTCGCCTCTCTCTTTTACCTCCCGGGGGCCGTCCTCGTCGGCCTGCAGGTCGCCGCCCTCCAGCTCTGGTCCGCCACGGAAATCCTTCGCCACCGCCTCGACCAGATCGCCGTCGGCTACCTCGCCCTCTACTACGTCATCGCAGCCATCGTCTTCTCCATCCGCTACGGCCGCGCCGCCTCCGGCCTTGAGCGGCAACAGCTCAAGTGGCTCACCCGCGGCACCTTCCTCGCCGTCACCCCGTTCACCCTGCTCTACGCCCTGCCCTACATGGCAGACCTCCCCATCCCCAGCCTGCTCACCAAACTTTCCGTCCTGTCGCTCGTCTTCGTCCCGCTCACCTTTAGCTGGGCCATCGTCCGCTACCGCCTCATGGACGTCGACCTCATCTTCAAACGCGGCGTCACCTACACCCTCGCCACCGCCGCCCTGCTCGGCCTCTATTTCGGCGTCGTCGCCATCACGGCCGAGACCGTCCACACCCGCCTGCCGAACCTTCGCGTCTGGGGCCTTCTCGCCGGCCTCATCGTCACCGGCCTCATTTTCGAGCCCCTCAAGCGCCTCATTCAGGCCCGCGTCGACCGCATCTTCGACCCCAAACGCTTCGATTACCGTGAAACCCTGGTCGACTTCGGCCGCGGCCTCTCCTCCCAGACCGACCTCCGCATGCTGCTCGATTCCATCGTCGAGCGACTCCCCCAAACCCTCCTCGTCACCAAGGTCGCCGTCTTCCTCGCGACTGATGCCACCACCGGCCCACCCACCTTCGAGCTCGCCGCCACCCATGGCCTCCCGCAGCTCCAGACCGAAAACAGCACCGCCCTCGACCTCGGCTTCCTCGACTTCGACCGCGACGACGCCAACGACCACCTCTTCTTCGACAACCCGCAGCATGTTCTGCGCCTCCCCTCGTCACAACGCTCCACCGCCTCCCGCCTCGACCTCAACTACTACCTTCCCTGCCAGGCTGGCCGGCACGAGGGCTCCGGCCCCCGCACCGTTGCCGTCATCGGCCTCGGCCGCACCAACTTCGGCGACTTCCTCTCGAGCGAAGACGTCGAGCTCCTCCAATCCCTCGCCGGCTACATCGGCATCGCCATCCAGAACGCCCAACTCTACCGCCGCCTCGAGCAAAAGATCCGCGACTTCGAACGCCTTAAGGAATTTAACGAGAACATCGTCGAATCCATCAACATCGGCGTCCTCGCCGTCGATCTCGACGACCGGGTCGAAAGCTGGAACGGGCAGATGGAAACCACCTTCGGCATCTCCCGCCAAGACGCCCTCCGCCGCCCGCTCGCCTCCCTCTTCTCCGAAGACTTCCTCACCCACTTCGACCGCGTCCGAGGAGAGCACGACACCCACACCCTCTACAAATTCCGCCTCATCCTTCCGTCCGGCGACCTCCGCACCGCCAATATCGCCATTGCTCCCCTCCTCACCCGCGATCTCGTCACCGTCGGCCGCACCATCCTCATCGACGACATCACCGACCGCATCCAGCTCGAAACCCAGCTCACCCAGGCCGAAAAACTCTCCTCCATCGGCCTCCTCGCCGCCGGCGTCGCCCACGAGGTCAACACTCCCCTCGCCGTCATCTCCTCCTACACCCAGATGCTTACCAAACAGATGAGCGCCGACCCCCGCCTCGCTCCCGTCCTCGCCAAGATCACCCAGCAGACCTTTCGCGCCTCCGAGATCGTCAACGGTCTGCTCAACTTTTCCCGCACCGGATCGACCGAGTTCGCCAGCCTCAACCTCAACGACCTCGTCCGCGACACCCTCACCCTGCTCGACCACCAGTTTAGGACCTCCGGGATCCGGCTCGATGTCGACCTCGACCCCGCGCTCGCCTCCATCCACGGCAACCAGGGCAAGCTCCAGCAGGTCCTGCTCAACCTGCTCATGAACGCAAAGGACGCCGTGGTCCGCCTCCCGGACGCCCGCATGTCCGTCACCACCGGCCATCTCGACCGCTGCGCCTACGTCCAGATCTCCGACTCCGGCTCCGGCATCGCGCGCGAACACCTTCACCGCATCTACGATCCGTTCTTCACGACCAAAACCGCGCCCCGCCCCGGCGAACACAAAGGCACCGGCCTCGGTCTCGCCGTCACCTACGGCATCGTGCAGGAGCACGGCGGCAAGATCCACGTCGACAGCGAACTTGGCGTCGGCACGACCTTCCTCCTTGAGTTCCCCGCCCTGCGCGTCTCTGCGCCGCCGGCGCACGCCGGCCCCGCCAAAATCACATCCGAGCCGCGAGAAGGATCTGTCCTGCATGTCTGAAGCAACCCAGGTATTCGACCTCCTCCGCGAAGCCGCCCCCGTCGAAGGGCCCGCCGCGCCCCCCGCCCGCATCCTTCTCATCGACGACGAAGCCGCCATCCGCGACTCCATCGAGACCCTCCTCACCCTCGAAGGCTTCTCCGTCTCCCTTGCCCCCGACGGCGCCGTCGGCCTCGACCTCCTCTCCCGCAACCAGTACGACCTCCTTCTTCTCGACCTCTCGCTCCCCGGCGAAAGCGGCATGGACCTCCTCCCGCGCATCGTCGAGCAGCACCCCCGCCTCCCTGTCATCATGATCACCGCCTTTGGCACCGTCGGCAACGTGCTCGACGCCATCCGCGCCGGCGCGCAAAACTTCATCCAGAAGCCCTGGGACAACGAGAAGCTCCTCGCCGACATCCGCGGCGCCATCGCCCGCCACCGCGCCGAAGACGAGGTCGCCCAGCTCAAGCGCACCCTCAAGCAGCGCTACAGCTTCGAAAACATCGTCGGCAAAAGCGAGCCCATGCTGCGCCTCTTCGAAACCGTTGCCCAGGTCGCCCCCAGCCGATCCACCGTCCTCCTCCAGGGCGAAAGCGGCACCGGCAAAGAGCTCATCGCCAAAGCCCTTCATTCCCACTCGCCCCGCCGCAACAAGCCCTTCATCCCCGTCAACACCGGCGCCGTCCCCTCCGACCTCCTCGAGTCCACCCTTTTCGGCCACGTCCGCGGCGCCTTTACCTCGGCCGTCAACTCCAAAAAAGGCCTCTTCGAAGTCGCTAACGGCGGCACCCTCTTTCTCGACGAGATCGGCACCATGGGCATGGACATGCAAGCCAAGATCCTCCGCGTCCTTCAAGACCGCCGCTTCATGCAGCTCGGCGGCACCCAGGAAATCCAGGTCGACGTCCGCATCATCGCCGCCACCAACGTCAATCTTCAGAACGCCGTCCGCGAAGGCCGCTTCCGCGAAGACCTCTTCTACCGCCTCAACGTCATCTCGCTCGAGCTCCCGCCGCTCCGCTCCCGCCGCCAGGACATCCCTCTGCTCGCCGCCCATTTCCTCAAGTTCTACAGCGAAGAAAACGGCGTCCCCGAGCGCTCCCTCGCCCCCGACGCCCTCCGCATCATGGTCGACTACGAGTGGCCCGGCAACGTCCGCGAACTCGAAAACTGCATCGAACGCGGCGTCGTCCTCTCTACCACCCGCACCATCACCCCCGAGCTCCTCCCCCAGCAGCTCACCGGCGGCACCTTCTCCGCCTCCATCCTCGAGCACCGGCCCGACACCTCTCTCTTCGATCTCATGGAAGAGATCGAACGCCGCATCATCGCCGATCGCCTCGAGCGCTGCCACGGCAACCAGACCGAAGCCGCCGAATACTTCCGCATCCCCCTCTCCACCCTGAATCAGAAGATTAAGCGCCTCAGTGTCGAAGTCCGCAAACGCTCCCGCGACTAACGTCCCAGAGCTCTCCGCAACGCCTGCTCTCTTCCTAAAACTCCTGGTCCCTCTCTCAGTTGCGTTCGCTTTTCTTGTTGTCATCCCCGCAGGGGACCTGCTTCTGCCTTTGCCGTTGCTGTTTTTTGGTCGTCATCCTGAGCGCAGCGAAGGACCCCCGCATTCGTCTTAGTCCCGCCTACCGCCCCGCCTGCAGCACAATCTTCATCGAATCCGCCCGCGGATTCGAAGCCAGCCGAATCGCCTCCGCCGCCTGCCCCAACCCAAACCGGTGCGAAATCAGCTGCGTCAGATCCAGACTCCCATCCCGATACCCCCGAAACACCAGCTCCGCCCCCTCCTCTTGCACATCCACCGATGCACTGTACGACCCCATCAACGTCTTCTCGTCCATACACACTGCCGCCGGATCGAACGCCGCCGTCCCATGCTGCGTACTGGCAAACAGCATCACCCGCCCACCCGGCCGCACCGCCTCCATCGCCGTCGCAATCAGCGCATCCGCCCCCACCGCCACCAGCGCCACATCCGCGCCACGCCCTTCCGTCGCCGCCCGGCACGCCGCCACCACATCCGTCCCCGCCGCAATCGGCCGATTCAACCCAAACCGCCGAGCCACCGCATACCGCTCTTCGTACAGGTCCGACGTCAACACCGTGGCCCCCGTCCGCCGCGCCAGCGCTCCCAGTAAAATCCCGATCGGCCCCTGCCCGATCACCAGCACCGTCTCATCCGGCTCGAGATCCAGCATTCGCACCGCCTTCAAGCACGTATTCACCGGCTCGATAAACGAAGCCTGCTCAAGCGGAATATCGTCCGGAATCCGCACCATCCCGCCGTCCACAATCCAGTCCATCACCCGGATATACTCCGCAAACCCACCCCCGGCCGCCGCCCCCATCCCCGCCGTCGTCCCCACCGCCTTATACCGCTCACACTGCGCAAACGTCCCTTTCCGGCAGAAATAACAAACCCCACACGGAATGTGGTGAAAGCTCATCGCCCGATCGCCAACCGCAAACTTCGTCACCCCCGCGCCGACCGCCACCACCGTTCCCGCCATCTCGTGCCCAAACACCCGCGGAGCCGCATGCGACCCCGTATGGATCTTCTTCAAATCCGTCCCACAAATCCCGCACGTGTCGATCCGCAGCAGCACCTCGCCCGGCCCAATCTCCGGCACCGCAATCTCTTCCGTCCGCACGTCATCCACGCCGCGATACACCGCCGCCAGCATCGTCGTCGGAACCCCCACCTCCACACCCTCCACCATCCGCTCAGCAACTCCAGGCCCAGTCATACGCGCAACACTCCTATCTCTTCTTGGACGGCAATCGCCAGGTTCTCGGCAGCCAGTTTCGCGTGCCGCCCAAACCGCACCAGCGCTCCCCAGTACCGCGGCCGCACCGCCGCATATCCCACAAACCCCGCCATCCGAAACTGCCCCGCCTCCGACACAAACGGATTCAGATCCGGCAGCACCGCATCCACCCCATCGGAAATCGACTTCAAACACCGAAACTCAACCCCCGCCGCCGCGCACAGCCGAGCTACTGTCGCCGCCTCCATATCCACCGCGACCGCCCCCCGGTACGCCTCTCGCAACCGCCGCTTCTCCGCCCGGTCCGCCACCCGGTCCAGCGTCACCAGCGCAGCCCCCACCCCCGGCTCCCCAAACCGCTCCCCCGTCCGCGCCTCAATCACGCATCTCGGCCGGCAGACTGCCCCCACCCCCAGCTCCGCCGTCAACGCCCCCGCCCACCCCACCGACAGCACCACCTCCGGCGCGCACCAACCCCGCATCGCCGCCCACGCCCGCGTCACCGCCGCACTCCCCATCCCTCCACACACCGCCACACACCCGTCCCGCCGCCAACCCCGCACCCCGCCCGCGCCCACCAGCGGCTCCCACCCCCGTACCAGCGGGCGAAGCTCCCCCGGCAACGCCGCCACAATCCCGATCTCCCCGCTCACGCCGCCGAGCTCGTGCCCGCAAACCCAGGCGCATACCCATGCTCGGCAAACCAGTCAATCGCCGCGCGCATCGCCCGATACACCGGCAGCACCTCGAACCCAAGCTCCCGCTCCGCCTTCGCCGAGCTCGCAAACATCATCTTCCGCCCCATCCGCACCGCTTCCACCGTCGCCCGCGGCTCGCGCCCCCGCATCCGCCCCGTCACCCACTCATCAAAGAACGCAAACCCCATCGCCACCGAGTGAGGCACCTTCATCGTCGGCGACGGCAGCCCCGTAATCGACGACATCCGGTCCAGAATCTGTTTCAGCGTCAGGTTCTCCCCGCCCAGAATGTACCGCTCCCCCGGCGTCCCCCGCTCAAGCGCCACCACATGCATCCGCGCCACCTCCCCCACGTCCACCAGGTTCAACCCCGTATCGACATATGCCGGAAACCGTCCGTTCAGAAAATCCACCACGATCCGCCCCGTCGGCGTCGGCTTCGCATCCCCCGCCCCAATCGGCGTCGTCGGATTCAGGATCATCACGTGCTGCCCTGCCCGCGCCGCCTCCATCGCCACCCCCTCCGCCACAAACTTCGACCGCTTGTAGTGCCCAATCATCTCCCCCACCGACACCGGCGACGCCTCATTGGCAATCGTCCCGTCCGTCTTGAATCCCATCGTCGCCACGCTCGACGTGTACACCACCCGCGGCACGCCCACCTCGCGCGCCATCCGCAGCAGCGCCCGCGTCCCCTCCACATTCACCGCGTACATCGCCTCCGGATCCCGCACCCACAACCGGTAATCCGCCGCCACATGCACCAGCGCCTCACACCCCGTCAGCGCGGTCCGCAGGCCCTCGGGCGCAGCCAGATCACCCCGCACCAGCTCCGCCGCTCGTAGCCCCGCAATCCCCGCCAGATTGCTCGTCCCCCGCGTCAGCAGCCGCAGCTCCGCCCCAGCCCCCGCATACGCATGCGCCACATGGCTCCCCACAAACCCCGTCGCGCCCGTAACAAACACCTTCATCGCAGCTTCTCGGTCTTGCCCTTCTTGTTGTCATTCCCGAAGGAGACCCGTTTGTCTGGCTCTCCCTTCTGTCATCCCCGAAGGCGACCTGCTTTGTCTGGCTCTTCTTTCTTGTCGTCCCGAAGGGGACCTGCTGTTGCCCTGGCTTTTCTTGCTTGTCATCCCCGAAGGGGACCTGCTGTTCACGCCACGCCCCCTCAGTCCAGCGTCTCCGGCGCAATCTGAATATTCGTCTCCCCCGCCGCCTTCTTCTCCCAGTACTTCTTCACCCACGCCTCAAACGTCTTCCCCGCCGCCGTATCCCGCCCCGTAAATACCACCCGAGCCACATCCGCGTACGCGATCGTCAGCTTCTCCTTCGACGTCGTCGGAATGACCCGCACAAACGACGTCTCGAGCGACGGCCCTGTTCGCCGGTCAAACAAATACCCCTGCACCTCCGCCCCGTCCCCCCGTCGCGTCAGCGTCACATCGCCCCGGTAATCAAAAGCCTTTTCGAGCGCCTCGGCCACCTCGCCCGCCGAAGCCATCGGCGGAATCCACCCCTCCAGATTCTCCCGCTCCCGCCCCGCCGCCACCTCCAGCTCGTCGGGATTATGCCCCTCCAGTTGCTCGACCTTCAGGTGCTCCTGCTGTTCCGTCGCCATCGCGCCTAATCCCCCGAAACCATCGTCGACTCATGGTTCACCACCGCCGACTCCGCAGAAATTACCGGCGTCCCAATCTGCACCAGCGACTCATGCCCCGCCGGCTTCCAATCATTCAACAGCCTCTGCGCCCCCGCATCGTCATACCGCGCAAACATTGCCTTCGCCGTCTGCAGCAAACCTCTGAGCGAACCAAACGTATAGTTCACCCCCGAAGCCTCATACCCTGAATGCACCATGCAGTTCGCGCACCGCGGATTCCCGCTCTCGGTCCCATAGTTCGACCATTCGGTCGACTCCATCAGCTCCTGGAACGTATCCGCGTACCCGTCCTGCAGCAGATAGCACGGCTTCTGCCAGCCAAAAATCGAAAACGTCGGCATCCCCCACGGCGTGCACGACAGCTCCCTTTTGCCCATCAGGTATTCCATGTACATCGGCGAAGCATTGAACCGCCACGACGACTTCCGGTTCGACAGGATCGACCGAAACAGCCGCTTCGACTTCGCCTTGCCCAGGAAGTGCTTCTGGTCCGGAGCCTTGTCGTACGTATACCCCGGCGCCACCATCATGCTCTCCACACCCGCCACCATCAGCTGGTCAAAGTGCCGCCGCACCGAGTTCGGATCCGCCCCGTCAAACAGCGTCGTGTTCGTCGTCACACGGAAGCCCGCCGCCACCGCCGCATGCACGCCCTCCATCGCAATGTCGTACCCGCCCTCGCGGCACACGCCAAAGTCGTGGTGCTCCCGCTCCCCATCCACATGCACCGAAAACGACAGATACTTCGAGGGCTTGAACAGGTGCAGCTTCTCCTTCAACAGCAGCGCGTTCGTACACATGTACACATACTTCTTGCGCTCCACCAGTCCCGCCACAATCTCCGGCATCTTGGGGTGCAGCAACGGCTCTCCACCCGGAATCGCCACCATCGGCGTCCCGCACTCTTCGGCCGCCTTGAAGCACTCTTCGGGGCTCAGCTCCGCCTTCAGGATGTGAGCCGGGTACTGAATCTTGCCGCATCCCGCACACGCCAGGTTGCAGCGAAACAGGGGTTCCAGCATCAGCACCAGCGGATACCGCTTGCGCCCTTTGATCTTCTGCTTCAGCACATACGTCGCGACCGTCCAGGCTTGAGAAACAGGCACTGCCATCTGAAATCGTCTCCTCGTCCAACATCCGCTTCGGTCTAGGCCGCTTCCGCGGCTTCGCGCTCCATGGCGTTCCGGTACGTCGTCAACGCCAGCAACGGGAAATACTGCTTGTACAGGTGATACCCCAGGTAAAAGACGCGCGGGAACCCCGTTCCGGTGTAATAACTTTCCCCGTTCCGCCCCGGCACCAGCTCGTTCCAGCTGCCATCCTCATGCTGCCGCTCCACCAGCCACCGAACCCCCTTCGCCACGGAGTCCGACCGCGTATCCCCAGCAGCCAGCAAACCCAGCACCGCCCACGCCGTCTGGGAAGGCGTACTCGGCCCAACGCCGCGCTGCATCGGGTCGTCATACGTCCCGCACGTCTCGCCCCATCCGCCGTCCGTGTTCTGCACCATCCGGATCCACTCCGCCGCCTGCACCACCGCCGGCTCATGATCCCAGAAGCCCATCGCCTCAAGGCCGCGCAGCACCAGAAACGTTCCGTACAGGTAGTTCACGCCCCACCGGCCAAACCAGCTGCCGTCCCCATCCTGCTCCTTCAACACAAACTGGATCGCCCGCTCAATCCGCGGGTCCCGCCGCGTATACCCGTAGCTCGCCAGCATCTCCAGAATCCGGCCCGTAATGTCCGCCGTCGGCGGGTCCAGCATCGCATTATGATCCGCAAACGGGATGTACTGAAAAATCATCTTGGTGTTGTCGCGATCAAACGACGCCCACCCGCCGTCCTTGCACTGCATCGCAAAGACCCAGTCAATTCCGCGCTGCGCCGCCTCATCGAGCTGCCGCTCCCGCGGGTAATCGACCGCCTTCAGCGCCAGCAGCACCTCACCCGTATCGTCCACATCCGGGTAATGCTGGTTGTTGAAGAAGAACGACCATCCTCCCGCTTCCACGTCCCGCACCTTCTCCGCCCAATCCCCCTTGATCCGCACCTCTTTCGCCAGCAGCCAATCCACCGCCTTGATCATGCGCGGATCCGTCCGGGAAACACCCGCTTCGCCTAGCGCCGACAAGGCCTGCGCCGTATCCCACACCGGCGAGAAGCACGGCTGCATTCGGAACGTCGGCGTCGGGTACTCCGCCGTTCCCTCCGGACAATCGATCCCCAGCTTTTCCAGCTCACACATCGCCCGAATCATCTGCGGGTCGTCGGTGGAATACCCCAGGCAGCGCAGCGCAATTATCGCGTTCAGCATCGCCGGATAAATCGCACCCAGGCCGTCCGACATCTCAAACCGCTTCAGCATCCACGCCTCAGCCTTGCCGAGCGCCTTCGCCCGCAGCGGCCGGATATGCACCCGCTCCGCCATGTGCGCCAGCCGGTCCCAAAACAAAAAGAAGTTTCGCCAGCTGATCAGCCGCTTCCGGTCCCACCGAAGATGCAGGTCGGCATTCTCCCGCCCACCCACAAACAACTCCTCGATCCCTTCACCCGCCGGCAGCTTCTTGAACGGCTTCTTTGCATAAATGATCGACAGCGGTACCACAATCGCCCGCGACCACGAGGAAATCTCGTAAATGTTGAAGTAAAACCAATTCGGAAACAGCACCATCTCCGGCGGAACCGCCGGCACCGCGTCATAGTCGTACTGCCCTAGCGCGCACAGGTAGATCTTGGTAAACGTGTTGCACTCCACCACGCCGCCATGCGCCAGCACCCACCCTCGCGCCCGCACCATCACCGGATCGTCCGCCCGCCAGCCCATCAGCTTCAGCGCCAGGTACGACTTCACCCCGTAGTTGATATTCGACGGCCCACCCGGGTACAAGCTCCACCCGCCATCCTCATTCTGGTGCCGCAAAATCTCATTCACCGCCCGCCGCATCCGCCCCGGATCCCCGGTCCCCAGCAGCGTATGCATGTAGATGTAGTCCGCCTCGAGCATCACATCTGCCTCGAGCTCCCCACACCAGAACCCCTCCGGATCCTGCTCCCCCAGCAGCCAGTCCCGCGACCGCCGGATCGTCTCCCGCACCCGCTCCAGACCCAGATCCATCCGCCCAAAACGAGGTTGTGCGGAGGCCTCGGCAGCGGGGGCAACATTCTTCGAATTTTTCGGCAACGTACTCATTAGCTCTTCACAACTCCAGTCGTGCGCTACGTCCGCGCTACAGGTCGTGCCGATCCAATCGCCTGCACAATTTCCGGCGGCAGCCCAAACCGCACATTCTCCGGCATCACCTCAACCTCTTCCGCCTCGCCATACCCGCGATCGCTCAGGTACCGCACCACATCCTGCACGAGAACCTCCGGCGCCGACGCCCCCGCCGTCACCGCAACGCGGTTCACCCCTTCCAGCCACTCCGGCCGAACATCCTCCGCCTTGTCAATCAAGTACCCGCGCGTCCCAAGATTCTGCGACACCTCCACCAGGCGATTCGAATTCGAGCTGTTCTTCGATCCCACCACCAGCACCAGGTCCGCCTCGTGCGCCACGTTCTTCACCGCCGTCTGCCGGTTCTCCGTCGCATAGCAAATGTCCTGCGCGTGCGGTCCCATGATGTTCGGAAACTTCACCTTCAGCGCGTCGATCATGATGCGCGCTTCATCGAGCGACAACGTCGTCTGCGTCAGGTACGCCACCTTGTTCGGATCCGGCACCACCAGCGCCGCCACTTCCTCCACCGTCGACACCACCTGCGTCACCTCCGGCGCCTCGCCCTGCGTCCCCTCCACTTCCTCGTGGTCCCGATGCCCCACCAGCACCAGCGAGTACCCCTGCTTGGCAAACTTGATCGCCTCCACATGCACCTTGGTCACCAGCGGACAGGTCGCGTCAATCACCTTCAGCCGACGTTCCCGTGCCCCATCCCGCACCGCCGGCGAAACCCCGTGCGCCGAGTAAATCACCCGCGCTCCTTCCGGCACCTCATCCAGCTCGTTGACAAAAATCGCGCCCTTCTTCGCCAGATCGTCCACAACATAGCTGTTATGCACGATCTCCTTGCGCACATAGATCGGCGCCCCAAACGTATCGAGCGCAATCTGCACAATGTCGATGGCCCGAACCACACCAGCACAGAAACCGCGGGGCTTCAGGAGAAGGATCCGTTTTGTCTGGGTGGCGTTTGAAACGGAGTTGTCAGACCCAACTGCCGGCTGGTCAAGCGTCGAGGTAATCACCCTGTGAGTATATCGCGTTCCCCCACCCGAAGCGCAGCTGGATGAACCAGAAACGGTGCATCCGGCCACCCCGACCTACCGCCATCCGGGCCGGCGGGTTCGACACCCTACACCGCGTAACCCGTGCATCCCGTGTGCGGGCAATCACACGCCAGCGTCGTCACGCCCATCGCATCCTCACACGCCTGCGAGCAGAACTTCCCGTCCGCCACCTTGCACGAACACAACTCGTGCGCACATCTCTTCGTCTCGTCGCCATCGTCGTCTCCTTCGTTCCCCGTGCACATCACGGTCTCCCCTGTACGATGCCGGAGCTCCACCCGGCGATGGGCTACCCTCACGCCCACCCCCCCCAGCTACCGGCTGCTCGCAATCAACTGCTCCGCATGCCGCAAACTCGTCTCCGTCAACTCCGCTCCGCTCAGCATCCGTGCAATCTCGCGCGTCCGATCCACCGCCTCCATCTGCCGGATCCCTGTCTCCGTCCGCCCCCCACGCTCGCGTTTCTCCATCACAAAATGCTGGTCCGCAAACGCCGCAATCTGCGGCAAATGCGTGATGCACAGCACCTGCTGCGTCCGCGACAGCGCCTTCAGCTTCCGCCCCACCGCCTCCGCCGCCCGCCCGCCAATCCCAATATCAATCTCGTCAAACACCAGCGTCCGCTGCACCGCCCCCGCCGCTCCCGCCCGCCTCTGCTCCCGCCCCGCCACCTGTTCTTCCACCGTCACCTTCAGCGCCAGCATCACCCGCGACATCTCGCCCCCCGACGCAATCTCCTCCAGCGGCTTCATCGGCTCCCCCGCGTTGGTCGCAATCTCATACCGCACCGTGTCCCACCCATGCGCCGCCCACCCCGCCTCCGCCTCCTCCGCCGTCACCCCCACGCGAAACTGCACCCGCATCGCCAGGTCGTTAATCTGCCGTTCCGCCGCCTTCGCCAGCTTCGCCGCCGCACCCTGCCGAGCCGCCGAAATCTCCCCCGCCGCCGCCCGGTACGCCACCGCCGCCCGCTCGAGCTCCGCCCCAAGCTCCCCCACCAGCGCTTCCTGGTTCTGCAGCTCCGCCACCTGCGCCGTCACCCGCTCGCCAAACGCCACCACCTCCGCCAGCCCCGGTCCATACTTCCGCTTCAACTTTTCAAGCTCCGCCAGCCGATCCTCGATCGTCGCCAGCCGCTCGGGCGACGCATCCAGGCCATCCGCAAAGTCCCGCACCGTCGCGCTCACATCCTCCACCGCCGCCTTGGCCGCCGCCAGCTGCCCCCGCGCCTCCTCAAACCGCACGTCAAACCGAGCCAGCTCTTCCACCTGCTTCAGCGCCGCCGCCAGCGTCGTCTCAGCCGAGCTTTCCGCCTCGTACAGCTGCTCATGTGCCACCATCGCCGCCCGGTAAAGCTTTTCCGCATTCGCCAGCAGCCGCTTTTCCGTCCCCAGCTGCTCATCCTCGTCGGCCGAGGCAATCGCCGCCTCCGCAATCTCCGTCGCCTGGAACCGCCACAGATCCGCCATCCGCAGACGCTCCGCCTCCGAGCTTTGCAGCGCCCGCAGCCGCTCCGCCGTCTCCCGCCACGTCCGGTACCGCTCCGCCACCCGATCCGTCCCCACCCCCGCATACCGGTCCAGCAGCATCCTCTGCTGCCCCTGGTCAAACGCCCCCAGCGTCTCTCCTTGCGAGTGCACCAGCGCCAGCTCCGGCGCAATCTGCCGCAGCACCCCCACCGTCGCCGGCTGGTTGTTCAAAAACACCCGCCCCTTCCCGCTCGCCAGGATCTCCCGCCGGATCAACACCTCATCCCCCTCGGCATCGATCCCCAGATCTTCCAGCACCGCCCGCGCCCGCCCCGTCGCCTCAAACGAACAAGCCAGCACCGCCTTCTCCGACCCATGCCGAATCACATCCGGCGACGCCTTCCCACCCAGCAAAATCACCAGCGCATCAATCAGGATCGACTTCCCCGCCCCCGTCTCCCCCGTCAACAGATTCAGCCCCGGCCCAAACTGCGCCGCCGCGCGATCCATCACCGTATACCCCTCAGCGCGCAGCTCCAGCAACATCCCAAAAACCTCAAAACCCACCGCGAGCATAACAAACACCCGCCCTGTTCCCTGCACCAGAGCAGCCGGAACCGTCAAGAAGGGTCCGCGCACTTTGGCGCAGTAGTTCCCCAAATCTTCTATACTGAATAGAGATCAGCGCAAAGCGCCCACCCTAAATCGGATGGGCGCTTCTGTTTTCTGAGGACCGTATGGCACATTTCCGCTGCGATCCAGCAGCACGTTCCGCGTCATCCTGAGCGAAGCGAAGGATCCCCTATTTATTGGCCGCGCCTTTATGCCAAGCAGAGCCTCACCAGCACCCGTAACGTGCTCATTTCAGATATTTTGTACGCAACTTCTTTCGATTCAATATTTCCAGCGCACACTCTGCCGTAAGTCGCTGATTCCAGAGATTTACCGTACAAAATACCCCCCGGGGGGAGGGGGAGGTACGTGGGAGGCGAGGCCGCGCATCCACCGTGGTTCCGCCCGCAACAGCTGCAACGCAACCGCACGTACACTAGCCTTGGATCACTACGAATGACGTCTTTTCTCCTCCTCACCCTCCTCCAGGAAGCAACTACGGCCCCGGCCGAAGCCGCCGCCCCCATCGCCGCTAACTCCGGCGCGTTCGCCGAAATGCTCCACAACAGCGGCCCCGTCGCCTTCGCCACCCTGATCCTCCTTCTCGCCGCCAGCATCTTCTCCTGGACCATCATGCTGTCCAAATGGAGCTACTTCCGCCGCGCCCGCACCCAAGGCACTCGCTTCATCCGCACCTTCCGCAAGTCGTCCCGCCTCTCCGAGGTCGCCGCAGTTGCCGACCAGTTCAAGCCCAGTCCGCTCGTCGGCGTCTTCAACGAGATCCACGACGAGTACCACCGCCAGAACGCCGGCCGCGGCCTCCCCCGCAACCCGCAAGCCCTCGAGCGCGCCGCACAGACCGCCTCCAGCGAAGCCCTCACCGCCCTCGAGCAGCGCATGACCTGGCTCGCCACCATCGCCGCCGTCGCTCCCTTCATCGGCCTCTTCGGCACCGTCATGGGCATCATCGACGCCTTCCACGGCCTCGGCACCGCCGGCGCCGCCACCCTCCGCGCTGTCGCCCCCGGCATCTCCGAAGCCCTCATCACCACCGCCGCTGGCCTCGTCGTCGCCATCCCCGCCGTCGTCGGCTACAACCAGCTCACCGCCCAGCTCCGCGACTTCGGCGGCCGCATGGACGACTTCGGCCGCGAACTCCTCAACGCCATCGAGAACGCCGCCATGCTCGCTCCCACAGCTCCCTCTGCCGCCACGCCCGCCCAGCCAGTGCCCGAAGATCCCCGCCGAAGGAGCCTCTAGCCGCCATGGCCTTCACCTCCCGCAACGGCCGCACGCAAACCGCCCTCGCCGACATCAACATCACCCCGCTCGTCGACGTCGTGCTCGTCCTCCTGCTCATCTTCATGCTCACCGCGCCCGTCCTGCAGTCCGGCGTCGAAGTCGCCATCCCCAAAACCCGTTCCGTCGCGCAACTCACCGAAGAGCGCCTTGTTGTCACCATCGACAAGGACCAGAATGTCTTCCTGCAGGACAAGCCCGTCAACGTCAACGACCTCCCCGCGCGCCTCTCGGCCGTCGGCAAAGGCGACCCCGCCAAGCGCATCATCTACCTCCGCGCCGACGAGCAGGTGCCCTTCGGCGCCTTCGCCTCCGTCATGGACGCCGTCAAGCAGGCCGGCATCACCAACATCAGCATCGTCACCCGGCCCATCGAGGGCAAGTAGCCCGCGCGCATGGCACCTGACGGTCTCAAATGGGCGCGCGCCGGCGGGCACACCGGCGAAGACCTCCCCGGAAATCTCCTCGGCTCCGTCCTTCTCCACGCCGCGCTCGTCGGCACCATCCTCGTCGCCGGCCTCCTCGCCCACCGCCGCGGCCAGGCCTGGGGCGAGAACGCCGCCTCCGCCGGAGCCATCCAGGCAACCGTCGTCTCCGCCCTGCCGCTTCCGCCACGCCAGAAGACCCTCGACACCGGCGTCCTCACCTCCGAGAAGCCCAGCCCCGCTCCAACCCCCGCAACCCCCAAGACCGAACCGCCGCCCTCGCCCAAAGAAGTCCCGATCCCAGTCAAGCCCCAACCCAGGCCGCCCAAGGTCGCCGAGCGCCCCGCACCCGAACCACCGAAGCACTCGCAGCCCGCGCCGCCCCAGCCCACCAAAGCCACCTCCGGCGAAACCGCCGGCATCCGCATCCCGCAAGCCACGTTGCAGCTCAAAAACGGAACCGCCAGCATCACCGTCGCCGACCGTACCTTTGGCACGCGCTTCGCCTACTACATCAACATCGTCAACCGCACCGTCGCCCAAAACTGGTACACCCAGGAAGCCGACCCGCGTGCCTCCGAAGGCCGCCGCGCCGTGGTCGTCTTTGACATCAACGCCGAAGGCGCACCGTCCAACGCCCGCATCGAGACCCGCAGCGGATCACCCTCGCTCGATCAGTCCGCCCTCCGCGCCGTCCAGCGCGTCGAGGGCTTCGGCCCACTTCCCGGCGGCAGCCAGCACATCTCCGTCGAGTACACCTTCGATTACCGCCAGCAATAACCCCGCAGACCCGCCGCAACCCCGATTGCGACTACGATAGGAAACGATGGCTCGGCACCGCTTCAGATCCCTGTTTCCCTTCCGCTCGCGCACGCACCGCACCTGGTTCACGCTGGCATCGCTCCTGTCCCTTCTGCTCGCCCCGGCAAGTCTCCGAGCGCAGGATTGGTTCAAGACCGAAACCTCCTCGGGCGCAGAGCGGATCCGCGTCGCTGCGGCAGACTTCCAGCCCGCGTCCGTCGAGGTCACACCACTCAAACAGGTCTTCGACGCCACGCTCTTCTCCGACCTCAACGCCGCCGGCATCTTCGACGTCGTCTCGAAAAGCATGCTGCCGCAGCAGACCCCCGGAGCTTCCGCCGACCTGAAGCTCGCCGACTGGGCCACAGCGCCCACCTCCGCGGCCATGGTCGCCTTTGGGCGCATCTCCGCCAACAACGGTCGCGTGGTCGTCGACGGATATCTCTTCGACGTCAAGAACCCGCAGTATCCGCAAGTCTTGGCCAAGCAGTACAACGAGCAGGCTACCGAGGACGAAGCCCGCCAGATCGCCCACCGCTTCGCCGACGAGATCATCTTCCGTCTCGGCGGCGGCATTCCCGGCATCGCGGAAACCAAGATCTTCTACGTGAAAGCCGGCGGCGGCAACAAAGAGATCTGGCAGATGGACTACGACGGATCAAACGCCCACGCCGTCACGCACCTCGGCACCATCTCGCTTTCACCCCGCGTCTCGCCGGACAACAGCCGCATCGCCTTCTCCTCGCTTGGCCGCGACGGCTTCCAGATCCGGATGTACTCGCTCCTTCTCGGCCGCCCCGTCGCCTTCCCCATCACCGGCGGCACAAACCTTTCGCCCGCATGGTCGCCCGACGGCCGCGAAGTCGCCTACTCCTCATCCCGCTCGGGCGACCCCGAGATCTGGATCTCCGACGCATCCGGCGGCGGCGCTCGACGCATCACCACGTTCCGCGGACCCGACGTTTCGCCCGTCTTCAACCCCAAAACCGGGTCGCAGATCGCCTGGATCAGCGGCCGGTCTGGTCTTCCTCAGCTTTATATGATGGAAACGGACGGCTCCGGCGTGCAGCGCATGACCGACGGCGGCTACGCTACCTCGCCCTCCTGGTCTCCCAACGGGCAGTTCCTCGCGTACGCCTGGAACCGCAAGTACGGCCCGGGAGCTCCCGGCGGCCAGGACATCTACGTGATGGAAATCGCCACCAAACGCTGGATCCAGCTGACCCACGACATCGGCCGCTGCGACTTCCCGTCCTGGTCTCCGGACGGTCGGCACATCGTCTTCGCCAACAGCAGCAACGGCCGCGCCGAGCAAAGCAAAATCATGACCATGCTGGCCGACGGAACACAACAGCGCGCCCTCACCGGCGGCGACATGCCCAACTGGAGCTGGCGATAGTTCGCACATCACTCCGCCGGTATGGCTCGCCAACAGACACCCTTCACGCTCGCTCAGTCAGTGATGCAATCAGAAGTAGGAGACAACGAATGACATCCACACCAGTCCGGGCGCTTCGAGTGATAGCCGCCACGACCTTCAGCATGGCCCTCGTGCTCAGCACCGGATGCCACAAGAAGCAGAGCAACGTAAACCCGAGCAGCCTCGGTCCAGCCGACGCCTCGAGCACCGCCACACCGACCGCAACCCTTACCGCCGACCCGCAGGCGATCGATCTCGGGCAGTCCGTCGTTCTAAACTGGCGCACCCAGAACGCCACCACGGTCACCATCGACGGCATCGGTACCGTCCCCGTCAACGGCACCCAGACCGTCTCGCCGTCGAACTCCACCAATTTTCACCTGGTTGCTAAAGGGGACGCCGGAACCACCGAAGCCAGCGTTCGCGTCACCGTCCGCGTTCCGGTCGCACCGACCGCGCCCACCGGAGACGCAAACGCCAATGGCGGCGACATGGGCTCTGAAACCGCCTTCCACCAGAACGTCCAGGACCTCTTCTTCGATTACGACAGCTACGATCTCCGGCCCGACGCACAGACCGGCATCACGCAAGCTGCCACCTACCTCGCCGCGCACCCGGCCATCCGCATCGTCATCGGCGGCTATGCCGATGAGCGTGGATCGGCCGAGTACAATCTCGCGCTGGGTGAGAACCGCGCCAACTCCGCCAAAACGGCTCTCGCCTCCGCCGGCGTCGCCGCCTCCCGCATCCGCGTCGTCTCCTACGGCAAGGAAAAGCAGTTCTGCACCGAGGCCGACGAAAGCTGCTACCAGCAAAACCGTCGCGCACAGTTCCTGCTCGACCGCTAACCCGCGTCCACACAGGCGCTGGGGCGAACGCAGACCGCCTTTGCGCCCACCTTGGCTTGCTCTCTGCCTGCGAATGGACGGCCCATGACACGCACCGCTTCGCGCCTCGCCTCTGCCCTTCTTTTTGTCAGCTTCTCCGCCGCATCTCCTGCCTTCGCCGCCAGCAAGGAGATGATCCAGCTGCAGACCCAGATCCAGCAGCTGCAGGACGCTGTCGCGCGGCTGCAGCAGTCGAACGACGAGCGTATGGGCGTCCTCAAAGACCTGGTGCAGCAGAGCGCCGACTCCGTCAACAAGCTTTCCACGGGCATGGGCACCTTGCAGCACCAGATGCAGCAACAGACCGAAGCGCAGGGCGGCAAGGTCGATCAGGTCTCCGGCCAAGTGCAGGCGCTCAATGACTCGCTCGACGAGCTGAAAGCGCGCCTGGCCCGCATGGAAAAACTGCTGCAAAGCGTCCAGAGCCAGCAGCAGACCATCAGCGCCGGCGCGCCCGCGACCTCCGCCGCGCCCCCGGCCGAAACGTCCCCAGCCATCGAAGCCCCATCCAACCAGCCCGCACCCGCACCAGCGCCGGACACCATCGTCACGCCGCCATCGACGCGCCGCGGCAAGCCCTCCGCCGCTCTTCCGGCAATGCCCGACACCGCCGCCGCCAACACAGCCGCCGCGCCCGCCGACGAGATGTACAAAACAGCCCTCGGGGACTACATGTCCGCCAAGTACCCGCTCGCCGCGTCCGAGTTTTCAGACGTCGTGCGCACCCACCCCGACAGTCCCCTCGCCGGCAACGCCGTCTATTACCAGGGCGAGATTGACTACCGCGCTGGCCGCTACGGCGCCGCCGCCAAGAACTACGACAAGGTGCTGGAGCAGTATCCGGACAACACCAAGGTGCCCGCCGCTCACCTCCACAAAGCCCAGGCGCTGCTGCAACTCAAGCAGACCGACGCGGGCATCCGCGAGTTGCGTGCCCTGATCCAGCGCTTTCCCAATTCGCCCGAAGCCGTGCAGGCGCGCAGCAAACTCACCGGCCTGGGTGTTCCGGTCAAGCCGCGCGGCTAGTCTGCCTCACCCGCGCAGGGGCTTCAGAATGGCATCAATCTCTAGGCGGTCGTCGCCGCTCAACGGCAGCTGCGGCAGGCGGGGCGCGCCACCGTAATACCCGTTCACGTCGCAGCTGTACTTGATGCCCGCAACGCCGAGACCCTCCTCGATGCGTTGCGCCGCCCGCGTCAACCGCGCCTGCTTCTCCGCGGCAAGCTTCGGGTCGCCATCCTTCAACGCCGCCACCACCTCGTACACACTCTGCGGAGCGCCCGCGGCCAGCGGCGGCATCACCGCCACTGCCCCAGCCTCCATCGATCGCAGGACCTCGACGCCACGCGCCGCCACCACCTGGAACCCGACCACCTTGGTGCGCGTCTTCAACGCCGGCCTTGGCGGAGCGGTAGCCACCGCCGCTCCACCTCCCGAAAGACTTTCGGCCGTGATGTACGCGTCCGTCGAAGAGCTGCCCGCCTGCCGGGACCGCATGCGCTCCGTCACCGCCGCAAACACCGGCGTCACGGCAACCTCCCGGCGAACAAACGACGTCCTCGCTCGAATCGCCGCAATCCGCTCCGGATCCGCTTCGAGCTCCAGAGCTCCGAGAATCTGCGCATGATGCGCCAGTTCCTCCAGCACCGCAAGCGACAGCGCATGTCCGAGCCGGCTGCCGACAATCACCGGCAGAGCGGACCGATCCGCGACCGTGCGGAAGTACGTCAGCAGCTCCATCGCCGACCCCGGATGCTGCGGCGCGGTCAGCAGCTCCGCGCTCGCCTGCACGATCACCGCATCGCACATCGCCTTCGCCGCCGCGTCCGCCAGCCGCAGCGTTTCGAGCACCGACGGCCGGCCAACGCCCGCCAGCAGCACCTTGCCCGGCGCACACTCCCCCCCTGCGATGCGCAACACCTCCGCCGCCTCGCCCTCCGAAAGCATGCTCCCCTCGCCCACGCCGCCCAAAACGCACATCCCGGCCGCCGGGGTCAGCGAGTAGCGCCGAACATTGTGTTCCAGCTTGCGCGCATACAGCGTGCCGTCGGGGTAGAAAGGCGTCGTGATCGGAAGAAACAGGCCATCAAGCAGCATGGTCCTATTCTATGAGTCCGCCGCGCATCCGCCCGCACGCGCATATACCCTCACATCGCCTGCCGCAAAAGATGTAGCCCCCGTCCGCGCCACATGCGGTAGCCTCTCCTCAAGAGACCCCATGCTCCAGCGCGACATCTCGAAAGACAAGTCGGTCGGCGATCTCGGTCGCGACGCCTTCTGGTTCACCACCCACACTGTCCTCGCGCTCGCGGGGCTGGCCGCGGTCGTCGGCGGTATGTCCGTCATGCACCCGGACCCGGACTCCGCCTCGCCCAAAATGCTGGCGACGCTGCTCGCGTTCTTCGTTCCCATGATGTCCGGCTTCGTCATCTCCAGCCTGCACAAGAACGACGTCTCGAGCAAGATTTGGATCTCCGGCCTGCTTCTCTTTTCGGTCATTTGCGTCTGGGTGCTGGACCTGCCCACCGGCCCCGGCCTGTGCGAAAAGTGCGGCCTGGTCGAGCGCCTCTACCGCACCTTCTTCTTCATCGACGGCAACAGCGGCCTCATGGGCGGCGACGGCATCCTAATCGGCGCCTGGATGCCGCTGTCCATGATCGGCTACGCTGTCGGCTCACGCTTCGCGCCCAGCCGGCGCTAACCGACCCGGCCCGGCGCTAACCGACCCGGCCGGTCGAGTCGCCCGGAAGCTCGCCCGGAGCACCCGCGCAACCGCATCACTTCCCGACCGCGGCCGCCCGCGCCTGGTGCAGCGACTGCAGCGCCTCCACCCTTACTTTGCCCCCCTGCAGCGCCGCAATGCCCTC
>CAXTEU010000023.1:0-50548 GCA_964243475.1 uncultured Acidobacteriaceae bacterium | reverse complement strand
GAACCGGCGACATTCAGCTTGGGAAGCTGACGTTCTGCCACTGAACTACTCCCGCGTGCCTCCGTAATCATAGTGGTCCCCCAAATCCGGCGCAAGCGACGTCGGCCGACAGACGCTACGGAGCGGAGAGCCCCCTTCGGAGCCCTCCGCTGCCCTGTCCGCCTCCCTTGTCCTACTTGGTTGAGCAGCTCAGCGTGGTTCCGGTAAGCGTGCATGTGACGGCTACCTGCATGGTGGTGCTGTAGCCGGTGGTGGTGGTGGCGGAACCGCCGCTCGAACCGGAGCCGCTGCCACCCGAGCCTCCCGACGAGCTGCCGCCGCCTCCGGAGCTGGTACCGGAGCCGCTGCCCGACCCGCTCGAGCCCGAGCCGCTGCCCGCACCGCCCGCCCCGGAACTCGTCGTGGCGCCCGACACAAACTCATACGCGCCGATGCTGGGTGGGTTCGCCCAGGACACGCCATCCAGGTCCTTGACCAGCCCGGGGATGGCGGCGCCCATGCCGATCGCGTTGGCCGAAAGCAGGGTCAGGTGAGCATTCACCGCGTCCAGACTGGCTTCGTCGGTAAAGGTCGGGGTATCCGCCAGGAAAGGATTGGTGCCGACCCCATCCGCCGGCAGCGTCCGCATGTTGTAGTAGATGTTGTGGTTCAACGTCTTGAACCGCTTGACGTTGTCCAGATCCGTGCCCGTTGGCGGAAGCTGTCCCTGGTAGTAGTTCGGGTTGGAGTAGCCCACCATCACGTTGTTCTCAAAGACAATGTCCGGCGTGTTGCAATCGGTCGTCGGCGCATACATAAAGCTGTCCGTGCAGTTGCCCGACTCAAACATGGCATCGCCCGCGTAGCCGATCCAGGTGTTGTTCTGGTAGAGGTAGGCGCCGCCGCCCACGTGATCCCCACGCTGCACCATAACGGTGCCCGCGTTGGCGCGGCAAAAATCGCTCAGCCCGGCGTTCCATCCGCTCGGCCCGTCCTCGATCTGCGCCGACATCCGCATGCAGTTGGTGATCGTCAGGTTGTCGCGTACGGTCACGCTGGCCATGGGCCCGATTTTCCATTGGTTGCCCATGTTGCCGTAGAAGGTCGAGCTCACCATGGTCACGTTGCTGCCGGTCGTGTGCAGCACATCGAATCCGTCCTGCGTGTTGTAACGGACCAGAGCATGATCAATGCGGAAGCTGATCTGCGTATCCGGTGTGCCCACGCCGTCGCCGTAGCCACCATTCTCGTCGTCGTAGCAGTATGCGGCCGGGAAGGTGTGCGTGACGGGGTACTCCTCGACGCAGCCGTTGCCCTCGATCGTGACGTAGCTCCAGTTCGCCTGGCCGTTGACACTCTTGGTCTGAAATCCGTCATCGAAGTTCCATCCGGCCTGGCCGTTGAAGCCAATGCGAACTCTGTTTGCCGTCACCAGACCACCGATAGCGCCAAGGATTCCGTTGTCCCGCAGACCATGGATATTCAGGTCGGTCAGACCGATATCGTGCGTGTACTGATTCGTTAGAATTCCGCTCTTGGCGTAATCGAACGTGGCATTGGTATTGCAGGCGACGGGCAGTTGCACGCCCATGGTGGTGCACTGGGAGTGATCGGTCAGCTCGAGACATTGGAGCTGGACATAGCTGGCGTTGCGCAGGTCGAAGATCTCGTTGACGGTGAAGCCGCCGAAGAGCTGCGTTTTGGGCTGTGCGGTGCAGTTGGCGTAGTTTTCGCCGCGAATGATCGTCGGCTGCGTGATGCTGCCGGCCGGCGGCGGCGGTATGCTCGCTGCATCCGAGCTGCAGTTTGCAGCGAAGGGACCGCAGCCCATCACGGCCGTGGCCCCAATGCGCCATGGACCGCCGCGGAGCAGAACCGTGTCTCCGCCAGCGATGATCCACTGATACGATGCCGCGGTTCCGTCGCTGTACAGGAAACGCGGATCGTTGAGGGCGCATGGCTGGTTCACGCCACTGCCGGGATAGGCCGCATCGGACGTTCCATTGCACTGCCCATTCTGGTTGATCATGGAATACCGCGTTCCGCCATCTGCGCGCACGTACCAGGTTGTCGGGCCGGCATGCGCCATGGCAGGCGCGGCAAAGGAAAGAGCAAACACACTCAGGACGAGAGCAAGAAACTTTCTCATGGAACAACATCTCCTGTCGATCGGGCTACGGCTCGCGTCATGGGCATGGCTGCTGCCGCGACGTGGTGCAAATCCGTTGCAGGCACAGTCTCCTGCCGGGGAAGACACAGGGTCACTTCCCCCAACGGGGGCTCTCCTAACACCCATGTGTGAGCGCGAGATCTTCGCGGGAAGAAACTTCCGGGTTTCAGAAACAGTTTTCCCGCTCAGCGGAAAAAAGAATTGCCGCGAACCTTGGCGGCCGGCGGCAATTCCCCATAAGTACCAATCTCTGGTGGAGCTGAGCGGGATCGAACCGCTGACCTCCTCGTTGCGAACGAGGCGCTCTCCCAACTGAGCTACAGCCCCAGGGTCGCTTTCCGCCTCAGCCGGTTCGCACCCCACGCGCAATCCGTCAGCATCCAGCCACTACCTTCACTATACCAAAGCAGACAGGCAACTACGCCACTCCATCTCACGGCCGATCCACGATGGCGGTGACGGCCGTTCCCGCCGCCAACGGCTTCTCGACCACGTGCCACACGTCGCCGGCATCGTCCAGCAGAACGCGCAGAACTTCGGCGATCAGCCGAGCTCCGCTGCGACCCACAGCCTCAAGACGTCCGACGTCTCCCACGCGAAACTCGGTTCGATCCAGCTGCAGATGGAAGCGCTGCCGCCCCTCGATCCGTCCCTCTTCGCGGATGTCCACCACCACCGCCCCGAAGCGCTCCTCATCCGCCATGGCCGACCATCTCCACCAGGGCGTCCATCTCGCGCCGGCTGCCGAAACAGAAGGACGTTCGTTGGTGAATGCCCTCCGGAACGATGTCCAGCACCCGTCCCGCACCGTCCGTGGCCACGCCGCCCGCCTGCTCCGCCAGCATGGCCAGGGGATTCGCCTCGTAGAGTAGCCGCAGTTTGCCCTTCGGCTGCTTCCTGGTCGGCGGATAGAGGAAGACGCCGCCCTTCAGCAGCGTGCGGTGAAAATCCGCCACCAGGCTGCCGATATATCGGGCAGAGTAGGTCCGTTCGAGACCGCCCCCGCGAAGGCGCTCCACATACGCGCGATACGCCTGAGGCCACTCCGCCGCATTGGCCTCATTCACGCTGTAGTAGATGCCCTGCTCGGGCATCTGCATGCGCTCGTTGGAGAGCACAAACGCGCCGATCGAATGGTCGAGCGTAAAGCCGTGCACACCGTTGCCGGTGGTGTAGACCAGCACCGTCGAAGGCCCGTAGACCACATACCCCGCGGCCACCTGCATCCAGCCCGGCTGCAGGATGGACTGCTCGATCGGCCCCGGGCCGCGTCGCAGAACGCTGAAGATGGTGCCCACATTCACGTTCACGTCGATGTTGCTCGATCCATCGAGTGGGTCAAAGACGATGATGTACTTGCCCGTCTCCGGATCGCGGTTGATCACCACGGGCTCTTCGTCTTCCTCGCTCACCAGGGCTGCCACGCTGTCCCGCATGCCCAGGCAGTGGAGCAGCGCCTCGTTGGCGTACACATCCAGCTTTTGCTGCTGCTCGCCCTGCACATTGTTCGCTCCGGCCGCGCCATAGATCCCGGACAGACCGGCCGACCGGATTTTGGCTTCCACCATCTTGGTCGCAAGCGTGATGCCGCTCAGCAGCCACGAAAAGGTGCCGCTCACGACCTCCCCGGTTTCCTCGCTGCGCGCTCGCTGCTGCTGCAGAATGTGCTGCTGCACGGTGGTGATCATTGCCATCCTGAAATCTCCCGACGCAGAGTCAGCCTAGCATTCCGCCCCGTAGCATCGCCCCATGCCCTCACGCCGCGGCTTCCTCCTTTCAGCTGCCACAGCTGCGTCTCTCGCAGCCGCCCGCGAGCTGCAGGCGCAGGGATCCGCCCCGGAGGTCGCGAAACTTCCCACCCGCGATTTGCTGCGCTTCCGAACCGGCACGCGGAGCCGACGCCCATCCCCTTTACCGAGCGCCAGCGGGCGTCTCGACCGTGGCACCCTTTCGCCATCCGCTGAGGCCCTCGCGTTATCTCCTGCCGAGGTTGGCAGGCAGCGGCGGCTTTGCCCTAACCCTGTCCCTGTCCGTGGGAAACCCGTTGTTGTTCTTGGGAACCCCGTCGTCGTTCTTGGAAACCCCGTTGTTGTTCTTGTGCGAAGGATCGTTCTTGTGCGAAAGATCCAGCCCAAATTTGGGATCGCCCTGGGTGCCGCTGATCGTCACCGGAATCTCCATGCCCGCGCCGTTTTTTTGCAGTACCTGATTCAGCGGGTAAAGCAGAATCTGCTTCCACCAGGTTTGCACCATGTCCGACAGCTTCGCCTGCGTTCGCACCGTTCCCTTGAAGTCGAACTGCTCTCCGTCCAGCGAATACACGCCGGCCAGCGCCACCGTCGCACCGGGGATGGTGTAGCCGAGATTGCTGAAGTTCAGTTTTCCGCCACCCATGACGTAGCTTCCCTGGATCTCCGAGTTCACCACCGGCGCCCCAGGCTCTGCCGCGGAGGCATACCCCTGGGCCCGCATGCTCAGGTCATCGATCTTGTCTGTGACCTTGGGGTTGCTGAACTGAATGCTCGTCAAATGGAAGCTCCCCTGCATATGCAACTTCTCCGGAACACTTTCCTTGCCTGGCCCAAGGTGCAGCTTCGCCCTGGTCGAAAGCACGCCCGTGATCACCGGCGGCTCCGTTTTCACCGAAAGCTCAAGAAAGTCCTGAACCCGTCCCGCCGGTACCTCCACGTCCATGTCGATCACATGTCCAACACCCTTCACATTCACCACCGATCCACGACAGGTGAAGTCCGACCGGCCAAGCCGCGCCCGCACAGGTTGCAGGTACGTATCGCCCGTCGTTCCATCCACAATGGCGTCGAAGTTCGTTTCGAGCGGCATGCGATGCTTTGCGGAATCCAGCCAGAAATCCGGCGTGTCCGTCGTGCCTTTCACCTCGATCTGATTGATCCGGCCGCCATACGTGCCCACGGAGCGGAGGGTGCCGCCGATCCCCTTGATGGTACGGAGATCGGCGTTAGAAAACTCGTACCGCCCCGTAATGGCAGACTGACCCGGGCTTTCGGTATTCCAGGGGCCGAATGTGCCGACGGCGTGGATGTCGCCCCTTGGAACCGCGTTGGTCAGAGTCGCGTCATAAGGCCAGGGCGCGTTCGGACCGACGTCAGTCAGGGCAATGTGCTGGATCTCGAAGCGTTTCGGCTCGGCTCCTGGTTTTTCCGTTCCGATCACCAATTCGGAGTCGTCGCAGAGAATTTCGTCCACTTCGATCTGGGTGGCTCCCCCCCGAGGGTCCGTCTTCCCGGGACGCCGCATTCCCCGGGGCGGAATGTTGACCCGCAGACCTTGCACATGCACCACGTTGACGTGCGTCGGCTTCAAAAACAATCCACGCAGACCGGCATGGAACTCAAACTGGCGAATGGCGATCAGGGGTGCTGTCGCTCCCGCGGCCACGACGTCGTCCGGAGGGTAGATGCGCAGGCCGCCGCCCGTCACCGCCATGCCGTGAAGCAGCGAGACATGCAGAACATCCAACTCCACCCGGCCCCCGAAGCGGCCTCGGAGCGTCTCGAGAATGCGGCCTTTCAGGATCGGCTCGACCCGATGCAGCAGAATCTCACCGGCGACCGCCAGTGCCACCAACACGACGGACGCGCATACGGCCAACCACCCCCAGAAACTGTGGCCCCATCCGGCGCTGCTCAACGGGCGTTTGTGCTTCGCCCCTTCTTCCGGAACGATCATTGTCTCCCGGCCAGGAACGCACCCAGCGCCCGAAAGGCGCCTTCCGCAAACACCGTCTCGCGGTGATCGGCGCCCGGAATCTCCACGAATTTCTTCTGCCTGACGGGACTTGCCTGAAAGACCTCCCTGCCCTGTTCGAGGGGCACCAGCGTATCGTCGCGCCCGTGCAGCACCAGCAGCGGAGCGCCCGCATTTCGCCGACCAGCCTCGCGCACCATGCCAACCTCGTCAAAGGCCACCTTGGCCCCGTCGTCGGGCGTAAGCGCAGCAACCTCTTCCGGCGAAAGCCCCATGCGGCGCGCAAACAGGGGCAGCTCTTCCTGCGCAGAAGCAAACGCCGCGGCCAGTACCAGACCGCCCACCTTGCGCTCTGCCGCGACATGCGCCGCCATCGCCGTTCCCAGTGAGTATCCGTAGACCACCACGCGACGGCCGGGGTATTCCCGCACCACCTTGTCGTAGATGGCCAGCGCGTCTCCCCGGAACGCGTCGACATCGGCAGTTCCCTCGCTGAACCCGTACCCGCGGTAGTCGTAAACGACAACCTCGGCGCCCATGCGCGCCATGCGCCCATAAAGTGCTTCCGCACCGTACACCGTCATGGCGTTGCCGTTGAAGAACACGATCACCGGAACGTCCTTCTCCGCGGAAGCGCCGACCTCGTCGTGCGAGGCGCCCATGGCTGCTTCTACCCGACCCAGCGCGGATCCGGTGCCCTTGCTCTGCACCTGCGCGTCGCGGCGAGCGGCCCCGGCAAGGCCGGCCTTGTAGTCCCATCCACGCAGCTTCGCTCCGTCCGTGTCGAGCTCCACGCGGAAGCGCCCCGGACCGTCTGTCCACTCCTGCAGCGGAGAGGTCGGCGGCGGCTGCGGAATCACACCATTTGCCGGGATCGCCTGCGCACCGGCCGCCGGCGCCGACAGCACAGTTCCACCCAACACAATGGCCACACAAGCGGACCTACGGAGAAAGTCGTTCATCGTTCAAGCATATGCGCGCATCGAAGCTCCCGCACGGCCGCAAAATACCAACAGGCCGGACAAACACGATGCAGGCACACACGCTCGAATAGCAGGCGGCGCTACGTCAGATCGTCCGTATCGAAGACCGGAACTTTGCGGCCCAGTGCTGATGTCTCGCGAACATCCACGACCAGGCTTTCCACCACGTCGTTCAGTTCGTCCTCGTCTTCCGCGGTCGCGTGCATCGCCTTCGGCCCGTCGTCTTTTGCCAGGCTTTCGAGAAGCACCGTGGCATGCGCCACCGCGACCCCATCCAGGTTCAGACCTTCGGGCGTCTTTGCCTTGATGCCCACATCGGCGGCCGGAATCTCCAGCAGCTCTGCTACCGATGCCCGGATCTCCCCCGCGATCGGCACGATTTTTGGCCGCGCCAGCACCAGCACCGTGTCGATATTCACAATGCGGTAGCCGGCAGTGTGGATCTCCTCCATCGCCGTGCGCAGAAACAGGCTGGACGCGGCGCCCTTCCACCGCTCGTCCGACGGTGGGAAGAAGGTGCCGATATCGCCGGCCGAGACAGCCCCCAAAAGCGCATCGGTGATGGCATGCAGAAGCACGTCGCCATCCGAGTGGCCGGCGAGCCCTTCCGGATGCTCGATGCGCATCCCGCCGATCACCAGCGGAACGCCTTCTTTGAAGGAGTGTGAATCAAATCCGTACCCAATACGCAAGCTCATCGCACTCCCTCGAGCGCCCGATCCTCGGCGCCGCGCAGATAAAACTCTGCCAGCTCCAGGTCTCCGGGCTGCGTGATCTTGAAGTTGCGTGCGGAGCCCGGCACCACCGACACGGTGATGCCCGCCCGCTCCAGCAGGCTCGCCTCGTCGGTTCCGGCAAACTCATCGGCTTCTGCCTCCCCGAACGCCCGGCGCAGAAGACCGGCCAGAGCTCCCTGCGGGGTCTGCGCATGCACAATGCGCTCGCGCGGAATGGTGGCCGTTACGATGGCGCCGTCCGCCGTCCGCTCCACCTGCTTGACGGTATCAACCGCCGGCAGGCCGACAATGGCCGCGCCCTGGCGAACCACCGCGTCGATGGTCCGGTCGACGATTGCCGGATCGATCAGCGGCCGGACGGCATCGTGCACCAGGACCACATCATCGTCGGCACACTCGAGCGCCGCCAGCGCATGGCTGACGGACTGCTGCCGATGGTCGCCGCCTTCGACCAGGTGAACGCGAGGTCCGAGCTTCCATTCGGCGATCTGCTGCTGGACACGTTCCCGTTCCGCGCCGCGCACCGCGATGCACACGGCGTCCACTCGCGGCACCGCCAGAAAGGCTCGCACGGTGTGCACCAGCACTGGAATGCCGACCAGCTCAAGAAACTGTTTGGGCGGAACCCCCGCCGAAGTCGCCGCATGCATGCGCGTTCCCATGCCTGCCGCCGGAAGAATGACATAAACTCGCATAACGGCTGGAGTATACAAGAACCGCCGATGCACCGAACTGTCGGGCGGCGCAGCCTCTACACTGGGCGTTGCCCATGTCTCCCGCCAGCAGCCAGCAGCCGCCGTCGCTTCGCTTCGATCGCAAGTCGCTCACGCCCGGCCTGCGGGTCTCGGTCGCCGTCTCCGGAGGAGCCGATTCGGTTGCTCTGCTCCGTGCCGTCCACAACGCAAACCAGACCGGCGGGAACGGGTCGGGCGCCGGGTTGGGCGTGGGCCTTTCCGCGGCACACCTCCACCACGGCCTGCGCGGCGCCGAGGCCGAAGCCGATCTCGAGTTCGTCACCGAGCTCTGCGCAACGCTCGATGTTCCGCTGCATACCCACCGCGTGGACGTCGGCGCCCACGCCGCGGGCAGCGGTGAGACGATCGAGGAAGCAGGCCGGAGCCTACGGTATGCGTTCTTCACGCAGCTGCTTCGTGCCGGCGAGGCGGACGCCATACTCACCGGGCACACCCTCGACGATCAGGCGGAGACGGTGCTGATGAAGCTTCTGCGCGGCGCCTGGACCGAAGGTCTGGGTGGCATCCATCCCGTGGTGCGCGTCGACGCACCGGGGCAGCCGGCGAAGCAGATTGTCCGACCTCTGCTCGGCACGTCGCGCGCCGAGGTCGAGGCCTATCTCCGCGGGCTCGGCCAGCCGTGGCGCGACGACCTCTCCAACCAGGATCCAGCGTTCACACGAAACCGTCTCCGCCACGATCTTCTTCCCGGTCTGCACGCCTTCAATCCCAGCCTGGACCGCACGCTGAGCCAGCTTTCCGAAATCGCGCGGGAAGAAGAGGTGTACTGGCAGGCGGAGCTGGACCGGCTTCTGCCCCACCTTCTGCTGCCGGGCAAGCCGGTTCGCGGTGGTGGCCGGGCGGTCAGCACTGCCCCGGCAGAAGCCTCGGTGGCCTTTGAGATTGAGCGGCTTCGGCCATTCCCCGGTGCGGTTCGCCGGAGGATTCTGCGCGCCGCCGCCCGCCAGCTCGGCGCGCGCCTTTCCTTCGATGAGACCGAGCGCCTGCTGGCACTTTGCGGGTTTGTGACGCTGCCGACGGTCGCCGCCCGCAACGGAGTCACCCTCCGTCTGGCCCACGGCCTTCGCGCAGAGCGGTCGCTCCGCGAACTTCGTCTCAGCCGCTCCGCCGCGCTCACCGCCTGAACAGAAACGAGTGGCCCAATAGTTGCACAACACAGCCAAGCTGCATCGATTGAAACTTCGCCGGGGAGAGTAGAATCTAAAAACCTGACGCACGGGACTGTCGCAGAGTGCCGGGATCGCCCCGGCAAACCCGGACCTTCCTCGACCGCCATTGTCTAATGAGTAGGGCCGAGCTGCGCGATGCACGCCGACCTGAGCCTAAGGATTGCGACAGAACGCACCCTTGCAGGCTGGAAAAAGGGGAACAGATTGAACTCGACGGTCAAACAGATTCTGATTTGGGTGTTCATGATCACCTGCCTCGTTTTCCTCTGGCAGTTTGTCGTCAAGGGGAACGGTCTCGGTCAGGAAAAGAACATCAGCCTCACGCAGCTGCTTGGTGACGCGGATCAGGGAAAGATCCAGAACGTCCTCGTCAATGGCACGGAGGTCACTGGCCATTACCGTGACGATAAGAACCAGTTCCACACCACCATCCCGGCCAACTACCCGGACATGTACAAGACGCTCCGCGACCACGGCGTAGACATCACCATCAAAGACCAGAATTCAAACGCCTGGCTAAGCCTGCTGATCCAGCTCGCTCCATTCGCCCTTCTGCTTGGTCTTTGGTTCTTTCTTCTGCGCCAGATGCAGTCTGGCGGCAATAAGGCCATGAGCTTCGGCAAGTCGCGCGCCCGCCTGCTCTCCATGCAGCAAAAAAAGATCACCTTCAAGGACGTCGCCGGCGTCGATGAGGCAAAGGAGGAGCTCAAGGAGATCATTGAGTTCCTACGCGAGGCGCAGAAATTCCAGCGTCTTGGCGGCCGCATCCCTAAGGGTGTTCTGCTCGTCGGACCTCCAGGCACTGGCAAAACGCTGCTCGCCCGGGCTGTCGCCGGCGAAGCCAACGTCCCATTCTTTTCCATCTCTGGCTCGGACTTTGTGGAGATGTTCGTCGGTGTTGGCGCTTCCCGCGTCCGCGACCTGTTTGAGCAAGGCAAGAAGAACGCCCCGTGCATCATCTTTATTGACGAGATTGACGCAGTCGGTCGGCACCGCGGTGCGGGTCTCGGCGGCGGACATGACGAACGCGAGCAGACGCTGAATCAGCTTCTTGTCGAGATGGACGGCTTTGAAGCCAACGACGGCGTCATTCTAGTAGCCGCCACGAATCGTCCGGACGTTCTCGATCCCGCGCTTCTGCGGCCGGGTCGGTTTGATCGTCGCGTTATCGTCGACCGGCCGGACATCCGCGGCCGCGAAGAGGTCCTGCGCGTCCATTCGAAGAAAGTCCCGATGGCCGACGACGTGAACCTCAACGTCCTGGCTCGCGGAACACCGGGCTTTTCCGGCGCCGACCTGGCCAACATGGTAAACGAAGCTGCCCTGACTGCCGCCCGCTACAACCGCAAGTCAGTTCACATGTATGACTTCGAAGTAGCCAAAGACAAGGTCATGATGGGCGCGGAACGCAAGTCCATGCTGCTAACGGATGACGAAAAGAAGGTCACCGCTTACCATGAGGCCGGCCACACCCTCGTCTCCGCGCTTCGCGAGCACTCCGACCCGCTACACAAGGTCACCATCATTCCGCGTGGCATGGCTCTCGGCGTTACGGTCTATCTTCCCGAGGAAGACCAGCACACCGTGACCAAGGACTATCTTGAGACCCGTCTCGCCACCCTGATGGGCGGTCGATGCGCGGAAGAGATCTTCCTGAAAAAGATGACCACCGGTGCGGGGAACGACATCGAGCGCGCCACGGAGCTGGCCCGCAAGATGGTCTGCGAATACGGTATGAGCCAGCTAGGCCCGATGACCTACGGCAAAAAGGAAGAGCAGATCTTTCTTGGCCGTGAAATTGCCCAGCACCGGGATTTCTCGGATGATACGGCCAGGCAGATCGACGGTGCTGTCCGCCAGTTCGTTGACCTCGGTTACAAGTCGGCCTACAGCCTGCTCGAAAGCAACCAGGACATCATGCACCGCATGGCCGCGGCCCTGCTTGAGCGCGAAACCCTGGATGCTGCCGAGATCAAGCTGATCATCGAGGGCAAGGATCTGCCGCCCATGCGGTCTCCCCTGGCCCAGGCAAACAGCAATGACCCCGGTGAGCCGCAAAAGGTGCTCAAACCGGATACCGGACGCAAACCCGGCTTTGGCGAAGGCCAGCCTTCGCCCGCATAGCGGGGAACAACACAAACCCGACGAGGCAGCCTACCTGGCTGCCTCGTTCTTCGTTGCGCCTCCACAGTGCCGCCGTGCATCGATCCGCCCGGTGCGACAATGGCTACAGTCGATGCGCCGTCTCGTTCCCACCCTGCTCCTGCTTTTCGCGCCGCTTAGCGGTTGTGGCTACCATGCCGCCGGCTCCGCCAGCCATCTCCCGCCCGGCGTTCACACCCTTGCCGTGCCCGCCTTCGCCACGCACGCGCAGGCGTTCCACACTGAGACAGCCTTCACCGAAGCCATGATCCGCGAGCTCAACATCCGCACAGGGTACCGCGTCGAACCGCGTGCGGATCCTTCGGCCGACGCTACCCTTACCGGCACCATCCTTTCCCAGACCGCCGCGCCCCTGACCTACGACTCCACCAGCGGCGAAACCTCGTCATACCTCCTCACCATCACCGCGAAGATCGTCGTGACCGCCCACGACGGCCGCGTGCTCTACGAGAACGACGCCGTCTCCTTCCGCTCGCAGTACCAGTCCACCCAGGACCTTTCCGGATTCATCCAGGAAGACAGCGCCGCCGTAAACCGGATCGCGCGTGGCTTCGCTCAGGCAGCGGTGAGCGACCTGCTGGAGTCCTTCTAGTGCCGCCGGCCGCACACGCCACCGCCGGCCTCCGCAGCTTCGCCGCGACGGAGCGCTTTATCGCCGAGCTAAGCACGCCGAGTCTTCGGCCCGGCTACGTCCTCGCCGGCAATGAAACCTTTCTGCTCGACCGGTGCCGTCGCGCCATCACCGAAACCCTTGCACCGGCGGAGGTGCGAGACTTCTCGCTCCATGATCTCGACCTGGCGGAGACTAGCCTTTTCGATCTTCTGGACCTGGCACAGACCCCGTCCCTCATGGCGCCCTTCCAGGTCTTCTTCATCCGCAACCTCAAGCAGCTCTACACCCGCGGATCGAAGAAAGAGGAGTTCGCCGCTCTCGATCGCTACGGTCGATCGCCGAATCCGCAGGCCGTCCTCATCTTCCTCGCCGATCACCTTCACCTGCCGACGGATCTCCGCCGCATGGACCTGCAGGATCGCGAGCGGTACGACCGCATCCGCGAAACCCTGGGCGATTGGTGCGGCCTGGTCGAGCTGGCGCGCGTCGACGAGGCCGATGCGACCCGGTGGGCGGTGAACACAGCCAGCGCCCGCGGTGTTCGTTTTGAGGAGGCCGCAGCCCGCGAGCTGGTGGACGCCCTGGGAGCGGACATGATGCTGATCGCAAGCGAGCTCGAGAAACTTCTGCTCTACGTCACAGCTCCTCAGGCGGTCACCGTTCGGCAGGTGCCGCGATCGCAGGCAGAGACGGACGCCGTTGCCGCCGAGCCCGCCGTTCCCCGCATCACCCTGGGGGACGTTGAAACCATGGTGCTGGCCGCCAAGCAGCGCTCGCTTTACGAGCTGACCGACGCGATCTCCGCCCGGGACCGCACCCGCGCCATCCTGCTTCTGCATGGCTTGCTGAACGCGTCGGATTCCGGGGAAGACGCCGCCATCGGTCACCTGTATATGCTTGCCCGGACCTTTCGCCAGATGCTCATCATTCTTGAAAAAAGTGTTCGCGACTCGCGCGCGATCTGGCAGGTGCTGTGGCAGGGCTTCCGCATGCCGCCATTCGCCGCCGACGACCTGATCCGGCAGGCTCGCCGCTACACATCTCGCCGCGACCTGACCCGCGCCCTGCGCCTGATCGCCCGGGCCGACCTGGAACTCCGATCGTCTCCCGTCTCCAAGCGCCTCGTTCTCGAACGGCTCGTGCTCGCCCTCGCCACCGAGGCAAAACCCGGCTTCGGAGCCGACACCGCGGCACACCAGTTCGCCATGGAGCTCTAACCCGCCACAACCTAAGTTCCTGCTCTGTAGCGCTGCCAGCGGCGACGCTGCCGCGAGTGCCCGGCCTGCCTCAACCCGCAAACCTCCCTTGGCGCGCCGCCTCCTGCATCTCAACAGGGAGGAGATCCAACGCATGAAACTCCTCATCATCGGAGCCGCCGGCAAGACCGGATCGGCCCTTGTCGAACAAGCTCTTGCCCGCGGCCACCAGGTCACCGCTCTGGTTCACGAGCGGGATAAGTACAGTGCCCCGGCTGGCGTTGCCGTCTTTGCCGGCGACGCGCAGAACCCTTCCAAGGTCGAGCAGGCCATCCAGGGTCAGGACGCCGTCCTCGATGCCCTGGGCGGCCACTTTCCGTGGATGGATTCGTCGCTCGAAACCAACGGCGCCAAAGCCGTCCTCGAGGCCATGCGTCGCTCTGGCGTCCGCCGCCTGCTGGTCATCTCCACCATCGGCGAGGGGGACAGCATGCGCAATGTGCACGGCTGGTACGGCCATCTGTTCATGCCGACGCTTCTGCGGGGCGTGATGAAAGATAAGGCGGGGATGGAAGCCGTCGTCGAATCCGCGGACGACCTCGACTGGACCATTGTTCGGCCGGCCGGACTTCACGACACGGAGGCACGGGGTGTCGTTCGCGTCGTCACTCCGGAATCCGACGAGAAGGTTCGCTTCATCGCCCGCGCCGATGTGGCCACCTTTATGCTCGACGAAGTGACCCGCAACCAGTACGTTCACCAGGCGGTCGGCATCGCCAACCCCTAAGGAGACGGCTAGTGGATCCGGCCGAATCGGTACACAAGCTGGAGGTTGAAACCCTTGTTGTTCTGCATCGATGAACCGAAAAACGTAGGAGCATACGTCGGCTGAAACCGCGCCGAGAGGTTCGGATAGAAGTTGTAGTCAATGTTGAGGTCGACACCGAATGCCGGCCGCACACCGTCCGGGTAAAGGCCCAGCGCCTGCGGCGACACACCGAGGCGATCGCCGTCGAACCAGCCGTAGGCAGCTCCGCCCAGACCGTCGATGCTGACCCCCAGCTTCTGCCGGGTCACCAGCCGATACCGCACGCCACCCATAAAGGTGTAGTGGCTGATGGACGGCCGAAAGGGTCCATTGATGGCCGGAAATCCGGGCTGGTTGAAGACCTGTGTGTTGATCTTGGCCGAACCGAACGAGGCCCGGCCATCCACAACAATGCCCAGCTTCGGAGCAAGATAGTAGGCCAGCGAGGTCGCCGCCGTAACGTCGTTATTGTGCAGATTGGTATCGCCCGAGCGGAACCGGAGGTACCCGCCGCCGCCCGCCGCCTCGTACCGATGGCTGTACGTGTCCTCGATCGCCCGCTGGACGCGCGCTTTGCGATTCGCGTTGGACTCGCGTCTTGTCCGGCGCGTCGATTGCGCCTCACTGGGCCGGGCCGCGCCCGCCACCATGCCAGCCACTACGCTCAACAGCAACACACGACGAACCACCGAACACACACCAACCACCACGAACACTCCTCAAGCCTGCTCTCTTTGCTAAGGTGGACCTCGGGAAATCCCATCCCGGTTGGTCCGCAAGGTCTGGCCTTTCTTATTAGAACATCCGCCGCGCTTCACCGGGGTCATACCTCGTCCGTGGACTGCTTGGTTCGGCGCAATTGTAAACGGAGGAAGCTCACCCAATGGCCCGAGAGACACCAAACCGACCCACGCGCCGCGCCAGCCGTCCGTCAGCCAAACGTGGCGGCCGAAGCGCCTCTACCCTTCTGCTCGGCATCCTCGTCGGTCTTGCGGCCGCGTTCGGGGCGCTATGGATCTATCGCCGGCTGCACCTCCCCGTCAAACCGCCGGTTGCTCTATCCGGGCAGCCGCTTTCGCCCGCACCGGCGCACACGCCCGTCGCCGCACCTCACCCGGCCTTGCAAGCCCCAGGCCCCGAAGCCGCTGCGCCGCCGTTCGGCATCAGTGAGGACGTCTTCGAGGCCGGAGCCCGCATCTACGGCAACCGCTGCGCCTCCTGCCACGGAACGCCGCGCCAGGTTGCAGCGACGCACTCCGCCGTGCTCCAGCTCTGGCGGCCCAATCGCGCCGGAGGAGGAACTGGCGTCAGCCACCAGCGTCCAGCACAGATTTACCGCAGCATTGCCGAGGGCGCTCCAGCCACCGGCATGCCTGCCTACCGCGGCGTCCTCACGAGCACACAGATCTGGCAGCTCAGCCTGCTTCTGGGCAACGCCGGCGGGGAGCTGCCTGACCCGGTGCTGCATCTGCTGGACGCCCCAAAGCCCTGACCGGGCCTGCGCCCATCGCGCGGTGAGCCGCCTGCCGTCCAGCACGGGTCGGGAAAACGCTTCCCGGATCTCCGGCAAACTGCTGAAAACAAACTGTTGCCAATTGTCCTTTTCGAGGGGTAGGATCCGTTCGCGTTCAGTTACTTGCGGTCTTGTTGTTGAACGCTCCCGGGCCGCGCACCACCGCATACATCCCTTGTCCCATGACATTCCACCGCCAAAGCGGACTTGAACAGCTTTGGCAAAGCCTCGGAAGGTTGTCCCAATATGGCTTGGTACGCGTACTGCATCACCGAACGGAACGCATTTCCTGAGCTCGCCCGTCATCGCCGCCCCGCCCCCATCACGGACATGACCGGCCTCTTCGGCAATCAGATCTTCTTCTTTCCCGCCAGCGATTTTGCCGTCATTGTCTCCGAGCACGCCGAGGAAGATGCGGCGCGCTTCGACCAACAGGCCGCTCGCGACCACGCCGCGGTCATCGCCGAGTGCTTTCGGCACGCCACCGTGCTTCCCTTCCGCTTCGGAGCCGCCTTCGTCGATGACGACGCCCTGCGCCGTTCTGTCCGCTCCAATCAGCGGCAGTTCCAGGCGAATGTCGAACGTCTCCGCGGCAAAGCCGAGATGCACCTCAAACTCCTGGTCGACGACACCTGCCCCGGCAACACCGTTCGCAATCTCGCTGTCGGGCAGCAATACCTGACGAGCCTGCGGGAAAGCGCAACCCGGCAGCGCGAGCGGCAGTCGCGGGCACGCGCTCTCTCCGTGCAGATGAATCGCATGTTCCTCCCGATCGAGGAAGAGATCTCGTGCAAACGCATCGACTCCAACAAGATGCTCCTGGACATAGCCCATCTGATTGATGGCAAGACGGTCGAGCGCTACCAGAACAAATACTCCTCCGCGACCATCCAGATGAAGGAGTGTCGCATGCAACTGTCCGGTCCCTGGCCCCCCTACCACTTTGTGCAGCGGCAGCAGCAAAACGCGTAAGCGTTCTGAGAAATCGTCGGCACCGGGTCGGAGAATCTGGTCCAACTAGGCTGCTTTCCCATTGTGGGACGCGCTCGCCGTCGAGCCCCCGTTTCCGTGCACCCTCTCCCGTCTGCGTCGCATCGCATGAGATATCCCCACCCACGCCACATGTGAGGTGGCAAGAAGTCGCGCCGGGGATTCTGGTGCGCAGGAGATCTCCCCATGCAACGCAGCACGACCGCCCGCTCGATCTGGGCCGCTTCCGCTTTCGTCTTCGCGACGACCTCCCTGCCCGTTCACGCCGCCCCGGCGCAGGAGCCCAACCCCACCACGCAGCAAGGGACGGCAGTCGCCGTCGTCCCTCAGGAGAATGGCATTTTCCTGTATCGCGTACAGGTCGTCCAGCGCGACCTCGACGCGGTGAACTACCTCCACCGCAGCGGCTCGACCCGCATCGGCTTCAAGGGCACCTCGCTCTTGCCGGCCGCAAGTGGCGAGGCGAAGGTCACCAGTGAACGTGGCGGCATCACCATCGACGCCCGCTTCAAAGGTCTGACACCGGCAAACGGCTTCGGGCCCGAGTACCTGACCTACGTTCTTTGGGCGATCAGCCCGGACGGACGCCCACAAAACCTCGGCGAAGTCCTTCCGGATGGCACGAAGAACAACATCACAGCCACCACCTCGCTTCAGTCCTTCGGCATGATTGTGACTGCCGAACCCTACTTCTCGGTCACCCAACCGAGTGATGTCGTCGTCATGCAGAATTACGTTCTCGAAGACAGGACGCAGGGCGTCCTCGAAAAAGTAAATGCCCACTACTCCCTTTTGCCGCGTGGCCTCTACTCGCCTACCGCCGGCTCCGACACCGTTGCAAACCCCATCACGCGCAACGAGAAGTCGCCCCTCGAGCTTTATCAGGCGTACAACGCTGTCCGCATCGCGACCGCAGCCGGTGCCAACCAGTACGCCGCGGACATCATGGCGGAGGCCAAGCAGGACCTGCAAAATGCTGCCGACATTGACAGCAACAAGCATGGGGATCGCAAGACAGAGATCACCTTCGCCCGGCAGGCCGTACAGCGCGCCGAAGACGCCCGCATCGTAACCCTGCGCAAGCAGGCCGCCGAGCGCCAACGTAACGCCGAGGTCGCGAAGCAGCAGGCGCAGGATCAGGCGGCGCAGTCGCAGTTGCAGGCGCAGCAGGCCGCTCTCGCAGCGCAGCAGGCGCAGGCCGCGAAGGCGCAGGCTGATGCTGATCGCGCTCGCGCGGAGGCGCAGGCCGCGGAAGCGCAGGCTCGTGCCGCCGCAGCAAACAAGCAGGTCGAGGATGCAAACGCGATCCGTGAACGTCTGCGCAACCAGCTCAACAGCGTGCTCGCCACCAGCGAAACTGCCCGAGGCCTGATCGTCAATATGTCGGATGTGCTCTTCGACACCGGCAAATACACCCTAAAGCCTGACACCAAGATCGCCCTTGCCAAGGTGGCCGGCATCCTCCAGGCGTACCCCGGGCTGAAGTTGCAGGTCGAAGGCTACACCGACTCTGTGGGCGGGGATGACTACAACCAGAAACTCTCGGAGAACCGGGCCGGCGCCGTACGCGACTTCCTCGTGCAGCAGGGCGTGCAGATGAACAACATCTCCTCAACGGGGTACGGCAAGGCAGATCCTGTTGCAGATAACGGCACCGCACAAGGTCGCGCACAAAACCGGCGTGTGCAGCTGGTCGTTTCCGGTGATGCGATCGGCGTCTCGCAGCAGAGCGGACCGGACGCAACAGCGCCCGCAAACCCGCAGTAAATCCACCCCCGCGTCGGCGGGTTACGCTGGAGGAAGGGTCGCCGAAATTGGCGGCCCTTTCTCCAGGAGGAATCGATGGCAGCGAAGTTGGTCTTTATCACCGGGGCGAGCTCCGGCATCGGCGAGGCGACTGCGCATGCTTTCGCCCGAGAAGGTACCCGCGTTCTCTTGTGCGCCCGCCGGACGGACAAGCTGGAGGCGATGCACGACGGGCTGAGGGCCGCCGGAGCTCCGGACGTACGAAGCTTTGCGCTTGATGTTCGCGACCGCAACGCGGTCAACGCATCCTTAGGCGCTCTGCCCCCGGAGTGGCAGGCGATCGATATTCTGGTTAACAATGCCGGCCTTAGTCGCGGCTTAGCAAAGCTGCAGGACGAGGACAACCCGGGAAACTGGGAAGAAATGATCGACACCAACGTGAAAGGTCTGCTGTACGTCACCCGTGCCCTGGTCCCCGGCATGGTCGAACGTGGTCACGGCCACGTCATCAATCTCGGCTCAACCGCCGGGCACATGACCTACAGCAACGGAGCCGTCTACTGCGCAACCAAAGCTGCAGAGAAGGTACTGAGCGAAGGGTTGAAGCTCGATCTTATGGGAACGCCGGTGCGCGTCACCTCGGTCGATCCAGGCATGGTCGAAACCGATTTCAGCAAGGTGCGTTTCCGCGGAGACGAGGCCAGGGCCGCCAAAGTCTACGAAAACATTACACCGCTTCAACCCACGGATGTCGCCGAAGCAATCGTCTGGGCCGCAACCCGCCCGGCTCACGTCAACATCCACGAGATCCTGCTGACCAGCATCGACCAGGCCAACTCGCTCGTTCTCAATCGCCGCGGCTCCTAAGCCCGTTGCCCCACCAGCTCGGCCTAAAGATGAACCGACCAGCCGAGCTCAGCGAGTTTTTCCTCGATATCGGCCAACGCCAGCTCGAGCGCCGACCGCCGATGCGGACTGGACGTACGCTCCGACAAGATCCGCTCGCGCTGCATCTCCAGAGCCTGTCGGCGACGCTTCCGCTCTGCTTCCTCCAGGCTGGCAGTTTGCGCCACCGTCTTCGAGGTACGCGCCTCAGCCTGCTGCTCTTCGACGGACTTGCTTTCCCATCCACGCGACATAGCCATATTGTACGCACGGCAGTGCGCCCCACCCGGTCCGTCCACCGTCGTACCCGGCTCGACACCTATAATCAGGATTTGCGGCAGGAGGCAGAACCGGCAACGTGATGATGGTGGCACTCAAAGGATTGCGCAAAGTCTTTCGTAGCAAGACCGAGGTGACCGCAGTCGACGGCATCGATCTCACCGTTCGCGAGGGAGATCTGTTCGGTCTGCTCGGTCCAAACGGCGCCGGCAAAACGACCACCATCTCCATCTGCACCACGCGCACACTGCCCACCGCGGGTTCCGTTCTCATCAACGGCATCGACGTCGTGCGATCGCCTGCGCTGGCGCGTCGTTCCATCGGGGTCGTCCCGCAGTACAACACGCTTGATCGCGCCTGCACCGTCTTTGAGAACATTTACTTCCACGGCCTCTACTTCGGTATGTCGCGGTCCGCGGCCCGTGCCCGCACGGACCAGCTCCTCAGTCAATTCCACCTCACGGAGCGCGCCTCCGCCTACCCGCAGCAGCTTTCTGGCGGCCTCGCCCAGCGCGTGCAGATTGCCCGAGCCATCGCACACCGGCCAAAGGTCCTCTTCCTCGACGAACCCAGCGCCGGGCTCGATCCGCAGAGCCGCCTCGCCATGTGGGAAGCCGTTCGCGGCCTCCGGCAGGAAGGCATCACCGTCGTCCTGACGACGCACTACATGGAAGAGGCCGATGAACTCTGCGACCGCGTCGCCATCATCGACCACGGAAAAATTCTCGTCGAAGACACACCGGCAGCTCTGAAAGGGTCCGTCGGCGCGCAGCGTGTGTATGCGCTCGAGCTCGCGCAACACGACACTCTCGACCCGCTTCGGTCACGGCTCGAAGCCATGCCCGGCGTCGTCAGCGTAGAGACGACCTCCACCGGTGTCCGCGTCTTCGCCCACGCCGCCGATGGCTTGCTGCCCGAGATGATCCAGCTCGCCAACCCCTTCGGCCTCCGCGATCTCACCATCCAGGAAACCAGCCTCGAGACCGTGTTCATCCGCCTGACCGGCCGCGACCTGCGCGAGTAGCCCACCAGACCAGACCGACCAGGAGACTCCGATGGCCACCGCACTTGCCCCCGTCGCCGATACCAGCCGACCCGCCGCCCTGCCCTACGCTCGCGCCTTTGCCGGCCTGCTGGTGCGCGATCTCTTCGTCCTGCGCCGCGAGCTCTTCCCGTTCATCATCCGCGTCTGCATGAACCCGCTGCTCTTTCTGTTCGTCTTTACCTACGTCATGCCGCACATGAACAGCGGTGCCGCGCTCAACCCCACTGCCGCCGCCGGCGTGAACTTCGGCACCGTTCTTCTGCCCGGCCTCATGGCCGTCGCGATCATGTTCAGCGGCATCGCCGCCGTCGCTCTTCCTCTTGCACAGGAGTTCGGCGTCACCCGCGAGATCGACGACCGCGTCATGTGCCCCTTACCGGTCGCCGGCGTCGCCATCGAAAAAGTCTGCTTCTCTGCCTTCCAAAGCATCATTGCCGCAGCCATTGTTTTCCCGCTGGCGTACTACATCCCCTCCGTGCCCGTGGTGGCGCACGTCAGCAGCTGGCCCGTGCTGCTTCTCGTCCTGCTGCTCGCCAGCCTCACCTCCGGCGCTCTTGGCCTGGTCATCGGTACCAGCGTACGACCGCAGCAGATTGGCCTCATCTTCGGCGTCGTCGTCGTGCCCATCACATTTCTCGGCTGCGTCTACTATCCCTGGGCCGCGCTCGGCCGGCTTCCCTGGCTGCAGATCGGTGTGCTCGTCAATCCCATCGTCTACATGAGCGAGGGCCTGCGCGCCGCGCTCACCCCAACGCTCCCGCACATGCCGCAGTGGCTCGTGCTCTCCATGCTCCTGCTCTTCCTTATCCTGCTCACGGCCATCGGCATCCGTGGCTTCCGTCGCCGTGTCATCAGCTGATCGAAGCCGCTACTCCAGATTCCGGCTCGCCATCTGCGCATGCTCTTCGAGCTCACGCCGACCCTCATCCAGCTCATCCCGCCCACGCAGATGATCCGCGATCAACTTGCCGTGAAAGCGCCCGTTTTCGATGAAAATTTCATTCGTCCGCTCGCCCGCAACAATGACGCCCGCAAGGTAAATCCCAGGGACGTTACTTTCAAGCGTCGCCGGATCACACGCCGGGCAGCGGTCGTTCCGGGTATCGAGATGCACGCCCGCACGCTCCAGAAACTCAAAGTCAGGATGGTAGCCCGTGAGCGCAAACACAAAGTCGTTCGGGATTTCCCGCGTGCCTTTCGGCGTGTCGAGTGTCACCGTATCCGCCGCGATCTCCGTCACCGTGCTGTTGAAGTAAGCCGTGATCTCCCCATTCTTGATGCGGTTGTTGATGTCGGGAAGAATCCAGTACTTTACATGCCGGTGCATTTCCGCACCGCGATGGACCAGGGTCACCTTGGCCCCGTGTCGCCACAGCTCCAGAGCCGCGATGGCCGCGGAGTTCTTGCCGCCAATCACCACCACATTCAGGCCGAAATAGGGGTGTGGCTCAATGTAGTAGTGCCGCACCTTGTCCGCGTCCTCACCCGGGATGCCGAGGTAGTTTGGCAGATCGTAGTAGCCCGTCGCCAGCACCAGCTTGCGCGCGCGATGCTCCCCCTCGCGCCCAAACCGGTCCATCGCCCGCACACGGAAGTCGCCGTCGACGCCGTCGACCGCCATCACCGTCTCGTACTGCCGCACATCCAGCCCGTAGTGCGCCGTCACCTTCCGGTAGTACTCGAGTGCCTCATTCCGCGTCGGTTTCTGGTTCGGACTGGAAAATGGCATGTCTCCGATCTCCAGCAGCTCCGGAGTTGTGAAAAACGTCATCTGCGCTGGGTAGTGAAAGATGGAGTTGCACAGGCAGCCCTTGTCCACCACCAGCACCCGAAATCCGGCTTTTTGCGCCTCGATCGCACACGCCAGACCGGTAGGTCCGGCGCCGATCACCAGCAGATCATAAAGGGGCGAGAAGTCCGTTTGGGCCATAATCCCATTCTAAAGCGCCATCGCACCACCCCGCACCCACGTCTACATCTCGATCACGACCAGCTTGTGTGCAATCGCAAACAGCGCCAGCTCCAGCCGAGTCGACACACCCGTCTTATCGAAAATGTTCGAGAGGTGTCGCTTCACCGTTTCCTCGCTGATCGTAAACTCCTTTGCAATGTCCTTATTGCTGCAGCCCTCAACAATCGAGTTCACCACCTCGAGCTCGCGCGGCGTCAAGCCGTACGTCTTGCGTTCCGGCATCGCCGCGGCCTTCTGCGTCAGCTCCCGCAGCGCGTGCAGCAGGTTCACCACGCGCTCACCGCCAATCCAGTAATCGCCGCTGATCACAGCCCGCAGCGACCGCGACAGATCGCCCACCACGGCATCCTTCAGAACGATGCCCCGCGCGCCAATCTGCAGCGCCTCAATAATCTGCTGCGTGGAGATCGTGCTCGTCAGCAGGATAATCTTCACCCGCGGCGACCGCCCCATAATCGCTCGCATCGCTTCCAGCCCAGGCAGGCGCGGCATCGCCAGGTCCAGCAGCAGAATGTCCGGCTCGTGTTCCAACGTCTGCGTAATCGCGTCGTCGCCGTCGTTCGCCTCGGCCACAACGTCGAAGCCGGGCTCGTTCGCCAGCATGTTCCGAACACCCATGCGCACCACAGGATGATCGTCCGCAACAACGATGCGAATGCTCGTCGATCCGGCAAAAACGTCAGGAATTCGTTTGGTCGCTTCCTTTAACACGTCACCGCCTCCAGCGGGCCGTGCTCATGGCTGGCAAACCCCGCGCGTGAGTAGTGTATGCCGAAGTCTCTCAAGTGCACCCAAAAATAACTCGAAAAAGGTTACCCCCTGCGTCACACCCGAACATCCATCCCGCTCTGCCGCCGTCGCCATCTCCCACAACTCCGGTGCGCCCAGCATGCCGAAGCTCCCCTTCATCGAGTGCGCGCACCGTCGATACAGTTCGTCATCCCCCGCGTCCCTCGCCTGCTGCATCGTTTCCAGCTGTCGCTCCGCGTCCGTCAGCGCGAAGCGAAACAGCTCGTCCATCTGTGCCGGCTTGAAGCTGGCGCGCAGCTGCAGCAGCTTCGCCTCATTCAGCACCTCGGCGGTTGCGGGCTCAACCGTTGTCTCCGCGGCCGCAGCAATCGATAAACCATCCCCCTCGGCGATCTGCACCGCCTCGGCAAACTGCTCGACCGAAAACGGCTTCAGCAAAAATCCGTCATACCCCTCCGTAGCCCCGCTCGCCGGCTCGCTCGCGCTCATCGCCAGCAGCACCGGCGGCGCTTCCATCCAAGCCCCCCGCAGCGCTGTGGCCAGCTCCGCTCCGGAAAGACCGGGCATCTTCAGGTCTGCCAGAATCACCTGCGGTACGACGCCAGCACGCAGCCCCGCCACGGCCTCCTCGCCCGACCCGGATGCCACAATCTCCCATCCCGCCTCCACCAGCAGCAACTCCAGGATCTCCCGGCTCAGCTCGTCGTCATCAATCAGCAGCACACGTCCCGGATCGGCACCGTTCGACATAGCAGCAAGGGTACCAACGGGCAAATCGGCTGTCACGGTCGAGCGCCGCCGAGTACAGTACTTGCCATGGGCCCAGGGAGGCGCAAGGGGGACGGGCATCGCGGCAAGCGCTTCGGTACGATCCGACCCACATCCTCTCGCTCCCGCGCACCCTCACCGAGCTCCTCGATGAGGCCCGTCCTCCACTTCGTGCCGCGGCTGTTTCTGGTCGCGGCGGCGGCCCACGCCGGCGTCCCCGCCAACTTCCACTACGAGCGGTCCGTCCTCGCCGCGAACGCCGGCGAGGCCTGCGCCGTCCTTGACCCCGCTATCTTTCCCCACGCCGCACCCGCGCTCCGCGATCTGCGCCTCTTCTCCGGCGCTCGCGATCCGACGGAGCTTCCCTACGTTCTCACCGTCAGCGAAGCCCAGCAAACCGACCCCGACAGCGCACCTGTCCTGGACCTCCGACGAGACGGCGAGACCATTGACTTCGATCTCGCGATGCCGCCGCGTCCCTACACCGCCGTGATCCTCGACCTGGCCGCACAGAACTTCCTCGCCACCGCCGAAGTCACCGGCCTCAGCGCCATGCCGGGCGAACCGCCCACTCCGCTCGGGCAGTTCATCCTGTTCGACCTAGCGGCGCAGCACCTTTCGCGCAACACCACGCTCGCCTTGCAGGAGTCCACCTTTTCCCGGCTTCGGGTTCGTCTCCGCTTCCACCCTTTCGCACCCGGTCGAGCACCCGCCCAGCCGATCTTCTCCCCGAATCTGATCCGCGCCGCGACCGTCCCGCCCAGCCGCGAGCAGCAGGTCCTGTTTGAGACGGCGCTGACCGCTACGCCGCAGCTGCGTGGCAGCACCTCCGTGGCTCACTTCGCCCTGCCGCAGCACCTGCCCGTCGAGCGCGTCCTCTTCCGGATCGCGCCGGGGTTTGCCCGGGATTTCCTTCGCACCATCCACATCACCGCTCAGCCCGCAGGCAGTGACGCGCCGGAGAACGCCACCGGAACCATCGCTCGCGTCCATCGCGACATCGCCGGTCTCGAATTGCAACAGCAGCAGACGAGCGTCAACGCCACCATCGGCGCCAATCTCCAGGGCCCCGCGGAGCTCACCGTCACCGTCGACAACGCGGCCAAACCTCCCCTGCCCATCATCGCCGTCGAGCTCCAGGTGCGTCAGCGCAAGCTTTGTTTTGCTTCGCCCGGCGCTCCACTCACACTGGCCTACGGCGACCCAGATCTCCATGCACAGCGCAGCCCCGGCAACCAGGCTGTGCCGCCCGCCGCGAGCGTCGCCCGCGCCCGGATCGGTCCGGAAACAACGAATCCGCAGTGGCAGTCCGGCCCGCAAACGTCCCCACCGCAGCGACGCCAACCGCACCTGATCTGGGTCGTCCTGCTCGGCCTCGGCGCCCTCTTCGGCATCGTCGCTATCCGTGCCTCACGTCTCGTCCCTCGCTGACGGCGCGTAGCTACCGGATCGCCGCATCCACCTCGTTGATCCAGTTCGCCGACTTCAGCAGCTCGCGCGGCTTCGACCCATCCGCCGGCCCCACCAGACCATCGCGGTGCATCATGTCGATCAGGTGCGCCGCACGCCCGTACCCGATACGTAACCGTCGCTGGAGCAGACTCGTGCTCGCCTTGCCGAACTCAAACACCAGCCGAACCGCGTCGTCGTACATCGGGTCGTTGCTGTCCCCGTCTGTTCCCGGCTCGCCATCTCCTGACGCCTCGTCCTTCGGTCCTTCGAGAAAGCCCTCGACGTACTCTGCCTCGCCCTGCGCCTTCCAGAAACCCGTAACCGCCGCGATCTCCTTTTCCGTCACAAAGGGTGCATGCACGCGCTGCACACGGCTCGTCCCCGGCGGCAGGTACAGCATGTCGCCACGACCCAACAGGCTCTCCGCCCCGTTCGAATCGATGATCGTCCGCGAATCCACCTTGGTCGCCAGACGGAAGCTCATGCGCGTCGGCACATTCGCTTTGATCAGCCCGGTAATTACGTCCACCGACGGTCGCTGCGTCGCCAGCACCAGGTGGATGCCCACTGCTCGCGCCATCTGCGCTAGCCGCGTAATCGACTCCTCCACGTTCGCCCGATCCAGCATCATCAGGTCCGCCAGCTCATCGATGATGATCATGATGTACGGCAGCGGCTCCTGATCACGCGGATCCTCAAACATGTCAGCGGTCGAGTTCTCGACCATCTTGTTGTACTGATCGATGTTGCGCACATGGTGGCTGGCCAGCAGCTTCAGCCGCCGCTCCATCTCGCGCACAGCATTTCGCAGCGCATTCGCCGCCAGCTTCGCCTCCGTAATGATCGGCGTAAACAGGTGCGGGATGCCCTCATACATCCCCAGCTCGACGCGCTTCGGATCGACCAGGATCATGCGCACCTGCTCCGGCGTCGACTTGAACAGAACGCTCATGATCATCGCATTGATCGCCACCGACTTACCCGATCCCGTCGATCCAGCGATCAGCACATGCGGCATCCCCGCCAGATCCCCCGTCACGATGCGCCCATTGATGTCCTTCCCCAGCGCAATCGGCAGCCGGCTCTTCGACTGCGCAAAGCTCTCGCACTCGATCACATCCCGCAGCCAGATCGTCTCGCGCTCCCCATTCGGCACCTGAATCCCGACCGTCGATTTGCCCGCCATGCGTTCAATCAGGATCGACTCCGCCGCCATCGCCAGGCACAGATCGTCCGCCAGCCCCGTCACCCGCGAGTACTTCACGCCTGCATCCGGCTTGAACTCAAACGTCGTCACCACAGGTCCGGGGTTGATCTGCGTCACCTGCCCGTCCACATCGAACTCGGCGCACTTCTCCACCAGCACCCGCGCCTCTTCGCGCAGCGCATCTTCCCGCACCGCCGCATGCTCTTCGCTGCGATACAGCAGGTCCGACGACGGCAGCTTGTACCCGCGAATGCTCTTCGGCACAATCGCCACGGACTTGACATCCGAGTCCGCCCGTCGCCCAAACGAGATTGCCTGCGCCCCCGCGGCCGCAACCGGTGCCGGCACAGCAGCGATCACGCGCACATCTGGTTCCGCGGCAACCTCCGGGATGTCCTCCACCTGCGCTCGCCGCCGCACACCCACAGCGGGCGCCTCGTCCACCGCCTCCGCAAACCCCAAAAACTCGCTCGCCGGCTCCGCCGTTCGCTCGCGCACCGGAGCCGCCGCCTCGGCAAGCTCGTCCGCGTACGGCGCGGCAGCCGTTGCCGCCGTACGCAGCGCCGTCAACGGCGGTGCATCGACCAGCGTACGCGGCATCGCCTCCCACATGGAGCCCGGCTCCGCCGCAGGCACGTCGAGATGCGGCACCGGCGAAACCTGCTTCCGCCGTCCCAGCCATCGGAACAGCCCGCCCAGCAGCGTCGTCGGCTCCACTCCGCTCGCCGCTGCTTCCGCCGACACCTGCGCGCGACGCGATCGAGCTTCGGCCGCCGCCCGTTTCCCACCAAACTCCCCGTCCGCGGCCGCCGTCTGCCGGCGCAGCCGCCGTCCAGCCCACCATGCCGTTATGCGCCGCACCACACCGAAATGCCGGCTCATCCAATCGCCCGAGCTGCTGAAAGTGAACGTCGTCACCAGGTAAAGCGCGCCCGCCACCAGCAGCGCCAGCACCACGCACGCCCCGGGCAGGTTCAGGAAGTGCACCATCGCCTCGCCCAGCAGCTGCCCGCTCGCACCCTCAATCGGCAGCGCGTGCCGCCATCGCAGGTCTCCCGGCAGCAGCGCGATTGCCGCCGGCGCAAACAGCACCCACAGCGCAACGCCCAGGGTACGAGCCGCCGGCGCACCCACCTCGCGGCACCGCATCCAGCACACCCCGATCCGCACCAGCACCAGCGGCAAAAAAAATGCAGCCACGCCGATCGTCTGCAGCACGAGGTCCGCAAAGTACGCGCCCGCCATGCCGGTCCAGTTGTGCGCCGGTCGCCCCGTCGCGTATCCGCCCGCGGTGTCGAACGAGGGATCGTTCGGCGTATAGCTCACCAGCGCCAGCAGCAGCAGCGCCGCACCTACCAGCACCGTCAGCCCCAGCAGCTCGTTCAGCCGCCGGCTGCGGGTCGGAGTTCGGGGAAGTCCAAGGTTCTTCATCGGAAAGCGCGGCCTTTCTCGCTTACGGCAGATCCATCCCGATCAGGGGACCGAGCCGCCAGGCAGCTCCGATTATTCCATCCACCCCGTGCCTTTGAGGAAATCTCCCGACCTCGGAATCAGGATGCAAACCGCTTGCCCCCTCGCGGCATCTACTTCCATACACTTGCCGCCTCGGGAAACCTCAGGCGGACCTTAGTATCGGCTGGCGGGGGCGCGGGATTTTCGCGATTTCTCTCGCTTGCCGTCGGCGAAGGAGAATCGCGTCGAGCCGACGGACCCCGCACCAGCCGAGCCGCACCACACAACCAGAACGAGGGACATCGCACAATGCCATCGGACGAGAGCAAAACAAAGGAACTGGAGAGCACTCTGCGCTCCGTTGTCAACACGCTGCAGGACAGTCAGAAAGGCTTTGCCGACATCGGCGAGCACCTCAAGGACGACACGCTCAAGCGCTACTTCCTCGCTGAATCGCTCAAGCGGGCGAACTTTCGCGCCGAGCTTGAGAACGAACTGCATCGCCACGGCGTGCACGACGTGAATGAGACCGGCACCGCCACCGCCACCATCCATCGCGTCTGGGGCGACCTCAAGGCCAAGATCTCAAGCGGCGATCACACGCTGCTCGAAACCGCCGAACAGGGCGAGGATGTTGCCAAGAAGTCCTACAAGGAAGCCCTTGAAAAAGAACTTCCTCTACCCATCCGCCAGCTCCTCGCAGAGCAGCAGGCCCATGTGCTCACATCGCACGACTACGTGAAGCGCGCGCGCGACGAACGAAAGTAAGCGTTACATGTTCTCGCAAGGGCGACCGGCGATCCCGGTCGCCTTTGCCGTTCAAGAGACCCCCATGCGCCTCGGCCGCCTCATCATGGGCCTCCTGTACTTCAGTGCAGGCTCGCTCCACTTTCTGCTCACGCCCACCTACATGCGCATCATGCCCTCCTACCTGCCTGCGCATCGCGAGTTCGTCCTGCTCAGCGGCGCGGCGGAGATGCTCGGCGGCGCCGGCGTCCTCACCCCGGCAAGCCGCCGCCCCGCAGCCTGGGGCCTCATCCTCCTGCTCTTGGCCGTTTTTCCCGCCAACCTGACGATGATCACCGACCACAGCCGCTTCCCCGCCGTCCCGCTCTGGGCCGCCTGGACGCGCCTCCCGCTGCAGCTCCCGCTGATTTACTGGGCCTGGTTGTACACCCGCAAAGAAAACGCCTAGTAGCCCAGCCGAAACAGGTAGAACACGACCCCGCTGGCCACGATGCAGTAAATCCCAAACAGCCACCAGCGTCCCTCCTCCAGCCAGCTGCTCAGCCAACGCAGCGCCACCAGCCCCGCCAGAAACGCAAACACCGCTCCCAGCAGGCTCGTCGCAACACTGCCATGCAGGTCGATGGGCGTTCCACTCGCCGCGGCCTCATGCGACGCCTTCACCAGCCGCATCGCTTCCCGCGCAATCACCGGTGGTGTCAGTACTACGGCCAGCGCAAACGAGAACCGCTCCACCCGCTCACGATGCGCTCCCGCCAGCATGCCCGCCGATATGGTCGCGCCCGACCGGGAAAATCCGCGAAACGGCAGACACAATCCCTGCACCGCACCAACAAGGCCCGCCTGCCGCATCGTCACGCTCGTTCGGAAATCCTCACCAGTCCCACCCGCCGCCCCCGCCGCAGCCGCCGCTACCCGCCCACGTTCCCGCAACCCGGCAATCAGGATCAGCACGCCCGCCGCCAGCAGCGCCGGAGCCACCAGATCCAGCCGCCCCCACAGCAGTTCAATTTCCCCTTTCGACGCACCCTTGAACGCGATCTTCTCGATCGCCTTCACCAGAATCTCGCCGATCACCCCCGTCAGCAGCGTCGCCCAGATAATCCGAATCGCAATCCGCTGAAACGCGTCCGAGCTCGCAAAATACGTCCGCTTCCACTGCTTCCAGAAGTAGGCAATCACGGCAAACATCGTGCCCGTGTGCAGCATCACCAGCAGCAGCGTCATCTCGGGCGACGTCGGGTCTAGGTGCAGCAGCTTTTCCGCCACTACCACATGCGCGGAGCTCGAAACCGGCAGAAGTTCAGCAAGGCCCTGCACCACCGCAAGCAGAATGACTTTATAAATCGGCATGCCCCTATCCTAAAACGAGCACGGGACACCCCCGTCAACAGCATTACCCCATGTGCCCCGCACGGCACCCGTCCGCGCTCGCCCGGGCTTCAGTCCCGATCGTTCCCGTACACCGCAATCCCCTGCTGCACCCGAAACGCCAGGCTCGCCGCTCGCGCCATGTAGTCGTTCCCCGGAAACCGCGACCGCATCTCCTCCGCCAGCGCCGTCGTCCGCGCCGCAGCCCCCTCGGCCCGCTTGCGATTCTCTTCCACCGTATACATTGTCACCAGCACCCCCTGCCGATACGTCGCGTTGAACAGCGCCTCCGCCGTCCGCGGCCCATCCGGATACTCCTTGGCGTACTTCTCATACAACCCCGCCTCCATCTCCGGACACTTCGGCAGCCCCTGCCAGTCGCCGCATAGCTTGTTGTCCAACAGATCAAACGCCGCCATCGCCGCATATTTCGTCCCGGGGTAGTTCTTGATCACCCGCTTCATCTCGCCGTCAAATAGCGCCGGCCGCAGAGACGCCTCCTGCTCCTTCGCCGAAGGCAGCGTGCTCGCATCCCGCCGATCGATTTGCCAACGAATGTCCGCCGACCGCCACGCCGCCTCAGCCGCCAGCGGCGAATCCGGAAAGTAGTCCGGCACCCGCTTGTACAGCAAGTGCGCCTCTTCCGCCGCATCCTTCGGCGCGTTCGGCTGCGTCGCCGCGTCTTCGAGCGAAGCCGCCGTCCCAAACACAATCGCCGCCCCATCCGGCGTCGTCGGCCCCACAATGCCCTTATTCCGTATCCACCCCGAAGCCGGCTTTGCCTGCGCCTCCTCCGTCACCTGGTCAGGCTCCTGCTCAGCCTGCTCCCGCGTGTCCGTGTTCGCAAACACCCGCACCCAGTCGCCGTTCCGCTCCACCACCACCACCTCGTGCCCCGGCGTCACCAGCGAGATCCGCTGCGCGCCATCGTCAGCCGCCACATACACGTTCGCCGCATGCAGCACCGTCGACCGCGCCGCCCGGTCGTAGCCCGCCGCCGCCTTCTCCTGCCTGCTCTGCGCTCCGACCACCACCGCACACAACATCGCCGCACCCACCGCCGCTGCACATCCAACCCGGATCCGATCCCTCATAGCACTCGTTAGACGCGCTCTGGCAAGCGACGTCCGCCTCAGCCGGGAACCTGTTCCTGCGACGCCGACCGTGCCTGCGGCTCCGGACCTACGCCTGCAGCTCTGCCAGCAGCGCCGGATCCACATTGCCTCCGCTCAGCACCGCCACCACGTTCTTCGCCCGCGGCAGCTCCCCCGCATGGAACAGCGCAGCCGCCATCGTCACCGCACCGCTCGGCTCCGACACAAGATCCGTCGCCCGGAGCATCACCCGCATCGCCCCCAGAATCTCCTCCTCCGACACCGCGGCAATCCCGTCCACATACCGCAGCACATGCTCGAAGTTGATCGCCCCCAGGCTTTGCGTCCGCAATCCGTCGCCAATCGTCCGGCTCGTCTCCGCCGCCGTCCACTCCACTAGCACCCGGCGGTAGAAACTCTCCTTGGCGTCCGCCGCCAGCTCCGGCTCCGCCCCCCAAACCTGCACCCCCGCGCTCACCAGACCCTCCTCCGCCGCCAGCTTCACCGCCGTCGCCACCCCACTCAGCAGGCCACCCCCACTCACGGGCGAGAGCACCAGATCCACCTCCGGCAGCTGCTCGCAAATCTCCAACCCGCACGTCGCCTGCCCCGCCACAATCGCCCGATCGTCGTACGGCGGAATCACCGTATACCCATGCGCCGCCGCCAGCTCCAGCGCCTTCGCATGCCGCTCCAAGCTCGCCGGCCCCACCGTAACCACCTCCGCACCCAGCGCCTCCGTCGCCCGCCGCTTCACCTCCGGCGCATTGCTCGGCATCACAATCACCGCCTTCGTCCCCAGCGCCCGCGCCGCATACGCCACCCCCTGCGCATGGTTTCCGCTCGAATACGTAATCACCCCACGCCGCAACACCTCCGCCGGCAGCTGCGCCACCATGTTGTACGCCCCCCGTAGCTTGAAGCTCCCAATCGGCTGCGCGCTCTCCGCCTTCACCCATAGCGCAAACTCCGGCACCTCTACACCCGCCGCCCGCAGCCGCTCCGCATCGACGCGCACCAGGGGCGTCCGCACCGCCACCCCCGCAATCCGCTCCCGTGCCGCGCGAATCTCCCCCATCGAAACGTAATCGCTCACCGACGCCTCCCAGCCGCATGAATCGCCTGCAGCTTCTGCAACCGTCCACGGATCACCACCCTGGTTGGGTGCAACACGCGCCTCAATCAGAGTGGTACGGGATCAGACATCGTCTGGGGCAGCTCACACGATCGTCCCAGTTTCTTTTCAGATCCTCTGCGTCGTCAGATCTCCAGAATCACCGGCGTAATCAGCGGCCGCCGGCTCGTACTCTTCTGGATATACTTCTTCAGCTCCGTGCGGACCTTTTCCTTCACCATCCCGTAGTCCGCCTTCTCCTCGGCCGATGAGCCATCGAGCGTCCGCTGCACCACCTGCCGCGCCTCCGCAATCAACCCCGGCTCGTCCACAGCGAATCCACGCATCACAATCTCCGGCGTGCCTTCCACCTTGCCGGTCCGCTTATTGATCGTGATAATCGGCACCACAAATCCGTCCTCGCTCAGGCTCTTGCGATCCCGGATTACCAGGTCCTTCACCACGTCGCTCGCCGACCCGCCCGAATCGATGCACACTCGCCCAACCGTCACCTTGCCGTTCTTCACGGCCTTCTCTTTGTCGAGCTCGAGCACATCGCCATCTTCCAACAAGAACGTCTTTTCCACCACGCCCATCGCGCCGGCCAGCTCCGCATGCCGCTTCAGGTGCCGGTAGTCGCCATGAATCGGAATGAAGAACTTCGGCCGCACCAGATTGATCATCAGCCGCAGCTCTTCCTGGCTGCCATGGCCGCTCACATGAATCAGCCCGGCCGTTCCGTCGTCGTGGATCACCTTCGCATCGCGTCGCTCCAGGTGATCGATCACCCGATAAATCGACTTCTCATTGCCCGGAATCACGCGCGAACTCATGATCACCGTATCGCCCGCATCGATTTTCGCAAACCGGTGATTGTTCACCGCAGCGCGGCTCAGCGCGCTCATCGGCTCGCCCTGCGTCCCGCTGATCAGCACACACAGCTGGTCGGCCGGCGTGTCCTTGATCTGCCCGGGCGGAATCAGCAGACCCGACGGAATCTCCAAATACCCCAGATCCTGTGCGATCTCGGTCGAGTTATCGAGTGACCGCCCCACCACCGCCACCTTGCGGCCATGCTGGTGCGCGAGTTCCATCGCAATCTTGATCCGGTGGATGGACGACGAGAAGCAGGAAAAAAACAGGCGTTTCTTGGTCCGAGCAAAAATCTCATCCAGCTTCGGACGCACCGCCCGCTCGCCCGGCGTATATCCCGCCCGGTCCACATTGGTCGAGTCCTGCAGCAGCGCCAGCACGCCCTGCCGCCCCAGCTCCGCGAACGCGTGGAGATCAAATGGCTTCCCATCCGGGCTCGACAGGTCGATCTTGAAGTCGCCCGTGTGCAGAATCACGCCCACCGGCGTGTAAATCGCCAGCGCCACGCAGTCCACCAGCGAGTGCGTCACCCGGATCGGCATCACCTGGAACGGCCCAATCTGGAACCGCTTGCCCGGCAGCATCTCGATCAGGTCCGCATCGTCCAGCAGCTTGTGCTCGTCCAGCTTGCCTTCCACATACGCCAACGTGAACTCGGTCCCATACACCGGAACGTTCAGCTCCGACAGAATCCACGGCAGACCGCCGATATGGTCCTCGTGCCCATGCGTCAGCAGAATCCCGCGCACCTTGGACCGGTTCTCCATCAGGTAGCTGATATCCGGAACCACAATATCCACGCCCAGCAGTTCTTCCTCTGGGAACATCAGTCCGGCGTCGATGACAAGAATGTCATCGCCCCACTGGACCGCCATGCAATTCATTCCAAACTCGCCCAACCCGCCGAGCGGAATCAGCTTCAATTTATCGTTTGCCATCAACCCACGATTCTACCAGCCCCTGGCCCATTTTCGGGGAACCGCCTCGCGATCCTCCCGTGTGTTCAAAAGGCCGCCCCGCTCGGCACCGATTTCCCGCTTCCTACCCGTTCATCGCAGCAAATCTTCAAGCGCCAGCGACATCTCCGTCTTCTCATCCCGGTACTTCACGATCACCGGCGTCGCCACGCTCAACCCCCACTCCAGCCCCTTCCCCGCCGGAATCGCCCGCGCCCCCGGAACCACCACCGCCCCCTCCGGAATTTCCAGCCCCCGCTCCGCCGTCGCCCGGTACACCTCGCCCCGCACCACGTCATACACCGGCGTCCCCCGCGTCAGCACCACGCCGGCCGCCAGCACCGCCCGCCGCCGCACCACCGTCCCCTCGTACACGCCAGTATTCCCGCCCACCAGCACGTCGTCTTCAATCACCACCGGGCTCGCACCCACCGGCTCCAACACCCCACCGATCTGCGCCGCCGCACTCAGGTGCACCCGTTTCCCAATCTGCGCACAGCTCCCCACCAGCGCATGCGAGTCCACCATCGTCCCCTCATCCACATAGGCCCCCACATTCACAAACGCCGGCGGAGCCAGAATCACCCCACGCGCCACAAACGCCCCTGCCCGCACGGACGATCCACCCGGCACCACCCGCACCCCATCCTCCGCTCCAAACCGCCGCACCGGGTACGTTCCCTTGTCGGCAAACGCCAACCCACCGCCCTCCCCCCCCGTCACCACCGTCTGCCCAATCCGAAACCCCAGCAGGATCCCTCGCTTCACCCACGCGTTCACCCGCCAGACCGCCCCATCCGGCTCCGCCGCACGCACCTCGCCGCGCTCCAGCGCCCCCCGCAGCTCCCGAAACGCCGTCATCGCCTCCGCCGCACCTACCGCCGCCGCACCCTGCCCAAACCAAAACTCAATCCGCTCTTCCAAACTGCCGTTCATCATCTCTCCCGTTCTTCTCACACATGGACACCGCCGTCTTCGCGCAACAAGCGAGCGGCGGGGCCGGACTCAGCCCAGTCGCTCGCCCGCCGCCCGCAGCTCCTCCAGCAGTCCCCCAAGCTTCGCACGCAGCCCCTCGCTCACCGGCACCATGGGCAGCCGCAACACGTCTTCGCCCTTTCCCAGCATCGCCAGCACGGCCTTCACCGGCGACGGACTCGTCTCCAGAAAGTGCGCCTGCATCACGCGAAAGTAACGCAGGTTTCGCTCCCGCGCCCGTACCCAGTCCCCGGCAAGCGCTGCATGCACCATCTCGCTCACCGGCCCCGGAAACCCGTTCGACGCCACCGAAATCAGACCCGCCCCACCCAGCGCAATCACCGGCAGCGCCATCCCATCGTCCCCCGCAAACACCCGGAAGCCCTTCGGCACAGAAGCCAGCACCTCCGTGATCTGCATCACGCTCCCACTCGACTCCTTGATCCCAACCACGTTCGAAATCGCCGCCAGCCGCACCACCGTCGCCGGCTCTAGATTCGCCCCCGTCCGCCCCGGAATGTTGTAGAGCAGCACCGGCAACTCCACCGCTTCCGCCACAGCTCGAAAATGCTGAAACTGCCCTTCCTGCCCCGGCCGGTTGTAAAACGGATTCGCCGACAAAATCCCCGTCACCCCCGGCACCGCCGCCACCAGTCGAGCCCGCCGAACCGTCTCCGCCGTCGCATTGTGCGTGCACCCCGCAAACACCGGCACGCGCCCCGCCGCCACCTCCACCACCACCTCCACCACCCGCAGCCACTCTGCCTCCGACAGCGTCGAAGCCTCGCCCGTTGTCCCACACGGAACCAGAAAATCGATCCCGCTGGCAATCTGCCACTCCACCAACGAGCGCAGCGCCGCCTCATCCACAGCGCCATCCGCCGCAAATGGAGTCACCAACGCCGTCCCACACCCACTCAGGTCCATATCGACTCCAAGTCTACGCTGCCGATTCACTGCACTAAACCTGACCGGCATGCCGCAAATCCCTTGCTCCCAGTCCACCCCTGTGCCAGAATGATCTACGCAAGGAGGGCTCCGATGACGTTGACCTTTACCCACGTCCAAACATCGCATCACGTCGTGTTACGGGCGCTCTCACTCGCTCCCCGCTAACCTCGTTCCCCGCGTCCCTTCGCCCTCCGTCGGTCCCAAAACCGCCCGCGACGCCGCGTGAACTTCCCGCACCACAACCCTGAAAGGTCCCTCCCATGGGCAACGTCTACGTTCGCAACGGGACGCCGATCGGCTCCGTGTCCCTGTGCGCCACCTGCTCCTACGGCCACATCGTCGAGGGCTATCGCGAGTCCGAGGTCATCAATCTTTGCACCTACGACCGTGGGCTCATGATCTCCTTCAAGGTCAAGAGCTGCACCAACCACCTCGATCGTACCCGTCCTTCCTGGCAGGAAATGCAAAAGCTCGCCATTCCTGTCGCCACCGGAACCCTGAAGCCCGTCGGCTTCCTCTTACAGGAGAAACCCGCGAAGCCGTCCGACGACGACGACGACGACGATTAGCCGAGGTCGGCCTGCGCACCCATGCGCAGGCCGACTTCCGAACCCTACACCCACTCCCCCGCCCGCATCAGCGGCTCACTCCGCCCATCCGCAAACACGCCCTCCACATCCACCTGCCCCGACCCAATCATCCAGTCCACATGGATCAGGCTCGAGTTCGCCCCCAGCTTCGCCAGCTCCTCATCGTTCATCTTCGTCCCGCCTTTCAGGCAGGTCGAGTAGCTCTGTCCCAGCGCAATGTGGCTCGCCGCATTCTCGTCAAACAACGTATTCCAGAACAGCAGCCCACTCTGCGAGATCGGCGACGAGTGCGGCACCAGCGCCACCTCGCCCAGGCTTCGCGCGCCCTCATCCGTCTTGATCAGCCGCTGGAGCACGTCCTGCCCCGCCGTCGCCTGCACCTCCACGATCTTGCCCGCCTCAAACCGCACCTGGATGTTTTCAATTAACGTCCCCTGGTGCGACAGCGGCTTCGACGCCTTCACCTTGCCGTCCACGCGGTCCTTGTGCGGCGTCGTAAAGCACTCCTCCGTCGGAATATTGGGGAAGCACGGCACGCCATTATTCGCCGTCGTCCCGCCCCCCTGCCACAGGTGCTCGTCCGCCAGCCCCACCGTCAGGTCCGTCTCGCCATCCGCAGAATGAAACCGCAGCGCGTAAAAATTCTTTTCATTCAGCATCGCCACCCGCCGCTTCAGCTCCGCCCCATGCTCCCTCCACTGCCGCACCGGATCGTCCCCATCAATCCGCGACGCCTTGAAGATCGCCTCCCACAGCTTCGGCACTGCCGTCTCCTCCGGCTCACCCGGAAACACCAGCCGCGCCCAGTCCGGCGTCGCCGCCGCCAGGATCGACCAGTTGATCTCGTGCCGCGTGATCAGCTCCATCGCCGGCTTGTACGCCTTCGACAACGCCACATTCGCCCGTGAAACCTTTGCCGGATCTTGCTTGCTCAGCAGCGCCGGGTTCCCACCCGCAATCGCCATCCGCGCCGCCCCCCCGCGAAACGCCGTCGCAATCGCATCCTGCAGCCACACCGGCGCATAATCGAAACTCTCGTCCGGCCCATACTCATACCGCGCCAGCACACTCGGATCGTCCGCAAAGAACGTTGTCACCAGCTTCCCGCCGGCCTTGTACGCCTGCTCCGTGATCTTGCGTACCAGGGGCAGAGCATCCATCGGCGCCGTCAACAGCATCTCCTGCCCCGGCTGTAGCCCCAGCCCCACCTTGATCGCCACCTCGGCCATCCGGTCCAGCTTCTGTTCAAACGTCAACTCCGCAAACTTCGTCGTCGTGCCAACCTGCTCCGCTACACTCATCGCTTTTCCCTCGCTACCCTTCGGCTAAAGCTGCGTGTACACATCCTTGAAGTCATAGCTGCCCGTCCGGCTCCGAATCCACTCCGCCGCCCGCACCGCACCCTCCGCAAACGACCTCCGCGAAAACGACTCATGCCGCAGCTCCAGCCGGTCCGCATCACTCTCCGCCACCAGGGCATGCAGCCCCGCCGAATCCCCTTCCCGCAGCGATTCAATAGGCACCTCCGCCCCGCCCGTCGCCGCGGTCACCACCTCCTTCAGCGTCAACGCCGTCCCACTCGGAGCATCCAGCTTGGTCGCATGGTGCGTCTCCTCAATCCGGAACCGGTACCCCGCCGCCTTCAGCTCCTTACCCAGCACCTCCGCCGCGCCCAGCATCGCCTGCACCCCAACAGAAAAGTTCGTCCCATACAGCAGACCCGCATTCTTTCGCGCTGCCAGGTCCCGCATATCCGACACGCGCTCATACCATCCGGTCGTCCCAATCACCATGTGCGCTCCGTTCGCCAGGCACGCCCGCATGTTCTGCACCGCTGCCTCCGCATTGGTGAAGTCGATCACCGCGTCAAACCCCGTCACAAACGGAGCCGTCAGCGCCCGCGCCTGCGGGTTCTCCTTCGCATCCAGCACATGCACGCTGTGCCCATGCTCGGCCGCAACCTCCGCCACCAGCTTTCCCGTTTTCCCATGCCCCAACACCAAAACTCGCATGTGCAACCTTCCCTGTTACGTATTTCGCTACACACTCTGCGCAGCGCGCGCCGTCACATCAAACACCGTCTCATCCGGACTCGCAAAGAACCGCGCATGCAAACTCCGCACCGCCTCCTCCACGTCCTCCTCGTCAATCATGAAACTCATATTGATCTCGCTCGCCCCCTGCGAAATCATCCGCACATTCACGTGGCTCACCGCCGTAAACACCTGCCCCGCAATCCCGTTATGCCCGCGAATATCCTCCCCCACCAGGCAAATCAGCGCCTTGCGCCCCTCATACTTCACATCCGCCAGCTTGCCCAGCTCCGCGCAGATCTCCGGCAGCTTCTCGTTCGAATCCACCGTCAGCGAAATACTCACCTCGCTGGTCGACACCATGTCGATCGGGCACTTGAACCGGTCAAAGACATCAAACACCGCCTTCAAATACCCATGCGTCATCAGCATCCGGCTCGCCACCACGTCGATAATCGTCAGCCGCTTCTTCGCCGCGATGCTCTTGAACGGACTCGCGCACGGCGGCGCCACCGCCGTAATCTTCGTCCCCTCGTTCGCCGCATCGCGCGAGTTCAGCACCCACACCGGAATCGACTTCTGTACCGCCGGCAGAATCGTCGCCGGATGCAGCACCTTCGCACCGAAGTACGCCAGCTCCGCCGCCTCCTCAAACGAGATCGTCTTCACCCGCAGCGCATCCGCGCAGATCCGCGGATCCGTCGTCATGATCCCGTTCACATCCGTCCAGATCTCAATCGCTCCGGCATGCAGCCCGCCCCCCACCAGCGCCGCCGTAAAGTCGCTCCCACCCCGCCCCAGCGTCGTCGTCACCCCCGCCGCCGTCGACCCGATAAATCCACCCATTACCGGCACCTGTCCCGCCCCAAGCAGCGGCAGCACATGCTCCCCCAGCTTCGCCTCGATCGCCGCCTCGATCGGCACCGCCTTGCCAAACCCGTCATCCGTAATCACGCACATCCGCGCATCCACATGCGCCGCATCTATTCCCTGCCCGCGAAACGCCTCCGCCACCATCCGGCTCGACATCCGCTCGCCAAAGCTCACCACCAGGTCATTCGTCCGCGGCGTCAGCTCCCCCACCGCCGAGATCCCTCGCAACAAGTCATCCAGCCCATCAAACTCCGCATGCAATGCCGCCTGCAGCACCACGCGCTCACCGCCCCCCACCAGCTCCGCCACCGTATCCACATGCCGGTTCCGCAGCCGAGACGAGATCGCCATCGCCCCCATCCGGTCCCCGCGCCCCGCCGCCGCGCCTGCCGCCAGCAGAAGGTCCGTCACCTTCGCCATTGCCGACACAACGACCACCACCTCCATCCCGCGCTCCACCCGCCCCCGCACAATCCCCGCCGTCCGCAGCATCGCCCTGGCATCCTCCAGCGACGTGCCCCCGAACTTCATCACCACGAGCTGCGGCCGCGCCTCGCTCACACCTGCACCGCCTCGCCCGTCCGCTCCCCGGAAAAGGCGCGCAGTTTGTCGAACTTGCCCAGCCGCGCCAGCACCTCCGCATTCAGCACCGCCGCCCCAGCCGCCCCGCGAATCGTGTTATGCGACAGCACCACGAACTTCCAGTCCAGCAACGCACACGGGCGCAGCCGACCCACCGTCGCCGCCATCCCACGCCCACGCATCCGGTCCAGTCGCGGCTGCGGCCGGTCCACCCCCTCCTCATACTCCACCGGCACCTCCGGAGCCGTCGGCAAACCCTGCCCCGCCAGCGGCCGAAACTCCGCCCACGCCCGCAACACCTCTTCCCGCGTCGCCCGCGTCCGCAGCTTCACCGAAACGCACTCCGTATGCCCATCCTCTACCGCCACCCGATTGCAATGCGCACTCACCTTCGCCGGCAGCCGCTCCACTCGTCCCTCCGCCATCCGTCCCAGCAGCTTGCCGACCTCCTCCTGTAGCTTCTCCTCCTCGTTCTTGATAAACGGCACCACATTGCCCAAAATATCCAACGACGGAACCCCCGGATACCCTGCCCCACTCACCGCCTGCATCGTCGATACAAAAACCGCCTCAATCCCAAACCTCTCCTCCAGCGGCTTCAGCGCCATGGCCAGCCCAATCGCCGAGCAGTTCGGATTCGTCACCACATACCCGCCCTTGCCCGATCGACCCGCCCCACCCCGCGACCCGCTCGCCGCCCGCCAGCTCTGCCCCTCAATCATCCCGAGGTGATCCGCATTCACCTCCGGCACCACCAGCGGCACATCCTCCACCATCCGGAACGCGCTCGAATTTGAAATCACCGCACACCCCGCCTCCGCAAACCGCGGCTCCAGCTCCCGCGCCACCTCCGCATCCAGCGCCGCGAAAATGATCCCCGGCAGCTCCCCCACAACGTCCTCCGGCACATTCGCCTGCACCGTCATCTCCGCAATCGCCCGCGGCATCGGCGTCTCCAGCTTCCACCGGCACGCCTCCCCAAACCGCTTCCCCGCACTCCGCTCACTCGCCGCCAGCCACGCAATCTCAAACCACGGATGCCCACTCAGCATCTGGATAAATCGCTGCCCAACCGTTCCCGTCGCCCCGAGAATCCCGACCTTGCGTCGCTCCATCCGTCAAGCATAGCAAGCACCCGCTTCGACGCGCCCGCCTGCTACCTTCGTCCACAGATCCTCATCGCCGCACCGGAGCACCTATGTCCCTCCACACCCTTTGGAACCTGCTCTTCGCCCTCTGGATCCTCTCTGAGATCCTCCTCGCCCTCCGCACCCGCACCGCCCGCGCCACCGGCAACACCCACGACCGCGGCTCTCTTCTCCTACTCTGGATCGCTATCGCCGCCAGCATCTCCGCCGCCGGCTGGAGCCCCGCTTACCTTCCCGCCGCCAACCTCCACCGCACCGCCTGGCTCGTCCCCCTCGCCATCCTCTTGCTCCTCGCCGGTCTCACCGTTCGCTGGGTCGCCATCCTTTCCCTCGGCCGCGCCTTCTCGGTCAATGTCGCCATCCGCCCAGACCAGCAGATCTACCAGCGCGGCCTGTACCGCTTCGTCCGCCATCCCTCCTACCTCGGCCTCGTCCTTATCTTCCTCGGCGTCGGCCTCCACACCCGCAATCTCGTCGGCCTTGCCATCGTCCTCATCGGCACCACCGCCGCTCTCCTCTATCGCATCCGCGTCGAAGAAGCCGCCCTCCACCAGGCCTTCGGCGCCGTCTACGCCGACTACGCCCGCTCCACCCACCGCCTCATCCCCGGCGTCTTCTAGCCCCGCCTCAGTAGTCGCTCCCCCGCCGGCCTCGTCGACGAACCCCGTACCCACCGCTCCCACCCCACACCAGCACTGCCGCCAGCAGGTGAATCAGAAACCAAAGGCTCAGCCCCTGGTCGACATAGATCATCCACAGAATCAGCAGCCGCGGCAACACCACCGCAATCACCAGCGGCACCAGCCCGTGCAACATCCGAAACGGCGTCAGCACTCCCTGCAGCCAAGCCAGCGCCAGCGAAATCCGCGGCAAAAACAACGAAAACACCAGAAACCACAGCGGCAACCCGTGCACCACCAGCAGCTGATTCATCCCGCATCTCCTCCCGGCGTCCTACTTCTGCGCGAAGCTGAAGTCCGCTTTACCCGTCTTCTTCGCCGACACCACCACCTGCACGTCCTGCTCGCCCATCTTCTCGTGCACCGCGCCGATCGTATACGTTCCCGCCGGCAGCCCCGCCAGCGTAAAACTTCCATCCGCCCCCGTCACCGCAAAAAACGGCGTCGGCGCCACATTGATAAACGCGTTCATCCACGGGTGGTTGTTACACCGCACCGGCAGCATCGCCTCCGCCACCGGAAACGTCCGCACCTGCGGCGCCCCCTTCGGTCCCTGCGACACATCGATCACCTCGTTGCCCACCGCCGTCGGCATCGTGTGAATGTTGTGCATCGTCACATCCGAATTCCGAAACTCCACTGCGCCCCCAGCCTCGACCGCAATCACATGCGGCCGATACTGGCATCCCACCTGGTCCATCACCACCGGCGCCGTCGTCTGCGTATCGATGTTCATCGCCTCCGCCGGCCCGCTCTTCACATACACATACACATTCCCCAGCTTGCCGTCCTTCACCGCATATTGCTCGGAATAGTTCTCGCCCCCGCTCAGGGAGCACGCCGGATCCTGGCTGGTATCGATCCGCACCGGCGCCGGCGCCTTCCCCGCAAACCGCACCACCCCACTTACTGTCCCCAGCGTCGCCGGGTCCAGCGAGTTCGTCGGTTGCTTCTCCCGCTTCACGCCGCTCTTCGTATCAATCAACGCGCCCGACCGCACCGCCGCATCCGGCTTGCACCCCACCACCATCACCACCACACCCGCCAACACCAACCCAGCCCAACCCCGCATCTGCTCAACCCTCATCGCTCAGAACCTCATCCCTCGACCGAACACTTCGCCGGGTGCCCCAGGTCTCGACTCCGAGACCTGGGCCCTACCACTCCGGTTGCCCAAACTTCACTCAGCCCAACGCCGCCACAACCGCATCCGCAAACTCCCGCGTCCCACTCGTCCCACCCACATCCCGCGTCAGCTTCGTCCCCTCCGCAAACACCCTCGCGATCGCCTCCTGCACCATCGTCGCCGTCGCTCCCTCATCCAGATAATCCAGCATCAGCACGGCACTCTGCAGCAGCGCCGTCGGGTTCGCCTTATCCTGCCCCGCAATATCCGGAGCCGACCCATGCACCGCCTCAAAGATCGCGCAGTCCGCCCCCAGGTTCGCCCCCGGAACCAGCCCCAGCCCGCCCACAAACGCACTGCACAGATCGCTCAGGATATCCCCGTACAAATTCTCCGTCAGGATCACGTCGTACTGGTGCGGGTTCAGCACCAGCTGCATGCACGTGTTGTCCACAATGTGCTCCGCATACGTCACCTCCGGGTACTCCGCCGCCACCTTCCGGCAGCAATCCAGAAACAGCCCATCCGACAGCTTCATGATGTTCGCCTTATGGATCGCATGGATCTTCTTCCGACGGTGCTTGCGCGCATACGCAAACGCCGACTCGGCAATGCGCGTCGACCCTTTCCTTGTAATGATCTTCAGGCTCTGCGCCACGTCCGGCTGCACCATCACCTCCAGACCCGCGTAAAGATCCTCAGTATTCTCCCGAAAGATCACCAGATCGATGTCCTTGTAGTTCCCCTTCAACCCCGGCAAACTCCGCACCGGCCGAAAGTTCGCATACAGGTCAAACCGCTTCCGCAGCGTCACATTGATCGAAGAAAACCCACCCCCGATCGGCGTCGTTACCGGCCCCTTCAGCGCCACCCTGTTCTGCTCGATCGACTCATACAAAGCCTTCGGGATGTACTCCCCCGTCTTCTGAAACGCATCCGCCCCCGCATCAAACCGGTGCCAGTCAAACGCGACACCCGTCTTCTCCCCCGCCGCCGCCAGCACCCGAACCACCGCCTCCGTCACCTCCGGCCCAATCCCATCCCCCGGAATCAACGTCACCACATGCGTCCGCATCTCAGCCATCTCGTCTCCGATCCCCCGCTCTTCTCGCTTCATTCCTTGCCTCTCTTGCTTGTCATCCCCGAAGGGGACCTGCTTCCGCTCTTGCTCTTGCTTCCCTTGCTTGTCATCCCCGAAGGGGACCTGCTTGCCTACCGCTTCCCACCCGCCCGCCCACTCAACAATTCCTCCAGCTCCGTCTTAAACTCATTCACATCCTTGAAATCCCGATACACACTCGCAAACCGGATATACGCCACCGTATCGATCTCCTTCAGCCGGGCCATAATCAGCTCCCCCACATCGCTCGTCGACCGCTCCCGCTCGGGAGACTCCACCACAAACGCCTCCGCCTCGTCCACCATCTGCTCCATCCTGCCCGACGAAACCGGTCGCTTTTGGCACGCCTGCAGCAGCCCGTTCAGCAGCTTCTGCCGATCGAACCGCTCCCGCCGCCCATCCTTCTTCACCACCATGTACGGAATCTCATCGATCCGCTCATACGTCGTAAATCGCTTCTCGCACCGCTCGCACTCGCGCCGGCGACGAATCGAATCCGCCTCCTTACTCTCCCGCGAGTCCACCACCCGATCCTGCGCAAACCCACAAAAAGGACACTTCATCGACATCTCGGATTCTAGCAGCGCACCGCGGCACGCCCATCCATCGACTCACGCACGCACCGGACCCAGCATCCCCCGCCGCCGCAGCCCCACTAATACCCCCGCCAGCACCCCGCACACCGCCAGGCTCACCCCCGCATCCATCACCACACTCCCCCGCCAGCCCCACCCCGTGTACGCCCATCCATCCGCGAACCCCATATAGGTAATCGGCAGGTTCACCATCGCCACCATCAAAGAAAACAGCGTCGCCGCCAGCGGATTCTCCGGCCCCATCACCTCAAACGTAATCGCATTGCCCGCCGCAAACGCCAGCGCCTGAAACACATTCTCCCCCGTCACCGCCACCGCAAACGTCACCGGCGACCGCGGCAGGGGCAGCAGCCCCAGCGTAAACATCGCCCCCACCACCCCAATCCCCAGATACAGCGGCCGCAGCCGAAACCTCCGCGCCAGCACCGGCAGCAACAGGCTCCCGGCAATCCCCGCGACCGTCGCTCCCATCCCCGCCAGCGCGCTCACCATCCGCTCACTCGCCCGAAAATCCTTCCCAATCCCACCCAGCACATTCGTCAACGTAAACGACGCTGACGGCAGCGCAAACAGGGTCAGCGCCACCAGCACCTCCCTCCGCCGCACCAGCGCCGCAATCTCCCCAAAGAACTGCCGAAAGCTCTCGCTCGCCAGCCGCCGGTCCGGCCCCGGCGCCGGAATCAGCACGTACAGCAGCGACGGCAGCATCAGCACCGCCCCCAGCACCCAGCCGGCCGTCACCGGCGCCAGCGCATGCATCACCTCGCCCGCCAGCAGAATCATCACCCCACCCGCGCCCAGCGTCGCCACCGTAAACCACGCCCCCAGCCGGCTGTCCTCCTCCGGCGAAATCAGGCTCCCCACCCATCCGCCCACCGCGCCCTGCACCATCGACACCGCAATGTACCCGCAAAACATCACCACCCCGATCAGCCCCACCTCCGTCGGGTGCATCACCGAAAATCCCAGAGCCGCCGCTCCCACCACCGAAAACCCCAGCGCATACGCCCGCCGCGAAAACCGCACATCCAGCACCGGAGCCAGAACAAACACCCAGAAGCCAGGCGACAGCGTCCACGCCACCAGCTCCGCAATCCGTCCCCCCTCAATCCCCCGCGCCGCCATCATCTGCGGCAGCGACACCACCGCAAACCCCGCAAACATCCCGAACGTCGAGTTCGTCAGACCCAACAACCAGACCGGCGGCAACTTCCGCGCGACACGCATCGGCAAGCCTCAATCAGTGCTTCGTGAGAAATGTGTGCCTCATTCTCCCACAAGCGGCATCCCGCCCCGCAGCCTTCGCAAACTCAAACCCGCGACGCCGTCGCCTCCCGTCCCGCCTCTCCCCGTGCATCCCCCAGCCGCACCCCCGCAGACCGCGCACACGCCAGCCCCACCGGGATCACACTCATAAACGTCACCAGCCAAAGCATCAGCCCGGACCCCACCGCCTGCGCCTCCGGCACCCCCAGCAGCAGGTGCATCGCCCCGATCGTTCCCACCTGCGATCCGCCCCCCACCCCCGGCAGCTGCACCACCGACCCCGCAATCGAAAACGCCATCAGCACATACATCTGCGCCAGCCCCAGCCCCGACGTCCCCGGGAACGCATGCATCACCGCCAGGTACGCCACGCCGTTCGTCCCCCACAGCAGCAGGCTCAGCCCCACCACCCCCACGAAATCGCCCCACCCGCCAATCACGTTCAGCCCCTGCCGGAAGCTCAGAATCTTCTCCTCCAGCCACACCCCGGCTCGCCCCCGCACCACGCGTCGCGCCAGCCCTGCCATCCGCTCCCCCGACACCCGAATCCCCACCACCACCAACGCCAGCACCGCCGTCAACCCCGCCACGCCCCAGGCCGCCATCCGAAACCGCCCGTAAAACGGCATCCGGTCCAATCCCGGAGCCAGCAGCAGATCCAACGAAAACACCGTCGCAAACGCCCCCAGGTCAAAAATCCGCTCCACCGCCACCACCCCGATCTGCGAAGGAAACGTCCGCCCCGTCCGCCGCGCCACCATCCACGGCCGAACCAGCTCCCCCAGCCGCCCAAAGATCGCCAGCCCCGCATACCCCGCAAATTGCGGCGCAATCAGCTGCCGCCACCGCACCCGCACCGCACCCGGCGGCGGCGCCGTCGCACGCAAAAAAATCGCCCATCGAGCCGCCCGAATAAAATAAATTCCCCACACCACCAAAATCCCCAGAACGAGATCCCCCCACCGAGCCGCCCCGAGCGTCGCCCCAAACGCCGCCCAGTCAAACCCCGACCGCGCGAGCTTCCACCCCACAAACCCCACCAGCGCCACCGCCACCACCCAGGGCAGCGCCCGTTTCCCCCGGCCACTCATCAGCGCGTCGGAGGCGCAACCACCGCCGCCATCGCCAGCAATTTCCGCCGATTGAACTCCCGAATCACCCGCGCCACATACGCCCGCGTCTCCCGGTACGGCGGCACCCCATGGTACCGATCCACCGCCTTCGGACCCGCGTTGTACGCCGCCAGCGCCAGCGCCAAATTATCGTGGTACCGCGTCAGCAGCGCATCCAGGTACGCCGTCCCGCCATTGATATTCTGCCGCGGCTCAAACGCATCGCCCACCCCCATCTCCGCCGCCGTCCCCGGCATCAGCTGCATCAGCCCCTGCGCCCCCGTCCGCGAAACCGCCCGCACCCGCCCCCCGCTCTCAGCCCGCACCACGCTCGCCAGCAGATCCGCATCCACATGGTGCGCCCCGCCCGCCTGTGACAGCATCTCGCGCATCTCCCCCGCCGTCGGCGCCGCGCCCATCTCCGCGACGCCCGCCGCGACCTCCCGCCCCACCGCCGCCGGCACCAACCGAGCCACCACCTTCGGCGTATCCGGCAGCACCTCTACCCCCGTCACCGCGTCCGCCGCAACCTCCACATAGTTCGCCTCGCCCGCCGCACTCCCCGGCAGATAGAGCCGCACCTTGTCCCCCACCGGCTCCCGCCGCTCGCAATCCACGCTGAACCCGTTCCGCAGCGAAACCCGCTCCAACCCAAACCCCAAACGAGCCGACAGCCCAGCCGCCGCCAACATCGCCAGCCCCACCACCCAACTCGCCTTGTATCCCACCGTCCGCATCCGTCTCCAAAGCCTACCATCGGCCCATCGGCGCCGCCCATGCCACCACCGCGCTACACCCCGGTTGGACTCCCACCCACACCGCCCGTCACCCCACCATCGCCATCTCCGCCACCATCTCCTCCAGCACCTCCGCCACTCCCTCCGCATCATGCCGCCCCGCTACCCGCCACCCACGCTCGGCCGCCATCTCCCGCAGCTCTTCCGGCGCATTCCCCATCAGCACCGGCACCCCTGCCCACTCCAGCATCGGCAGATCGTTCCAGTTGTCCCCCACCGCCATCACCTCCCGCACGGCAACCCCCCGCTTCGCCGCCACCTCCGCCATCGCCACCCCCTTGCTGCACCCCGCCGGCAAGATATCCAGAAGGCTCAGGTCCCGCTCCGGATACTCCGTCCGATGCAGCGCAATCCGGCAGTCGCCCGCGCCCCGCACCTCCTCCACCCCCGACACCCACGGCAGCTCCCGCAGCCGCGCCTCCGCCCGCCGCATCCGCTCCACCGTCCCGCACAGCATCATCTGGATCGGCGCATCTCCACCCGCAAACGCCCGCTCCACCGGCCGCACATGCTCGAGATACGGCTCGTTCGCCACCATCCACTTCCCAATGCTCCCATGCAGCTCCTCCAGATCCTCCACCACCAGCGATCCCCGCGCATCCTCCCCGTCCGCCCCCACCCGGTCAAACGTCACCACCAACGCATTCCGAAACTCCCCCAGGTGACCGCACATCTCCCGTGCCGCCCCCACCTCCATGTGCCGTCGCCGGAGCAGCCGCGACCCCACCGTCCGCACCACCGCGCCGTTCGAGCTCACCAGCACCCCCTCCTCCTTCCACCCCAGCCCTCGCAGCTGCCGCATCGCGTAGCCGTGCCGCCGCCCCGTCGCCACCACCACCTCCACGCCCGCCCGCTCCGCCGCCGCCACCGCCCGCATCGTCCGCTCGCTCACCCGCCCATCGCCACCCAGCAGCGTCCCGTCCATATCCACTGCAACCATCCTCACCGGCATCCCATCTCCCCTTCCGCTGTTGCATATTCTCTCATCCCATCCTGCATAAACATCCATAACCCTTTTTCTTTGTTGCATTTAGTCAAAAATTCACTGGACGGGAAGGCACCCGACGCGAGACACTAGGCGCAGAAAAGGAATCGCTTTATGCTGCACAAACGCATCGCCACCGATCTCCGCGACCACTTCTCCACCGTCGGTCCATCGCCCCGAAGCTCGATCCAGCCGGCTTTCCTCCAGCCGGTTTCCCTCCAGCACGGACCCACCGCCGCCACCTCCAACCCAACCTCCCCCGAACCCCTCGCCCTCATCGGCCCCCGCCTCGTCGGCCCCACCCAGGCTGCCCTCCCCCCACGTCCCCCTGGCAGCCAACGTCGCGATCCGTTCCTCCCCGACCTCCTCGCCACCGCCGCCCACCGCTCGGCCGCCTTCTTCGCCGAAGCCGCCGTCCTTGTGCTCGTCCTCGGCATCCTCGACCGCCTTCTCGCCCGAGGCCACCTCGAACTCCCCTGGATCGCCGGCATCTTCCTCGCTACCGTCGCCCTGCTCACCGCCAGCATCCTCACCGACGTCTCCGCCCGACGCTGGCTCCGCGCCCATTAGCCACCGCGTTCTCTTTCCATCCTTGGAAGAAGTGCCTCGATGTTTCGTGCTCCGTGTAACACGCGGAGCACGAGAACACCCCTCCTCCTCCGTCGTATAAAACTCGCGGTAATGATGAAATCTGCGTACGACGCAATGCCGCACCTCTCGCCCATCCACATGCCGGATCTTCCGGCCTGCCAATGGATGAGCAGCAAGCATCTGAATCGTCTGTGCTAACGACGCGCTGAACTGCCGTATGAGGCTTCGACGGCCAGTTTGCTCCAGGAAATAAGCGAGGATCTCAATTACATCCTCTTCAGCCCGCTAGGAAAGTCGGGCTGCCTTCACGAAGCTTGACGCCGCTCCAGAACCCGCCCGACAGCCTCTTCTTCAAGGCGCGACCAAGTCTCCGGTGTAATGCCGACAGGCTCCCCACCTTCCAGGCCGTCGCGCATCCAGCCAGGCTTCGGCAGCGGATGGATCAGAAGGAATCCGCAATGCCGCCGGCCCCTCACTCCTCTGATCGGCCGAGTTCCCCACCATACGAGGCTTCCTCATCTCCTCATGCTAGCGCTGTCACGCCGCCGGTAGCATCGAAATATCATGCCCCGGATCGCCTACCTCGAATCCACCCGCGACCCCCACGTCC
>CAXTEU010000022.1:0-53406 GCA_964243475.1 uncultured Acidobacteriaceae bacterium | reverse complement strand
GGGGTTTGCCGGGTCGTCGGGGAAGGGTTCGGTGGCGGGGAGGATGTTGTCGGGGGTGGCGCCGAGGCGGCGGGTGAGGGTTTGGAGGAAGGTGAGGGCGGTGGAGGTGGTGTAGCCGTACTGGAGGTCTTCGTGGGCGAAGAGGGTGGGGTCTTGCCAGACGGGGACGTTGTCGATGCGGGACAGGCAGAAGAAGGCCCAGCGGGGGAGGACTTCGTTGGGGTACCACTTGCCCTGGCCGAGGTGGAGGAGGCCGCCGGGGGCGGTGCGCTCGCGGAGGCTGCGGAGGAGGGCGAGGCCGAGGGTGCGTTTGAGGGGGCCGAGAGCTTCAAAGTTCCACTCGGGGGTTTCGGTTTCGTCGAGGGAGACGAAGGTGGGCTCGCCGCCCATGGTGAGGCGGATGTCGTGGGTCTGGATGTCCTGGTCGACGGCGTGGGCGAGCGCGCGGACGGCGGTCCACTGACGGTCGGTGTAGGGGCGGGAAAGGCTGGGGAGGTCGCCGACGCGATCGACGGACATGGTGAAGGAGAACTCGACGCCGGCGGGCTCGACGGTGCCGCCGATGGGGGCGGTTTGCGAGGGGGTGGGGGCGCAGGCGAGGGGGATGTGGGTTTCGGCGGTGAGGAGGCCGGAGGTGCTGTCGAGGCCGATCCAGCCGGCGCCGGGGAGGAAGACTTCGGTCCAGGCGTGGAGGTCGGCGCGGTCTTGTTTGGGGGTGGTTTGGTCGTCGGGGGTTTGGTCGGGGAGCTGGTCTTCGGCGAGTTGGATGAGGTATCCGGAGACGAAGCGGGCGGCGAGGCCGAGGTTGCGGCAGATCTGGACGAGGAGCCAGGCGGAGTCGCGGCAGGAGCCGGAGTGGAGGTCGAGGGTGCTCTCGCAGGTTTGGACGCCGTGCTCGAGGCGGGTGGTGTAGCTGACGGTGTCGCGGATGCGCTCGTTGAGGGAGACGATGAAGCTGACGGTGGGTTGGGTGTGTGATTTGGGCTGGCTGTTGAGGGTGCGGAGGAAGGTGGAGAGGAGGGGGCCGGCGGGGTCTGGGGTGCGGAAGGGTTCGAGGTTGTGGGCGAGATCGGGGGCGTAGGTGAAGGGGAAGCGCTCGTAGCCGGGATCGAGGACGAAAGCAAAGGGGTTGATGGGGGTGAGGTCGGCGACGAAGTCGACTTCGGTGAGGAAGTCGGAGGTTTTGGCGGGGATGACGACGCGGGCGACGTGGTTTCCGAGGGCGTCGAACTGCCAGGTGAGGGAGTGGTCGGCGGGGGTGACGGTGAGGGTGTAGCTGAGGATGGGCGTGCGGGTGTGGGGGGACGGGCGCAGATGGATGGTCTGCGGGCCGAGGGAGACGGGTCGATCGTAGCGGTAGTGCGTCTGGTGATGCAGTGCGATCTGTCGTGCCATCGACCCTCGTCTGGTCTGGTTGGTGGAGTGCTGGGTTTGCCTGCGGACGGGAGATGGTGCGCCGGAGGCGGGATCAGAGCTGGATGTGCGGTTGGATGCCAGTTTACCCAAGTTGGGGAGGGAGGTGCGTGGAGCGTGTCGCGCCTGCCGGGTTACACTGGGCGCTCCCCCACACGCAGCACAGACTTCTACTTTGCAGGACGCCATGCTGATTCTTTCTGAGTTCGACATCCAGTTTCATACGCCATTTCCGACGCCGATGGTGGCTGTGCTGTATTTACATCCTTCGCTGGAGCCGCGGCTTCGCTCGGGCGACGAGCTGGTGGTGGAGCATCTGGTGAACGCCGACCCGGCGAACAATGTGCGGGTGCCGACGACGGAGTACAGGGATGCGTTTGGCAACCGGTGTGCGCGGTTTATGGCGCCGGGGGGGCATCTGCGGATTTCGGGAAAAAACGTGGTGGACGCGGAGGAGTTTCCGGACCCGGTGTATGCGGGAGCGACGCAGGCGCGGGTGGAGGGTCTGCCGGACGAGGTGCTGCAGTTTCTGCTGCCGAGCCGGTATTGCGAGGTGGACCGGTTTGGCGGGATTGCGCAGGATTTGTTTGGGTCTGTGCCGGAGGGGTGGGCGAGGGCGACGGCGATCCGGGACTGGGTGCACGGGAAGGTGCACTTCAACTACAACGCGGCTCGGCCGACGAAGACGGCGATGGATGTGTATACGGAGCGGATCGGGGTTTGCCGGGATTTTCAGCATCTGGCGCTGACGCTGACGCGGTGCATGAATATTCCGGCGCGGTATGTGACGGGGTATATCGGGGATATCCGGATGCCGGTGAGTGGGCCGGGGGATTTCAGTGCGTGGTACCAGGTGTTTCTGGATGGGAAGTGGATGGACCTGGATGCGCGGCATAACTATCCGCGGCTGGGTCGGATCCTGATGGCGACGGGGCGGGATGCGGCGGATGTGGCGATTACGACGAGTTTTGGGTCGGCGCAGCTGACGTACTTCTATGTGGAGTCGAACGAGGTGGATGCGGCGGGGGCGCGGGTGGCGCGACCGGGGCAGGGGGCACAGGCGCGGGTGCATCCGGAGGAAAGCGCGCCGACGCAGACGAATGCGAGTGAGTTCAGCCCGACGCAGGTGCAGTCGGCGACTTCCTAGTGCGCCTAGTGCGCCTAGTGCGCCTAGTGCGCCTGTGGGCCTAGGGGCCTGGGGTCGAGAGCCGAGGCTCGGAGGTTTGGGGATCCGCGGAGTTGGCTCGGTGGCGTGGAGGACGGGACCTATACAGATCACTCGGTTGACCAGTCACAGTGGTTTCTACTATTGTCGAGTGGATCTTTGGAACCGATACCAATTTGTTGTTCCTGCCGATTGCTCCTCTCCTTGTCGATCGGCTCTTCGCTCATGCGTTCGCCACCAAGCCTAGAGTTCTTCCATGTGAGGTATTTGTGTCCCGCTTTCAACGGAACTTTTCTTTCGCGGCCAGCGCTGCCATCGCGTATGGCTCTCTCGTGCCCACCGTTTCCGCGCAAACGATGAGTCCACCAGACATCCGCAAACAACCTACGCTCTATGTGGTTCCGTACGCCCATCTCGATACCCAGTGGCGTTGGGAGTATCCCCAGGTCATCAGCGAGTACCTGCTCAAGACCATGCGGGTGAACTTCGACTACATGGATAAGTACCCGCACTACGTTTTCAACTGGTCCGGCTCGAACCGCTACCGGCTGATGAAGGAGTACTACCCCGCGGACTACGCCCGCCTGAAAGGGTATGTCGCCAAGGGACAGTGGTTCCCGGCCGGGTCGTCGGTTGAAGAAGGCGATGTGAATCTGCCCAGCGCCGAATCGATCTTTCGGCAGGTCCTCTACGGCAACACCTACTTCCGCAACGAGTTCGGCAAGGCGAGCTTTGAGTACATGCTGCCCGACTGCTTCGGCTTTCCGGCATCGCTGCCCACCATCCTGGCTGCCTCGGGAGTCAAGGGATTTTCGACCCAGAAGCTGAGCGCAGCCTGGCAGCCGGCACCGAAGATCGGTGGTCCCGACTCTCCGGAACAGACCCCCGAAGGCATTCCCTTCAACGTGGGCGTGTGGACCGGCCCGGACGGCGAAACCGTTCTCGCCGCCCTGAATCCCGGCGGCTACGGTAGCGAAATTTACTCCGATCTGAGCAAGGCCCCGGCACCGCCTCCCGAGCCCGCCGCGGGATCACCGCAGCGCAGAAGGCGGGAACCGGAAACGGACTGGCCCGCCCGCATCGACATCGACGGCAAGGCTACCGGCGTGTTCGCCGATTATCACTACGTCGGCACCGGAGACATCGGCGGCGCCACCAACGAGGAATCGGTCAAGCTCCTCGAGGCCACCGTCACGGGTGGCGAAGCGGTGCTCCCCACGACTTTTCTGCGCACGCCCGCCGGCGCCACCGGAGAGATTGTCACCACCGGCACTCCCGTCCGCATGGGCGACGGTCCGGTCAAGGTCCTCTCCACAGCCGCCGACCAGATGTTCCTCGACATCAAGCCCGAGATGCAGTCCAGGATGCCTACCTACAAGGGCGATCTCGAACTGATCAATCACTCTGCCGGCTCCCTCACCTCGCAGGCCTACCACAAGCGATGGAACCGCAAAAATGAACTGCTCGCCGACGCGGCCGAGCGGGCCTCCGTCGCTGCCGCGTGGATGGGCGGACGACCTTACCCGCAACAGCGCATGAACGATGCATGGACACTGGTCATGGGGGGCCAGTTCCACGACACCGGCGCCGGAACCGCAACGGCCCGTGCGTACGAGTTCGCGCAGAACGACGACGTCATCGCCTCCAACCAGTTCGCCGATGTCCTTACGAGCGCAACCCAGGCGATCGCCTCGTCGCTCGACACGCAGGTGAAGGGAACACCGGTCCTGGTCTACAACCCGCTGAACATCGCGCGGGAGGACGTGGTCGAAGCTACGGTCCCCGGCGCCATGTCCAGGGCAGTAGAAGTTTTCGGTCCGGATGGCAAGCAGGTGCCGGCGCAGGTCGAACGCGGCAAGGTTGTCTTCCTCGCCAAAGTCCCCTCGGTCGCCTATGCCGTTTACGACATCCGTGAAGGCAAAAAGGCCGGGACTTCAAAAGAACTCAAGGTCACGGACACCAGCCTCGAGAATGCTCGCTACAGGGTCACCCTCAATGCCGCCGGAGACGTCAGCAGCATCTTCGATAAGTCGATCAACAAAGAGCTCCTCGCCAGCCCCATGCGCCTCGCCATCAGCAACGATGCGCCGAAACAGTGGCCCGCATGGAACATGGACTTCGACCAGGAGCAGGCACCACCCCGAGCGTACATCGGCGGTTCGGCGAAAGCCCGGATCGTCGAGAATGGACCCGCCCGTATCGCCGTTGAGGTCACCCGCGAAGGCGAAGGGTCGAAGTTCACCCAGACCGTTCGGCTCTCCGCCGGGGACGCCGGCAACCGCGTCGAATTCGGGGAGTCGATCGACTGGCGATCGCTCTCGGCCAACCTCAAGGTCGTCTTCCCGCTCGCCTCCGCGAACAAGCTGGCCACCTACAACTGGGAAGTCGGCACGATCCAACGTCCCGTCGCCTTTGACCGCCAGTTTGAGGTCGCCTCGCATCACTGGATCGACCAGACGGACGAATCCGGCACCTACGGCGCGACCCTGCTTACGGACGTCAAGAATGGTTCGGACAAGCGTGATGCCAATACGCTTCGCCTGACGCTGCTGCGATCTCCGGGCGAGGCTGCCCAGATGAAGGGCGGCTACACCGACCAATTCAATCAGGATTGGGGCCACCACGAAATCCTCTTCGGGCTGGCGGGCCATGCCGGCGACTGGCGTCAGGAGCACACCGACTGGCAAGCCTATCGCCTGAGCACGCCGATGATCGCCTTCAACACGGGAAAGCACGCTGGCACGCTCGGCCACAGCTTCTCGCTCCTGACGGTCGACAACCCGGACATCCGCGTACTTGCTCTGAAGAAGTCCGAACTCAGCGACGAAGTGATCGTGCGTTTGGTCGAGCTTGACGGCAAAGCCGCGGACAGGGTCAGGGTCAAGTTTGCCGGCCCTCTCGAAGCCGCGCGTGAAGTCAATGGCCAGGAGCTTCCCATCGGCTCCGCCAGCGTTGTCGACGGTGCTCTCGAGACCTCCTTCAAGCCTTACCAGCCCCGCACGTTCGCCCTCAAGCTGGGAGCGCCTGCCGTGCATGAGGCCGCGATTACCTCGCAGCCTGTCACTCTCCAGTACGATCTTGCGGCGGCCAGCAATGACGACACCCCGTCGGTTGGCGGCTTCGACAAGCAGGGGGACGCACTGCCCGCGGAGATGCTTCCTGCTCAGCTCAAGATCGACGGAGTCGACTTCACCCTCGCCCCAGCCGCGACCGGCAAGCCCAATGCGGTCGTAGCCAAAGGTCAGTCCATCCCCTTGCCGGCGGGCAACTTCAACAAGGTGTATGTACTCGCCGCCTCGGCCGATGGCGACCAGAACGCTACCTTCAAAGTCGGCGGATCGCCGGTCAACCTCGCCGTGGAAGATTGGGGCGGCTTTATCGGTCAGTGGGACACCCGCCTCTGGAAGCCCAGGCCAGACTCCGTCACTGAGGGCGGCGGCCGCAGTGGAACCCCAGAACATCAGGTCGCTCTGCGCAAGGACTGGGCCATCTCCGCCAATCACCAGACCTGGGACCTCAAGAGCGCGGGCACACCCGATTGGTCGCCTGATTACCCAGCGGACTACCTCGGCCTGCGTCCCGGCTACATCAAGCCCGCGACCCTGGCCTGGTACGTCTCGCATCATCACAATGCAGAGGGCCTGAACGAGCCGTACCAGTACAGCTACATATTTGTCTACGCCCTCGACCGGCCAGCCGATGCGACCACCATCACGCTTCCGGAGAATGCCGGGATACGGATCCTGGGCGTCTCCGTCGCCCAAGAAGAGCCGGCCGTGGTTCCTGCCCAACCGCTGTTCGACACCCTGGGCATGACGACGATGAGCGACAGCTTCGAAGCCGCGAAGCAGTGAACAGGCACAAGCGCAATGCGGAGGGATCCCCCTCCCGTTGCGCTTGTGCCAGCATTCCGGTCTGCCTGGAGTCGTGAACGGTGGAACGATTCGCAGATGTTTCGTGTTGCTTGCCCGTGCCTGAAGGACCTACCCTGTAAGCGTCCTGACAAACGGAAAGCCCGGTCCAATTGCGTTACCGGCTATTGACACCGGAACGTCCAGCCCCTCCGATACCCAGGTGAAAACGTCAACGCTTCGGCCATCACCTTCTTTGCCGCGGCGTCATTGCCCACCAGGCATTCGCCTGTCGCAAGATTGCGGGCAAGGCCGAGGTCGTTCCCATTGTGCTCGAAGGCCATCGTCCACAGCTGTACGGAAGCCATGACGTCTCCCTTCTGCGCAAGGTAGATTGCCAGGTCGGACAGCGCCGTCAGGTTTGTCGGTTGCAGGTCGAGCAACTCGCGGAGTCGAGCTTCTGCCACCGCGCGATTTCCCGTAAGGGCATTCAAGACACCGATGGCCTCCATCAGCGGCACGTCCCGCGCACCGTCGGCATACGCCCGCTGCAACTCCGCCAGGGCTGCCGCGCGATCGCTCAGCCGCCCCGTCATGATCGCCGTGTAGTGGGCCATCGCCCGATCCCGCAGGTCCGCCTCGGGAGAAAAGATCGGCTTTAGTGGCGCCGAAGAAGTTGGTTTGTCGAGCGGCGACGACAACGTCAGGAGAGGTGTTGCGTTTGAAGCAGCCAGAGGCGGGGGCGACCTGAGAATGCGGTGATCTGTCCACGCAACATGGGGGACATCCGCCGCTCCGCTCTTTGGCATGTGGCAACCTGTGCAGTCCAGGTTCTCCGCGTGGTGCGTCGCCGCGAAGGCCGGCGCATTGTGGCAGGTGAGGCATTTTGCGCGGTAGAACGCCACACGCTGGGCGGGCGCCGGCGAGCCGTGAGGATCATGGCAGCTGCTGCACGACATGCGTTCGCCGGTGGTGCGCCGGCACGTGCTTGCGGCAAATTGTTCCACCTCGCTCACGCCGCGATCGAGCGGATTCGCGCTGGAAAGGATGAAGAACGCCAGGTAGTCTGCAATTCTCTCGCCCGGCCGGTAGTCCAGCGCCGAGCGCCCCGCCCTGTTGACCGTCACGTCGCCTTCTAAATGGCAGCTGATGCACACGGCATCGCGACGTTCCGGGTCAAGCTTTGCAGGGTTGACGACGGGCGCCCGGCCACCTGCGCGCACGTGCGACGCCGTGTCCCCGTGGCAACTTTCGCACGTGATGCCGGTCTGCGCGAAGGGTAGACCGGCGTATTGGCTGGTGCTGCCTTGCACCGGCGATGTGACGCCACTCATGTGACAACGCAGGCAGGCAGCCGCCACCGGAAGCGCAGCGGGCATTTCGGGTGTGGCTGCGAAACCTGGCTTCATGTCGTACCGGCCCGTCGAGGTATACCAGGCGACCGGTGTCTCGAGCAGGTAGCCCTGCTGGAGGTAGAGGTACGTCACACCAAGATGACCGGAGCCGAGAAAGTAGCTTAGATCGCGCGTGCCCGCGATCCGTGCGTCGTGTGCATCGCTGAAGCGCAGAACGGCGCTTCCCCGCTGGTCGAGCCCTACCGCGTAGTGCACTCCGGAGGAGGTCTGGGTGAACTCCCCAGGCAAAAGATGATCTGTTGCCGGTCCACTCGCGTTCGCCATCGGCGTCGCCAGATATTTTGCGGTGATGTCGGCATGACAGCGCGCGCAGCTCGCATCCGCGAGTCGCACCGGTTGCTGGCTCCATGCTCCGCTCACAAGCAGGAGCAGGACACTGGATAGCCATCGCAGACGAGACATGCCAACACTATAAGCGACCCGATGGACGAGTCGTCTGGGTATGGCAGGGGGGACGACGGGACGCGCGTACAGCCGATGCTGCGGCATGCACCCTGGCCGCGCTCGACGCCGAGAGCGCCGGCCGCGCGCGCATGCACGGCGGATGATGGGAGGCCTGTTCGGTCCCGCGACGAGCGTTGGTGGTCTGGTCAGGGATTGTTTGCGGGCTGAGGATCGATGTTGGGCGTGACGGTGTCGGAGTGAGTGCCGAGGAGTTGCTGGGTGATGCGGAACTGGTCTTCGGCTTCGGCGATGTGTCCGAGGCGGCGCTGGATGCGCCCGAGAAAAAAGTGGGGTCGCTCTGCGGTTGGGGCGAGAGTGGCGGCGGTGGTGAGGGCCCGGATTGCGTCGTCCGGACGGTGGAGGGCGTCGAGGGTGAGACCGAGAGTCTCAAACGCGAGGGGATTTTCGGGGGAAAGTCGGGTCGCCTGTTCGAGAGCGGGCAATGCCTGGTCGGGGTGGTTCTCGTGCAGCTCGAGGAGTCCGAGGTCGAGGTAGGGTTGAGGATCCTTGAGGAGCTGAGCAGCCTGCCAGGCGATGGCGGTGGTGTAGGCAGAGCGCGCCTGGTCGGGATGGCCGAGTTTTTCTTCGGCAAGGCCAAGGTTGTACTCGGCGCGGAGGTCGCGAGGACTGAGGGTGAGGGTGTGGCGAAAGGCCTCAGCGGCTTGTTCGGCGTTGTCCTGGCTGTAAGCGGTGCGGCCTAACAGGTACCAGAGGCGCGGGTCAGCGGGGGTCTGGGTGAGGGCGAGGCGGAGCCAGCGCTCGGCGTGGGAATAGGCCTTCAGGAGAATGTAGTCGGACGCCACGGCGGTGAGGTCGGCGGCGGTGGGTGGCCGAAGAGCGGCGGCGGTGGTGTAGGCGGCGAGGGAATCGGTGGCGCGGAACTCGCAAAGGAGGGTGTAGGCGAGAAGGTAGCTGGCGTCGGCGGAGGATGGCGCGATACGGAGGATGGCGCGGAGCTGAGCTTCGGCGGCGGGGAACTGCTTGTGGTCAAGGAGGTGGCGGGCTTCGGCGAGGTTGGGCGGCTCAGTGGAGGTGGGGGCTTGGGGGGGACGGGCAGGTTGGAGGGGAGTCTGGGCGAGCGCTGTGGCGGCGAGGCCGACCAGCAGGAGGAGGGCTCGGGCGTGGTGGCGGATGGGGGATGAGGCGGGCACCGATGTGAGTGAGTCCTTACTGTGTGACGAAGCGATGATAACGGGTGGACACGCGGCGGTGACGGCGAGGAAGGAGGGAAGAGCGGCAAAGGCGCTGACTGTACGGTTCTACGAACAAACGGCCAAGCCCGCTATGTGGCGCTGTCGTTGCTGGCAGGCGCGACGGCGCGGGTGCATGTGTCGTGATGCATGTGTCTTGAAAGGATGGGTACGCGACCGTGATGCCTTAAACGTCCGGGATGGGTGACAATGCGGGTGGGCAGTCGAGATCGAGACGATGCGGATCGAGTGCCAGTCTGGGTCCATCCTGCAGGTACGACTTGCGCCTCATGCGCGGGAGATGGACGGCTTGTCCGCCCTTTTCTCAGCGAAGGGACAGCCTGGACTGAAGGAGACATTTTGTGAGAGAGCAGCGGCTGGCGCGACCCAAGCTAAGCGACGTGGCTCGGATTGCCGGCGTGGGCAAAGCGACGGCGTCCCGCGTGCTGAACGGCGGCAGAAATGTGAGTGAAGAGACGGCACGGCGCGTGGAAGAGGTGATTCGCCAGCTGGGCTACCAGCCGAACCGAGCGGCGCGGAGCTTGAAAGGGGCGTCCTCGGGGATCATCGGGATGATTGTTCCGAGCATTTCCGACATGTTTTTTTCGCAATGCGCGGAAGCGATCGAGACGGTGGTGCGGAAGAACGGCTGCATGCTGATCGTGACTGCGTCGCACGACAGCCCGCAGGCTGTGCTGGAAAGCTTCCAGCAGCTGATGTTGCATCAGATGGACGGGCTGATTCTGGTTCAGACGTCACTCGAGGAGAAGGCGCTTCTGGAGGAACTGCGGCATGTGACGATTCCGGTGGTGGGGATCGACCGGCCGCTGGCGAACACGCGATTTTCTTCCGTGTTGTGCGAGAACTTTGAGGGAGCGCGGGTGGCGACAGAGCACCTGCTGAGGCATGGGTACGACACCATTTTGCATCTGCAAGTGAAGTCGCGGCTGTACACGATGCGGGAGCGTCGGCGGGGGTACGACACAGCGATGCGGGTGGCAAAGCGAGTGCCGCGGAACGAGGTGGTGCATGATGTTTCGGATACGCGTCAGGCGCTTGAGCGGGCGTTGGCGAGGGCAACGCGGCCGATTGGGATCTTTGCCGGCAACAATTTAACGGCGCGGTATGTGCTGGAGGCCGCGGCCGGGCTGCGTCTGAGCATACCGAAGGAGCTAGCCGTCCTGAGTTTCGACGACTTCGATCTGTCGAATGCACTGAACCCGCCGATGAGCGTGGTGCAGCAGCCGATTCGGGCGATCGGGGAGCATGCCGCGACGCTGCTGTTTGCACAGATGAATGCAGTGTCGCCCCTGGTGCAGATGGATGTCATGCTTCCGACGAGACTGGTCTTGCGGGGATCCTGCGGCTGCTCTGGAGAAGCATAGAAGTACCAGGCAATCCCATGTGGGCTGTCTGCTTCGGCATCAATCGATATAGATCCATCTTGAGTCCACGCACTCGAGCAGGCGCGGCCTTGTGCTTGGTTGCGCAGTAGTGGATGCGGCGGTCTCGTCTTGCACAGCGGGGCTTTGCTGGACCCTTTCTGACGCGAGCACGCCGAGCTCGACCGATGGTCTGAGCTCAGGACGCGTAAGCGACTCTCCACCGTCCGGTGGAGTTGCGGGCCATTCTATCGGTGGATGTGCGCTGGCAAATTTTGGTTGACATGGCCAAAACATCCGAGCTAATGTTTGTTCTTCAACTGGAACCGTTTCCACTTACTCCCGGGGATGCCGGTGCGATGTCAGGAGGCTGTATGCAGGTGGCAAGATTATGCGGAAGATCGACACTGGGCATGGAGGGACGCCGATGGTTCGGCGGTAAACAGTTTGGGCGGAGAGCTGTCCTGACGCTGCTGCTCGTCTTTCTGCTCGCTCATGGCTCAAGGCTGCTAGGGCAGGCGAACGCCGGCCTGACCGGAACGGTGACTGACGCGAGCGGCGCTGTGGTTGCTGGAGCAACGGTCGTCATCACGAACCAGCAGACAAACGTGGCGTCGACGCTGGTGACCAGCTCTGCAGGCACGTACGCCCTGCGCGGGATCAATCCCGGCGTTTACAGGGTCGAAATCGACGGTGCCGGGTTCCGTAAAGAAATCAAGGAGAACATTCCTGTCGAGGTGTCACAGGTTGGTACGATCGACTTCACGCTGGCCCGCGGAGCTACTTCTGAGGTGATCGAGGTCAATGCCGATTCGCTGACCCTGAACACCACACAGCCGCAGATCAGTACGACGATCGATCCGGAGGTGATCGACAGTTTGCCTGTCGAGATTTCTGGTCGTGGGCGTCAGATTGACTCCTTGCAGTTCCTGTCCCCGGGAACGACCGGCAGCACGTTTTCGCACCGTGTTTCCGGCGGTGTTGATTTCGAGCAGGAGATCCTCTTCAACGGTATTCCGGCGCCCCAGCCTGAAACGCAGGGGTACACCACGAACTTCAATCCCCCGTACGATCTTGTCGGGGAGGTGAGTGTCGAACAAACGACGTTCTCGGCGCAGTATGGCCTGGGCCAGGGCGCGCTGACCTACCAAACCAAGAGCGGCACGAACCGGTATCATGGCCAGTTGTTTGAAATCAATCGCAACAACTTCTTCGATTCGGTTGGTTTCTACAACAGCAAGCCGCAGGGTGGCAACGGCCAGGTTCCGACGGACCATGAGAACAACTACGGGTTCACTGTCGGCGGGCCAATCTCCATACCGAAGGTGTATAACGGCCACGACCGCACCTTTGGCCTGTACAGCCAGGAATGGTACAAGCAGAATCAGGCGAACACCGGCACGTCGACGGTGCCGACTGTGCTCGAGAAGACGGGCAACTTTAGTGATTACGTCGACGCGAACGGGCACATTCTGCCGATCTACGATCCGCTGACCGGCCTGCCGTTTCCCAACAACACGATTCCTGCGAGCCGAATCAGCCCGGCCGCTGCATCCCTGTTGCAATACCTGCCTAACCCTGATCGCCCGGGTACAGGCAATGGCGGCCTACAGAACAACAAAAACTTTGCGGCAAACTCATTTCCGAATATCCAGCATGTCTGGGGTTTCACGGTTGACCATAAGTTGTCGGATCGCCAGAGTCTTCACTACGCGCAATGGCGCAACAGCTACACGACGACCACCTTTGATTACAGTCCGTTTGCGATTGAACCCAATCCCCTGGCGAGTAATAAGCGCGAGCCCGCACTCGGGAGCGTCTTTTTGCTGAACTACGTCAACCAGGCCACGCCGAAGCTGGTGATTACCGCCGGACTAGGCTGGATTGGAGAGATCAACAATCAATTCAACGACCAGGGCGGGTACCAATCACCCCTCACCACCGGCAGTACCGTTCCGCCTAACATCAATTTCGGAGGCGGACCCGGGTACACCAGTTGGGGTACCAGCGGCGGTTGGCTCTATTCCATCAATCGCAAGCTGGGCATTGCCTTCTCGAACAACTATCTTTGGACGAGAGGACGGCATTCCTTCAATATCGGGTATGAGATCCGTCGCACCTACCAGGACGATAACGAACAACAGACCTACGGCGGAGTCTTCAATTTCAGCAATAACCAGACATCCGTGCATAACCCGGCTGATCCAAACTTCACAATCGACGGCAATCCATTTGCCAGCTACCTTCTTGGCTTACCGGACTCCGTGAATCGCAGCAACTCACAAGAACTCGCGCTCCGCAACTTTGATTTATCGCCGTACATTCAGGACGACATTAAGCTCACGACCAAGCTGACGTTGAACCTTGGTGTGCGATGGGACATCCAGGAACCCTTTACGGCCAAGGCGAACAACGTTGTGTATTTCAACCCGAACATTACCAATCCAGATGCGATTGGCTTGAATGGGGCGCCAAGGCCGGGTGCTGTCAGCAAATTTGGCGTTCCTGGCGGTATTACGCGGGCTGACATCCACTATGGTCACGTCGGGCCTCGCATTGGGCTCGCATACGCCCTCAACCCGAAGACCGTGCTGCAGGCCGGCTTTTCCATTGCGTTCCTGGACGGTGGCGCGTATGAGTACGGCACCAACAAGGTGGCTGTGAACTACGGTAACCTCCTGGTAGGTTCGTTTACGCGTAACAGCACTGGCAGTTACACCTCGTCCTACGGTCCGATCGATGGAAACCCACTCCCGAACCCCGGACCGGTGCCGTTTAGTTCCGGCCTGGGCATCGCCAACACGGTTCACTCTCTGAACCCGGAGCGCGACGGTTACGCCCCGTATACCCAGCAGTGGAACTTCAATGTGCAGCATCAGCTGCCCTTCCGGACCCTGCTGACTGCTGCCTATGTGGGAACTCGCACCATCCATCTGCCGAGTAACCTCAATCACCCGGATCAGCTGAACCCACAATACTTATCGCTTCAAGGGAAGCTAGGTGATGTGTTCCTGCCTGGCCAGACAAGCCTGGATGGAGTCACTTTGCCGTACACGAATTTTGTGAACAACTTCGGCGGGGGCGCCACGGTGCAACAGGCACTGCTCCCGTATCCGCAGTACGCCGGTATCATGGACAACTTCGAAGCGTACGGAACGACGTTTTACCAAGGCCTGCAGGTGACAGTCGATAAACACCTGAGCAACGGCCTGTCGTTCCTGGTAGGGTACACACTCTCACGGTCCCTCGATAACACCAGCAGCGGCTTCACCAGCTTCGCCAATGGTGGCATTGACAAGTACAACCAGTCGGTCGAGTACTCCATTTCGAGTGCCGACGAGCCGAACACGTTGAAGGTCAGCGGGACTTACGAACTGCCTATCGGTCCGGGCAAGGCTTTCCTAAACAATAAGGGCATCGTTGGCGAGCTCACCGGCGGCTGGAAGATCGGCTGGATCCTTGACTACGAACAGGGAACACCGTTTGGCGTTGGCGGCGGCGGTACGATGCCGTTGAACGGATTCAACCGTCCAAACCGCAATCCGAGTGTTCCTCTTCAAACGAACTACAGTAAAGTCAAGCATTTCCTGGTTTTCAGAAACAGCACTACAAACGCGCCGGTAGCTCCGCAGATCTTTAATCCTGGAGCCTTCACTCCGTCCGCTCCCTATGTGGAGGGGAACGCAAAGAGGAACTATACCGGTCTCCGAAACACTAACTACTACAACGAAGCAGCCAGCCTGGAGAAGGGTTTCTACTTAGGGGAGCGATTCAGGGGCATCCTGAAGGTGGACTACTTCAACCTGCTAAACCGAACCTACTTCGGCGGCACAGACACCGGCGTGACAGACACCAACTTTGGCGTTTATAACGGCGGGACAAACGGTACGAACCGACAAGGTCAGGCAACTTTCCGAATCACGTTCTAGGTAGTTGGTCGTGGCAACCAGCAGGAGGGCCGCACAAGCAGCTCTCCTGCTTCATTTTCCTGCGGCACCGACCTATAATTTTCGAATGACGCTGACGAGGCACATCTACCGAGCGGCCCTGCTTTGCCTCCTGACCAGTGCGGTCGCCACAGAGGGATGGGCGCAAAGGGCTGCGGTAGACGTATCGCCGCAGGTACAGCAGCTTTATGCGGAGGCGCATGCGGCTCAGCAGCGGGGCGACACAGATCGGGCGATTGCGGATTACCGTGAGATTCTGAAGCTTTCGCCGCGGCTGGGGCCGGCTTACAACAACCTTGGCTTGCTGCTGTACAAGCGTGCTGAGTTCACGGACGCTGCTGAGGTTTTGCGCAAGGGGCTGGCGGTTGATCCTCGCATGAAGACGGCGCAGGCCCTGCTTGGTCTGAGTGAGTTCCGTCAGGGACGCTACTCTGCTGCCGTGACGGAACTGACCAAAGCTTTGGATGCGGACCCGGCCAATGCGGAGGTGGAGCTTGCGCTGGCACGGGCGGAGATTGCCGGGACCGATCCGGCGGCGGGAACGGATCGGCTTCGGTCGTATCTGAAGCGAAACCCGCAGGACCAGCAGGCGTGGTATTTGCTGGGCAAGACGTACCTTCAGCTGTCGGAGCAGGCGCTGGGGGAGGTGAGCCGGATTGACCCGGATTCGGTGACGGCTCACCTGATTGCGGGTGAGGTGGATGAGAGCATGCGCAATTTCGACGGCGCACTCGGTGAGTACAACAAGGCGGTCGAGAAGGGTCCGAATCAGCCGGGAACTCACTACCACTTGGGCAATGCGTTTTGGCTCGAGGAGAACTGGGGTTCGGCGGAGGGAGAGTTTCGGGCGGAGCTGAAGAACGATCCGCACAACTGCGTGACGGAGTGGAAGCTGGGCAACAGCGTTCTGGCCCAGAACAAGTCTGCCGAGGAAGCTCTGCCTGTGCTCGACGGCGCAATCGCCGACTGCCCGAAGCTGATGCAGGCGCGGGTGGATCGCGCGAACGCTCTGCTGAAGCTGAATGAACCGCAGAAAGCCCTCGAAGACCTATTGCCTGCGCAAGCAGCGGACCCGACGGAGCCATCCATTTTCTTCTCGCTTTCGAAAGCGTACGCGGCACTCGGGAACCATCAGGAGGCACACACGGCACTTGAAACATACGGCCGTTTGAAACGCGAGCAGAGTCAGAAGACGGCTCAGCAGGCGAAGGATGTGCTGGATGTTAAGGACCAGGCGCACTGAGGTGCGGGTGTGGAAGGGCGTGTTTGCCGGCGTAATTTGTGCGGCGACTGCTGTGGGGCAGATGTCTCCCGGAGGAGGCGTAAGCACCCGTCCGCCGCAGTGCGCGGTGTACGATGCGCAGCACAGGCCCGTCACAGCGGGCGGGTTCGTCGACCAGGGCCCTGCGATTTTCCAGGACATTACGAAAGCAGCTGGTCTTGCGACCTGGCAGCACCAGGTGGGCGACGGAAAGACCTCGCTCATCGCCGATTCGCTTGGCAGCGGTCTGGCCTTGCTGGACTATGACAACGACGGCTGGCTTGATATTATCTCGTGAACGGCTCGACCTATGCGGCCATGAGCGGCAAAGGCGAGCCTCCGCACGCCGCGCTTTTCCTTAACAACCGGGACGGCACCTTCACGGACGTGACCAAGGCCGCAGGCGTAGGCAATGAGCGTTGGGGTGTGGGAGCGATTGCTGCGGACTTCGACAACGATGGGTGGCCGGATCTGTATGTTACTAACCTTGGTAAGAATCGGCTTTATGACAACAATCACGACGGAACGTTCACCGACATTGCTGAAACGGCAGGAGTCTCTCTGGGATCCTGGTCCACTGGTGCAACCGCCGGTGACTACGATGCAGATGGCAGGCTTGACCTGTTTGTGCCGGGGTACACGCAATTGACCAAGGTCCAACACGGAATGCGCGCTGGTACGTGCCGGTTATAAAGGAATACACGCATGGTGTTCATGCCGATGCTCTCGGCCGGGGAGCGGGGTGTCTTGTCGGAGGCGTGCGAGGTTGAGGCTACTATGACGACGCGGGCTTCTGTCGCTCTGCGATGTTCCAGTCTGGTGATGTTCACGGCGTTTGTTTGGGGATGTCGGGAGCATCGTCCGGGGGTGGCGATGATTGCACGAACGACCGCGTCGTCGATTTGGGAGGCGGCGCATGCGGGAGCTCAGACAGCGGCAGCGAAGCACGGCATGACGATGTACTGGAATGCGCCGCAAAGTGAAGATGACGTGCAGCAGCAGGCCGCCCTGGTAGATCGGATCGTGGAGCAGCGGTACCGTGGTTTGATTGTGGCGCCGGATCAACCGCTGGCGTTGACAACATCGATCCAGCGAGCTGTGTCGGGTGGGGTGAAGACCGTCGTCATTGTGTCTCCGCTGCCGATACCACCCCGGGAAAACCTTGCCTACCTTGTCAATGACGATGAGGCAGCGGGACGAATCGCGGCAGTCCGGGTGAACCAAATCCTGCAGGGCAAGGGTAGCGTGGCGGTGCTGGGGATCGATCCTGAGTCGCTGAGCGAGTTGACGATCCTGCACTCGTTTGAGGCGACGATGGAGCAGAGGTTTCCGGGAGTGACGATCGCGGACTGCCGAGCTGGAAGCCATAACCAGGCCGAGGCGCAGGAGATCGCCGACGAAGAGCTGAACACGCACCCCGACCTCCGCGCGCTGTTTACGTTATCGGCGGTGGCGAGCTACGGTGCGATCACCTCGTTGCAGTCTCGCCCCCCTGGCAGAACGATCAAGCTCGTGGGGTTTGAACAGAGCGCCAACCTTGCTGACAAGGTCCGGCAGGGAGTGATGGACTCACTGATTGCCGAGAACAGTTATGAGATGGGCCGGCAAGCGATGGAGCTGCTGGCAGCGAATCGCGAGCACAGTATGCCGCCGGAGAACCGGCGCTTTGAACCTACGCTGCTGACGGCGGAGAACATTGATTTGCCGGAGATGCAGCATCTGATTCGCCTGGAATGGGGAGTTAAGCCATGAGCGGGGCGAGACGGACGCGTATCGCCGCGGTGCTGTTGGGGGCGGCTGTGCTACTGTGCGCAACCGGGGTGTGGCTGTATGTTGTGAGTTCGCAGCGCGGCCTGCCATATCGTGACTCGTTCGCTGCAGGTCGGACGGATGGTTGGGTGCCATATTCGGGCGATTGGCGTGTGGCGGATGGCGGCATCAAGAACGACTCAATCGATCCGGGTGCGAAGCTGATGGCGGGATCGTCGCATTGGGACGATTATTCCGTGGAGGCGGACGTCGAGCTGCTTGGCGAAGGTGACGCGGGCCTGGTGATTCGGGCCAGCGACATGGAAGCGGGAGCGGACTCGTACCGGGGCTATTACGCGGGGCTGCGGACCCGGGATGGAAAACTGGTGTTGGGACGAGCCGACCACGGGTGGACGGAGTTTCCCTCGAAGAAGATGCCGTGGGGCGTGACGCCGGGTGAACGCTATCACCTGAAGCTGAGTGCGTACGGCTGCAAGATCAGTATCGTGGCGAGCGAACTGGAGGCAGACAATCGGCAGAGCGTGTCGGTAGACGACCCGCACTGCTTCGCGAAGGGGAAATTCGGTTTGCGGTCCCTGTATGCGGGCGGCGAGTGGAGCAACGTCCATGCAACGCGTCTGGAAGACGCGGAGCAAGCGCGACAAACGGTGAGCCTACCGCCACCGGCGCTCGATCTCCCTGCACCTGAAACGACGGCGCATGCGATTTCGCCTACTCCCAACCATGCTTTTGAAGAGCCGGTGCTTGCAAGTCCTGTGCGATCGATCCGGAACCTTCGGCTCCTGACGACCACCCACCCGGTGCGCGCATTTGTTCGCGGAGCGGTGATCCTGACCGAGCCACTGTACATCCAGGATGCAAACGGCGGTGTGCGGGTGGAGATGAGGAATGACGCGCGGCTGCGGTCGGGCGAAGAGGTGGAGGTGGAGGGGAACGTCTACGTGGACGGGCTGACGGCGACGATCCGGGATGCGACGGTGCGGTCGATGGGGGGCGGGATTGCGACCAGGCCGCCGCTTTCGGTGACCGCGGACCAAGCAGCCACGGGGGCGTACCAGGCGATGTTTGTCGAGGTACAGGGAACGCTGCGATCGAAGGTCATGCTGTCGGACGGGCGGGAAGAGCTGGAGATCCATGATGGACAACAAACGTTTTATGCGGTGGGGAACTCAGAGCTCATCGAGAGGTCCTTCGAAAAGGTGGCGATTGATAGCCTGCTGAAGCTGCGCGGGGTGTGCCTGGTGGATGCGGCGTACACGCGGAACCTGGTTCCGTTCGCACTTCTGGTGATCTCGAAGCAGGACGTCAAGATCCTGGCAGGGCCGCCCTGGTGGAGTGCAGGACACCTGATCGAAATGGCGCTGCTTATGCTGGGGCTTGGCTTTGTGGCGCACCTGCTGTACAGTCGCGCCGAGGAGTGGCGGTTGCGCGCGGTGATCGAGGAGCGGGAGCGCCTGGCGCATGAGATCCACGACACGCTGGCACAGAGCTTTGCAGGCATTGGCTTTCAGTTACGGGCGATTGTGAACCGCGTGTCAAACGGGAAACATGAGTTGAATCCGGCGGCCCTGGTCGAGGAACTCAACCGAGCGTGCGACCTGGTTCGGCAAAGCCATGATGAGGCTCGGCGAACCATCACGACACTGCGGCCAGACGCGACGGAGGCGGGCGGCCTGATCGCGGCGCTGAGACAGACGGCCTCTCAGATGGTCGGGCCGGCGCATGTGGAGATTGAAACGTTTGTGGAAGGTGAATTGCGATCGACTCCACTGCAGGTGCTTGACAGCCTGTTTCGCATTGGGCAGGAGGCCATCGCGAATGCAATCCAGCATGGTCACCCAACTCGGCTGCGGATCTGCGCGACGTACACTGCTTCGGCAATCAAGCTGCTGATCGAGGACAACGGACGTGGGTTTGTGCCCGGGCAGGACTCCGACGGCTTCGGTCTCACGGGGATACGAAGGAGGGCCGAAGCGATCCAGGGAACACTTGCGATTGAGACGGCTCCGGGAAAAGGGCCGAGGCTGATGGTGGAGGTCCCGATGACTACAAAGCGCCGGCAGTTCTGGTCGTTGCCTTATCATGTGACGAAGAGTGGGTACCTACGCCGTCAAGCCGGCGTGAGAGGTCGAGATGATACGGATCCTAATCGTGGACGATCATCCAGTGGTGCGGGCAGGGCTGACGAGCATGCTGCTCACCTATCCCGACCTTGAGGTGGTGGCGGGCGCTTCCGATGGAAGCCAGATGTTTGCGCTGCTGGAAAAGGTGGCGGTAGACCTCATTCTGCTGGACCTTCGCATGCCGGGGATGAGCGGAATTGAGATTCTGAACTCGCTGAAGGCGAACCGATCTCCGCTGCGGGTGATCGTTCTGACGAGCTACGAGAGCGATGACTATATCTACGAAGCGTTGCGTGCAGGCGCTTGCGGATATTTGCTGAAGGCGTGCTCGGAAGAGGAGATGATCGAGGCCATTCATGCGGTGCATGCAGGCGGACGATACTTACCGCAATATATCGCGGCGCGGTTTGCCGCGCGTGTGCCGCGGGCCTTGTTGAGTTCACGGCAAAGCGACATTCTGGAACATATCTCGCGGGGGTTGAAGGATCACGAAGTGGCGCGGGAGATGGGTATCCGGCTGGGAGAGGTATGGGGCGAGCTAAGTGCGATGGTCGACGTTGCGGAGACTTCTGATTCGGAGCGCAGCGAAGATGCCAAGGGGCGACGACCGACGATGGCGGATATTGCCCGGATGGCCGGGGTCTCGATGGCGACGGTCTCGCGTGTGTTGCACAAAAAAGGTATGCATACGGAAGAAACGCGTCGCGCAGTGATGAAGGCAGTACAGGAGTGCGATTTTCAGAAAAACGGGACGGCTGCGTCTCTGGCGTCGATGCGTAACTCTTCGGTGGAGAGCTGATCAGGGGCGAGCCGTGCACTTGGTTCATCGAAAGCGGAGTCTAAGGCCTGACCTCCGCTCTTGAGTGGCTCTGAGACGTTGTGGCTTGGAGATAGGAGCGGATTGTGGCAGAGGCTCCTGCCTGCGACAAAGCTCGTAGAGCCTGCTCGACCTCGGCGACAAAGAACGTGTTTGCGGGCAGCACCTCACCGAAGATGGACTTCACGGCGAGCATGGGTCGCGGGTCGGTTTGGATGCTTTTGCAGATGGCGATGAGTTCCCCTGCGCGGGCGTCGACGATCTGCATCGGGTGTCCGCGCTCATCCTCCACGCGGCCGAGATAGTGGATCCAGCTGGCGATGACGAGGCTGAGCAGACGGGTGGGCGCGCGGCGCTCCAGAAGTTCTGCGATCGAGGGCAGGACCCACTTGGGCATTTTGGCTGAGCCCTCGGAGCAGATGCGCGTGACCTGATCGTTGATGGTGGGATTGGAGAAGCGTGCGACGAGGGTGGATTTGTAGTCGGGGATGGAGGTGCCTGGAATGAGGGGAACAACGGGGGTAACCTCTTCCATGAACTGTTGGATGAAGGTGAGAGACAGCGGGTCCTGCATGATCTCGTGGACGTAGGTGAAGCCGGCGATGGCGCCGAGGTAGGCCATGGCCATGTGGCTGCCGTTAAGCAGACGCATTTTCATGATTTCGTAGGGGGCGACATCGGTGACGATTTCGGCTCCGACGCGCTCCCAGGGTGGCCTGCCCGTGGCGAAGTGGTCTTCGATGACCCACTGGCGGAAGGGCTCGGTGACGACGGGCCAGGCGTCGGCGATGCCGGAGGTGTTGGCGACAAGTGCGATGTCAGCGGCGGTGGTTGCGGGGGTGATGCGGTCGACCATGCTGTTGGGAAAGGCGACATCGCGGCTGATCCAGCGGCGCAGATCGGGGTTGAGGAGGTCGGTGAAGGCTTCGAGGACCTTGCGGATGACGTCGCCATTGCCCTGCAGGTTGTCGCAAGACATGACGGTGAGCGGCGGCAGATTGCGCCGGCGTCTCCGGTCGAGGGCGAGGGCCATGAGGCCGAGCGAGGAGACCGGCGACTGTGGGTGCGCGAGATCGTGCTGGATGTCGGGATGCTTGTCGTTGAACTCGCCGGTGGCGTCGTCAATGAAGTAGCCGCCCTCGGTGATGGTGAGCGAGAGGATGCGGCAGGCGGGATCGGCGATCTTTTCGACGGCGGTTTCCGGTTCCGCCGGTGCGTAGACGTACTCGACGAGGGAACCGATAACGCGTGCGGTTTGGGTTTCGGCGCTTCGCTCGACCACGGTGTAGAGGCAGTCCTGCGGCTTCAGGGCGTCGCGCATGCGGGAGTCGCTGGCGAGGACGCCGACGCCGCACTCTCCCCAACGCTCGACTTCTGGGAGGTGCATCAGGTCGTCGAGGTAGACGGCCTGGTGGGCGCGGTGGAAGCCGCCGACGCCCATGTGCACGGTGTGTTGCGGAAGCACGGATCGGTCGTAGATTGGGACGGTAATCTCGGGCCGCAGCTTCGAGAGGTTGGCCTGGTTGAGGGCGGTCGGGAGAGGCACGGAGGAGGTCCTTCTTTCTAGGAAAGCTGCGGGACAGCGCCGGCGGGCGCGGGGCTGTGTTGCGGTGTTGGGATGGTGTTTCCGCGATCGTCAAAGAGATGCAGATGTGCGGGGTTCAGGGTGAGATGAACCTGGTGACCGGGCTTCAGGTCGGCTTCGCCGGTTGCGCGGACGATGAGAGATTCTTTGCCGGCCGTTTCTGCGTAGACGTAGCTTTCACCGCCCAGGCGCTCGACCATCTGGACCTGTGCGGGGAGGCCGTTCGCAGTTGCGGCAAAGGAGATGTGCTCGGGACGGATGCCAAGGGTGGCGATCTGGTGGTGCGGGTCGAGGCCGGGATCTGTTGCGGGGAGGCTCAAGGTTGAGCCGTCGGAGAGAGTGAGTAGGCGTTCGTGTGGATTCGTACTCTGGGAGCGTACGGGAAGGAAATTCATGCGTGGCGAGCCGATGAAGCCGGCGACGAACTGATTACGCGGGTTGCGGTAGAGCTCCATGGGTTTGCCCACCTGTTCGATGACCCCGCCCTGCAGAACGACGATGCGGTCGGCCATGGTCATGGCTTCGATCTGGTCGTGCGTGACGTAAATCATGGTGGAGTTGAGTTCCCGGTGCAAGCGGGTGAGCTCAAGGCGCATTTTGACGCGGAGCGCGGCGTCGAGGTTCGAGAGTGGCTCGTCGAAGAGGAAGACGCGGGGATGTCGGACGATGGCGCGGCCGATCGCGACTCGCTGCCGCTGGCCGCCTGAGAGGTCTTTCGGCTTGCGCTCGAGATAGCTTTCGAGATGCAGGATGCGGGCCGCCTCCTGGACTTTTCGGGAGCGCTCTTCCTTCGGCACTCCGGCGAGCTTTAAGCTGAAGGCCATGTTGTCCGCGACGGTCATGTGGGGGTAGAGGGCGTAGCTCTGGAAGACGAGCGCCAGGCCACGCTTATCGGGGGCGATGTCGTTGACTCGTTGACCGTCGATGAGGAGATCGCCTGAGGTGATGTCTTCCAGGCCGGCGATCATGCGCAGAAGGGTGGATTTTCCGCAGCCCGAGGGACCGACAAAGACGGTCAGCTCGCGGTCGTTAATCAGGAGATCGATGCCCTTGATGATCTCCGCGTCACCGTAGCTTTTGCGTAGCTGCTTGAGTTCTACCGTCGCCATATCGTGCTCCCAAATCGTTTACTTCACTGCGCCGAAGGTGAGGCCACGGACGAGTTGTTTTTGCGTGAGCCATCCTAAGACAAGGATGGGGGCGATGGCCATGGTGGAGGCGGCCGAGAGCTTTGCGTAGAAGAGTCCCTGCGGGCTGGAGAAGGACGCGATGAAGGCGGTGAGCGGAGCGGCGTGCGCGGAGGTCAGGTTAAGACTCCAGAAGGCCTCGTTCCAGGAGAGGATGATGGCAAGCAGACTGGTGGAGACGATGCCGGGCACGGAGAGCGGAAGCAGGAGATCGAAGAACTCCCGCAGCGGCCGCGCACCATCCATGCGGGCCGCTTCGAGGATTTCGCGGGGAACTTCCTTGAAGTAGGTGAACATCATCCAGACGACGATGGGGAGGTTCATCAGGGTATAGATGAGGACCAGGGCGAGGCGGGTGTCGAGCAGGTTCAGGTTGCGGCAGATGAGATAGATGGGGACGAGGACGCCGGCGGAGGGCATCATTTTGGTCGAGAGCATCCAGAGCAAGGTGTCTTTGATGTGTTTCTTCGATTGGAAGGCGAGCGAGTAGGCGCAGGGGATGGCGAACACCAGAGCGAGCAGTGTGGAGCCCACAGAAGCCACGATGCTGTTCCAGGCGAAGTGGAACCAGCTCGCGCGCTCCTGGACGGCGATGTAGTTTTCCAGCGTGGGCGTGAAGAAGAGATGGGGTGTGCGGGAGATGGCCTCCGCCTCGGACTTGAAGCTGGTCAGGATCATCCAGAAGATGGGAAAGAAGAGAAGCAGGGCGACGGACCAGCCGAAAACGGTCATGGCCCACTTACGCCGGAGTGTGGATGCGCGCATGGACCTCAGCCCTCCACATTCCGAGCGAACGAGCGCATGAGAAGCAGGGCAAGGAGATTGGCGATGACGATGGCAATGACCCCGCAGACGGAGGCTCCGCCGATGTCGTACTCCGACAGGGCGTAGCGATAGATGAGAAAGGCGAGATTGGATGAAGCGTAGCCGGGGCCGCCGGAGGTGGTGACGTAGATTTCGGCGAAGATGCCGAGCAGAAAGATGCTCTCGATCATGATGACGGCGACCACGGCGCGGTCGAGGTGCGGCCAGATGATGTAGCGGAAGAGGGCGATGGGGCCGGCTCCGTCCATGCGGGCGGCTTCCATGCGCTCGGCGTCGAGAGACTGCACGGCGGTGAGCAGGGTGAGGAAGGCGAAGGGAAGCCACTCCCACGAGACGATGAGAATGAGGGAGGTCATGGGCGCGACGGCGAACCAGTCGATGGGCTTGAGGTGGACGCTGCGCATGAGGAAGGCGGCGATGCCGTTGTCGGGGTGCAGCATCATGTTTTTCCAAACGAGGGCGCTGACGGTAGGCATGACGAAAAAGGGAGCGAGGGTGAGGACGCGGGCGATGCCGCGGCCGAAGAACTCCTGATTGAACAGGACGGCGAGAAGGGTGCCAAGGCCGACGGTGATGGCCAGAACGGCGCCGACGAGCAGGACCGTGTGCCAGATCGAGACCAGAAGAGCGGGGTCGGAGAAGAGGTAGCGGTAGTTGCCGAAGCCATCGAAGCCTTTGCGATCGGGCTCCATCAGGTCGTAGCGGCGGAAGGAGAACCAGAGGGTCATCAGGAGCGGGATGACCGACCACAGCAGGAGGGCGACGATGGAGGGCAGCTTCAGGTACGAGCCACTGGATCGACGGGACTTCCCGGCTGTGTCGCGGAGCACGGGAGCGATCTGGGTGCTGGTGCTCATTGGTGTAGCCCCGGGTCGCTCTCTGCGGCGTGGCGCTGCTGGATACGTTCCACGGCTGCCTGCGCGGCGTCGAGGGCATCGTCGACCGAGCGCGTTCCAACCAGGGCGGACGCGATCAACTGGCCGACCTGGTTACCGATGGTGGGGAAGGTGGCGATGACGGGGCATTGGATGCCGGTGTAAGGCACGGGCTTTTCGGTTGGGTGAAGGGGGTCGGCGGCGAGAATGGATTGGTAGGTGAGCGTGGCGAAGGGCGCGGCGGCGAGGTAGGCGGGCTGCTGGTAGGTGGAGGTTCGCGTGCCCGGCGGAATGGCAGCCCAGCCGCGCTGGCTGGCGACGAGCTGGATGTACTGTTTGGAGGTGGCCCACTCGATGAACGCGAGCGCGGCTTGCGGGTGCTTGGACGACGAGGGCACTGCGAGAGCCCAGAACCAGAGCCAGCGTGCGCCGGCGGGAGTTTTGGCCACGGGCGCAGACGCGAAGCCTACCGTGCCGGCGACCTTTGATTGCGCGGCGTCGGAGAGGGAGCCGGCGGCGACGGTAGCGTCGACCCACACCGCGCAGCGGCCGTTCTCAAACAGCGTCAGCGATTCGTTGAAGCCATTCGAGCTCTCTCCGGGAGGGCCGTACGCCTGCAGCAGGTGGACGTAAAACGTGATGGCGTCATGCCACTCCGGAGAGGTGAGCTGCGGTGTCCAGTGCTCATCGAACCATCTGCCGCCAAAGGTGTCGGCGAGGGTGGAGAGGTAAGCCATGTTCTCTCCCCAGCCGGGTTTCCCGCGCAGGCAAATGCCGTAGACGTCGTGCGCGGGATCGTTGAGCACCTTGGCGAAGCGGGCAATGTCGCCGTAGGTGGGCTGGGCCGGCATGGTCAGGCCAGCCTTCGCGAACAGATCCTTACGGTAATAGGTGAGCGAGCTTTCGGCGTAGAAGGGCAGAGCGTACAGCTCCCCGCCGAAGGACGCTCCGTCGCGAATGGGCTTGAGGACATCATTCACCTCGTAGGCTGGGGAGAGTTTGTTGTTGAGCGGCACGAGCCAGCCGCGACGCCCCCAGATGGGCGCTTCGAGCGGGCCGATGGTGACCACGTCGTATTGCCCGCCGTGGGCGGCCACATCGGTGGTGGTTTTTTCGCGGAGGATGTTTTCTTCGAGAACGATCCAGTTCAGCTTGATCTCGGGATGGTCGCGCTCGAACAGCTTGGAAAGCTTCTGCATTTCGACCATGTCGCCGTTGTTCACTGTGGCGACGGTAATGGTTGTCTGCGCCGGCAGGCTGAGCGTGAGAAGGAGCGCTGCGAGGAGTGCGCCAGCTTTGGACCACGGTTCAGTTTGTTTCCGGGGATCGGGTCTTCGCTTCATCATGTCAGGGCTCCGGGGTGGGGAATCGGGCAGGCAAGGAGCTCTGGTCGGCGGCCCCGGGCGCGTCGGGTTGGGACTTGACCGGACGCTTGTGATTCGCGGCCTTCACTTCCTGGTATCGCTGGAGCATGTCTTCGCTTTGCGTTTTCTGGCCGAGTCTGGCGTAGACGCGGGTAAGAAGGTAGTAGGGAGACTCCTGTGTGGGGCCATACTGGATCGCTTTGCGGAGAGGCTCGACGGCCTCTGCGAAGCGTCCCTGCTGCATGAGCAAATCTCCGAGTTCGGTGTAGGCCGGAGCGTATTGCTCGTCGGCGACAAGGGCTCTGACAAGTGACTGCTTGGCGCCCTCAACATCTCCCTGGATGACCTTTGCGAGGGCAAGGTGGTAGTAGGTGCGAGGCTTTTCGGGCGCGATGCTGATCGCGGTTTGGTACTCCGCCATAGCGGCATCGATTTGTCTTTGCTGGACGAGCGTATTTCCGAGCAGGTAGTGGGCCTGGTAGGACCGAGGATCGATTGCAGTGGCGTGGGCAAGATCGTCATGAGCGGCCGCATAGATTCCGGAGTCGAATTCGCTTTCAGCGATGGTGATCAGGAACGGCACGGACGCGGCGTTCTCTTGGCGCCGGGCCGCCAAAAGGGTAAGAGCATCCTGAGCACGACCTTGGGTCTGGATGGTGTTCGCCAGCAACAAGAGAGTTTCCGTCGACGGATGGATGCGGAAAGCCGCCTCAGCAGCGGTTTGCGCAAGCAGGAGTTGGTGGACAGCCAAATAGACCTCAGCTCGGAGCTCGAGTTCCTGCAGGGGCGTGCTGGGCGTGATGCGGGTCGAGCCGAGCGCCTCGGCTGCTTGTGCGGGGTGACCGGAGATCCAGTAACTGCGCGCCAGAGAGGCGGCCAGGCTGTGGTTGGAGGGCCATTGCCGGTGGGCCTGTTCGAGAATCCCTTGGGCGTCAGCGCCGTGAGCGGAGCCTTCGAACGCAGCTCCAAGTAGGAGAGCGACGCGAGCGTCACACTTCGGCAGCGGTTCAGGCTGCAGGACCTTGACGGCGGCGTCAAACTGCTCCTGCTGCATCAGGTCGCTTGCAGCCGAAACCAAGCGGTCAAGTTCGGATCGCGAGGGACAGTCGCCGGAATTCTCCAAGGAGGCCTGAGGTGGAGGGTCGGCGCGGAGCCGCTCCGCGGCCCCTGCCACCAGCGGTCTCGGAGAAAAGACGCCAGTGGCAAGAACGAGGAGGATCAACAAAAGACGGAACTGCGGTTTCGCACCAATGATCGCGAACTCCTTCCCCTCAGAAGGCCAGGCGGAGACTGAACTGGATCTCCCTGGCGGCCAGTGCGCTGCTGACATCTCCGAAGTTGGTAGCATTGACGTTGGTGACCAATCCCGTGAAGTTGGCGTGGTTGAAAGCGTTGAAGGCATCCGTCCGGAACGTCAGATTGTAACGCTCTGCATAGTTGAAAGTCTTGAAGAGGGAGATGTCCCAGGTCTGAGCACCCGGAGCACGAATGTCAGCCACGCTTGCGTTGCCCTGGACGCCTAGGGTCGTTACTGCCTGGACGTTTTGGGTATTGAAGTAGGGACCGACCTTGCCCTGCTTTCCCAAACCCTTGCGAAGGTTGGAGTTGTTCACCGGACCGGTAACGTCAGGAAGCGCGTTGATGAAGTTGCCGAGGTTCTGGTTGCTGCTGAGGGTAAACCATGGGCCGCTGTAAAGACTGCCGATAGCGCTCACCTGCCATCCCCCTGCGACCTGATTGAGAACCCCTCCCCGATCCAGGAATCTCTTACCTTGCCCGAAGGGAAGTTCGTAGATGGAGTTGATGCTCAGGCGATGGTTGAGATCGTCAGAGCAGTGTCCGCGATCTAACTTTAGATCCAGGGGATGCCAGCTGAACTGATCCTGCCAGGGATCGGAAAGACACTTCGAGAAGGTGTATGTGCCGAGGAACGAGAAGCCGGAGGAATAGCGCTTCTCAACGCGAACGGTTAGGCCATTGTAGATAGAGCTGCCTTCGTTGAGGTTCTCCTGCGCGCCACCCGGATACTGCGAGAAACGGGTGGTGTCATCCGGCTGCAGCGGGTTGGAGATGATTCGCTGCTCAAAGTGATGAGCGGCTGAGCCGAGGTAAGTGACTTCGAGTAGCCAGTTTTTGAGAAAGGTCTGCTGGACGGCCAGAGACCACTCGTAAGTATAGGGAGTGGCATTATTGGGATTAATAAAGGAAACCGACTGCCCAGACCCTGGCTTTTTACCCGCAAGGGCTGGGTCGAAGAGCTGATCGCTCGTAAACGCAATCGGCTGTCCGACGGGAGAATTGTTGTAGAAGCTAACCGAATAATATTTCGGGGTGTCGACTTCGACCTCGAATTGATTCAAATTCGGCTGCAGAAAATAGATGCCGAAACCGCCTTTGACGACTGTGTTTCCCGCAGCAAAGGGAAGGTAATTGAAGCCAAGCCGGGGAGAGAAATTGGTGAATTTCGGATGCACCATTTGCCGTCCCAGGCCGATCGCAGAGGTATCGGGGTAGGTCAGTGACGTGCCGGTCGCAAGATCAAAGCTGCCGACATGATTGGCCGTGTCGACCGGCGGCTGGGCATACTCATAGCGAATGCCGCCATTGACGTTCAGGCGGTGATTCACCTGGAAGTTGTCTTCAACGTAGTAGGCCTGATACCACCGGCGGAAGTTCAGCGTTGGGTCCCCTTGGGCGCTACCGCCGGCAGAGGGAACGCCAACCAGAAGATCGGCAATGGAGTTACCAGTGTAGTTCCCGTTGAAGGAAAGGTTGGTGCCCTGCCAGTCTTCGTAAAGATAGGTGGGATCATAGCGAATGTCCACGCCCGCGGTGATGTTGTGTCTGCCCTTGGTAAGTGACACGCCGTCGGTCCACATGAAAAGACCCTCGCGGATCACTTCGGTCCCGTTTGCTCCGCCAGGATTCGCGTAACCAGAGATGGAGAGTCGTGGCACGCCGTAGGAGCCTGGCTGCAGGCCGACATTTTCAAACCGACAGGATTCGCGTAGGCGGCATCGAAGCCAAAGGCGCGAGTCTCACCGGTCTCGGTGTGAGTAAAGCCGAAACGCAAATTATTGACGAGGGTTGGACTGAATATATGCGTCCATCCGGTGGCAATACTTTTCGGATTGGTCGGAAACGTTTGTGAGTTGTACACCGTGATACCGCCGACGACGGTTGTTTGCTCCTGTTGGGTGTAACGTGCAAACACGGTGTCCTTGCTTGAAATGGTGTAGTCGAAACGGCCGCTGCCCTGGTCCCAGTTGTTGGTGCTGTCGGTAACGGCAAGAAAGTTCTCACCGCCCGCACGGGCCACGCGGATGCCGAAACGTCAGCGCGGTATCAGCACGCTAAGCCGCGCAAATCGTCGCTGTCATTGACGCTCGAATGCACAAAAGAAGCGACCACCGCGCATGGGCACACTTTTTAAACGCACGGCACTTTAGAAAGTGCTACCGCACATAATGATCTGCGATTCGATGGAGCCGACGAACGGACTTGAACCGTTGACCTGCTGATTACGAATCAGCTGCTCTACCAACTGAGCTACGTCGGCCAAACCTTCACTTATTCTAGCGGTTGCATGTGCATCTCGCAAAACCGGGTTCGGGTTGCGTTTGCATTGTGCCTGGGTTTGCGGTTTGGAGCGTTTAGGACTCGTCTTCGCGACCTGAGAAGCGGAGCATGAACGGGGAAAAGATGACGGCGAGGATGATCAGGGCGAACAGATCCAGCATGGGAGGCTCCAGACCGCAGAAGCGGTTGGTAGCTTCATCGGCAGATTTAGGTGGAGCTTTAGGTTTGTCTCGGTTTTCGCCTGATGTTCTCTTCCCGAATCGGGACAGAGAAGGCCGCCCGGCAACAGGGCGGCCTTCAAGGGAGAATAGTTCGGACGGAGGCAAGGCCATCCAGAACTTTCTGGCGACAGAATAAGTTTGTCGAAATGGGGTGTCAAGAAGCGTTTCGGAGCTGGCGCAAGACCCTTTGTTAGCAACAGCTTAAGGAGATAAAGCGGGCCAGGATCCGTTCCCCATCCATTCGCCTCCGGAGGCCTTGCGGGATGCCAAAGCGCGAAGTTTGAGTGACATAGACACGGGGTTGCACCACCGGTGGTGCAACGGGCTACGGTTGCTTGAGTCCCGGTTCGGAACCAAGTCCAGCTGCTGGACCGATTGCCGGACTGGTTGCTGGGCCGGGGCGCAGGCCGAGGCGCAGGAATTCTGGTTCACTTGCGGCGGGCTTGCCCAAGAGCACACGGATCCAGGCGCGACCGACGCCGAGGAACAGGCCGAGCAGGATGGCGGCGGCGCCGAGAATGCCGCTAAAGACGGCGATGGAGACGAGGAGGCTGGCGGTTTTGCGAACTTCGGCGTGGAACTCCGGCGTCAGCTGCTTGTTCCAGGTGACCTCGCTGCGGAGGTGTACACCCTCGACCAGGGCTGCGGCGGTTTCCGGGGCGAAGCCCTGGGCCAGAACGATGAGGGGACCTTCGCGCCGGAGTTTGGCGGTTCCGGCGTGCTCGCCGGAGGCGTTGAGCAACTGCTCGACCGCGCGGCCGCGATCGCCGGCGATCTCCGGAGTGGGGTAGAGGAGAAGGGTGAGGACGCCCTGTTTGCCTGCGGGGCCGCCGCCTGGGTAGCGCGCGGTGGCGACCTCGGCGGCTTTGTCGAAGCCCAGAGCCGCGGCCGAGAAAGTGCCGCCCATCTGGGCGTAGCTTGCCGGTCCGAGGGCGTACCGCTCGGAGTCGCGATCCAGGCCTTTGGCGGGAAGCAGGGTGGGCAGGAGCGGTGGCAGACCGCGGGTGCCGCCGATTTTGGGAAGGGTGATTTCGAGCGCGCGGAGGTCGCCGACGGCGGTTCCGTCGACGGGCGACGCGAGGACGACGGTGTCTCCGGAGGTGAACAGGGCTTCGCCGCTGCCGACAGCGGAGGCGCGACCGAGATCCTTGCCGAGCCGCATGTCGGGACGGAGCTCCAGGGTGAATGCGGAGAAGGCGCCGGTGGCGTCGACAAACTCCATAGCTTCGACGTGCAGGGTTCGACCGCCGCGCTGGTAGTCGTGGGTGACGACGCGGCGCTCGCCACACTCCTTGAGGGCGGCTGCACCGGCATCTTCGAGGACGCGATGCGCCGTCGGCTGGACGGTGGTTTGGGCGGAGGTCCACTGGCCGAAGCTGGCGGGCAGCAGGGGCGTGGGGGGCTCGACGAGCGTGGTTGCGGGGCCGGGGGCCTGAGCTGCCGCAGTGGCCGCCGCCAGACTGGCGATGAGGGTGGCGCACCCGATGCCGCGTCGCCAGGAACTGCCCGATCGCTGAGAGAAAGGCCGCATATAGCGCAGACTACCACCAGACAGAAAACGTTAGCGCGGCTGCAGCGGGGGGATTGCGTGGCGTGGACGGGAGGAACGCGGGCGGGGCTGTGACGCTGTCCTGATCGCTCGCGGACCGGCTTGCGTGTATTCGGGCGACGTCTTCAAGGCGGCGTCCTTGGGCGAGCTACCTGCCGGGATTTGCGTTGGTGGTGGCTACCCGTTCGTCGCGTTGCTCGGTGCCGCCGCTGAGGCCTGCCTCGTATTTGGCGACGCCGTGGTAGAGGCTTTCGGCGACGCGCTCACGGTAGTCCGGCTGCCGTAGTTCGCCGGCGTCGCGGGGGTTGGTGACGAAGGAGATTTCCGCGAGGACGCTGGGCATGTTGGCGCCGATGAGGACGACGAAGGGAGCTTTCTTGACGCCGCGATCCCTAAGGCCAGCGTTGCCCTTTGCGAGGCCAGCGTAGAGACTCGCTTCGACGTCGGCGGCGAACTCGCGGCTTTCGGCGATCTTGTCTTTGAGGGCGATTTTCTTGACCAGATCGCTGAGCTGCCCGACGGACTGATTGCTGACGGCGTTTTCGCGGGCGGCCACGTTGAGGGCGGTGGGGTCGGTGGTGAAGTTGAGGTAATAGGTTTCGACGCCGCGGGCGCTGGCGTCGGGAGAGGAGTTTGCGTGAATGGAGAGGAACAGGTCGGCCTGCGCTTTGTTGGCGATGGCGGTGCGGGTTTCGAGCGGGATGAAGGTGTCGTCGGAGCGGGTGTAGATGACCTCGGCGCCGAGGCGCTCGTGGAGGAGTTTGCCGAGGCGCAGGGCGACGTCGAGCACGACATCTTTTTCTTCGATGCCGTCGACGCCGAGGGTTCCGGAGTCGTGTCCGCCGTGTCCGGCGTCGATGACGATGCGGCCGACCTTGAGGCCGAGGGCTCGGACGAGGCTGGTTTCGCCGTCCGCGGTGGGGACGGCTGCGCGCGCGGGCACCCCGGGTACGGTGGCGACGCTGCCGGGAACGCCGACAATGTTTCCGTCGGAGACGGCTGCTGCCCTGCTTTTGCGAATCTTCTTTGGAGGGGGCGCGGTGGCAGCTGCGAGAGGCGCGTCGGCTGGGGCGGGGGCGGGGGAGCCGGATGCGGTTGTGTCCGGGGATGTGGGGGTGTCCGGGAGGTTTGCGGGTCGGCGCCGGACGACCTCGGCGACGGGTGCGGATGTGGGGACGCTGGTGGCTTCGGTGCGCCCCGGCTGATCGCTGACGCGCGCGACCTCGGCGGTGGTGGCTGTGGCCGGGACGGTGACGGTGTTGGGGACGGGCTTCGCTTTCGTGGGTGTCACGACGCGCGCTGTGGACGGGGCTGGGACGTTGGTTGGGCTGGGGGCGGGCGTGGTGGATGCGGACGGGTCTGGTGGGGAGGTCCGCCTGGCGCCGTGAATATCGATGATGAGCCGGTAGGGGTTGGGCAGAAGAAAAGCGGAATACTCGGTGACCTGGTTGACGTCCAGGACGACGCGGGTCATGTTGTCGGAGAACTGAGCGGCGCGGATGCGCGTGAGGAAGCCGTCGTCGGTGACGGCGAAGCTTTTGCCGACGAGTTCGGGGGCGAGGCGGGTGCCGAGAAGGTCGAAGTAGATGCGGTCGGGGCCGGTGACGCGCGCGGCTTGGAACTGGACTTCGTCGCCGAGGTCGATGGCGACGCGGGTGTAGCTGGGGGTGGACCAGTGGCGGATGCCGGTAATGGCGGCGACCTCCCCGTTGCGGCGAATGGCTGCTGAGCGAAGGGTGGTTGGGTTTGGTGGTGGGGTGGGTGCCGGTCCGTTCGGGTTTATTGCGGCGAAGGGTGGTGCGAGGTTGGTGGTTGCTGCCTGGTTCGGGACGGAGAGGTCTTGTTGGCGGCTGGCCTGCGGTGCGGTGTTCCGGGCTTCAGCGGATGTGGCGCTGTGCATGCCGGCGAGCTCGGCGCGTGCCTCGGTGGCGGAGGCGCTGCCGGGGTAGAGCTGGAGGAGGAGTTGCCAGCGATCGCGTGCGGCGACGGGGTCGCCCAGGTCGCGGGCGTCGATCTGGCCTTCGTCCAGAAGGGCGCCAACGCGCCAGGAGCTCCCCGGGTACTGTTTGCGGAGGTACTCGTACTGGGCAAGGGCGGCGCGGAGAAGGCCGGTGTCGTGCCGGGTGCGGCCCTCGTCTGCCAGCAGCTGGGCGACTTCGTAGACGGACTCTGCGGCGTGGAGGTCGCCGGGGTTGGTGTGGTAGACGGCGCGAAAGGCGTCCAGGGCGCGGTCGTACTCGGCCCCGGTGCGCTGCTCTTCGGGGATGGACTGGAGCTGCTCGAGCAACCGCTCGGCGCGGGCGAAGGCGGCAGCGGGGCTCGTGGCGAGGTAGCGGTTTTGCGCGACGGCGCACGGCACGAGGGAGGCGACGGCGGCGGAGACTCCGCACAGCCACGTGTTCCAAAGCCGTCGTGCTGTGGATCGAGAGCCCATCGCAGCCCCTAGTTTATGTCTGCCTCGGCAGCGTCGGGCCGGGGGAGCGGGTACTTTGGCCGATACCCCGCTTTCGGGCGCGACGAGGACCGGCCGGTCTAGGAGGTCAAACGCGCGAACCGGGGGTTAGTTTCGGCGTGTGGTTGGACGGGCTAGGTTAGAAGGCTGGCGACGACCTCGGCGGCTTTGGCGAGGGTAGCATCGAGCGCTGCCGTGTCGGCGCCTCCGGCCTCGGCGAGATCGGGCCGGCCGCCACCTTTGCCGCCGACCATGGCGGCGAGGGCGGAGATCAGTTTTCCGGCCTGAAGGCGCGAGGTGAGGTCTTTGGTGACGCCGGCGATAAGCGAGACCTTGCCTTCGGCGGTAGCGGCGCCGAGCACGACGACGCCGGAGCCGAGCTTGCCGCGCAGATCGTCGACGAGGTTGCGCATTTGTGGTTTGTCGAGGGCATCGACGCGCTGGCTGAGGACCTTGACGCCTTTGACCTCGACGGCGGCGGAGGCGGCTCCGGCGGTGGCGGCGGAGGCGCTCTTCATGCGCAGTTCGTCGAGCTCGCGACGGAGTTTCTTGACCTCGTCTTCGCCGGCGGAGACGCGGGCGCGCAGAGCGGCGGCAGCGTTGGGCTCGCCGGTGATGCCGAACGCCTGGGCTGCCGCGCGGGCCACGTCGGCATCACGGCGGAACTCGCGGAGGGAGCCGGTGCCGGTGACGGCTTCGACGCGCCGGACGCCGGAGGAGACGGAGCCCTCGCCGACCAGTTTGATGAGGCCGATTTCGCCGGTGGCGGCGGTGTGGGTTCCGCCGCAGAGCTCGGTGGAAAAATCGCCGATTTTGACGACGCGGACCCGGTCGCCGTATTTTTCGCCGAACAGGGCCGTGGCGTGGAATTCGTTGATGGCGACGTCAATGGGAACGTCGACAAAGGTTTCGACGACGGCGTTGCGCAGGACTTCGCGATTGACGAGGTCTTCGACCTCCATCTGTTCTTCTTCGGCAACGCCGGAGAAGTGGGAGAAGTCAAAACGTAACCGTGACCGGTCTACAAGCGACCCGGCCTGCTTGACGTGGCCGCCGAGGACTTCGCGGAGGGCGGCCTGTAGAAGGTGGGTGGCGGTGTGGTTGCGCATGGTGGAGCGGCGGATGTCCCCATCGACGACGGTGTCCACGGTGTCGCCGACGGCGATGCGCTCGCGGGCGACCGCGCGATGGGCCCACACGCCCTGGACGGGCTTAGACGCGCCGCTGACATCGGCGAGGACGGTGTTGCCGTCGCCGGAGCGGATCCAGCCGACGTCGCCGACCTGGCCGCCGGAGTCGGCGTAGAAGCTGGTGGCGTCGAGGACGATTTCGCCGGCCTCGCCGGGCGCGAGCTCCGCGACGCCAACGCCGTCGCGAACCAGGGCAAGAATGCGTGCGCCGTTGACGCGAAGGGCGGTGTAGCCGTCGAAGGTGGTGCGCTCGAGCTCGCGGTAGACCGGGGCGGCGGATTTTTGGGAGCCGCCTTTCCAGCTTGCGCGGGCGCGTTCCTGCTCTTCTTCCTTGGCGCGTTCGAAGCCGCGCATATCGAAGCCGAGGCCGGCGTCGCGGGCGGCGTCGACCATGAAGTCGAGCGGCATGCCGTAGGTTTCGTAGAGGTGGAAGGCGTCTTCGCCGGTGATTTCTGCGCGCAGCGCCGGGACCTCGTCGGCTTCGTGGCCTGGCAGGTCGCCGACCAGCTCCTTGAGTTCCGCAGAATTTTCGAGTGCGGCTTTCGAGGCAATGAGCTGGTCCAGATGGCGGGAGCCAAGCTCCATGACGCGGGCGAACTGCCGCTCTTCGGCGAGGACGACATCCCTGATGTGGTCCGCGCTGTCTCGGAGCTCGGGGTAGGCGACGCCCATTTCGTCTCGCACGGCGAAGACCATTTCGTGGAGGAACGGCTGCTCCTGCCCAAGCAGTCTTCCGTGGCGTATCGCCCGACGCATGATTTTGCGGAGGACGTAGCCGCGGCCCTCGTTGGCGGGGAGGACGCCGTCGGCGATGAGGAACGTGGCGGCGCGGGCGTGGTCGGCGATGATGCGGAGAGATGCGGCGGGGCGGGCGTCGCTGAGGGCCTGGGCTTCGAGATTTTCGGGCGCGAGCGTTTGGAAGTTCGTGAGCTCAGCGGCGCGGGCGATCAGCGGCGTGAACAGGTCTGTTTCGTAATTCGAGATTTTGCCCTGGAGGACGCAGGCGATGCGCTCGAGGCCCATGCCGGTGTCGATGGAGGGCTTGGGCAGGGGGGCCAGGGCGCCGTCGGAGGCGCGGTCGAACTGCATGAAGACAAGGTTCCAGATTTCAACGTAGCGCTGTTCGTCTTCGGGGAACGGCCGGTCTTCGCCGGTTTCGGAGGCGGCGAGGCCGAGGTCGTAGAAGATTTCGGAGCAGGGGCCGCAGGGGCCGGTGTCGCCCATCTGCCAGAAGTTGTCTTTGCCGGGCATGGCGACGACGCGATGGGCAGGGACGCCGATGTCGCGCCAGTGGCCGGCGGCTTCTTCATCGCGGGGGACGGCGCCCTCGCCGGCGAAGATGGTGACGTAGAGGCGGGATGGATCGATGCCGAACCATTCCTTGCTGGTGAGCAGCTCCCAGGCGAAGGCGATGGCGTCGCGCTTGAAATAGTCACCGAAGGAGAAATTGCCCAGCATTTCGAAGAAGGTGTGGTGGCGGCGGGTGAAGCCGACGTTTTCAAGGTCGTTGTGCTTGCCGCCGGCGCGGACGCATTTTTGCGAGGAGGTGGCGCGGGTGTAGGACCGGGTTTCGGCGCCGAGGAAGACGTCCTTGAACTGGTTCATGCCGGCGTTGGTGAAGAGCAGGGTTGGGTCGTTGCCGGGCACGAGCGACGAGGAGTGGACGCGCCGGTGCCGTTTGGTTTCGAAAAACCGGAGAAAGTCTTCGCGAATCTGGTTGCCGGTGAAGGCCCGCTGCGACTCTTGCATAGGCTTGAAGTTTACCAGCGCGGCGTGGGGTCAGAACCAGGTCCGACGGCGGTAGGCGCGGTACACCTGACCGAATCAGTCTTCGAGCACACCGCTTTCGCGGCGGCGGGCACTCACGTCACTGACCTCGGGAGCGATGTTGGCATCTTACTGGCGGGACGCCCCGCGTGGGCTGACTGCATCGACGAAAGGGATCCTTCATGACCGTGTCCTCCATCCGCTCCACCCTGCTTGTCGCGGCCACCTTCTTGACGCCGATGGCGCTCTCGCCGGCGCAGGAGCCGAACCCGGTTCCGACGACGTTCAAGACGATCTACCCGGCTGTCTCGGCAGCTTCCGGACAGTTGCACGAGGCGTTTCAGATGGCCGCGCAGCAGCACAAGAATGTGGTTCTGGACTTCGGCACGGATCAGTGCAGCTCGTGTCAGGCGACGTCGACGTTCTTCCCGGAAGAGCATGTGCATGCGCAGATTGCGGAGCATTTTCTGCTGGTGCACATCAATGTGGGTGCCAAAGCGCACCAGAACACACGGGAGGCGCAAAGGTTTGGGGTTGACCTTTCGAAGGGCTTGCCTGCGCTGGCGGTGGTGGATCCTTCCATGAAGGTGCTGGGGACGACGAACGAGTTTGCGAAGGCGCAGAACATGAGTTCGAACGACCTGCTGGATTTTCTGAACAAGTACCGCGGGTAGCGGGAGCCGGGCGTTGGACATCGGTTTCGGTCAGTCGGGATCTGCGACGGGGCCTGGGGCCCAGGTCCAGCCTTCGACACGGAACTTCGGGTCGAGCGGTTCCTGAAGGTTCGCGAAGGTGTCCCGGCGTTGCGCCATGACCATGGTGCTAATAAGGGCGTCGAAGGCGTCCTCACTATTGCGTGCTTTGCGGAGGACGGACGGGGCGAGTTGGGCGTAGGTGGCGTCGCGCGCGCAGTTGCGGTCGAGATACGCGCGACGGGCTGCGGGGTTGGATTTGTGGACGGGGCCGGTGTTGAGGCGGGAGTACATTTCGACGACCAGCGGCTGAGGGCGGTCGCCGGCGAGCTGTGGGCGGTCGAACGGCCAGACGTGGAAGCCGGCGTCACGGAGGCGAAGAAGGATGGGCATGCCGCGGAGGGACGCGGTGCCGACGCTGCCGGAGCCGCCGATCTGGAAGACGCTCTTGGGAGTGATGCCCTTGACGCGGGCGGCGCGCTCCGCTTCGGGAATGTGGGCGATGAGCTTGCAGTCGATGTCGGTGGCGCGGAGCATGCGGTGGATCTGGTCGCCGGAGAATTCTTCGGGGCGTTTGTGGGGTTTGCCCCAGAAACGGCGGTCGGCGTGGCCGCGTTCGAGCCAGCGCTCGCCGTGCTGGTGGGCGACGAGATTCCAGAACTCGGGGCCGGTTTGGCAGCTGTGCTCGCCGTGCACGAACCACTCGGGGAAGCCGAAGCAGAAGTCGAAGCCGACGACCAGGCGCGGGGTTTCGTGGGCGAGGGCGATGAGCCAATCGGCGGTTTCCTCGCGGGTGCGGCCATTTTCGAGAGCGACGCCGCCGTCTGCTCCACGGGCGCGCGCGACGGCCCCAGCGCGGCCGCGGGCGAACTCGGCGGAGGTCCAGATCCCGGCGTAGATGTGCCGGCGCTGCCCGGGGACGTCCACGCGACCGCTCCAGTCGATGGCCAGTACCCGTTGGATTGCATTGCCGCGCATCGTCCTATGATCGCGCAGATGAGCATGGCCGTCGTGGAGGGTGGAATGTGGGCTGGCTTAGGATGGGGAGATGGCTGAGCCGATGGAGGATCCACGGACGTACTTTGCCGCGGAGCGGACGTTTCTGGCGTGGATTCGGACGGGGCTGGGGTTGATGGGGGTGGGGTTTGCGGTGGCGCGGTTTGGGTTGTTTTTGCGGCAGATGCGGGCGGCGGAGACGCATGTGGCAGTGCAGGGGGTGGGGCAGAGCGTGATTGCGGGGGTGGCGCTGGTGGGGATTGGGGTGCTGGTGAATCTGAGCGCGGTGGGGCAGCACATGGTGACGGTGCGGGAGTTGAGGGAAGGGACGTGGGTGCCGGGAAGGGTGAACTGGGTGGCGGTGGGGTTGGCGGTGGTGCTGGCGTTGGTGGGGGTGGGAATGGGGGTGTATTTGTTGCGGCTGCGGTAGGTGGTGGGTGCGACTGCACGGGCAACAGCACACTGCAAGTGCAACAGCACACTGCAAGTGCAACTACAGCGGTCCTTCGCTTCGCTCAGGATGACGACTAAAAGCGAGCAACTGCAACTGCAACTGAAACGCCAACGGCAACTGCGAGGGCGACTGCCGGTGCGGGTTCTTGGCTTTGCCCAGGATTATGGCGGGGAGAGAGTGCGGCTTGGTGGGTTAGTGCTGGGGAGTGGTTGGGTTGGTTTGGGCGGGATTTGGTTGAGGTAGCGGCGGGCGAGGGTGTCGTTGGCGTCGAGTTGGAGGGCGCGGGTGAGGGCGGTGGCGGCTTCGGGGTAGGCGGCAGTGTGGAAGGCAGCCAGGCCGAGGTTGCGCAGGACTGGGGGAAGGGTCGGGTCGGTTTCGGCGGCGGCGCGGAAGAGGGGCAGGGCGGCGGCGTAATTGTGGGTGCGGGCGAGGGCGGTGCCGGCGTCGTTGAGGGTGGAGGCGGCGAGAGTGAGGAGTTGCTGGTGAAGGGCGTTGGTGGGAGCTGCGGCTGGGGTCGTCGGATTGGCGATAGCGGCTGATGATTTGGGGGTGGCGTGAGAGGCGCCGGCACCGACAAGGAGGCCGGTGCTTTCGGTGAGGGTAGGGGCTTCCCCCGAGGCGAGGAGTTGCTGGTGAAGGTGTTCAGCTTGGGCGTTGAGTTGCTCGGCGTCGGCGGAGCGATGCTCGAGGGCGGCGATGCGGGAAAGGGCGATGAGGGCTCGGCGGATCTGGAAGTTGTTGTGGCTAGAATCGTCGGCGGTGAGTTGGACGGCTTGCTCGAGGGCGGGGCGGGCGGCGGTGTAATCCGCTTCGGAGTAAAGGTTCATGCCGAGTTGGAAGGCGGGGTCGGGGGAATGCGGGTCGGCGGTGGCGGCGAGCTGGAGGAAGTGGGCGGCCTCGGGGAAGCGGTGGTATTGGGAGAGGAGAGAGGCTAGGTCGAGGTTGGCGAGGAATGCGCCGGGGTCCGCCTGCTGAGCGAGGGTGAACTCGCGGAGAGAATCGGGGTTGTACTGATATTCGTTGAGCCGCCAGAACGCGATGCCGAGGGCGAGGTGGAGGGCGGGGAGTTGGGGGTCGAGGGCGAGGGCGCGGGTGAGTTCGCGGACGGTGGGAGCGAGGTCGTCGGCGGCTTCGAAGGTTTGGGCGAGGAGGAAGTGGGCGGGGGCGGTGTCGCCGGTGAGCTGGAGCAGGGCGGCGGTGTCGGCGGCGATGTCGGCGGGATTGTTGGCGCGGAGGTCGGCGGTGAGGAGGAGGAGGGTGGTGGCGGGTTGAGGGTCGAGGGTGGAGGAGCGGAGGAGGAGGGTGCGGGCGTCGGCGAGGTGGCCGGCGGCGAGGTCGAGGGTGGCGGCGAGGCGGAGGGCGAGGGCGGTGGCGGAGGTGCTGGTAGGGAGGATTTGGGCGGGGTCGTTCGTGGCGAGGGCGGCTCGCTGGGCGGTGAGGAGGGTTTGGAGGTGTTGGGCGGGGGTTTCGGGGGTGGGTGGGGGATCCTGGGCGATCGAGGTGCTTTTTGTTTGACCTGAGGGGTCACCGGAAGAACCCGCCCATAACGATACGGCCGTCATGGATGGGGCACCCGCTTCGCGTGGCTGTGCCGGGAGTTGGGTGGCGAGGAGGATCGTTGTGAGAAGGAAGAGCGGGCTCATGGCGTGCGTTAGTGCGTGGCGGCGAGCTGGGTGGGGGTGGTGTCGGGGAAGGGTTCGCCGGGGTGGGTGATGCGGATGCGGTGATCGGTGAATTTCGCATGCATCTCGGGAAGTTCGAACTTGGACATGTGGCAGGAGGTGCACTGGCGGGTGGCGACGGGGCAGGCGGGGGCGAGGGCGGTGTGGGCGGTCGCGATCGGAGACGCTCCGCCGCGGTTTGCTGCGGCTGCGGCGGGGACGAGGTCAGTTGCGGCTTGTGCCTGGAAATGCGGCGGGGCCGAAATGCGGGGGTCCTTGGCTGCGCTCAGGGTGACGGGCGGTGTGGGTGGGGCGCGGTTGGTGTGGCAGCGGAGGCAGGCGGTGTCGTAGTCCGCGGAGACGCGGTCGAGGGGGGCGTGGGGGTCGTGGCAGGACTGGCAGGTGAGGCGGGGATCGCCGGCGCCGGGAGTGTCGGTAGGGCTGGAAGCGAGCCAGCAGCGGCTGCCGGTGAGGCGGTAGGCGGGGAAGCGGACGGTTTGGAGGCCGACGGCGCCCATGAGACGGACGTCGGTGGGAGTGGAGTGGCAGGAGCCGCAAAGGTCGACGGAGTCAGCGGGGGAGAGGCGGGTGGGGTTGAGGATGTGGCGGTCCCACGTTGCGGGAGCGAGGCTGGCGGTTGTGGTGGGTGGGGTGGTGGCGGCCCGGGCATCTTCGGCTTGGACGGCGGCGACGTGGGCGGCTCCGGGGCCGTGGCAGGCTTCGCAGGAGACACCCGGGACGACGGTGCGGACGTCGAGCGGGAGCTTGGACGACATAGCGGTGGTGTGGCAGCGGAAGCAGGTTTGAGCTTCGAAGCCCTCCATTTCGCGGCTGAGGGCCATGGGGAGGGAGGTGGGGGCGCTGTGGAGGCGGCCGGGGGTGTCGGCGAAGGTGTTGAGGGAGTGGAAGAAGTTGAAGCGGGCCTCGTGGAAGGTGTCGCCGGTTTGCCAGAGGTAGCTTTGGCCGACGTTGCCGGAGCCAAAGGCCCAGTCGAGGAGGGCCTGCTGGGTGGCGGCGCCGTCGGTGACGGAGAGTTGAAAGCCGGTGGGGGTACGGGAGACGGTGTCGGTGTAGGGGCCGGAGTGGAAGGCGTCGCGGAGGTGCCCGGCAAGGACGTCGGAGCGGGCGGCGGGGATGAGGGTGCGGGCCATCTGGCTGGTGCGCTGCCTGTCGGCGATGTCGCTGTGGCATTGGGCGCAGACAGCGGCGCCGACGAATCCGGTGGGGGTGGCGAGCGGTTTGGTGGGCCACCAGGTGGAGGCGCGGAGGTGCTCCTGGGTGGAGCGGGGGAGGGCGGAGAAGGCGATGGGGGAGGTTTGGGAGATTGTCTGGGCGCGGGGGGTGATGGTCGGCAGAAGGCTGAGGAGGAGGGCGGGGGCGAGGATGGGGACGCGCGAGGGCAACAGCCGCATTATCGCAAGTGTAGGTGGGGTTCTGGAAGGTTGATGAAGGCGAGGTTTCGATGGGGTGCGATTGAGGCCGGGTGGGCGGCTTAGGATGGCGGTATGGCTGAGGCGGCGGAGGATGGTGGTGCGGAGCGCAGGTCGTTGGAGCCGGAGTACTTTCGGCGGGTGTATGCGGCGAAACGGGATCCGTGGGATTTTGAGACGAGCGCGTATGAGGCGGGGAAGTACGCGGAGACGTTGGCGGCGCTGCCGAGAAAGCGGTACGGGCGTGGGTTCGAGGTGGGTTGCTCGATTGGGGTACTGACGGAGCGGCTGGCTGAACGATGCGATCGGTTGGTGGCGATTGATGTCGCGGAGGCGGCGCTGGAGGTGGCGGAGGCGCGGTGCGGGCAGCTGCCGGGGGTGGAGTTTCGGCGCATGCAGTTTCCCCGGGAAGCGCCGGAGGGAAGGTTCGATCTGGTGGTGGTGTCGGAGGTGGCGTACTACTGGAGCGCGGAAGAGCTAGAGCGGGCGATGGAGACGGTGCGGGCGATGCAGGAGGCGGGCGGGCATCTGCTGCTGGTGCACTGGACGCCGGAGGTGACGGATTATCCGTTGAGCGGGGACGCGGTGCACCAGCGGTGGCTGGGGAGGGCGGACTATCGGTCCGTCTATGGCGTTCGGGCGAAGAGCTACCGGCTGGATCTTCTGGAACGAGTGGGCTAGCGGATAACGGTGTGCTCGGTGCCGATCAGGAACTCGCAGGCGTGGAGATCGCGAAACTTTTTCTCGTCGGGGCGAATGGTTTTCATGTAGGTGTTGGACCCGAGGACGGCGGCGATGCCGTGAGGTTGTCGAACCAGAGTTCGGTGGTGCCGTCGATCTCCGAGTCGGGAAGGCCGGGAGCTGATCGCCGGTGCTGTGGCACTGGACATAGCGGCGGACGTTCGCCTTTACCTCGTGGAGGGAGGAGAAGAGGTCGGCGTAGGTGTTGCGGTGGTGGTCGACGAACTGCTGGTGGGTGAGGGTAGGGTTTGCGACGAGCAGGATGCTGCATTTCAGCACTGGGCGTCTCCGATCTTGCTGGTAGAAGGTGAGATGCGGGGAGTGTCGGGAGCACGGGAGGGTAGCATGGGGGGATGAAGGATTGGGAGTGTCGACTGACGGCGGCTTTGGCGCGCGTGGCTCAGGATGAGGCGAGTGGGTCTGCGGCGGAGGGTGGGTTTCGGTCGCTGGCGGTGCCGGTGTACCGGGGGGCGACGGTGGTGTTTCCCGATGCGGCGAGTGTGCGGGAGGGGACGCGGCCGAGTGTGACGGGCTACACGTATGGGCTGCATGGGACGCCGACGACGGAAGCTCTGGCGCGGCGGGTGTGCGCGATGGAGGGTGGGGCGGGGACGGTGCTGACGCCGAGTGGAGGGGCGGCGGTGGCGTTGGTCAATCTGGCGCTGGTGAAGGCGGGCGACCATGCCCTGCTGCCGCAGAGTGCGTACGGGCCGACGCAGAAGCTGGCGCGGGAGATGCTGCGCGGGTTTGGGGTGGAGACGGAGTGCTACGACCCCATGGTGGGCGAGGGGATCCGGGCGCTGCTGCGGCCGACGACGACGCTGGTGTGGGTGGAGAGTCCGGGGTCAATCACGATGGAGGTGCAGGATGTGCCGGCGATCGTGCGGGTCGTCCACGCGCATGGGGCGAAGGTGGCGATGGATAATACGTGGGCTTCGGGGGTGATGTTTCCGGCGCTCGAGCACGGGGTGGATGTGAGTGCCCTGGCGCTGACGAAGTATGTGGCGGGGCACAGCGATGTGCTGCTGGGGAGCGTGACGGCGCGGGAAGAAGAGGTGCTGGAGCGGCTGGCGTGGGCGCGTGGCGTGCTGGGGATGGCGGTTTCGCCGGATGACTGCTCGCTGGGCTTGCGGGGGATGCAGACGATGGCGGTGCGGCTGCGGGCGGTGGAGGCGGCCGGGCTTGAGGTGGCGCGGTGGTTGAAGGGACGCCCGGAAGTGGAGCGGGTGCTGCATCCGGCGATGGAGGGGTGTCCGGGGCATGCGATGTGGAAGCGGGATTTCTCGGGGAGCTGTGGGTTGTTTTCGTTTGTCTTTCAGGAGGGGATTTCGTTTGAGGCTACTCGGCGGTTTGTGGATGGGTTGGGGATGTTTCGGCAGGGGTTTAGCTGGGGTGGGGTGGAGAGTTTGGCTTTGAATTACGATTTGACGCCGAGTGAGGGAGTTCGGTCGGGGTACGGGTGGAGGGTGGTTCGGTTGCATGTTGGGTTGGAGCCGGTGGGGGAGTTGTTGGGGTGTTTGGAGCGGGGGTTTGAAGGGATGTAAGTGGGTGCTGCTGGGCGGCCGGTGTGTATTGCTTCCGAGAAGCGTGTTTCTCAGGACTAATCGGTAAAGGTGGAACAAAGCTCCAGATCAGCCGTAATTAAAATGTGAAACTGCGCGCTGTCATTGAGACCGATGGGAGAACAGCAGATGTCGAGAACACGGGCCGACGAATATCCTTTGCTGCTTGACTGGTTCCGTTACTTCTGCGCCTTCATGCTGTACACGTACGGGATCAGCAAGCTCCTTCACCTGCAATTCGATCTGCAATCCCAGCTCGCTGCACAGCCCGTCGGCTCACTCACCGGTTATCAACTCACGTGGTTCTATTTCGGTTATTCCAGAACTTACGCAATTTTTCTTGGCGTCACGCAGGTTTGTGGTGGAACTCTGCTCTTATTCCGAAAGTCTGCTCTTCTCGGGGCGCTCACGATGACGCTGCGCGATAAGCCGGGATGAACACGGCCGCGAGTGCGGCTAAGGCAAGCACGCCACCCACGCCAAACAAGATAGATGGATCTACGGCAGGAACGTTGAAGAAGGCTGATGCAAGCCGTGTCCCACGAAGTACGCGCCGAGAGTTCCAAACGTGATACCCGCAAGCGCCATCAGAGCCCCCTGCTTCATCAACGGCGTAATTACCTGTAGCCGATTCGCTCCGACCGCTACTCTCACGGCTATCTCACGCGAGCGTTGGACCACCGCAAATGACATCACGCCATAAATCCCGAGTGTGGCCAGAAGCAAGGCCACGAATCCAAAACTGACGAACAGCGTCATAGTGGGCCGATCAGAACCTAGGATGGAATCGAGTGTCTGTTCCATGGTGCGCGGCGATCCAAGTGGGGTTTCTGAATCAACAGAAGCAACGGCTGCCGCGACGCTACGGAGTATACGGTCCGGTCGTACTGCACTCCGAATCGCAAAGGAAGGCCCAGGTGAGACGTTCTGCCAAAAAGAGTCTGTATCTCTGGATGATCTTCCCGGAGTCCCATGCTCCTCACGTCGCGGTATACTCCAATAATCTCAAGTTCCGTTGAATTGGCTGTACCAGCACCCCCATGATTGGCTTGTGACACACGAATGACCTGTCCTAATGGATTAGAGAAGCCCACATAGTGGTGTACGAAAGCCTCATTCACTATGGCGGTCTTCAAGCCAGATGCGTCGTCCCTCTTGTCGAACGCGCGGCCTTGACCAGGGAGACACCAAAGGTCTTAAAGTACTCAGGCGTTACCGCCCCGACGTCTACTTGGGGTTGAAGTGAGAGATCGTCCTGATCTCTCGTTCCGACGAATGTGAAAGATGCGCTTTCCCGTGAACGATAAAGAGGCGTGTTCGTCTGCGCAGAGTCGGCCAACACTCCGGGTGTAGAGCGCAAACGCTCGAGAACGGCATGGACGAAGGTTCGTGTGCTTGCGGGGTCGGTGGGGCGAGACTCCGGACGACTGAGATCGAAGGTTAATACACGCTCTAGCGGAGCTCGCAGATCAGATCGAGCCGCACGAAGCAGATTGCTAAAACTGGTGACTGCTAGAGCCACTCCTACAAGGAGGGTCAGCGCGATAGCGAATTCTGCGATGACTAAAGCTCGCTGCAGGCGTGGCCAGCCCGATCGATGCCTGCCCGTCCGCCCTTTTTCAAAGCCAGCCCAGGATCGACCCGCGATCCGTGCCAAGCGGGAACCAACCCAAAGATCAATGCCGCGAGTCCAGTTGCCGTGACGGTGAATAGCAGGACCGGTATATTGAGTCGCACGTCCGCCGCCCATGGAAGAGTGAACTTGGGTATGGTGCTCAGAATGGAACGGAGCATCACGTATCCAACGGCAATCCCGAGTACCCCGCCTGCCCCCGCGAGTAAAAAACATTCGGCCAACAGCTGACCAAAGATAGTTCTCCGAGACGCACCGAGAGCACATCGCACCGCGATCTCCTTCTCGCGTGCAGCCTCCCAAGCTAAAAACAGATTCGCGACGTTCGCACAGGCTAGGAGAAGGACGAAACCCACTGCGCCCATGAGCGACCAGAGCATCCGCTTCTGTTCCGGAGACATTGCAACCCAGGCATCCCTTAGAGGTTTTACGCTCACGCTCAGATCCTCTTTGGCCTTGCCCGTCTGCTGGGTATTTCGAACGCTTATGCCCTTTAAGTCTGCTTCTGCTTGTTGAAACGTGGTGCCGTGGCCGAGCCTGCCTACGACTGAGAGGGCAACGTCATTCCGAGTAGAACCCATACTGGCACTAGCAAGCGGCACGAACATTTCAAGCAGGTTCTGATCGTCTATACCTGGCGCGAGTACTCCCACGTTCTTACGGGCCTGGGACGTGTCCCGATCCCCAGAGGTCTTGCTAAGCGGATCCTTGTGAATCTCGCTCAGATCACGAGAACTCGTCAAAAGCCTCTCCGAGGTAAACGACTATCAACCTATCCTCGGCTTCGGTACCGTATGCTTTTTTGGGTATTGTTGATCAACGCTGGTGCGTTTGCGCAAGCATCGCCTGAACCGGGCAGCCATGCTCCGGACTTCACCCTTCTGTCCCAACTTGGCTCCCGGGTTTCCCTGGAGGCTTACAAAGGGAGTTGGGTTGTGCTTTTCTTCTTTGGAGACCACTCCAGTTCAGATATTGCCGTGTACGCCCGCAACCTTCAACTTGATACGGCCAAGTATGCGTCCCACAACGCTCATGTCATTGGGATCGGCAGAACATCTGCGGAGAGTAACGGCGACTGGGCCAAGACAAATGGAGTGATCTTTCCTTTGCTCTCTGATCCGGATCAGAAGATTGCAGGCGCTTATGGCGTTCCTGCTCAAGCTTCGAACGGCGCTCTCGACGGAGGCATTTACGAGGTCATTATCGCGCCGGATGGGACGGTGCGACTCCCGGGCATCGTTACAAGCGACGTTGATAGTCAGAGTGATCATCTCTTGGCATGTCTTCAATCTTTCACGGACCAACGACGTTGAATGTGCGCGTCACTTCTCGTTCGGGGCTTCGGACTCGTCGAGAGTTCTTGCATGCCCATCACAAACTACCGTTTGTGACGGTGGAAGGGGGCCAGCTCCATAACGCGCGTCTTGAAGCCCAATCCAGCCAACCGGCAAAGCCACTACAGGGCAATTCCAGAGAACAGTAATAGAATTAGCGCCTCGGATCTCTGCTACAAGTGCTTACGGGACAAGGGCGATGGCGGGCTTGCCAGTGAGTCGCTGGGCTATGTGGAGACCGAGTTGGTCGGTAAGGAAGCCGGCGTTGTGGATGTCGTTGCTGAGGACGATGACGGCGAAGTCCTTCGCGGGATTGAAGATGGCGTAGGAGCTGAAACCGCCGGTCGCGCCGCTATGCCAGAAGCTGCCGGTGGCGTCGTACTGGAACCAGTTGAGGGCGATGTGCGTACCGCTGCCGAAAAGCCTCCGCACCTGGCAGCGATCAACCCGTGGGAGGGTGTGAGTGACGTCTACCGCGATCTGGTCATGCGCGGCGGTACGCCTGATATCGGATTCGCCCGTCAACTCCAAGACGGCAGCTTTTTTTGCAAACACCAGAAGGAGGACATCGTGTCGGAGGTCGAGCGCTACCCGCTCGTGAACGATCTGTGGAAGAACAAGATCCCGGATTTCGGCCGAATTACTGTGCCGGCCTATGTCGTGGCGAGCTACTCGAACATGTTGCACACCGCCGGCACTTTCCGGGCTTGGCGCCGCATCGCCTCAAGCGAAACGTGGCTCCGCATCCACAACGGTCAGGAGTGGCCCGACTACTATGACGAGGGAAACCGTGAGGACCTGCGTCGTTTCTTTGACCGCTACCTTAAGGAGGACGACAACGGATGGGAACAGACTCCTCACGTTCGCTACTCTCTGCTTGACCTTGAAGGCGGCGATAAGGTGAACGTCGCTGCGGACCAGTTCCCTCCGAGCGGGGTCGTGCTGACGAAGTTCTTTCTCGACGGTCGCGCCCGCACCCTCACCACCGAAGCTCCATCAGACGAAGTCACAGCATCTTATGTCGTCGCGTCTAACCCGAACGCCATGTCGTTTGTCACACGTTCCGACCAGGAAACGGTGATGGTTGGCTACCCGAAGGCTCGGCTGTGGGTCGAAGCACGCGGTGCGGACGACATGGATCTTTTCGTGCTTATTCAGAAACTTGACGCTCATGGCACGCCTCTTCAGCAGTTCACCGTACCTAACCAGAGTGCCGCGAATCATGACCTCACGGATCATGGCGCAACCATCCTCCGCTACAAGGGCTCCGATGGTCGGTTGCGCGTGTCAGCTCGCTACCTCGACGAGATGCTGTCGACCGATGAGGTGCCCGCTCATAGCTTCGACCGCGTCGAGAAGCTGTCCCCGGGCGAAATCGCCGAAGTCGTAATCGAGCTGTTGCCGATTGGTCTCATATTTCATCCCGGCGAGCAGCTCCGCTTTGTGATCAGCTCCAGAAATCTTCTGGGAACGTTGATGCCCGGGATCGAGGAGTACGCCGGTGCCAACTGTGGGCAGCACGTCATCTACACGGGCGGCGAGCATCCGTCTTACTTGCAGGTTCCAATTCAGGCAAACTAGCAGGCCGGACACTCCGCCCCGGGGGCGTCCACAAACGAAGGTTTCTGGTAGTTCTGAAGCGTTCACGAATTGAGCACCGGAGCAGCCACGGAATCAGCTTCTGCGTCAATGTATCGAAGAAAGAGAATGAACGCGTTCTTTAACTCTCTAGGGAGCACCGGAGGCCACCCTCCCAAATGTGAACTTCGAACGCGCCTGATTCTGGTTCAATCTTGGGCATGTAGTCGAATAGCCATAGCCCTGTCTCTAGCGCCACGCGGTCTCTGGCTTCCATGTACTTGCCGTTCCCCTTCGAAAACTGCACGATGAACGTATTTGTGTGTGGCGTGGCCGGGTGAGTCTGAATGCCCCTACACTCCCCAAAGATGCCGGCGACTTCTATCGCCTTCTTATGGAAGTCAGACATCATTGGAAGCCTTCTGTCCAAGCCTAGCAAGGCTGCCAGCAAGTAAGGGAACTGCCGGTAGAGCTTCTGGCCCATGCGTAATTGCCACACACGGGCTTTTTTAATCAGGTCAGAAGGTCCGGCGATTGCTGCGCCAGCCAACCCCCAACCCCCTTATAGAGGGAGACGTACAGGCTGTCAAAATAGCTTGCGATCTGTGCGATCGGGACCCCGCTGTAGGGTTGAGCCTCCCAGATGCGGGCACAATCTCCGTGCAGTGGAAGAGCGCGCTGTTTACACTCCTGCTGGATCTGAGCAAGTTCGCCCAAAGGGATAACCTCACATCCAAGTGGCCTCAGTGCCAATTCGACTGTTACAGCTCCGACTTCTTCTTGCAACGCCTTTACATCTGCAATGCCGATCTGCTGGTCCGGATTACCAAGATCGACGGCATGCAATCCGAAAAGGTGGGCGTAGGCTTCGCCTTCCCACTCCTGCAAATGACTGCGTGGATGCATGGCGACCTGGGGCACTCCCGATGACTCACACCAGAGACGGAGAAGGATGTTCTGACCTGCTTTACCGGACGGGATGAAGAGAACCGCCTCCTTACCCAGTAGTTCGGCTAAGCGATGTTCCAAACGGTGGACCAACTCCCCAGAGCCTGCCTGGTCCATCTCGACGTCTGCCGCGTAGTCGGCAAGTCGCAGCAACGCCTCACGTGCCGTTACGGGCGGGTCATAAGACAAGAGTTTAGTACAGCGATACCGAAGGCTGCTGGCTGGAATAGATGGCATCGTAAACGCAATTCTAAATTGGATGGATGGCTTCAGCCTGTCGTCACAAACGAAGGTTTCTGGTAGCGTACAGGTCTCAACGTCCGGTAACTCATCGGATTGTTGCTGTGATCCAGCGCTCCGCCATTGCTCTGAAGTTGGTCATCAGCGGCGAGAAAGCAAAGCGACGGTTCCAGGCAAGTCCGATGGACCATTCTGCCTCGGGGATCAGGGTCTCCGCAAAGCGGATCTGTGGCACCCGCATGAGTTGAACTGCGCTAGGCGCGATGCTGACACCAAGGCCGGCACGGACCAGGTTTAGAGCCGTAAAGAACACGTCGGTCTCTTGCACGACCTGCGGCACAAAGCCCGCTGCCTGGCAGGTTCGAAAGACGTGATCGTAGAAACTGACGGAATCGGCTCGGCAGGGGATGATAAACGGCTTGTCACGCAGCCCAGCAAGGCCGTCTGGTGAGTCAACGTGGTCTCTTCCAAGAACAACCAGAAGGCGCTCGGTGAGGAAGGGAATCGTCTCGATGTCGGCGGCTGGGACAGGCAGCCGCACAAAGCCGATGTCGATTGATCGGTCTCTGAGCGCCTGCAGCTGGTCAGAGGTGGACATGTTCTTGACCGATAGCGTGACGGCCGGATATCGACGGCGAAAGCGCAGAATGACCTCCGGTAGACCTCTGGCGAGGACGGCGATGCCGAAACCAACGCGTAGCGCACCTGCTTCCCCCTGCATAGCAAGGCGCGTAGACCGCTCGAGTTCTCCTGCGTCACGGACCAAAGAGCGTGCCTGAGCCTCGAAGAATTCACCGGCTGCGGTCAAGTGCATGCCTCCGGCGCGCCGGATGAGCAGGGCTCCCCCTAGACGTGCTTCGAGGCGCTGGATCTGTTTGGTGAGGGCCGGCTGCGAAATGTGCAACGCTGCGGCCGTGCGGCCAAAGTGCCGGTGCTCACAAAGAAGCAAGAAGGACTGTAATTCGGCGAGCTCGACAGCCATAACAAAAGGTTATCAAGTGACGCGTTCCATTTCATTGGACATCTGGAGTTCCTGGCGTTCACACTCAGGCTAGATCTACTCTATGACTGCACACACTTCCATCGACCGTCGTACCTTCCTGCAGTCCTCATTTGCGGCGGCAGCGGGGAGCGCTCTTCCAGCAGCAGTCGCGTCGCAAGCGAAGGCTGACGCTGGTATCGTGCCTGGCACATTTCCCACTGGCTTTCTCTGGGGCATGGCAACGGCGGCGTTTCAAGCAGAAGGCGCGTGGAAGGAGGACGGCAAAGGCGAGTCCATCTGGGACCGTTTCTGCCACACGCGCGGCAAGATCAAAGGCGCGGCAACAGCCGATGTAGCCTGCGATCACTACCACCGTTACCCCGAAGACATCGCGATCCTGAAACAGCTCAACCAGAAAAGCTACCGATTCTCGATCTCGTGGCCGCGCATCCAGCCGAACGGGACGGGAACGCCAAACCAGCAGGGCCTGGATCACTACAGCCGCGTCGTCGATACCGCTCTCGAAGCAGGGATCCGGCCATTCTGTACGCTGTACCATTGGGATCTGCCACAGGGGCTTGAAGACCGGGGTGGCTGGCCAAATCGGGACCTCGCTGGCTATTTCGCAGACTATGCGGGCATCCTGGCCAAGCATCTGGGTGACCGCATCACCGTTTGGGCACCGTTCAACATGCCCTGGACGGTAGCGTATCTCGGCTATGGTGTGGGCAGCTTCCCGCCGGGCCGGGCTAGCTATACGGACTTCCTCAAGGCGGCACACACCATCAACCTCGCGCAGGGGATGGCTTTTCGCTCGATCAAAGCGGCATCCGCAAAGGCAACGGTGGGTAGTGCCTACGGGATGTCTCCGGCCTATCCGAAGACGGAAAGTGCCGAAGATCGAGCCGCAGCCGACCGTTATCACGCCTTTAATAATCTCTACTTTCTGGAGACCGCGATGCACGGCCGGTACCCCAACGCCTTCGTCGTGCCGATGCCGTATGAGCAGATGGGCTTCCAGAGTGGCGATGAGAAGATTATGCAGGTTCCGCTGGACTGGATCGGCTTTCACTACTACACGCGCCGCTATGTCTCGGACGCTCGCACTCTCCGCAAGGGAGGAGCGGGCACGATCGCGACCGAAACACAGGACACCGCGCATGGTGGTGACCCCTGGACACAACTCGATGCCACTATGCCTACGGATGGTCCCCTAACCGACGGGGGACTCGAGGTGTACCCGCGCGGAATATACGACCTCGTCACACGCATTAGCCGCGAGTACAACAACCCGATCATCGAAATTACCGAGAGCGGCTGCAGCTACCTCGATGCGCCCTACCCAAAGGAGAACGGTCGCGTTCCCGACGACCGTCGTATTGCCTTTTTTCATGATGAGCTAACCGAGCTGTCCCGTGCGATTGCGGATGGAGCCCGTGTTCGTGCGTTCCATGCCTGGAGCCTTTTGGACAATTTTGAATGGGCGGACGGCTACAGTGAGCGCTACGGACTCACGTACGTCGATTTCCGCGATCAGAAGCGAACGATCAAGGATTCCGGCCTCTGGTACGGGAGAGTTGCCGCAAATAACCGAGTGGTCGCCTCCGCTTAGCGGACGTAATTCCACTGCATCGCTCGCTTCACAAACGAAGGTTGTGACAGCTAACGTAGCTGATGTCCCGCGAACGCGCCCTCGAGCAGTGTCTCTGTTTTGAAAACTTCGCATGCTCCCCGCGAACTCTCGGGCGGCGGGCCGGATCGGGAGTAGGAAATTCTTTTCCAT
>CAXTEU010000021.1:0-68229 GCA_964243475.1 uncultured Acidobacteriaceae bacterium | reverse complement strand
ATTGGTCGGGGCGGAGGGATTCGAACCCCCGACCCTCTGCTCCCAAAGCAGATGCGCTACCAGACTGCGCTACGCCCCGACTTCCCCTCATTCTAGACCAACCCCAGTCACCGCCGGCCGCCCAGCATCCCGTGCAGAAAGTGCGCCGTCAGCCACGAGATCACCACCAGCGGCAGCAGTAGCAGCACCAGCAGCACCCCGCACAGCCCCGCGAAAAACCACCAACTCCGCCGCCTCTCCACCGCCGGAGCCGCCAGGCTTCCCGTCAGCAACGCGTAGTTCCGCCGGTTCGCCTTCCACGCGATGTCGAACATATCGCCAAGCACCGGCACCGTCCCGACCAGCACCTCGATCCCCACATTCGCCACCATCCGCACCAGCGTCACCGGCGGCACTCCCCGCGCCCACGCCGCCAGAATGAGGATGGTCGACGCCAGCCCTTGTAGCAGATCCCCCACCCCAGGAATGAGCGCAACCATCCCGTCCAGCCCAAACCGGATATTTGTACCCGGCACGCGCACAAAATCATCCAGCAGGTGCGCCAGCATGTCCAGGTTCTCATCCCGAAACGCCCCACTCACGCGCCCCCGCACCCGATCCTGCCGACCAGCGCCAGCCGGCTGAGCTCCCCCAAAACTACGCCCAGCACCCTGCCCGGGATCGCGCCCCGAACGCCCCGGCGAAATCACTTCCGGCTCACGCGCCCCCGCCATCGCCGCCTCCGTCCTCGCCCACAAAACCAGGCAAAGTCCTACGGCATCTGATGCTACAATTACCGCAATGTGGCGGCTATAGTTCAGTGGCAGAACGCCGCTCTGTGGCAGCGGATGTCGTGGGTTCGAAACCCACTAGCCGCCCCAAAAAATCAACGGATGAGCGTGATGCTTCCTTGTCGCGAGACACAAAGCGCGTCCGGCGTCAGAACCTTGCCCTAGTCAAATGACTCGCGCGTATTCCGCTCGAGAGCTGACTTCGATGGCTGCTGCTTCGTTATCTGTTCAATCTCCGACGCGTCGAGAGGCACGCCGTCACTGAAGCGAAAAAGGTTGATAACATTGGTGACCAAGTGCGCCAGCGGAATTGACCGGTGACCGAGAAGACTTGTGCTCATCGTGTTTTCGCTCTCTATGGACGTCCTATCGCCGATGCCGGGCGCCAAGGGAACAGCCCTGCGTACGTGCCAGTCATCGATCCGGGAAGAGTAGCAACAGCGCAGCATCCTTGGACAGAAAAAAGTCAGGGTTTGGAAGACGGAAGTAACCTTACTTCCCGATTTGGTACACTCACTACCGATTCCACCGGTGAGCTGGATTGCGATTCCCCCAGTCTCCACCGTAGTCGCTAAACCAGCAGACGACCCAGCATTCCCTCCCCGAACAGTGCCGAGAACGCCCAACTCCAACCGAATCCCGCCCCCGGCCATCACCTCCGCCGCCGCCCCACCGCGCCTCTTCGCCGGCACCTCCGGCTGGGCCTACCCTACCTGGAAACCGGGCTTCTACCCCGCCAACCTCCCGCAAAAATACTTCCTCACCCACTTCGCCGCGCACCTTACCTCCGTCGAAGTCAACTACACCTTCCGCGCGCTGCCCACCCCCGCCACGCTCGACGCCTGGCTCGCCGCCACACCCCCCAACTTCCGCTTCTCCTTCAAAGCTCCGCAGCGCATCACCCACTTCGCCCGCCTCAAAAGCTGCGCGCCCCACCTCGCCGCCTTCCTCGGCGCACTAGCCCCGGTGCGCGCCGCCGGCCGCCTCGGCCTCCTCCTTTTCCAGCTCCCGCCCAACTTCGCCGCGAACCCCGGTCTCCTGGCCGACTTCCTCGCCGAACCCGCCTTTCGCCCCGCCACCTCCGTGCAAGACCCAGCCACCCCGCCCATCGCCTTCGAGTTCCGCCACGCCTCCTGGTTCACCTCCGAAATCCGCCAAATCCTCTCTGATCACAACGCCGCCGTCTCTATCGCCGAATCCGACGACCTCATCACTCCCGAGATCCACACCGCGCAGACCCACGCCGCCTACCGTCTCCGCAAACCCGGCGGCTACACCCCCGCCGAGCTCGCACGCTTCGTCCAACGCATCGCCCCGCTCGCCCGCACCCGCGACACGTACGTCTACTTCAAGCACGAAGACGAGCCCACCGGCGCCCTCAACGCCCAACACTTTCTCGAGCTCGCGAACAGCCTACCCCCCGCGGAGACCCAGCCCTGATGGCCACCGTCGCCCCGCAAAGCCAGGCACCCGACACGCCCGAAGCTCTCCACACTCTCGCTGCCCACCAGGAACTTTTCTCCCCCCGCCGCTTCCTCGCCAACCCCCACCTCCAAACCATCGCCGGCAACTTCCTCCCGCGCCCTCACCACCTCCTCCCCACCCCCGAAGCCGTCCTCGTCACGACCGAACCCGCCACCCAAGTCCTCTGCCACTGCCACTGGCAACCCCATGCCTCCCGCGCCGGTGCCCCCACCGCCATCCTCGTTCACGGCCTGGAAGGCTCCTCTCACTCCCAATACGTCCTTGGCAACGCCGCCAAACTCCTCCACGCCGGCGCCAACGTCATCCGCATGAACATGCGCAACTGTGGCGGCCCCGAGTACGACACCGAGCGCCTCACCCCCACCCTCTACCACTCCGGCCTCTCCGCCGACGTCCTTGCCGTGCTCCGCTTCTTCACTGCCCGCGAGCACCTCCGCTCCGTTTCCCTCATCGGCTACTCCATGGGCGGCAACCTCGTTCTCAAAGCCGCCGGAGATCTCGGCCGCGCCACTGCGATCCCCGGCCCTGAAACCGGAGCTCCCGAATCGCCGGTACCCCAGCTCCGCTCCGTCATCGCCATCTCCCCCGCCTGCGACCTCGGCCCCTCCGCCGACGCCCTGCACCAATCCCTCAACCGCATCTACGAGCGCCGCTTCCTCCGCGCCCTGCTCCGCCGCTACCGCCGCAAAGCCGATCTCTTCCCCAAGATGTTCGACCCCGCCCGCGCCCGCGACATCCACTCCCTCCGCGAGTTCGACGACCGCATCACGGCCCCCTACTCCGGCTTCGCCTCCGCCGACGACTACTACCACCGCGCCTCCGCCGCCCGCGTCCTCGACCGCATCGCCGTCCCCACCCTCCTTCTCCACGCCGCCGACGACCCCTTCATCCGCCTCACCCCCAAAACCCGCGCCAGCATCGCCGCCAACCCCCACCTCACCCTCCTTGAGCCCCGGCACGGCGGCCACTGCGCCTTCCTCGCCACCCCCGATCCCGCCTCCGGCTACGACGGCTACTGGGCCGAACACACCGCCCTCCGTTTCCATGTCGGGAATAATTCCGGAAAGTGCGAAATTTGTTCCCTAAGTTACCATTTAATTACAAGGTAACAGTACTTTCCTAGGCTATCGTGGCTGGTATTGGAGGACTTCACCTTGATCTGTCTTGGAACTCTCACCCGCTACGCCACCGCAGCCCTCGTCACCGCTGCCAGCCTCAGCTGCCTCACCACCTCCGCCTTCGCGGACTCCTACGATCTCTACGCCGCCGGCCCACAAGGTGGCGACATCTACGCGCAAGGCATCAACAGCAGCGGCCAAGCTCTGATCTTCGACGGCAGAGGCTCCGATGCCCCGACGTACTACGTTACCGACCATGGAAACATCGTCAGCACCAGCCATACCGTTCCCGCCACCTTTGTCCCGGATAATGGCTCAGCGTGCACCATCTCCTACCAGGGAGCGGATTATGCGGGTGTGTGCAACAACGGCTATGAAGCGTTCGGCCAGCACTACATCAACTCTTCCCTGCCGTTTGGCCTCCTCATCGGTCAGGATGGTGTCTTCACGGAGCCGTACACCGCTGGCTTCGCGTACATCGAGCCGCAATCTCTGTTCCTTAATAGCTCAGGTGATGTCGCATTCTTAGACGGCTTCAACGACTCCAACTTCCAGGCCTACAACACCACCACCCCCGAACCCAGCTCCTACCTCCTGCTCCTTACCGGCGCCGGCCTCGCCTTCGCGTTCCACCGTCGCCTGCTCAGCTAAACGAACCCATGCACACCCGGGGGTCGCCAGTCTTTTGGCGGCCCTCCTTTTCTGCACCTCGCCAGCAATGTTCCCAGGGCATCTGCACCACACCTCGTATCCCTCTCCAACCAAGCACGCTCCTCGCATTGCCACGGCGCCCTCGTGCCGTCTCCCAAAGCGCATACGCAACATTGGCGTACTTGCGAGTCAAACCAGCTATCCTTGAGATAGCAAACAAAGTACACAGAAACGTCGGCCCGAAAACACCTGCCCGGATCGCAACCCTCGTTGCAGGGTGCCGGCAAGTCGAACATTGGAAGGAATTTGTCCGCAAATCCTTTCCTTTCAAGATGTTACCTCCGCACCCTCGGCCTAACCCTTTCATTCCAGGGATTTTCCTCCAGAAATACCACGTTGGGGGGAGGGGGTGGTCCACGCCGGCGAGGAGCCACAAAGAAACCCGCATGATCTCGACTCGACCCATTTCGTCAGGCCTCGCAAGACCCGCCTCCCGCCTGCTCGCCCTCCTCGCCCTCACCCTCTTTGCCCCTGCGCAAGCCCACAAACCCGACCGCCACATCGCGGTCACGGTCGACGACCTTCCCGCCATGAACGCCACCGATCTCGACGCTGACTCCGTCACCGAGATCAACCGCCGCATCATCGCCGCCCTGGTCGCCGCCAAAGCGCCCGCCACAGGATTCGTCATCGAAGAGCGCCTCTACAAGACCGGCGAAGTCGACCGCCGCATCGCCGCCCTCGACGCCTGGCTCGCCGCCGGCCTCGATCTCGGCAACCACACCTACAGCCACACCTCGCTCAACCAGGTCGAGTTGCACGACTGGGAAGACGACGTCGTCCAGGGCGAATCCGTCACCCGCATCCTTCTCCGCGCCCACCCCGGCCACACACTCCACTACTTCCGCCATCCCTACCTCGACGTCGGTCCCGACCTCGACACCCGCCGCGCTTCCGAGGCCTTCCTCACCGGCCGCGGATACCGCATCGCGCCCGTCACGGTCGACCCGATGGACTGGTACTTTGCCGACCTCTACGACGACGCCCACACCCGGAACGACACCGCCCTCGAAGCCCGTCTCGCCAAAGCCTTCCTCACCTACGCCGACGGAAACCTGAGCTACGAGGAGCAGCGCTCGAAGGAGGTTGTCGGCTACGAAGTCCATCAGGTCCTGCTGCTCCACGCCACTTGGCTCGAAGCCGACCACCTGCCCGAGCTCCTCGACATCTGCCGTCGCCACGGCTATATCTTCACAAACCTCGACCAGGCCCTCACCGATCCCGCTTACGCTCAGCCCGACACCTACATCTCCGACACCGGCGCGGACTGGATCGAGCACTGGGCCGTCTCCCGCGGCAAACCCGCCGCGCCCGGACCCGACGCCAACCCCGATTCCGGCATCCCCGCCTGGGTCACCGACCTCCACACCGCCTTCGACAAAGCCCACCCGGACAACTGACCGCCCTGCTGCCGCTACCATAGAGATCGATGCTCGCCGACTGGTCCGCCGAATGCGCCGCTGACGACCCCACGCTCGTCGTCCCCTGGTCAGACCCCGACTGCCCAGAGCGCCGCTTCGTCGACCTCCGCGAAGATCCCTATGAGCTCGAGGCTCTCCCCGAAGCCGAGCGCTTCCCCTCCCTCCGCAACGCCCTGCGCTCGCTCAACTCTGCCCGCTCCCCCGTCTTCACCGCCAAGTGCGACGCCTGGCCCGTCGTCGACCCCGACGACCTCGCACGACTTCATGCCGAGCTCGGCGTCGGCACCGAAATGGACCCCGGACTTGCCGCCGCCGCCCACTCCTCCTACATCGACCTCCTCTGGCGAGACCGCTCCCTGTTCGCCTCGCGCCACCAGCACGAGCATCTCGCCGATCGACTGACCCGTCGCGCCGCGCCGCTTTCGCTTCCCTTCGCCCTGCTTGAATGCACCATTCGCCCAGCCCTGCTCGACCTCACCACGCCGCAGGAAGGCTTCGCCCTTACCCTCTACGTGCACGCCCTCGGCACGGACGCCGAACACGCCGAACAAAACTGGTCCCGCGCCCTTGACGAAGTTACGCTCCTGCTCCGCAGCCGAGACCTGGTTCCCACCACCTGAGCGCGTCAACTCGCTGTCAACAATCCCGCCACCTGCTCCACACTCTTCTTCGCCCGGTCCGTGTTGGCCACCAATCCGGCCAGCAGCACCACGCCGCCAGACGCCGCCATGGCCCACCAGATTGGGTGCGTCGCCCGCGCAAAGTCTGTCCCATGTGAGCGACTCGCATTCACCACCGTTCCCGCTACGGCCACGCCGAACGCCGCTCCGACCTGCCGGCTAGTCGAAGCGATCGCGGCCGCTACCCCCGCCTGCGACAACGGCATGCCCGCCACTGCACTGTTCGTGATCGCCGGGTTCACCATGCCCAACCCCAGCCCGAACAGCACGTACGACACCATGAGCACCGCAATCGGCGTACGCGCATGCAGCTGCGTCAACAGCAGCGTGCTCAGCAGGAATCCGCTGCCGGAGAGCAGGAGCGGCAAGCGTGTCCCCACGCTGCCCACCAGGCGCCCTGACAGCGGCGCACACACCATCAGCATGACCGCAAGCGGCAACGTATACAGCCCCGTTCGAAACGCTGAACACCCGCGTACCTGCTGCAGATACAACGCGTTCAAGAACAGAAACCCCGCGAAGGACGAAAAAGCACACACTGCGAGAATTGCGGCCGTACTGAAGGGCACACTGCGAAAGAAGCGCAGATCCAGCAACGGCTCCTGCCGCCTTCCCTCATAGAACAGAAAGCCAGCCAGGCTCGCTGCCGCAAGTACAAGTAATCCGGTCGTTTGCGCCGAGCTCCAACCTGCACGCGGTCCATCGATCACCGCATAAATGACAGCTGTCAGAAAGACAAAGATCAGCATCTGCCCGACGGGATCGAACACACGCGCTTTGGCCGCTTTCGACTCCGGCACAAAGAGGGCCGCCAACACCGCAGCCAGCAGACCGATCGGGAGATTGATCCAGAAGATCGACCGCCAGCCTACGCTCTGCGTCAACGCTCCGCCCAGGAGCGGACCTAACGCCAGCGAAACTCCCGCAACCGCACCCCAGATTCCGACTGCCCGCGCACGATCCTTTGGCTGCGGAAAGGCGTTCGCGATGATGGACAGCGCCACGGGATTCAGCATCGACGCACCCAATCCTTGAACCGCGCGGAAGGCCACCAGCTGCCCGATGCTGTGCGCCAGCGAGCACAGGACCGAGCCTGCGGTGAACATCACCAGCCCAACCTGAAAGACACGACGTCGGCCGATGCGATCGCTCACGGACCCAGAAAACATCAGCAAACTCGCAACCACCAGGGTGTACGCATCCACCACCCACTGCAGGCCGGCAAGCGTCGCGTGGAGGTCGCGCTGGATCGCGGGCAGCGCTACGTTCACGATCGTGACGTCCATGCCAACAATCAACAGGCTCATGCAGCAGATTCCTAAAATCAGGTTGGGCCGAGCTGGGCGTTTTCCTGCGGCGGCGGTGCTTACGGCGCTCATGCCTTTAAGGATGCTGCCGGACTTGCTCCGGCTCACGAAGTTGCGCGCTCCGTCAGCTCGTCAGCCAAGCCCAACGATTCGCCGTCTGTCTTACGTCCGACACCACCCGCTGACCTCGACCCCGCTACAATAAGTGAGCACGTTGCGTTCCGCTTCGTCCTTCACCCGCACGTGGGCGAGTAGCTCAATTGGATAGAGCACGAGCCTTCTAAGCTCGGGGTTGCAGGTTCGATCCCTGCCTCGCCTACCATCTACCCCCTAAGCCTCCACCGGCTCCATCTCCCGCGCGCGCACCTCTACCTTTCCGCCCGCATCCCTTTGCCCCGTCACGTGCCGGACGGCCGCCAGCCCCACCAGCACCATCTCCAACCCACACACCCCGTTCCACCGCCACCGCGCCCACGCCATCGTGGCGAGCGCGGACCCCGCCGCTGCTCCGGCAAAGTACACCGTCATGTAGACCGTGTTCAGGCGGCTGCGCGCGCTCGCGTCCAAACCAAAGATCCTCGTTTGATTGCCGATCTGCGCCATCTGCGCGCCCACATCCAGCACCACCACCCCCAGCACCATCGCCACCATGTGCGCCACCAGACCCACCCGCCACCGCTCCTCCGTCCACAGCACCACGTACGACGCCGCTAGAAAGGCAATCCCGCAGCCCACCACCCACCGCGGCCCGCGCCGGTCCGCCATGCGCCCCGCTACGGGAGCGACCAGCGCGCCCGCCGCGCCCACCACGCCAAACGTCCCCGCCACCCCCGGGCCCAGCCCATAATGCGCCCCCAGGACAAACGCCAGCGTCGTCCAGAAACACGAGAACGACCCAAACGCCAGCGCCCCCACCGCCGCGCTTTCCCGAAGGAGCGGCTGCCCCCGCCACAGCGTCCACAACGACCGCATCGCCGCCCCATACCCCAGCCGCTGCTTCGGCTCGAGCCGCGGCATCCGGCGACCCAGCAACGGCACAAACGCTCCATTGAGCACTGCCGCCACCACAAACACCCAACGCCAGCCATGGATGCCGCTCACCCATCCCGCGAACGTCCGCGCGAGCAGGATCCCCAGAAGCAGCCCCGTCATCACCACCCCGATCGCGCGACCACGCCCCTCGTGCGGCACGAGGTCCGGCGCAATCGGCAGCGCAATGTGCGTGACCGACGCAAACACGCCGATCAGCACGCTGCCCGCAATCAACCATCCCAGCGTCGGCGCCGCCGCTACCAGCAGCAGCGCGACCGAAACCGCCGCATACATCCGCATCATCAGCCGGCGACGCTCGAGAACATCCCCCAGCGGCACAAACAGCAGCATCCCGCACGCATAGCCCACCTGCGTCGCCATCGCGACAAACCCCACTCGCCCCGGCGTCGTCCTGTACGTGTGCCCCATCTCCAGCAGCAGCGGCTGATTCAGGTAGATGGTCGAGACCCCCACCGCACACGCCAGCCCCAACAATCCGAGCGGAGCCCGCGCCGCTGTCTTCTCCACAGAATTCATCTCTTCAGTTTAGATCCCCAAGCCAAACGTCACCGCATCCGTGCGAAGACTTCGATCCGCAACCCAGCGACTCGCGCAGAAACGAAGCGGAGCGGAATGCACGACGTTTGAACACCCACGCGATACCCGGGTGATGCATGTACCCCGAATGTGTGGTGAACCGAATGATCGGGCAGCTCGCACCCAATCGTTCGGCCAGGATCGGTTCTGTTACGACTTAGGATCTAAGGCTGCGAAAGGCGAACACCGCAAACGACACCATGACGGAAGTGAGGGTAAGGACGAAGGTCGACGGCTCGGGTGTAGGAGCGAGCCCAACCGTGGTGGTCAGCATCTGTCCGGAGGTTGCGTCCGCCGCGGCGTAATTCACGGTCAACGTGTCGCCACTGATCGAGAAGTCTGCCGGAAGCAGATTGCCGCCGGTGACGACGAGAGGGAGGCCAGCAAACGCCGCATCGGTGAAGCTCATCTGGAAGCCGTTAGTCGATCCCGACTGTTCGATCGCGTCACTCAGGACGAGCCCGTTGGCTCCGAGATCGGCGGAAATCAGGCTGGCGCCGTCGTCGTAGCCGAACTCGACCGCGCTTCCGGAGACTGTCACTGTCGTGCCGGTCGCGTTCAAGTATCCGGCTGCCGGCACGAACCCGTTGTTGGGATCGAAGTAGTTGGACGGATCTCCTGTGAACGTCAGAGATCCGGTGACGGATGAGCCGACCAGCGACGCGCAGGCGGGCAGCGAGCCGAGCGACGAGAGTAAAACGGCGGAGAGGACGGTCGAAAAACGTCTTTTCATAGGAAGCCTCCAAAAACGAGAGTGTGTCGACGCTGCCAGGTTACTGCGTTACGAATACGGCCGTTGTCAGAGCGCCCACGGTCAAGGTTCCTGTTGCCTTGTTTGCTGACGAGAGCTTTGCGGTTGCATCCGTGGACAACATCTCGAGTGGATGAAGAGAGAGGTCGAGGTTTTTCAACTGGTCATCCTGAAAATTGACGGTGTTCAGGGTGCTGTTGAAGACGACGACGATGTGGCTGTAGGGGCCGTACTCACCGCCGTTTGCATCCAGCCGCATCACGATCACGCCCGGCGTTTGCTTCGACCCTGTGTTGAGGAAGTGCAGGTTGCTCTGCACTTCGGCCAGCGTGGCCATGTGGAACAGCGGAGAGCTGCTGCGGATGCGGAGAAACATCTGAAAGGCCGCGGCTGCGGTTGAGATATTTTCCGGCGTCGGCTTCAGGGCTGCATCTGCGAGCAATGGCTGCATGATCGGCCATTGGGCTGCGTTGACGTTTTGCAGCGGCAGGCCCGTTCCCCAGTTATCGGATTCGAGCGAGAACAGGTTCTGGCTGGGACGGTCGCCCTGATAGATCCAGTTGATCTTGCTGAACCAGTCGCCGGAATTGTAACTGTTGTAGTCCATGTCTTTCGAGCCAAGCAGGTCGTCACTTCCGTAGAAGAAAGGGACGCCCTGACCAAGAGCGATGAGGCTCATGGCAAGAACCTGGCGACGCGTTCGCATGGCGATCGAATCGCCTTCGGTGGCGGTCGTGCCCGGAACCGGAGCTTTGATCTGGATGGCATCGAAGAGCGTCTGGTTGTCGTGCACCGAGCAGTAATTTACGGCTTCGAGCGGTGTGGCGGCGTATCCGGCCGGCTGTCCGTAGTACTGGAGCTGACTGCCTTTGACCGTCGATCCTGAGCTATCCACAAAGGTAAAGTCGCGGAGGTTGCCGGCGAGGCCGAGGCGGATCCAATCGGCTTCGAGGTCGAGCGTATTCTGCTGGTCGCTGAGTGACTCTCCTATGGTGGTGGTGGTGTACGTACTTGGATCGGTGAAGAGGCCGGTGGCAAAACCCTGGACCTGCTCGGTGTTGATGTCGAAGGCGCTGCCGCCGCGAATGCCGTCACGGATTCGATCGTTGAAGGTTCCGATGCCGTAGCCGAAGAGGTTCTGCTGCGTCGCATTGACGCCGAGCGCGGCTGTTTCAGAATTGAGGAAGCCTTCGCCGTAGAGGTAGATCTTGGAGCCATCGACGCCATCTTCCGCCAGGGTGAGGCTGCGCAGGGCCTGCTGAATATGTTGCATGTTGTAGGCGAAATGGAGGCTCATGTCGTCGAAGCGGAAGCCGTCTATCTTGTATTGCGTGGCGTTCTGCACGACGTTATCGATCATGAGTTTTTCCATCATGCGATGTTCGCTGGCCGTGTCCGAGCAGCAGCTCGCGGTGTCGATGGCTCCGAGAGCGTTGAGCCGGTAGTAGTACCCCGGGACGATTTCGTCCAGCACGGAATCAGTGTTTTCCCCGCTGGTGTAGGTGTGGTTGAAGACCATGTCCTGCACCACGCGCAGGCCGGCAGTGTGCAGGCCGAGAACCATCTGCCTGTACTCCGAAACGCGGTTGTCCGGGTTGTAGGCGTAGCCGCCATTTGGAGCAAAGTAGAGGTAGGGATCGTAGCCGAAGTTATACCCGTCGGTTGCCTGGACTGCGGTGACGGCAGCCTGTTGCTGCGTGCCGTCCGGTGGATAGGCCGAAAGATTGCCCGGGGACTGCCAAGTGGACTTATCCTCACTGACGCTGCCGGTCACCATGCTCGGCATTAGATGGACGGCTTTGAGGCCTGCGAGAGCCAGGCGGTGCAGGTGGGTCATGCCGTAGGTGGCCGGGTTGGTGAACGCGAGATAGGTTCCCTGGTACGCGGCGGGAACACTGGTGTCGGCCACGCTGAACTCGCGGATGTGCAGTTCATACACAGAAAATTCGCTTTGCGACGCGAGAACCGGGGACGAGCTCGCGTCCCAACCGGTGGGTTTGGTGGACTCATCGGCCAGATTGGTGATGCGGGTCTTGGCTCCGTTCAGCGCGATATCAACGGAGTACGGATCTGGAACCATATTCTCGACAATTTGCTCCTGACTCGGAACGTAGACGGAGATGTCGTAGAGGTAGTACTGGCCTTTCCATGAGGGCTCCCCTGCGAGGGTCCAGACACCGTTGACGTTCTTCATGGGCAGCGTCTGCGTTGGGGTTGCGTCGGCTTCATTGGCGTACAACAGCAACTTCACGGACTGCGCTGTGGGCGCCCACAGATTGACGGTCAGACCGTCCTTGGAAAAGACGGCGCCAAGCTTGCCGGGGTAGAAGAACAGGTCGTCGAGAACGCCCGCGTCCTGAACGCCGCTGATGTAGGTCAAGCTCCCGCCTGAATTCGTTGCACTGACGACAATTTGCCCGGTGAGCGCCTGCGCGAGGGTCGCGACGGGTGCACTCTGTGGCAGGTGGAAGACGGCATAACCGGCGAGTTGGGGAAAGCGCTCCGATTCGGCGGAGCTAAGTCCGCCCGCGCTGTAGGTGAGCGGAATCGAGGCACCACCGGCAAGGGCTCCGGCGTTCGATACATTCAGGCCTGCGCTGAGCGAGTAAACCAGCGAGTAGGTGGATCCAGCCGTGTACCCGCCGGCGGGAATGGCCACGGTGGATCGATCGATCCAGAATGCCTGGTGCTGGTAGAGACCGGCTCCGGCAATCTGACCCGCGCTCGGCAGAGTCGTGAAGACATTTGGGTTTCCGGAAATAACCCAGGCCGCGCTGTATTGCGTGACCTGAAGATACTGATTGGGTCCGGGATCCTTGGTTCCGCCGGTCTGGCAATTGTTGAGGATGAAGCCAAGCTGACCGGGCGGTGTGCCCTGCGTCGGATCGACGGGCACGTCGAAGTACACGCCAAAGCTGTCGGTTCCGGAAACGGACACTTCTTTGGTGCACCAGGAGTCGTTGTCGGTCGAGGCGTTCCAGGTATACAGCCCCCATCCGGAGTAGTTGCCGTCGGGACGGTAGTAGTGAATGCGGACGGTCGTGGTTGCGGGCGCGGTGGTGGGAGGTTGCGTGGTGTACACCGTCGCGTTGCCTGAGATGACCCAGCCCTGGGTTGATTGCGTCACTTGCAGAGCCTGGTTGACGCCTGGATCCTTCGCGCCACCATCGGCGCAGTTGTTGATGATGAAGTTGAGTTCGCCGGCGGGCGTTCCCTGTGACGGATTGACCGCGACGTCGAAGTACACACCGAAGCTGTCGATGCCGGTCAGGCCGACCTCGCTGGTGCACCAGGCGTTATTTTCAGTCGAGGCGTTCCAGGTGTAGAGAGCCCAACCGGCGTAGTTGCCATCGGGTCGGTAATAGTGGATGCGGGCATAGCCGGAGGCAATGGGGCCGTCGCCGATGAGCGGCTGGGTGGTAAAAACGTCGGAATCGCCGGACAGCACCCAGGCCTCGTTGTGCTGGGTGATCTGGACGGCCTGATTGGGCCCTGGATCCTTGGTACCGCCGGTGGCGCAATCGTTGATGATGAAGTCGAGTTCGCCGACGGGGGATCCCTGGGTCGGGCTTACCGAAACATCGAAGTAGACACCGAAGCTGTCCGTGCCTGTGGCGGCGACCTCGCTGGTGCACCAGGAATTGTTTTCCGTCGACGCATTCCAGGTGTACAGACCCCAACCGGCGTATTTGGCGTCGGTCCGGTGGTAGTGGATGCGCGCGTAGCCGGAAGGGACCTGAGCGATGGCAGAAGAGCCCGCTCCGACGAGCAGCAGAAGCACGGCGAGGGCTAGTCGAACTACGGACGAAACTCTGTTGCTCATTCCATCTCCTGAGATAGTCGATCGGTCTGCGAGGACAGGCGCGTTCCCATCCCGCGAGGCGTAACCATCGTTTCCCGCCGCGCAACCTTCGTGAGGTACGGCCGCCCGGTCAAATCGGTGCCGGGCGGAATTGTATTCCAATAAGCCTGCTTTGCACGAGCTTCGAAGCGAAGCACGCGATGGTGGAACTTTCAAGACCCCTGGCCAGGCTGCTTTACTCACTCTGCCGCCCCGTCGGGATCGTTGATCGGAGGTCGTTGTGCCTCGCTTTGCGGTGGACTTTCAGAACTACGGAAGATACGTACTCCAAACGGCGGAAGCGAAAGAGCCGGGAGCGCCAGAGGAGGCGGCGGTGCGGCGGCGTGCGCTGTGGGCATGCCGGCCTCGCTATGGTGATGCGCGGAGTTGGCCAGAACGACTTCCTTCCAGGGGCCGGAACCTACTTCCACGGTCCCGGTAAAAGGAGTGTTGGCAAGGTTGACCGCGACAAGGACCGTCTCTTCGGAAGAACGCCGCAGGTAGGTGACGACGTGAATTTCATCCGAGTTATGAATCCAGACGAGATCGCCATGCTGCAGGGCCGGTGAGGCCTTGCGCAGCGGAATCATCGCGGCGTAAAACTCCGGGAACGTACGTTCTACCTGCCCGGACGGCCAGAAGATGGGTAGCTTTTCAAAGAGCGCCGGGCCTGCCGAGGGCGTGGCGTCACCGACTTCCATGCCGTTGTACAGCATAGGCGCACCGGGCAGGGTGAACACCAGCGCCGAAGCCGCGAGCGCACCTTGCGCGCCGTAGCGGAGGATGGCCCGTTCGGTGTCGTGGTCGTCGCTGATCAGCATGTGCCAGCTTCCAGCGGGAAAGCGAGCTTTCTGCGTGTTCCACTGATCGCGCACGGCGGTTGCCGGCTCTCCGCGCATCATGACCCCGTTCAGGGTTTCGAGCATGGGCCAGGCGTAATCGAGGTTGAAGTCCCCGACGAGGAGATCGGGTTGGGACGCCTCGGCGAGCAGCAGCACATCCGGGCGGATGGCCCGCAGCGCGGAGCTGGCCTCGTCCCAAAACATGGTCGGCACATCCCCTGCGTCGTCGCAGCGAAATCCGTCGAGGTCAAAGGACTTCAGCCAGTAGCTGAACATATCGACCATGTATTTGCGCAGGCTCGGGTCGGCATAGTTGAGCGCGGCGACGTCTGTCCAGGTATGCGGGTAAAGAACTTTTCCGGCAGCGTCGCGCTTGTAGTACACGGGGTGGGACATCATGACGCTGTCCCACGCCGTGTGGTCTGGCACCTCGTCGAGGATGACGCGCATGTGCCGCTGATGCGCGGCCTGCACGAGGCGCAGCAGATCGGCTTTTGTGCCCAGGTCCGGATCAATTTCGTAGAAGTCCCGGACGGCATAGACGCTTCCGTAGGTTCCCAGCTTGTGCACTTTTCCGATGGGGTGAATCGGCATCAGCCAAAGGACGTCTACGCCGAGTTTCTCGAGCCGGTCAAGCTGGGCGGTTACGCCGTTGAGCGTGCCATCCGGGGAAAAGACTCGGGGAAAGATCTCGTAGAAAATGGCCTGATCCATCCAGGCCGGCACATGCTGGGCAACTACGGGGGCGTTGTGGTCGGTCTGCCCATGGACTGTGGGTTGAAGAAGGGAGAGCAGGGAAAAAAGCACCAGCGTCGACCGGAAAGCGCTGCGCGCCAGCAGCCGGGTGTGTCTGTTTCGTGTCTGCTGAGGCGGCGACGAGAGGGACAGCGGCATGGTGCTCCGACGTACACGCGTGAGGAGAAGGAAGGGCAAGAAGCAAAGCTTCAGAAGACCGCGTCGCTTAGGCGAGCGACGCGGTCTCCGAAGCAGTTAGAACGCGAATCGAGCAGCCAACTGAAGCCTGCGTGCATTCCCTCGTGTACCCGTGATAGCTCCGAAGTACTCGTTGGTGAAGTCGAAGTTACCGGGCTGGGAGAAGTTGGGCGTATTCGTTACGTTGAATGCGTCGCCATGGAGTTCCAGTTGCTTGCCTTCAGCGATGTGAAGATTTTTCTGGAGGCCTAAGTCCATATCCCGGAAGCCAGGTCCGTAAACTTGGTTGCGACCCAGGGTTCCTACGCGGGTGTAAACGAAGTTGCCTGGTATGTCCGTCGCAGCCTGAAACGGAATGTTCTGGTAGGTGAACGACGAAGGATCAAACCAGTGAAGGAGCGACTTCGGATATTTGATTGGTGCCACCAAGTCAGGCCGGTTCGCAGGAGCTGCAAGTCCATTTGCCTGGAGATCAACGGGCTGTCCGGTCGACAGCTGGACAATATCATTTATCTGCCATCCCCCAATCAACAGATCCATAGCACGACCAACACCTGAGGCAAACTTTTGCCCACGCCCAAACGGCACGTTGTAGACGAACGACGAGCTATAGATATGCCGTTCGTCCTGGCTGGAGTTACCATAGTTGGCAGCCTGATCGTAATACAGGAGCACAACCACGGGAGTACCGCTGAAGGGACTATCCGTGTTGTCGAGCGCATGTGCCCAGGAGTACGAGAAGGTCGCCAGCAGGCTAGAGCTGCGGTGCTCAAAATGGAGCTGCAGACCGTTGTAGTTCGAGCTGCCGTTGTATTCGTTGTAACGGATGCTGTTATCGCCTTGCTGGTTCTCATACGGCAGTGTCGTCGCACCGAAGTGATAAGCCGTCAGGTCATAATACGTGGAGAGTCGGTCTCCCCGCGTGCCAACGTACGCCACGCTGAAGACATCCCTGGGGGACAACTGCTGCTGCAATTGAAGGTTATATTGCTGAAGTCGGCTGTGCTTGTTGTTGACGTTTACGGCTGTGCCACCAAAGCCCGCGGGTGGATCGGCAGGGTTGAAGGTAGAAATCGATGGCGGTAGCGGCAGCTGGGACGTAACAGCAGCGGGACCTGTGTACCCTGCGCACGAATACGGCCCTGGTTTTGTCGGCGTTTGGCCGGTCAGGGTAATACAGTACCCGTCACTTGCATTGAAAAAGTTGTTGCCGCTGAACGGGCCATTTTGCCCGAGTTGGTTACTGATACCACCATAGTCCGGGTAATAGAAAATTCCATAACCACCATGCAGAGCCGTCTTACCGTTTCCGCTCAAGTCGTAGGCAAAGCCGACGCGGGGAGCGAAGTTCAGGTAATCCTGATTGACGATGGTCTTGGGCACACCGTTGACACCCGCCTCCAACACTTGGCCATTGTTTACATTGAACGAACTCTGTTGATTGTGCGCCTCGTAGGGCCAGGTAATCAGGTCATAGCGAAGGCCCAGATTCAAAGTCAGCCGGGGGCTAACGCGCCAGTCATCCTGGGCAAAAAGCGCGTCTTCCTGGTTGACGTTGGAGAAGAAGCCGATTTGCGCGCCGATCTGGTACTGGTTGACGCCGCCCACCAGGTATTCGCTTTCGGTATAGCCGGTAAAGTTCGTCGGATCGTAGAAGAAGCCGCCTTTGCCCTCAATCGGCCGGTAGTAGTTCGTCACGCGACGAATGAGCGTTCCACCGACGTTCAATTGATGCTTCCCGCGGGTAAGGCTGAGTGTGTCGGTCACCTCATAAATGTTTTGGGGCACCTCAAACGCGCCGAAATCGCCCGTGTAGGACAACTGGCTTCCGTTTCCACCGGTGAGGGGTCCTCCTGTTCCGGCCGCGGATCCCAACGCTGTGTCGGCGATGCCTAGTTCTGCGCCCACCGAGCTACCAAAGTTGGGAGGCTGATAGCCGTAGTTATCCCGGTTGTAGGCGATACGCGCCTCGTTGACGGCACGGGGAGAAAAGGTATGGGTGTACCCCAAATCGTAGCCGCGGGCGTGAAGATAGTTATGTGCGCCATTCGCGTTCAGCAAAGGATTTGTCCCGTTCTGAGCAAGTTGCGAATTCGTATTCTGGGCAGTGTTGTCGTATGAGAACCGAAAGAAAAACAGGTCGTTGCGGGTAGCGTTCCAGTCTGTACGCGCATCGAACGTGTTTGTTTTATTCTCTTGATTTTGCTGGTAGAAGTAATTGTTTTCTAAGCGATCCGTGCGCGTCGGCAGTGGAAAGGCGTTCAGGTAATTTACCGCTGCGGGGTTTAAGCGTGCGGTCGGGATGATGTTGCCGGCGAACGGGGTGCAGGTGAGTGGGTCATAGATCTGACCTAGGCTCGTCGTGGTCAGATTGCCATTCAGGACGTTGTAGTTTGGCACGCAGCGCGGAAATTGCGTGATGTACGACGGGGTGCTTGTGACGCCATTGCTGGAAAGCACCGGATCGAGCAACTCAGTGAAGTTGCCTGTGCGCATCAAAGCCGTGGGAACGGAGAGGTACCCACTTCCGGCCGGTGTCTGAAAGCGGGTGCCTTCGTAATCCCCAAAGAGAAACCACTTGTCCTTGATAATCGGCAACCCGGCGGAACCGCCAAACTGGGTGCGATTGTAGGGAGGCTTTGGCCCCGCAGGACCAGTCACCGGGAAAGCATAGTTGGGGTTTGCCGCAAACTTGTTGCTGCGGTAAAACTCAAATGCCGATCCGTGGAGCTGGTTGGAGCCGGACTTGATGGAGCTGATCACCAAGGCTCCCCCTGCACGACCATATTGTGCCGGGGCGACGCTTGTCGTCACCTTAAACTCTTGCGTGGCGTCGACAGGTGGAAAGAAAAGGATGACGTTTTGGAGGCCATCGTTGTTGTCCACACCATCCAACAGGAAGTTGTTGGCTTGTGGGCGCAGACCATTTACGGCGAGGACGCCGCCGCCACTGTCCCCATGACGGCCCGAAGGATCCTGGCTGTTCTCGACGTACGTTCCCGTCGTTACACCCGGGGTCAGCAGGGCCAGGTTCAAGGCGTTTCGGCCGTTCAAGGGCAACTGGGTAATCTGCTTCTCCTCAATCGTTTCCCCCAAGGTTGCATCCGTGGTGTTTACCAGGGAAGCAGCACCAGTGACTTCGACCGTGGTCGTCTCGGCACCGGGTTGGAGGGCGAAGTTCAGCGTCAGACTTGTGGTTACCCGGACGGTGAGCGACTGGGTCTGCGTCTGGAAACCAGGCGCGGTCACCGTGGCCGTGTAGTCGCCCGCGGGCACGGCGGAGACGTTCAGCTCGCCACTCGCGTTGGAGGTGCCGGTCAGCTTCGCTCCGGTTGCCCGGTTTGTCAGAGTGATGCTGGCTTGGGGAATCACGGCTCCGGTGGAGTCAGTCACGGTTCCGACGACGCGTCCGGAGTCGGCCTGCGCGACGATCTGGCTGGGCTGAACTGTGACAAACAGAGCGGCTATCGCGAGCAACGCTGTGCTGCTGTACCGCAGCAGAGTGGATTTCGGTTTCATCTTCATCTTCGGCCTCAAAAGCGATCTGCTGGCGGATCGAGCGATTTGGGTTTGGTGTCGTGCCTCGCTTTTCCCGCCTTGCGATTGTGAACAGTGCGCGCACCGAAGCGTTTGGCGCAATAGCCACCGCATCACTTCTATGACACCGGAAGATCACCGGCTAAATAGCTTCGTTTGTTGTATTTACACAGAAGCTTTACGTGAGTGATCCGCGCGCTTAGCATAATCTCGAGAGATATCCATGAGCACTCTTCAGCGTCATGCGCTGATCGCGTTCGGCGCCTTCCAGCTTGACAGCGATTCCGGAGAGCTTCGGAAGCGCGGAGTGAGGATCAAGCTGCAGAGCCAGCCATTCCGCGTACTCACGACTTTGCTATCGAGGCCCGGTGAAGTCGTCACGCGGGAAGAGCTGCAGCATGCAGTCTGGGGCATCAACACCAGCGTCGATTTCGAGCGTGGTCTCGCGAGCGCCATCAACAAGCTTCGCGAGGCTCTCGGCGATTCCGCGGAAAGCCCGAGATACGTCGAAACACTTGCGAAGCGAGGGTACCGCTTCATTGCCCCGGTGGTTCTCGAGTCGACATCCGAACCTCTGGTCGAGGCCTCGCCGGTGGCGGACAACCCAATGTCGCCTCCCCAGGATCTGCCGGCGATGACTCCCGTCGCGGCAGATCCCCAACCTGCGATAGCGGTTCCGTCTTACCAGCGGAATCTCACGCCTGAGCCCACGCTCTCCTTCCGACGCGGCACCGTGGCCGCATTTGTGGCCGTCGCCCTGGCCCTCGCAGGGATATCCCTGTTCCTGGCTTTTCGGATGTTGCATCCCCCCCGCCTCATCCACGCCACCCAGATTAGGCAGCTTACGGTGTCGGGGGAAATCGTCGCCGGTCTTCCCGACGCTGAAAATCTGCCGGTCATGGTCACGGACGGACCTCGGATCTACACCTCGGCTTTTTCCGGCGATCGAGTTGGAATTTCTTCCATGGAGCTGAGCGTCGCGAGAATGCAGCCGGTCGGCATCCCCGCCGAGCTCAGCCCCGCGTCGATCGCGGGCCTCTCTCAGGATGGCGCCAGGCTTCTCATCCGCAGCGGGCGACCTCGCGAATCGGAACAGTCCCTTTGGATTGTTCCCACAGGCGGATCGAGCGCTTTGCGCGTTGGCGAGATTGTTGCCCATGACGCGACATGGATGCCGGATGGCAAGAGCATCCTCTACGCTGCAGGAGACGAGTTCGACGTTGCGCAGCTGGACACGGGAACGACAAGCCTATTGGCCAAGCTGCCTGGCCGTGCGTTCTGGCCACGTTGGTCTCCTGACGGTCGCCTGCTGCGCTTTACGCTGGCGGATTCCGCCACTCACGCTTCCAGCCTATGGGAATGGGAGGCCTCGACGCGGCACCTGCGCCGGCTTCAGTTTCCTGAACTCTCGGGGCTCACGCTATGCTGCGGATCGTGGACCGCGGACGGCAACACCTACGTGTTCGAATCCAGTTCAGCGCAGGGGAGCAACATCTGGGCCGTCGGAATGAGCTCGAACCGGAGCCTCACGGAGCTGACCAACGGTCCGCTCTGGTACATCTCTCCTCTGCCAGCTCGCGACGGCCGAACCATCTATTTCATAGGCTTGGATCAGCCTGCCGATGTGCGACTCTACGACCAGAGATCGCAGGTGTTCGTTCCGGCTCCACCATTTCTCAGACAGGCCCAGCGCATCACCTACTCGAGAGATGGCGCCTGGGTGGCTTGGACTGATCGGGAAAGCCGGTTATGGCGTGCGCGCAGTGCCGACGGGTCCGAGCGGCTGCAACTCACGCCCGACGATTTGGAGGTGTTTCTTGCGCAGTGGTCGCCGGACAATACACGTCTCGTGCTCATGGCCCGAAAGCCGGGGGAGACTTGGCAGATTGATACGGTGAGTGCGGAAGGAGGCGTGGTACGGCTGCTGTTGACAGACAAGCGAAACCTAGCCGATCCGGCCTGGTCCGCAGATGGCCGGCAGCTTGTCTTCGGGCCTGAGGCCGACATGATGGGAAAAGAGAACGGTTCGCATGACCTCGAAATCCTAGAACTCGCCACTCACACCGTGCAAAAGCTCCAGGGTTCCGAAAACCTGTTTAGTCCCCGGTGGTCACCCGACGGTCGCTGGATCGCCGCGCTGTCCATGGACCAGACGCAGCTGGTTCTTTACGACGTGCAGCGCCATCAATGGCGAACTCTCTTCAACCGCAGCGCAGCGGACCCGACCTGGAGTTCCGACAGCAAGTGGCTGTACTTTCATGCCTTCGCGGAGCCAGGGTCTCCGATCCTACGAACGACTCCTGATGGGGACCCCGTACCTGTTGCGGATCTAACGAAGCTCGGCTTACATGTTGGCGACAATTACTTTTTCAGCGGTGTCACTCCAGATGGGTCACCGTTGATCAAGCCCGGCATCGGCACCGGAAACCTTTATTCAATACAACTCTCCCAGTGAGAGTGCAAGGGGAGTTACCCCGGTCTCATCGCCATCATTCAGCACTTACGGACTGTGCTGGAGGCTGTTGCGTACCGTGTCACTTGCCGATGCAGAAGGTAGAGAAGATTTGCTGCAGAATCGCTCCGGCGGTGGTTGTTCCGGTGAGCTCGTCCAGGGCGGCTAGGCCGGTATGGAGATCAAGCAGGAGGATCTCGTGGGGCGTGCGGGCGGGCGCGCCCTGGGCGGCGGTGGATAGGTGCGTGAGGGCGAGTTCAATAGCGGTCTGCTGGCGCAGGCTGGTGATAAGGGCGGTGTCCCCTGAGGGTTTCTCGATGGCGAGTGAAGCTTCTAGCCGGGCGGTCAAACGATCGACGCCTTCGCCGGTCGTGGTAGAGACGAGCAGAGCGTCTCGGAAGGTGTTGGCGAGTGTGGCGGCGACGGGTGCTGCGAGTAGGTCGGACTTGTTAAATATGAGCGTCACGGGGCGGCCTTCGAGTGTCCGGAGTGTTTCACGGTCGGAGGTGGCGAGGGTGGGGTGCTGCGCGTCGAGCGTGGCCGCGTCGATGACCAGCAGGATGTGTTGTGCCTCGGAGAGGGTTGTGCGAGCTCGCTCGATGCCGGCGCGCTCGGCTTCGTGCGCGACGCCTGCGGATAGGTCGCGCAGGCCGGCTGTGTCGATCAGTTCCACAGGAACATCGCCGAAGCGGGTCTGCTCGGCGATGAGATCGCGTGTGGTTCCGGGCTGGGCGGTGACGATGGCGCGGTCGCGGCCGAGCAGCCGGTTGAAGAGCGAGCTCTTGCCGGCGTTCGGCTGTCCGGCAAGCGCGACGGTGACGCCCTCGCGCAGGATGCGTCCGTAAGCAAACGTTCCGGCGAGGGCGCGAAGCGGACTTGCGATGCGCTCAATTGCAGCGAGGATCCCGGCCGCAGGCAGCGTTTCAACGTCGTCTTCGGCGAAGTCGATGCCCGCTTCAAGCGCGGCGATGAGGCTGACGAGTTCGGCTTTCGGCGCGGCGACGGCGCGGCTGACGGAACCGCCGAGCTGCGCAGCGGCGACACGCGCCTGATGGAGGGTAGAAGCGTCGATGAGATCGCGGACGGCCTCGGCGGCCGTGAGGTCGAGGCGGCCGGAAAGGTAGGCGCGCTGCGTGAACTCGCCCGGTTCTGCGAGTCGTGCGCCGTGGGCGATGCTGTGGCGCAGCACGGCTTGGAGCAGGACGGGAGCGCCGTGCAGGGAAATTTCAACGACGTCGTCGGAGGTGTAGGAGTTGGGCGCGGCGAAAAAGGTGACGACGGCGTGATCGAGGACGGGCGGTGGATTGGGGCTGTTGAGAGCGGTCGGGTCGAGCAGGTGGGCAAAGCGGGCCCGGCCGTGAGCGAGAGGGGCAGCGAGGCGCAGGATCGGGTCGGCGACGCTGCGGGCGAGTGGACCGGAAAGACGCACCACGCCAATGCCGCCGCGACCGGGAGGTGTGGCGATGGCGACGATGGTGTCGAGCGGGATCATGCGGGGCGGTCGGGCGAGCGGAGCAGGTCGAGGCAGTGCAGGGCGATCTGCTGATCTTCCTGGCTGGGCAAGACGCAGACCTGGATGGCGCTGCCGGGCGTTGCGAGCCGGGCTGCGTTGGCTTGGTTAGCGGCTTGGTCGATGGTCATGCCGAGGCAGGCGAGTCTCTGGCACACCTGCTGCCGCACGAGGGCGCTGTGCTCCCCGATGCCGCCGGTAAAGACGAGAAGATCGAGGCCTCCGAGCACGGTGGCATAGCCGGCGACGAACTTGGCGATGCCGATGGTGAAGACGTCGATGGCGAGCTGCGCGCGTCCGTCGCCGGCCTTTGCGTTGCTCTCGAGAGCACGCATGTCGTGTTCGCCGCCGGAGAGCGCACCGAGGCCGGACTGCTGGTTGACGAGGGTTTCGAGTGCGTCGGCGCTGGGCTGGCCCGTGCGCATGAGATAAAGGAGCACGCCGGGGTCGAGGTCGCCGGTGCGCGTCGCCATGGGAAGGCCGCCGGTCGGCGTGAGGCCCATGCTGGTATCGACGGAGCGGCCGCCTTCGAGGGCGGCGAGGCTGGCGCCACTGCCGAGGTGAGCAACGACGGTGCGCGGAGGCAGATCGCGGCCAAGCTGGCGCACGATGGACTCGTACGAGAGTCCGTGAAAGCCGTAACGCCTGATACCCCGCTCTAACAGTGCGGCGGGAAGGGGAAGATGCGCGGCGGTTTCAGGCAGGGTGCGGTGAAACGCGGTGTCGAAGCAGGCAAACTGCGGCACGTTGGGGTACGCGCGCTCGGCGGCTTCGATGAGACTCAGCGCGAGCGGGATGTGCAGCGGCGCAAAGTGGACGCAGGCGGCGAGCTCGCGCGTGAGCTCGCGCGTGATGCGCTGGTGCTCTGTGAGGCGCGGTCCGCCGTGAACGACGCGGTGACCGACGGCGGCGGGCACCGCGTAACCGAGATCGGCGAGCCAGCGCACGGCCTGCGTGAGGGCACTCTGCTCGGTCGACTGCGGAAGCGGCTCCGAGCGCACGGTGTTGCCTGAGGCGTCGCGCAAGGTTAGCGTGCTGTCCGGCTGCCCGATGCGTTCGGCTTCTCCGTCCAGCAGCAAATGTTCGTTGCCATCACGGGCCTGGTACACGCCCAGCTTCAACGACGACGAGCCGGTATTGATGACAAGAACGAACCCTTCCTGCATACCATTTCCCCCTTTCTTCTGATGCAACTCCGACGGTGATGCTCCCATGGAAGGACGCCTGTAACACGGCGTTGCCCAGCGGCGTGCGATGCTAGGACGCACCTCACCATACGTCCCGCTGGGCGTATGCTTGCGAGATCGCGCACACAGGAGATGTTTCATGGCTGCTTCTTCTTCGAACCCACCTGCCACGGCAAATCCCGTGCTTGCTCAGGACGAACTGCGACGGTTGGACGCGTACTGGCGAGCCTGCAATTATATGTGCGGCGGGATGATTTACCTGCGCGACAATGCGTTATTGCGCGAGCCACTCAAGCCGGAGCACTTCAAGAATCGTCTGCTGGGGCATTGGGGAACAGATCCTGGGCAGACGCTGACCTGGGTTCATCTGAACCGCGCGATTCGCAAATACGACCTGAACATGATCTACCTTTCCGGCCCGGGGCATGGAGCGCCGGCGGTGATCTCGAATTGCTACCTCGAAGGAACCTACTCGGAGATCTACCCCGAAAAGAGTTACGACGGGACCGGACTGCTGAAGCTGTTTCGCGCCTTTTCTTTTCCGGGGCAGCTGGGCAGTCACTGCACGCCGGAGGTGCCGGGGTCGATCCACGAGGGCGGCGAGCTTGGATACAGTATTTCTCACGCGTTTGGCGCCGCGTTTGATAACCCCGATTTGATTGTGAGTGTGGTCGTGGGGGACGGGGAGTCAGAGACCGGGCCCCTGGCTGGGTCGTGGCACTCCAACAAATTCCTCAATCCGATCCGGGACGGTGCGGTATTGCCTATTCTGCACCTGAACGGTTACAAAATCGCGAACCCGACCGTGCTCTCGCGCATTACGCATGAGGAGCTTGAGTCGCTGATGCGCGGCTATGGCTGGACGCCCCACGTTGTCGAGGGCTGCGAGCCGGAGGACGTGCATCAGCAGATGGCCGCGACGGTGGATCGGTGCATCGAGGACATTCGCGCGATTCAGGCGGAAGCGCGACGCACGGGCAAGGCGGATCGTCCGCGCTGGCCGATGATTTTGCTGCGCACGCCGAAGGGCTGGACCGGGCCGAAGGAGGTGGACGGCCACAAGGTGGAGGACTTCTGGCGCGCGCACCAGGTGCCTGTGCTGGACGTGCAAACCAACCCGGAACACCTGAAGATCGTGGAGGGCTGGCTGCGCAGTTATCGGCCCGAGGAGTTGTTCGACGACAAGGGCTCGCTGATGCCGGAACTGCGCGATCTGCCGCCGAAGGGCGAGCGCCGCATGAGCGCGAATCCGCACGCAAACGGCGGGAAACTGCGCCAGCCACTCAGTCTGCCTGACTTCCGCGCCTACGCCGTCCCGGTCGCCCAACCGGGTGCGACGGAGACATCGCCGACCGAAAACCTGGGCAAGTTTCTACGCGACGTGATGCGCCAGAACATGACTAGATTCCGCATGTTCAGTCCCGACGAGAACGCTTCGAACCGGCTGCAGGACGTCTACGATGCGACGTACAAGACATGGCTCGCGCTGATGAAACCGGAGGACGCGGACGGCACCGACATCGCGCCCGATGGTCGCGTGATGGAAATGCTGAGCGAGCACAACCTGGAAGGCTGGCTCGAAGGCTACCTGCTTACAGGCCGCCACGGCTTATTCAACACGTACGAGGCGTTCGCGCACATCATCGACTCGATGTTCAATCAACATGCGAAGTGGCTGGAAAAGTCGAAGAACGAGCTGGACTGGCGCGCGCCGATCTCTTCGCTGAATATCCTCATTTCGTCGCTGGTCTGGCGCCAGGATCACAACGGATTTTCCCACGAGGATCCAGGCTTCCTCGACGTGGTAAGTAACAAAAGCCCCGAGATCGCGCGCATCTATCTTCCGCCGGACGCGAACTGCCTGCTCTCTGTTGCCGATCACTGCCTGCGCAGCAAGGACTATGTCAATGTGATCGTCTCGGACAAGCAAGATCATCTGAACTACCTGAGCATGGAGCAGGCGGTGACGCACTGCACCAAGGGCATCGGCATTTGGGATTGGGCCTCGACCGATGCGGGCGCCGAACCCGACGTGGTCGTCGCCAGCGCCGGCGATGTGATTACGATGGAGGCGCTGGCCGCGGTTGCCATCCTGCGCGAGCACTTCCCCGACCTGAAGCTCCGCTACGTCAACGTCGTCGATCTATATAAATTGAGCCCCGATACGGAGCACGCTCATGGCCTGACTGACCGTGATTTTGATTCGCTGTTTACGCCTGACAAGCCGGTCATCTTCAACTTCCATGGCTATCCTTGGCTCATCCATAAGTTCACGTACCGGCGGACGAATCACAGCAACATTCACGTGCGCGGCTACAAAGAGAAAGGCAACATCAACACACCGCTGGAGCTGGCGATTCGAAACCAGGTCGATCGCTTTGACCTGGCGATTGACGTGATCGACCGCGTGCCGCGACTGCAGGGACCGGGGGCCCACGTGAAGGAGTGGCTGAAAGGACAGATCATCGAGAGCATCGAGTATGCGTACACCAACGGCATTGATAAGCCGGAGGTCCGCAACTGGCGTTGGCCGGCGGCGAAGTAAGCCACGTCGTCTCCGCACGTTCGAGCGGAGGGCGTGTCGTGCGTCGTTAGCGGCCTCCCACCAGCAACAGAACTCCTGGCACGACCATGTTGCGCAACGATGCCGAATCGAGCGTACCCAGCGCCTTCAGCTCGGAAGTCTGTTGCTGCACGGTTCGCGCGTCCGGTGCTTCATGCTGATCAAGCGCGGCCAACCCAAGTTGGGCGGCGCGGGAAACCTTGCGCGAGATGTCGGCCAGTTCGGCGGTGAGGTCAGAGGCGCCGAGCTGTGGCGCGAGCACGGCGTCGTTGCCGGCCCACAGCTGAAGCCATCGCCGGACCTGCTCGCGCTCGCTTGGGGTTGCTGTTCCGGCGTGGAGGTGACCACACATTTCCGTAAACGTCCGCGCGGTGTCGCTCTCCGCCGGAATCGCATCGGCCATGTGGTTCAGCGGAGAAAATTGCGTGTAGGGCCGCAGGCTTTCGCGGGTGTAATCGCGCGGCGGTTGTACAACGGAGGCCAGCACCTCCAACGCCTTTGGATCGGCCTGGCCGCTCATGCGCGTCAGCATGTCGGTCCGCACCGCGCCATTTTGTAACCCAATCCGATCAAATTCCTGCGAGACGAGCGCGAGCCGTCCGTACATCGAAGCGACGTCGCGCACCTGCCGCGAAGACCACAGACGCTCCGCGATCGCGGCGGTCCGCGGCCACACGCGATTGCTGAGGATGTCGGGCGAGATGAACTCGCTCCACATGGTCGCCTCGCCACCGAGGATGTTCCGCTCCTGCTCGGGCGTCAGCGGCTCCGCCATTGCGCCGTTTGTTGTCGTGCCGCCGGCGGCGTTCATCGGATCAGCAAGGTAGTGCTCACCCGCCGGCTGGTTGAGATCGATGTAGTAGCCCGACGAGAGCAGGCCGCGGTAGCCACGGCGAGCGGCCTCGGCCAAGGACTCCGGGCCGCGCCAGGATTGGATGACAACGTCGTGCGGCGTGTCCGGCTGCAGCACCTCGTCCCAACCCACCATCTGCTTGCCGTGCTTCGCCACCAGCTGCTGCACGCGGCGGGTAAAGTAAGCCTGCAGCGCGGCGTTGTCCTTGAGCGCACGGTCCTTCATGAACTGCTGGATTCGCGGATTTGCATCCCATTGCTTCCCGTTGCACTCATCCCCGCCGACATGGAAGTAGGCATCCGGAAATAACGCCGTCATTTCGCCCAGGAACTCATCGAGGAACTCGTAGGTCTCCTCGCGGCTCGGATCCATCGCAGGATCGAAGACGCCCCAGTGTCGCTCAATCCCGTACGGCCCCGGAGCGGACGCCAGCTGCGGATATCCGACGAACCACGCGGTCGTGTGGCCCGGCATGTCGAACTCCGGGATGACCCGAATGCCGCGGTCGCGCGCGTAAGCGACGGTCTCGCGCACCTCGTCCTGGGTGTAGAACAGACCGTCCGAACCCTTGCCGGCAAGCAGTGGAAAGCGCTTGCTTTCCACGCGGAAGCCCTGGTCTTCGCTCAGGTGCCAGTGGAAGACATTCATCTTCACCGCTTCCAGACCGTCGATCGTCTGCCGCACCTGAGGCAGCGGCATGAAATGCCGGCCCGTGTCGAGCATCAGGCCACGCCAAGGAAACCGCGGCTGATCGTCGATCGCAACAGCAGGAACGGCCGTGCCCTGCGGCGTTGCGTGCAGCAGCTGCAGAAACGTCTGCAGGCCATGCAGCACGCCCAGCGGGTTGGGCGCCGTCAGCGTTGCCTGCCCGGAGCTTACGTCGAGATGGTAAGACTCGTCCTCGCCCAGCTCCTGTACGAGCTTGCTCGGCCCGGCAGCGCGGATCACCAGCAACGCATGGTTTCCCGGCGCCGCACTGACCAGCGGCACGCCCGTCAGCTGGGTGACGCGGCCAAGGAATCGTAACCGAGCACGTTGCAATCTCGGTTCGGAAAAACCCTCGATTCTCGCGTCGAAACTTCCGTCAATCAGCATCTGCCCGGATCGCTGATCGAGGTGTGCCGGCAACGGCATCAAGGCTGGCATCTCCTGCGCGCGAAGGTGCAAACACGCGAACACGAGCGTAAGCGCCGCCGTGCAATAGAAGCGCACACCGCGTTGTGCGGCAAGTCCAACAAAAGAAGAGAGCATGCTGTAGGCACTTCCTTCAGGTCCAAGGTAGATTGCGAATCAGAGTCGCACCGCGGAGTCACTTGGCGCAAGCGCTTCCTTGGCTCCGCGAGATCACAGAGTGAACGGAGCGCGGTAGGCGGGCTTAAGCAGCGAGCTTGCCAGAGCGGACCCACGCGTCATACGAGCGTTAGCCGCATCCCACTCGATCGTCTCGCCCGTACGCACCGAGATGCAACCGAGCATCAAGCCTTCCACAATTGGTCGCTCATATGCGTAGTTGGCCAGTGCGGGCTTGCCTCCGCGACACGCCGACACCCACTCGAGGTAGTGGCCGGAGTCCGCGGAGGTGGCCGAGCCGCCCCACTCCGGCCGGCTTGGCTCGTACGGATCTTCCGTCTTGGCGGCGGGTGGCACGGCTGCGGTGATGGTGCCGTCGGGCGTCAGCAGCCGGGCCTGCTGGCCCATAAACGCGGTAAGCAGCTTGCCCTTTGCGCCGGTGTAGATTACGCCCTCGTCGTCTACGCTCATCGGCTCATCGAGGGGCAGCTCTGCCGGCGGTGGGGGTTGGATGCCGCCGTCATACCAGTTCAGCATCACCTCGCCTCGCGTGTCACGCTTCGGATACCGGAAATGCACCACGGACGCGACGGGGTACGACTCCGAAAAGCGCTCCGTCGTACTGCACTCGATGCGATCCGGCACGCCCAGTTCCAGTGCGCGCATGATGGTGTCAAATCCGTATTCCCCCATGTCCCCCAGCGCACCGCAGCCGAAGTCGTACCATGCGCGCCAGATAAACGGCTGATAAATCTTGTTGAAGGGCCGCTTGGCCGCGGGGCCGAGCCACATATCCCAGTTCAACCCGTCGGGAATCGGATCGGCTACTGTCGGCGTCGGCAGTCCCTGCTTCCAGAACGCCGAGGCGCGACGCGTCCAGATGTCGACCGACTGCACCTGGCCGATCACCCCGGAACGGATCAGATCGTGCACCTGTCGCGAGGCGAGCGTGTTGGAGTTGAAGATCGACACCTGGGTCGCACGTCCGGTTTCCTTTGCTACGCGCTCCATCTCACGCGCCTCCCACAGTGTGTGCGCCATGGGCTTCTGACTGTAAACGTGCTTACCCGCGCGCATGGCCATAACGGCAATCACGGCGTGCCAATGGTCCGGCGTGCTGATCGCAACGGCATCCAGATCCTTTTCCTTCGCGAGCAGATCGCGGAAGTCCTCATAGGCCCTCACTCCCGCGTAGCTCGCCTGGCCCTTCGCTTTCGCGTAAAAGGCGTTCGCGATCTGCTGCCCCACCTCGCGCCCGGCCATTGGACCCGTCCAGTTTGCCCCGTAGTTCGGGTCGCCGAGCACCTTGCGCACCTTGCCCCGCAACTCTCCGGCGCCCCATTCCAGGTAGTCGTTGTTGCCGCGGTTCACGTCGCACACTGCGACCACCTGCACCGCATCCAGCCGCAGCAGATCCAGCAGCACCCGCAGGCCCTGCGCACCCACGCCGATACAGGCCACGGTCAGCTTGTCACTCGCGCCTGTGGGCCGCGCGGCAAACGCGGAAGCCGGAAACGAGATTGCCGCTGATGCTAAGCCGAGTTGCCGAACCATGTCGCGCCGCGTGATCGCTGCCATCCTTGCCTCTTTCCCTCTTGCCGTTCGACTGACGGAGTCATCCTACTGCTTCCGGACGTAAGCCAGCACGTCCGCGATCTCCTGGTCGGTCAGCTGCTTGCCCATTGCCGGCATCTGTCCTTTGCCGTTCACTACAATCTCGCGCACGAACGCCGCCGTACGCGCATGCGGTCCGCGCATCTCGGAGGAAAGACTCGGCCCGACAATCTTCACGTCGGGCGAAAGCGAGTGACACATCACGCAGCGCCGCTGAAACGTCGCCTGCCCCGCCTCGGCATCGCCCGTGACGTGCTTTGCCCCATGCGTGGCCTGCGCGTGCAGAGGAAGGGAAGCGAAGCGAACGACACTAACGATGACGACGAGCAAACGGTGCATGACCTGACCTAAAAGATGAACTTCGCGGCGATTTGCAGAATGCGCGGGTTGTGGGCAGCCGTCGCAGTCAGGAACGATGACGGGTCATTTGCGCCGCCGTAGGAAGCCTGGTTGTTAATTGCGCTCCACTGCGTATGGTTAAACACATTGAACGCCTCTCCGCGCAACTCGAAGTGCATCGACTCCCGCACCGGGAACTGCTTGAACAGCCCCATGTCGAAGTTGGTCCGGCGTGGCAAGGTAAGAATGTTCCGACCAGCATCTCCAAAGGTCAGGCCCTGCGGCACAGCATACGCAGCAGCGTTGTACAGCCTTGGCCCCTGAATGTTGGGAACCAGGCTGGTCGCCGGTTTTGCATGGATGTTGCCCACAATGTCCGGATACGACTGTGCCGCGGCTCCGCCATAGCTTGTATTAGAGGTGCTGATGCCATTGCCGACACCGGCGTTATCGCTGGAACCTGCGCCGGGTATACCGTCGTTGAGCACGCTGAACGGGGTACCGGTCTGGAAGGATGTCAGGTCCGAAATTTGCCATCCTCCCACGGTGCTCTCAAGCAGCCGATTCGTGAATTTCGGCAGGTCGTACACCGCCGAGATTTCCAGCAGGTGCCGCTGATCAAAGTTCGAGCTCGCGTAGCTCATGCGCTTGTTATAGCTGTTCGGCAGCTCGGAGTTGCTGCTGCCATCCGACGCATCGTCAAGCGAGTGGCTGTAGGTATAGGCCAGACTTCCATTCAAGCGACCGAAGTATCTCCGCAGCGAAACTTGAACTGCGTTGTAGTTGGAGTGCGATGTGTCCTCGTAGCGGTTGATGTCCCCCGCGCCGTAAAACGGTCGATACGGCGTCGGGTCGTTCCCGCAGGCAATGCTTAAATGATTCAGCGCGTCACCCGTCACCGTCTGCCCGTTCACCACCACCGGCAGACCGAGGTCCAGGTTTGAGCAGTCGCTCTGCTGGATCGCCTGCCCCGGGCCATACGGATTGTTCGTCGTCGGCTGCAGCTGGTTCAGGTCGCGGCGCAGCGACAGATGCGTGCCTACAGAGCCCACATAGCTCACGCCCAGCGCGAAAGAGCCCGGCAACTGCCCTTCCACGGCCAGGTTGTACTGCTGCACATACGGCCACACCGCCTGCGACGGAATCGAGATGAAGTATTGCGGAAACTGCTCGCCGCCACCGCCCGAGGTCGTCCACCCAAACTGGTTCGACGTGCTGGCGTACTTGGTCGCCGTCTGCACCAGCGGCGCTGTGCCTTCCAGCTGGTTCGTGTTGGATTCATTCCCGTTCGTGTGCTCCCAGAACACGCCGTAGCCACCGCGAATCACCGCCTTGCCGTTGCCGAAGATGTTGTACGCAAACCCCAGCCGCGGCGCCGCGTTGAACAGGTGGCCCTTCATGCAGCTCGTGGGAACACCATCTTTTCCGTTGCACACCTGAATGCCGTTGAACTCATTTCCAGTGATGCTGCCATCGCCATTGATCCCCGCAAGATTGTTGAAGTCAAACGCCGCAGGGTTGAAGTTGCCCGACTGCCCGCTTATATCGTGGTACGTCCCAAACAGCGAAACACGTAGCCCCAGGTTCAGCGTCAGCCGCTCCGTCGCGTGCCAGTCGTCCTGAAAGTACGGCTCCACGATTTTGTAACGGTTGTAGTAGCGTGGCTGCGAACTCGTTTGCTGGAAGTTCGCCGGCACATCGAGCAGAAAATCAGCAAACGCGTTACCCGTCGAGTTCGGCGACGTGTTGCTGAACGTATACGTGCCCTGAAGATTGCTCAGCGGGGGTTCGTTCTTCTGTGCCGCAATCATGGAGGCGCCGAAAAACAGATTGTGGCGGCCCAGCGTCTTGCTCAGCTGGTCGCGATACGTGTAGGTCGGGTCGGAGTTATGCCAGAAGTTGTACCCTGTCCCTAAAACAAAGCCACCGCCATACGTGTTGCCGTTGGCAATGTTCACGTTGGGCAGCAGGTCGTTATACCCATTGTTGAACAGGCCGTTGCCGCCAAAGTCACCGCGACCACCGCTGCCCGTGGGCGTCAGCGAAATGTGGTTCGTGGTGTAGCTGGCCACAAACTCATTCAGCAGCGTCGGCGAAAGCGTCGCCGTCAGATTCGCCACCATGCTTATCCCCGGCCCGGTAAACAGCGTGCCCACCGTCGGAAAGCTGCCGGCGGCATAGTTCGGTGTCGCCGTCGTCGTCCCCCAGTCATCGTGGATGTAGCGGAAGAAGACGTGCCAGTTGTCATTGACGTAGTGGTCAATGCGGAACAGTTCTTCGCGATCATGCGTGAACTGCGCCGGCGACGCTTGAAAGACGGACTGCGCTCCGCTTCCGGAGTTTGCCTCCGGCAGCAAGGCATTCATCAGGATCTGCGAGTTCGGATCGACCGTCACCTGATTGTTTGCGAAGTACGAGCCGGTGGCCGGATTGACCGGGCAGTCTGGGAAATTCATCGTATCCACAGCGCTTCCCACCGCGGGACACACATCCGAGAAATTACCCGTGCGCTCCGCATTCGAGGGAACAAACTGGTTGAAAGTTGTTCCCGGAACTGTCTCCCGCCGCCACTCTTCGGAATAGAAGAAAAACGTCTTCTCCCGGTGCTGCGTGTACAAGCGCGGGATAAACAGCGGGCCACCAATCGTGAAGCCAAAGTCGTGCTTCTTGTACTCCGGAACCGACGACGCAAAATAATTTCGTGCATTGAACGCATTGTTGCGCAGAAACTCAAACACGTCGCCATGCAGCTGCGTCGTCCCGCTCTTGGTCGTCACCTCAATCGTTCCGGAAGCGTTGCGGCCGTACTGTGCGCCATAGTTCGAGGTGAGCACCTTTGTCTCGGCAATCGCGTCGATATCCGGGTACGTGTTGATGGCGACGTTGCTGCCGTTGTCCAGATTTTCGCCACCGTCCACTTCCCAGTTGTTGTACTCGGTGCGTCCGCCGTTGACGCTATAAGACGCATTGCCCGCAACCCCGACCACACCTTCGTCCTGTCCGGTCTGGTTGCTGACGCCAGGAGTCAGCGTGATCAGCTGCGTGAAGTTTCTTCCATTCAGCACGAGCTGCGTAATCTGTTTACCGGTGATCACGCCGGCCACTTCAGACGACTCCGTTTCGAGCGAGCTCGACGAATCGGACGACACGTCCACCTGTGTCTTTTCCTGGCCGACGGTGAGTTTCGCATCCAGGCGCTGCTTCTGTGCAACGCGAAGCACGATGCCCGCAGCCGAAAATGGACCGAACCCCGCCGCATTGATCTGGATGCTGTACTGCCCCGCCAGCAGCCCCGGCATGGTGTAGTCGCCGGAAGAGTTCGTGGTAGTTTCCTGTCCGGTGTGCGTGGCGTCGTTGGTTACCGTCACGTGCGCGCCGGGAACAACTCCGCCCGACGGATCGGTGACCGTTCCGTTGATCGATCCTTCCTGTTGCGACCAGGCGACAGAACAGAACAGAAGAACGGAAAGCAAGAAAGCCGGAACCGGAAGGAAGCGCCGCATACGGGAATCTCCTGAAGTCATCGACATCACCGCGTCCGCGCACCGGTGATGGACAAGACAGGAGCGCAGACGCTTGCAACGGGAAAGTCGGAGCTTGAGACAAGACTCTTCCATAATGTTAGCGGTGTGTCAACACGAAATCTGGGCTATAGTGCCAGAGAAAAACGTTTGCGCGCTAAGCTCGCGATCGCGCCGGGCCAGAAGGAGGGACACAGCACATGCCGGTAGTTATGGTGGATGTGGCCAAGCGGGCGGGCGTCTCCGTCACGACGGTCTCGCACGTCATGAACGAAACGCGCGAAATCGCTCCCGAAACCCGCGATCGCGTACTCAAGGCCATCAAGGAACTGCGCTACTACAAGAACACTTCAGCCCGCCTGCTTGTTCGCGGACAAAGCGATATCGTCGGCCTCATCCTGTCTGACATCGAGAACCCGTTTCTGCCGCCGCTGGTCAAGAGCTTCGATCGGGCCTGCGCCTCGGCTGGTCTCGAGCTTCTTCTGGGCATGACCAATTACGAGCAGGGCAAGGCCGAGGCCGCCGTCCGCCGGATGATCGAAAGCCGGGTGCGCGGGGTCGCCGTGATGACGTCGCAGATCGACGGCCGCCTCATCGACGGCCTGATCCAGGCAGGCATTCCGGTGGTCGCCCTGGATGCTGCAAAGACGGGTCGCGGTCGCAGCAGTGTTTCCATTGACTACCGCACCGGCATCGCCCAAGCCGTCGATCACCTGTACGTCAGCGGCCATCGCCGGGTCGCCATTCTACGCGGACCCTCGCGCATCGTCTCCGCCTCTCGCTACGCCGAGCAACTGGAAGCATCCATCGCGGAGTACGGCATGACGCTGGTCGCCTCGGTCGAGGCGAGCAACAATCAGCCCGACGACGGAGCGCAGGCAGCCACCGCGCTGCTCGAAGGCAAACGCCCACCTACGGCTCTGCTCTGCGGCAACGATCTTTCGGCCATGGGTGCGCTGGGCGCGGCGGCTCACCTTGGCCTCCGCGTTCCGGACGACCTTTCCGTGATCGGCTCCGACGACATTGCCATGGCCAGCTACTGCCATCCCGCGCTCAGCACCGTGCGCATTCCGCGGGACGCCATGGGTCATGAAGCCTTTCGCCTGCTCGAAAGCATGGCCGGCGCCACCTTGCGCCGCGGCGCCGAAGCCTGCATCGCCACCAGCTTCATCGCCCGTGCGTCGAGCGGCCGGCTGGCGGCAAAGGCCAACGCACGCCCTACCCTCAACGTCGTTCAACCCGCGCCACGCTCGCGCGACCGGAGTCAAGCAGGATGAACCCTGTCACCGTCGGCCTCATCGGATCCCAGTTCCAGGCAGAGTGCCACGCCAGTTCCATCGCCATGATTCCCGCGGAGATGGTGGTTGGCGGCGTCGCCTCGCCGACCGGAAACAACGCCGCTCAGTTCGCGCAGCGACACGGCATTCCCAACCACTTCACGAGCTACCTCGACCTGCTCAAACTGCCTGAGATCGAGGCCGTCGCCATCAACGCCCCGAATTCACTCCATTGCGAGATGACGCTCGCCGCCGCGGCCGCCGGCAAACACGTGCTGTGTGAAAAGCCGCTCTGCGTCACGCTCGACGAAGCCGACCGCATGATCGATGCCTGTCGCCGCGCCGGCGTTCTTCTGATGTATGCCGAAGAGCTCCTGTTCACGCCGAAGTATGTCAAAGCGAAACAGATGGCAGACACCGGCGCGTTCGGCAAGGTGCACCTGGTGAAGCAGAGTGAAAAACACTTCGGTCCGCATAGCGAGTGGTTCTGGGACGTGCAGCGCTCCGGCGGCGGCGCCCTGCTCGATCTCGGCTGCCACGGCATCGCGTTCGCCCACTGGTTCCTCGGCAGACCGAAGTTCAAGAGCGTCACCGCGCACCTCGGCACCTACGTGCACGGCGCAAAAACCAGGGCCGACGACGAGGCCGTGACCGTGGTCGAGTTCGAAGGTGACGCCTTTGCCATCATCGAAAACAGCTGGGCGCGCCGCGGCGGCATGGACGACCGCATCGAGATCTACGGCGAAGGCGGCCTCACCATCGCCAACCTCCTTATGGGCAACGCCCTGACGACCTACAGCGAGTACGGCGTGGGCTACGCCGTAGAAAAAGCGCCCACCACCACCGGCTGGCTGTACCCCGTGTTTGAAGAGGCCTGGAATTACGGCTTCCCGCAGGAGATGCAGCATTTTGCCCGCTGCATACGCGGTCTTGAACACTGCCGGACCACCGGCGAGGATGGCCGCCTGGTGCTGGAAGCGGTGTACGCCGCGTACGCTTCCGCCGGCCTTGGCCGCCGCATCAGCTTTCCGTTCACGCCGACAGAAAAGCTGCCCATCGACGAATGGCTTGCGCGGAGATCCGCATGACCCACGCTCCCATGCTCGACAACATCCTCGGCCAGCCGGACTCGCTGCGCGCGCTACTGCGCTTCCACACCGGCGAGGGTGGGCCCGCGCTGGAGCGGATCGGCCACGCGCTTCGTCGCTGCAGCGGCCGCATCCTGATCTCCGGCATGGGCGCGTCCTTCTTTGCGGCCTTGCCGGCGGCGCAGAGGCTTGAGGCCCAGGGCCATCGCGTGCTGTTCGCCGAAGCTTCAGAGCTGCTGCACTTCGGCGAAGGCTCCTGGCGCACCGGCGACGTCGCTCTGCTTATCTCACGCTCCGGCAGTTCGGTCGAAACACTGGAACTCGCCCGCAAACTCCGCACCGCCGGCGTGCCGTATCTCGCGGTCACCAACGTCCTCGACTCGCCGCTCACACACGGCGCCGACCACACGCTTGACGTTCACTCGCAGGCGGATCAGCTGATCGCCGTGCAAACCTACACCGGCACGCTGCTCGCACTCTTGCTCGTCGTCGAACAGGCCACACCGAATCCCGTGCCCTGCCTGGCCGATCAGGCCCTCGCCGCCCTCCCCGCACTTGCGCAGCACATCACCGGAAGCCTCGATCACAGCGTCGGCTGGCAGCCGTTTTTCCTCGGCGCTGGTCCCTTGTATCTGCTTGGCCGGGGCAGCGCGCTCGCCACCCTCAGCGAGGGTGCGCTGCTGCTGCACGAGACCGCCAAAGCACCGGCGATCCCCATGTCCTCCGGTCAGTTCCGCCACGGTCCCGTTGAGGTAGTCTCGCCGGAGTTTCGCGCGGTTGTGCTCGGCACACCCACTCCGACACGTTCGCTCGATCATCAGCTTGCGCAGGACCTTCGCGCCATGGGTGGACGCGTCTGCTGGCTCGGCCCCACGCCGACCAATTCCGCGCACGCCCTGGCCAGTCTTCTTCCCTGGCCGGCGGAGATCCCGCCTGCACTCTCGCCGATCTTCGAGGTCGTTCCGCTGCAGGCAGCCGCTTACCAGACCGCGCTGTGGCACAACATCCGCCCTGGAGACTTTCGTTTCGCCTCCGAAATCACCGACAAAGAGGCCGGCTTTCCCTTGTTTGAGGCGAGCCTCCGCTGATGCCATCCGCCGCACGCTGGACGCTCGCCTTCGATGTCGGCGGCACGTCGACAAAGCTGGCGCTAGTCTCGGAAGCGGGTGAGCTCCGCCACTGGACAACGCTGCCCACGCAGCCCCCACGCGAGCTCTTCCTCGCGCGCCTCACGAATGCTTTGCGCGGGGTCGCGAAGGAACATGGCGATCCACCGTCTGCCATCGCCGGCGCCGTTGCCGGATTTCTCGACGGCACCGGCACCCTCGCATACAACCCCAACTTGCCGTGGCTGGAGGGCGTCAACGTCCGCGCGGCACTCACGCAGCAATTCGACGTACCGGTCCACCTGGAGAACGACGCCAACGCCGCCTGCGCCGGGGAGTTCTTCTTTGGTGCGGGTCACGGCAGCCGGCGCTTCCTGTGTCTCACCGCTGGAACCGGCATCGGGGTCGGCCTGATGGCCGCTGGCAAGCTGGTGCGTTGTGCCTGGGGCGGCCTCGGCGACGCAGGGCACATCGTCGTCGTCCCGGACGGTCCGCCCTGCTCGTGCGGAGGCCGCGGCTGCGCCGAAAGCGTCGTCTCCACAGTCGCTCTAGCGCGGCAGCACACGGAGTGCGTCGGTCGCCGCAACAGCTTCCGCAATCTGGTGGACGCCACCGCGGCCGGAGACCGTGCGGCCCTCGCCACGGTCGCGCGCGCCGGCCATCACCTCGGCATCGCGCTGGCTTCGTTGGCGCAGATCTTCTTTCCCGATCGCATCGCGATTGCCGGTGGCCTGTCCATGCTCGGCAATCCGATGCTCGAACCCACACGCGCTTCCTTCGCCGCACATGCCGGGACGCTGGCCGCGTCTGCGACCATCGTCTGTGCCGCTCACGGTGCCCGCGCCACCCTCGCCGGAGCGGCCGCAAGCATGCTCCTCGCACACCCACCAGAACCCGTATCTTGACACCCCACGCCCGGCGCGCTACAACCGAGGCAAACGTTTGCGGAAAGGAGGAACCTGCACCATGGCCGGACAGGCGCCCAGCAGAAGACAGTTGCTTCAGGCATTCGCATGCGCCTCTCTCGCCAGCAGCGCTCCCGGCTTTGTGCGCTGGTCCTTTGCCTTCGCCGAGCCCGCGTCTCAGCAGCCCACGCACCATCAATCCTCCGCCGCCGCTCCGGCACACCACGCCGCGCACTACGTTCCGCAGTTTTTCACTTCGGTCGAGTACGCCACCATCGTCACTCTGGCGGAGTTGATCCTGCCCCGCACCCCCGCTCCGCACACCGCCGGGAAAGCACACGTCGCCGTCACGCCCGCGGAAGCTGGGGCCACCGACGCCGGCGTCGCCGAGTTCATCGACTTCATGGTCGCGCACGACGCCACGCTGCAGCCCGTCTTCCGCCAGGGTCTCGTCTGGATGGACACCGCCGCGTCGTCGCAAACCTTCCTCACGCTCGCTCCGGCGCAGCAGACCACCCTCCTCGAACGCCTCGCCTTCAAGCGCAATTTTCGTCCCGACGAAAAACCCGGCCAGGATTTCTTTTCCATCATGCGCCGCTACACCGTCATGGGCTTCTACACCACGCGGCTCGGTCTCGAGGCCCTGGATTATCCCGGCCTGCGTTTCTACGCCGAGTCTCCCTCCGTCCCGAACGACGGCTCGCTCGCACAACTCGGGGTGCACGCATGAGCGCAAACGAAATCTATGACGTAATCGTCATCGGCACCGGCGCGGGCGGCGGCATGGCCATCGCAACGCTCTGCAACGCCGGACTACGCGTCTGCGCTCTGAACGCCTCGCGCGAGCTCGACCCAGCGAAAGATTTCCGCGATCACAAGATGCCGTACGACCTCCCGTTCCGCGGCTTTGGCTCCCCACAGCGCCGCGCTCAGGGCATCGGCTACATGGATAGCGAGTACGTCCCCGGGGATGTGTGGGAGCACGACATCGCCTACTCCACCGCGTCCGGAACAAAGTGGACCTGGCCGCGCTGCTACGCCGTCGGCGGTAAGACAAACTTTTGGGGCAGGTCCGCCGCGCGCATGGGCGACATCGACTTTCGCGCCGCCTCCCGCGATGGCGCCGACGTCGACTGGCCCGTCACGTACGACGAAATCGCGCCCTTCTATTCCCGCGTCGAAAAGCGCATCGGCGTCGCCAGCACGCGCCAAAACCGCCCCTCCAACCCCGACGGCGACTACCTTCGGCCCATCAACTTTCGCTACATCGACTATCTCCTCGCATCCGGAGCCAAGAAGCACGACATCCCCTACCTGCCCGACCGCATCGCCCAGTTGACCGAGCCGGTCGGCAACCATCCGCCGTGCCATTACTGCGGCAACTGCACGAACGGCTGCGACGTCGGCGCCTTTTTCTCGAGCCCCTACTTCCTGCTTCCCGACGCGCACGCCACCGGCAAGCTCACCCTGCGCACGAACGCCATTGCACGCGAAGTCCTCGTCGACGACGCAGGCCAGGCGCGCGGCGTCGCCTACGTCGACCGCCACAGCAAACAGGAGGTCGAGGTCTACGCCAGGGCAGTCGTAGTCGCCGCGTCCACGGTATCCACCGCGCACATCCTCTTGAACTCGCGCTCGCGTCAATGGCCCACCGGCATCGCCAACTCCTCCGGGCAGCTCGGCCGCAATCTCTGCGACCACCTCTACGGCACCTCCGCGCACGGCTTTCTGCCGCAGCTGCTCGGTCGCCCAAGCTTCCCCGACAATGTCACCGCCGCCACGGTCGCCTGGCTGCCCCGCTGGCAAAACCTCGCCAACCCGCACGGGGAAAGCTTCCTCCGCGGCTACTCTTTCTACCCCGGCGGCGGCTGCGACGATTTCCCCGGCTACTTCGACGACATCGAGGGATTTGGTGCTTCGTACAAAGCCGAACTCAAACGTCGCTACCCCACCCCGGTCAACCTGACCGTCCAGGCGCCCACGCTGCCCTCCGAGAACAACTTCGTCGATATCGACCCGGAAAAGAAAGACATCTTCGGCATCCCCCAGGCGCGCCTTCACTTTCAGTGGGACCCCAACACGCTCAAGATGTGGGAGCACTCCAAGCAGACCGCACGCGCCATTCTCGAAGCCGCGGGCGGCGAGTACGGGGGCCACGGCGAGCCGGAATCCCCCGGCTACTCCCTCCACGAAACCGGCACCTGCCGCATGGGCAACGACCCGCGTCACTTCGTCACCAACCGCTTCGGCCAGGCGCACGACGTCCCCAATCTCTTCGTCACCGACGCCAGCGTTCTTCTAAATTGCACCGACAAAACCACCACGCTCACTCTCCTCGCCTGCGCCCTGCGCACCTCCGAATACATCGTCGCGCAGTTCAAACAGGGCCGCTTTTCCACCACCGAAGCAAAACCCGAGACCCGCCCCGCATGACCGTGACGCGCCGCTCCCTCCTTCAACTCGCCGCGCTCACCTCCGCGCACCTCGCCTTCGCGCAGCAGCCGTCCGGCCCCTTACGCAACTTCCCCACCGGCCCCCACCAGCGCCTCGCCGTCGCCACCTACCCGTTTCGCGCCATGATCCGCGCGCCCCACAACACCGACACGTCCAACAAGATCCCCAACGTCGATCTCGCCGGCTTTGCGCAGCACATCCGCACCGAATTCGACGTCTTCGGCATCGAGCCCCTCCACTCCCACTTCCCGTCCACCGACCTCGCCGACATCCGCAAGCTCAAGTCCGCCTTCGACGCCGTGAGCATCCGCACCGTCAACATCCCCGTCGACGAGGACGTCGACCTCACCAGCCCCGACCCAGTTCGTCGCGCGGAATCTTTCCGCATCCTCGCCCGCTGGATCGATATCGCCGCGATCCTTCAATCCCCCAGCATCCGCATCGGCGCCGTTCCCCACGGCACCGGCCCTCAGGACCTTGCCGGCCCCGTCGCCGCCCTGCAGCCGCTCCTCCAGTACGCCTCCGCCCGCAAAGTCACTCTGTGCTTCGAAAACGACGACCCGGTCTTTGGCACCGCCGCCCGCATCGTCGCCCTCCTTCAGCAGGCCGATTCCCCCTGGCTCCGCGCCCTCCCGGACTTCGCCAACTCCCTTATGAGCGGCGACGAAGCCTTCAACGCCGAAGCCGTTCGCAGCATGTTCCGCTTCTGCGCTGGCATCGCCCACGTCAAAGACGCCGAAGTCATCAACAAGGTACGCCGCACCGTCTCCCTCCAGCAGCTCCTCACCATCGCCAAACAAGCCAACTTCCGCGGCTACTACTCGATGGAATCCGACTCCGACGTCGACCCCGTCAACGACACCAAACACCTCATCCAGCAATGCCTTTCGTTTATGTAACTTGTTTTGTTACGTTATTCGGAGCCGTTTTTCTGACGGCTTCCGGCAGCCTCGCGCAAGAAACGTCGTCAGACCCAGCGACTCTCTTCCAACGCGGAGCCGGCGCCCTCCAGGCTGGCTCGCTCGCCTCTGCCGAAGCCGATTTTCGCGCCGTGACGCGCCTCGATCCGCACTCCGCCGCCGCCTTCACCAACCTCGGCGTCACCCTGATGCGCGAAAGACGCTGGCCTGACGCCCTCGCCGCCCTCCAGCACGCACAGCGCCTCGACCCCAACATGGCCGGCATCCACCTCGACCTTGGCCTCGCTCACTTTCACACCGGCAATTACACCACCGCCGCATCCGAGTTTCGTCTCGCCCTCGACCAGTCCCCCGCCAACCCCCAGCCCCGCTTCCTGCTCGGCCTCTCCTGTTTCTTCCTCTCCGATTACACGTGCGCCGCATCCGCGCTCGATCCGCTGTGGCCCGCGCAATCAACGAACCTCACCTACCTCTACGTCCTCGGCATCGCCGCCGCCCACGCCCAACAACCCGAGCTCGAAACGCGCGCCTTCCAGCAGATGGCCGCCGTTGGCCACGGCAGTCCGGAGTTCCACCTGTTTGCCGGCAAGGCCGCGCTCGGCAAGGGGGACTTCGCCGCCGCCGTCACAGAGCTGCAGCAGGCCATCGCGTCGCAGCCCACACTGCCCATGGCCCATTTCTTTCTCGCCGAAGCCCTCGATGGGCAGCACCAGCCCACCGAGGCCCGAGCCGCACTCGAAGCGGAAACCCGCCTCGAACCCGACCTCCCCTACGCTTTCGACGAACTAGGCCGCATCTCGGTCCAGTTGAACGACCCCATCGCCGCCGAAGCCGCCTTCCGCGCCGCCATCACACGCTCCCCCGCTCTCAGCTCCGCCTATCTCGGCCTCGCCACCCTGCTCCGGCAAAGCGGCCGCCCGTCCGAAGCCCTTCCCCTGCTCGATCGCGCCGCCGAGCTCAGCCCCCAGAGCGGCAGCGTGCATTTCCTTCGCGCACAAGTTCTCCGACAACTCCACCGCGAACCCGAAGCCCGCGCAGAGTTCGCCCGCGCCTCCACCCTGCTTCGCCAATTCCATGACGACCTCCAGCAGAAAGGCATGGCCGCCCACGACGCCGAATCCGCCGACATCCGTCGCGGAGCCGAACTCTAGCTCCCCCGGCGACATTCCCATGCAATCTCGCGGGGGGCGATGTATAGTGACGCAAACGTTTGCCAATCAGCGTACCTGCGAATCCTGTACCTCGCGCGCCAGAGCCTCACCCACAGAAAAGAGCCCTCATGCCCACACACCCTCTGGAACCGCTCACCGCCGACGAAGTACGATCTGCCGTCCACCTGATCAAGGCAGGGAACACCTTTACCCCCACCACCCGCTTCATCAGCATCATGCTCAAGGAGCCGCCGAAGCTAGCCATCCGGAACTGGCCCGCCAACCCGACGCCGCCGCGGGAGGCCATCGCCGTGCTCTTTGACAACGCCGCCAACCAGGCCTCGCGTGTCATCCTCGACCTCACCGCCGCCTCCGTCCTCTCCGCCCAGCTCGCTCCCGCCGGCGCGCAGCCCACCCTCTCTATCGACGAGCAGGTCGAGTGCGAACAGGCCGTCATCCACTCTGAACAGTTCCAGGCCGCGCTCAAACGTCATTTCGGCGACGTCGATCCGGAACTCGTCATGGTCGACATCTGGAGCGCCGGCAACTACGGCTCGGAAGAAGACCGCTCCCTCCGCCTCGCCCGCCCGCTCTGTTTTCTCCGTACCGAGCCGGGCGAAAACGGCTACGCTCACCCCATCGAAGGCATCCGCCCCGTCGTCGACCTGAATCGGATGAAAGTGATACGCGTCGAAGAACACGGCACGTGGCCCATGCCCACAGCCCCGGCCGACTACACGGCCGACCGCGTCGCCAACGTCCGCACCGACATCAAGCCGCTCGTCATCACCCAGCCCGAAGGCCCGTCCTTCACCATGGACGGCAACGCGATCGCCTGGCAAAAGTGGAAGCTCATCGTTGGCTTCGATGCCCGCGAAGGCCTCACCCTCCACGACCTCCGATACCAGGATGGCGACCGCGACCGCCCCATCCTCTTTCGCGCATCGCTCACCGAAATGGTCGTCCCGTACGGCGACCCACGCCCCACGCAGGTCCGCAAAAATGCCTTCGACGTCGGCGAGTACGGCATCGGCACTTGCGCCAACTCGCTCCGCTTAGGATGTGACTGTGTTGGTTACATTCAGTATCTCGACGGCCATCTCGTCACCTCGCGCGGAGACCTCCTCACCATTCCGAACGCCATCTGCATCCACGAAGAAGACTTCGGCATCCTTTGGAAACACACTGACCGCCGCATGCCCGACGCACCGGAAGTCCGCCGCTGCCGCCGCCTCGTCATCTCGTCCGTCTCCACCGTAGAAAATTATGAGTACGGGTTCTTCTGGTACCTCTACCAGGACGGCAACATCCAGTTCGAAATCAAGCTCACCGGCATCCTCTCGCTTGGCGCGACCCAGATCGGCGAATCTCCCGCCCACGGCGCCATGCTCAACGACACCCTGTTCGCCCCAAATCACCAGCACTTCTTCAACATGCGCCTCGACATGAATATCGATGGCGGCCCCAACACCGTACAGCGCCTCGACGTGGTCGCCGACGCACTCGACGACACCAACACCTTCCACAACGCCTTCCGCGCCGTCGCCACGCCGCTCCGCACCGAAAAAGAAGCCTGCGCCAACCTCGACATCTCCACCGGCCGCACCTGGAAGATCGTCAACCCCGCCCAGAAAAACATCGTCGGCCAGCCTACCGGCTACCGCTTCTTCGGCGGCGACAACGCCGTCCCCTACGGCGCCCCCTCAGCCTGGTGGCGCAAGCGTGCCGGCTTCGTCGAGCACCACGTCTGGGTCACTCCCTTCGACGAACACGAGCGCTATGCCGCCGGCGACTACCCCAACCAAAGCGGCTGCAGCGACGGCCTGCTCAAATGGGTCGAAGCCGACCGCCCCATCGAAAACACCGACGTGGTCTTCTGGTACACCTTCGGCCACACCCACATTCCACGCCTCGAAGACTACCCCGTCATGCCCACCGCCTACATCGGCTTCCTGCTCAAGCCGTCCGGCTTCTTCAACGGAAATCCTGCCAACGACGTGCCTCCGACCACCGCCGCCAACCAAACCGAAAGCTGCTGTAAAGGCTAGCCCCACTCTGCTACAACGTTCACACCATACCCCGCAGGGAGACCGACCATTTCTACCTCATTTACCGCAACCAACCCCGCCAGTGCCGTTGTCGGCAAGTCGTCGCGTCTCCTCTCCGTCGACCTCCTGCGCGGCATCGACCTCGCCTTCATGATCCTCGTCAACAACAACGGCGATGAAGAGCACGCGTTCTGGCCTCTCCGCCACGCCTTTTGGAACGGCTTCACCCCCACCGACCTCGTCTTTCCCACCTTTCTCTTCCTCGTCGGCGTCTCGCTCGTCTTCGCCACCGAGTCCCGCCTCGCCCGGGGCGTCTCCAAAGCCTCCATCTTCCTCAACGCCCTCCGCCGCGCCGTCATCCTCTATCTGCTCGGCCTCCTCGTCAACAGCTTCCCCTTCTTCAACTTCTCGACCATGCGGTACTACGGCGTTCTCCACCGCATCGCCATCTGCTACCTCGTCGCCAGCATCCTCCTCCTCATCGACCGCGGCTGGCGCTCCAAAGTCGCCGTGTTCCTCGCCTGCCTCGCCGGCTACTGGGCCCTCATGCGCTTCGTGGACGTCCCCGGCTACGGCATCCCCACCCACACCATTCCCATCAACGACCGCGACGGCAATCTCGCCGCCTACATCGACCGGGCCATCTTCTCCGCCAACCACCTTTACGAGCGCGTCCGCGACCCCGAAGGCCTGCTCAGCACGATCCCCGCCATCGGCACCATCCTCCTCGGCGTCCTCACCGGCCTGTGGATCCGCACCTCCCGCACCCTCGCGCAGAAGATCCGCGGCATCGCTCTCGCCGGCGTTTCCTGCGCGCTCTTCGGCCTTGCCTGGAATCCCTGGTTCCCCATCAACAAAAAACTCTGGACCTCCTCCTACGTCCTTCTCGCCGGCGGCCTCTCCCTCCTCCTCCTCGCCCTCACCATGTTCCTCGTCGACCGCCACCACTCCGGCGAAGCCGACATCGATCGCCATCGCACCTTCCGCGCCCTTTTCCCCTTCTTCGTCTTCGGCACCAACTCCATCGCCGCCTACGTCATCTCGGAGCTGCTCGCCGGCGCACTCGGCAGCATCCGCGTCGGCGCCCACTCCAACATCCTCCGCTGGACCTACGAGCACATCCACGCCGTGATCCCCAACGCCTCGGTCGCCTCGCTCGCCTTCTGCATCCTGTTCGTGGTCGTCTGCTGGATCCCCGTCTACGGCCTCTATCGCAGGCGCATCTTCCTCAAGGTCTGAGGCAGCACCGGTGCCGTACCTGCGATCCCTGCCATGCCTTTGTTCTTGCCCTTGCCTTTCTAGTTGTCATTCCCGAAGGGAACCTGCTTCTCTTCTAAGCCACCCGAAACTCCAGGACGCCCGCGCACCCCACCCGCTACACTCTCCTCGTGATGCTCACCCGCGCCCTCCTCCTCGCCTGCCTGCTCGCGTCCCCGGTCGCCACCCTCGCGCAACAGTCCGCGCCCGCCCTCATCAACGGCTACGAGCCCAAATGGTGGAAAGAGGCCGTCGTCTACCAGATCTACCCGCGCTCCTTCCAGGACTCCAACGGCGACGGCATCGGCGATCTTAAGGGAATCACGGAACACCTCGACTACCTGCAAAACCTCGGGGTCAACGTTATCTGGCTCTCCCCCCACTTCGCCTCCCCCAATGCCGACAACGGCTACGACATCAGCGACTACCGCGCCGTCATGAAAGACTTCGGCACCATGGCCGACTTCGACAGCATGCTCGCCGGCATCAAGCAGCACCACATGCGCCTCATCATCGACCTCGTCGCCAACCACACCTCCGACGAGCACAAGTGGTTCATCGAATCCCGCAAGAGCAAAGACAATCCCTACCGCGATTACTACTTCTGGCGCCCCGGCAAACCCGACTCCGCTTCCCCCACCGGTAGCGCTGCGGCCCGGCAAGGAGCACCACCGAATAACTACCGCTCCGCCTTTTCCGGCTCCGCCTGGCAGTTCGACCCCAAAACCAGGGAGTACTACCTCCACATCTTCGCCATAAAACAGCCCGACCTCAACTGGGATAATCCCAAGGTCCGGGAGGAAGTCTTCTCCCTCATGCGCTTCTGGCTCGACAAGGGCGTCGACGGCTTCCGCATGGACGTCATCCCCATCATCTCCAAGCAGCCCGGACTCCCCGACCTCACCCCCGAGCAGCTCCGGAACGAGTTCGCCGTCTTCGCCGCCGGTCCCAACCGCGACGTCTACATCCAGCAGATGAACCGTGAAGTCCTGTCAAAGTACGACGACATGTCCGTCGGCGAGGCCGCCGGCATCACCCTCGCCCAGGAGCCCGAACTCGTCGACGATCGCCGCCACGAGCTCAATGAGGTCTTCAACTTCGACGCCGTCCGCGTCAACCGCGAAGGCCGCAAGGTCCTCCCCCTCAAACTCACCGACCTCAAGGCCATCTACACCAGCCACGACAAGGTCATGGGCAAGCACGACTGGGACACCGTCTTCCTCTCCAACCACGACAACCCGCGCATCGTCTCCACCTTCGGCAACGACTCGCCTGAGTTCCGCGTCGCCTCCGCCAAGCTCTTCGAAGCCATGATCCTCACCCTCAAAGGCACCCCCTACCTCTTCCAGGGCGACGAGCTCGGCATGACCAACTACCCCTTCAAGTCGATCGACGAATTCAACGACATCGAAGCCATCAACGCCTGGAAGGACGAGGTCCAAACCCGCAAAACCATCTCCCCCGACGCCTACCTCGCCGAGCTCCGCCAATCCTCCCGCGACAACTCCCGCACCCCCATGCAGTGGACCGACGCCCCCCACGCCGGCTTTACCACCGCCGCCGCCAAACCCTGGCTCGCCGTCAACCCCAACTACACCACCCTCAACGCACAGGCCGAGACCGCCGACGGGAACTCCGTCCTCAACTTTACCCGCGAGCTTATCGCCCTGCACGCCAAGACCCCCGCCCTCATCTACGGTGACTTCCAGGATCTCGACCCCACCAACCTGCAGATCTTCGCCTACACCCGCACCCTCACGCCCGAGCAAGCCGCCGGCCGCCCCGCCGGGCAGTATCTCGTCGTCCTCAACGTCTCCTCCACCCCCATCACCTACACCATCCCAAATGGCGTGGTGGCCGGCGCCCTCACCCTTGCCAACCAGCACGTCAATACCTCACCCGCCACCGAAGGCAACCACGCCAACACGCTCTTTCTCAGGCCGTGGGAGGCACGCATCTACAAGCAATAACCCCGTCAAACCTGCTCGCCCGCAAATACGCCGGCCGACGTCACCATCCTTATCAGCCTTCGGCAGGACAACAATGGGGTTGACCCTGTACACTCTCACGCATCACCTTACCGATGTACCCTTCGTCCGGACCTGAGTAACATCCCGGAGTTCTCGCAGTCCAGTTGCAAACGGGAGATCCTCTGCCTCACCCATGCTCGGACCTCGGCTCCTCATCTTTGTCTCGGCCCTGCTCCTGCCTCGCCCAACCCTACCTCAAAGCCCCCCCGCGCCTGGGAAGTCCCAGGTGCATGTCATCCCGGCCGCTATCTCCGGCTTGGTCAGCGATCCCTCCGGAGCCCGCATTGCCGGCGCCGCGGTGCACGTCGAAAGCGAAACCCTCCAGCACGACTTCACCACCGACAGCACCGGCCACTTCTCCGTCGACCTTCCCCCCGGCACCTACCGCTTTGACATCCTCTCTCCCGGGTTCGAGCCTTACACCCGCATCGACGTCCCCATCGCTATCGGAAAGCCGCTCCGCCCTCTCGTCATCACGCTCCGCATCGCGTCCGAACAGGAAGTCGTCACCGTCGACGCCAACGGCCAATCCACGGGCGCCGCCGATAACCAGAGCGCGCTGATCTTCAACCAGGATCAGCTCAACACGCTGTCCAACGACGACGCCACCCTCCAGCAGCAACTGCTCGCCATCGCCGGCGGCGACGGCCAGCATCCCCCGCAGATTTACGTCGACGGCTTCAGCGGCGGCCGCTTCCCGCCCAAGAGCTCCATTCGTCAGGTTCGCATCAACCAGAACCCCTACTCGGCCCAGTACGATAGCCTCGGCTTCGGCCGCATCGAGATCTTCACCAAGCCCGGTTCCGACAAGTTCCACGGCTTTCTGCAGGTCCAGGGCAACTCGAGCTCCTTCAACTCCCGAAACCCCTTCACCGGCGCCCAGCCCCCGTACCACCAGCTCTATTTCGACGGCAATCTCAGCGGCCCCATCGGCAAGAAAACCTCCTTCTTCCTCGGCAGCACCTACACCGACCAGCAAAACAACGCCGTCGTCAACGCCATCCTCCTCGACGCCAACAACGCCCAGACGGCCTACTCAGCAGCCATTCCCAACCCGCAGACCAACAACACTCAGTCGTTCCGCCTCGACCGCCAACTCACCACCAACAACACCTTCACCGCCCGCTACGAGTACAACCAGGTCACGCTCAGCAACTCCGGCGTCGGCCTCCTTGTCCTGCCCAGCGAAGGCACGAACAACCAGACCACCACGCAAACACTGCAGCTCGGCAACACCGAGATCGTCAACCCCCACCTCATCAACGAGACCCGCTTCCAGTACACCCGCACCCGCCTCGACCAGGCCGCCGTCAGCGCCGCCCCCACCGTCATCGTGCAGGGATCCTTCTCGGGCGGCGGCTCCCCGTCGCAGTTCGCGCGCGACAACCAGGATCGTTACGAATTTCAGGACTATCTCTCGCTCGATCACGGCAAGCACTTTCTCCGCATCGGCGCCCGCTACCGCCTCCTCCGCGACAGCAATCTTTCTACCGGCAACTACAACGGCCAGTACACCTTCCCCGACATCACCACCTACCAGCTCACACAGCAGGGCCTCGCTGCCGGCCTCACCCCGGCCCAGATTCGCGCCTCCGGCGGCGGCGCCACCCAGTTCTCCCTCACCGCCGGCCTGCCCAGCGCCGTCGTCCTCACCGGCGACATCGGCCTCTACGCCGAAGACGAGTGGAAGGCCACCAAGAACCTCACCCTCAACTACGGCTTCCGCTTCGAATCCCAGTCCGCCATCCCCGACCACAGCAACCCCTCCCCCCACCTCGGCTTCGCCTGGGCCGTCGGAAAACGTGACAAGCGCGCCACCTGGTTCACCCTCCGCGGCGGCTCCGGCATCTTTTACACGCGCTTCGACGCCGGCAACATCCTCACCGCCGTTCGCCAGAACGGCACCACCCAGCAGTCCTACTTCATCACCGATCCCGACACCTTCCCCGCCATCCCACCAGTCGTCAGTCTCACCGGCACCGCACCCACCATCTACCGCATCGACCCACATCTCCGCGTCGAGTACGACATCTCCTCCGGCCTCACCGCCGAGCGCTCCCTCGGCAAAATCGGCAACATCACAGCAAACTACCTCAACATCCGCAGCGTCCACCAGTTCCTGTCGCTCAACATCAACGCCCCGCTTCCCGGCACCTACAATCCCGCCGACCCCACCAGCGGCATCCGCCCCATGGGCGGCACCCAAAACCTCTACCAGTTCTCCTCGGGCGGCGTCGGCCTCGGCAACCTCTTCTACACCAACTACAACCTCCACCCGTCCAAGTGGTTCAGCCTCTGGGGCATCTACGTCAATTCACACTTCAATGCCGACGCCGGCGGCGGCCCCGGCGGAGCCTCCGCCTTCGCCTCCAACTCCTACAACATTCGCCAGGACTACGGCCGCAGCCAATACAGCATTACCAGTCGCCTCTTCACCGGCGGCACCCTCAACCTCCCCCGCGGCATCTCCCTCGAACCCTTCCTGATTGCCACCAGCGCACCCATCTTCAACATCACCACCGGCTCCGACAACAACGGCGACTCCATCTACAACGACCGCCCCGCCTTTGCCACCGACCTCACCCGTCCCTCCGTCGTCCGCACCCGTTACGGCGCCTTCGACACCAGCCCCCTGCCCACCCAGCGCATTATCCCCATCAACTACGGCCGCGGCCCGGCCTACGCGAACCTCTTCCTTTCCGCTTCTAAGAGCGTGAAATTCGGTCCGCTCCCCGCCCCCTCCGCCGCTGTGCCCCCCGCCGCCGGTACGCCCGCCGCCAAGGCCGGACCCGCGCCCAAACCCGACCATCCCTTCGAACTCGACTTCTCTATCGAAGCCCAGAACGTCGTCAACCACGTCAACGCCGCCCCGCCCATAGGTGTGCTGACCTCGCCCTTCTTCGGCCACTCCATCACGCTCCAGAACGGCTTCTCCAACATCACCGCCGCCAACCGCCTCCTCCTGCTCCGCACCTCCTTCCGCTTCTAGCCCCATTTCCTCGTCTCGCAGCCTTGGCGCCGCCGACTCCCTGCCGCGATTGCCCTCCTGTTTGTCATCCCAAAAGCACCTGCTGTTGTATTTGCCGTTGCTCGTTCCACCGTCGTCATCCTGAGCGAAGCGAAGGACCCCCGCATTTTGCTGTTGCTGTTGCATTTGCTGTTGCACCTGCTGTTGCTGTTGCACTTGCACTTCTGGCTTGTCATCCCGAAGGGGACCTGCTTCCATCCATGCCCCGCAGCGCATCGCGAGAGCCAGTCTCGATAAAATCCAACCCACCGCCCGTCCAGCTTCACCCTATCGAGTGCCGCCCGCCCGCCCACCCCCACACCCTCATCTCACTGTCGACATGCCGAAGACCCGTTCCCGCAAACCCTCCGAAACCGAAAGCGTCGCCACCCCTCCCGGCGAAGTCGGCACCGGCCCCGCCTCCAAAGCCCTCAGCGAGCCCGACCCCAAATCCCTCTCCCACCACCCCGCCCGCGAAGCCGCCATCCACGCCGCCTCCGTCGCCCTCCACACCCCAAAGAAATCCCGCGGCACCAAACCCTCCGCCCCCGACCGCGCCGCCCGCCAGCAAGCCGCCGCCGCCCAGCTCTCCCCCGACCTCCCCGAAGCCCTCCGCCTCCTCGCCGCCGACGACCGTGTCACTGTCCGCCGTGATGGCGCCCCCTCCCCCACCGGCAAATCCGTCGTCTACTGGATGCAGCGTGCTCAGCGCGCCCGCGACAACGCTGCCCTCGACACCGCCATCCTCGCCGCCAACGCTCTCGGCTTGCCCGTCGTCGTCTACTTCGCCGGCATCTCCAACTTCCCCCACGCCAACCTGCGCCATTACATCTTCCTCAACGAGGGCCTCCGCGACATTGCCGCGGACTGCGTCGCCCGCAACTGCACCTTCATCCTCCGCAACGCCCCCCGCGAAGACCACCTCACCCTCTTCCACGACGCGGAGGCCGCCCTCGTCCTCGGCGACGAAAACCCCATGCGCGTCCCCGAAAGCTGGCGGCAGCACGTCGCCGCAAACCTCGACGTCCCTTTCTGGACCGTCGACGCCGACGTCATCGTCCCTTCCAAGCGCTTCCCCAAAGCCCAGTTCGCCGCCTACACCATGCGCGGTCCGCTCTGGAAGCTCGTCCCCGAGTACCTCGTCGCCTACGAAAACCCCCGCGCTGAACACACCTGGCAGCGCCCGGAAAATTTCTTCGCCGACGACCCCGCGCTCGACATGACCGGCAACTGGCCCGACCTTGATCGCTCCGTCCCTCGCGCCCCCGCACTCACCGGAGGTCCTCACGCCGCGGCGGCCCGCTTGGAACACTTCATCGCCAACCTCCTCCCCAGCTACGCCCATAACCGCAACCATCCCGACATCGACGGCACCTCCCTCCTTTCTCCCTACCTCCACTACGGTCACATTTCCCCCATCACCATCACCCTTGCCATCGAGGCTGCCGTCGAGCGCGACCCCCACCTTCGCGAATCCGCCGACTCCTTCCTCGACGAGCTCGTCACCTGGCGCGAGCTCTGCATCAATATGGTCCGCTACAATCCCCACTACGACGACCCCGAGATCGCCGAACCCTGGGCCCGCGAAACCATCGCCGCCCACGCCGCCGACACTCGCGACCCCCTATACACCCGCGACCAGCTCGAGCGCGCCGAAACCTATGACGACCTTTGGAATGCCGCCCAGCGGCAAATGGTCACCCAGGGCTGGATGCACAACTTCATGCGCATGTACTGGGCCAAGAAAGTTCTCGAGTGGTCGCCCGATAACGCCACCGCTATGCAAACCCTCATCTTCCTCAATGACAGGTACTTCATCGACGGCCGCGACCCCTCCGGCTACGCCGGCATCGCCTGGGCCATCTACGGCAAATTCGACCGCCCCTGGTTCAACCGCCCCGTCTTCGGCAAGATCCGCTATATGTCCGGCGCCAGCACCGGCAAAAAATTCAACGCCGCAGCCTACATCGCCCAAAACGCATCACGCACTCCGCCCGCACCTGCTCCCGGAGCCGCCGCGCCTGCGGCCAACTCGGCTCCTGAACTCCCGCCAGACACCTACCACCCGTAGTTGCATCCGCAATGTCCCGCAGCCATATCGGCCCTAGGTTCCGTTTGCCCCGGGAGCCCGTCCACCAGCAACAGCCGGCAACGAGACCTTGAACACTGTTCCCGTCCGCCCGGGCCGCACGCTGCTACGCACCCGCATCCGCCCCCGATGTTCCGCTACGATCTTCTTCGAAATCGCCAGACCCAAACCGTTGCCTGCCTTGCCCTTGGTCGTAAAGTACCGCTCGCCGATCCGGGCCAGATGCTGTTCCTCAATCCCATGCCCGTTATCCGCCACGATCAGGTCGACCTCGTCCCCACGCTTCCGCACCCGCACCGACAACGCACCGGCCTCCGGCATCGCCTCCAGCGCGTTCACAATCAAATTCGAAAGCACCTGCAACAGGGGGCCATGCTGCGCGTCCACAATGACGACGTCCCTCGGCAGCTCGCACCTCAGAGCAATCCGCTTCCCCTCGATCGTTCGACGATGCACCTGCAATGCCGTCTCGGCCAACTCCACCAGGTCCACAGGAGCCGCCGCCATCGACACCTGCGCCACCCCGAGCGTCTTGCGCGCGATGCCCCGCATCCTGGCCATCTCCTGCTCGGCAACTCCCATGTACTTCCGCACCTTCTCGTCACTGCCAGCCTCTTCTGCCGCAAGGTAGATCAGGTACCCGAGCGTTTCCAGCGGATTACGGATTTCGTGCAGCATTTCCAGCGCCAACTCGCCGGCCAGAGCACGCTGCTCCGTCTGCTGTACCAGGTCGATCGAGCCGTCCGCTTCGACCTTGCGCTCCGTGTCGTGTCTCTCGGTCATACCATCCTACCCACAGCCCGTAAAGCCGCTTCTTGGGTGACCTAGTAGGATGCAGCTCGGAACGTACAGGTCGGGGTTACTGTCGTGCGTCTCGCCGCTGTACCAGCCCGGCGACCTCGTCCAGAAGACGTCGCGGGCCTTCGTACGCGCTCAAAACCGCCTCCTGACCCCCGTCCGACACCGCGGTCGCGTTCACCGTCAGCACCAGACGCTGCAACTCCGGACGTAGCCGACGCAGAGACACCAGAGCCCCCTGGCTTTCTTCCGCCGACAGCGAATGGCACAGCACCGCAACCTCCACCACGTGAATCTTGGCCAGCGCCTCAGCCTCGGCCAGAGTCATCGCCTGCGCTGTCCGGTACCCCGCCTGTTCCAGCACCCACGACCGCGTCTCCAGCAAACGCTGGTCATGACCGTACACAAGAACTAGGGGATTCAGCATGGTGGTTGGCGCGCCGCCGGTCTTCGAGGCCGCGCCCACCTATCTTGGCAGAAATCCCGCGGCAGCGAAAGATGCCACTTCGTGAATCTCGTAGGAACCCGCCATTCGTTTCCCAAATCAGGAAATCCGTCAGAACACTGGCTCCGCAAGCTCCCGGTCCAAACGCCATCGCCGGCGCTGCTCCATCCCTGCGGCGACGCACGCCACGCCCACCCCCACCAACGCCACTGCCGCGCTCGCAAATCCCAGCCGCCGGTACCCCCACCCGGCCGTCAGCACCAGCCCACCCAGGCTCGCCCCCAGCGCATTGCCCAGGTTGAATGCCCCCTGGTTCAGCGTCGCCGCCAGGTTCGGCGCGCCCCTCGCCTGGTCCACCACGCGCGACTGCAGCGGCGCCCCCGCCCCAAAGTGCACCACCCCCCACACAAACACCATCGCCACCGCCGGCACACGGTACATCTCCGCAAACGGCATTAACCCAAAAATCACCACCAGCAGCGCAAATCCGCCGACAATCGTCGGCATCTGCCGCCAGTCGCTCAGCCGCCCGCCCAGCAGATTCCCCACCGTGATCGCCACCCCAAACAGCACCAGCACCAACGTAACCCCATGCTCCGAAATCCTCGTCACCACCTCCAGAATCGGCGCAATGTACGTCAGCACACAAAACATCGCCACCGAACTCAGCGTGCTCAGCGCCAGCACCACCTGCACCTCCGGCCGCAGCACCGCCCGCAGCTCCTGCCGCAGATCCATTCCCTCCGGCACCTGGGACGGCACCATCCACAGCAGCCCCGCCCCGGCCACTAGACCGATCGGCACCAGCGCCACAAACGCCATCCGCCACCCGAAGGCCTGCCCCAACGCCGTCCCCGCGGGCACGCCCAGCACATTGGCCAGCGTCAGCCCGCTGAACATGATCGCGATCGCCTGCGACCTTCGCTCCGGAGCCACCACCCGCGAAGCCACAACGCTGCCAATCCCAAAAAACGCTCCGTGGCACAACGCCGTCACCACCCGCGCCGACATCAGCAACCAAAAACTCGGCGCCACCGCGCACAGCACATTTCCCAGGCAGAACAGTCCCAGCAGCAGCAGCAGCGCCTTCCGCCGGTCCACCCGCGCCAGCAGCAGCGCCACGGCAGGCGACCCCACCGTCACGCTCAACGCATACCCGGACACCAGCATGCCGGCTTTCGGAATACTCACCCCGAAGCTCCGCGCCAGGTCCGGCAGCAGCCCCATGATGATGAACTCCGAGGTCCCGATCCCAAACGCCGCCACGGCCAGCGCCAGCAAAGGTCGTCGCAAGGCCCGTCCCCCTTCTCAAATCATCCGATCCCTCATTCTTTCATTCCCGACGCCGCCGCACCCACCGCCGGCGACCATCTCCCCCCTTTGCTCGTCTAACCCATTCAGGCGTCGTCCGCCCCACGACGCCCACGCCACTTGCACCTCCGGAGTCTCATCCCGACATGAATCCTCCCCGCATTGCCCCGGCCAACGTCCTCACCACCGCCGCCCTCCTTCTCTCCTTATCGGCAGCCCCGGCCCTCGCCCACAGCCGTGTCCCAAATCCGGACACCGCATCCGAGCCCGCCCCCCAGGCTGCCCAAAGCTCCACTTCCGGCTTCAGCCAGCTCGACCCATCGCAGCCCACCGGCATCACCGTCGACGGCATCATCGAGCGCATGGGCCGGCAGGAATCCGCCTTCGCCAAAGCTCGCGACAATTACACCTATCGCCGCACCGTCAAAGTCGACACCGTCGATCAGGACACCAATAAAGCCAACGGCGAGTATCAGGAGGTCGCCGACGTCTCCTACGACAACCAGAACCGCCCCTCCGAGCACGTCGTCTTTGCCCCGCAAAATACCCTCAAAGACGTCATGATGTCCCCCGCCGACCTCCTGGACATCGAGCACCGCCTGCCCTTCATCCTCACCTCTGCCGACCTGCCCAAATACGACATCACCTACCTCGGCCGCCAGCGCGTCGATTCGATCGACACCTACGTCCTCGCCGTCAAGCCCAAGGTCATCGAAAAGAACCACCGCTACTTCCAGGGCAAAGCCTGGGTCGACCAGCAGGACTTCGAGATCGTCCTCGTCAACGGCAAAAACGTTCCCGACGACCTCCGCCGCGGCCACGAAGACCTCTCCCCGCCCTTCACCACCTACTACGAGCAGATCGACAGCAAATACTGGTTCCCCACCTACACCAAATCCGAGGGCATCCTCCACTTCTCCGGCGGCGACGGATACCTCGCCCAGACCGTGCACATGCGCTCCACCGTCCGCTACACCGACTACCGCCAGTTCCGCGCAAAGTCCCGCATCATCTTCAATGGCGACGACATCACCGACAACAAATCCACGCCTGATAAAACCCCGGGCAACACCGCCCCCGATCCACCCGCCACCGCAAACCCGGACACCCTCCCCGATCCCGCCCCACCCTCGGCCGTCAAACCAGAGCAGCAGCAGCCCCACTGATTCGTTTCACGCTGTTCAGCAGTCGCAAGTCACTCGTTCCCGCTGCTCGCTGCAGCCGTATCCCTCCGACCGCGGACCGGTCCGTCCCCTGACGCCCCGCCCCCGGAGGATGTCCCTACTTCGCATCCTCCCCAAACGCCTTCCGGAAGAACCCCACCACTCGCTGCCGCGCATCGAACCCGTGCCACGGCTCCGCCGACGGAGCCCCGTACATCCCCCGAACCAGCGGCCCATGGTCCTCTCGCGGGTACGTCACCAGCTCCACCGGCACCCCCTTCTGCCGCAGCAGCCGATACATCTCCTGCGACTGCCCCAGCGGATCCGTCCCGTCGCTCTCCCCCTGCAAAATCAGCATCGGCGTCTTCGCCTTCCGCATCCCCGCCAGCGGAGATTGGCGCGCCGCCGACTCCGCCTGCTCCCACGGCACGCCGCCGTAGAACCACCGGTCATACCAGCTCCCCCGTTCCGTCCCGTACTCGGAGAACTGGTCCGTCACCGGAGCCCCGCTCACAATCCCCCGGAACCGGTCCGTCCTGCCCTCCACAAAACCAGCCATTTCGCCGCCATAGCTGTACCCCATCAGCCCCATCTTCGCCGCATCCACCGGCTCCGTCTTCACCACGAAATCCACCCCCGCCATCAGATCCCGGAAGTCCGCCCCACCCAGATCGTTCCGGTTCGCCGCCGCAAACTTCACCCCACGTCCCGTACTTCCCCGCGGATTCATCAACAACACCGCCCACCCTTTCCCCAGTATCAGGTCATACAGCGGTTCATGCCGATCCGCATACGCGCCCGTCGGCCCACCATGCACATCCACCACCAGCGGAACCTTCTTTCCAGCCGCACCCGCTCCCTCCGGCAGATACAGCAATCCCTCAATCTCCAACCCCTCGTTCCGCCACCGAACCTCCTTCCCCACACCCCGCTTCAGTCCCTCCCACCCCATCGCCGGCGTCCGCAGCACCGTCGTCTCCCCTCCCATCGTCTTCGCATACAGCAGCTCCGACGCATGCCCGCCTCCACTGCCCTCCATCACCCATCCCGTCTCCGCCGCGTTCGTCTCCGCTCCTGAAACCGACCGCAGCGGCAACCGCACCATCGCCGGCATCGCCCCACCCCGCATCACCGCCGGCCCCGTCCCGAACCCCTCCTGCGCTTCCACCACCGTCGCCCCATCCTTCAGCGTCACCACCCCTCCCTCCACCGACCCGCCATACCCCGCTGTCAGGTCCCGCAGCTCCTTCGTCGCCAGCGTGTACCGGTACACATCCGCAACCCCCGGCGGCGCGTCCTCCCTCGCCTGCGCCTCCACCAGCAACGACGCCCCATCCGCCGCCCACGTCACCCCGCGCACCGTCGCCGGCATTCCTTCGAGCTTCATCGCATGCCCCACATCCGTTACCGCCACCATCCAAGCCGACCCAGCCGGTGCCAGATCCCCCACACCGTTCATTCCCTCCACCTGCACCGCCATCCGCGCCCCGTCCCGGCTCCAGCTCACCCCCCGCACATCCGCCGGAACCGCCTCCACCCGCGTCACTTTTCCCGTCGCCACCTCCAGCAGGTATAGCCGCTCCCCATGCGCGTCCTGGTCCACCGGCGTCGCGTCCGCCTTCGCCTCCTTCTGCTTCTTCTCGCCCGCCGTCTCCGGGTCGCCCGCCACCACCGCCACCCACTTGCCCTCCGGCGACACCGCAAACCCACCCACATTCAGCTCCGCCTCCTCCGCCTTGCCCGGCCTCGCGTCCGGCGTCGCCTTCTCCTTCACATCCACCAATCCGGGTGCCCCAGGTCTCGCCTCTGAGACCTGGGATTCCCCACGCCCGGGTGCCCCATTCATGACAATCTCACCATCATGGGTGGGGGACTCCACCGGCGGGATCGCCCCCACCCGCTTCGATTCATCCACCACCACCGGCACCTTCATCGCAAACCGCACCGCCTCACCCCCATCCATCGGCAGCCGAAACAGCCCCGTCCGCTCCCCACGCTTCGCCAGAAACAGCACTCCCCGCCCATCCGGCATCCACACCCCACCCCGCTCGCCCCGCTTCTCCCCCTCCGGAGAAAACGTTAGCTGCCGCGGCGCCCCATCCCCCGCCACATCCACCAGCCACAGGTGCCCCGCCGCTCCATCCGCCGTACTCTCCGTCACCCGCAGCAACACCCGCGTCCCATCCGGCGACAACCGCGGGTCCCCCATCGCCCGCAAATGCCGCAAATCTTCATTCGTCGGCCAGTGCCTCTCCCCCGTCTTCTCCTGCCCAAACCCACCCACACACACCGCCGCCCAGACGAGCGCCACCCCACCCAAACTCAAAACCAAACCTGTCCGCATCCCGCTAGGGTACTCGCTCGCACTCCCTCGTTAGGCGCACGGCTGCAGCCGTGCCGTAAAGTGTCTACTCCGCAACGCGGCCCAGCCGCTGAGGTGAGCCACCGTCAGCATCCACTTTCGACCACGGCCCAGCGCACTTGGGAGGCGCAACCTGCAGCGGCTTCGGCGAGTAATCCGCAAACCGCAACTCCGAAAACAACGTCACGTCGCACGGCGTCGTCGTCGGCCGCGCCATCTTCGGCTCCGGCGAAACCGGGTTCGACGACCCAACCACCGGCGTTGGCGGAACCACCATCACCTGCGACCAAACCGGCGTGCCCCACCAACCCGTCGACAGAAGAGCATCAGCAGACACAAAACTACGAAGACGCATGAAAACTCCAGGGATGATCGGGAGCATTACCACCCTGGGGCAACACTCCACGCGCCACGCCTAGTCCGCTCGAAACACCACGACCCCACCCCGCACCGTCGCCCGCACCCGCGAAAATGCCTGGACATCCGCAGCCGGATCCCCGTCCAGCACCACCAGATCCGCCACCTTCCCCACCTCCACCGTCCCCTTCTCTCCCGCCACCTTGAACCGCTCCGCCGGCGCCGACGTCAGCATCCGCAGCATATCCACCGCAGTCAGCCCCGAAGCCGCCAGGTACCGAAATTCATCCTCCGTCGTGTAGTCCGTCATATAGCCCACATCGGTCCCAAACATCAGCCGCTCACCCAGTTGGTGAAACATCCGCACCTCGGCAAAGATCGGATCGAGAAATGCCGGATCCGTCGTCACCGTCGTCCCAAACATCTTCAGCGTCGGCGTCATCCACATCCCTCGCCGCACCATCTCGCCCAGCACCGCCTCATCCACCCCCGCCGGCTCGCTCGGCGCATGCGCCAGCACATCCACGCCACTGCGCATCGCGATCATCGTCCCATCCAGGTCCGACGGATGTGCAAACGCCAGCTGCCCGTTCCCATGCGCCACCCGGACCGCTGCCTCCGCGATCGCCTGCGGCATCGGCAGCACCGTGTGCGGCGTGTCCAGCGACCCCGTAAACAGCTTCAGCACATCTGCCCCATCCGCAACATTGCGCCGCACATCCCGCTCCGCCTCCGCCGGCGTCGACGGCTGCGCCAGCAGCGACAGCAGATACTTCGGCAAGGTGTCCTTCAGGTAAAACGGAATCCCTCCCGAGGGATACAACGCCCCGCCCGCCGTATAGATCTTCGGTCCCAGCAACTCCCCCGCCTCGATCCGCCGCCGCAACGGCACCGTCACCCGCAGGTCCGACCCCACATCCACCACCGTCGTAAATCCTCGGCTGGTAAACATGTCCACGATCTGCCGGTTCAGCACCGCCGCGCCTTTCCATTCGCTGTTCAGCCACTTCGGCTGCGTCAGGTGCACATGCGTGTTCCAAAATCCCGCCGTGACCACGCAGCCGTTGCACGGCAGCACCGTCGCTCCCGCCGGAACCGCCACCCCCGTACCCACCGCCGCAATCCGCCCGTTCTGCGCTACCACCGTCGCATCCTTGAGCGGAGCAGCGTCCGGCGACAGGTAGACCGTCGCATGCTCCACCGCCACCATCCCCCGCCCCACACGCTCCGCCGGATGCTTCACCCGCAACGGATAGACCACAAACAGATACGCCCCCACACCCACCAGCACCAGCAACACCAAGACAACCGCACCCAATGTTCGCATCACTCGCATTGCACCGGAACCTCACACATGGCTGCCAGCCATCCTACGGCCTCACCCCGACATCCACCCCAAGAGAAAGCGGAAAGAGGAACGTTCCCCCCATGGCAGATAACGTAGAACACGGCCCCAGCCACCCCGATGACATCAACCCCAAAGTCAGCTCCGACATCCATTACTGGTCCAAGGAGTTCGGCGTCACCGGCGAGGCCCTCCACGAAGCCATCCGTGTCCACGGCACCAAGGTCGAAAAGATCCGCGCCGCCCTTGCCGGCCACCATCACGACAAAGGCCACCACGACAAAAAGGGCGCCTGAAGGCCGACGCATCGCCAACCTTCGGACCACTCCGTCTACTCGGGACATGCCGCCGTTGACCCGGACTCGCACCCGGAAGCATTCTAGGTGGCGTATCCTTGGGTGATGGAACCCGAACTCACCCCCTGCCGCCTTTGTGTGGAGCTTGAACTGTATGTCCGAGCGTCTCAGCAGCCGGATGCGTCCGCAGCCGGGCTCTCCGAAGCCGGCATCCGCAACCGAGCTCATCAGCGCGAAGAGAAAATCCAGAAAGCCGAACTCGCTCTCGAAAAGCATCGCAAAGTCGCGCACAGCGGCCAGACGCAGACCGCAGCAGCTGCACGCTAAGAGAACCCGGCCCGCTGACCGGCGACCGTAGCGTCAGCCAATCTCGCTCTACGCCGCCGACTCCGCCTCAAAGTACAAGTACTTTCGCCACGCCGCATCCGCGCTCCCAATCATCCGCATGATGTGCCGGCTGGTATGCAGACTGAACGGCCGCGGCTCCCGCAGCAGCGTCATGTCCGTCAGCTCCTGCAGCAGTTGATTGCCCTTCCGCCGATTGCAGCTGTGGCAGCACGCCACCAGGTTCTCCCACGTCGACAAGCCTCCCCGCGACCGCGGCTGCACATGGTCCAGCGTCAGATCTCCGCTCGGCAGCACCACCTGGCAATACTGGCAGGTATTCCGGTCCCGCAGCAGAATGTTCTTTCGGCTCAGCGCCCGCGTCTGGTGCGGAATCCGCCGGTACTCCAGTAGCCGGATGACGCTCGGCATCGCCACCGACATCCGTTGCGCATGCAGCGTCGCCCCCTGCTGCTCTTCCGTCCGCGCCACGCCCTTCAGCACCAGCACCAGGGCCCGCCGAGCCCCACAAATATTGATCGGCTCATAGCTCGCATTCAGCACCAGCACCGGCGTCTGCATCGCCGGCTGCCGAAATACCCCCGCCCGCACCTCCGCCTCGGTCATCCCCGCCGGAGACGCCCCGCCGGAGCCCGCATGCCGCCCGCCGTGCGCCGTCCCGTACCCGGCATGCCGATTCCCCGTCAACCGCTGCTTCCGCGACTTCCCCGCCTGACTCCCAGACTGCATCGCCACTCCTCCTCCAACTCAAACTTCCGGAACTCGCGTTACGCTGCCTTCGCCGTTGCCCTGTCCTTGCCCGTTACCTTCGCCTTCACCTTTGCCCCTGCCCTTCTTGTTGTCATCCCCGGAGGGGACCTGCTTCTGCCTTGCCCCTTCCCGGCTCCCCGCGATCCCGCGCAGATCCAACACTTACCCCGACCCCCACATTGCCACGCCCTCCTCCTCGCGAGCGCCCCCCCAAGCCGCCGCCTGCTCCTCCTGCGCCCGGCTCACCGTCGCCACCCACACCTTCGCCGCACCCGCTTCCAGCAGCACCCGCGCACACTCCCTCGCCGTCGCCCCCGTCGTGTAAATGTCATCCACCACCATCACCTCGCGCCCCCGCACCCGCTCCGCATCCCGCACCGCGAACGCCCCCCGCACATTCGTCCGCCTCTGGCGTGGCGTCAGCCCCCACTGCGACTCCGTCTCCCGCTCCCGCGTCAGCACGTCCGTCACCCGCACCAGCCGCCACTCCGGCGCCCGGCGTCGCACCTTCGGCAGCGCCGCGTCCAGCAGCCGATCCACCTGGTTGAACCCACGCTCCCGACGTCGCCCCCGCGCCAGCGGCACCGCCACGACCATTACCTCGCGCGCCGCCTCCGGCTCTACCAGCAGCATCGCTTCGGCCAGCAGCCGCCCCAGCACACCGCCAACCCCTTCCATCCCCTGCTCGTACTTGAACCCCTGCAACATTTCCCGCAACTCGTCGTCGTACAGCCCCCACGCCACCGCCCGCATAAACCCCGGCCGCGCCCGCCGGCACATCGTGCACCGCGCCGCCTCGCCCGCCACGCCAAACTGCCGCCAAGCCCTTTCCCCCTCGATCCCCAGCCCCTCGCCACACACCGCGCACAGCAGTCCTTCCTGCCGTCGCCCCGCCCGCTCCGCACACCCTTCACACACCAGAACTTCCCGCACAGACAGCAAAGGACCGCCGCAAAGTCGGCAGTCCCCTGGAAACATCGTCGTCACCCCATCCTGAACCACACCAACCGCCGCACGGCCCGGCAGCTGAAAAATCCGTCGCCCAGCACCTCGCAGCACCTGCCACGCGCGAACTCCTCCGCGCGCTCTTCGATCCTTTCCAGGCGGCCCTCCTGGCTTCTCGCCAGACCGAGACCCCCCGAGCGACATGTCCTCAAAGCCCTCGCTGAAGACGCACCTACCGCCGGACGCTCCAGGCCCAATCCGAGCCGCGTCGATGCCACAGAGCATACACCCACCCACCCCAAACCGCCAGCCCACTCGTCGCACCAACCGACCGCCGAACGCTCCACCGCACCCCGACAACAGCCGGCACCACCTTACGTAAAGAGTTCACTCGTAGATCCTGTGCGGGCAACCGCTTCAGCGAGAGCAGACTTCGCGAACACTCAGGGCAGCGTTGGAACCATCCGCGACGTCACTTGCAGCTTGTGGTAATTGCTGTACCTAGCATGAAATAACCATTCGGTCTCGTGGAAGCTTCCGGCGCCGTAAGTCACCCGCATCATGATCGAGGCCGGCAGCCAGAAGGTCTCGCCGCCCAGCAGGACAGGTGCATAGTCAACCGTAAGTACCCGGTTGCCCACCACCGGCGCGGTGTCGCTATCTCCAGGACGAATGATGTGGTGGGGAGTAGTCAGTTCTAGGTGCATCACCTGCATCGTCTGCGGATCGATAGAGGCCCGGCCCACGCTGTCTTCCTGCAGAAGACAGCGGGCAGAGTTCTGGGCAGTGAGGTCCGTCGCGAAACGAACAAGGTAAGGTTTGGCCAAGCGCTTCGTATCGACCTTCTCCAGCGCATAATGCATGCACACCGTTTGACTGAGGGAAACAACGGCGAGACCACCCGCAAAGACTCCGCTAAGCAACGTCGGACCAGCTAAATCCTGCGAAGTTCCCGTTTCACCGCCGATATTCCTGATGTCACGTGACTCCTCAAGGGATGTGGTCTGGTCGGAGTTCAAAGTGCGCTTCAGCCGAAAGACGGAGTCGGTCACCAGATTCCGATTCCGCGGTCCAGGCCTTATCTGCGAAAGCACACGCTCATCACAGAAGAGACTCGGGACATGCGTGTCGTAATGACTCAGATTCGTGTCCAGCCGCTGCAGAATCTCCTCCATCGTGGGCGCCTTCGCACTTTGCGCACACATCATGGACGGCAAAGCCAGGCGTGCAACAAGCGAAACCGCAGTGCACACAATCCTGGCGACCATGGCGAACTCCACCTTTCCGCTCAGCCAATTGTATGCACGCACCTCTACATAGAGCGCTTCTGGCAACAGAGTGGTGGGTCGCTCGCGTAAGCCAGTTTTCGTACCCTTGGACCACCGTGGTCACTCGAACAACTCGCCCGCATTCCCACCTCTACCGCATCCAACCACCCATGCACATCGCCGTACTCGCCCCCGAAAACCCCTTCACCGCCGACCTCTTCACCCACCTCCGCAACCAGCTCTCCGACGACACCCTCACCCCCATCCTCCCCAAACCCCCCATCCCCGAAGCCGCCAAGGCAGCCGAAATCCTGATTGCCCTCGGCCCCGTCTCCGCCGAAACCATCGCCGCCCTCCCTAAGCTCGCCCTCATCCAGACCGCCTCCGACGGCTACGAGACCGTCGACATGGACGCCGCGACCGCCGCCGGCATCTACGTCTCCTTCGCCCCAGGCGACCCTTCCGGCAACGCCGACTCCGTCGCCGAATTCGCCATCTTCCTTCTGCTCGCCGCCACCCGCCACGCCACCGAAGCCCTCCGCTCCATCCACGACCCCGCCACACCCCGCCCCCTGCTCAACCCCGCCCTCATCGGTACCGACGTCTGCATCGTCGGCCTCGGCGACATCGGCCTCAAGATCGCCGACCGCCTCCGCCCCTTCGGCGTCCGCCTCTCCGCCGTCGACCCCCACCCCAACAATCCCCCCGCCGACATCGCCGTCGACGCCGACCTGCACGCCGGCCTGGCCAAGGCCGACGCCGTCATCCTTGCCGTCCGAGCCTCGAAGCAAACCGAAGGCATGATCGACGCCCCCGCCCTCGCCGCCATGAAGCCCGGTGCCACCCTCATCAACATCGCCCGCGGCTCGCTCATCCACGAAGACGCCCTCCTCGCCGCCCTCAACTCAGGCCACCTCGCCGCCGCCGGCCTGGACGTCCTCACCCACGAACCACCCCAACCCACCGACCCCCTGGTCCAGCACCCCCACACCTTCATCACCCCCCACATCGCCGGCTTCACCACCCACACGCTCGAAGGCACCAAATCCTACTTAGTCGAAGTCATCACCGGCTACAAACAAAACAAAGCCCCCAAATCCCTCCTCAACAAACCCAAGACTCCCCGCCACCCACTGACCCAGTAGATCTCCGATCCGGCAAAGGTGCACGTACATCCCGACCCCACCGTCAGAGAAATCCCCGTACCGTACAGAGTCGCCAGTTAGTGACGGTAAGCCGACTTGAACGAAGCCGCTGTGCGGCGGACGCCTTCGCGTTTGCTGGGGGAGCAGTTGAGGCGATGATCGCAGAGAAGGAGGTTCTCTGTGACCCACCTGCGTCAGATCGTGCTGGAAGAGTTGGAGCGGCGCAACTACGCTCCCGGGACCATTCGCGTTTACATCCGCACCGTCGAACACTTCGCTCAGCACTTCCGCTGTTCGCCGGACAGGCTTGGCCTGGACCATATCCGGCAGTATCAGGCGGCGATGTTCCGGACCTGGAAGCTGGCACCGCCAACCGTTGCGCAACGGTTGGCGGCGCTGCGCTTCCTTTACATCCAGGTCCTGAAGCGAGGCTGGAGCGTAGCCGAGACGCCTTACCCGAAGAAGGTGCTCCGCCTGCCGGAGATCCTTAGCCAGCAGGAAGTGGCGCAACTGATTGACGCGGCTGAGACACCCTTTCAGCGGATCCTGGTCATGACGCTGTATGCGACGGGTTCACGCAGGGCGGAAGTAGCTCGCCTGAAGGTGGCCGCCAACGACAGTCGGCGGATGGTGGTTCACATCCACGGCGGCAAGGGTCGCAAGGATCGGGACGTGATGCTGAGCCCGGCGCTGCTCGAAGCGCTGCGCACGTACTGGCGCGGGCTTCGGCACAAGCCGGACGAGTGGCTGTTTCCCGGCAACCGGTGGCATACCGCGAGTCGGCCGATCACAACCAAGGTGCTCTGGTTAGCCTGCCGGCAAGCTGCTGTTCGCGCTGGACTTGAGCACAAGCAGATTCACCCGCATACCCTGCGGCGACGCACCTGCTCGAAGCCGGAGCGGACCTGCGTACGATCCAGGTCCTACTCGGGCATCGTGATCTTGAAGAGACCACGATCTATCTCCACCTCTCGAAGAAGCACCTGAGCGCGACCGCCAACCCGCTCGACATGCTGCAGCTTGGAACGTCCGGAGAAGCCTTACGAAGCGCATGAGCCACTCCTCCGTGGAGATGGCCGACATCGTTCGCTATGCAGGACCGGGCTTCATCGACCGCAGCGGAAGATGGATCAACGGACAGCATGAGAAGGTGCTGACTGCCATCGCGCGTTGCCGTACGGCTGCGCTCGGCGGCCATCGAGATCAGTGCTCCGGCTGCGGACACACCGCCATCTCCTATAACTCGTGTCGGAATCGCCACTGCCCGAAGTGCCAGGGCAACGCCCGCATCCGCTGGCTTGAGCAGCGCGAACGCGAGCTGCTGCTAACGCGCTCTGTGCATGCCGTGTTCACGCTGCCGCGTGAACTGGCCCCGCTTGCGCTTCAGAACAAGCTGCTGCTTTACGGCCTGCTGTTCCGCGCAAGCGCCGCAACGCTGCTCGAGGTCGCTCGCGATCCGCGACACCTCGGCGCGGAGATCGGCTTCTTCAGTGTGCTACATACCTGGAACCAGCGTCTGCAGCATCACCCGCATGTTCCCTGCGTCATCGCCGCTGGCGGCCTCGTTCCGGATCACTCCAGCTGGATCTCTTCACGTCGTACCTTCTTCCTGCCGGTCAAGGTGCTCGGACGCGTCTTACGAGGCAAGTTCCTCGCAGCCCTGAAGACCGCGTTCCACCAGGGCAAGCTCGAGTTCCACGGCCATCTCGCATCGCCCTCTGAGCCACGCCGCTTCGCTGCCTGGCTCAGAGGGCTGTTCCGTCATGACTGGGTCGTCTACTCCAAGCGGCCCTTCAGCGGTCCCGAACACGCTCTGCGCTATCTCGGCGCCTACACTCACCGCGTCGGCATCGCCAACAGCAGGCTGGTCTCCTTCGCGGAAGGCCAGGTCAGCTTCCGCTGGCGAGACTCCGCGCACAACAACCGGAAGCGCGTCATGAGCCTGCCGGCAGACGAGTTCCTCCGCCGCTTCCTGCTCCACCTGCTCCCACGAGGCTTCGTCCGCATTCGCAA
>CAXTEU010000020.1:0-68530 GCA_964243475.1 uncultured Acidobacteriaceae bacterium | reverse complement strand
CGTTGCTCTTGCCGTTGCTCTTGCCGTTGCTCTTGCCGTTGCTCTTGCCGTTGCTCTTGCCGTTGCTCTTGCCCTTGCCGTTGCCGTTGCTCGTTCCACCGTCGTCATCCTGAGCGAAGCGAAGGACCCCTGTAGTTGCCGTTGCTGTTGCCGTTGCCCTTGCTTGTCTCACCCACCAACCCCGGAGCCCCACATGCCCCTCACCCTCCCAAAACTCTCCCTAGGCGTAGGCGACCGCTTCGCCCACCAGGCCCCCGCTCAGCTCCGCGCCTTCCAACTCGCCGCCCAAGCCAACACCGACATCACCCCCGTCTGGAACAAATCCAACCGCGAACACCTCATCGTCGGCTCCGATCCCACCCAAACCCGCGCCGCCGCCGACGCCGCCGTCCACCAACTCGGCTGGCAAAAACCGTACTTCCTCGACGCCGACCACATCAACCTCACCACCTTCGCCCGCTACACCACCCCCTGCGACTTCTTCACCATCGACGTCGCCGACCGCATCGGCCAACCCGCCGACCCCTCCCAAACCACCGCCTTCCTCCACCGCCACCCCGAGCTCCTCGGCACCCTCACCCTCCCCGGCATCCCCGAACCACTCGAAATCACCCGCGACTTCATCGAGCAAACCGCCCGAAAGTTCCTCGCCGCCGTCCAGTTAGCGGGCGAAATCTATCGCGCCATCGCCCGCGAAAAGGGAACCGACACCTTTATCCCCGAAATCTCCATGGACGAAACCGACACCCCCCAAACCCCACCCGAACTGCTCATCATCCTCGCTGCCATCGCTGACGAACAGATCCCCATCCAAACCATCGCCCCCAAGTTCACCGGCCGCTTCAATAAAGGCGTCGATTACGTCGGCAATGTCGGGCAGTTCGCCCGCGAGTTCACCGACGACCTCGCCACCATCAGCTTCGCCGTCGCCCACTACGACCTGCCCCCCAACCTCAAACTCAGCGTCCACTCCGGCTCCGACAAGTTCTCCATCTACCCCGCCATCTACGCCGCCATCACCGAAGCGAACGCTGGCGTCCACCTCAAAACCGCCGGCACCACCTGGCTCGAAGAGCTCATCGGCCTCGCCGAGTCAGGCGGCGAAGCCCTCGCCCTCACGCAGCGCATCTACGACGAAGCCCTCCTTCACATCGACGAGCTCTGCGCCCCCTACAGCACCGTCATCGACATCCAACGCGCCAACCTCCCCACCTCCTACGACGTCGCAGCCTGGTCCAGCGAGCAGTTCGTCCGCGCCCTCCGCCACAACCCCACCGACCCCCTCTACAACCCCGACCTCCGCCAGCTCCTCCACGTCGGCTTCAAAGTCGCCGCCAAACTCGGCCCCCGCTACACCGACGCCCTGGACGCAAACCGCGAGGTCGTCGGCCGCAACGTCACCGAAAACCTCTGGCTTCGCCACATCCGCCCGGTCTTCCTCGGCCAGTCCTGAATCTTCGTGCATCGTGGCGTACTCCCTGCCGAGACTCGCTATAATGGAAATAGAAGCTCACTTTACGATTCATGTGCTGCTGTGTGTGGAGGGGTACTCTCCCGGCCGGCGGCACCGAGCCTCTCATAGCCGTTCATGCTGAAATTCGCGATCCGCACATAAACCATTCATTCCAGATATTTTGCAAGCAAGATCTCTGGAATGAACATCATGCAGCCGGGCACCAACCGTAACTCATACATTCCGCAAGTCTTCCAACCAAAAGGATTAGGGGGGAGGGGGTGGGGAGGGAGGCCGGAGGGAAGGGAAGCCGTGCGCACCGCCATCACAGCATCGCCAAGATCACCGACCGGACAACCGGCCAAGCGCGGCTCCGCGGGTCCACGGCATCGAAGTGATCCGCTCCCGAAACCACCGTCACCGAGCAGTGCCCGCCCGCATGTCGCACCTTCGCCGCCCATCGTTCCGGCAGCTCCGGCGGAATCTGCCCGTCGTCGCTCCCTTGCACCAGCGCCTGCGCGCACACCAGCGGCACGAGCCGCCCCGGATCACCCGCCGCGTACCGCTCCGGCACCGCCGCTGGCGATCCGCCCATCAGGTGCTCCACCCACATCCGATCACCCGCAAACGCGCCAATCGAAAGTTCCAGCAGCAACCCAAGATCCACCGCGCCCGCCAGCCCAATCACACCCCGCAGCGCCACCCGCGGCTGCGGCAGGTGCAGCACCGAGCCCTCCGGAACGTGCGCCCGCCCAGCCAGCCAGAACGCCAGATGTCCACCCGCCGAGTGCCCAACCGCCACAACCCGCCCGAGATCGAGGTGCAAGCCTTCCGCCAACACCGCCAGATGGTCAAACCCAGCCGCAGCATCCTGAAAGGTCGTCGGCCAACCGCCGCCCGTCACACCGGTTCGCCGATACTCGACGGACCAGACCGCAACCCCCGCATCGCGCATCGCTCGGCACAGAAATCCTCCATACAGGAGGTCAAACCCGGAGCTCCACCATCCCCCGTGCAGGAACGCGACAACCGGCCAACCACGCGCCGGAGCCGCTCCGCGCGGCAACCACAGATCCCCAAACTGACTCGCATCTGGACCGTACGCAATGCGCCGGTTCGCCTTCGGCGCCGCCTCGTCCAGAATGCTCACGTCGCGGTCTCTCGGCTCAGTGCGCCATCACCACGGCCGAGCTCGCGTTCGCCGCCGGAGCCTTTGTCGGCAGTGTGTAGATCACCTCGCCCGGCCGCGTGTAGTGCAGCTCCTCGCGCGCCTCATGCTCAATCGCGCTCGGGTCGTTCGCCAGTCGGTCGACGTGGCCTTGCATCTGGTCGTTTTCCTGCGCCAACACCCTCATCTGCTGGTCCAGGTTGCGCGTCTCCTCGCGCTTGTGCTGGTAGGCGATCACGCCGTTCTTGCCCAGCACAACGTGGTAGCCCACCGCAACCGCTAGACCGCCCACAGCAACCGTCGCCGCCTTGCGCCAACTGCCGGCCAGTTGCGTCAGCCGCTTCTTCGTCTTGCTCTGTTTCGCCACAGATCTCGCCCCGGAATCGCCATTCCCAGTAAACCCGCGATCAGCGGAGACGGTCAACCTGCAAGCACGCTCCGCACGCACAGGTACCCACTTGATACCCTGTCGATTCGGGCCACACCGCGCTTCTCCGCACATCGGCCGTGCGGCGCGCATATGGCCTGATACCTTTATCGACACGCATGTCGCCGGTGTTTGTCAGCTCGATGCTCTCCCTATCCGTCGCGGCGATGCTGCTGCTCGCGGTCTGGCGAAACCGCTCCGGCGGCTCCCGGAACTCTGCCGCGGACCGCATGCGCGAACGTTCCGAGCGGAACCTGCGGCAGCGGCCAGATGATCTCACCGTCCAAAAGGTGCCCGACTGGAATGGCCTCGTCTCACGACGTCGATCTCGCGGCAGCGCCCGCGGAACGGTGATGGACATCTTTTCCGGCGCGCGCAAGCCACCGCAGCCCGCGCGCCCGGCGCTCGATGGGCGCGCGGATCGAGCTTACTCTTGCCAGGACGCCGGCGATCTGTCCGACCCGTACCAAGGCCGCTCGGAGCAAGCGACACCCGCAGCGACGCACTTGGGTGCCGCGCGGAAGCTATACTAGCGACTGGCGAAAGGAACTTCCCAGCATGAATCTGATGGCCGCTCAAACCACAGCGGTATTCAGCGCGTCTCGTACCCACGTCGCGCCGCTTGCGCGCAAGGTCGTCCTGGTCGTTGCCGCTTCAGCGTTTGTCGGGTTGTGTGCGCACGCGTCGGTGCCGCTGCCGTTTACGCCGGTGCCGATCGTCCTGTCTGACTTCGCCGTTCTTCTTGTCGGCCTGCTGCTCGGTCCGGCTCTCGGCTTCGCCGCGCTTGTGCTTTACCTCGTTGAAGGTGCTGCTGGGTTGCCGGTTTTCAGTCCGTTCGGTCTGGGCGGCGTGGCACAGCTGCTGGGTCCTACCGCCGGATACCTGATGGCGTATCCATTCGCGGCCGGCCTCGCCGGCGCGGTTCGTCGTGCGACGCAGCCAACAACCGGAGCCTTTCTCTCGTCGGTGCTCGGCGCTGCGGCGGCTACTGTTCTCTTGCTGTCCTCCGGTGCGTTCTGGCTGGCGCACCTGCATGGCTTCAGCCTCCCCTTAACCTGGGCGTTGGCCATCCTCCCATTTCTGCTTGGCTCCGCCGCCAAGGTTGCGACAGCCGCGGCTATATCCGCAGCGTCGCAGCGTGTGCGTCGCGTGTGATCGTGTTCGTCTCGCCGGACGTCCAAGCCGTACCGATTTCAAAGGAACAACGATGCCTGCTGTAACTTCCCCAGTGCGCGACATCAGTATCGCGCACAGCCCCGACTCCGATGACGCGTTCATGTTTTACGGCCTGGCCACCAACAAAGTGCGCGTCCCTGGATACCGCTTCAACCACACGCTCACCGACATCGAGACGCTGAATCAGCGCGCCATTCACGAGGCCTTCTACGATGTCACCGCAATCTCATTCCACGCCTACCCGTATCTGCAGAAGGACTACATGCTGATGCCCTGCGGCGGCAGCGTGGGCGAAGGTTACGGGCCGATGATCGTCGCCCCGCGTGCGATGGCGATCGAAGATTTGCGCAAGATCCGCATCGCGATCCCCGGCTCGCTGACGACCGCTTACCTGACATTGAAGCTGTTCGCCCCGGAGATAGAAACCGCCGTCGTGCCATTCGACAGGATCATTCCTGCTGTGCTTGCGGGCGAGTTCGAAGCGGGCCTGATCATTCATGAGGGGCAACTGACCTACGCTCGCGATGGTCTGGTGAAGCTGGTCGACCTCGGTCAGTGGTGGCGCGAAGAGACTGGCATGCCGTTGCCGCTGGGCGGCAATGCCATTCGTCGCTCACTCGGTCGTGAGGCACTTGAGATCACGACAAACGCGCTGCGCGACAGCATTCAGCATGCGCTGGACCACCGCGATGAGGCGCTCAGCTATGCCATGCAGTTCGCCCGCGACCTCGACACCAGTTCCGCCAACCGCTTCGTCGGCATGTATGTAAACGAGCGGACGTTGGACTATGGCGACGACGGACGGAAAGCGATCCAGCATCTGCTGGACCTCGGCTTCGAGCGCGGAATTATCCCGCAGCGATCGTCTGTGGACTTCGTTTAGGCCAGGCCAACAAGCCTGGGACATGTGCTATCCTCGGAGAGTTGATCGGGTGAGGCGTTGCTGCCGAGCCCTGCCACGTTTCGTCTCCGAGAACGTGGCCGCCGGACGCGTAGCTCAACTGGCAGAGCATTCGACTCTTAATCGACAGGTTGGTGGTTCGATTCCACCCGCGTCCACCACTGTTTCATAACAACACAGCGCAAGAACCTCTTCGGCCATGCTTGCTGCAGCTGGTCACGCCAGGCATCGAATGAGCAGAGCGTGCGGTCTGCCTGGAGGAGTTTGGGATGGTTTTTCGAATCGACGCCACGCCGAAGCACAACGTATACAACCTGCTGATCGGTCTGGTTGCGCCTCGGCCGATCGCGTGGGTGACGACACGGAACGAGGATGGCGGAGTGAACGCAGCGCCTTACAGTGCGTACAACTACCTGTCGATCGATCCGCCGGTGGTGGGATTCGGCGTTGCGGATCGGCCGGATGACGATCCGGATCCGAAAGATACGGCACGCAATCTTCGACGCACGGGTGAGTTCGTGGTGAACGTCGTGACGGAAGACCTGCTGCATGCGATGAGCGTCTGCTCGACGCCATTTCCCCCCGAGGTAAGTGAGATCGAGATGGCAGGGCTGCACACGGCCGAGTCGTCGGTCGTGGCGGTTCCGCGGATCGCGGAGGCACACGCGGCAATGGAATGCCGGTGGTTGCAGACGATCGAGGTTGGTCGGTCGAGGATCGTTCTGGGAGAGGTCGTCGCGATGTATGTGGAGGACCGCTTCGTGGACCCGAAAGGGCCTTACATTCGCGCCGACGAAATGCATGCGATTGGGCGAATGAACGGGCAGGGCGCGTATGTGCGATCGCGGGATGCGTTTTTGCACGAGCCACGGATTTCCTACGAGGAGTGGCAGAAGGGGAAGCGGTGAGGCGGGCGTCATGGCCGAGCGACGCTAGCCTCGGCTGAAGTGGAAGAGGAGCTCCTGCTCGGAGGGGATCGGGTTTCCATCGCGGGTCGCAGGGCTGTAGGTCCAGCTGCGGATGGTGGCGAGCACGGCATTGTCGATGGGATCGGTGAGGCCGTGCACCAGGGTGAGCTGCGTGATGTTGCCCTGAGCGTCGATGGTGGCGTCGACGACAACGTCGCCGGAGGTACCGGGCGATAACGTGGACAGGTCGGGGTGCGGCGGCGGGAAGAATTTCTGGAGGGCGATGTTGATGTTGCCTTGGCCGAGGCTGGACGCACCGGAGGTGCCGGTGCCCTGGTCGGCCTGTGGGGCCGCGATGGTCTGCGCGGGTGCGGTGAGCGCGGCGTGTGCGGGCGTTGGGATGGGCGGGTTGTGTGGCGTGGGCTTTTGCAGGCGCGCGCTGGCAGGCGGAGCAGCGGATCCGCCTGGGCTGTAATACGTGAGCAGACGCGTTCCGTGGTCTGTGCCGGGGAGACGCGTGGGCGCCATGTGGAAGGCGCGAGCGCCCGCGAGGAGGAGCGCGGCGACTAAGAAAATGTGGGCAGCCGTGGAGTAGAGGACGCTGTTGCGGAGGGGTAGGCGCATGCGGGCTCTCGCGTGGTGGTGGGTGTTGGACGGCTTGAATGATGAGTGGTCTTGGAGCAAATTACCAGGCGCCCTGTTTCATGCCCCACCAGTAGACCAGACCGACAGTGGCGGTGGGTTGCGCACCGGTAAGGGAGCCGGCCGTGTCGGTATAGAAGAAGGGCCGGTTGGACCAGTCGCGGCGGTACTCGAGAAAGAGAAGGAAGCCGGGCGCCATCTGGCGGTTGAAGGTGAACGTTCCCTCCTTGAGCGCTTGCGAGGTGTTGGAGAAGAGGCCGGAGCGGTCGTCGAAGTACTCGAAGCGGCCGGCGACGTAGGTGCTGCGAGGAAGGAGGTATTTGAGGTGCACCGAGCCGGCGGCCGTGTGCTGCTCGGGGGATTGCGCGAAGGTGCGGTTGACGATGAAGTCGGCTTCGCCTTGGAGAGTGAGTTTGGAGGTTGCGGACCAGGCGGCGTAGGTGTCGAAAATGTGTTCCCGGCCGTTCGGGGCGGGAGAGATGTTGCTGGTGGGTAAGCCGGGCTGGGTGGGGCTGGTGGGCAGGACGGGGTTGAGGGTGGGCGCGACGTCGCGCTGCTCCTGGCCGAAGTAGTAGTTGATGTTCCAGGAGAGGTTCTTTGCGGGTTTGAGTGTGGTGATGAAGCCCTGGGATTTGAACCCGTTGAAGTCTTCGGTCTGCTCGGCGCCGTTCACGAGCCAGTAGGTAATGTTGGCTTTGGGGGAGAGGTCGTATGAGGAGCGCAGACCGGTGTGGTAGTAGGGCAGGTAATTGAACAGGAAGGAGCGGGAATAGTTCATCTGATCCTTGGTGTAGTTGCCGCCGGAGCCGAGGGCGCTGGCGAACTTGCCGAAGTCGAGCCGCAGGCCGGAGCCGACGGGAGCGAGATAGGAGCCGTAGGCCTGGTAGAGGTTGCGCCAAACCTGCGGGCGCTGCTCGTTGGCGGAGTTGCCTCCGAGGGTCTCGGTCGCCTGGCCGAACTGGAGATCGATGCGGCCGCCGAAGCGCTGGCCTTCGGAGGCGACGGGGAGACGTTCGATTACGATGTCGGCCTGATTGATGGAGAAGGAATTGGAGGAGACGTCGTAGGCGCGGAGGAGGTTGACGCGGCCGACCGGCTGGTCGAAGTTGTACTCGTAGTAGCCGTCCAGAGCGAAGTTGATGGTCGTGCCGTGGAAGAAGTCGAGGGTTTGTCGGTCCGCGGTCGCGGAAGAGATGGTAGTCGCGGCGGCCGAATCAGCGGTTGGGGCAGGGACGGGGGACGCAGGGATCGAGTTGGGGTCCGCGGACGCGCTTTGGGCTGCTGCGGCTTTGGGTTTCTGTTCCGGTGCGGGGCTCGCTAAGGGCGGTGCGGACGTGGAGAGCGGCTCGCCAGTGTGCTCGAGGGCGTCGAGGCGCGCGGAGATACGGGCGAGCTCGGAGCGAAGTTCGAGGATCTCGGCGGAGCGAGCGTCTTTGGGATCGGGCGAGGGGGAGGAGCTCGGGCTGGGTTGCTGGGCGGCTGCGGTGAGCGTAAGGGTAAGGGCGAGGGCGAGCGCGGACAGCTTCATGGAATCACCTAGTCGGGGACGGCGGAGACTCGCGGAGCGCGAGCGGCTCGGCTGGTGGGAGGCTACTCGACATTGACGGACTTGACCAGATTGCGAGGGCGGTCCACATCGAGGCCTCGGCCAAGCGCCATCCAATAGGCGAAAAACTGAAGTGGGATGATCTCCAGAATGGGAAGGAGGTATTCCCCCGCGCGAGGGATGGAGAGCACGTCGGTCGCGAGCGAGGGAAGCTCCGGATCGTGCTCAAGACCGACGGCGAGGACGTGTGGATGCTGGGACTGGATGTCTTCGAGCAGGCGCAGCGTTTTGGCGTAGCGGGCGAGGGAATTGGGGTGATTCGGGTCCGCCGCGGCGAGAACGACGACGGGAGAGCCGGCGCCGAGCAGGGCGTTTGGGCCGTGCTTCAGTTCGCCGGTGGGGTACGCCTCGGAAGGGATATAGCTGACTTCTTTGAGTTTGAGGGCGGCCTCGCGGGCGATGGGATAGGACAGACCGCGGCCGAGGAAGAGGAACGAGCTGGCTTCGTGGAGGTGTGCGGCGGCGAGTTCGGCGGAGGTCTGCCACAGGGCGAGGGATCGATCGAGGAGGCCGGGAAGGGACTGGAGGCCGGCCAGGTGTTGATCGACCTCGGCCGTCGACAGGTGGCCGCGCTGCTGGCCGAGGGCGAGTGCGAGGAGGTACAGGATGGTGAGCTGGGTGGTGAAGCTCTTGGTCGCGGCGATGGCGCGCTCGGGACCGGCAGCCGTGAGGAGGTGGGCGTCGGCGAGCTGCGACATGGAGGAGCCGGCGACGTTGGTGACGGCGAGGGTGGCCGCGCCGCGGCGCTTGGCTTCGGTCAGGGCTGCCAGCGTGTCGGCGGTCTCGCCGGATTGCGAAAGGACAAGGACGGCGGCGCCTCGGTTTGCGCCGGGATGCTGCAGGATGTACTCGCTGGCGTACTCCACATCGACGGCCAGGCCGGCGAGCTCTTCGAGCAGGATTTCGCCGACCAGACCGGCGTGCCGGCTGGTGCCGCTGGCGGCGATGACCAGTTGGGAGCAGTCGCCGACCGTCGACAGGATGGGCTGCCAAAGATCGGTGCGGAGCTTGCCGTCTGCGGTGTAGCGCTCGAGGGTGGCGGCGATGGCAGCCGGCTGCTCGTGGATTTCGACGAGCATGTGGTGCTGATGAGGGATGGTCTGCGGGCTCGGCTCTGCGGTCAAATTCATGGCAGTCCTATGATGCCATGGTTAGTAGAAGGGCAGCAGAATGATGTACTTACAATTTGCCCGAAGGTTTGTAGCTGTGTAGGCTGGTTGAGATTTTGCAGGAACGAGAGGCCAGGTACGGATGCGAGCTCTACTGAAAGTACTTTCCGGAGCTGTCGCGCTGACGATGATGTGCGTTGGTGCGCTGACGATGTGCGATGCGCGCGAGCTGCACGGGACGGGCGGGCGGGCGTCCCAGGCGGAGGCGCGACGTGGCGCTCTGGAGACGACCGAAGCAACGGTGACCGGACGGCTTAACAAGGCGGGAGCGAGCCTGTTTTCTGGGTTGGCGTCCTGGTATGGCCAGGTCTGGCAGGGACGCACGACGGCCAGCGGCGAAGTGTTCGATAAGAACCTGATGACGGCGTGCCATCGGACGCTGCCGTTCGGGACGCTGGTACGCGTGGTGAATTTGCGCAATCATAGGTCGGTGGTGGTGAAGATCAATGACAGAGGCAACCTGAACTCGGGGCGCGTGATTGACCTGTCGTCGGCGGCAGCGGAGAAGATCGGCCTGCTGCGGGCGGGGTTAGCCCCGGTGCGTCTGGAGATCGTATCGATGGCCGTGCCGCAGCACGGTTGATCGGTCGACACGTCAGAAGGAACAGAAAGGCTCGCCTGGATGGCGGGCCTTTCCGTTACGTGTTACGCCGGAGGTCTAGTGGAGGTAGTCCTTCAACCAAGGGTCGTCGCTGTGGACGAGATCCTCGGTTTCGCCGTCGAAGACGATGTGGCCATCGTTCAGGACGAGAAAGCGGGTCGATGGATCGATGCCATTGTGGTCGTCCCTCGGGATGGGCTCCATGTGGCCGGACTCCTGGTTGAAGCGGTGGGTAGCGAGGGTGAAGGCATCTTGCAGGCGGTGGGTGATCAGGAGTGAGGTGGTGTGGGACACGTCGCGCTGCTTGGCCACGAGTTCCACAATGGTGGTCGACGTGATGGGGTCAAGGCCGCCGGTCGGCGAGTCATAAAGAATCAGGTCGGGGTTGGAGACGATGGCGCGGGCGATGGAGGCGCGGCGACGCATGCCTCCGGAAAGCTCGGACGGGAACTTTGCTTCGGCATTCTGGAGGGCCGAAAACTTCAGGGCCTCGAGAGCACGGGTGTGCGCCTCCTCAGTGGGCACACCGTCCTCATGCAGGCGAAAGGCGACATTGTCTTCGACGGTGAGGGAGTCGAACAGGGCGGACTCCTGGAAGACCATGCCGATGCGGCTGCGTAGCTTGTACAGATCGACCTCGGACATGTGGGTGATGTCCTGGCCGAAGACACGGATGGTGCCGGTATCGGGGCACAAAAGGCCGTTGACGAGCTTGAGCAGAACAGATTTGCCGCATCCGGCCGGGCCGAGGATGACGCGTGTTTCGCCCGGAGCGACGGTGAACGAGATGTTGTCGAGAACGGGTTTGGCGTCGAACCGGATGGACACGTCGCGGACCTCAACGACCGGTCCGGTGTTCTGAGCGTCGTTCTCGGCTTTGGCGGGCTGATCGAGCGTTTCTGCCATGGGTGTGGTGGTTCGATGTTGAGAGTGCAGGCCAGGTCGCTTGATCGGAATCACATATGGCGGATTGCCTTGCGGGCTTTGGTTATGGCCACTACAATTGGGGTTGCCCCGAAGGAGCAAAAAAACTCCATGAAGTTCTTTCCCCTGGTTGCAGGTTGTTCCGTTGTTTTTTGGACAGTGTGTTCTGTGTCGACGGCGCGAGCCCAGGCGGCCGGCCAGACCGCCGCACCGGCAGACAGCGGTGTGACCAAGGTGGCTCCCACACCGGAGCAGCCGGACCCGACCAAGCGGCGGCTCAGCGACAAGGAGCGGTTTCAGCAGCAGAAAGCGCTGAAAGGGGAGTTGAAGGGCGAGTACAAGAAGTGGGTCGACGAGGATGTCCGGTGGATTATTACGGATGAAGAGCTGTCGGCGTTCAAGAGCCTGGGAAACGACGAAGAACGCGACCAGTTTATTGAGAATTTCTGGTTGCGGCGCAACCCGAATCCGGACTCTCCGGAGAATGAGTACCGCGAAGAGCACTATGCGCGCATCGCGTATGCGAACGAACATTTTCCGGCCGGCAAGCCGGGTTGGCGGACGGATCGCGGGCACATCTATATTGCGTACGGCAAAGCGGACAGCATCGACGCGCACCCGAGCGGCGGAAACTACGAGCGACCGATCGAAGAGGGTGGTGGAAGCACGTCAACGTACCCGTTTGAGGTGTGGCACTACCGGTACCTGGAAGGGATCGGCGATAATGTCGACATCGAATTTGTCGACAGCTGCATGTGCGGCGACTACCACATGACGCTGGATCGATCTGAAAAGGACGCCCTAAAGAACGTGCCGGGCGCGGGCCAAACGCTCTATGAGGAGTCGGGGCAGGCGAAGAAGGCAGATCGTTTCAACAACAGCGGCCTGGAACAGCTGGGGACCGGGCCGATGAGCTCGCAACAACAGAGCAAGCAATTTGATCGGCTGGATCGCTTTGCCAAGCTGATGGCGCCGCCGGTGGTGAAGTTCAAGGATCTGGAGTCATTCATGACGAGCTCGAAGATCCTGACTGGGCCGCCGCTGCTGTTTGATGTCCGCACGGATTACGTCAAAGTGACGAACGACACGGTGCTGGTGCCGATTACGCTGTCCATCAAAAACTCGCAGATCACGTTCAATAACAAGGACGGGGTGGCGATGGGGACGGTGAATATTTTGTGCCGGGTTTCGAATTTGAATCACAAGCCAATCCAGACGCTCGAGGACACGGTGAATGTTCAAGTGCCGAGCGAGTTGCTGGCCAAGACGCAGAACAATTCCTCGTTATGGTGGAAGTCGATTCCGCTGCGGCCGGGATTGTACAAGGTGGATATCGCAATCAAGGATGTCAATAATGCGGACCACATCGGCATCTGGAAACGCAGTATCAACGTGCCGAAGTACGACGACGATCGGTTGTCGGCGTCGTCGCTGATCCTGGCGGACCAGATGGAGCGAGTCCCGTCGAAGGAGATCGGGGCTGGAACATTTGTTATCGGCAATACCCACATTCGGCCGCGGGTGCCGACCGCGATCGCGGCACCGGTAACGTTTCATCGGGCGCAGAACCTGAACTTCTGGATGCAGGTGTACAACCTGGGTATCGATGAGAAGAGCAAGCAGAACGGGGCCACCATCGAATATCAAGTGATGGACATGGCAAGCAACAAATCGGTGCTGAACGCGGAAGAGTCAACGAACAAGATCAACCCGAATGCTGACCAGGTTACCCTTGAAAAGAGCATGCCGCTGGCGAGCCTGGAACCTGGAAAATACCAGGTGACCATCAAGGTGAATGACGGTGTCTCGAAGCAGCAAATAGCCGAGTCGGCGCCGTTTTTGGTGGATTAGAGCTCTCGACATTGCCGGACTGCCGCGCGGATACCCCGGCGACAGCAGACGGTTGACTTTTCCTAACGGCGGCGCACCTCAAGCTTCGAGGTGACAATGTTGAAGCAGGCCGGCGACGCGCAGCGTTGGGAGACTGTGGAACGAGTTCAGGTCAGATTCGCAGCGATCATGCTTCTAGCAATGTGGTCGGCGTCGATGTGCATGGCGGCCGAACACAGCGAGGGGCTTTACGGGACGGTTCGCGATGAGCACGGTGTGCCGCAGATGGGGGCGGTGGTCGAGCTGATCGGGACGGCGCGAGGTGGCGTGCGGACTGCCGTGACAGGTCTGGACGGCACGTATCTTTTTCACGATCTCCTGGCGGGAACCTACCATCTGCGGGCCTCGGCGAGCCTTTTCCGGCCGGTGACCACGCGAGGAGTGCACGTGGAGTCGGGCGTGCAGGCTGTGGTGAATTTGACCCTGGCGAGCATCTATAGCACGGGCACGCTTCTGCCGGTGGAGCGGAGACAGCCGAACGAGGCGAGCGACGATTGGATGTGGACCATGCGGTCCGCGGCCAGCCGACCACTTCTACGGCTGGCTGGAGGCGTTCCGGCGGGGCAGATCGAGGGTGGCTCGGCGGCACGGGGTCCGACGTACCTCGGAGTCGGCGCTGGGGCGGGCGGGTTTGGGTCAGCAGGTGCGTCGCAGATGGTGGCGACGGGGTTCCGCTCCGCCGATGGGACACGGGAAGCGACCGGAGTTGCACGGTTTGGCAGTGCAGGGATGCCGGTGTCGGTTCGTATGTCCGAAGAGCGACGCAGTTCCGCTTGGAGCAGCCTGTCCACGGCGGTCTCGTTTGAAGCAGACCCGACGATCCGATCGGTAAACGGAGCGTCGGGATGGCGTTCGATGCGGTTGACTTCGGCTGAAACGACAACGTTTGGAGACACGGCTGCGGTGGAGGTTGGGGGTCTGCTCGCGTCCGATCCATCGCAGCGAGGGATGCCGGCGAGCCGGCCGTTTGGGCGGGTCCGCATTGTCCTGCCAGGTACGTGGACCGTGCAGTATGCGATGGCGACGGACCGAAGCTCCCAGCAAGCCCGGGACGCGAGTGGCGCAACGGATGCGCTGCGCGACGGAGCATTTGGGGAAGGCGGGATTTCACGGATCGAGCGCGGGCGGCACCAGGCGGTGGCGTTGACCCGGCAGGGCAAGACGCACACGATGGCGGTGAGCTATTACAAGGATGCGCTGCGGCGGACACCGGTGCTGGGCGTCGGGTCGGGGGCCGGCCTGCCGGACGCCTTGCAGAATCTTGCGTTGGCCACGGGAGCCCTGGTCGATGGCGCGAACGGTACATTTCGGGCGGAGGGCGCCGGCTACACAACGCAGGGCTGCCACATCCAGGTGTCGCAGCAGGTGGTGCCGGGCACGGGCGTCGAGCTTCAGCTCGCAAACGGTGCGGCCCTGGGCCTACTGGATTCCCTGCCGCTTCCGCCGGGCGGGCCGGCTCGGTTGCGCGTGGTGCATGGCGTGACGGCTGGCGTGGCGGTACACAGCCGTGTGCGTCGCACGGGAACGATGGTCCAGGCCGCGTACCAGTGGCAGCCGGAGCGACTCGTTACGCCGATCGACGCCTTCGATGCCGTGGGTACGCCTGCGTATCTTGGGTTCACGGTCCAGCAAAGAATACCGGGAAGATTTGTGCCTCGGGCTGCCGTGGTGCGCATCTCCGCAAGCAATGTTTTGCGTCAGGGATTGCGAAACGTTGTGACCGGCAATCAGAGTGTGGCGACCTTGGCGCAGGAATTGCCGACCCTGCGAGCGGGTGTGGGCTTTACGTTCTGATTGCGTGAGGGACAGCTGCTCGGTCGGGGATCTGTGGAGACGCAGCTTCGGTTAGGCTGAAGTCTGCGATGCGCGAAGGAGATCGGCAAGGGCCACCGGCCTGGGAGTTCAAGGGGATCCAGGCACTGCGGGCGGTGGCGGCCTTCGCGGTGGTGCTGGGTCACTCGATGAACTATCTGCAGCGCGGGCATGGAGCGGTGCCGGGTGTGCTCACGGAGTTTCAGGGTGCCGTGGGCGTCGATCTGTTTTTCGTCATCAGCGGGTTTGTGATGACGATCTCCTCGGGGCGCCTGCTGGCTCGGCCGCATCCGACGCGCGTTTTTCTTTGGCGTCGCGTGCTGCGGGTCGTTCCGCTTTACTGGTTGCTGACCGCGGTGAAGCTGATCCTTTTTGCCGTACTGCCCCGGTTCGAGACGGCAGCGTGGCGACCTTCGCTGTGGAATGCTGCCTCGTCGTTTCTGTTCGTTCCGTCGGTGAACGGTCTGGGCGAGATTCGGCCGGTGATCACGCTGGGCTGGACGTTGAACTTCGAGATGATGTTTTATGTGCTGTTTGCGATCTCGCTGGTGTGGCGGCAGAGCTTCGTGCGCGTGCTGTTGCCGATGTTGTTTCTGCTGGCGACTGTCGGGCTGGCGAGGACGGGAACCTGGCCGGCGTGGACGGCCGGGGCTGACCCAATTGTGGCGGAGTTTGCGGCTGGCGTCGGGATCGCCGTCCTTTTGCAGAGGGGCTGGCTGCCGGGTGTCGCTGCGTCCGCGTTCGCGATCGGTGCCGGCGCGGCAGGGCTGGTGCTAATCAGGCCGGATGTGGCGGCGGTGCAGCGCGGGTTGCTTTGGGGGATTCCTGCCGCGCTGGTGGTGCTGGGCGTTGTCGGGTTGGAGCGCGTGTTGCACGATCGGCTGCCGCGTTGGTTGTTGCTGCTGGGCAGTGCGTCATACGCCGTGTACCTGGTGCAGGCTTTTGTGTTTCCCGTGGTAGACCGGGTGGCGGAGCGCGTCCGCGGAACGGCGGGGCTGACTCCGCTGGAGATCGGCGTGGCGGTGATGGTGGGCAGCCTGGCGCTTTCGGCGGCGCTCGGGCTGGGCGTGCATCTGGCCGTGGAGCGGCCGTTGACCGAGCTGCTGAAACGGCGGTTCGGGGTGGAACGCATCGCGCCGATCGCGCGGGACAGCTAGATGGGTTCCGCGGGTGTCTCGAGCCAGCCATTGGCAGACGCGACGAAGATCAGCAAGAGGAGCTCGAGGAGCAGGAAGAAGTAGCCCCAGACGAGAACATTGAGCAGAAGAAACGCGGTGAGTGCGATGGCGAGTGAACGCGCTAGACCGGTGAAGCTCCGGCAGGTGTGGCGCGCTGCACAAACCAGCAGGACCGCGGCGAGAAGGACGGCCTGGGTTGGTTGGAGTGCTCGCGGGCTGAGCAGGGTGGCAAGCCAGAAAGAGAGGTTCACCGGGCGTGCGCTGACGGTCTGCTGCTGCCAGTGCGAGAGGACACCGAAGGTGAAGGCGTGCGGCGCCCAAAGGTAAAACGGTAGGATGACGACGCTTGCTGCGAGAAGGGTGATCGCGGCGTAGGTGAGGGTCGGGCGGATGCGGCGGCCTGCAGCTCCGAGATCGGAGAGGTGCAGCAGGACGAAAGGGAAGAGGATCCAGCTGAACTGAGACATGGCGATGCCGAGGCCGAAGAAGATGGCTGACGCGACCAGCCGACGTTGCTGCAGCAGAAGGAGGGCAGCTACGAGGACGAGCCAGTGGGGGGGCGTGTAGATTTCGTGGCGGTAAAGGAGGTAGGGCGAGACCAGCCAGATGGCCAGCAACGCTGTAAGCTGCCGGCGGTGAGCGGGTGTGGCGGCGCGTACCAGCAGAAGAGCGAGCAGGGACAGGCAGAGGAGGTTGGTGAGGCGGAGATCGAGGTGCAGGAGTGTTGTCGGCAGGTACGCGAGGAAGGTGCCGGGCAGATAGGTGAGGAAGACGGATTCCGTGGAGAAGGTGTAGAGGTGATACGGATTGACGCCGTTGTGGAACGCTTGGTCGGCGGCTGCGATGAGGGGCAGCATGTCGGAGCGGCGGAGATCGAGGGGAAAGCTGCGGAGCGAGAGCAGCTGCAGGGCGAAGGACGTGACGACGACGCTGGTGAGCAGGCGACCAGGCGCTTGAGTGGGCGTCGACCGGCTCAGGTTTGCCGCGAGCAGCAGGGCCGCGCCGGCGAAGATCACCACCGTCGGCCAGAGCGCGAGGTGGTAGCGGAAGGCTGCGTAATGGTGCGCGGAGGCGACCAACATCACCAGCGAGGGCACAAGCGTGACGATGGCAACAGCGATCAGCGTGCGACTGCGGCTAAGGGTGGCCAGGCGGGGACGGGTGCGGTTGCTGCGCGGCCAGAGAAGAGCTGAAACCAAGGCACAGAAAACCAGCGTAAGGGGGAGCAGCAGCAGCTGGTCGCGAGATGGATCCGCGGAAAGGCGGAAGCCGTCCGCCTGCAGGTTCAGAAACGCCAGCAGAAGAAGAAACAGGGCGACGCGAAGGGAGGCGGGCCCTGGTTGTGGTGCGGCGGCGGTGGAATCCGAAGTCATGGGCGAAGGTGGCACCGTGAACGGATCATCGCATGTACGCTCACGACCGGGCACAACCCGCTAATGGGCCGACATCTGGTCGGGGTCGACCGGCTGAGCTTTCGGTGGCAGGCGCATGATCCACACCAGCGGCGACAGCGTCACCAGCATGCAGGAGAGCAGGAAGAAGGCGTTTTTGTACGCAAGCATGCTGCTCTGCCGAATCATCTGGTTATAGATCTGCGCTGTGGCAATCGGCTGGGCTGCGGCGATTGTTGAATGGGTCAGTTGGGCGTAGCGGCTGATGTAGGCCGCAAGACTGTAACTGCCCGGGCTGAGGTTTGACGCGAGGTTGGCCTGATGTACCTGGGCGGATCGGGCCAGGTAGGTGGTGAGTAGGGCGGTGCCGGCTGAGCCGCCCATGTTCCGGGCAAAGTTTGACAGCGACGAGATCTGGTTGCTTTTTTCTCGGGGAACGCCGACATAGTTGAGGGTGGAGATGGGGATGAAGATGAACGGCAAGCCGATCACCTGGAGCATGCGCCACAAAGTAACCGTGCCGAAAGACGAGTAAAGGTCGAGGCGGGTGAGATTGAAGAGACCTGCGGCGACAGCGAGGTACCCGAGCATGACGGTAAGCCGCGGGTCGCCTTTGCCCAGCGTGCGGCCGGCGACGGCCATGAAGACCATCATGACAAGGCCAGCGGGTGAGAGGACCTTGCCGGCAAGCTCGGCGGTGTAGCCCAGCAGCGATTGAAGGTACTGCGGAATAAGCACGGTGGAGCCGAACAGCACCATGCCGAGAATGAGCTGCAGAAAGACTGCGGTGCCGAAGTTGCGGTTTTTGAGTAGCTTGAGGTCGACCACGGGATCACGGTGGTTCCACTCCCACCAGACGAAGACGACTAGGGCAACGACGGCCAGGGCGGCCGTGGTGCGGATTTCGCCCGATCCGAACCAGTCTTTCTCCTGGCCCTTGTCGAGGGTGAACTCGAGCAGGCCGACACCGGAGGCGACCAGAGCGAGGCCGGCAAAATCGACCGGGTCGCGACGCTTTGTGCGGGCGACGATCTCGGGCGGGTCTTCGACCATGCGGTTTGAAAGAAAGAGCGAGATCAGACCGATGGGCAGATTGATGAAGAAGATCCAGTGCCAGTTGTAGTTGTCGGTGATCCATCCACCGAGTGTGGGTCCGATTGCCGGGGCGACCACGACCGCCATGCCGTACAGGGCGAAGGCCTGGCCGCGCTTTTCCGGGGGGAACGTGTCCGCGAGAATGGCCTGCTCAGACGGAGCGAGACCGCCGCCGCCGAGACCCTGGAGGATGCGGGCAAAGACAAGGAACGGAAGCGTCGGGGCGAAGCCGCAAAGCAGGGAGCACGCGGTAAACACGATCACGCAGCTCATGTAAAAGCGCTTGCGGCCGACGCGATTGGACAGCCAGCCGGAGATGGGCAGGATGATGGCCGAGGAGACGAGATAGCTGGTGAGCACCCACGTGGCCTCTTCCTGCGACGCTCCGAGCGAGCCGGCGATGTGGGGCAGCGCAACGTTGGCGATGGAGGTGTCGAGCACCTCCATGAAGGTGGCCAACGTGACGGTAAGGGCAACCAGCCAGGGATTGTGGCTCGGGATCCAACGGGCTTCGGGTCTTGCTGCGGGCATGGTTCGGGCGGCTGCGGGGATCTCAGGGTTGGGCCGCGGGGGAGGCGGATGGGGTGAGTTTGCGGACGAGATAGGTGTAGGTCAGGGCATAGGTGCGGGCCTCCTGCTTCAGGTCGGCGCCCGCGCCATGGCCACCTTCAGTGATTTCGTCGAAGAAGAAGGGGAGGTGAAACTCGTCCATCTTCGCCGCGAACTTGCGGGCATGCTGCGGGCCCACCCGATCGTCCTTGGTGGTGGTGAAGATGAGTGGCTCCGGGTATGCCACGTCAGGCTTCAGATTGTTATACGGCGAGATGCCGGCAAGAAAGGCGCGCTGCTCGGGGTTCGACACGGAGCCGTACTCGCCCACCCAGCTGGCTCCGGCGGCGATGTGCTCAAAGCCCAGCATATCCAGCAGCGGCACCTGGATCACAACGGCATGCCAGAGCGCCGGGTGCTGTTCCATCTCGACACCCATAAGCAATCCGCCGTTTGAACCGCCAATAATGCCGAGGTGCTCGGGCGAGGTGATCTTGCGTGTGACGAGATCTTGGCCGACTGCGGCGAAGTCGTCATAGATGCGCTGGCGGTGCACGGTGAGGCCGGCCTCATGCCAAGCCGGGCCGAACTCGCCGCCGCCGCGGATGTTGGCGAGCACAAACACGCCGCCCTGCTCGAGCCAAAGCTTGCCGTCGTAGGCGCTGTACGGGGGCGTCATCGAGACTTCGAAGCCACCGTAGGCGTTCAGCAAGGTGGGGTTCGAGCCGTCCAGCTTCATCGTCTTCGGATGAACGACGAAATACGGAATCTTGGTGCCGTCCTTTGACGTGGCCTCGTACTGGTCGACGGTATCGTTTGCCGCGTTGAAGAGCGCCGGCTGGCTCTTGGCCAGTTGGAGCTGGCCGGTGGTGGCGTCGCCAAGCAAGACCGATGGCGGCGTCAGGAAGCCGGTGATGTGAAGAAAGAACCGGTTGTCGGTGTCGCTCCCCGAAGCAATGTCGACGGTGCTGTCCGCCGGCACGGGGAGGCTCTGATGCGTCCAGCCGGAGGGCCTGGGCGTGTAGCTGTAGGCGCGACCCTGCACGTGCTCGAGGGTGGTGATCACCAACCGATCGCGGGTGGTCGCGGCTTCCTGATAGAACTCCTGGGCTGTCGGCTCAAAAACAGGCTTCGGTTGGAGATGGGCAGGGTCTTTGAGGACATCGGCGAGGCTTAGCTCAAGCAGTGATCCTTGCCGCAGGAGCTTCGCTCCAGGCGTCGGCGTCCAGTTTTCGCGGAGTTCAATAAGGAGGCGGCCGGCCAGGACACCGATGACTTGCGCCTTGGCGGGAATCCCGAGGCGCTCGATACCGCGCGGGGTGCGGATGGACGTCTGGCTTTCAAAAAAGGTGATGTTGCGCACGAACAGTTGGACGACATCTCCCTGAGCGTCATGAAGGATGTGCGCGCCGGCGTCTTCGTCGGTTGCCGCCCCGCGAAACACTTCGGTTGCGCTTTCAAGCGGAGTGCCGCGCTTCCACTGCTTGACGATAAACGGGTATCCGGACGTGGTCATGCTGCCAGGGCCCCAATCACGCTCGACCAGCAGGGTGTCGACGTCGAGCCAGCTGGCGTTCTGTTTGCTATGTGGAAGCACAAAGCCGCCGGGGACGAACTTCCCCGTCCGAAGGTCGAATTCGCGCATCGTTGTGGCGTCTTCGCCACCCGCGGAAAGATCCACAAAGCAGAGCCGGTCGCCGGGGTACAGGCAGTCCAGTCCGTGATCCACCCAGCCGGTCTTTTCTGCTGCGCCAAGCGCGTCGACGTCAAGGACGGTCTGCCAGTGCGGGTCTGCAGTCAGGTAGTCGGCAACGGTCGTCTTCCGGAGCAGACCGCGCGGGTTCTTCGCGTCGCGCCAGCTGTTGTAGATCATGCCGCCACGCAGCTCCGGCGCCGGCAGGCGGTTGGGATCTTCGGCGACTTTGAGCGCGGCTGCGAAGTCCGGGGCAAAGTGAGGATCGGCTTCCAGCACCTGGGCGGTCTTTGCGTTCTCTGCCTTGACCCAGTTCATCGAGCGGTCGCTCGAAACGTCTTCCAGCCAGGTGTACTTGTCCGCAGCCTCGGAAGGCGTGGTCGACTGAGCCCGCACCGGCGCGACGCAGAAGAGAAGGGAAGCGACAAGAAGGGTTGTGCCTGGAATCGGAAGAGCTCGTCGCATAGGAGGTCGCTTTCTGGTGGAGTAAGGGAGGTGAGTTGGCGCTACAGGAGATGGTCGAGGCCGCGGTGCCGCATTTCGGTGACGAACTGCTCATGGCTGGCGTACTGGATCGCCTGCATGCCGACATGGACAGCCGCCGCTATGTTCTCCGGTTTGTCGTCGAGGAACAGGATGTGTGCCGGCGAGGTCTGCAGTCCCTCGGCCGAGTGACGGTAAATAGCCGCTTCGGGTTTGGCCAGCTTGAGCGTGTGCGACCAGGTGCAGTGGTCAAAGGCGGCGACCCATGGCCATTTGCGAAGGACGCCCGCCTGCATGCTGTCCCCAAGGTTGGAGAGGATGCCGGTGCGAATGCCGCGCTGTTGCAGCGCGCGAGCCCAGTCCACCATGGGCTGGTTGTGATCGGTCCACAGATCGGTGTCGGCGTCAATCAGGCCGCTGATGGTTTCATTCGGGAAGCTCGCGAGGCCGGAGGTGTGGGCAACCTGCTGGAAGTAGCCCGGACCGCTAACCGCGCCACGATCGTACTCATGGCGATGCAGCCAGTAGGCATGCTGAAGGTCGGCCTCGGAAAGACTGGTCAGCTGCTGGAGGCGGGTCCACGCCGCGGGATTGGGTGGGCCGGAGAGGACCATGCCGAAGTCGAAAAGAACAGCCTGGATGTCGGGTGAGGTAACGGTCGGGGTCGCGCTCATTTCTGTGACTCTGATTGTACGGGCGGCTACGATGGTGACGTGAGGTTTTCGCGACGAACCGGTTGGGATGTCTCCGAGAGCGCATTTGCGGAGGCGGTGCGCTTCGCGCGGGCGAGTGGACGGACCTTGTTGGATTTGACCGTCTCGAACCCGACTGTGTGTGGCTTCCGGTACGACGCGGAGGCCCTGCTTGCGCCGCTCCGAAACGCGGACGCACTGCGATACCACGCGGATCCCCTGGGAATGCGGTCCGCCCGCGAAGCTGTGGCCGGCTACTACGCCGCGCACGGAGCGGAAGTCGGAGTCGACGATCTGCTGCTGACCACCAGCACGAGCGAGGGCTATGCGTTTTTGTTTCGGCTGTTGTGTAATGCCGGAGACGAGGTGCTGATCGCTCGGCCGAGCTACCCTTTGTTCGACTTTCTGGCAGATCTCGAGGACGTGCGGCTCCGAAGTTACCCGCTGTTCTACGACCATGGCTGGTGGATCGACTTCGCAGAGCTTGAGCGGCTGATTGGGCCGCGGACGCGGGCGATGGTGGTGGTACACCCGAATAATCCGACCGGGCATGCGACGGCGCAGGCGGAACGCGATCGGCTGTACGCCGTGTGTGCGCGACACGATCTGGCGCTCATCGTGGATGAGGTCTTTCTGGATTACCCGCTGCGAGACGGAGCGGACCTGCGAAGCTTCGCGGACACCGCTGCGCCTTGCCTCACATTTGTGCTGAGCGGCATGAGCAAGGTAGCAGGCCTGCCACAGATGAAGGTCGGCTGGGTCGCGGTGCAGGGGCCCGAGGCGGATCGGTACGAGGCGATGCGTCGCCTGGAGATGATCGCCGATACCTTTCTGACGATGAACACACCGGCGGAGCTGGCACTGCCTTCCTGGATGGCCGGCCGGCATACGCTCCAAGAAGAGATACGGGAGCGGACACGGGAAAACCTGGCCGCCCTAAGGGCTGCGGGGATGACGGTGCTTGCCGTCGACGCGGGCTGGACAGCGGTGCTGCGCCTGCCGCAGCAGCACGGCACCTCGGGTGTTGCGGAGCAGCTTCTCGAACGCGATGTGGTTGTGCAGGATGGCGAGCTGTACGGCTTCGGCGAGAGGGCGCGCGTGGTGGTGAGCCTGCTGACGCTGCGAGATGTCTTTCAAAGCGGTGCTCTGCGCATCGCCGCATTCGCGCACGACCAAACCACGTTGTAATACCGCTCTCAGCCACCGTTACCTGTGTCGTAGGAAGGGATTGCCGTCGCGCTCTCGGCCGATCGTTGTTTCCGGACCGTGACCCGGAACCACGAGGGTGTCTTCCGGCAGCGGCAGCAGGCGGTTGTGGATGGAGCGCAACAGCACATCGGTATCGCCGCCCGGAAGATCAGTCCGGCCGATCGAGCCTGCGAAAAGCGTGTCACCGGCAAGCAGCAGGTTGTGCGCGGGCAAGTGGAGACACAGGCTGCCTTCGGTGTGGCCGGGCGTGTGCAGCACGTCGGCGGCGATGCCATCGATCACGATGGAGCTGTTGTCCGCAAGACTCGCGTCCGGCTCGGGAACCTCCGGCGTAGCAATGCCGAGCCATCCGGCCTGAACGTCCATCATGCGTACCAGCGGCAAGTCAAGCTGGTTGTAGCAGATGGGTGCGCCCGTCAGCGCCTTCAGCTGTTGTGCGCCGGCAATGTGGTCGATGTGGGCGTGCGTGACAACGATCTGCTTGACCGTCAAGTGATGGTGCGCGAGTCGGGCAAGAATCTGCGGGATGTCACTGCCCGGATCAACGACCATGGCCTCGCGGGAGACTTCGTCCCCAACGATGGTGCAGTTGCACTCGAGCGGACCGACGCGAAGTGTTTCACGGATCAAGAGCGGGTTCCTCGGCAGACAGCAAAGCGCGAGCCAATGGGCCCGCGCTTCCGGAGCAGATGAGCGAAGCTATTTCTTCGTCGGCGTTTTTTGTGTCGTGCTGTGTGTTGCGGTTCCGGACAGCACAGACCCGTCATTTGCGTGACGCGACAGCAGGATTGTCAGGGAAATCGAAAGCAGCATGAAGATCACCGCAGACCACGTGGTCAGTCGAGTAAGGAGATTGGATGCACCACGAGGCCCGAATGCGGTCTGCGAGCCTTGGCCGCCGAACGCGCCGGCAAGATCGGCCGACTTTCCCTGCTGCAGCAGAACCACGCCGATCATGAACAGGCAAACGATGATGTGCAGCGGAACCAGAACGTAGATCATAGGGAGGCATGCTTTCTGTGCGGCTTCTGAAATGGTTGGATTGGTGCGGAGGAGGGGACTTGAACCCCTATGCCTTGCGGCGCTAGCACCTCAAGCTAGTGCGTCTGCCAATTTCGCCACCTCCGCAAGTGGCCGGCAAAATGACCAGCAGCGGTGAGCAATCCGATGGCAAGTATAGCATCGGGCCCGCTCCAAGCGGCTGTCTAGGCGATCCAAAAGGACTTGGCGTAAGGTACGGAAAGAGAACGCCAGGAGAACACGCGTGAGACTGGGTTGGCTGATGGCGACGGCAATCACCATGTCAGGTTGGGCAACGGCCCAGCAACCAAATGCACCTACGCCAGCGTCGGGAACGCATCACTGGGCCCTGGTGCTGCATGGGGGCGCGGGCGTGATCGAGCGCAGTTCCATGAAGCCGGAAACGGAAAAGCAGTACAGGGCTGGCCTGGAGGCGGCACTGCGCGTCTCGGCCGCCGTGTTGGACAGAGGCGGCAGCTCCGTCGATGCGGTGGAAGCGGGCATCCGGCTGCTCGAGGACAATCCGATGTTCAACGCAGGCAAAGGAGCCGTTTTCACGATCGACGGAAAGAACCAGCTCGACGCCGCGATCATGAACGGCGCAACCCTCGGGGCAGGTGCGGTCGCGGACGTGACGCGGACGCGCAACCCGATCTCGCTGGCACGCGCCGTCATGGAAAAGAGCGGACACGTCATGCTGATCGGGGACGGCGCGGATGCATTCGGCGCATCGGTCGGTCTGCCTCAGGAACCAGCCAGCTACTTCTTCACCGAACGCCGCTGGCAAACCCTCGTGAAGCAGCTCCAAAAAGAGGGCAAGCCCATCCCGCCGCGGCCGGAAGGCGTTCCGCCCGCGCCTGTCGAGCCTGTCGCCGAAATCGAAACTCCGGAGACGCACAAGTACGGCACGGTGGGCATCGTTGCACTCGATCGGCAGGGCAATGTTGCAGCCGGGACCTCGACCGGCGGTGTGCAGGGCAAGCAATGGAATCGCGTGGGCGACACGCCGATCGTTGGCGCCGGTACCTACGCCTCGAATCAATCGTGCGCGGTGTCGGCCACCGGAACAGGAGAGTACTTCATCCGGTTGACCGTGGCACGAACCATCTGCGCCCTGGTGCAGTACAAGGGTATGACGCTGCAGGCGGCCGTCGACGAGGTCGTACAGCGTCAGCTGCCGGCGATCAAGGGCGACGGCGGCGTGATCGCCATCGCACCGGACGGCCAGATGGCGTGGAGCTTCAATACGCCAGGCATGTTTCGCGCTAAGCTGGCCGAAGGCGGAGCCATGCAGATGGGCATCTACCGCGACGAGCCATGAAGCACGCCAGCTAAAAGCGCTCCGTCAGCGCGGCAAAGGCCGGCAACTCGAGCAGGACCTGGCCGGGCGGTGCCGGGTCGACTGTTTCGTGCTCCAGCACCCACGTAAAGTCATGCGGGATGAACACCGCGTGAAGACCGGCGGCCAGAGCGGGATTGATGTCGGAGCGCGGGCTGTTGCCGATCATCCAGCTCTTGGACGGGGTGCAGGTATGCGCCTTCATCAACGCGCGATACGCGGGCGGGTTCTTTTCCGGCAGAACCTCGACGGCCGAGAAGTAGGACGCGAGTCCGGAACGCTCGACCTTGTCGCGCTGCTCCTCGGAGTCACCTTTGGTGACAAGCAACAGGCGATGCCGTGTGCCCAGCTCGGCGAGCGTTTCTGCGACCCTCGGCAGAAGCTCGATCTGCTGCTCTGCGACTGAATTCGCGAAGCTCACGATGCGCTCGTGGCGCTCCGCAGTCACAGCAGCGGCAGAAAGTTGCTCGAAGCAGTCGACCAGTGACTGCCGAAAGCTCTGCAAACCATAGCCGCGCTCGGCAATGGTGCGCCGCTCACAGCGATTCAGGTGTTCACGCACTGCCTCCGGGGTGTGCACGCGATGATCGAGGTAGGAGATGAACGAGGCAATTGCGCGCTCGAAATAGATGTTGTTCTCCCAAAGGGTATCGTCGGCGTCGATGAGCAGGGTCTGCCCGAGGAGGCGTGCGGATGCGGTCACTTCTGGCGGCAATGTGGCTCCAGTGCGTTTTTGCTGGTCCAGGCGAGTGCTAGACTTCGTTTTGATGCGGCGTGATGGCTGAAGTTACACCCCATGATCTCATCGGCAGTGCGCTGGCGGTTGTTGCCTTTGGCTCCGTCCTGTACGTACCCGGGTACCTGCTGGGGTTTGGAACCGACCTCTTCGGATTCCGACGGATGGACGCTTTCGAGAGCATCGCCTGGTCTCTTGCGCTGTCGTTCGTGTCCGTGCCCATCACCGGGTACTTCGTCGGCAGATACGCCGGCTTCGATGTCTTTTGCTGGATGTTTGTTCCCTTTCTGGTGGCGTTTGCTGCGGTGCACCTTCGGGGAGCCCCACGTCTGCTTCGGTGCCTCGATCGCCGAACACTTGCCCTGGGCAGCCTTGCCGTCATCGGGACCGGATTCGTTCTGCTCTCGCTGGTCGACGTGCAGAGCGGCGGAAAGCTCTACTTCAGCGTTGTCGAATTCGATCAGAGCTACCGCGTCGCCTTTACGAACGCCGTTCTGCGTACCGGTGTGCCTCCCGCGAATCCCCTGTTCTTCTGCGGGCACTTGGCGCCGATGCGCTATTACTACTTCTGGTATGTGCTGTGTGCCGCGGTCGCCAGGATCGCGCATGTCTCGGCGCAACAGGCGTTTGTGGCCAGCAGTGTCTGGTCCGGCTTCGGCTTGGTCGCAGTCATCGCGCTTTCGGTCCGACACTTCAGCGGCGTGGGGAAACGCACACGCGCCCACACGGCGATCGCGGTGGGCCTGCTGGCTGTAACAGGCGCGGATATGGTGCCCGCGATCGGCAGCCTCTTCGCGCAGCCCGCTCTGAACGGCGAGATGGAGTGGTGGTCCATCGATCAGTTTTATTCCTGGCAGGATTCCGTTCTTTGGGTCCCTCACCACACGGCCGCGCTGCTGTCTTCCGTCACAGCGTTCCTTCTGCTGTGGCGCACGCAGGAGGCGATCGCCCCGAAGCAGAGGCTCTTGGCTGCCGCGCTTGCCGGGGTCGCTTTTGCCAGCGCCTTTGGGCTGTCGGTCTACGTGGCCTTCGGCTTCGCATTGCTGATGTTGGCCTGGATCGCCTTTCTGGCTCGCGACTGGCGGAGGCAACGCGCTCTGATTGGCCGGGTGCTGCTTGCCGGGGTTGCAGGCGCGCTGGCCATTGCGCCTTTTTTGCACGACCTCACCGCCGGCCAGTCAACCACCGGAGACGGCGCCAGCGCGCACGCGGCACACCTCTTCTCCTTCAGCATACGGCGCATGATCGACCCTGAACTGGTCACCACCCTCCCCGCATTGCGGGCGGTGCACCACACCCATCCTTTCGCGCTGGACGTCGTCGTTCGCCTGCTGCTTCTGCTGCCCGGTCTCGCGCTCGAGCTTGGCGTTTATGGGGCAGTGTATGGTCTGCTCCTCTACGCCAGGTGGCGTTCGCCGGAGGTGGACGATTCCGCGCATGACACGTCGCTGTTTCTGACCGGATGCGGCCTGCTGATGGTGCTGTTTCTCCGTTCCTCGGTGATCAGCAACAACGACTTCGCGTACCGCGCCTCGCTGCTGCCGCAGTTCTTTCTGCTGTTGCTCACGGCCGATCTCCTTGCCTCGTGGTGGAGCGGAGAGGGGTCGGCGCGTGTTGCCAAAACACCAAAGCGTCGCAGACTGGTGTACGCCCTTCTTGGGCTGGGCGTCATGAGCAGCGTCTACCAAGCCGCGATGCTGCGGCTGTTTCTCCCCATCGAAGAGCACCAGCCGGGAAGCGGTTTCGCGCGTCTGCCGGCCGAGGCGTACCAGGTTCGGCAAGCAATGGGAACGCTCAATCGAACAACACCGAAGGACAGTGTGGTCGCGTTCAATCCCGCCGATCCGAAGCCGACCGGCAGGGGAGATGTGGTGTCCCCGTACACCTTTTTTGAGCGGGCAATCCTGATGGACGCCCATCGGCAACTGTTGAATGCGGAGCCGACCTGTGCGGCGGAGTTTGGTGGGGACGCGGGCGCGTGTGCCGCGATCGACCGCGCCACCGAGCGCCTGTACGCCATGCCAGCGTTGCCGGTTGCGGATGCGCGCGAGTTCTGTAACCGATTTGGTGTCACATACCTTGTTGCCAGCAGCCTGGACCCCGTGTGGTCCGATCCCGCCGGCTGGGTCAACACCCTTCCCGTGCTCGATGCCGAACCGGATCTTCGCATCGTACGCTGCTCGCCATAGCTCCGGCGAAGCCCGGCAGGCATCGCGGCGATCCCACGAAAGTCGTACCGGAGCGGTGCTGTTGAGGGAGATTTCGGGCCGGTGCGTGCCATCTATGATCCGGCATAAGCGGATCGACACCGCTCTTTGGGAGTGCTACCCGACGTGCTTCTCGGCGGAGATCTTGCGTCCAATCCGAACGCGCAGAAACGGCCGGAAGCGGGCCGCCGGTTCGGTCCGTACGAGATCCTGGCGCGCCTCGGAGGCGGCGGCATGGGCGTCGTTTACCGCGCCTGGGACGAGCGATTGCATCGTGAGGTTGCACTCAAGATCCTCCGTGATACCTACCAGCCGCCGGATGTGCGGCAGCGATTCCTGATCGAGGCGCGTGCAGCTTCGGCGCTCAATCATCCTCACATCTGCACCATCTTCGACATTGGTCAGCAGGACGACGATCCCTACCTGGTGATGGAACTGATCGAGGGCATGACGCTCAAGGAGAGGATCAACCTGGGTGCGCCTCCCGTCGAGGATCTGGTGCGGTACGCCATTGAGACGGCCGACGCTCTGGCCGCAGCGCACGCGAAGCACATCGTCCATCGCGACATCAAGCCCGAGAACATCTTCCTGCAGCGACAGCCAAATGAACGCCACCAGGTCAAGGTCCTGGATTTCGGCCTCGCCAAAATTCGCGACGAGGGCGGCGGGAAGCGGATGGCGCGCGCGCTCGACATCACGAGCGTCGGCTTGACCGTAGGCACACTGGCCTATATGTCGCCCGAGCAGGCACGGGGCGAGCCGCTGGACGCGCGGTCAGACCTCTTTTCGCTCGGTGTCGTGATGTACGAGATGGCGACGCGACGTGTGCCGTTTCGTGGACAGAATAGCGCTGTCATGCTGGTCGAGCTGCTGCGACACGAACCCGAACCCATTCGCAACTGGAACGAAGGCATTCCGCGTGCTTTGGACAAGCTCGTGATGCGGCTGCTCGCAAAGGACCGCGCGTCGCGCTTTCAATCCGCGGTGGAGTTGCGGGAAGCGCTGCGCAAGCTCGACCTCAGGAGCGGAAGCGGCTGGCTGCGGCGGCCCAAGCGGACCGTCGTCCCGCTCGTTCAGGCGCCTGATCCGATCGCGCGCATGCCACACGCTCTGCCCCGCTTACGAGCTGCGGAGGAAGAAGCGGTTCCTGCGGAATCGTCGCGCTCGCTCGAGATCTCGCACAATATTGAGAGCGTGCCTGAGGCGGTTACAATTGCCTCAGAGGAATTGCCCACCACGATCCGCGAAGCAGGCAGCAGATCCGCCACGAGACCTCGGCCATCGCAGGCAGAACCTGCTGCTGAGTGGATTCCACCGCTTCGCGACGGGCGCATTCGCGAGAGTGGGTCGCGGGCGATCGCGATTCGGCCCTCCGGAGAACAGATTGCGCGGGCATCCGAACTCTCGGTCGACGCGGCACATCAGAGCGAATCGGGACTGGCCGCCACGGAACCGCCGCCGATCGAAGGAGTCCAGAGCTCGGGTACCGCCACGCAGGTCGAGGCAGTCCCAAACTCCGAGAGTGCGATGGCGATCAGCAGTCAGCCACGCTCCCTCTCATCGGCGGCAATGGCCGAGGTGATTCCAGAGACGTCGGGTCCGGCGTCCGCAACCGTGTGGAGGCGCCTCCTAGCGGGCATGGTGGCCACGGCGGTGCTGGCCACCGCCGGTGTTCTGCTACGGGGAAGCGGTTTCCATCCGGGAGCGGCAATCCTTGGCAACGACCTTCCGGTGTTGCTGGCGCCGGCGCAAAATCGCACGGGCGATGCTTCGCTGGACGGCGTCGCTGCCGCAGTGATGGAGCTGGAGCTGGGCCAGTCCCGCGACGTTTCCGTGTTGGGCCCGGACGCCTTTGTCGCTGGTCGGGAACGCTTGCGCTCGGAGGATCATGCACCGGCTGAAACAGTGACTGCCCGGCGTGTGGCTGAGACGCTTGGCGTGCGGAGCTACCTGTATGGTGAGCTCCGTCGCACTCGAGCGGGCTATGTCTTTGCCGCGCAGTTGCTGGACACGCGCTCCAATGATCGGCGTGCGAGTGCGGAAGCAAACACGGCCACGCGCGAGGGCATTCCCGCAGCCGTCCAGCAGGCCGCGCGAGAACTTCGGCTCAGCTTGGGCGAAAGCAGCGCGCAGATGGACGCGACGGATCGGCCGATTGCCGCAGAAGGCAGCCGCGATCTCCAGGCACTTCAGAATTTCGCAAGCGCACAGGAAGCCGCGCTCACGGGGCGGACCGACGATGAGATCCGCAAGCTGGAACAAGCGACCGAGCGCGACCCCACGTTCGTCCGGGCTCAGATGGATCTCGCATGGGGGTACGCCGACCTTGGAGACGAGCCGCACGCAGCGGAGCGATCGCAAATGGCCGTGCGATCTGCCGGGAAAGCCGGCGAGCCGTTGCGTCTTTTGGCTGCTTCGACCGACGCCCTGGTGCGGCAGGGCGATCCGGAGCAGGCATTTGACTTGCTGCGCCGATACCAGAAGCTGGCGCCCCGAAGCGCGGCCGGACCAACAGCCGTCGCGCGGGTGCGTCGAAGCGAGTGGCGCGTCACCGAAGCGCTGCTGGCGGCGCAGCGGGCCGTCGCCCAGGACCCATACAGCCGTCCCGCAAACCGGGAGCTGGCTTTGGCGTACGTGGCAGCTGACCGGCCGGAGGAGGCTCGGCAGGCGATCGACCAGGCGACGCGCGCTGACGTTCCTCCGGACCAGGCGACGCTGCTGATGGTGCGCTTTCTGGAAACGGACGAAATCGGCCCATGGCTGACACAAGAAGAAGATCAGGGGAAGTCGCAGGACCTTGCTCGCAGGACGCGGGCTTTGCTGTTGGATAACGCCGGACAACTTGCAGCAGGGGCGGCTCTCTGGCGGCAGATGGCGTCCGAGGCCGGAGGCGGTTCCGCGCAAGCCGCGACGCTGCTCAGCTCGGCGGCGCTTGACCGTGCTCTTGCAGGACAGTGTTCGGCCGCCCGGGAGTTCCTGCCAGACTCACCACCAGGTGTTGCGGGCGAGGGCGCGACATTCCGTGCAGCACTCGCCGGTGCTCTGTGCGGAGACACGCGTCGCGCCTTGGCGGAACTGACCCGAACAAAAGCCGTCGGTGCGCGGCACGGCTCAGAGCCGGAGTGGAACGGAGCGATGCTGGAAGCTGCCGTTGCATTGGCGCAGCACGACGGGACGCACGCGGAGGCGGCTTTGCGACGAATCAAACGACCGGACCAATCGCCGCTCGTCTTCTTCCTGCGCGCTCTGGCACACCTTGCGCAGCATCAGCCAGCCGCGGCGGATTTGGAGGCGGTTGTGGCGCGACGCGGCTGCGCCCTGCTTACCGGGACCAACGTGTACCCCGTAGCGATGGCAAGGCTGGCCGACGTGTATTCCAGCCAGGGAGACGCGGCTCGCAGCTCCGCAAGTCGACGCAAACTGGCGAAGATGGGATGGCCGCCTCCGGCCCGATAACCGCCCAGGCAAGCGATCTGCCAGCGCGGACTGGCCCAAGGTCTCCGATGAGCCTGCGTTTGGACGTTCTGCTCTCGCTGTTCTTGCGTGCTCCCTCGCCGGAGTGTCCCAGCCTGCCTCCGATCCGCCCGCACTGTACTCGGAACAGCTTGGTATCCGGAGCAGTGGCCCGAGTCGCGGTAGGGTGCAGACCTGAGCCCGATAGGGCAGGCACACGCGCGCTTTGTGCGCGTGGCAGAATTTCGCCTGGAGCCGCCTCGAACCACCGAAGGACGCGATGACATGGACTGGGTGATCCCGAAGCGCTGCGGACGGACAAGGACAGCGCAAGGACCAGCACGGCAATCGGCGGCAATTTAGCTTCAGCGATGCGAAATATCGGGAGATGCTGCGTGACAAAAGCGCCAGCAGTGTTGCGCTGGAGCGCTACGGTGTGTCCTCGACTGAAGCGGACGTGTGGGACGCGAATTCTGCTAAAAGCCTGCGAGGGCGGGAACAACCGCTTCGGTGAAGGTGAGGTTCTCGGCGGGGCTGCCGGTGCGCTGCTTCCAGTTGAGGAAGAGTTTGCCATAGCTTTCCGTGAGGCAGGTGCGCGTGTCGATGCCGAGCTCGACGAGCATGCGGTCGATCCAGTGCGTGGGGCCCTCGAGCTCGGCCCAGGTGCCGATCGGCGTCTCGTCGACGACCAGGTGTGCGCTCGCAGCAGAATCAGGAAAGATCCACTCGGTGCGGAACTTCTCGTAGGTAAATGCCGGGGTGTATCCGAGATGGCCGAAGACGGTCGCGAGCGCGTCGCAGTCGCCGACGCTGGATTCGGTTTCGATGCGGGTCTTGTAATGGGAGTCGTCGGCGTCTTCGGGGGTGCGCTTGTGAGTGAGGGTGCAGCGGTCGCCGTAGCGGCGGAGGCGAAGGAGCTGGTGGCGAGCGCGGAGCTGGCGGTCAGGCGTGTCGTAAAGGGTGTTGTGCTCGAAGGTGCGCGGGGTTTCGAGGTGGAAGCCGAGGTGCGGAAGGCGTTGCTGGAGCTCTGCGGGGTCGGAGACGGGGAACTTCAGCTCGATCTCGGCGCTGGGCATGGCTGCGAGTATACGGGCGCGCGGGCTGTGCAACAGTAGGATGAAACTCATGAGATCAGACCGGACGACCGCTCGAACAGAACGGCTGTCGGCCGATGCATCTGGGATTGCGCGTGCGGCCGAGTTGCTGCGCGGCGGTGGAACTGTGGCCCTGCCGACGGAGACGGTTTATGGTCTTGGGGCGAATGCGCTCGACAGTGCTGCGGTTGCGAGGATCTTCGAGGCGAAGGAGCGACCGAGCTGGGATCCGCTGATCGTGCATGTGAGCGGTCGGGCCATGCTGGAGCGGGTTGCGGTGCTCGCCGGCGATGCGGGCGAGCGAGCAGAGCGCTTGGTAGACGCGTTCTGGCCTGGGCCGCTAACACTGCTGTTGCCGCGGACAGCGACGGTTCCGGATGTGGTGACATCCGGTCGGGCGCTGGTCGGTGTGCGGATGCCGGCGCACGCGGTGGCGCTGGAGGTGATCGGGGCGGCGGGTGTTCCGGTTGCGGCTCCGAGTGCGAACCGGTTTGGGCGGACGAGTCCGACGACGGCGGCGCATGTGCTTGAGGACCTCGATGGACGGATCGACGCGGTGCTCGATGGTGGACCGACGAGCGTCGGGGTTGAGTCTACGGTGCTGGATGTAGGTGCGTGGCCGATGGTGATCTATCGACCGGGTGCGGTGACGATGGAGATGATCGAGCGGGTTGCTGGAGAGGTTCGGAGGTTCGCTGCGCCTGAGGAGTCGGCCGTTCCGGAGAGCCTGCCCTCGCCGGGTGTTGGGCTGCGGCACTATGCGCCGCGGGCTCGGCTGATGCTGGTTGAGGATGAGGTGGAGATGCGGGGCGTGGTTGCGACGCTGGGCGCGGCGGAGCGGGTAGGTGTGATGTTGCCTTTCGGGTGGTCTGTGGGTGGTTCCGTGGAGGTGTTTCGCTGGGCTGACTGGGTGGATGCGAACGGTTTGGCACAGCGTGTGTTCGCCGGGTTGCGCGAGCTGGATGGGCGATCCGTGCAGGTGATTGTGTGTCCGGTTCCGCAGATGGGCGGTGTTGGCGAGGCGCTGCGGGATCGGCTGCAGAAGGCGGCTCGGCAGAGCTGATCCGCATGACAGGCTCTTCCGATCCGGTGGAGAAGCAGGTTCCCTGCGGGAATGACAACCAGAGAGGCAACCGCAAGAACGAGCGTTATGGGCTGAGTGAGGCGGCGAAGCTGTCGAGGGAGAGGTTGCGGAGGAGGTTGCGGCGGAGGCCGGACCAGACCTGGTCGAGCGAGTGGGAGGATCGCTCGATCCAGGCGAAGGTGGTGAGTTGGGCGAGGCGGTCGAGATCGGCGCGGAGGTCGACGTTGCGGACGAGCTCCGGAGTTCCGGCTTCGAGGAGAAGGAGGTCTTCAAGGAGGAGGGTGAGGGCGCGGAGGAGCGCGGTGGTTTTCTCCTGGCCTTCGGCTCCGGCGCGGTAGGTTTCGGTCATGCGGAAGAGGGTGGAGTGATCGGGGTCGACGAGGGCGGTGCGGAGGAGCGTGAGGGCGTCGGCGCGGGCGGCGGTGTAAGTGGCGAGGTCGAAGGAGAGGGCGCGGCCGGCGGCTCCCTGGGCGAGGCGGGCGATGAGGGAGCGCTGCGGCGGAGGGAGATCGGAGCGGCGGTCGCGGAGGAGCATTTCGAGCTCCTCGACGGGAAGAGCGCCGAGGCGGAGGTTGGCGCAGCGGGAGCGGATGGTGGGGAGGAGTTCGGAGGGGTTCTCGGCGAGGAGGATGAGGTTGACGGCTGCGGGCGGCTCTTCGAGGACCTTGAGGAGGGAGTTGGCGGCCTCCTTCATGAGGGACGCGGAGGTGAGGAGGAAGACACGGCGCGGAGCTTCGGAGGGCTGGAACTGCGCTCGCTGGATGACGGTGCGGATCTGGCCAAGCTTGATGAGGAGCTGCGGCGGATCGGGAGGGACGATGAGGACGTCGGGGTGGGGTTGGACGAGGACGCGGGTGTCCTTCTTGTCGGTTTCGCGGAGGTCTTCGCGGGCGGCGACGGCTTCCGCGACGCGGGCGGCGAGGTCGGCTGCGGTGCGGATGCGGGTGCAGTTGGAGCAGGTGCCGCAGAAGTCGGCAAGGGACTGACCGTTGGACCAGAGGTCACGTGGCTGGCGGAGGCACTGGAGGGCCATGGCGACCATGAGGGCGAGGGTGTATTTGCCGGCTCCGGCGGGTCCGGAGAGGATGAGCGCGTGCGGGAGACGGCCGGCGGCGACTGTGGTCCGAAGGGATTCGACGACGGTGGCGTTGCCGACAAAGTCGGTGAAGGACGATGGGAAGACGGTGTTCGATTCGGCTGTGTGTGTCGTGCCTGGCATGTCCCCCCCTCCCCTATCTTTCTCTCTTTTCTCCTTGGAGTTGTTGAATCAACAACTTACGAAAGAGGCTTGGCTGTATCTTATTGAAAGCAAGAATTTTGCTCACAAAATCCTTCAATGCAGTGAGTTACGGGCAATGGTTTGCCAAATATTCTGTTCCAGACTTAGGCCCAAGTCTCCAAGATGTAGGTACATTCCAGCTTGTTCGAGCTCACTTCGGGTGCTGTTCATCGCAGTGGACCGATGGAGTGTCGCGACGTATGGACGTTGTTCCATGGCACAGAAGACTGCGCGACTTGTTTTCTCCTCCTATTTCCAGGATAGCGAATCGGGCGAAGAAGTACGCCAACAGCAACGCATTTTGGTCAGTCGAGGTTTGCTCCGGCGTTTGGGTTGTCGGAGCCGGCGAGGTCTTCGTCGGGGATGGGGTAGCCGAGGGGAGTGACGGCTTCGCGGATGGCGGCCCAGGGACGTGTGTTGCCGAGTTCACGGGCGAGATCGACGGTGAGGGGGACGGCCATGAGGATCTGGCGGATGGGGGTGAGGTCGGGGCGGAGGCTGTAGCGGATGGCGAGCCATTCCTGCGCGGACTCGGGGGTGCCTTTGAGGAGGTCGGGGAGATAGAGATCCGGGGTGGAGGTCTGCCACTGGGGTTGGTCGGTGGTGCTGGCGAGGGTGGTTTCGCCGGTGGTGAGGGTGGCTCCGTCGTGGGTGAAGAGGGCGGTCCAGGTGGTGTTGTCGTCGGCGGGGAGGGTGGCGGACTGGGTTTGGGCGTCGGGGTCGGCCTGGTAGCGGATGGAGGGTTGGTCGGGGCAGACGAGGAGGTCGAGCGTGGCGAGGGAGCGGACGAGATTGCGGAGCTGGAGGGAGTCGGGTAGTTGATCGGCGGTCATGTGGGTGGGATGCGGTGGCGCTGGTGGCGGGTGGTTGAGTTCGTTGGGGAGTGTGCCGGCGGTGCGTTTTCGGGTTGGCGGGTGGTGCGTTCGCTTTGCATAACGGGAGGGCAACGGCAAACGCGAGAGCGAGGGCAACGGCAAGAGCCACTGCAAATGCGGGGGTCCTTCGCTTCGCTCAGGATGACGGCGAGAAACAGGCAACGGCAATGGCAGAGGCAAGCAAAGACAACGGCACGGCAACGGCAACGGCAAAAGCGAAGCAAAGACAACGGCAACGGCAACTACAGGGGTCCTTCGCTTCGCTCAGGATGACGGCGAGAAACAGGCAACGGCAAAGGCAAAGGCAAGCAAAGACAACGGCACGGCAACGGCAACGGCAAAAGCGAAGCAAAGACAACGGCAACGGCAACTACAGGGGTCCTTCGCTTCGCTCAGGATGACGGCGAGAAGCAGGCAACAGCAACGGCAATGGCCACAGCAACAGGCAACAGCAACAGCAGCGGTAACAGCAAAGGCAAGGGGTGATGCGGGGGTACTTCGCTGCGCGTAGGATCACGTCGAGACACTTGACGGAGGCTAAGGGGATGGCTGGGGTGACGCGGAGGCGGTTGTTGACCGGGGTGTTGGCGGTGGGTGGGGCGGCGATGCTGGACGGCGGTGGGGCGGCGTCTGCGGAGGGGGCGGAGTTCCCGGTGGCAGGTGGGGCGTCTGCGGGTGGGGCGGAGTTCCCGGTGGCAGGTGGGGCGTCTGCGGGTGGGGCGGAGGTGCCGGCGAATGGGACGGCGGGGCGGCCGTTGGAGGAGTTTCCGTATGAGCAGGTGCGGGTGTCGGGGGCCGTGCAGGTGGCGCAACGGGAGAACGTGCGCGGCGTGCTGATGGGGTTTGACGAGGACAGTTTGCTGCGGCCGTTTCGCGAGATGACGGGGCGGCCGGGGCCGGGGGTGAACCTGGGCGGATGGTACTGTTGGAAGGCGGATTACGACCATCACCATGGGGATGCCGGGTTCGCGCCGGGGTCGACGTTTGGGCAGTGGACTTCGGCGATGGCGCGGATGGCGGCGGGGTCGCGGTTTGGGGGAGGTGCGGGCGACGTTGCGATGGCGGCGAAGGTGAACCGGCTGCATGCGGGACTGGGCGAGACGATGGCGCCGTCCTATTTTGAGCAGACGCGGTTTCCGTCGTACACGCTGGACAAGCTGGTGTGTGGGTTGATGGACGGACACCGGCTGCTGGGAGATGCGGGTGCGTTTCCGACGTTGGATCGGGTGACGACGGCGGCGGAGCCGAGCCTGCCGGGGCATGCGATGGAACGGGATATTCAATGGCGGATGGGCAAGGATATTTCGTGGATGTGGGACGAGCACTACACGTTGCCGGAGAATTTTTACCTGGTTTCGGCGATGGGCGCTGGGGAGCGGTACCGGCGGTTGGCGGAAAAGTATCTGTTGGATGAGACGTACTTTGAGCCGCTGTCGCGTGGGGTGAATGCGTTGGGGGACAAGCATGCGTACAGCCATGTGAATGCGCTTTGCTCGGCGATGCAGGCGTACCTGGTGGGTGGGAGTAAGATGCATCTGCGAGCTGCGCGAAATGGGTTTGGGATGCTGGAGGAGCAGAGCTTTGCGACGGGTGGATGGGGACCGGATGAGCTGCTGCGGGCGCCGGGGTATGACCAGGTGGCGAAGAGCTTGACGGCGAGCCATAACGGGTTTGAGGCGCCGTGCGGGAGCTATGCGCATACCAAGCTGACGCGGTACCTGCTGCGGGTGACGCGGGATGGGCGGTATGGGGACAGCATGGAACGGGTGATGCTGAATACAGTGATGGGCGCACTGCCCTTGCAGGCGGATGGCAGGACTTTTTATAGCCAGGACTACAACGTGATGGGGAAGCGGGTGTACTCGGAGCACCGGTGGCCGTGCTGCTCTGGGACGCTGCCGCAGGTGGTGGCGGACTATGGGGTGAACGGATACCTGCGGGAGCCGGGGGCGGTGTGGGTGGTGCTGTATCAGCCGTCGGAGGTGCGGTGGATGGAGGGGGCGACGGCGGTGGGGATGGAGCAGACGGGGGAGTATGTACAGGATGGAAGAGTGAAGCTGCGGGTGACGGCGGCTCGGCCGGTGCGGTTTGCGGTGCGGCTGCGGGTTCCGGGGTGGGCTGGGGATGGGATGACGGTGTTGGTGAATGGGCGTTCTTTGGCGGCGCGGGTGGACGCGGGGTTTGCGACGGTGGACCGGGTTTGGCGGACTGGGGACGTGGTGGAGGTGGCGCTGCCGATGGCGTTGCGGCTCCAAGCGCTGCCGCCAGATGGGGCGGTGTCGCACGAGGATACGGTGGCGCTGATGCGGGGCCCGGCGGTGCTGTTTCCGTTGCGGGAGGCGGGGGAGACGGGGCCGATCGCGATGAAGCGGGAGGCGGTGCTGGGGGCGGAACGGACGGGGGCGATGGAGTGGACGGCGACCGATGCGGCGGGGTCGCGGCGGCGGATGGTGCCGTTTGTGGATGTGGGGGAGCGGGTTTACTCGACGTATGTGAAGCTGGTCTAGGCCGTATGGGAGGGGGCTTGCCGGGACTCGAGGCGCATGTGCAACGGGTCGCGGGGGCGGAGAGTGATGCGGGCCTGGGGGACGGGCGGGTTGGCGTCGGTGTAGCGCATCCGCCAGCGGGAGGCGATGGTGGCGATGGCGAGGATGCCCTCCATCCAGGCGAAGGACTCGCCGATGCACTGGCGGCTGCCGCCGCCGAAGGGGAAGTAGGCGAACTTGTCGCGGGCGGCTTTCCCCTCGGGGGTGTGGCGGTCGGGGTCGAAGCGGAGGGGGTCGGGGAAGAGCTCTTCGGAGCGGTGCATGACGTACTGCGAGAAGAAGAAGTGGGCTCCGGCGGGGATGCGGTAGGGGCCGAGCTGGACGTCCTGGGTGGAGCGGCGGCCCATGGCCCAGGCGGGCGGGTAGAGGCGCATGGATTCGGCGAAGACCTGCTCGGTGTAGCGGAGTTGCGGGATGTCGGCGAGGGTGGGGAGGCGTGGACCCACATCTGAAGATCCAGATGTGGGGCACCCAGGTCTGGGTGGGCTTAGGACCCCGTCGAGTTCGGCGTGGAGGCGGGCTTCGGCGGCGGGGTTCTGGCTGAGGCAATACCAGGTCCAGGTGAGGGCGTTGGCGACGGTTTCGTAGCCGGCGAGGAAGATGGTGAGGACCTCGTCGCGGATCTGCTGGTTGTTCATGCCTTCGGCGGTTGCGACGGCGTTTTCGTCTTCGTAGCGGGAGGCGAGGAGCATGGAAAGGAGGTCGCCGCGGTCGCGGTACTCCGTGGCGAGGTTGGTTGCGGAGTTGCCGGCTTCCCTTTCGTTTCGGCCGGCTTCCATTTCTTCGCGGCGTTCGCGGATGATGCGGTCGACGATGTTGTTGAGGCGGGCGCGGGAGCGGCGGAATTTGACGACACCGGGAATGGGGAGATGGATGAAGCGCTCAAGGGCGGGGAAGCCCACGAGGAAGTTGTAGAGGTCCATGATGGTGTTGACCTCGTCGTTGACCGAGCGGATTTCGTCGGTGACTTCGGTGTCGAAGAGGGTGCGGGCGGTGATTTCGAGCGAGAGGCGGAGCATGGCGTCGTTGATGTCGAGGGTCTGGCCGGGCTGCCAATGGGCGGAGTGGGTGCGGGCGGCGTCGGCGATCTGTCCGGCGTAGGCGGAGATGCGTTGTCGGTGGAAGGCGGGGGCGGCGATTTTGCGCTGACGCATGTGGATGGGGTCGTCGGAGGTGATGAGGCCTTCGCCGAGGAGGATTTTCATGCGCTGGAGGGTGCGTTCCTTGATGAAGGCGGAGGACTGGTTGATGAGGATTTCGCGGACGTACCCGGGCTCGTTGGTGAAGATGATCCAGGTGCCGAGGAAGGAGTAGCAGGAGGTGGGGCCGAAGACGCGCTTGAGGTGCTCGAAGAGGCGAATGGGGTCGCCGAGCTTGATCCACTTTTTGTGGGCGTAGAACGGCATGGGGTAACGCAGGCCAGGCGGAAGGCGGTAGGGGGCGGGGAGCGAGCGAGCGGGTTGGGGGAGAGCGGTGTTGGTTGGGTCGGCGTCGAGCGGGACCGGCATGGGAGGCGGGGTCGTCATGGGTGATTCGATGAGGCGATGGGCGCGGGGAGGCGGGCGGAGACGATGTCGGCGATGCGGGTTTTGATGGTGTCGATGTCGGCGTCGGAATCGATGAGGACGACGCGATGGGGATCGCGGGCGGCGATGGCGAGGTAGGTGTCGCGGATGCGAGTGTAGAAGCCGTCGGACTCGCGCTCGAAGCGATTTTCGTCGGTGCCGGTTTGGCGGAGGTGGTGGCGGTTGCGGCGGCGGGCACGGCGGAGGGAGATAGCCAGGGGCGGGAGCAGAAGGAGGGTGAGGTCGGGTTGGAGATTTCCGCAGAGGGTGCGGTGGAGATCGAGGACGGTGGCGGAGCCGAGCTGGCGGCCGCCACCCTGGTAGGCCTCGGAGGAGTCGGTGAAGCGGTCGCAGAGGACGATGTGGCCGCAGTCGAGGGCGGGCTGGATGATCTCGACGATGGACTGGGCGCGGTCGGCGAACATGAGGGCGAGCTCGGCGAGGGGGTCCACAGGCCCGAGGGTTTGTTCGGTGGAGGAGGAGACGAGCAGGGTCCGGATGCGATCGCCGAGGGGGGTTCCGCCGGGTTGGCGGGTGGCGACGATGGGATGGCCGAGCGCGAGGAGATGATCGTGCAGAAGCTGGAGTTGCGTGGATTTTCCGGAGCCGTCGAGGCCTTCGAAGGTGATGAAGTATCCGCGCGGCATTGGGGTGAGTTTACCGCAGTGACCGCCGATGGCATCAGACGGAGTGGCTAGCGGCGTGCTGATCGGTGTTGACGAGTCTGAGGAGGTTGCGATGGTGACAGCGGTTTTTCTTATTGTGTTTGGCGGGATTCTGGTGGGATTTATGGTGTACAAGATGGCGTTCAGCGGAGGACGCAAGGGTAAGGCGGCACAGTCCGAGGTGAATGCGCAACGGCAAACGCCGACTCCGGGGCGGAGCACGGGGACGGGAGATAATTAGGGAGCGTCCTGAAGAAGGACAGTGGTGAAGTTTGGCTGTGAGCTGCCGATAAGGAAGGCATAGCCGAACGGTGGCATCGTCGGTGATCGGGAAGGGGAAAGGCGATGTCGAGGGAGCAGGACGAAGTGGACGAGATGCAGCGGAAGGCGCCTGAGACTGCGGTGGACCGGGAGCGGGCGGAACGTGTGGCCCGCGTGATTGAGTCGGTGCGAGGCGGGACTTACCAGGTGCGGAGCGACGCGGCGGCAAGTCGTTTGCTTGAAACGATGCTTCGTCGGCCGCCGAAGCGATGATCGCGAGGGTGCTGGAACCGTCCCGCTTTTTCTGGAACGCAACACGGGGAAACAGGCTTCGACCGTGGCGGAGTCAGTACCTGCGGTGGCGCGTGGAGACGTACTCCGGCCTGAAAGCGGAGACGGTGGGATTGCGGGAGATGCTGGGGATGGTGTGGGGCGAGCGGAGGCAGGTTGCACGGTACCTGAGGTGGTTGGGCGAGATGCGGCACGCGGCGGGATCGGGACGACGACGATAGAGGTTGCAGGCGGAGAGGATGGGGATGATGGGACAAAGAATTTCGTTGCAGGCAAAGGATGGACACACGCTGGAGGCGTACCGGGCGGATCCGGCGGGAAGCCCGATCGGATCCGTGGTGGTGGTGCAGGAGATCTTTGGGGTAAATGCCCATATTCGCAGTGTGGCGGACAGGCTGGCCGAGGCGGGGTTTGCGGCGATCGCACCGGCGCTGTTTGATCGAGCGGAGCGCGGTGTTGCGCTGCGATACGGCGGGGAAGATTTTGGTCGCGCGATGGACTTATTGGGCAAGCTCGATCCGAGGACGGCGCTGCTGGATGTGGCTGCGGCGGCGGGCGAGCTGGGGACGGCGCCGGCGGCGGTGGTTGGATTCTGCTATGGCGGATTGATGAGCTGGCTGAGCGCGACGCGTGGGCCGGAGATTGGATTTCAGCCGGCATGCTGCGTTGGGTACTACGCGGGCGGCATTGGGAAGGTGGCTGCGGAGATGCCGACGTGCCCGGTGATGCTGCACTTTGGAGCGGAGGATACGCATATCGGCAAGGACCAGATTGAGGCAGTGCGCGTGGCGCATCCGGAGGTGCCGGTGTATGTGTATGCGGGGGCTGGGCACGCATTCAATCGGGACGTGGATCCGGGATCATTTCATGCCGAGGCGGCGACTTTGGCGTGGGAGCGGACGGTCGGATTTCTGAGGGAATACGTGAGGTAGGTGAGCAGGGTGCTGCGCTGCGGCGAGCAGGCTTGAAGAAGAGACTTTTCCTTCGAATTCGAGATGTGTCCTGAGCGCGTCTTTGCTCTCTGCCATCTCGGGATGTTAGGCTTGAACGAAATTATCTGGATATGACGATCAGGAGTAGAAACAGCTGTGTTGGCAACTGCGAGAAAGACCGAAATTATTGAGAAGTTTCGTACGCACGACTCCGATACTGGGAGTCCTGAGGTTCAGGTTGCGATCCTGAGTGAGCGGATCGGCGAGTTGACGGAGCACTTCAAAGAGCACAAGAAGGACCACGGTTCGCGCCGCGGTCTGCTGATGCTGGTGAGCAAGCGCCGGGGATTGTTGGATTACCTGAAGAAGACGGATGCGGACCGATATCGCGAAGTGATCGGTAAGCTAGGCATCCGCAAGTAAGTTTAGGCTCGGAGAACCTCCCCAGCGATGGAAGCGAGTTATGGCTCCCGAACAGATCGGGACTGGTTCCTGTGCAGGCGCCGGCGGTTGCTGAGCGTCTGTGACAGGAGGGCTCGTGATTTTGACGGGGGAGTTTGCCGGCATTCAAGATTGGCATACGATGCAGTTGCTGCAGGCCTGATGTGTCCTGGGCAGCTGCATTTTCGCGTTTGGACGCGCGGTGCCGACCGGTTCCAATAGACGAAAAGACGAGAGAGAAGGTCGACGATGATGCAGGACGTGACAGTGGAGCTTGCCGGCGGCAAGCAGATTCGGTTTGAGACGGGTCGGATGGCGAAGCAGGCCTCCGGCGCGGCGCTGACCTCGAGTGGCGATAACGTGGTGCTGGCGACGGCCGTGGCTTCACCGGATCCGAAAGAAGGGATTGATTTCTTTCCGCTGACGGTGGAATACCGGGAGTTTACGTACGCGGGCGGGCGGATTCCGGGTGGATTTATCAAGCGGGAGGGCCGGCCGAGCGAGAAGGAAGTGCTGACCAGTCGGCAGATCGACCGACCGATCCGACCGCTGTTTCCGGAGACGTTCCGGAACGAGACACAGGTTGTGGCGTTTGTGTATTCGGCGGACAAGGAGAACGATCCGGACGTGTTGGGGATCAACGGCGCGAGCTGTGCGCTGGCGCTGAGCGATATTCCGTTCCACGGGCCTGTGGGTGCGGTGAGGGTCGGGATTGTGGATGGACAGATGGTCGTCAATCCGACGTATGCGGAGCGGGCGCTGAGCCTCTTGAACATTATGGTGGTCGGAACGAAGGATGGCATTGTGATGATCGAGTCGGGGGCGAAGGAGATCCCCGAAGAGAAGGTGGTCGATGCGATCGAGTTTGCGCATGGCGAGATCAAGAAGATTTGCGCGGCGATCGAGGATCTGGTGAGCCGGGCTGGAAAGACGAAGCGGGTTGCGGGTGAGGTCGAGGTGGATCACGACTACCTGAACGGCCTGATGAGCAAGGTGGGCGACCGTCTGAAGGATGCGCTGGATACGCAGAAGCACCCGAAGTTCGAGAGCTACGCGCTGGTGAAGGGGATCAAGGACGAGCTGAAGAAGGAGCTGCCGGAGGGCGATGCGGCGGCGACGAAGAAGTTCAGCAAGTATTACGAGCTGCTGCGGGAGAACATCTTCCGGAATCAGGTGCTGAACGAGCGGATCCGGCCGGATCACCGGGCGTTTGATGAAATTCGCAAGATCGACATTGAGGTTGGGGTGCTGCCGCGGGTGCATGGATCGGCGCTGTTTACGCGGGGCGAGACGCAGGCGCTGGTGTCGGCGACGCTGGGAACGACCGACGACGCGCAGCGGATGGAGACGTACGAGGGCGAGCAGAAGCGGCGCTTCATGCTCCATTACAACTTTCCGCCGTTTTCGGTGGGGGAGGTTGGGCGCATGACGGGCGTTGGGCGGCGCGAGATCGGCCATGGAGCGCTGGCGTATCGGGCGATCGAGGCGGTGCTGCCGGCGGAGGATGAGTCGCCGTACACGCTGCGCGTGGTGTCGGACATCCTGGAGTCGAACGGGTCGTCGTCGATGGCGACGGTGTGCGGGGCCTCGCTGGCGCTGATGCAGTCCGGCATCGCGATCAAGGGATCCGTGGCCGGTGTGGCGATGGGTCTGGTGAAGGAAGGCGATACGTACGCCGTTCTTTCGGACATTGCCGGTGCGGAAGATCACTATGGTGATATGGACTTCAAGGTGGCCGGGACGCGCAAGGGCATTACGGCGCTGCAGATGGACATCAAGATTATGGGTATTACGCCGCAGATTATGCGGGAGGCACTGGAGCAGGCGCGCAAGGGCCGGCTGTTTCTGCTGGATACGATGGACGCGGTGATCGCAGGGGCGAAGGCGGAGAAGAGCCAGTTTGCGCCGCGGATCCACACCATCCAGATTCCGACGGACAAGATTCGCGACCTGATCGGGCCGGGCGGAAAGGTGATCCGCGGGATCATCGATGCAACGGGCGTAAAGATCGATGTGGATGATTCGGGCCGTGTGAATGTGGCTTCGAGCGACGCGGACGGACTGGCGCGGGCGATCCAGATGATCAGCGACCTAACGGCGGTGCCGGAGCCTGGGAAGACGTACCTGGGCAAGGTGGTACGACTGGCTGAGTTTGGGGCATTTGTAGAGATTTTCCCGGGCACGGATGGTCTGCTGCATGTGTCCGAGATCGCGGAGCATCGCGTGAAGGAAGTGAAGGACGAGCTGCGCGAGGGCGACCAGGTGCTGGTGAAGGTGTTGGCGATCGAGGGGAACCGCATCAAGCTGTCGCGGAAGGCTGTGCTGCGGGAGCAGCGGGCGAAGCTGGGTCTGCCGGAGGTTGCGCCGCAGGCTGCAGCGACTTCGGCGGCCATTTCGGCAACGGAGGAAGATGGGCGTCGAACGGTCGCTCCGCAGGCAGACGAACCGATCCCGGAGGTGTATGCGGAGTCGGATGAGGACGGGGAGGAGTTCGACGAAGAGTCGGACGATGAGCCGAATTTCAATCGGGCGGACGCGGTTCCGGTGCCGGTGGGCGAGACGGTGATTCGACCGGGCGGAGCTGCGGTGGGCGCAGGCGCACCTGGCGGGCAGCGTCGGCCTAGTGGCGGCGGGGGGCGACGGCGTCGCGGCGGACGGCGTCCGGGCCAGGGCGGCGGCTCGGGTAATGGCGGCGGGTCGGGCAATGGCGGTGCCCCGCAGGGCGGCAATCGGTAGGTCGGGGTTCAACAAGTAACGGGGGAGAGGGTCGCGTTTCTGCGCGGCCCTCTTTCCTGTTGCGGAGAGATGCTGTGGGACAAAGACGGTTGGACCCGAGGGTGGTGGCGGCGCTGATGGCGTGGGCTGTGGTGGAGATGGGGAAGGGGTCTGCCGGGCTGGAGCAGGCGATGGGTTGGCGGAGGGCGCTGGCTGACGGGATTGCGGGAGCGCTCCTGCTGGCGTGGGGGCTGGGACGGGGAGGCCGGGCGCTGCGAGGACGGGGGTGGTGGGCGCTGGTGATGTTGGGAGTGCTGGGCGTGGCGGGCACGCTGTTGTGGCGGCCGTATGTCGACGGAGTGCTCCATGTGCACTACGTTCGGGCGCCGGTGCAGAGCATGGTGCTGCTGGTGGCACCGATGTGGCTGGCGCTGCTGGGTGCTGCGCGATGGTTGCCGGAGGCGGTGCCGCGCAAGACGGTGGGAGCGGCGATCGCGGCCCTGGCCGGCTACTGCCTGCTGCTTACGGCGGACGCGCTGAGTCTGCGGCTGGAGGAGGTGCCGGCGCTGGTGCTGACAGTGATCTGGGCGATGGCTCTGGTTTGGGTATGGAGCTTTGCGCGAAGAACGCTGGCGGGATGCGCGGTGCCGGTGGCAGCGGGGTGTGGTCTCTTGGTCTCTGCGGCGGTGCATGCGCTGGCCGCGACGCGCATGCCGGTGGAAGGGGCGCAAGGGTTTGTGTGGTCTGGTGCCTGGTTTGCGGCGTGGATGCCGCTGGCTGAGGCGGTGTCGTTGACCGGGGCGGCGGCGGTGCTGTGGTTTTTCCTGCTGCAGAGGATGGAGCTGGCGGCCTTTTCGATGCAGCAGGTGGTGATCTTGACGGGTGGCTTGCTGGTGCAGTTTGTCCTGTTTGGGTTTTTGAGTTGGCGGGTGGACCTGGCGGTGGCGTTGTGCGTGGGAGCGATCTGGACGGCGCTGCAGGCGCGTGCGGAGGATGAGGAGCCGGTACGGCTGGGCGTGGTTGGCGTCCGGTTGCGTTGACCGGCGTGATGCCTGGGGCGGCGGGGTGTTGCCGGTGGCTGGAAGGAGGGTAGACTGCGGGGATGGCGGCTTCGATGTACATCGTGGTGGAGGGTGAGGACCCGGGCTTCGATACGTTTGTGAATGGGCGATCGCTGGCGCGGCACGAGGATGCGCTGGAGAAGCTGGCGTTGAGCCTGGGGGCTCGGCCATTGATCGAGTTTTTTTCAGCGGATGAGAACTCGATGGCGCTGCTGATCGAGGAAGGGGCAGGGAACGAGGATCTTCTGCGACGGATGCCGCCGCCGCAGTGGTATAAGCCGGACGACGGTCTGCGGAGCGTGCAGGCGCTGCTCGACGCGCTTTCTGCGGAGCCGCAGATGCTGGGGACGGAAGGGTCGCAGGTGCTGAGCGAGCTGCGGGAGTATGAGCAGGTGCTCGGGAAGACGAGGGATCGAGGGATGCGGTGGCATCTTGCGGTGAGCTGGCGGTAGCGTGCCGGCTTGTTGCGCGTGAGCGGCCGTCGCTTCGACCCCGATCTAGATTTGGGGTCGAAGCGACGAAATGCGTGACGCGGTACTCTTACCGAACATGAAGCCCCTCGTTCAACGCATGCGGAACTTCTTACGATGCCGGATGCTGCGGCCCCTGTTGCGGCTTTTGCGGCGGGGTGTGAGCCCGAAGCGGCTGGCGTGGAGCCTGGCGGTGGCGATGGTGGTGGGAGTGAACCCGTTTCTGGGGCTGACGACGGTGGCCATGCTGCTGCTGGCTTGGACGTTCGGGCTGAACCATGTGGCGAGTCAGATTGGGATTCACACGGTGGCTCCGCTGCAGTGGCTGCTGTTTCTGCCGTTTATCCGTGCCGGCATGTTGATTTTCCGGGCGGATGCGATGCCGCTGTCGAAGGGGGAGATTGCGCACATGAGCCATCGGCACCCGATTGAGCTGGTGCGGCTGCTGTGGCAGTGGGAGTGGCATGCGCTGGTGGTGTGGGCGTTGTTTGCGGCGCTGGTGGCGCCGTTGCTGGCGCGGCAGATTCGACGGATGCTGGTGGTTTCGATGCGGCGGCACCGGGATTTGATGGTGTAGGCGGTGTCTGGCTACGGCGGCCGCTATGCAGGGTCGAGGCGACGCACGAGGAGACGTAAACAATCAGGCACGATCTTGAGGGACAGGGGAATGGGGCCGACCGGCTCGCCGTCTACCTGCGCTCGGGTGTGGGTGCTGGATGCGTCGGCTGAACAGTGAAGTTCTTCCGCTTCCAGGCTTGTCAGCCAAGGGTTTACGTGATGCAGACCGAGTGTTCCGGACGCGAGCCATGCGGGAAACGAGAGGTATGCGGGAGCTGACAGGACTTTCGCCAGGAGATGCGGGTGGTGCAGGCGGGAATCGGCGGTTAACCCGCGAAAGAGGCCACCAAGATCCGGGATGCGGGAGACCATGACGGCAACGGCCTGGAGACTGCGCCAACGCTCCGCCCCCACGGTTCGGTAACGGACAGAAAACGTGGGGAAGGATCGCGTGAAGAAAAGGCGCGCTGCTTCCAGGTAATAGGCGTTGCGGCCGAGTCTGGCCTTGGCGGCGAGATGCATGTCATGGACAAGTCTGCCATCAGGTCCGGCGCCGGCCATGACGAGGAACCATCGTGTCGTCTGTTGGGTTTGTGCGACGCCCAGGGGGATGACCCGCGGTTCAAAGGACAACAGCATCTCAAGAGCCGCGACGGGGTCGGAAGGTAGACCGAGATTTCGCGCCAGGGCGTTTGCCGTGCCGAAGGGTAGGGTTCCCAGGCAAGCCGCGGTGTTCACTACGCCTTGTAAGACACCGTGAACAGTTCCATCACCACCGCAAGCGATCACAAGGTCGGAGCGTCTGGCAGCCTCGACGGCAAGCAGCTTTGCTGAATCGGGTACGGGGGTCGTTTCGACGAAGTCGATCGCAACGGCGTGCCGGGCGAAGATCCGCTGCAAGGCGAAGGACTGATGGCGGAGTTTGCCGGCCGCCCCTGCGTTTGGGTTTACGATCAACGTCGCGCGGCGCATCTCGTTAGACTTTCACAGGTATGGTGCACATGAACGTACCTTTTCACGATGGGCGCCGTCGAATGCAGAGCGTTCGACCGTGGTGATCTGGTGCCTACGGGCGGGATGTCGCCTCCCTAGCCCATGGGTGGACATACTGGTGGGACGCAGGCAGGGTAGTGCACAGGGATAAATGTACCGCGTTGGCAAAGGAGAAGGGGTGAGCGTGATGGTTGAGAAACGAGAGCGAACGGGGGATCCGAACCATCCTCGGCCGCAGTTGCAGCGCGCGGAATGGGAGTCGCTGAACGGGTCGTGGGACTTTGCGATCGATGCGAAGGGGGAGACGGGCGATCCGGCGCAGGTGACGTGGGAGCGGCGGATTATGGTGCCGTTTGCACCGGAGACGACTGCGAGTGGGGTGGGGACGACGGGATTCTTCACGGCCGTGTGGTACCGACGAGAGTTTCCCCGGCCGGCGTTAGAGACGGGCGAACGGCTGATGCTGCACTTCGGCGCGGTCGACTACCATGCGACGGTGTGGGTGAACGGGATCAAGGTGCGGACGCACGAGGGCGGGTATACGCCGTTTTCGGTGGAGATCACGGCGGTGCTGCGGGAGGGCGAGGCGCAGGAGGTGGTGGTGCGCGCCGAGGACGATCCGGCGGATCTTGAGAAGCCGCGCGGCAAGCAGGACTGGAAGCTGGAGCCGCACTCGATCTGGTACCCGCGGACGACGGGGATCTGGCAGACGGTTTGGATGGAGGTGGTGCCGGCGGTGTACATCGAGTCGGTGCGGTGGACCTCGAACCTGAAGCGGTGGGAGATTGGCATGGGCGCGCAGGTGCGCGGGACGATGGCTCCCGGATCGAAGCTGGCGGTGCGGCTATATGCGGGCGACCAGATGCTGGCGAGCGATACATACGGGTTTGTGCAGGTGACGGAGTCGAGTTCGATTTCGGCGGGGGAGATCCTGCGGAGGATCGCGCTGTCAGATCCCGGCATCGACGACTTCCGCAATGGCCTGCTGTGGAGCCCGGCGTCGCCGACAATTATTGATGTGGAGCTGGAGCTGCTGGGGGCGGATGGGGAGGTGGTGGATCGGGTGCTGAGTTATACGGCGCTGCGGTCGGTGGGAATCCAGGGCAATCGGGTGGTGCTGAACGGACGGCCGGTGCAGCTGCGATTGATTCTGGATCAGGGGTACTGGCCGGAGAGTGGACAGACGGCACCGAACGAGAATGCGTTTGTGCGCGACATCCTGCTGGTGAAGGGGATGGGGTTCAACGGCGTGCGGAAGCACCAGAAGATTGAGGATCCGCGGTTTTTGTACTGGGCAGACCACCTGGGGCTGCTGGTTTGGGAGGAGATGCCGAGCGCGTACCGGTACACGCATCGGTCCGTGGAGCGGCTGACGCGGGAGTGGATGGAGGTGCTGAAACGGGATAGCAGCCATCCGTGCATCATCTCGTGGGTACCGTTCAACGAGAGCTGGGGGGTGCCGGACCTGCCGGACAGCCCGGCGCAGCGAGCGTACGTGGCGGCGCTGTATCACCTGACAAAGACGCTGGACCCGACGCGGCCGGTGCTGGGCAACGATGGATGGGAGAGTGTCGCGACGGACATCATCGGCATCCACGATTACGACAGCATTCCGGCGAACATTGCGAAGCGGTATGGGGCGGACGTGGTGGAGTCGAAGCTGTTTCAGTTTGAGAGGCCGGGTGGACGACTGCTGCGGGTGGGAGACACTTCGGGTGGCGAACGGGTGCAGCCGATTGTGCTTACCGAGTTTGGCGGCATCGCGTTGCGAACTGAGGATGAAGGGACGTGGGGGTATACGAGCGCGCACTCTGCGCAGGAACTGGACGAGAGGTACACGGCCCTGCTGACAACGGTCAGGTCGCTGCCGGCGTTGGCGGGGTTCTGCTACACGCAGCTGACGGACACGTACCAGGAGGCGAACGGGCTGCTGTATGCGGATCGCCGGCCGAAGGTGGATCTGGATAAGTATGCGCTGGCCACGATGGGCGGCCGGCCGGACCAGGACGACCGGTGGGAGCTGATTTGGCGGGAAAAGCTGATGGAGCGGCAGCGGTAGATCAGGCGGGGGTTAGGGCTTTGGGGAGCCCTGGCCCTCGGTGAGGGTGAGGATCCCGTCGAGGTGGGGTGGGGCGGGGAAGCGTTCGGTGTGGCCGGTGGGCCAGCGGACTTCGATGGAGGTGAGGGCAGTGGTTTGGCCGAGGCCGAAGTGGAGGCGGAGGTCGCTGGAGGAATTGTAGGAGGATCCGGAGCGGACTTCGTCGACCCAGAGGCGGGCGGCGGAGTGGAGGGTGACGCGGGCGCCGATGGCGTCGCGGTTGGAGGTGGTGCCGACGAGGTGGAGGCCAAGCCAGTGGTTGGCGTTGCTGGCGGTGTTGACCAGGAGCATGGGCAGGTCGGAGACGTTATTGATGATGGCGGAGATGCGGCCGTCGTTGAAGAGATCGGCGACCGCGAGGCCGCGGGAGGGGGCGGGGGTGGTGAGGCCGGGGCCGGAGGTTTTGGAGATGTCGGTGAATTTGGTCATTGGCCCATCGGGCGTGGGGGTGGGGCCGGGATTGCGGTAGAGGAGGCGGGGTTCGCGGTAGAGGGCCCCGAGGTGAGCGGAATCGACTTCGGGGTAGACGTGGCCGTCCGCGACGAGGATGTCGGGGTAGCCGTGATTGTCGGTGTCGAGGAAGGCCGTGCCCCAGCCGAGGGCGTCGGTGTTGATGCCGAGGCCGGCGGCGAAGGTGATGTCGGTGAAGGTGCCGTCGGGGTTGGCGTGGTAGAGGGTGGCGGTGTCGTCGGAGAAATTGGTTTTGAAGAGGTCGAGGCGGCCGTCGCCGTCGATGTCGGCGGCGGCGGAGCCCATGCCGGCCTGCTCGCGGCCGTCCTCGTTGAAGGCGACGCCTGTGTCGGCGCCGACGTCGGTGAAGGTGCCGTTGTGGTTGTTGCGGTAGAGGATGGCGGGGGTGGAGTCGCAGGCGACGTAGAGGTCGGGCCAGCCGTCGTCGTTGTAGTCGAGGGTGGTGACGGAGAAGCAGTAGTGGCCGGTCGTTTTTTCGATGCCGGAGGACTTGCTGACGTCCTCAAACTTTCCGTTTCCGAGGTTGTGGAAGAGGAGGTTGGGGGCGTAGGGGAGGCCGCGTGGGCCGCACATGACGGCGGCACCCTTCCAGGTGCAGCCGGCGGCTTCGCCGGGGGCGGGTGTTTTGGCGAGGTTGAAGTGGACGTAGGTGGCGACCACCAGGTCGAGCTTGCCGTCGCGGTCGTAGTCGACGAAGGCGCAGCCGGTGCCCCACTGGTCGCCGGGGCCGGCGACGCCGGACTGCTCGGCGACTTCTTTGAAGTTGCCGTTGCCTTGGTTGTGGAAGAGTCGGCCTTTGCCGTAGCCGGTGACGTAGAGGTCGTCGAAGCCATCGTTGTCGTAGTCGCCGACGCAGGCACCCTGGCCCCAGCCGGTGGAGGTGAGGCCGGCTTTCGCGGTGACGTCGGTGAAGGTACCGTCGTGGTTGTTGTGAAAAAGATGGTTTGAGGGTGAGCTGGAAGTCGTTGTACCGGGGAGGTTTGTGCCGTTGACGAGGAAGATATCGGGGTATCCGTCGCGGTCGTAGTCGAGGATGGCGACGCCGGAGCCGGTGGCTTCGAGGATGTATTTCTTGGATTCGGCGCTGCCGTTGGTGTTGCGGAGGGTAAGGCCGGCTTGGGGGGCTACGTCGAGGAACCAGGCTGGGCCGGGGTGAGTGGGGGTGGGGGGGTAGGGTCTCTGGGCGGGGAGCGCAAGAGGAAGCACGAGTAGCAGAGTGCTCACGACAGCTCGCGTACACACAACGGGGAGGCGCTGCTGGGACCGATTCTGCGTAGAAGCGTTACTTGGCTGTGGCAACGGCTTCTTTGTTCTTTGGACGGCCACCCTTTTTCCCGTTTTCCCGTGCAGCCTGCGTTTTTGCCGCGCTTCTGGACTTGCCGCCGGTGCTGCCCATGCGACTCGCCATCCATCGCTCCGACCCAAAGATACCTTCCATGAGCGACGGCAGGTACAGGTCGGCATCGAGAAGGGGAAAGTGGAGCCCATAGCCTGAAGGGGAGATCTCGATTCTGCCGAGTTGCTCGGGCGTGGCCCCCTCCAAGCCTTCGGCATCCTCTGGAGAGAAGAAGAGACCCAGATGCGAGCTTAGCTCGAGAATGATCCGGCCAGCAGTTGCGTCGTATTTTGCGGAAAGGACCTGCGGCAGTCGATTTTCGAGCACCTTTGCTTTGGTGTTTGCTGCCTCGAACTCAAGGCGTGTGACCATGAATCGTCTCCCAAGATTGGCAGAGTTGAACGAGATGCTCTGCCAAGGTCTTCTGCAATGAGTTCACTTCGTGTAGCGGGAAGCCGAAGTTCTCTCGTAAGGTGACCGGGCCGGCGTGACAGCCGAGCTCGAAAATTGCTTCACGTCCGCGGCCGATGGCATGCACATGTGCCGGCCGGTGATCATTCGGGTAGATGGCGACACGAACACCGGCGAGTCGCAGCACCGTAGGCACGGCATAAGCATAAACCAAACCGTTTCGGTTGGCCGATGCGAGCTCGTTATCGAGGTACAACAGGTTTGGGGGTGCCGGACATCTCCATGGACTTGAGGAGTTTGCCGCCTTCCCCGATGACGTAGAGGCGGTTGGCGGAGAGGGCGGGGAGTTTGTCGATGGTGCCGGAGGGCCAGCGAATTTCGATGTCGGCGGTTGGGGCGTGGTCGAGGCCGAAGTGGATGCGGAGGTCGTTTTGGGAGAAGTAGCTGCCGCCGGAGCGGACTTCGTCGATCTGGGTGAAGGGTTTGGGGGTGGCTGACGGTGCGGGTGCTGCGGCCGAGGCTGAAAGCCCGGCGGGTGCGGCGGCAGGTGAGGTGGACTGCCCGACGGCGGGGTCGGGGTGGGTGGTGACGAGGAGGCGGGCGCCGATGCCGGAGCGGTTGGATTTGGTGCCGACGAGGCGGAGTTTGATCCAGTTGCGCTGCGGGGCGTTGGGGGTCGGGGTGCAGCGGAGGAGCTGGGGTAGGGCGTTGACGCAGTTGATGGCGACGCCGAGGCGGCCGGAGTTGTCGAAGTCGCCGAAGGCGCAGCCGCGGGCGGGGGCGGGGGCGTTGATGCCGGGGCCGGCGAGGGTGGTGACCTCTTCGAACTGGCCGTTGCGGAGGTTGCGGTAGAGGTATTTGTGTTCGGCGTAGGGGGCGTCGATGGCGGTGCCATCGACCTCGGGGTAGACGTGGCCGTTGGAGATCAGGATGTCGGGCCAGCCGTCGTTATCCATGTCGAAGAAGCCGACGCCCCAGCCGAGGTAGCGGGTGTTGACGCCTAGGCCGGAGAGGTAGGTGTGGTCTTCAAAGGTGCCGTCGCCGAGGTTGAGGTAGAGGGAGTCGGTGTCGCCGGCGAAGTTGGTTTTGACGATGTCGAGCAGACCGTCGCGGTTGAAGTCGCCGACGGAGACGCCCATGCCGGCCTGGGGTTTGCCGTCGGGGGAGTAGGCGATGCCGCTCTCGATGGCCTCGTCCTTGAAGGTGCCGTCTTTCTGGTTGCGGTAGAAGGTGGCGGCGGTGGAGTCGTTGGCGACGTAGATGTCGGGCCAGCCGTCGTTGTCGAGGTCGGCGACGGTGACGGACAGGGCGTAGGTGCCGATGGTGTCCCACATGCCGGATTTTTGGCTGACGTCTTTGAAGGTGCCGTCGCCGTTGTTGTGGTAGAGGAGGTTTTTGCCGCCCTGGAGGCCGGGTGGGCCGCAGGCGACCTGGATGCCCTTGTAGGCGCAGCCGGCGGCCTCGGGGAGGGGCGCGGTTTTGATGTCGAAGTCGATGTAGTTGGCGACGAAGAGGTCGAGGTGGCCGTCGCGGTCGTAGTCGAGGAAGGCGCAGCCGGTGTTCCAGCGGGTGGTGGATTGGGTGAGGCCGGATTTGGCGGTGATGTCGGTGAAGGTGCCGTTGCCGTGGTTGCGATACAGGATGTTCTGGCCGTAGTAGGAGACGAACAGGTCGTCCCAGCCGTTGTTGTCGATGTCGCCGACGCAGCAGCCCTGGCCCCAGCCGGAGTGGGCGAGGCCGGCGGCGACCGTGATGTCGGTGAAGGTGCCGTCGCGGTTGTTTTTGAACAGGTGGTTTGTGGGTTCGGAGCCCTTGGGGAAGCCTTCGAGGCGGGATCCGTTGACGAGAAAGATGTCGAGCCAGTCGTCGTGGTCGAAGTCGTAGAAGGCGACGCCGCAGCCGGTGGTCTCGAGCAGAAAGCGGTTCTTGTGTTCGCCGCCGTAGATGGTTTTGGCGTTGAGGCCGGATTCGCGGGCGACGTCCGTGAAGGAGATTCCTAGGGGGGTACCAAGAACGGGGGAAGGCGCTTTGGGGGCGGCCTGCGGTTTGGCGTCGAAGGTGGGGCGGGCGCCAATCTGGTTCGGCTGCTGCGCGGGGAGAGCTAGGGAGAAGACGTCATCGAGGGAGAGGACGAGGGCCGTGCGGGAAAGGGAGTGGAGGAAGTGACGGCGGGAGTGGGGAGGGGTGGACACGCTCACGCGAAGTATAGAGAACGGTGCGAGGGGGAGGCAATGCGGAGGTGCGAGTTGCGGCTGGCTGGCTTGGGTCGGAAACAGATTGATTTGGGAAGGTAAGTAGAGGCAGAGTGGCAGTTCACTGCGGGAAGTTCGACCTGAGGGACTCATTCGCCCGGAGCTTCGATCTCTGGCAGTGTTTCGAAGCTCATCTGTTGGCGGGTAAGTCGTGCCAACAGCAGATTTTTGGTGTATGTTCTTTTCCACTTCGAAAGCAGGTTGTGGATGATGCGTCGAGCTTTCCTGGTCTTCTTTGTTTTGTTGGGTGTCGCTGCTTCCTGCCATGCCGCGACCGTGCTGTTTGCTGCTCGTGTCGATATCCCGACCCAGCTTCAACAGCTCACCGGGATTGCGGTCGCAGACTTCAATGGGGATGGTCACCTGGATTTTGCGGTCACGTCCCTTACGAACAAACAGGTGACCGTGTACCTGAATGACGGCACCGGAACCTTTAGCAGCCCGGTTGTGACCAACTTGACGCCGGCTGGCAACTTTGGCGGCCTCACCAATGTGGTTGCGGCCGATGTGAACGAGGATGGCAAGCAGGACCTCGTCGTCTCCCCACTTGGTGACCCGGAGAATCCTCTGGTTTTGTTCGGCAACGGCGACGGAACGTTTACGCCCGGGCCACGCCTGCCGGCGCCCAACCAAGGATTCCTGATCCCCGCCGTTGCAGACCTAAATGGCGACGGGCATGTTGACCTGGTGTTGGGAGCGCTTTCCAGCCCGTACGTGGAACTTGGGGATGGAAAGGGCAACTTCACAGACAAGCCGCTGCCGCAAGGCGTGACCTACAACGCCTTCTTTTCGGGCTTGACGGTTGGGGATTTCAACGGCGACGGTCACCCTGACTTCGTGGCGACGATCACAGACTACCCGGCGTTCAATCTTTGGACCGGAGCCGGGGATGGAACCTTCACGGTGTCAGCCAACATGACAGCGGATTACTTGGCCTCCGCGCAAATCAATCTGGCCTCCGCTGATTTCAACGCTGACGGAAAGCTCGATCTGCTGTTGGGGGAGCCGGAGCTTGCGGTTGTGATTTTTGGGAACGGCGACGGGACCTTTCAGACGGCGGATGCGAGCACGGCGACGTTGCCTTTGCCGTATGTGGCGGTGCCGCCCGGTACCAACTTCCCTTCCTCTATCCTGCTGGCGACGGCGGATATGGACGGTGATGGAGCGATCGATGTTGCGGCCGCGGACGATAACGCGCATCTGGTCAGTGTTGTTCTGAATGATGGAACCGGGCGCTTCGCTCAGCCGGCTTTTTCGGCGGCCATTGACCCAGGCACCCTGACTCTAAACGTCGCGGACCTGAACGGCGACGGTCTGCCCGACCTGATTGTGACCAACAACAAGACACAGAATATTTCTGTCTTCCTTTCGGTCATCCCGAAGGCCACGCCCTCTATTACGGTGCAGAGCAGTGCCGCTCAGGTCCTGGTTGGCGGCAGCGTGACGATCAGCGTGCAGGTGAAGGACGCAGGCAAGCACACGCCTACGGGAACGGTGACGCTTACCAGCGGAACGACCACGCTTGGGCAGCAGACTCTGGACGGGAACGGACAGGCAAGCGTGAGCTTGTCGCATCTGGCGGTGGGCCTGTATCCGCTGGTGGCCAGCTACTCGGGTGACCAGTACAACGCCTCGAGCAAATCGCCAGCCTTCTCACAAGCTGTTACCGACTTCCAGATTTCTGTTCCCAGTGCGACGCAATCGGTTGATGTGCGAACAAGCGCAAGCTACGCAGTTACCTTGACGCCCGAAGCCGGCTTCAGCGGTATGGTTTCACTTAGCTGCGCGGGGCTGCCCACGGGGTATTCCTGTGCGCCGGTGTCTGTGGCGGTGAGCGGCCAAGTGACTACGGCCACCCTAGTGGTTTCACCGCCGACCTCCGCGTCGGCGATGGGCAGGAGGCCGCTGGACTCCAGCCAGGAGGGTCTGGCCCTGGCCGCTGCGGGGGGATTTCTTTGGCTGTTCCGCAGGCGGCGTGGCCTTGCATGCCTGGTCATGTTTACGGTGCCTTTGCTTGTGACCCAAGGCGCGATCGGTTGTAGCAGCGGTTCGACGTCTCCGGCGCCCTACACCGGAACGTCGGAGTTCACCGTTACGGGAGCCGCGACCCAGGGATCGCAGGGTGTTTCGCATCAAGCAACAGCTACGTTAACGGTGCACTGACGACGGAACTGCCCAGGCATAGGTCGGCCCCGCTTGAGAACGGCCGCGGTTAGGGTGGGGTTGGTTTGGCGGTGAGGGTGGCGGCTTTGCTGCGTTCGAGGGCGGCTTCGGCGGCCTGGTTTTGGCGGGTGAGGGCTTCGGCGAGGAGGGTGTGGGCTTCGGGATTGTTCGGGTCGGCGGCGGTGGCGGTGCGGAGCTGGGCGGTGGCTTCGGGGAGCTTGCCCTGCTGGAGGAGGGTGCGGCCGGAGTCCAGGGCGAAGGCGGCTCGCTGGTGGGCGACGGCGGTGCGGGAGAGGTCAGCGGCGATTTTGCGTTCGGCGGTGGCGGCGGCGGTGGCGCCCTGGCCGGCGAGGATGGCGGCGAGGGTGATGTGGGGGCTGGGCTGGTCGGGAAGGAGGCGGATGGCGCGGCGGAGAGCCTCGATGGCTTTGGGGTTGTCGCCGGATTGCTTGTAGACGCTGCCGAGGAGGGACCAGGCTTCGCCGTTGTCCGGGTTCAGGGCGAGGGCGCGTCCGAGTTGCGTCTGGGCTTCGGCGAAGTCCCCCTGCTGCATGTAGAGGACGCCGAGGGTGTAGGGCGGGTCTGGGAGTTGTGGGTCGAGGCGGGCGGCGGTGAGGAACTCGGGGATGGATGCCGGGAGGTTGTCCTGGAGCTTCCAGGCGAGGCCGAGGTCGTAGTGGAGGTGGGGGTTGTTGGGGTCGAGGGCGAGGCCGGCCTCGAACTGCTCGATGGCGTGGTTGAGATCGCTTTGCTGGAGGTAGGCGACGCCGAAGTCTTCGCGCAGGGTGGGGGTGGGTGGGGCGGCGGCGAGGGCGCGCTGGTAGATGGGGACGGCGGATCTGGCGTCGCCGGTCTGGACGAGGGCAAGGGCGTCGTTGGTGAGGGCTTCGGAGTCGTTTGGGCGAGCGGCGATAACTTGTTGGAAGAGGGGGAGCGCGGCGGCGGGGTTGCCGCCGGCCTGGAGGGCGACGGCGAGGGCGTAGGCGGTTTCGGAAGACTTGGGGGCGAGGTCCGCGGCTTCGCGGAGCGCCGTGACGGCTTCGGTGTCGTCTCCGGCGCGGGAGAGGGCGCGGCCGAGGGTGGTGAGGATGGCGGCGCTGTGAGGTTCGAGCGAGCGAGCCTCCCGGAGTTCTGTGATGGCGTCAGCGGCCCGGTTTTGCTGGAGCAGAAGAGCTCCCAGATGGAGGTGGGCGAGGGCGAAGGCGGGATCGAGCGAGACGGCTCGGCGGAGTTCGAGGGAGGCTTCTTCGGGGCGGTCGGCGCGGGCGAGGAGGGCGCCGGAGGCGTCGTGCAAGGCGGCGCTGTCGGGGGCGCGGGTGAGGGCGTCGGCGATGATCGCCTGTGCGGCGGGGAGATCGCCGGTGGCGGCGAGGGAATCGGCGAAGGCAATGGACTCTTCGGGGGTGAAGGAGGCGGTGTCGGCGGCGGAGAGGGAGCGGAAGTTGGCGGCAGCGTGGGGGAAGTCGCCGACCTGGTGCTGGGTGGAGGCGAGGTCGATGGTGTTGCGGGCGTTGGCGGGGTCGAGACGGTGGGCTTCGGCGAACTCGCGCTCTGCCGCTGCGGGGTCGTCTTCTGCGAGAAGCACGGCAGCGAGGGCGGCGTGGCCGGCGGCGACGCGTGGGGCGAGGCGGACAGCGGTTTGGAACTGCTGCTGTGCGGTGCGGAGGTCGTTGTGGGCGTAGGCTTCGGAGCCGGCGCGGAAGGCAGCGGTGGCCTTGACGGCGTTGGGGTTTTGTGCGGGGGCTGTTTGCGCGGAAAGAAGGCAGGACAAGCAGACGGTTGAGGCGCAGAGCGGGAGGTGCTGCCACGCGCGCCGAAGGCCTGGACGGGATTGGCCGGGACGATGCACGGCGCTTACGGCTGTGTGCCGGTGTCGGGGTGGGCGGTGAAGGCGATGTAGGCTCGGCCGGAGTAGAGGCGGAAGGCGGAGCTGGCGGAGGTATCGGCGAGAATCTGCAGGGGGTTGGGGCGGCGGAGGCCGGTGTCGTTGCCCGAGTGCGCGCGGAAGAGTTCGTGGTCGCCGATGTCCATGAGCACGAAGGTATCGTCGGCGATGAAGCCGAGGCCGTAGGCTCCCGGGGGTACGGTGTGGCCGGCGATTTCGAGGGGGACTTCGGTGAGGAGGTAGGCCTGGTAGCGCTGCTTGACGCTGGTGGAGTATCCGGAGGTGTCGACCAGGGCGGTGAGGACGAGCTTGTCGGGCGGGAAGCGGATGCCGGCAGCGTTGCGGGCCTGGATGGGGGCGGCGAGGCCGCGGAAGAAGACGGTGGCCGGCATGGCGCCCCCGGCTTCGTCTTTGGTGAGGATGCCGAGGGACTTGGCGACGGTGGTTGAGGCGGGGGGAGGCGCCTGCGCGAGCGAGACGGCAGAGGAACCAAGGGACAAAAGAGCGGCGAGCGTGAGGTGCGTGAGTGCGGGCTTGAGCATAGGAGCGTATCTGCCGGTTGCGGCAAGACGATAGTATGTGGCCGACGGCAGCGGCTGCAAGACGGCCGGCGGGGGGCGAGTTGATGCGGGAACTATGGATGGCGTGGGCGATGGCTGGGCTGATGGTCGCTGGGAGTCAGGCGACGGCGGTTGGGCAGGGTGGGGCTTCGCTGACCGCGGTGGAGCACTTTCCGATGGAAGGGAGCGGGCTGGTAATTCGGCGGCATGCCGAAGCGGGCAAGCCGTTTACCGTGGCGGGGGAGCGCGGGGTGGTGGTGGGGCAGCAGGAAGGGACGTTTGAGGCGTGGGTGTTGCCGGTGAAGGTGTTGAGCCACTTTGCAATCCGGGCGGAGGTGGAGGGGTATTCGGTGCCGATCGAGCTGAACCCGGCGGCGGCGGAGATCGAGGTGTTTCCGGATCACACGACGATCACGTACTCGCACATTGCGTTTACGGTCCGGCAGACGATGTTTGCTCCGGATGGGGCGCCTGACGGAACGGGGGCGGTGGTGCTGTTTCAGATGGATGCGATCCGGCCGATGGACCTGACATTTTCGTTTACGCCGGAGGTGCGGCCGATGTGGCCGGAGAAGGGAAGCGGGCTGCCTTCGGCGGAGTGGGTGACGCGGGGGGAGAGTGGATTCTACGTGCTGCACACGGATTTTCCGGATCTGGCGGCGGCGGTGGCGTTGCCGGCGGCGAAGTCGGGCGTGCTGGCGCCGTTTCAGGAACGGCCACAGTTTCATCCGGTGGAGCTGCGACTGCATTTCGATCCGAAGCGGGACGGGGGCAAGTACTTTCCGCTGCTGATGGCGGTTGGACGGACGACGGAGACGGCGAGGACGGGGGCGTTGGAGGCGAAGCTTGCGGCGCTGGATGCGGGGATGGCGACGATCTACGCGAAGCACGCGGCTGGGTATGCGCAGCGGATGGCGGCGGCGACGGAGATTGAGACGCCGGAGCGGGACCTGGACGAGGATCTCCGGTGGGCGGAGGTATCGATTGAGCAGCTGCGGGCGAGGGAAGAGCGGACGGGCAAGGTGGGGCTGGTGGCGGGGTATTACTCGTCGGGGGACTCGGCGCGGCCGGGGTTTGGGTGGTACTTCGGGCGCGACACGATGTACACGATGTATGCCGTGAACAGCTTCGGCGACTTCGGGCTGACGCGGACGGCGATGGATTTTCTACTGGCCCAACAGCGGGCGGACGGAAAGATGATGCACGAGTACTCGCAGACAGCGGGCGAGATCGACTGGAGGTCTTTGCCGTACCTGTATGCGGCGGCGGATTCGACTCCGCTGTTTTTGTGCACGATGCTGGACTACGTGCGGGCGAGCGGCGATGTGGGGTATCTGCGGGAGCATCGCGACGCGGTGAAGCGGGCGTGGACGTTTGAGGTGACGCACGACACGGAGGGGATCTACGACAACTCGCAAGGGACGGGGTGGGTGGAGAGCTGGCCGCCAGGAATGCCGCACCAGGAGATCTACCTGGCGCTGCTGGATCAGCAGGCGTCGGCGGCGATGGGGGTGATGGCGGGGATGTTGGGAGAGACGGAGATGCAGCGAACGGCGGTGGAGCGCGCTGCCGCCGTCGAGAGCAAGATTGAAGCGGAGTATTACGAGCCGGAGCTGAAGGCGTATGCGTTCAGCCGGGGTGCGGATGGCACCCTGGACCGGAGCGCGACGGTGTACCCGGCCGTGGCGTGGTGGAATGCGGGTGCGCCGGGGTTGAAGGTGCCGGAAGAGAGTTTTCGGCGATGGGCGTCGCATGATTTTTCGACGGACTGGGGGCTGCGGGATGTGGCGGAGAGCGATCCGCTGTACGATCCGATTTCGTATCACCAGGGATCGGTGTGGCCGCTGTTTACGGGGTGGGCCTCGATGGCGGAGTACCGGACGGGTCGGTCGCTTTCTGGATATATGCACCTGCGGGAGAATGCGGACTTGACGACGGCGGGGGATCTGGGGGCGGTGACGGAGCTGCTGTCGGGTGCGTTCTACGAGCCATTCGGGCGGAGTACGAGCCATCAACTGTGGTCGTCGGCGATGGTGGTGACGCCACTGCTGCGGGGTCTGTTTGGGATTGAGGTGGATGCGGTGGCGGGGACGATCCGGCTGGATCCACACCTGCCGGCGACGTGGGATTTTGCAACGGTGAGGCGGTTGCATGTCGGCGGGACGACGGTGGATCTTGAATTCAAGCGGGACGGGCAGCGGATGGTGGTGCGGGTGACGGCGGCGAGCGGACCTGCGGTGCGGCTGGTCTCGTCTGCGGCGGCGGGCGAGGGTCGTGGGGGGAGTGGGCCGGTGCTGGCGATTCCGCTGCCGTTGGTGGAGGTGGGCATCGGACCGCAGGCCGTGCTGCCGGGAGATCGAACGCACGGGATGAAGGTGCTGTCGGAGTCGGCTTCGGGGCGAGCGATGACGCTCGATCTGGAGGCTCCGGGAGGGAGCACGGGAGAGTTGCAGGTGCGACGGAACGCGGCGGGGCTCACGGTGACGGCGGAGGGGGCGACGCTGCGGGCGGGTGAGGGATCTGTCCAGCGGATGAACGTGACGTTACCGCAAGGCGAAGGCTACCAGGCGCGGACGGTGACGCTGCGGTGGTGAGGCGAGCGGGTGCAGCGCGCGACCGGGCTGTTCCGTTAGACTTGGTCTGCTTATGACGCGCGTTCGGCAAGGTGTGGTGGTGGCGGTGTTGTTGTCCGGGAGGTGGGCTTCGGGACAGAGCGCCGGTGTCCCTGCGGGGCCGCCGGGTGCGGGGGCCGCGGCAGAGGCGAAGTCGGGCAACACGGCCGATCTTGCAGCGGTGCGCAGGCTGATCGACACGGGGCATGCGCAGCAGGCGCTGGATGACATGGCGGCGCAGGTTGGGGGTGCTGGGACGGATCGCATGCGGGGGCTGGCGCTGTACGCGCTGAACCGGATGCCGGACGCGGATACGGAGTTTGCGGCGGCGATGGCAGCGGACCCGCACGACCTGGAGGCGGCGCAGATGCGGGGGCTGACACTGTTTCGGATGGGAAAGCCGGCGGCGGCGATCCCACTGCTGGAAGGTGCGCGGGAGATGCAGGCGCGCAGCAAGGTGGACCCGAGTTACCTGCTGGCGTTGTGCTACATGGATACGCGGAGGTATGACGACGCGCGGCGTGCGTTTGCGGCGCAGTATGGGTTCGCGCCGGACTCGGCGCCGGCGTACCTGCTGGCGGCGCGCATGCTGCTTCGGCGGGAGTATCTGCCGATCGCGAAGGAGTTCGCCGCCAAGGCGGTGGCGCTGGACGATCGGCTGCCGCTGGCGCACGGCTTGCTGGGGGAAATTGCGCTGGCGGGCAATCATCTGGATGAGGCGATCGCGGAGTTTGAGAAGGAGCGTCAGATGGACCCGCTGGAGGGCAGTGTGTATGACCGGCTGGGCGATGCGTATAGCCGGGCGGCGCGGTACGCGGAGGCGCAGCAGTCGCTGCAACGGGCGGTGTTGCTGGAGCCGAATGCGACGGGGCCTTACATTTTGCTGGGCAAGGTGATGCTGAAGCGGCAGGATCCGGTGGGGGCGCTGACGTACCTGCAGCATGCGGTGACGATGGACGAGGCGAACTACATGACGCACAGCCTTCTGGCACAGGCGTATCGCGGTCTGGGCCGTCCGGACGAGGCTGCGCGCGAGACGGCGACGGCGGAGAAGCTGCAGGCCGCGAGTGAGCCCAAGCTTGACAGCCCGAAATAAGCGAGAGCGGATGGTGGGGCGGCGCGGGCTGGCGTGGCTCCTGCTGCTGGCTGGTGTGGGTTTGCTGGCTGGTGCTGGTGTGGGGCTGCCCGCTTCGGGAGTGCCGGTCATGTCGTGGTGGCTGCCGCACGCGGTGCTGGCGGCGGGTGTGCCGGCGCAGGCTGGGACGCCGAAGCTGGAGGATCCGGACGTGCGATGTGCCGGGTGTCATCAGGCGATCTATGCCTCGTACCGCAAAACGCCGATGGCGCAGGGGAGTGGGCTGGCGGTGGACGGGTTGATCCCGGGGGAGTTTCGGCACGAAGCTTCAGGCGTCCGCTACCGGGTGTTTTCGCAGGAGGGGCGGCCGGTGATGCGGTTTGCGCGGAGCGCGGCAGAGGCGGCGAGCGATCATGAGGCGGTGCTCGATGGGCAGCGGTCGCTCGCTTATTTCATCGGCTCGGGGCGGCGGGGACGCACGTATCTGTTCCAGGTGGACGGGCAGTGGTTTGAGCTGCCGATCAACTACTATGGCAAGCGCGGTGTGTGGGATATGGCGCCGGCGTTTGACGGGGCGAAGACGATGCCAGCGGTGCTGCCGGTCGATCCTGGATGTCTTCATTGCCATGCAACCGAGGTGAGCGCGGCGATGCCGGAAGCGCGCAGCCGGTACGCCGGAGCGCCGTTTGCGCAGGGTGGTGTGGGCTGCAATGCGTGTCACGGTGACCCGACCAAGCACCTGGCCAGCGGTGGGCATGGGCCGATCACCAACCCGGACAAGCTAACGCCGGCACGGCGCGACAGCGCCTGCCTCCAATGCCATCTGGAGGGCGATGCGGTGGTTTATCGGCCGGGACGATCGTTGGCGACGTTTGTTGCCGGGGAAGATCTGGCGGACAGCGCGGTGTATTTTGTGAAGCAGAGCTCGCGGGATGGCGGGCGTCGCGCGGCCAGCCAATACGAGGCATTGCTGCGGAGCGCGTGCAAGGCGGGCAGCGGCGATCGGCTGACGTGTACGACGTGCCATGATCCGCACAGCTCGCCGACAGAGGCGGAGCGAGTGACGTACTTTCGGCAGCGGTGCCTAAGCTGCCACACGGGGACGGCGATGGCGAGCTCGCACCATCCGGAGCAGCCGGACTGCGCGGCGTGTCACATGCCGACGCGGCCGACCAGCGATATTTCGCATGAACAACTGACGGACCACAATATCCAGCGCCGGCATGACGATGCGACTGGTTTGCGGCTGAGTGGGCTCGGTGGAGCAGATGCTTCGGCTGCCTCCGACACGTTGGTTCCGGTGGGCGACGCGAAGGTGGGGAGCCGCGAACTGGGACTGGCGTATGCGCAGCTGGCGCAACGGGGCGATCGGGCTGCGGCGATGCGGGCGCGGGAGTTGCTGCGCGGCGCGGAGAAGGATGGGCAGGCCGATCTGCCGGTGCACGTGCAGCTCGGATTTCTGGAGCAGGTGTCGGGGGACCGGACGCGGGCCGCGGCGGAGTACAGCGCAGCGCTCGAGACAAACCCGTATGAGGGAGTGGCGCTGGGCAATCTGGCGGTGCTGGATGCCGGCGCGGGACGGTCGGCGGAGGCGATGGCGCTGCTGCGCCGGCTGTTTCGGGCGGACCCGAGCCAGACGGCGGCGGGGATGAACCTGGCGTTTCTGGAGTGCCGCCTGGGGTCGCCGGCGGAGGCGGCACGGGAGCTCGACCGGATGGCGACGTTCAGCCCGGATGACCCGCAGCTGGAGGTGTTTCGGCGGACGGGGATGTATGGCGGGCAGCGGTGTGATCTGCCGGCGGTGGAGGCGGGCGCTCGTTGAGCGGGTGGACTTCAAGCGGGTTTAGCGGGTTGTGGGCGCCGCGACCTGTGTTTCACTGGCGGAGAGCCTGCCAGATCGCAACTGTGCTGCACTTCCGGAAAGGCTTCGTCGCTGCTGGGTTTGCGAACATGGCGGCAACCCCATTGATCTCCCTGGAGCGACCGTGAAGATAGAAAGCATTCAGGCTCGTGAGCTGGCGATGCGGCTGCAGAAGCGGTTTGAGACGAGCTTTGGCGTGACGCAGAACCGGCGCATTTTGCTGATGGAGCTCCGAACGGACCAGGGAACCGGATGGGGCGAGGTGACCGCCGGCGAAGGACCTTTTTACAACGCAGAGACGACCGATACGGCGTGGCTGATTCTGCGCGACTTTGTTGCACCGCTGGTGGTCGGCAAGGAATTTTCAAGCCCCCCGGAACTGCTCGCGGCGATGGCCCCGATCCGCGGTCATGAGATGGCGAAGGCTGCCCTGGAGACGGCGGCCTGGGACGTGCTTGCCCGCCATCGCCAGATGCCGTTGTACGAGGTGCTCGGAGGGACGCAGATGGAGATTGCCTGCGGCGTTTCGCTCGGCATTCATGCCGACGTCGCCAGTCTTCTGGACAGGGTGGCCGAAGCGCTCGCAGCCGGCTACCAGCGCATCAAGTTGAAGATCAAGCCGGGTAAAGACCTAGCGTTTGTGGAGGGTGTCCGGAGGCAGTACCCGGAGATCGCCCTGACGGTGGATGCGAACTCTGCGTACACGCTGGCAGATGTTGCGCTTTTGCGGCAGATGGATGAATACCATCTTAATTACATCGAACAACCTCTCGCGTGGAATGAGATTTTTCAGCACGCGGAGTTGCAGCGGCAACTGAAAACGCCAATATGCCTGGATGAGTGCATTCACGGGTTGCGTGACGTGGAAGCGGCCCTTGCCTTGGGAGCGTGTCGCGTGATCAACATCAAGCTTGGTCGGGTTTCCGGCCACACGGAGGCGCGGCGCATCCAGCAGTACTGCCTGGAGCAGCAGGTTCCCGTGTGGTGCGGAGGCATGCTTGAATCCGGTGTGGGACGTGCCCACAACATCGCCATGTCTTCGTTGCCCGGTTTCGTCTTGCCAGGGGATGTGTCGGCCAGCAAACGCTACTGGAAGGACGACGTGATTGAGCCGGAGGTGACGGTGAGTTCTGCGGGAACCATCGCCATGCCCCGGACGGCCGGCCTGGGCTTCGAGCTTCGGCTGGACCTGATCGAGCAGATGACGGTACGCAAGGAAGAATGGCTGCCGGCGGCAGGCAGCCGCAGCTTTGCCGGAGTCTGAAGGAGCGACCGCGTCGTATTCATGGCAGCGCGGATCGAGTATTGTTTCTATGTGGAAGCCCTTGTGCTCGAGAATGCGAGCGACCTGCAACTTCGCGATGTTCCCGAACCGAGCCTGGAAGAGGGAGATGTGCTGATTCGGGTTAAGGCGTGCGGCATCTGCGGGTCCGATGTCCACGGCTATGACGGGAGCACGGGTCGGCGCATGCCGCCGCTGGTTATGGGCCATGAGGCCGCCGGGGTGGTTGCTGCGGTCGGCCCCGGCGTTCGATCGGTCGCTCCCGGCGATCGCGTGACCTTTGATTCGACAGTGTCGTGCGGGAGCTGCAGGTTCTGCCTGGCGGGTGATGTTAACCTTTGCGCGACGCGGCAGGTGGTCGGCGTTTCCTGCGCGGAATTCCGCCGAGATGGCGCGTTTGCGGAGTTTGTCGCCGTTCCGGAACGTATTGTCTACCTGTTGCCCGACAGCTTCGGCTTTGAAGAGGCGGCGCTGATCGAGGCAGTCTCGATTGCCGTTCACGCGGCAAAGATCACGCCGGTCACCCGGGGAAGCACAACGGTGGTCGTCGGCGCCGGCATGATCGGCCTGCTTGCGATCCAGGCTTTCCGTCACTTTGGGTCTTCCACGATCCTGGCCGTGGATCTCGACCCTGCCAGGCTTGCGCTTGCCCACAGCCTCGGAGCCGACCAGACCTTTTCCGCCTCCGACCCGGATCTGCTTGCGAAGCTGCTTGCGGCGACCGGAGGGGAAGGAGCGGAGATTGCTGTTGAGGTCGTCGGCGCGCAGGCCTCTGTGATGACGGCCATCCACGCCGTCCGCCGTGGAGGCGCGGTGACCCTGATCGGCAATCTTGCACCCCGCGTGGAGATTCCGCTGCAGACCGTCGTCACGCGGCAGCTTCGGCTGCAGGGCTCCTGCGCCTCGTCGGGGGAGTACCGCGAATGCATCCAGCTGATGCAGACCGGCGCGATCCGGGTTGCGCCGCTTATCTCGGCCGTGGCGCCTTTGCGCGACGGCGCGGGGTGGTTTGCACGGCTCTACGCGCGCGAGCCTGGACTGATGAAAGTGATCCTCACCCCCTAGCCAGAGGCCCGCTATGCCCGACATGCCATTCGACCTTACCGGCAAGACCGCGATCGTCACGGGAGCCAGCCGCGGTCTGGGCCAATACTTCGGGCGCGCGCTTGCCCGGGCCGGAGCCGACCTCATCGTCACCAGCCGCCGCGTCTCCGACCTCCAGGCGTTTCAGGCCGAGATCGAAGCCGTGGGCCGCCGTGCGCTCGCCCTCGAACTGGACGTCCGCGATCCAGCCAGCATCCGCTCCATGGCCGAGCAGGCCCTCAGTTCCGTTGCGAAGATCGACATCCTGGTCAACAATGCCGGATGCAATGTTCGTAAACCGGCCGTCGACGTTACGTGGGACGACTGGAACCTTGTGCTCGATACGAATCTTCGCGGATCCTTCTTTGTAGCGCAGGCCTTTGCTCCGCACATGATCGCGAACGGCTACGGCCGCATCATCAACATCGGCTCGGTCACCAGCGTCTTCGGCTATGCGGGGATCGGCCCGTACTGTGCCAGCCGCGGCGGCATCAAGCAAGTGACCATGAGTCTCGCCGATGAATGGGGTCCGCACGGCGTGACGGTCAACTGCCTTGCGCCAGGGTGGTTCAAAACGCAACAGAACGCCGTTCTGTACGAGAATGAGCGCTGGGTGGAGTACCTCACCGACCGGATCCCGCTCAAGCGACCCGGCCAGCCGAAGGATCTGGAAGGCGCCGTCGTTTTCCTGGCGTCCGACGCCAGCGCCTACATCACCGGCCAGACGCTTCTGGTGGACGGCGGCATCTCCACCGGAGCCACGCGCGCCACGTCGTAGATGGACAACCTGCACTGGTGCATGGGGATTCGTGTCGAACGGTGCAATCCCGGAAGGTTGCTGCCAAGTTGATTTGTCTCTACTTCTGCCAAGTAGAAGTGTCAGTGTAAG
>CAXTEU010000019.1:0-80473 GCA_964243475.1 uncultured Acidobacteriaceae bacterium | reverse complement strand
GCGGACGGTGCAGGTGGTGTTGGTGGTGGAGAGTGGGGGGTAGGGATGGGCGGGGTGGGAGAAGCAGGTCCCCTGCGGGGATGACAAGCAAGAGAGGCAAGGGCAGGGGCAAGGGGAGGGGCAAGGGCAATTACAACTACAGGGGTCCTTCGCTTCGCTCAGGATGACGACGTAGGACAAGCAACTGCAACGGCAACAAAGTGTAAGCGGGGAACGACGGTGTGCTCGTGGAGGTGGGCGCCGCAGTAGCCGGCGAGCAGGAGGCGGAGGGAGCGGGCGGAAGGGGAGCGATGGACGAGGAGGACGCCGCCGAGGATATTGGCGAGGCCGGCGAGGAGGCTGAGGGCGACCGAGAGGGAGACGGTGGACGGGGCGAGCGGCGGCACGGCGGCTAGCGGTTGTAGATGGAGCGGGGCTCGGGCTGGCGGGAGAGGAGGCCGATGAGGGCGATGCCGCAGAGGAGGATGGCGCCTTCGACCTGCTCGGAGATGTGGTGGAGGTGCTCGAAGTGGAGGCGGGCGGGGCTGGTGATGTCGGCCTGCTCGATGATGCCTCCGGCGCGGGTACGGTCGCGCTCCATGGCGGGGAGGATGCCGAACTGGGACCAGGCGGTGGCGGCGAACATGGCGAGGGTGAGCAGAATGCCGCCGATGGGGGAGCGGCGGAGATGGGGGCGCTCTGCGAGCCAGAGGAGGGCGGTGCAGACGAGGATGACGGGGGCGGCAATGAGGCCGATCCAGTGGAGGGCGCGGATGGTGGCGGAGACGACCAGGCCGGCCTCGTGGGTGGAGGGGAGGACATGGAAGGCGACGGGGGCGACGGCGAAGGCGAAGAAGGCGAGTCCGCCGACCCAGAGGGCGAGGACGAGGGAGCGCAGGGCGCGGAGGGTGGTGAGCACTAGCGGTCGACCTCGGTGGTTTGCGGGATCACGGGGTTAGACGGTGGTGGTCTGGGGTTGTGGATGGCTGGTGGTGGCGGGATTGGAGCGGCGGAGAGCTCGGCGAAGGACGACCTCGAGGGCGGACTTCTGTTCGAGGTAGTCCCCTTCGGAGAGCTTGCCCTGGAGGCGATCGGTTTCGACGGAGAAGAGTTCCTCCTTGAGGGCGGCGAGAAGGAGGTGTCCGTCGTGGGGAGCGGGTATGCCGTGGAGGTTGGGGGTGTTGGGGTGGGTGAAAGGGCCGGCGGCGGGGGTGGAGGGGGTAGAGCGGAGGAGGAAGCCACCGGCGGCGGCGAGGGCGAGGCCGAGGCCGCCGATGATCCACCACTTGTACTTGGCCCAGGGATCGTTGGAGCCGGTGGGGTCGATGGGGTTGCCGAGGCCGCCGCCGGGGCGGTTGTCGGTGGCGGCGGTGCCGGTTGCGTCGGGGGTGGCGCCCGAGGTGTCAGGGGCGGCGCCGGAAGTGTTGGCGGCAGTTGCGCCGGAGGTGGCGCCGGGGGCTTCGTCGCGGGGGAGCTGGCCGGAGCCGGAGACGGTGAAGCCGAGGGGTTCGGAGGGCTGGGCGTTGCGCGCGACGTAGGTCTGGGCGGTGGTTTCTTCGGTGACGGGGGAGTAGCCGACGGCGCCGGATGCTTTGAAGGTCATGCTTTTCGGCATCATGATGGCGATGGTGTCGGTGGGGAGGGAGACGCGGGGGTCGAACTGGAAGGAGCCGGTGTAGGGCAGCTGGTAGGTGACCTGGAAGCGGGTTTCACCGCCGGGACGGATGGGGAAGACGAAGGCGTAATGGTTGGGGTCGCCGAGGGGGACTGGAGGTGCTTGGACGGGCATGCTGCCGGGGGCCAGGGCGGCGGAGCCGGAGACGATGGCGCCGGCGGGAAGGAAGAACTCAAAGGCGTGATCGCTGAACTGGGTACGCGGGGGTGTGGAGTCGTTTTTGATGAAGAAGTTTTCGACGACCTTAAGGTTTTTGCCGGTTTCGTCGGTTTGGAGGCGGATGACAACAGCCTCGCCGGCGACGCCTTCGACCTTGGCCGCGGCGTTGAAGACGTCGATGTCGATGGACTGGGTGCCGGGGGGCGCGGGGCGGAAGTAGTTGGCTTTGTCGTGGGTGACGCGAACGAGGTGGACGCCCTGGTCGGGGACGTCGAGCGAGAAGTGGCCGTGCGCGTCGGACTTGGTGCGGGAGGCTTCCTGCATGCCCTGGGCGAGGCGGATGAGGACGACGTCGTCGCCGGCGGCGGGCTTGTTGTTGGTTTTGTTGGTGACGGTGCCGGTGATGGTCTCGGCTGCAAGGGCCGTAAAGGAGAAGAGGGTCCAGAGCACGGTATACAGCGAGCGGCGCGCGAGCGATGTGCGTGAATTAGGCAAGGTCAGATCGTCCAGTTTTCGATGGTGAGGTCGGGGATACGTCTAAACTCAGCCTCGTTGTTGGTGACAAGGGTGAGGCCGAGTTCGAGGCAGTGTGCGGCAATCCAGGTGTCGTTGGAGCCGATGGAGCGACCACGTCGCTCGAGGTCGTGGCGGAGCCTGCCGTAGTGCTCCGCGGTTTGGGGTTCGAGGCCGATGACGGGAATCGCTTCCGTCAGCACACCCAGTCTGCGGAGCGATGCGGCCGGTTCTGAGCTTTTCTGCGATCCGAAGAAGAGCTCGCCGTAGGTAACAACAGACATTCTTACATCGCCGGGACTTAAGCGGTTGAATCGCTCGACGACTTTCGGGTATGTGCGTTTCGCGAGATAAATGCAGATGTTTGTGTCCAGCAGAAAGCGCACGGCGTTAAAGGTCCTCGCGCTCTTCCGCGGGAAGGTCGTGGCGTCCTTCTGCGAAGAAATCTTCCGGCATCTGCGCCCAAGTTTCCAGTGCAGACGCGAAGCTTCGGGGAGCCGGCTGGCGGATGAGGATGTCGCTGCCCTGGCGGACAAGTTCCACTTCCTTGACGGAAAGGCGCAGTTCTTTGGGCAGGCGGATGGCCTGGCTGTTGCCGGATTTGAAAACTTTAGCGATGGGCATAGACCGCCTCCTTTTCTTTCGAAGTATACACAAAACGTGTATACATTCGGTGATGCCTAACGTTCACTCGGCAAAGGCGGTCTTACCTCGCCAATCCAAATGAGGTCAGAGGCTCCGATCTCTGCAAAGCTCCTGCGAGCCTCCGCTAAGGTAAGGAGATTGTTTGGCCCACCGCGGACTACATCGGCATCGCTGTCATCCTGGCCATCGTCCTCCCAGTAACAAACTGGGCAGAGTTCAAATCCAGCCTTCTCGGTCAGGGTACGGAATCCGCAGCAGGGACAGGGAATCATGGCTGCATGCTTTCAAAGCCATGACGGAGAGCGCAATAGCAAATGCGGGGGTCCTTCGCTGCGCTCAGGATGACAAGCTTTGGGGTTAGCGGGTGTGGTGGTTGGATTCGAGGAGATCCATTTCGGCGAGGACGCCGGCGGCTTCGTCTTCGAGGTGGGAGCGCTGCTGGGCGTAGTCGGGTTCGGGGTGTTTTCCGGCGAGGTATTCGAACTGGAGGTCGCGGAGGTTGTCGTAGATGACGTCGCGGCGTTCGCGGAGGTAGTCGGCGCGGGTTTTCTCGACCTCGGGGGAGGTGCGGCGTTCGGGCCAGAAGATGTAGACGAAAAGGATGAGGGTGAGGGTGGCGGCGGCGAGGAGGCCCATGGGCTAGAGCTCCGATTCGCGGCGGATGCGGTCGCGCATGGAGGTGTCGGCGGCGAGGTGGAGGCTCGGAGAAGGGTGTCCGGCGGCGACGGCGGCGGCGTGGCGGCGGTTCCAGGTGCGGCCAAGGTAGACGGTGCCGAGGATAGCGAGGGCGAAGACGGCGAGAGGGGTGATCCAGGCGACGTTGTCGAAGCCGCCGCGCATGGGGGCGGCGAGGATGACGGCGCCGTATTTGTTGACGAACCAGTTGAGGACGGCGGTGTCGGCGCCGCCGGCGACTTGCGTGTGGAGCTCGTCGATCATGCGGGCGGAGTCGGGGCAGCCGACGTGGTTGCACTCGAGCAGGATCTGGCCGCAGGAGCAGGCGCACATCATTTTGTGGCCGAGGGAGTTGAAGCGCGTGTCGGCGTCGGCGCCAAGCATGACGAGGGCGAGCAGGGCGACAGAGGCGGTTTGGAACCAGCGGGTGAGGGACCAGCGGCGGAGGGACCAGCGGGCGAGGACGGGGCTAGGCATGGTGGACCTCGGCGATGGCGGGGACTTCTGCGGCGACGGGCTGGCGGGCGAAGGAGCGGGTGAGGTTGGGGAGGAGGCCGATGAGGGTGCCGGCGATGATGATGCCGACGCCGATCCAGATCCAGTTAACGAGGGGGTTGAGGAAGACCTTGACGATGGGTCGGCCGGTGTCGGGGTTTTTGCCCTCGTAGATGGTGTAGAGGTCGTAGGCCAGGGTGGAGTGGTTGGCGACGACGGTGGAGTTGGTCTGGCTGGCCTGGTAGAAGCGTTTTTCAGGGGAAAGAAGGGTGACGTGCTTCGAGCCCTTGTAGACGTCGAGGAGGGCGAACTCGGTGTCGTAGGTGGGGTTGGAGTCCTGGGAAAAGCTTTGGCAGACGAGCTTGTAGGGGCCGATGGTCATCGAGTCGCCGAAGGAAAGCTCCTGCTCGTGGGTCTGCTGGAAGGCTCCGCCGGCGATGCCGATAAACATGACGACGATGCCGAAGTGGACGAGGTATCCGCCGTAGCGGCGGGTGTTGCGGCGGACGAGGAGGAGCATGGAGGTGGCGAGATTCGCGCCTGTTTGGGTGCGGACTACGCCGGCTCCGCGGAGGAACTCGGCGGTGATGGCGGTCATGACGCCAGCGGCGAGCGAGAAGGCGAGGAGAGAGAAGGCAGTGGAGAGCCAGTCGTCGCCGTCCTTCCAAGGACGGATGCCGATGGCCATGAGACCGACGGCGGTGGCGAGGATGGCGATAGCGGGGAGGACGAAGTTGCGGCGGATGGAGCGGAGCGAGGTGGAGCGCCAGGCGAGGAGGGGGCCGACGCCGGTGAGGAAGAGGAGGAAGAGGCCGATGGGGAGGTTGACGCGGTTGTAAAAGGGGCCGGAAACGGTGACTTTGGAGCCCTGGACGTACTCGGAGAGGACAGGGAAGAGGGTGCCCCAGAGGACGGTGAAGCAGGCAGCAAGGAGGACGAGGTTGTTGAAGAGGAAGGAGGACTCGCGGCTGACGAGGGATTCGAGGCGGTTTTCCGAGCGGAGGTGGTCTCGCTGGCGGAAGAAGGTGAAGAGGCAAACGGCGAAGATGATGACGAGGAAGACGTAGAACCAGTTGCCGATGGAGGACTGGGCGAAGGCGTGGACGGACTGGACGATGCCGGAGCGGGTGAGCAGCGTTCCCAGGATGGTGAGCATGAAGGTGGAGAAGATGAGCCAGACGTTCCAATTTTTCATCATGCCGCGTTTCTCCTGCATGATGACGGAGTGGAGGAAGGCGGTGCCGGTGAGCCAGGGCATGAGGGAGGCGTTTTCGACGGGGTCCCAGCCCCAGTAGCCGCCCCAGCCGAGGACGGCGTAGGCCCAGTGCATGCCGAGGCAGATGCCGCAGGTAAGGAAAAGCCAGGTGACCATGGTCCAGCGGCGGGTAATGCGGATCCACTTCTCGCCGGGGTAGCGCATCATGAGGGCGCCGAGGGCGAAGGCGAAGGGGACGGAAAAGCCGACGTAGCCGAGGTAGAGCATCGGCGGGTGGATGACCATCTCCGGGTATTGGAGCAGGGGATTGAGGCCGAAGCCGTCCTGGGCGAGGGGGCCGGGCTGGAGGGCGAAGGGTGGGGCGGCGAAGTTGAGCAGAGAGAGGAAGAAGACCTGGACGCCGGCGAGGATGGTGGAGGCGTAGGCGAAGAGTCGGGTGTCGACGCGGTGGCGCAGGCGGAGGACGAAGCCATAGCCGGAGAGGAGCAGGGCCCAGAGGAGAAGGGAACCTTCCTGGCCGGACCAGAGAGCGGAGAACTTGTAGGCGGTGGCGAGGGAGCGGTTGGTGTGATGGAGGATGTACTGGACGGAGAAGTCGTTGGTGAGGGAGGCCCAGACGAGGGCGAAGGCGGCGCCGAGGACGGCGATGAAGCTGCCGATGCCGGCGCGGCGTGCGGTTTCTCCCAGGCGGAGGGCGCCTGCATGGGCGTGGGCTGGGAGGGTCTGCTGACGCCAAAGGGCGAGAGCTCCGCCGAGGAGGGTGTAGGCGCTGAGGACGAGGGCGAGAAGAAGGGCGAAGCTGCCGAACTCCGGCATGGGATGGGACATTGAGAGCCTCACGTCATTGTCTCAAGCGGGGGCGTGGACGGCAATGCGCGAGGCGGGCGGGATTTGGTGGGGACGAAGTGTTGGGGAGGGTTAGGCGGCGGGGATGCCGGCGCCGTCGCGGTCGGCGACCGGGAGGAGTTGGTGGACGAGGGCAAGGAGGGTTTCGGGAAGGAGGGGTTTGGTACGAAAGAGGATGTCCAGGCCGGCGTACTCGTGTTCGGCTTCTTCGAGGCCGCTGATGACGAGGACGGGGACGTGGGGGTGCAGGGCGCGGAGGCGGGTGACGAACTGGGCGCCGTTCATGCCGGGCATGAGGTGGTCGGTGAGGACGAGGCCGATCTCGACGGGGAACTCCGCGGTGGCGAGTTGCTCGAGAGCACGGGTGGGACTGAGGGCCACGTAGACGTGGAAACCGTCGCGCTTGAGGATGGTTTGCCGAACCGCGGCCTGGATTGCGTTATCGTCAACGAGAAGAACTGCGCGTGCCATGCTGCTCCTGCGACGGGAATCAGACGAGGTGGACCTGGATTGGGTTCTTGTCGGCTCTGAACGAAAGGAGCAATTGTTCTGGGATGCGAGCGACGAGGGGAAATGTTGTCTGCTCGGATTGGATGCGGGGCGAGGCGGACGAAGTGGGGTTGGGTTGCTGACAGGGCGGCGAAGCATGGAGGGGAGTGTGTGACGCTTTCTGCGATCGACTGGTTGATCATGCTGGTGTACTTCGGATTTGTGCTGGGGATCGGGTTTGCTCTGAAACGGTATATGCGGACGAGCAACGACTTTTTTCTGGCGGGTCGATCGGTTCCGGCATGGGTGTGCGGTCTGGCGTTTCTGTCGGTGAATCTGGGGGCGGAGGAGGTCATCGGGATGGGCGCCTCGGGCGCGAAGTACGGCCTGATTGCGAGCCACTTTTACTGGATCGGGGCTGTGCCGGCGATGGTGTTTGCGGGTGTTTTCATGATGCCGTTTTATTACGGGTCGAAGGCGCGGTCGGTGCCGGAGTACCTGCGGATGCGCTTTGATGAGAAGACGCGGGCGGTGAATGCGATCGCGTTTGCGCTGATGACGGTGTTTTCGTCAGGCATCTCGATGTACGCGATGGCGCTGCTGATCCAGACGCTGGGGCTGTTCCATGGGGTGATGCCGGAGCGATGGATCTTTTCTGTCTCGGTGTCGCTGTCGGCCGCCATCGTGTTGGTGTACATCTTTCTGGGCGGGCTGCGGAGCGCGATCTATAACGAAGTGCTGCAGTTTTGCCTGGTGGTGGCGGGGTTTTTGCCGTTGGTATGGCTGGGGCTGCGGCATGTGGGGGGTTGGCAGAGCATGAAGCACGGGCTGCCGGTGAGCATGATGCACACGTGGCGGGGAATGGGGCATGCGAGCACAAATCCACTGGGGGTGGAATGGGTGGGGATGGTGATGGGGCTGGGATTCGTGCTGTCGTTTGGGTACTGGTGCACGGACTTTCTGGTGATCCAGCGGGCGATGGCGGCGGAGTCGCAGGATGCGGCGCGGCGGGTTCCGTTGATTGCAGCGGTGCCGAAGATGTTTCTGCCGTTTCTTCTGATTGTGCCGGGATTGATTGCGGTGAGTGTGACCTCGGGAGCGGGGGCGGGAGCGGGGCCTGCGGGAGCGGTGGCGAGGCGAATGGAGGGGGCTCCGGGGATGAGGGGGGCGGGGGCGTCGGACGCGGTGGCGACGACCGGGCCGACGACGGATGGGGGGATGGCGGTGCGGGACGACCATCCGCATGGGCTGATTCCGGCGAAGGTGGATCCGATCAGCGGACGTCCGGTGCTGGATCGGCGGGGGGCGCCGGTGTACAACTACGACCTGGCGATCCCGCTGATGCTGCTGCGATTCTTTCCGAGCGGGATGCTGGGGCTGGGGTTGACGGCGCTGCTGGCGAGTTTCATGTCGGGCGTGGCGGGGAATGTGACGGCGTTCAACACGGTTTGGACGTACGACATTTATCAGGCTTACCTGAACAGGCGGGGGACGGATGCGCACTACCTGTGGATGGGGCGGGCGGCGACGGTGGGTGGAGTTGTGATGTCGGTGGGGGCGGCGTACCTGGTGACGAGCTTTGACAACATCATGGACGCGTTGCAGCTGATCTTTTCGCTGGTGAATGCACCGTTGTTTGCGACGTTTTTGTTGGGGATGTTCTGGAAACGGACGACGGGACATGGGGCGTTTGCGGGGTTGCTTGCGGGGACGGCGGGAGCGTTGGTCCACCATGGGCTGACGCTGCCGGTGGAAGCGACGGCGGGGTTGCACGGCGGTTGGATTGCGGTGGTGCATCGGTATCCGAGCGAGATGGCGCAGAACTTCTGGACGGCGATCGTTGCGTTCACGGTGAACCTCGTGGTGACGGTTGCGGTGAGCCTGGTGACGGAGCCGCGGCCGAATGGGGAGCTGGTGGGTTTGGTGTACTCGCTGACGCCGAAGCCGGTGGAGGAGCACCTGCCCTGGTATGAGCGGCCGGCGGTGCTGGGCGGGGCGGTGCTGGGGATGCTGGCGCTGTTGAACCTGGTGTTTGCCTAAGGAGCTGCGATGGGACTGGACGTACGGATTCCGCTGGGCCTGATGTTCCTGGTGACGGGCGGGTTGATGACGGGGTATGGGGTGTGGACGCGGGGAAGCGCGATGTATGCGCGGTCGATGGGGCTGAACGTGGATTTTCTTTGGGGGGCGGTGTTGTTGCTGTTTGGAGCGGTGATGTTTTCTGTGGGTCGTCGGCAGCGGTGGCAGGACGATCCGGGATCGCCGCGGCCGTGGGAGCGACGGGAAGGCGAGGTGCGGGAGCGCCGGTGAGGCGTGGCCATGCACAGAGCTGACCTTGCGATAATGGAGCGATGAAGCGACGCGTCATTGAGCAGTACGAGCTTGTCCGCAAGATCGGCATGGGCGGCAGCGGCGTCGTTTATCTGGCGAACGACTCGATGCTGCAGCGGCCGGTGGTGATCAAGCTGCTGAAGCGGGGAACGCTGACGCTGGAGCAGATGCGGACGACGCAGCTGCGCGAGGCGCGGCTGGCCTCGGCGATCGACCACCCGAATGTGTGCGCGATCTACCAGGTGGGTGAGGCGGACGATGAAGCGTTTATCGTGATGCAATACATTCCGGGCAAGAGCCTGGACAAGCTGATTGCGGGGGGGCCGGCGAATCTGCAGCTGGTGCTGTCGTGCGGGGTGCAGACGTCGGACGGCCTGGCGGCGGCGCACTCGCTGGGCATCTTTCATCGCGACCTGAAGCCGGCGAATGTGATGCTGACGGATGGCGGGCTGATCAAGATTCTGGATTTTGGGTTGGCGCGGCGGTTGAATCCGGCGGAAGTGGACTTCGACCCGGGTGGGCCGACGAAGAAGGAATCGGGGAGCCCGGCGACGTATACGGCGCGGGGAGGGACGATTGCGTACATGGCTCCGGAGCAGTTTGTGACGGGGCAGTCGAGCGTGCAATCGGATATTTTTGCGCTGGGGTTGATTTTGTACGAGCTGGCGACGGGGCGGCATCCATTTCATCGGCCGGATACGCCGGAGTACCAGAGCATTCGGGCGATCCAGTTTGCGGATCCGCCGTCGATTCGGGAGATTGCGCCGGAGTTGCCGGTGGAGCTTGAGAGCGTGATTCTGCGATGCCTGGAGAAGCAGCCATCGGCGCGGTTTTCCTCGGCGGCGGATGTGCGGGAGAGCCTGCGGACGGTGATGCGGGCGATGCAGCTGGACACGGTGGTGATGTCGGCGGATGGGTTGACGCATCTGCATTCGGCGCAGGTGCGACTGGGGCTGGACTCGGCGGCAGAAGAAGAGAAACGGTCGACGGGGATCCTGTCGATGCTGGCGGAGCGGTTTCGCGAGCCGGCGGCGACGGCGGTGGGCAAGGGGAACACGATGGTGGTGCTGCCGTTTGTGAACTTCGGGCCGGCGGATGTGGCGCCGCTTTACGGGTACGCGCTGGCGGATGCGATTGGGGCGCGGCTGGCGCGCATGCCGACGCTGGTGGTGCGGCCGTCGTCCTCGCTGATGACGGTGCCGACGCAACAGCTGGATCCGCTGAGCGTAGGGCGAAAGCTGCTGGTGCAGTTTGTGTTGGCAGGAAATTTTTTGCGGTCGGAGAAGGGATTTGACCTGAACTGGCAGCTGCTGGATGTGCCGGGGCAGAGTGTGCGCGCGGGTGGGTCGATCAACGTGCAGTCGTTTGACCTGATCAGTGTGCAGACGGAGATTTGCGACGAGGTGTTCAGCACGCTGCAGGGGTTTGGCGACCTGCGGGGGATGAGGGAGAGCGGGCCGTCCCTGGCTCCGTCGCTGTCGCAGAAGCTGTCGGAGGAGTACCTGCAGGCCAGGGCAGTGTTGTCGTCGTTTATGTCGCGGACGGGCAGCCGGGACGATCTGGATCGGGCGCGGGAGCTGTTTGCGTCGGTGGTGCGGCAGGATGAGGATTTTGCGCCGGGGTGGTCGGGGCTGGGGATTACGCACCTGCAGTATGCGCGGCATGGGCTGGGTGGGCAGAAGCATGTGCTGGAGGCGCGGCGGGCGTTTGATGCGGCGCTGCGGCTGGATCCGACGTCGGTGGAGGCGAACCTGTATCGGGTGTACATGCTGTTGTCGCGAGGCGAAAAGGAGTCGGCGCGGCATGGCATTGAGCGGCTGCTGCAGACGGCGGGAAACGACTGGAACGTGCACCTGGTGGCGGGAACGACGCTGCGGGGGGACGGGATGTATGACGAGGCGCTGGAGCAGTTTGGCGTTTCGCTGCGGATGAATCCGGCAAATGCGGCGCTGATTTATAACCATCGGGCGCGGGTGTACCACTACCAGAACCAGCTGGAGCTGGCGGCGGAGGAGATTGAGAAGGGACTGACGCTCGAGCCGCGGCAGCCGCTGCTGCGGATTTCGCTGGGGTATCAGCAGATGCGGACGGGGGATCTGACGCGGGCGATCGAGACGCTGGAGTCGGCGATCCGCGATGATGATTCGCTGCGGATTGTGTACCCGACGATTGCCCTGTGCTATGCGCAGCTGGGCGATCGGGTGAAGGCGGCGGGTTTCATTGTGGACGAGACGCTGTCGGCGGCGGAGGCGGACAGCGAGATGGCGTACCGGCTAGCGACGTACTTTGCGGTGGAGGGGGATGAGTCCGAGGCGCTGCACTGGCTGCGGCGGGCGATCTACCTCGGCAACGAGAACTATCCGTGGTTTGCGATCAATCCGGCGTGGAAGCGGATGTCGGGGCACGCGGACTTTGAGCGGATCTTGGAAGACTTGAAGAAGAGCTACCGGCGGAACCAGAAGAACTGGCGGCGGCTGCTGGCGCAGATTCCGGAGTAGCGGCTACTGCTGGGTGGACGGCGTTGCGGAGGTGTCGGGCAGGGAGCGGCGGGCGGAGAGGTCGCCGGCGTTTTCGACGGGCTGCATGAGCATGGGCTGGGTGAGCGAAAAGATGAGGCGCGCGTCGGCGGGGAGCTCGGCCTGGCGATCCTGCTTGAGCCAGACGACGGTGCTGACGCCGGCACCGATGCCAGCGCCGACAACGGCGCCGACACCGCCGCCGACGACGGCGCCAGCGACGGCAGCGGTTCCGGTGGCTCCGCCGATGATGGCGAGGGTTTCCTTGGGGTGATCTTTGCGGACGAGCGAGCCTTCGGAGTCGACGGCGGTGTTGTTGAGGCGGTCGGAGTCGATGAGCTGGGCGCGGAGGTTGTAGTGGGTGCCGTCGGGGAGGGCGACCGTGCGGGTTTCAAGGTGCAGGAGGGCGCGGCCGGAGATGCGGCGACCGCTGCGGACTTCGGTGACGCGGCCTTCGAGAATGGCGCCGATGGGGAGGACGACGCGGCCCTGATTTTCGACGGGGGCGGTGAGCTCGGCGGAGAAGTGGGAGCCGGGTGCGGTGGTGAGGGTGGAGAGCGGCTCACGCATGCGGACGTGGAGCAGGGTGCCTTCGCGAACTTCGCCGGCGGTTTCGGGGACGCTTGTAACGATCTGGCTGTCTGGATCGATGGGGCGGCCGGTGGCGGCGGGGACGAGGTTGGCGCCGCGGTAGGGGACGTAGGGGCCGAAGGCTTCGGAGCCGGCGGGCGCGGTGGAGGGAATGGCGGCGGAGGGCTTGGTTTGCGGCTGGGCAGGAGAGATTTTGACGGTGACGGTCTCGTCGGGGGTGGTGTTGATGATGACCGGATCCGGGTGCGCGACTCCGGTGGTCTGGGCTGCGGCAGAGTGGGCGGTGGGGATGGCGGCGGCGACGACCAGAGCGACGGCGTGGACGGAAGTCTTCATTGGGGGGATCTCCTGAACGGTGCGGGTCGCCATCCGGCGTCGGCTTGCGAGGGAACACCCTGCGCAGATCGATAGTAAGCCTCGGCTGCGGTGTGTGACTGGGGGCGCGGCTGATTTGCGTGGATGGGAACCGACCGAAGCAACAGGGCGGCGGGGCGTTGAGGTTGTCCGGCGATGTTCACGTGGGGGCGGGTTCCGTTTGCTAGAATCCCTCTGTGCCCCGTGAGGAAAAAGTCGAGCTGATTACGACGATGCGGACCTCGGAGGGTGCGGCGTTTGCGGTGGATCGCCGGCCGAAGCTCGAGGAGCGGATGGCGCATCGGGTGGTGGCCGCGGGCACAAGTTCAGACACGAACAGGAGCAACATGACCGAGATCGTCTCCATCCACGCGCGCGAGATTCTGGACTCGCGCGGAAATCCGACTGTGGAGGCCGACGTGATTCTGGACGGGGGCGCACGCGGTCGAGCGGCGGTGCCGAGCGGCGCGTCCACGGGGCAGCATGAGGCGGTGGAACTGCGCGACGGGGACAAGCGGCACTACCTGGGGCGCGGCGTGCTGCAGGCGGTGGAGAACGTGGAGAGCATTCTGGGGCCGGAGCTGGCGGGCATGGATGCGGCGAACCAGCGGCTGATCGATGCGACGATGATCGCGATCGACGGGACGGAGAACAAGAGCAAGCTGGGCGCGAATGCGATTCTGGCGGTGTCGATGGCCGTGGCGCGGGCGTCGGCGGAGGCGCTGAAGCTGCCGCTCTATCGGTATCTGGGTGGGGTGAATGCGTCGATTCTGCCGACACCGATGATGAACATCTTGAACGGCGGATCGCACGCGGATTCGAACGTGGACTTTCAGGAGTTCATGGTGATGCCGGTGGGCGCGGAGTCGTTTTCGGACGCGCTGCGATGGGGCGTGGAGGTGTTTCACACGCTGAAGGGCGTGCTGAAGAAGAAGGGGTACAACACGGCGGTGGGCGATGAGGGTGGGTTTGCGCCGTCGCTGAAATCGAACGCGGAGGCGATCGAGCTGATTCTGGAGGCGATCTCGGCGGCGGGTTACACTCCGGGCGAGCAGGTGGCGCTTGCGCTCGATCCGGCGGTGACGGAGATGTATGACGCGGCAACGGGTTTGTATCACTTCCGGAAGTCCGATGGATCGCAGAAGACGTCGGAGGAGATGTCGGCGTACTGGGAGTTGTGGGTGCGGCAGTATCCGATTGTGTCGCTTGAGGACGGGCTGGCGGAGGATGACTGGGACGGATGGAAGCACCTGACGGAGCTGCTGGGCGACAAGGTGCAGCTGGTTGGGGATGACTTGTTTGTGACCAACACGCAGCGGTTGCAGCAGGGGATTGAGCAGAAGGTGGGGAACTCGATTCTGATCAAGGTGAACCAGATCGGGACGGTTTCGGAGACGATGGAGGCGATCGATCTGGCGCGGCGGTTTGGGTATACGTCGATCATCAGCCATCGTTCGGGCGAGACCGAGGACACGTTTATCGCGGATCTGGCGGTGGGGACGGGCGCGGGGCAGATCAAGACCGGGTCGGCTTCGCGAACGGACCGAATTGCAAAGTACAACCAGCTTCTGCGCATTGAAGAGGAGCTGGGACAGTCTGCGGAGTTTCTGGGCCGCGAATCGATCAACTGCGCCGACTAGAGTTCGGTAGCCGCACGATGTTTGGAGTTTCCATGATGAAGTATTCGTTTGCGATGGCGGCTGTTTTTGTCATTGGAGTGCAGGGGGCGTTGGCGCAGGCGCCGGCTCCTGGGACGACGTTGCCGGGGTCACCGGCGCCTGCTGCGTCTGGGTCTGGAGCTGGGGCGCCGAAGCTGATGCAGCGCGCACCGGGGGATGTGGCTCCGCCGGAGCACCCGGCGACGCCGGAGCAGATCAAGGAGTATCTGCAGCTGACGAAGTCGGTAGAGAATGCGCACCGGGCGTTTGGGCAGATGGTGGATAACTCCAAGCGTCAGGCGCCGGCGTATTTTCCGGCTGACTTCTGGACGGATGTGGACCAGTCGTTCCATGCGATCGACATCCAGGCGGAGTTGGTGCCGGTGTACCAGCGGTACTTTTCGCAGGAGGACATGGCGGCGGCGCTGGCGTTCTACAAGACTGCGGCTGGGCAGCGCGTGCTGACGGAGCAGCCGCTGGCGGCGGTAGGCGCGAGCGATGTGCTGCGGCGCGACAGCCAGCGGGTTGGGCAGGAGACGCTGGCGCGGCATAAGGACGAGATCGACGCGGCTCAGAAGGCCGCGCAGGGTGGAGCTGCGGCCCCTGGAAGTGCGCCGGCGAAGCCGACCCTGAGTTCGCCAGACGACAAACCCGCGGCACCACACAACTAAGCCATGGCGAGACGACCGGTCGTTCTGACCATTTTGGACGGCTGGGGGTACAGCCCGGAGGTGCGCGGCAACGCCATTGCGCAGGCGCGCAAGCCAACCTATGACCGCCTATTGCGCGAGTACCCCAACACGCTGTTGCGGGCGAGTGATCATTTTGTGGGGTTGCCGGATGGGCAGATGGGGAACTCCGAGGTGGGACACCTGAACCTGGGCGCCGGCCGGATCGTGCGGATGGACATGACGCGCATCGATGCGGCGATTGCCTCGGGCGAGTTTTTTCAAGATCCGACGCTGGTCGCGGCGATGGAGCGCGCCGGGCGGGAGGGCAGGGCACTGCACCTGCTGGGGCTGCTTTCGGATGGCGGCGTGCACTCGCACCAGAGGCACCTGTACGCTCTGCTGCGGATGGCGAAGGAGCGTGGGCTGACGCGGGTCTTCGTGCATGCGTTTCTGGATGGGCGGGATACGTTGCCGACCAGCGGCCTGGGGTATCTGGCGGCGCTCGAGTCGCAGATGCGTGAGATTGGCGTGGGGCAGCTGGCATCGATTTCGGGGCGGTATTTTGCGATGGACCGGGATCTGCGCTGGGAGAAGGAGCGGCAGGCCTTTGACGCGATGGTGACGGGTGCGCCGGTGGGCGGAACGTACCGGGATGCGGCAGAGCGCGTTCGGGAGCTGTATAGCAACGACGTGACGGATGAGTTTTGTCCGCCGTTCACGATGGTGACGGAGGCGGGTGCGCCGGTTGGGCCGATCCGCGACGGGGATGTGTGTGTGTGCTTCAACTACCGGGCGGACCGGGTGCGGCAGATGACGCGGGTGCTGGCGCGGAATGTGCCGGGTGGGCTGACGGCGGGGGATGGATTTGATCTGCCGAAGTCGTCGGAGCTAGAGGCGGAGATTCCGCGGGCGCAGGCTCCGAAGGGTGTGCACTACGTCGCGATGACGCAATATGACAAGAAATACCGAGTGCCGGCGGTGATTGCGTCCGAGTCGATGGACAACCTGCTGGCGGGGGTGATGGGGCAGGCGAACCTGCGGAATCTGCGGGTGGCGGAGACGGAAAAGTATGCGCATGTGACGTACTTCTTCAATGGCGGAATTGAGACGCCGTTTCCGGGGGAGGATCGGGCGCTGGTGGCGTCCAAGAAGGTGGCGACGTATGATCTGGCGCCGGAGATGTCGGCGGCGGGGATCGCGGATGCGGTGATCCAGGCGGTGAACGATACGGCGTTCGACGTAGTGATTGCGAACTTTGCGAATGCGGATATGGTGGGGCACTCCGGCAAGATGGAGCCGACAATCCGTGCGGTCGAGACGGTGGATACGGAGCTGGGGCGGATCTACGGCGCGGTGCGGCAGCGGGGCGGGGCGATGCTGGTGACGGCCGACCATGGGAATGCGGAGATGCTGATCGACCCGGTGTCGGGCGGACCGCACACAGCGCATACGACGAACCCGGTGCCGATGATTCTGGTGTCGGAGGCGGGGCAGCGGGCGACGCTGCGGAAGGGTGGGAGCCTGCGGGATATTTCGCCGACTATGCTGGGCTTGCTGGGGTTGGAGCAGCCGGCGCAGATGACAGGGAAGCGGCTGGCGGATCCGGATCCTGACCCGCGTTAGGTCGCGACGTTAGAAGTCGCGGCGGCCTTCCATGGCGCGGGTCATGGTGATCTCGTCGGCGTACTCGATGTCCGAGCCGGCGGGGACGCCGGTGGCGATGCGGGTGATGTGGAGATGGGGGTGGGTGCGGCGGACTTCGTCGGCGAGGTAGCGTGCGGTGGCTTCGCCCTCGGTGGTGGGGGAGGTGGCGAGGATGAGCTCTTCGGTGGTGGCGAGGCGGGTAAGCAGGTTAGGGATGCGGAGGTGCTCGGGGCCGACGCCGTTGACGGGGGAAAGGGTGCCGTGGAGGACGTGGTAGACGCCGGTGAAGCCGCGGGTCTTCTCGACCGTGGCGATGTTGGTGGGCTCTTCGACGACGCAGATGAGGCGCTGGTTGCGAACGGCGCTGGTGCAGTAGCCGCAGGGGTCCACGTCGGTGATGTTGTTGCAGACCGAGCAGAGGGTGAGGCGTTCGCGCAGGCGAATGATGGCATCGGCTAGGGCGCGGGCGTCGGCGTCGGGGGAGCGGAGGACGTGGAAGGCGAGGCGCTGGGCGCTCTTGGTGCCGATGCCGGGGAGCTTGCGGAGTTCGTCGATGAGCCTGGTCATGGGCTCGGCGAAGCGGGCCACCTAGGACTGACCGGGGAGGCCCAGGCCGCCGGTGAGGCCGCCCATGAGGCCGGAGACGCTGGTCTGCATGGCCTGGTCGGCGCGACGGCCGGCTTCGTTGACGGCGGCGGTGATGAGGTCTTCGAGCAGCTCGAGATCGGCGCCGGAGCTGCCGACGGCGGACGGCTGGATTTTGAGGCGGAGGAGCTCTTTGCGGCCATTCATGCGGACGGTGACGACACCCCCGCCGGTGGTGGCTTCGACGACGGTTTCAGCGAGTTTGTACTCCATTTGTTCCTGCATCTGCTGCGCCTGTTCCATCATTTCGCGCATTTTGCCGAGGTCGCCGAAGTCCATGGGGTGTCTCCTTCTAGGGGTTAGGATGCGGTGTCGGTGAGGTCGATGACGGTGCGGATTTCGGCGTCAAAGAGGCGCTGGGCTTCCTGGACGACGGGATGGCCTTCGGCTTTGGCCTGGGCGGATCCGGAGCGGGCGGCGCGGGCCTTTTTAGGGGAGTTAGCGGCGGAGGCGTCGGGGGCCGCTGGGACGAGCTCGAGCTTCAGGCCGGGGGCGGCCTGCTGAAGGGCAAGGCGGGCGAGCTTTTCGGCTTCCGGATTGATGACCATGGGAAGCATGCGCTTTGAGAGCAGGGTTTCCGCGCGGGCGGTGTCGCCGGTGACCGTCCAGGTGGCTTCGGCGAGGGCGTCGGCGGCGGAGGTCTGGCCTTTGGCGGCGGAAAGGGCGTCAAGGACGGCTTGCTGGAGGTCGGCGGCACGGCTGTCGGGCGCGGCGCCGGCGACTTCTGTGATCGGGGTCGCAGCCGGTGGAGGGAGGGGAGCGGGCGCAGGCGAGGTTGGTTCGGGGGCGACGGCTTGCGGCGGTTGTGGTGCAGGGTGCGCAGGCGCAGCGGCCGCAGAGACGGTGGGGGCAATGCTTCGCGGGGACGGTGAAGTTGACGGTGGGGGGGGATCGCGCCGGGTCGGGGGCTGCTGCGCCGGCGCAGCGGTGGCCTGCTGCGCGGGGGACGGGCCGGTTTGGAACGGGGAAAACGCGCTGTTGCTGTTAGGGGGCGCGGGTGCGGGGGTGCCGGGAGCGAAGCGTGTGGGGGATGTGGCGGCGGGAGGCTTGGATGCCGGTGGCTCCGCGGCGGCCGAGAGGTTGATGTTTCCGGGGAGAGCGTCGACTGAAGAGGTCGCCGACTTGGGGGCAGAGGGACGTGGCGATGTGGTGGAGGTCGGAAGAGCGCTGAGGATTTCTTCCATGGGGAGGAGGCGGCGGAGGTGGACGAGCTTGAGCAGGCCGAGTTCGAGGTGGAAGCGCGGCTCCTGACGGTAGCCGAGTTCGTCGAAGGTGCGGAGCATGACTTGAAGGAAACGGGTGAGTTCTTCTTCAGAGAAGTGGGAGGCGGTGCGGCCGGCGCGGCGGCGTTCGTCGGGGGAGATCTGGAGCAGTTCGGCGGCGGCGCCTTCGACGGTGGCACCCTCGGGGGTGATGCCGGAGATGCGGGCCATAAGGCTGTTGCGGAGGTAGCGGACGCACTGCCGGGCGATCTGCGACGGGCTGTTGCCGGCGTCGAGCATTTCGTTCGCGACGGTGAGGACTTCGGCGCTTTGGCCATCGTTGACGGCGTCGAAGACGCGTTCGAAGACGGCGTTCGAGACGGTGCCCATGAGCTCGCGGATTTGGCCGGCGTCGAGGCGTGGTTGGCCGTCGTGGACGGGGGCACTGGCGATGGCCTGGTCCATGATGGAGAGGGCGTCGCGCATGGAGCCGTCGCCGGCCTCGGCGAGGAGGTTGAGGGCGGTCTCGTCGGCATCGACGCCCTCGCGGCCGGCGATGCCGCGGAGCTCCTGGAGGATGTCGGCCATCTTGACGGCGTGGAAGGAGAAGTGCTGGCAGCGCGAGCGGACGGTCTGGGGGATGTCTTCGGGCTGGGTGGTAGCCATCATGAAGACGATGTGCTCGGGCGGCTCTTCGAGGGTTTTCAGGAGGGCGTTGAAGGCGGCGTCGGTGATCTGGTGCGCTTCGTCGAGGATGTAGATTTTGTAGCGGTCGCGGGCCGGGCGGTAGCGGGCGGCGTCGCGCAGTTCGCGGATTTCGTCGATGCCGCGGTTGGTGGCGGCGTCGATTTCGATGACGTCGACGGCGTTGCCGGCGCGGATTTCGGTGCAGCTTTCGCAGACTTCGCAGGGTTCGGCGGTTGGGCGCTCGGCGGTGCCGATGGCGGTGCGGCAGTTGAGCGCCATGGCGAGGATGCGGGCGACAGTGGTTTTGCCGATCCCGCGATGTCCGCTGAAGATGTAGCCGTGCGCGATGCGGCCCTGGGTGAGGGCGTTCATCAGGGTGACGGTGACGTGCGCCTGTCCGGCGACGTCGGCGAAGCGTTGCGGCCGGTATTTTCTTGCAAGAACCTGGTAGGCCATAGGAGACGAGCGACGCGGCCCAGCCCTTCACCCGCCGCACTCTCTATTGTACTGGTGGTCTGACGGAGTGAAGGCGGCAGCTCAACGGGGCTTGGCGGTGCGTTTGGGAGCGGGATTGGCGGCGGGTTTGGGGGTGCGGCTGCGTTTGGCGCGGCGCTTCACTTCGGTTGCGCTGAACATGGTTCCGCGGCATTGGGGGGCGCCGCAGTGGCAGTCGCCGGGTTCGTCGTCGGAGTCGTGAAGGTTGTACTCGTAGACGAGCTCTTCGCCGGCGGGGATGTCGCGGATGGATCGGATGTAGATGCGGCCCTCGTCTTCTTCGGTTTCGCAGTTGGGATCGCAGCTGTGGTTGAGGAACATGGCTGTGCCGAAGCCGTCGATGACTTCGCCGCTTTCGCCGAAAGAAAACAGGTAGGTGACGATGCGGTTCTTGTAGCGCTCGTCGGCGACCTCTTTGGGGAAGCGGGGTCCGCCGTACTCAAGGATGCGCTCTCCGGAGCGGATGGGGCGCATGGTGTAGCAGCCGGCGGCGTGGATCGCGGAGGAGCGGATGATGAGGGCCTGGCACATAGGGGAAAGGATACCGGAGGGTCTGCGAAGGGGCGCGTGGAGGCGTAAAATGGCCGGGATGAAGTTGGGGCAGACAGGTCGAAGCGCGGCACGGCTGATGGTGGGGATGGGCGCGTTGTGGGCTACGGTTCCGGGGTTTGGGCAGGCGACGCCGGCGCCAGTGCCGGATGCGCCCGCGCCGGCGAAGTGCCCGGGGCCGACGACCTCGACCGAGCAGAAGCCTTGCCCGGCGCCGGCGAGTGCGGGGCAGCAGTTTCCGTACCCCGGGGAGGGACCGGGCACCTCCGTGAAGCCGGATGCGCCGGCCCCGGCTGGTGGGGGGACGACGACTCCGAGTGCGCCTGGGCCCGCCGGAGGGTCGGCACCGAGCGCGGGGCAGCAGTTTCCGTATCCGGGGGAGGATCCTGGAAGCAGCTCGTCCTCCTCTTCGTCGTCGGGCGGTTCGTCTTCTTCGTCGTCGAGTGGGGGTTCGGACTCGAATGCAGGGCCTGCGGATGCAAACAATTCGCCATTGAAAGATGCTGGGAGCGACGGGGAAAATACGCGTCGCCGCAAGCTGCCCAAGGTAACAAAGCTGCAGAGCGATGAAGACCGCGAACTGGAAGACCTGGATGTGGCGAAGTACTACCTCAGCGCGGGCAGCCCGATGGCGGCGTACCTGCGGTCGAAGGACGCGGTGAAGCTGAAGCCGAGCGATGCGGAGGCACATTACTCGCTGGCACAGGCGGCGGCGAAGCTGAAGAAGCACGATGAGGCGATGGCGGAGTACCAGCTGTGTTTGCAGCTGGAGCCGGATGGCGAGCATGTGAAGGCCGTGCGGAAGCAGATGGCTGAGTTGAAGTAAGCGACGCGCCTGGGCGATCGTTGTGTCCGGCGGGCTTAGGCTTCGTCTTCGTTTTCGTCTTCGAGAAGGTCTTCTTCGTCGATGATGAAGCGTGGGTCGTCGATTGGGGTTTCCGGTGGTGGCTGGAGTTCGGGTTCGAGCTCCTCGGCGATGGGGAGGAAGCGGCGAATGTAGCGTAGCGGCTCTTCGGCGAGGGCCATTTCGCGGAGGTGGTAGCGCCAGGCGTCTTCGCGGGTGAGCCGGCGGGTGTAGCCCTTGCGCACGACGGTTTTGATGGTGCCGTCGGCGGCGCGGCGGGGGAACTGCTGGGTGGCGACCTGGAAGGTCATTTCGGTTCCGGATTTCCAGAAGCCGCGGGCGAACTCGTGCGAGAAGAGAAGGGCGTAGTAGCGGCGCTCATCGCCGAGGGCGTGGATGGCCTCGGCCGCGGTGTCCCAGGTTCGCCCGAGGTGGGTGGTGTACCAGCGTCGGAAGGCGAAGCCGTTTGTGCGGGCCCGGCCGACGACCAATTCCAGCAGCTCCAATTTCGTCATGCACTGTTACGGTAACGGGTTCCGGTCAGAACACGCTACCGTCTCGGAAGATCCATGTTCGACGGGCGGCGCGCAGAGGTAGGATGAAGGACGTCTCATACTTTGGATGGCTATGCTTGCTGGTGTGCGTTGGTTCGCGTTGACAGCCTTTGTGGTCTTTCTGCTGCTGGCTTGTGGGGGTTCGGCGTACGCGAGCGCACCGGACGCGAGCGCACCGGACGCGAGCGGCGCCGGGGCGCATACAGACCCGCTGAATCTGACGCCGGCGGTCCGAGAGGCGCACGAGCACTTTTACAACCTGGACTATGACGGCGCGCTTTCGCGCTTCGAGGCGATTGCGCGGGCAAATCCGGCGGATCCGATCGCGACCTGCTACGTGCTGATGGTGGTGATCTTTCGGGAGCTGTACCACCAGGATCTGCTGGACACGACGTACTACGCGCACGACAACTTTTTGACTTCGAAGCGAGACGTGGTGGTGCCGGACGCGACGCGGCAGCGGATCGAGCAGCTGACGGATCAGGCGATGGCGCAGGCGGATGCGGAGATCAAGACCGATCCGGCCAACAAGAATGCGTGGTTTGCGCGGGGATATGCGCGGGGGATGCACGCGACGTTCCTTACGCTGGTGGACCACTCGTTTGTGACGGCGGCGCGGCAGGGCCTGGCGTCGCGAAACGACTCCGAGCAGGTGTTGAAGCTGGATGCGGACTACGTGGATGCGAAGATGGCGATCGGCATTCAGCAGTTTGCGGTGGCGAGCTTGCCGCGGCTGGTGCGCATGATGGTGGGGATTGCGGGCGTTGGCGGGAACAAGGAAAAGGGGCTGGACGAGCTGCGGGACTGCGCGGCGCACGGGGTGGTGAACAACATTGAATGCCGGACGGCGCTGTCTCTGTTTTTGCGGCACGATGGGCGGTATCCTGAGGCGCTGGCGGTGGAGCGTGGACTGGCGCAGGAGTTTCCGCACGACTACCTGTTTCGGCTGGAAGAGGCGAACCTGACCAAGGACAAGGGCGATGGACCGGGGGCGATTGCGCTCTATCGGGCCGTTTTGGCGGATGCGCGGAAGCCTGGGTATTTTGTGGACCCGCGGGTGCAGATGGCGTGGTTTGGGTTGGCGGATACGGAACGTGGTCAGAACGAAACGAAGTCGGCGGCCCAGCATTACCTGGAGGCGGCCGACCAGGCCAGCGCGAGCGACTGGCTACGGCGGCGGGCGCAGCTCAACGCGGGGGAGATGTTTGACCTGCTGCATGACCGGGGGAACGCGATGCGGCAGTACCAGTTGGCGAGCGCCGGCGGGGGCGACCAGTCGCAGGCCGAGGCGGCGCGACGCTATATGAAGTCGGCCTACACCGGGCGGTAGCGGAACCGGAGCGGCGTGCGTGCGTATGCTACGGTGAGACACGAGCGTGTCTCACGGAGGCGAGACCGGATGTATTGCAGCCATTGCGGGAAGCAGGTTGACGCTGGGAGCCGCTTTTGCCCGGCTTGTGGGACGCCGGTGCCGGAGGCGGCCGGGTCGGCTTCGCAGGCGTTTGGAGAAGCGGTACCGCCTCCTCCACTAGCGGGGTCGTCCTTTCTGTCGCCCAAGACGGCGAAGCTGGTTCGGCCGCGATCGCCGCGGGCGATTGCCGGCGTGTGTGCTGCGTTCGCCCTGCACTACGGCTGGGATCTGACGCTGGTTCGGGTGATTACCGCGGTGGTGAGCCTGTTCTGGGGCGTCGGAGTGCTGGTGTACGTTGTTTGCTGGATCGCGATTCCTGACGGGCAGTACGCTCTGCCGCCGGATCAACCGTACCGCTAGTGTCGACGGCTCGCTCCGCCTCGCGACCGGCCCGGCCGTTCCGCTACCAACGCGGGCAGCTGGTGTGTGACGAGGCGGATTGCGCGGCAATGGGGGCGGAGTTCGGCACACCGCTTTATGTGTATTCCGCTGCGGAGATGCTGCACCGGTTGTCCTTGTTTCAGCGGGCGTTTGCGTTTTGCGATGCGACGGTCTGCTATGCGGTGAAGGCGAACTCCTCGCTGGCGATTTTGCGGCTGCTGGGGAATGCGGGAGCGGGGTTCGACATTGTGTCGGGGGGGGAGCTGGAGCGGGTTCGACGGGCGTGCCGGCCGGCGCTGCGGCGGGTCGTGTTTTCGGGCGTGGGCAAGCAGACGTGGGAGATCGATGCGGCGCTGCGGGATCGGATTCTGCTGTTCAATGTGGAGTCCGAGTCCGAGCTCGACCTGCTGGCGGCGCGGGCGGAGGAGCTGCGCGTGCCGGCGCGGTTTGCCCTGCGAGTGAACCCGGATGTTTTCGCGGAGACGCATCCGTATATTTCAACCGGCCTGCGCGAGCACAAATTTGGGGTGGACATCCGGCGGGCGCGGGACCTGTATCGACGGTTTGCAAAGCATGCGTATCTGCAGCCGGCCGGCGTGAGTGTGCATATCGGGTCGCAGATCCAGGCGGTGGCTCCGTTTGGGGCGGCGCTGGAGCGTGTGGCCGAGCTGGCGCGGGAGCTGCGTGAGGATGGGTTGCCGATCAAGTATCTCGATGCCGGCGGTGGGCTGGGGATTGATTACCAGGCACCTCTGGAGAGAGCTGTCGCGGCCTCGAGCAGCGCGTCTCCGGAGGCGCAGGTGCGGCAGTACGCGGCGGCGCTTGAGCCGGTGCTGCGGGAGCTGGACGTGCATCTGCTGCTGGAGCCGGGGCGGTTTCTGGTGGCCTCGGCCGGTGCTTTGCTGACGCGAGTGGTGAATATCAAGCGTACGGGCAACAAGCACTTTGTCATTACCGACGCGGCGATGAACGATCTGATCCGGCCGGCGCTTTACCAGGCGCATCATGAGATTGTGCCGGTGCGCAAGGTGCCTGGAGCGCGGGAATTTACGGCGGACGTGGTTGGGCCGGTGTGTGAGAGCGGCGACTTTTTTGCGCGCGACCGAACGCTTCCGACGGTGCGCCCGGGGGATCTGCTGGCGGTGCTCGACGCGGGAGCGTACGGGATGTCGCAAGCGTCGAACTACAACTCGCGGCCGAGGGCGGCGGAGGTGCTGGTGGAGGGCGCGGAGGCGAGCGTGATTCGGCGGCGGGAGACGATGCGGGATCTGCTGGCGCTGGAGCGAATGCCGTAGGGTTTCCCGCGGGGAAAGTTATCGAGCTCGCGTGCTAAACTCCAGGGGTTGCGGCAGCGGTTTGCCGGCATAGATCAGCTCCGAGGTACAGCATGTCCGGCCATTCAAAATGGGCCACCATTAAACATAAGAAGGGCGCGCTCGATGCAAAGCGCGGCAAGATCTTCACACGCCTGATCAAGGAAATTACCATCGCGGCCAAGGGCGGCGGTGGCGATCCGGACGGAAACCCGCGTTTGCGCACGGCCATCGTCGCGGCGAAGGCGGAGAACATGCCTGCCGACAACATCAAGCGCGCGATCCAGCGCGGCACGGGCGAGCTCGAAGGCGTGAATTACGAGGAGATCTCGTTTGAGGGCTACGGCCCGGGCGGCGTCGCCATCATGGTTGAGGTGACGACCGACAACCGGAACCGGGCTGTGTCGGAGATCCGGCATGCGTTTTCGAAGAACAGCGGCAACCTGGGCGAGTCCGGGTCGGTGGGGTACCTGTTTGCGAAGAAGGGCCTGATTGTGGTTCCGAAGGACGCGGCGGAGGAAGACAAGCTGACGGAGATCGCGCTCGAAGCCGGGGCAGACGATCTGACGGCGGATGGGGACAGCTGGGAAATCACGACCAGCCCGAAGGATTTCGAGGCGGTTCACGACGCGGTAAAGGCGGCCGGGCTGAAGCCGGAGCTGGCCGAGGTGACGATGGTTGCGTCGACCTACCAGAAGCTCGAAGGTGCGCAGGCGAGCGCGATGATGCGCCTGCTGGAGACGCTCGAAGATCTGGACGACACGCAGAACGTGTATTCGAACTTCGACATGGATATGGCCGAGGTTGCCGGCTGACGCAAGGGCTTACCCGTGGGAGATCAAGAGGCCGCCGGGTCAATCGGCGGCTTTCTTCTGCTCACCAACCTTTGGATCTTGGAGACGATTTTTGATGAAGACAGTGTTGCGTGCGTTGGGCCTCGCGTTGCTCGGCTTTGCCGGCCCGGTGCTTGCCTCGGCGGCCCCGGCGCAGGCGGTCATAACGAAGCCCGATCCCCAGGCGCTGCCGGTTGAGATCGGGGCGATTGTGCAGGGCGGCAACGGCCTTACGGAGGACCGGGACGGCTTCCACTTTTTGATGGCGGGTGTGCATGCGGGCAAGGTTCTGACCGGGGATCACGGACCGGGTGTGCTGCGCGGGAACTTCGAGTATGCGGTGGAGCTGTTCCCGTTCTGGCAGTCGTACACGCCGCGGTTCCAGCGGGCGCAGTGCACGGGGGGTGGGGTCGACCCGGGCAGCCCGACCAATCCGATCTCCTGCTCGCCGTTGTACACGGTAGGTGGAACGTTCACGGGCGTGTCCGTGACACCGATCATTCTGCGCTGGAACCTTCGCGGGTCGCGGAAGCTAACGCCGTGGGTTCAGGGGGCGGGCGGCCTGTTGTGGACAAACCATAAATATCCCGCGTTTGGCTCGTCCATTTTGAACCTCAACAACGATGGGCCGAACAGTGATGCGAGCGTGTGGAACTTCACACCGCAGGGCGGGGTTGGGCTGCATTACTTCTTCCGGCCGCAGCGGTCGCTCGACTTCGGTGTTAACGCGATGCACATCTCTTCGGCCTCGCTGGGCGATCGCAATCCGGGCGTGAATGCGAGCCTGCAGGTGAACGTGGGATATACCTGGTGGCGGCGATAGGAGCCGGTGGGCGCGTGCCATGACTGCCGACGCCATTCTGGAGTGTGTGCCCAACTTTTCCGAAGGCCTGGACGAGGCCAAGGTGCTGCGCATCGTGGCGGCCATGCGCGTCGAGGGTGTGTCGCTGCTGGATTTTTCTCGGGACGCGGACCACAACCGCTCCGTGGTGACGGTTGCCGGGTCGCCGGCGGCGGTGGTGGAGGCTGCGGTTCGCGCGGCCGGTGCGGCGGCGGAGGTGATCGACCTGACTCGGCAGAGTGGGGCACATCCCCGCATCGGCGCGGCGGATGTGATTCCGTTTGTGCCGGTGCGGGGCATTTCGCTGGCGGAGTGCGGCGTGCTGGCGCGGCAGGCGGGCACACAGTTGTGGCGCCGGTTCGGGATTCCGGTGTACTTCTACGGCGCGGCGGCGACGCGCCCGGATCGGGTGCAGCTGGAGGATGTGCGGCGGGGGCAGTTTGAGGGCCTGCGCGAGGCGGTGCAGCGTGAAACGGCGCGGCGGCCGGACGTGGGTGGACCGGAACTGCACGCGACGGCGGGCGCCAGCGCGGTGGGGTCGCGGCCATTCCTGATTGCCTACAACGTGTACCTGGGACCGGCGGCGTTTCCGGGAGGGGCACCGTTCGAGAGCGGCTCGTCGCGGCCGTCGGCGGCCGGCCATCGCCATCCGTCGCCGGCGGAGATTTCGGCGGCACGCGCAATTGCCCGCGAGATCCGGGCTTCGTCCGGCGGCATGCAAGGTGTCAAGGCGCTGGGCATGGTGGCGAACGGACGGGCACAGGTCTCGATGAACATCACCGACTACCGCCTGACGCCGATGACCGAGGTGCATGCGATGTTGCAGCGCCTGGTTCGCCGGCATGAGGTGGTGATCACGGAAGGCGAACTGATCGGTCTGGTGCCGGAAGCGGCCTATGACGCCGAGGCGGCCTGGGTCGCAGAGATTCCGCATTTCCACGCGGAGCAGAAGGTGCTGGAGCGACGCCTGGAAGCACCTATGCCGTGGCCGAGTTAGGACAGGCGCATGACACGAAACGTTGCTGTCTATCCCCCGTCCAAGCCATAGAGAACACTTGCCACGCCCCCTCGTGGCACGGAAGAATGGAAATATCCGCGCCGACTGGCGCACAGGAGTCGTCCCTTGCTTAAGTCCGTCCTCCGTCCCGTTGTTGCCGCCACGCTGCTCGCCTGTTGCGGGAGCGCCTTTGCCGCCCAGCTTTCGAGCGACGGCCGCGCCGCGGTTCCGCGCGACGTGCAGCAGCTGATCGTGGTGGACTATCGCGCGATGCAGAACTCGCCCGCTGCCATGAGCTTGAAGGACCGTACGCTGCCGCCTGAGCTGAAGCGGCTGGAGACAGCGCTGAAGAGCTCCGGCCTGAAGGTGGACCAGGATGCGGACGTGCTTGCGTTTGCGGCGTTCCGTGCGCCGGGCTCGGATGCGACACGCGTCGTGGGGGTCGCGCAAGGGCAGTTTCAGACGCGGCAGATTCTGGCGAACTTCGCCAAGAACAAGACCAAGCCGGTGATCCTGCGGAACAACAGCATTTACCCCATGGGAGCGGCCGGCATGAGCGTCGTCTTTCTGAACCAGACGACCATGGTGTTCGGCGATCGCGAGGCGGTGAAGGCGGCGCTGGATGCACGCGACGGCATGACGCCGAACCTGCTGAGCAACAGCGACATGATGAACGAGATGGCGGCAGTGGATCAGCGCGCGGTGTGGAGTCTGCTGGACCAGAAGGGGACGCAGACGATGATGAAATCGGTCATGGGGGATGCGTCGTCGCTGACCGACTATGACGTCGTCAAGAACCGCATGAAGAGCTCGCGCTACACGATGGATTTCCAGAACGGTGTGAAATTCGACATGGCGGTGATCATGTCCGACACCATGACGGCGGCGACCGCGGCGACCCTGATGAAAGGCGCTGCGTTGCTGAAGAAAACGTCCGGCACACCGCTCGAGAAATCTGCGCTGGATGAGACGACCATCGACTCGAATGCGGGAGTCCTGACGGTGAACTACTCGGCATCGGATAGTCAGTTCGCGACGCTGCTTACGTCACCCCTGTTCCAGTCTGTAGTGAAGTAGCGCTCAGAAGCTAACGAGCCAGCAATTATCGAGCGGGGGCCAGGTGAGGGTCCCAGGCTACGCCGGCAGGCGAGATGCGGATGGCCAAGGAGCCCTCCGAGCCTTCGGTAAGCGTCGGTCCCGTCGCGGCGTGGTCGTGCCCTTGGCTGTCGGTGTAGGTGAGCTTGGCGGGGCCGGAGCCGAGGATTTTGAAGCGATAGCGGAAGGTGGCTCCGGGAGCGAGGCTCTGTGTGCCGAAGCTGGCGCTGGGGTAGTCCACTTCGACCACGGTCAGCGGGCTTGGGGTGTCGTTCCTCAGCTCCGCGGCCACAAACGCCGATCGGCACCCCGACACCAGCAAAGCAACCGCAGCGACCGCGACCAGAGCGAGACGACCCATGGGTCTAGGCTACCAGTCGGAGTCGAGCCTGACGGGCGAAGTTAGGGTTCAGCGGGAAGCGTGCGAGCGGTGAGGACGACGCCGGTGCGCAGGTCATACAGGGTGATGGGGAAGGCCAGAACGCTCCAGGTTACGTTTTCTTCGCCGGGCCGCACCGTGCTGAGCAGGCCGCGCCGTGTGCGATCGATGTACGTGTTGCGGGTGCGTGGGACGCTGACCAGGACGTCATGCCAGTCGCGCAGGAGTTCTGGGATTTCGTCAAAGATGCATCGCCCGGGGAACCACTCGTGGCCGTGGCGCAGATAGCCCGACGCGATCTCGTTGCAAAACAGCCAGATGCCGCGGTCATCGAAGATCTGCACCAGAACGTCGTCGCCAATGGCCTGCGAGATGCGCTGGTAGAAGAAGTCGCGCGCATCGACCACGGTGGGAGTGCCGTGGTTCTTGGCGGCCAGCAGCTTCAGGGCGTTCAGCAGGTCCTGAATGGAATTAAAGCCTTTGAGCAGGTGCATGTCCTCGACGCCGCCGAAGGAGCGCTCGAGTGTGGCCGAAAGGATGATGATGGGGATATGTGGGCGGCGGCGACGGAGCAGGGCCGCTGCCTCGGTGCCGAACTCGCCTGCGCCGAGATGGTAGTCCAGAACGGCAATGTCGGTGCGATCGAAGAACTGCATTGCCTCGTCGATCGAGATGGCTGGAAGGACGTCGTAGCCGTTTTTGCGAAGGATCGCTGTCCGAAGTTGCAGGTTCTCCGTCTCGTCGTCGAGCACGAGCACCCGGATCTTTGCGGAGGTACCGGTTGGAGAGCCGGTTTCGGGGGGAGGGGGTTCATTCATGATCGGCATGCTCTCTGCGCGCAGGATATTTGGTTACCGACGGTTACTCAAGGTTATTCCCTCGCTTCCTCAGAGTACGCATCAGCTCAGGCAATTGGTTTAAGGCGGCAACGGTGCGGAGCCATCGCCGGTTCTCCACGGCCGGGTAACCGCTGACGATCTTGCCCGGCTCTACATCGCCGGGGACGCCGGATTGCGCGGTGACGACGACGCCGTCGCCGACGGTGCAGTGTCCGGCGACGCCCACCTGGCCGGCGAGGATGACTCCGTTGCCGATGGTGGTGGATCCGGCGAGTCCGGTCTGGGCGCAGAGCAGGGAATTGCGGCCGACGGTTGAGCCGTGACCAACCTGGACCAGATTGTCGATCTTGGTGCCGGCGCCGATGCGGGTTTCGCCGATGGAGGCACGGTCAACGCAGGCGTGTGCCTGCACTTCTACGCCGTCTTCGAGCACAACCCGGCCGGACTGGACGATTTTGTGCCAGCTGCGGTCGGCTTCCGGGGCGTAGCCGAAGCCGTCTGCACCGATGACCGCGCCGTTCTGCAGGATCACGTGATCTCCGACGACGCAGAACTCGCGCAGGACGGAGTGGCTGTGCATCAGCAGATGGGTGCCGGCACGAGCGTGCGGGTAAATGACGGCGTGCGGCAGGATGGTGGCGAAGTCTCCGACGACGGCGCCCTGCATGATGATCGCGTACGCTCCGATGTGCGCTTGCTGGCCGATGGTGGCAGTCTGGTCGATGCTGGCGGCGGGATGGATGCCCGGTGGGTACGCAGGTGGCTGATAAAACAGCTCGATCGCTCGGGCAAAGGCGAGATACGGTTGGCGGGTGCGCAGCGTCGGTGTGGCGAGATCGGCAAACTCGGGCTCGACCAGCACGGCAGCGGCGCGTGTGGTGCGGGCGAGCACGGCGTAGCGGGGATTGGCGACGAAGGTGAGCTGGTCCGGGCCGGCTTCCTCGATGCCGGCGACGCCGCGAATTTCCGTGGCGGGATCGCCACCCTGGAGCTCCGCGCCAAGCGTTTCGGCGAGCTCGCTGAGCCGGTATGGCCCGTGTTGGATCGCATCCCCGAGTGTGGGAATCATGGCTCCTGTCTCTGGCTGCTGGGTGGGGTAGATGGCGGGCGAAACAACTCTTCCTGTAGCTGCGGTGCGGTGTCGGGTTTGGGGCCGGCCGGGGGACGTTGCCGCGAGGTGACCACAGCCAGCACCTGCAGATCGGTGATGGCGGACCGAGGGATGTAGACGCGCTGCGTGTTGGAACGCGTATCCGGCGGGATCAGCTGCACGCCGCGGTCGGCCAGGAGATCGTCCGCCAGCGCCAGGTCGAGTGGCGCCAAGCCTTCGAGCAGGTCGCCGGAGCGAAAGGTCAGGCGGATCCAGAGGCCCTCACCGCGCGGCCGGGGCAGAAAGGTTCGCCGTGTGAGACGCTCAGGGTCCCGGGTGTCGGCACGATTGAAATCTCGTACGTAGCAGACGGTCTTGATCTCGTCGAGCGGCACCGGGACGACGTGTCCGGAGAGATCGAGCAGGTGAAGGGCCCATTGGTCGCGGTGCGGTGCCGGACCGACCGACTCCACCTCCTCAAGAAAGTGCGATGCGGCGAGGTACCCGGGCAGGAGATCGCCGGTGAAGCGGCGGACGATCACCTTCTTGTGTGAGGACGGCATAGCTAACGGCATTCTAGTTGCATGGCGGATTCACGCCAGCGGAATGCGGGTTCGGTCGTGGTGAGGGGCGGCGAGCATGTGGTACCATGGGCTGTCGCACGAGCGCCGGAAGGTCCGCGCAAGTCGTTCGTGGGGAAAGAGTTAGGCCCGTTTTGGAAGCCGCGGATCGCAGAGGGTTATGGCCGACAATATCTACTTGCTCGAAACACGGCTGTCGCGAGGGCAACGAGCAGCCCTCGAGCAGATCCGTGAAGTGGCACGCGCTGAAGGACTTACGGTATTTCTGGTGGGCGGAGCTGTTCGCGATCTGATCTCCGGAACGGCCGTCCGGGATCTTGATGTAGCGGTTCAAGGGGATGCCCGTAAGTTGAGGAAACCGTTGCAGGAAGGCGGAGCCATCATCTCCGGAGAGTCGGACTTCTGGCAGAGCCTGTTTCTGTCGTTCCCGGGCGGGATCCGTATGGAGGTCGGCAGTACCCTGGCGGTAACCTACCCCAAGCCGGGCAAGCCGGTTGTGACGCCGGCAACCATTCTCGAAGACCTACGGCGCCGGGACTTTACGGCGAATGCGATGGCACTCTCGCTGAATGAGGGCTCGTACGGCCTCCTGATGGATCCGCTGAACGGCGTTGCCGACATGGAGAACCGGCAGCTTCGCCTGGTAAGCAACTATGGCTTCATCGAGTCGCCGGTGCTGCTGTTGCGGGCGGCGCGCTTTATGGGGCGGCTCGGGTGGACGCTCGAAGAGAAGACGCAGGCGCGTTACGACAGCAGCAAAGAAGAGGACTACATCGCCGCGCTGGACGGCTATCACCGCGGGTATGAGACCGAGGAGCTGTTTCACGAAGAGGATGCTCTGCGGGTGATGCGGCGGCTGGAGGAGGAGGGTTGGCTGAAGCACCTGTCGCCGGCTCTTTCGCCGGCGAAGGCCAATGCGGCCGAGATTGGCCGGCTGCAAGATCAGGTGGCGCAGCTGCAGGTTCAGGGCATCATGCCGGATCCCGCCGCGATCAGTTTTCCGCTGATCACGGCGAAGCTCTCCGCAGGTGAGGTGCAGGGGCTCAAGAAGAGTTTTCCGCGGCAGGGATTTGTTCGCGAGATTGAATCGATCGAAGCTGCCGGGAAGGAATTTGTTGCTCAGCTTGCCGGAAAGGCGGCCGCGCTGCCTTCGCAGGCGTACAAGATGCTGCGCGACGCGGCCCCCGAACTGGTGCTGTGGGCAGCCTTTTCCTCGAAGAATGCCGGCGTGCTGGCGAAGTTCAAGAGCTTTTCCGCGGAATGGCCGCAAGCGCGGCAGCGGATCCCGTACACGCTGATGCAGGAGATGCGGATTACGCCGGATCTGCCCAGTTACGACGGCCTGGTGGAGCAAATCTTTTACGAGTTGATGGACGGCAAGCTGGAATCCACTGAGGCAATGAAGGCGTTTCTGGAGCCCTTTTCGCCGCCGGCACCGCCGCCTCCGGTCAGCCTGCGCCGGCCGCGAGTGTCCAAGAAGGAAAGCAAGCCATCGCGCAGCCGCAAGAAGACGCAGGCCGCCGCGCCGGAGCAGGACGACGCAGGCGCCAGCGAACTGGAGCAGATGACCGACAAGCCGGAAAACGCGGCCGCCGAGCTGGAGGGGACAGCTGCCGAGCCGAAGAGCGTTGCGCCTGCTCCCCCTAAGCCGGAGCCGGTGGCAACGGTGGTTGAGCGGGAGGACGCCGCCGAGGTGGCCGGGCCAGGTGCGACGACGACTTCGGCTCCCTCTGCGAGAGGCCTGGGCAAGACCGCTCCGGTCGTTTCGGAGAAGAGTTCCGGCGCGGCTAAAGCTGTTGGAACAGGAACCGCGGCGAAGGTGTCGGCCATCACAAAACCGGCGAAGAAGCCTGTTCCGGAGAGACATACAAAGTCGAGTGCGGCCAAGTCGATCGGGAAATCGGCGGCGCCGGCTAAAACTCCACCCGGCGCGGCGCAAGCTAAAACTCCACCCGGGAAGACTGCTGCAGCGACGCAGGTAGGAAGCAAGGCAAAGTCGGGAGCGAAGAGGGCGGTTGCGGGCAAGGGTGCCGCTTCCGGCAAGTCGGCTCTGGGAAAGTCGCAGCCGCAAAAGGGAATGAAGGCTGTCGCAAAGAAGGCGACACCGGTAACAGCGAAAAAGACCGCCAGCAAGGCCCCGAAGCCCGCTCCGAAGAAGGTGGTCGCGACGAAGGCTGCGAAGCCGCCGGCGAAAGTTGCAGCGAAGGGTCGCCGCTAGCGCGACGGACGCGGGCCACCTCAAACGGCGCTGGAGGGGAGCAGTTGCGTCCTCAGTCGGTCTTTTTTATCGGCCGCAATCGATGTCGCCGAAGGACGTGCATGAGTTTACCTTCGCACTTCTTACAGTCCGCACCTTCAGGGCAATTTGGCCAGTGGTGTGACTGCGGCGGCGTGACGGAGTTTCGCGTGGAGGACGTCGGGCGAGACGGTGTCTTTGTGCGCGGGGAGATCGGGACTTAGGACGAGTTCAGCGATTGCGGCGAAGCAGGGCGACTCCGGCCAGAAACAGCAGCACTGCGGTGGAGATGAGCAGAAGAATCGCGTGGCGATAGGCGGCCTGCGTTTCGGGAGGGGTTGCGGCCGCGTTGTCCAGGCACTGCGCACAACCCTGAAACCCGTGCGCAACCGCGGCTATCGCCCGCAAAGACGCGTCGGAAAGGTGCGTCACTGGAAGAACGCGAGAAGGGTAAACAGGAACACCCAGAGCACACCCATCGCGTGCCAGTACCAAGCAGAACAGTCCACCAGGATCTGCCGCGTTTCCAACTGGCGCGAGAAGAACAGACCGTAGAGCGCGATCAGGAGAACGCCGATCCCGAGGAAGAGATGGATGGCGTGGGTGTAGGTGATGAGATAGAAGAAGTGGCTGGATGGGTTGGAGGCGAAAAAGACGCGCTGCATTGCCAGCTGCCTCCACGCCAGCGCCTGGCCGGCAAGAAAGAGGAAGCCGAGGACCACGGTCGCGATCAGGAAGGGGACGGCGCGTTTCGAGGTGGGGCGGCCAAGGCCGAACCACTCTTCCATGATGAATTTCTCGTGGAACATGCGCTGTCGCGCGATTTCGATGGTGAGCGACGAAAAGAGCAACACGGCGGTGTTCAGCCACAAGATGGGGGGAATGGCGGTGGGCAGCCACTCATTGATGTAGTGGTTGTAGGCGTTGAAGCGGCCGGAGTTCTGCGTCACGAAGAAGGTGCTGACGATCGCAACAAAGAACATGATATCGCTGGCGAGCGCGAAGAAGAGGCCGAGGCGATAGGTTCTGAGGCGCTCGCGCGGACCGCGCCGCCCTTGCGGCCGATTAGTCCAGTTGTCGCCGTCCCCGTTCCCACCGGTGCGCTTATCGCCTTTGTCAATCGGAGGCCGCCTGCCCGACCCATGATCGTGGTCTCCGAGACGTCGTCCTTGCTCGCGTTCTGTGCCAGTGGGCGTAGTGGTGACCGGCATGTGAGAGCCCCTTGTGCGACAGCGATGCTGCTAGATTACTCCGAATCGGGCTCGGCTGTCGTTGGGGATTCCCACTGTGGAACAAAGTGGACGTGCTCGGTTTTGGTGTGGTAATGGCACGGCTGGCGGAAGACCTCGATCGGCTCTGGATCGTCGTTCGGCGGTGAAGTTCGGATCCTGGGATCGAGGGCGGGATGCCACTCGAGGGTGGTCGCCTGCCATGGGTTCGGAGGCGCGGGCCGGCCGCGCCGCCAGCTCAGCAGGAGGTTCAGGAGGAAGAGGATCTGGCAGGCGGCAAGCACGAACGCGAAGACGGTGATGTGGACGTTGAGCGGAAGGGTGGGTGCGAGGAGGTGGCTGGCCGCCGTTCCGGGCAGGCTGGTGAGCTGGGCGTAGTGGCGCGGCTCACCCATGAGGCCGGTGATGTGCATGGGCAGGAAACAGCCGTAGGCGGCGAGCAGGCTGAGCCAGAAGTGCCATCGGCCGAGCGGTTCGGACATCAGCCGGCCGGTGACGAGCGGGAACCAGTAATACGTGGCGGCAAACAGGCCGAAGATGCCGGCCATCGCCATGATGAGGTGGAAGTGGGCGACGACGAAAAAGGTGTTGTGGAGATACTGGTCGAGGATGGGCTGCGCGAGGATGGGGCCGGACAGACCGCCGGTAAGAAAGACGGAGGCAAAGCCGAGCGAGAAGAGGTACGCAGAGGTGTAGCTGGGGCGCGATCGCCAGGTGGTAGCAAGCCACGAGAGCACCTTGGCAGCAGAGGGAAGGGCAATGGCGATGGTGGAGATCGAGAAGGCCGTTCCGGCGAAAGGGTTGAGGCCGGCGACGAACATGTGATGGCCCCAGACGATGATGCCGAGCAGGCCGATGGCGAGGGTGGTGGCGATCATGAGGCGATAACCGAAGACGCGACGGCGGGCGAAGTTGGCCAGCAGCATGGAGGTAAGTCCCATGCCGGGAAGGATGGCGATGTAGACCTCAGGATGGCCGAAGAACCAGAAGAGGTGCAGCCAGAGCAGGGGCGATCCGTTGCCGGGGTGGCCGGCGGCGTGCAGCGTGCCGTTCACCAGGTCGCCGGTGGGGACGAAGAAGCTGGTTCCGGCATGGCGGTCGCAGAGGAGAAGGACGATGGCCGCGAGCAGGACGGAAAAGGCGAGGATGGAGAGTAGGGCCGCGGTAAACCAGGCCCAGACGGTAAGTGGGAGGCGCGACCAGGTCATGCCGTCGCAGCGGTAGCGGACGACGGTAACGAGGATGTTGATGGAGCTGGCGGTGGAGGCGATGGCGAACAGGGCGATGCTGACGATCCAGAGGTCCATGCCGGCGCCTTGTCCGGGGCCGGCGGCGGCAACGGCCGAGAGTGGCGGGTAAGCGGTCCAGCCGGCAATGGGGTTTCCGCCGGGGACGAAGGTGGCGGTAAGCAGCGTGAGCAGGGCAACGGCGGTGATCCAGAATGAGATCGCGTTCGCCACTGGAAACGCCATACGGCGGGAGCCGATCTGCGCGGGAAGGATCAGGTTGCCGAAGCCGGCCTGCGGAGCGGTGGTGAGGACGAAGAACAGCATGAGCGTGCCGTGCATGGTGACGAGCGCGAGGTAGTCTTCGGGGAGGATGGGGCCGTGCAGCGGGAGGATACGGTCGGGCCAGGTGAGATGCAGGCGCATGACGAGCGAGAGCGCGGTGCCGATGCCGACGGCGATCATGGCGAGCGCGAGGTACTGCAGGCCGATGACATGGTGGTCGGTCGAGAGAATACATCGGCGCAGGGCGGATCGGCGGAGCGTTGCACCGGCAGCGATGTGCGGGGTCATCGCGCGGACTCCGGCCTGGCTTGCTGGTGTCCGGCGAGCCAGCGGTTCCAGTCGTCCGGCGCGAGGACGCGGAGGTTGGCGTTCATGCGATAGTGGCCGAGACCGCAGAGCTGGGTGCAGAGGATTGCATAGGTTCCGGGTTCGGTGGGCGTGACGTGGATGTGGATGGTCTGGCCGGGTATGGCGTTCTGCTTGAGGCGGAGCTCTGGGATGGCGAAGCCGTGGATGACGTCGAGTGCGTGAAGGCGAAGATCCACTTGGCGATTGGCGGGGAGGACGAGCTCGGAGGTGACGAGGTCGTCCTCCCCGTGATGGTCGTCGGGGTCGATGCCGAGCGGATTTCCGGAGGCGGGATCGACGAGACTGGGCGAGGTGCGGCCGAAGGTGGCGTCAGCGCCGGGATAGCGGAAGGTCCAGACAAACTGCATGCCGGTGACCTCGACCTGAAGAGCGTCGGGACTGGCGCCGGTATACCGGGTCGCGGCCCAAAGACGTTCCGCGCGGACGGCAAGGACGACGAACAATGTGGCGAACGCGAGCAGAGGCAGATACTGGATGCGGCCGATGTGGCGATTCGGAGGCTCCGGTCCCCGGCTACGAAGAAGCGTGCCGACGATCAGGAGGAGGTGCGCCAGAACCAACAGCGCGAGGGCGATCCAGAGGTTCAGAAGAAGGTGTGTGTCGAGTGCACGTCCATGCATGCTGGCGTTGGCCGGGAGGTGCCAACGATACGGAGCAGTAAGGGAAAGCGGGGCTAAAGACGCAGGGACCACATCTCAGAGTAGCGCGAAGATGCGTCGAACGACAGACGCGGATTACTAGGCTTTGACGGGAAACGTGGAAGGGCGCCGCTTCCGCGGCGCCCTTCGGGAACGGACTACGGAACTACTGCTTGTAGGTGCTGGTTGTTCCGCTTGTGGATCCGGCTGTGGACTTGGTTTCATCCTCGACAACGAGCTCTTCGCGACGGGTCGAACCTTCCAGGCTCTCGACGCCTTCAATGGCTCGCTTTCCGACGGATACTTCTTCGCGAACGACAGTGGACTTGTCGAGAGACGCGCGCTCTTCTGTGAGCGGGACGCGGATCTCCGAACCTTCGCCTATGGTGCCGTTTATCGGTGTGCCTGAGTTAACCGCCCGACGCTCGATGACGAGCTCCTCGCGGGTAACAGGAACCTGAATCGTCTGCATGTCGGTGATCACTTCCTTACGGAAGCGCACTTCACCGGCGCTGATGCGATCCTTGTGGACACGGAGTACTTCGCCAAGTAGCTGAATATTCTGTGCGCCTTCGGTCGTCTTGGTCTGCGGGGCTGCAGCGTAATCATAGGTGGAAGCATTGTCCCCGAGATCGGCGCCAGCTTTTTGCAGGATGGTACGAGCTTCCTGCTCGCGACCAGGAGCAGTGACGGTGACGATGGCGCCCTGATTGGCAGAACCGAACTTATGGCCGAAGTACTTGGACTGGTCCTGCGGGACCGACATACCCTGCAGCGTTTCGTGGAAGTCGGAGCCGGAATTGTAACCAGGCGTGATTTCGCGGTTAGCAAGATCGCCGCTTTGCTTCTCATCCGCATATGGCTCGACTGGATCGCCGCCGAAGAAGCTCTTGACCTTGTCCCAGGCGCCTTCGGCCTTTTGGCCAGCAGCAGCGGTGGTGGACGAAGCGGTCGACTTGCCTGAGGCTGCGGTGGAGTAGTCGGAGTCGTCGCCACGGGAAGCAACACCGAGGTGCGCTGAGGTGAAGCCGGCGGCTTGCAGGGAGGTTACGGCGCGCTCTGCATCGGAACGATTTTCAAAGTATCCAACGACTGTGTTTGTCTGCGACATGTGTGCCTCTTATAACTTGGGCTGAGGCGCGCGAGACGGCGCACGATAGTTGGATTTGGGGTGGCGTTCGGATCTATACCTGCGGCCACGCACCTGTGTGAATCTCTTGTCTCGCACTCCATGAGATGCAGACTTGTCCGAGATCACTGTGCGGCAAATTCGACTTTGAGGAATATTTTATGGTTTCCGTTCCTTGATGATGCCGAGGAAGAGTGCGTGGACGCGAGTGTCGGTGGACAGCTCGGGGTGGAAGGTAGCGGCGAGGAGGTTTCCCTGACGGACGAGGACGGGGTCGCCGTCGCGGGCGGCCAGGGTTTCGACGGCAGGGCCGGTGCGGGTGATGCGGGGGGCGCGGATGAACACCATCTCGAGCGGGTCGCCAGCGAGGGAGGTGGGTTCGCGGAGGATGGTGGAGTCGATCTGGCGGCCATAGCCGTTGCGCTCGACGGTGATGTCGAGGGCGGCGAAGGAACGTTGTGCGGGGTTGGTGACGTCAGTTGCGAGGAGGATCGATCCGGCGCAGGTGCCGAAGGTGGGGGTTTGGCGGACGAAGGTGTTGAGGAGGTCGAAGAAGCCGTCACGCTCGAGGTGGCGAAGGAAGGTGGAGGACTCGCCTCCGGGAAGGATGAGGCCGTCGACCTTGGGGGCGCCGTCGGGGTGGACGAGCTGGTCGGGGCGGCGGATGAGAACGGCTTCTGCGCCGAGCGAGCGGAGCATGCGGGCGTGGACGTCGAAGGCGCCTTGAAGGGCGAGGACTCCGACCGTGATGGCTTTCGCGGTGCGTGGCTGCTTGGGCATCGTGCTCCTCTCCTCCCTCCCTCCGGCACCCACCCCCCGGTGGGTGGTGTATTTTGGGCGTAAAACCTTTCCCATCAACAATCTACGCTGATGGACCGATGATAAAATGATGATTCCAGAGAACTTGTGTACAAAATCCGTAGATTGAGTGGCTTAACGGCGTCCGCTGGAACTCTGATGCGGATGGGACTTTCCGGTGCATTTCCAGTATAGGGCGTTGGGGAGGGTGGGTGCGCCAGGGCCAAGTTGCTGGGCGGAGAAGGTTTGCGTGCTTTGGGGGCTTGACACCTGCGGTGCGGATTATGAGGCGTTCCTGTATTCGCCGAAACGGAGGAGGTTGCTGTCAGGGTCGACGACGACGAATTCGAGCATTTTCCAGTCGCGGGGGGCAAGGGGGGACTGGATGGGGGCTCCGGCTGCGCGGAACTCGGCCTGAAGTGCAGCAGCGCTACCGGGGGCAAGGTAGAAGTAGACGCCGTTGCCGGGGTTTTCGCCGACGGGGAGCATGTCGGACTGGGCGAGGTGCAGCTGCCACTGGTCGCGGTTGAGGAAGGCGTACCCGTCGCCGCCGGCGTAGCGCTCGGCGGAGAAGCCGAGGAGGCGGTAGAAGCTGATGGAGCGCGTCATGTTTTTGATGCAGAGGATGGGGACGACATGGTCGATGGGGCTGGTGGGCATGGCGGGTCCGTCGAATCGGTCCTCATTTTAGCCTGGGCGGCGTGGCAGGCAAGTTTAGACTTGCTGGTTGGACGAGGTGCGGGTTCGGGATGGCATTCCGCGGTTTTGCTCCGACAATGCGACTTCTGGGTACCAGTACGATCCGTAACTATCAGTTGCGGATATATCACCTGACGATCTATTGTGTTCTGCATGTCGGTTCCTGTTGATCCGCACGCCGAATACTTGCCACTTCCGCCGGCAGCCTTCTTCGTCCTCTTTGCCTTGGCTGAAGGCGAGAGACACGGTTATCGGATCATGCAAGACGTCCGGGAACTCTCTGCGGGATCCGTCTCGATGGGACCCGCGACTCTCTACACGACCGTCCAGCGTTTAGTGGATCGTGGCTTTGTTGTTGAGGTCGATTCTCTTCAGCACACCAGACGCAGGATGTACAGCCTTACCTCAGCAGGGATCGGCCTGCTTCACGCCGAATTCCAGCGGCAGACAGATGTACTTACGCTAGCAAAGAGACGCCGGGTATTTGTCGTGGGAGATCGCGCATGACCAAAAGATCTCTTTGGATCAGAAGAAGGTCCCTCTTCCGGGCGAACTGCTGGCTCTATTCGCAGCTTCTTCTGCTTTACCCAGACGATCTCTACAGACGATACGGGGAAGAGATGCAGTGGGTCTTCCGGGAAGAGCTAATGCGAGCTGCTCGCCGTGGCCTAAAGGAATGTACGGCGGTCTGGTGCAGTGTTCTACGTGACACCACCTTGGAAGTTGGACCCAGAGCGATACTTCGTCTAGGCATCGCGAGCACTGCTGTGGTTGGCACACTCGCGATCATGATGCCAGTGCTCCTTGCTGTCCCTGCACACTTTCCAAAACCTAATGCACCTTGTCTGCCGAGCGTCTATGCGTCGAGCAGGGTGCAAACTTCACGTCGTCCTGTAGTTTTCGAAGGAGTTGATGATGACGCTGGAAAGAAACAAGCTGAGATGCAAACCGTTTTGCCTTTGTATCCTCGCAATCCTGTTTACAAGCAGACTTCGCGCTCAGGACATCACTGGCAACTGGCAAGGAAAGCTTCCAGTTCCTCAGGGCGAGCCACTCCGCATCGTTCTCAAGATTTCGCGCGGTGAGAATGGTATTCGAAACGCGAAGTTCTACAGCATCGACCAGACGGCCGACGGGTACGCTGCTGATCCAATCACCGTAAGCGATCCGCGCTCCGGATTCGTCTTCAGGTTTCCTCAGGCCTCTTATGAAGGCCGCCTCAGTGCAGGCGGCAAGTCGATAGACGGCACGTGGATTCAAGGTAGTCGCCGCGCACTGAGCTTCCAGCGCGCCACCCCAGGAAGTGCGTGGTCCACCGATGCTGCGCACCACAGTGTGCAGTTCGTCACCGTGGAGCCCGGCGTGAAGCTCGAAGTTACCGACTGGGGCGGTACCGGACGGCCACTCATTTTTCTTGCCGGTCTGGGCAATACCGCGCATGTCTTTGACAAGTTCGCGCCGAAGTTCACCGCGAGATATCACGTCTACGGCATCACGCGTCGTGGATTTGGCGAATCCAGTGATCCCGCTCCGACGGAGCAGAACTACGCTTCAGACCGCCTTGGCGACGATGTACTTTCAGTGATTCACACCCTCAACCTCCAAAAACCGGTGATCGCCGGACATTCCATGGCTGGCGAGGAGCTGAGTTCCATCGGAAGCCGTCATCCGGAAGCGGTCAGTGGACTAATTTATCTGGATGCCAGCTTTCCCTACGCTTACTACGACCGTGAGCTTGGTGATCCGCAACTCGATGAACTAGATGTAAAGCGCAGGATCGAGCAGCTTCTTCCAAGCAATGGCGACCCTGAGGGTCAGCAGCAAGCCATTCAAGGCTTGCTAGATACGCTGCCGCACCTGGAACAGGACCTGAAAGGGCAATTGAGCATATTGCAGGCGATCGCTTCGCCCAATCAATCGTTTCCGCCGCAACCCCCGAATCCGTCCCAGGCCATGGTGAGCGGCGAACGGAAATACACGCAGATCAGGGCGCGGTGCCTGGCCATCATCGCTGCGCCTCACGATCCCAATTCAGGCGCGATCTTTTCGACGGACCCGGCGCACCACGCCGCAGCGGTAGCGGCAGACGTGAAGAGGACCGCGGAGCTATCGAACGCGTTCGCAGCCGGCGTACCTTCAGCTACGGTTGTGCGCTTACAGAATGCCAGCCACTCTGTCTGGGAATCGAACGGAACCGAGGTATTCAACGCTATGAACGACTTCATCGACACGCTGCCACAACGCTGAGAACGATCCAACAGCCTGCCTCATGGTCGGTGCTGGTTGATCCTGAGAAACGCCGTTATCGTTAGTGGATGGGTGGGCAACGTTGACGGCGAGGACTGCGGGAACGGGGAAGGGCGCTCCTAGGAGCGCCCTTGATTGCGAGTCGGGGATTGCTTACCAGCCGCGGTGCTGCATCATGTCGGCTTCGGCGATGTTGGCGACGGCGAGGCCTTTCATGGCGCCGACGCACTCGTCGGAGGCTTCGGCGATGACCGCTGGGTTGTCGAAGTGGGTGGCGGCGCGGACGATGGCGCGGGCGCGGGATTCGGCTTCGGCGCGTTCGATGGGGTTGCGGAGTTTGCCGAAGTGTTTTTCGTGGACGTCCTGGCCGATGAGCTCGGGGAGGACGGGCTTGTCGTGGAGCATGTCGGTGGAGCGGAAGAGGTCGCCGGGGGCGAAGGAGTTGACCTGGAGCTTAATGTTGCCCTCTTTCATGAAGATGCCGGAGCCGACGAAGACGGTTTGGGCGCCGAGCTGCATCATGAGGGCGGCGTCTGCGGGGGTGGCGATGCCGCCGGCGGAGAAGTTGGGGACGGGCAGCTGGCCGGACTTGGCGACCATTTTGACGATTTCGTAGGGGGCGCGGAGGTTTTTTGCGGCGGCGTAGAGCTCGGTGTCGTCGAGCACGGTGAGGGCACGGATTTCGGAGGTGATCTGGCGCATGTGCTTGACGGCGTGGATGACGTCGCCGGTGCCGGGCTCGCCCTTGGTGCGGATCATGGCGGCACCTTCGGCGATGCGGCGGAGGGCTTCGCCGAGGTCTTTGGCGCCGCAGACGAAGGGTGTGGTGAACTTGTGCTTGTCGATGTGGTGGAGCTCGTCGGCGGGGGTGAGGACTTCGGACTCGTCGATGAAGTCGACTTTGAGGTGCTCGAGGACCTGGGCTTCGACGAAGTGGCCGATGCGGACCTTGGCCATGACGGGGATGGAGACGGCGGCCTGGATGGCGCGGATCATGCCGGGGTGGGACATGCGGGCGACGCCGCCTTCGGCGCGGATCATGGCGGGGACGCGCTCGAGGGCCATGACGGCGACGGCGCCGGCCCCCTCGGCGATGACGGCCTGATCGACATCCATGACGTCCATGATGACGCCGCCCTTGAGCATCTCGGCGAGGCCGGTTTTGAGGCGGAGGGAGGACGGAGCGGGCGTGCCGTTGGAGATAGGATCTGCCATGGTGGGTGTGCCTTCCTAGCACCTGATTCTAGCAGTGCGTGGGCGATGCAGGCGGGTAGGGTGGGCAAGGACGAAAGGCGAACGCCATGGGCGCAGAGATTGCGCAACCGACGGAAAGAGTCAGGGGCGGGCGGAGAGGAACTTGTTGCTTTGCTGAGCCCTGTTCCCAGCTCCACGACAATCGAACGGGCGAGGTGAACGGAGAACCTGCGTAGTTTTACGAGGCCAGAAGCTGAAATGCTTGACTGAGGCGGGACCGCGCTTTCGCCTTTGCTCGTGTTATCGGGTGCACGGCGAGCCATCTTTCGCTTTCTCGGAGGTAGACTCTGGACATGGCCGATCGCCGGAAGCGGGCAATCAGGCTGGGAGAGGTTTGCTGCCCGTTACCGCAGATTTTGCTGGGAACGTTCAGAAGATGACGAGCGAGAGATGCTCGTCGGGAAACAATGGACAGGACACACTCTGAGGAGCGCGACCATGAGTTCGACCGCAGCTGCTCTGCCTCTTGAGGTAGCAGGCGACAGGCGTGGCTGGCATGCGTTCTGGGCTTTCCTCGCTGTTGTGGCTCTTCTTCTCGTGGGCCACGGTGGATTTGTGCTTGAGGTTGCCTACACGCCGATGGCGGTCGTGCTGGGCTATTACCTGCTGTCAAAATTTCCGAGGGTCTATCTCTTTCATACGATCTTCGCGGTCTGCATGTCCGGTTTTGTGCGGCGCGCTGCGGAGGGCGGAAACGTTCGGGACCAAAGCCTGATCCTTGCCGCAACCCTCGCTGTTCCGATGCTGGCCGGCCTGTCGTTTTTGAAGTTCGACTACACGTCGTCCAAGAACATTGCATTCACCCTTGCCCTGATGGGCATCGCCTACGGGGCGTGCGTGGGCATTCTTTACGGAGGGGTCAGGATCGTCATCGTTTCCCTGATCGGGTGGGTGAGCCCGGTCATGTTTGGGATGTGGTGTGTGCGCGAGCAGAAGCGCGACCCATCGCTGGCTGCATCGTTCCTCCGATCGTCTCTCATTCTGGGCACGATTTCGGCGGCGTACGGCGTGATGCAATATGTGCATCCTGCCCAGTGGGATGTCGACTGGCTGACGCAAATGCAGGCGAATGGCCAGGCCCACTCGATGGGGAGCCCCGAAGCGTACGGAATACGAGTATTTTCTACGTTGAACAACAGCCAAGGCGCGGGCGCTTTGTTCGGCCTGTGTCTTCTGCAATCGACGATGCTCAAATCGAAGTGGCGATGGGCGTGCGTTCCGGTGTGCCTGGCAGGCTTGATTGTGACGTCGGTGCGATCGGCGTGGCTGGCCTGCCTGCTGATCGGCGTCCTGCTCTTTGTGCGTTCGGGCCCGGTCGCCCGGTTGAAGACGTTGGCGGCGGTGGTGTGTGTGGGAGGGCTGATCGCGCTTAGTTCCGGTACGGCCGAAGGGGCAAAGTTCCTTGGGCGCTTTGGGACGCTCGGGGACATGAAACGCGAGACGTCCTACCAAGAACGCAAAAAGGGCCGTGAGGATGCGTTGGACCTGGCCTGGAAGGGCATGCCGTTCGGCTATGGTTTTGGGTACGCAGGGGTCCAGGCCAGAACCGTACGGTTTACCCCGGTGGACGTTGGATGGACGACGATCCCTATCGAGCTCGGGCCTTTGGGAATCGCGCTTTATGGAAGCGGCCTGTTGATCATGCTCTTCGGCGTGATTTGGAAGAGTTATACAGGCGACGACCTGATGGCGTCGCTCGGCGTTTCCGCTCTCTTTATTCTGGCACTGCTGTTTGACACAAACACCCTTGCCGCCTCGCTCGGCATTTTCTTTTGGGCCCCGGCCGCTTTTCTGTTGCAAATTCCACTACCGCCGGGTCGCCGATCGGCACACCATCACACGTAAGCTGTCCTCACAGGTCCACGGACCCCCGCTGGCAGCATCGAGAGACGCCTTGAACGTCGCTGCTTCCAGCCGATCGATCCCATAAAAGAACGCGACAAACCCAGGCGGAGTTTGGTGCGCTTTCGCCCGATCGTCGGTGATCTCGGGCAGCATCGTCATCTGCCACTTGGGGTCGTCCAGCACCTCCGTTGGCAGGAGCCGCGTCATTTGCTCTGGACCGTCGGCCAGGGGCAGAATGCTTTCGCTCAGCCACGGCGTGTTGAGCATTATGGCATGCTCCCGTCGCACGTAGCGTGTTCCTTGCCAGTACTGCGGCGTCGTCGTGAGCCCATTCTTGACTTGCCCATGACTTCCGTTGACCACAATGCCGGCGAGCGCACCAGGCGCCGGTACGTCCATGGTTTCCATCTGCGCCGACGCCCGGGCAGCAGGGCGAACATACTGCTCGCCCTGCACCAGAAGCAGGACAAACATCAAAATGGCAAAAGCGGCAACGCCTCTGGTTGCCTTGGCCGAGGGAAGTCTTGAGCAGCTGGCTGCCGCCAAAGCCGCCACCCAGACCACCGGCATCAAGCGGTCCGCGAAGTATTTGCCCCCGTTCATTTGCTCCGGAAAGAATGGCAATGCTACCAGCAGCAACAGCGCTGCCCCGAGAAAAAGCACCAGATCGTGGGATCGGTTCTCCTTTCGTCGCCATGCTCGCAATGCCATTCCCAGCGCTCCCAAGAGCATCAGGTACAGCCCCGTCGTATACAGAACAGTCAAAGGTCGTGTTCCTCGGAACAGTGAGAGACTGTGCAGACTGAAAAGCCGAAGGGTCTGTTTCGCCATGCCGAAGTGACGACCGGTATCACGTACTCGAATGCGGTTCGGATCCGCAAAATGCAACACATAAAGAGCCGTGAGACTACCGACCGCAAGAATCGCCAGAACCCGTACTTCGCTCGAAGACCAACGTTTCCATCGACCTTCCACCGCCAAGCGTGACAGCAGATCCAGGTACGCCGTCGCCAGCACCAGAAGCAGCGGGATGGGATGGGTAATCGCCATCAGCCCCAGAACCGCCAGAAAGGCCAGGTCGTAGCCTGCCCCGGTTGCGTTGCGGACATACCGGAACCAGAGTGCGAGCGCCACCAGGCCGAAACCCAGGCACAACATATAGCTCAGAAATCCCATGCCCAGGCACCACCCGACGGCCAGTGGAAACCCAAACAGACCGACAAGCCGACCTGAGCGTCCCAAGCTGCGTGTCAGCATGCGGAACCCGACGCAGAACACGGTCACCGTCAAACAAACCACAACCTTGTCCGCCGTCGTCGACGAGACGATTTGGGTCAGCAGCATCAGGAGAAAGTAATAGAGCGAGTACGGGGAAACGACCGCGCGAAGACGGTAATACTCATCGTATGTATGCGAGTGAGCCAGCATTCCCTGGAGGATCTGTACCCAGTACAGGTGCATTGGACCGTCCTGCGTCGGAAATACGGGCATGCTCACGATCCAGAGAAGGCCCACTCCCAACATGGCCCAGAAGGCGACCGACAGCCACCTGTCCGTTTGCATTGCGTGCTCTGTGTTCGACACCATTTTCATAAGGTACCTCCTGAGCACGTTCGCGTATGCAGGATCGGTCGGTCGTTTGGTTCGATCCGTGAGCGGAGGGTGGCGGCACCCTCATCGACCTGAGGCGCGGGAAGCCACCTTCGCCTGTTGCGGTCGAGTCGGTGACAGCGGGCTCGGAGAACATCAGCTAGAGGTATGGCTGATCGATGTTGTCCTTGGCCAGCAGAGCAGAGACGCCGGGTACTGCGTGGGTGGCGCGATGGCGGTTGGGGGGCGACGTATGATGGCGTCGGAGAGGTGTGACGATGGATGCAGTGCAGCTGTGGCTGGTGCGGCATGGCGAGACGGAATGGAGCCTGAGCGGGGCACATACGAGCCGGACGGATATTCCGCTGACGGAGCATGGGCGGGAGCGGGCGAAAGAGCTCGGGGAGTTTCTGCGGGGGACGAAGTTCGATGCAGTGTTGACGAGCCCGATGGTGCGGGCGCGGGAGACGGCGGCGCTGGCGGGGTTTGGCGACCAGGCGCAGATGGAGGACGGGCTGAAGGAGTGGGATTACGGGATCTACGAGGGGAAGACGACGAAGGAGATTCGGGTGGGGGAGCCGGGGTGGAGTGTGTGGAAAGACGCGATCCCCGGGGGAGAAACGGTGGAGCAGGTGGGGGAGCGGGCGGATGGTGTGATTGCGCGGGCGATGGCGGTGCCTTTGGCGGAGGCGGTTCCGAAGGTGGCGCTGTTTGCGCATGCGCATATTTTACGGATTCTGGCGGCGCGGTGGGTGGGTCTGCCGGCGGATGGCGGGCGTCTGCTGGCGCTGGGGACAGGGAGCGTGAGTGTGCTGGGATGGGAGCGGGAGACGCGGGTGATTGTGCATTGGAATCGGGGGTTTGAGGGAGCTGAGGCAGGCGGCTGAGGGGAGTCAGGGGCTGCAGAAGAGGCTGACCCACTCGGACGGGGAGGTGACGAGGGCGTCTGGCGGGGTGGCGTTGAGGTCCTGCTCGGAGAAGCCGAAGCGGCAGCCGACCGCAAGGGTGCCGGCGGCGCGGGCGGCGAGGATGTCGGGCGGGGCGTCGCCGATCATGGCGGTGTGGGCGGCGTCCGTGGGTGGGGCTTCGGGTGGGCGGGCGAGGTGGGCGGCTTCGGCGATGAGCCGCGTCAGGCCGAGTGGGTCTGGCTTCTTGGACGGAAAGCTGTCCCCGCCGTAGATCTGGAAGAAGAAGGGATCGAGGGCGAGGGCGCGGCAGATGTCTCGGGACGGGATGACGGGTTTGTTGGTGAGGCAGGCCATGTGGATGTGCGGGGACCGGCTGCGAATGGAGGCGAGAGCTTCGAGCACGCCGGGGTAGACGTAGGTGTGATCGAGCCTGTGTTGCCGGTAGGCGCCGAGGAAATACCGGTAGGCGGCGGGGACGAGATGGGGGTTGAGGCCGGAGCTCTGGAAGGCACGTTCGATGAGGGCGAGGGCACCGTCGCCGACGTAGCTGGCGACGGTCTTGGTCGAGAGAGCGGGCTTGCCGAAGTATTGCAGGGTTGTGTTGACCGCAGTGGCGAGGTCCTGGCGCGAGTCGATCAGGGTGCCGTCGAGGTCGAAGACCAGCAGGCTGACGTGCTTGAGTCGGGGATCCATGAGGGATGGTCCGTCGCGTGCGAGATCTTGGGGAGTATGTTGCGTCAGCGAACCTCGATGTCTCCTGAACCGGTTCGCACGCGGAGTGCGGGACCGCCGCCGTTGACGCTGCCGAGGACGTGATGGCGATTCAGGTCGCCGCTCATGGAGATGGACTGGGTGACACGGACGCTGCCGGAGCCGGTGTCGGCGTCCAGAGAGAAGTGGGTTTGCGGGCCGAGGTTGAGGCGGACGGACCCGGAGCCGGTGTCGAGGGCCCAGTCGGCGGTGAGGGTGCCTGAGACTTCGATGTCGCCGGAGCCGGTCTTCGCGTAGAGGCCGCCGGAGATGCCCTGAAGGCGGAGCGAGCCGGCGCCTGTCTGGGCGCGGATGTCACCCGGTGCGGTGTCGACGAAGTCGATGTCTCCGGAGCCGGTACCGAGGGCGGCGGGTCCATGTGCGCCACGGACGCGGAGCGAGCCGGAACCACTTTGCGCGCGGACGGCTGAGCCGACCTGTGTGAGCTCGATATCGCCGGAACCGGTTTCGGCTTCGATGGCGGAGTTCTGGGGAAGGGTGAGGTCATACTCGATCGTGATGTTGTGGTAAAGGCTGGATGAGTGACGGTCGCCGATCTCGATGTGATCGCCTTGCTGCTGGAGGGGTGGGTTTGCAACGATTTGGCTGATCCGGTTTTCTGCGTTGTTGTTGCCGCCAGACCAGTTGTCACTGCTGTGAAGGTGGGCTGCGATGTGGACCTGGTTGCCGGAGCCGGCATGGACCCGAATGGATCCGGAGTTGGTGAAGACGGCCACGGTGGGCGCGCCCCCGGTCGACAGGGTTCGCTCGAAGTTGCTGTCGGCAGCCCATGCCTGACTGACGAGTACGGCGAACGAGAGGGCGATTGCGGAGAGAACGAGACGCATGTGGCTTTCCTTGAAAGACGGGATGATGGAACTACTGCTGCATGATGACGGTGTCGCCTGCTTTGAGGCCTGAAGCGACCTCGACGCGAGCTCCGTTCGAGATGCCGATCTTGACCGAGACGGCTTTGCGACCCTTCTTCTGCGATGGGTCGGGGATCTCGACGGAGGCGTTGCGATCCTTGTCATAGAGAACGGCCTGCTCGGGAATGGTGAGAACACCTTTGTGTTCGTCGAGCAGGATCTCAGCGTTTGCGGTCATGTTGGCCTTGAGGTCGCCGCCGGGGTTGTCGATCGAGACGCGCACCTCGAAGGTGGTGACGTTGTCTTTCTCGACGCCGAGGGGAGCAATCTTGGTGACTTTGCCGAGGAAGGTTCTGTCTTTGAAGGACTCGACCTTGATACGTGCGGGCTGACCGAGGTAGACCTTGCCGATATCGGCCTCGTCGACCTTGCCCTGCACGTAGACCTGAGTGACGTCGCCGATGGTCATGACGAGTGTTGCGGTGCTGCCGAGGACGAGGATGGAAGAGACGGCGTCGCCGATTTCGACATCGCGGGAGAGGATCACGCCGTCCATGGGGGAGGTGACGGTGGTGTAGGAAAGCTGTTCCTCGAGCTGCTTCAGAGAGGCCTGGGCCTGGACGACCTGGGCCTGCGCCTGACGGAGTTTCGAATCGTCAACGGTGATCTGGGCGAGCGCCTTGTCGCGCGTGTTTGCCGCGGCGAGGTATCGCTGCTGGGCATCATCGAGCGCCTGCTTGCTCACGACCCCGGCGGCGGACATTTCCTGGGCGCGATCAAAGGTGTGCTTGACCATGGGCAGGTCGGGAGCTTCAGCGTTGACGCGATCATATTGGATGGCCGCAGCGGCGGCATGGGCGTTGGACTCTGCGGCGGCGAGTTGCGCCTTCTGCGCGGCTACCTGGTCAAGAATCTCTTGCTGGTCCAGCTGGGCGAGAAGCTGGCCCTGATGGACACGCGCATTGATGTCCACGTAAAGCTTGGTCACGATTCCTGAAGCTTTGGATTTGACCTCCACCTTCGTGACGGGTTGCACCTTGCCGGTAGCGACGACGGATCGGGCGATGTCTCCGCGTTCGACCTTGCTGAGTTGCGAGGCGTCGAGCTTTACGTTACTGCCGTGAGCCGTGATGGTGATGCCGAGGATCACGACGACGCACACGGCTGCTGCGGCCCAGATCCACGGTCGACTTCGTTTCCTGCGCTGCGATTTCACACGATCCCCCGGGGAGCTCTCAGGATAGCTGCACCCGTGACTACGAGATTCGCGCTGCGTTAGTTCCCGGGCATGTCCCAGCGCAGAAGCAACTAGTCGTCCGGTGTACCTCTAAGCATATTTTCGCAGGATGCCGAGCACCTTACCTTGTATGGCAACACTCGCCGCAGGAGCGTAGATCGGCTGCATTTCGGAGTTGGACGGCTGCAGACGGATCAGATTTCCCTCGCGGTAGTATCGCTTTAGGGTCGCCTCGGAGTTATCGACGAGAGCGACGATGATCTCTCCTTCGCGGGCTGTTCTGGTCCGCTCCACAAGGACGTAATCTCCGGACATGATGTGCTCATCCCGCATCGACTCGCCGTGCACTTCAAGCGCAAAGACGTCTCGGGTGCCGATGATGTCGCCAAGCGAGATGCTTTCCGCGGACTCGATGGCTTCGACCGGGCGGCCGGCGGCGATCCGACCCGCCAAGGGAACGCGCTCCGGCTCACTTGGTTTCGGCGTGCTGGGCAGAACGTCGATCGAGCGGGAACGATTGTGGGATCGTTGCAGCAGCCCCTTGTTGTGCAAATTGGTGACGTGCTTGTGCACCGTGGCCAGGGAGTTCAGATTCAAACCGGCCGCGATTTCTTCGAAGGACGGCGAGTAGCCATTCTCCTGGGTAAAGCTGGTGAGGAAGTCGAGGACGTCCTTTTGCCGTTTCGTGATAGCCATACCGTCATATTAGCGAACGGAAAGCGAACCGGGAAGGAAAAAAGAAGGTACGCGAGGAATTTCCTCCCGGTGGGTGCAGGTTCCCGTTTTGGGAAAGACTTCGCTTTTTTTTTACCGAAAGTCTTGCGAAACAGCTCGGGATGATCGACATTAGGATCTGTCGGAAGCGTACGTAAAGCGAATCCAAAAAGACCGACGGGGGACACAATGAACTGCACCGATCGCAATACTTTGATTGAGAGCCATATGACGCTCGTTTCCCAAGTGGCTCGTAGCTTTTACGGAGTTTTGCCGTCCCACGTTGATCGCTCAGACCTGGAGTCGGCCGGGTATCTCGGTCTTGTGGACGCAGCGGCAAAGTTCGACGCTTCGAAGCACATCCAGTTCAGAAGCTACGCGCAGTTTCGGATTCGAGGCGCCATTCTTGACAGCCTGCGATCGACAGACTGGGGCCCCCGCCAGTTGCGCAAGCAGGGCCGCGAGATTGAGCGTGCCATGCAACTTCTTTCTCAACGTTGCGGTCGAACTGCGACCGACATCGAGATTGCGAACGAACTTGGTCTTGATCTGGAGGTGTACCACAGCCTGCTGAGTCAGCTGCGCAGCCTGGAGATTGGAACGCTGAGCGCGGAGTGCAGTGAAGATTCCGGTGAAGACGAGCTGGCCTATGTTGCCGGCCCTGAGGAGGATGAGCCGCTGTTCCGGTGCCTTCGAGGCGAAATGCGTCAACATCTTACGGACGCGATTGAAGCATTGCCAGAACGCGAGCGCTTGGTCGTGTCCCTTTACTATGCAGAGGAACTTACCCTTCGCGAGATCGGTCAGGCACTGGGCATTGGAGAGTCCCGCGTTTCGCAGATCCGGTCGAGCGCTGTGCTGCGCCTACGGTCTGCTTTGGCTTCCATGAATCAGGTTCGCATCCAAGCGCGTTCTTCTAAGAAGTCCAAAGTTGCTGCGTAAAGAAGCTACGTTGTCTGATATGACCTTCAAGGATAGAAGTTAGAACGAACCAGTTTGGGCGTTTCGACGAGGCTCCACCGAGGCTTGTTCACTGCCGGTCGGCCCGAGACCCAGTTTGATGATTGCGCGCGAGTCAGGAACGATTTTCGTTTGCCAGCCGTTGTTCGCCTGGTACTGCTGCATTGCTGATTCCGTTTGGGCATCCCAATGGCCGGAAGCTGGGACGGACAGGTATCCGGCGCTGGTGAGAGCGCTTTGGATCTGAGTGGCTCTCGCGTCGTCAATCTCGTGCTGGGTTGCCGGCCTACCCGAGAGGTGGAAGGAGGTTTTGCGTGACTTGTGTCCGAACATTCGCTGCGCTGTTGGGCCGCGCCGAGCGTGGCTGCCCGCGAAACATGGGAGGGTGGCGAGAAGGAGGGAGCAGGCTAGGATTTTCCGGCGTGGCATACGTTGATCCTTCCTCGACATATTGCAATGTTTCCGCCAGAGTAACGCGATACGCGCTCCCAAGCAACTGGGCTGGAGAGAAAGGTGGGAGCCGCCGGGTCGCGGCTTCCACCTCCAGGGAGCTACTCAAGGGTCCCACCGATGTAGGAGCTGCCCTTCTGCTGAGGGTTGTGGATGACGAACACGACATCATCCTTGGAACGAAGACCGCTCACAACGGCTCGATACGAGGCTTCATCGGTGACCGGCTTCCGGTTGATCTCGCTTATGACCTCTCCCTTGATGAGGTCGATTTCGTCTGCGGACGGCCTGTGGGATTTTCGCGTGGAGAACCGCTGTGCGGTCGGACCGCGTCGCCAGTGATTCACAGCGATAGCCGGAAACGTCGCAAAAAGAAGGGAGCAGCCAAGAATGAGCCGGATTCGCATGCTTGAGTTCTTCCTCGGTACGGAACGATGTTTCAGTCAGGCTAACGCGAGCGGTGGCCCGTAGCAAGGAGAGCACGGCTGGGAGAATTGCCAGTACAACGCTTTACGAACAAGGCCGCTACGGACCCCGCATGTGGACGGCCTCGAATGCGCGTTCGCGCGGTTTTTAGCTCGGTGAAAATATTCACATAGGAGGGCCGCCATTCATCTATAGCCTGTGGTATTAATGTGTGCACCGACCGATTCTAGTCGCAACGAATACAGGAGGAGCTTCTAATGATCAGTGATGTCCTAACTGTTTTGCGGAAAGTTGTCTGTTTAAGCGCGGTGGCTATGCCGTTGTTGGCGTCGCCACATAACTTGAATGCATCCACCGTTGGTTCCGTTCTGAAGGCAAATCCACAGGTGCAACCACCACTGCCATGTTGCGGGCCTTTTCTAAACCATCCTTGTCAGTTTTGCCAAGTCCCAACCTAATCAATTCCCGGATGGCACCTGCGCACTTCTGGTGTCAGGTGCCGCCAACTTATGACGCGATCAGCTTCAATGCGCTGTCCGGCTAAGGAAGCGTACCGCCGAGGAAACGCGAGCCGTTTCCGTCGTTCACAACGAAGACAACATCATCAACAGATTTCAGCCCGGATGCAATCCGCGAGACATCGCCGGAACTTGCCACTGTGTGCCGGTTTATCCCAGTTACAACCGAACCTTTGGTCAACCCGATCTCGCTGGGGAAAGAGGTGGAACCCGCTGGATTGCGGCTTCCACCTCCGAGGAGCTACTCGAGAGTTCCGCCAATGTAGGAACTGCCTTTTTGTTGCGGGTTGTGGACGACGAAGACGACATCGTCTTTGGAATGAAGGCCGCTTACGACGGCTCGATACGAGGCTTCATCGGTAATGGGTTTCCGGTTGATCTCGCTGATGACCTCTCCCTTGATGAGGTCGATTTCATCTGCGAAGGAGCCGGGGGCAACGCTGGTGATGAGGACGCCCCCTTTGAGACCCATTTTGCTCGCGAGTTGGGGTGGAAGCGCTGCGACCGTGATGCCGAGCTTTGCCTGACCGGCATCGCTCTCCTGCGGAGAAGCGGAGTCGTCCTTGTCGGCGCCACTCAACTCGGCGTAGACCCTGGATCGGTCTCCGATGGTGACGTTTACCGAGTTTTGCTTTCCGCTGCGAAGATATCCGAGATTAACTGCCGAGCCGATTGGCCGGGCCGAGATGTCCTGAACGAGGTCGTCTCCATCCTTGATCTTGCGTCCGTCGATCGAGACGATCACGTCTCCGGGCTGGAGTCCGGCTTTGGCGGCGCCGCCATTCGGAGTGACCGTGCTGACCAGAACACCACCATTTGCGAAGCCGTACATACGGCCGACTGCGGAGGATTGGTCGCCCTGGAAGCTGATGCCAATGGATCCGCGAACGACTTTGTGCTGCGGTCCGATGAGCATGTTGTAAACGCTGGCGATTGTGTTGGACGGCATGGCGAAGCCGACGCCCTGCGAGCCCATCGACTGGGTATAGATTGCGGTGTTCATGCCGACGACTTCACCCTTCATGTCAACAAGGGGACCACCCGAGTTGCCTGGGTTGATGGCGGCATCGGTCTGGATGAATCGCTGGAACTGATTTTTGGAGACTCCGCCCGGCCCGCGACCTTCATCGATGGATCGGTTGCGGGCGGAGACGATGCCGGCCGAGACGGTTCGGCTGAGGCCAAAGGGACTTCCGATGGCGAGAACCCAATCGCCGACCTCCGCGCCGTCGGAATTGCCCAGCTTGATTGTGGGCAGGGGCTCTGGGGCATCAATCTTGATTACGGCGATGTCGGTTTCCGGATCCACGCCGATGACCTTTGCCAGACGTCCGGGATCGAGCGGATTGTCCGCATCGGTCGAGAGTTTGACGTTGATGCGGTCGGCTTTGTCGACGACGTGGTTGTTGGTGATGATGTACCCGCGCGGATCGACGATGAAACCGGACCCGAGGGCCTTACGCTCTTCTCCGGCGGGACCGCCGTCATCGTCACCGCCATCTCCGCCCTGGCCACCCTGGCCACCGAAGAAACGATTGAAAAAGTCTTGCATGTCGCCTTGCTGGTCGTTTTCGCCGCCACCCTGGTCACCGCCCTTGCGACCACCGCGACGCGCATGAGGGTTGGCCGACTGCTTGGGAAGCGACTCGGTGTTGATGTTGACGACGGCTGGACCGACCTGCCTCACGATTTGGGAGAAGCCGTTCGAAAGGCTCGATGGAGAGGGGATGACAAGAGGCTGAGCATCGGAGGAGCTGACGGTCTGCTCCTTGCCGCTAACCCCTCGTGTCAGAACGGAGCCGGCGACGATGCCAACGGAAAGGGTGGCCAGAAGTGTGATGGTGCTGGTGAGGCGATGCGCCCGAATACGGCTGGCGATATTGGGCTGTGTGGACTGCTGGCGATCCATGGGAGGTCTACCTCTTTGGGTTTCCGTGCTCTTGGGGGAAATCACAACTATAAGTTTAGCTTCAACGTCGACGTGCGATCCAGAGGGGGAGTTGCGGCTGCACTTGACCTTAGACGATGCGGTGCCTGGAATGTGAGTCCGGCTACAACGGAGCCAGGAAAGGGGCGGTGTCGAGGTCCGGATCGGGCGGGACGGGTGGTGCGCGCAGCTCGATGACGAGGATGCCGGCGAAGATGAGGGCGGCGCCGACGCAGGTGCGACCGGTCGGGTGCTCATGAAAGAAAATGACGGCGGTGAGGAGCGCGAACACGGGCTCGAGGGTGAGAAGAGCGGCGGTGTGCGTGGCCGGCAGGTGCTGTTGGGCCCAGCTCTGGACGGTGAATGCCGCTGCCGTCGCGAGCACGGAGGTGACCAAAAGCGCGAGGATCAAGCGATGGGTTATGTGGAGGTGAACGGGACCGTTTACGTGAAGGGTGAACAGCATCAGCAGTGTGGCGCAGCCGATCTGGACGGTGGCGAGGCTGCCTGCGGAGGATCCGGGAGTTACATGAGAGTTGGTGAGGAGGTGGCCGGCGAAGGCGATGGCGCAGAGCAGGGTGAGTGCATCCCCGAGATTGATGCTGGACGTAAGCTGGGCGAAGCCGGCACCGGAGGGGGTAGTCAGAAGGGCCAGGCCGGCGAACGCGAGCATTGCGCCAGTGATCCTGGTCCAGCGAGAGGCGGGAGTATGGGCGGACCGGAGGTTTGGGATAAATGTGGTTAGGGCTACGAAGACGACGATCAGGCCGGTGATGAAGGCGGACTTGGTCGAGGAGGTTCGTGCGAGGCCGGCGGTTTGCAGTTGATAGCCGGCTCCGAGGAACGCACCGGCGATGAGGCCAAGGCGGAGGTTAGGGCGAGACAGGCTTCGGAGCTGGCGGTGATTGATGGCGGCCAGGGCTGTGGTGGCGACCGTCATGCGAAGCAGATTGAAGAGCAACGGAGAGGTGTCTGAGAGAGCTGCTTTGACGAGAGGGAACGTGGCTCCCCAGATGGCGACGACGCCGAGCAGCCAGAGGTGAGCGAGGAGGGATTGGGATGGCGGAGGTGGGCGCATGTTGATTGGAAGTGGTGTCCATGGGAGCGGAGGGGTCACATCTCTTGCAGCAGCGAGTGTTGGCCGCCGCTGCTCGGAGGTGCTGCTACTTCGGATGGCACTGCCGGCTCCATGTACTCGCGATAGCCCTCGGACAGGTTCGGCGGCACGCTTCCAGCAGATGATCGTTCTCAGTGTAGAGGGTGGAACGGAGGCCTAAACCATGCCGCGGAGTCTTGATAGTGGGTCAGTTTGAGATTGCCCTGCGGCTAGAGGGTGTTATGAAGTTGCGAGCTTGATGAGTCTGCTGGTCATGAGGATGGCGAAGGCGATGAAGTGTATGCCTCCGAATGTATGGGGTAGCCGTTCGTAGTCTCTGGCTAGGCGTCTGAAGCGTGCGGCCCAAGGGAAGGAACGTTCGACGACCCATCTTCTAGGCAGGAGCACAAAGCCTCGTTTCGCCCTTGGGTGCTTGACCACTTCGAGCCGTATGCCGTGTTGTTGTGCGGCATCGGCGGCGTTGAGGCCGGTGTAACCCTGGTCGACATAGGCCAGCTCGACCGTGCTTGCAGTGACTTGCTGGACCTGTTCGGCCAGCGGCGCAACCTGATCCCGGTCTCCCCGATCGGCGGCCGTGACGGTTAGAGCCAGCAGATGGCCCAGTGTGTCGACCGCGATATGCACCTTCGATCCCTTGCGCCGCTTGGCTCCGTCATAGCCCGCTCGACCACCCGACTCAGGTGTGGACTGCAGCGTGCGGCTGTCGATGCAGACAGCCGTGGGCTGGCCCTTGCGCCCGGCCCACTCGCGCACGATTGACTGCACATCGGCCACCAGCGCCTCGAACACACCTGCATCCAGCCAGCGGCGAAACTGCTGATACACCGCCGCCCACGGCGGCAAATCCTTCGGGATCAAACGCCACGAACAGCCGCTCCGCGCCATGTACCGCACCGCGTTGAACACGGCACGCAGGTCATGCTCCCGCTGCCCGGCATCCTCACTGCACAGCAGCAAATACGGCAGCACAAACCACCACTCCTCGTCCCTCACATCCGACGGATACCCCTTACGAAGCTTCGCCATACATCCATGCTTGGCAAAGAAAGAACCCCAGCAAAAAAACCTAGCTCGGTTCAAAGTTCATAACAGGCTCTAGGCAATCTTCTGGCGTAAGTAGGCAAGCGTGATCCAGCAGATGTAAGCGCCGCAGGCGAGAAGGGTCGAGACCTTTGTGTTGAGATGTCGGTGTTTCAGAAGCCCACACAACAGATGAGAGTGAAGCCCCATAGACGAAAAGGGCAACTGCCAATCCAGGGATCCACGCTCGACGCGCCGTGCCAGCCATGCTCTCAGGCTCTCAGGAGAGGTGCAAGGTGATCTGCTCTGGAATCGGCCGTCGTCTGCGCCCGGTCGGTAGCGACCATGACGGAGACCAGGGTGTATCGACAATTCACTTTCTGAACTGCGGCGGTTTTGCTGCAGTAGGTGGATGGGTGTTGGACGGTATGAATTGACGGAGGTGCAGCGGCGGCGGATTGAAGCGCTTCTGCCAGGGCGGGCGGGCACGGTGGGCGTCCTGCGGAGGATAAGCGGCGGTTTGTGCATGGTGTGTTGTGGGTGCTGCGTTTGGGCATGCGCTGGCAGGACCTGCCGGAGCGCTACGGCAAGTACAAAAGCGTGCACAAGCGGTTCACGCGCTGGGCCGAGGCCGGGGTGTGGGACCGGGTATTCGCGGACCTGCTCAAGAATGGCGAGAACCGTTACGTGATGATCGACTCCAGCGTGGTGCGGGCTCACCAGCAGACCGCTTCGGCCCGAAAAAAGGGGCTCCGGACACCGCTCTGGGGCGGAGTCGAGGCGGTCTGACGACCAAGATTCACCTGCTGGCTAACAAACTGGGGCTGCCGCTGGCCTTTCACCTGACGGGCGGTCAGACGCACGACTGCACGCAGGCCATCGCGCTGCTAGACGATCGCCAGCAGGAGCCAACAACTCGTTTATGTGGGTGCAGATACTCGACGACAACGAATCACCCGGCGTTAACAGACTGGGACAGGTTGCTTCGATTCAGCCCCCCTTCGCTGGTCTGGATGGCACGTATCCTTACTCCGCGGATACCGCTACCGTGACCTACGACAGCCCGTATTCTCCCCTGCCCCCTAGCTATGGCGAAGTGGCGCGGGTTTTTGACGCGACCATGTACCTGATGTGGGATCCCGCACTTCCAACCGGCTGCACACCGGCGACGACCAGCATCGACGGAAACTACACCCAAAGCGCTAGCACCTGTACTTCGACCCCCATCCCGCTTGGCTCGGCACAGTGGAAATGGAGTGGCTGTGCCATTAACGCACTCATTCCGCAGGCGAACGGAACCACTTACTTTCGGTCTTGCGGGGTGGATCTCGTTTATGCCGCGCAACCTGCTGCAGAGTACCCGACATGGGAAGTTCCCGTGATGCCGATCGGCACACTGCAATAAGCTTTTTGGAGGACTATGAAACGCAATTGGAAGTCTTTGCTGATGTGTCTGGCCCTTTTCGTTGGCTATGACGGACCAACCGCGCAGCCGCAAACGTCCGGGAGCAGCGGTGGTCTCACCCTCGCAGCGACGCCCAGTGCTCCTCCGTTTCACCTGGGTCAACCTATGCTTGTGACCCTGATGATGGTGAACACAGCCAAACAGCCCCTGCATTACGAGATCATGACGCCGGAAACGGCCTATATGAATTTCGGGTTTTCCCTCAAGCAAAACGGAGAACCAGTCCCAAAAACGGCCTTCCACCGTAGGATTCGGAATGAACAAACTGCTGATGACCCGATCGTCTCTGTCAGTGGCCGCATCCTCCTCCAAACCCTTAAGCCGGGAGCGAACGTCCAGTTTGTGGTGGACCTCGCGAAGCTCTACGTGATAACCCAGGCTGGAACCTACAGCTTCAGCGCAGACTGGAGCGACGAAAAAGGATTGATCGATGTTCATTCTCCGGCCATCCCGATCACGGTTGGCCCATGATCCAGCTCCTGAAACGTACACACTGGGTTGGGGAGCGTGGCGGCATGACACTCTTTCCGCTGTTCGAAGTTGAGGCCGCTTCTGCCCGCCAAGCCGTGATCTCATCCCGGAACAACGTCGGCTGGGGGCTCCTGGCGCTCCCGGCGACCCTGCCCTGGGCTCGTACCCCGACGCCGGTACCTTCTTTCCCGATATCGGCTGCTTCCTCCCGATGGGGGGCAGCGCGAGATAGCTTTGTCCCGCCGAGTGACTCCAAGTGAGGTACCTAGTCTAGGCATGGAAACTGCGGTCATCGGTGCACTCTGATTCAGCAGCTTAGGAACGGCGACTGCTGCTGGGCCTACCTTGAGCGCTTCGGTCGCCGATGAACGGTCTTGCTGCGCTGCAAAGTTCAAGAATTTTCGACATCGTGAAGCACAAAGCAATTAATTGGGGTGGCTGCCGGTAGCTCGGCCAGGTCAAACCGAGCCGGTAAAGCGAAAACATAGTGCCCATTCCGGCAGAGCTTTGCCCGGAGGGACGCCGGCCGGGCCGAGGATACGACTGCCTCCGTTAGCGCCGCGCCATTGCGCAGGCGTGAAGATCATCAGGGGGATGTCTTGACGTGGTTCTTCGGCGGTCCAGAAGGGGGTGTCTCAGGATGATCTCCGGACCGTGTTGCTCGGGACTGGCGTTGGGTCCATAGCCACCTTTCCACTCGGTGATCTGGACCGAATACCCCTCCAAGATCTGCGGTAAGTGAAACTGGAAGTCGTACTGCTGGTTGGTGTAGGTGACGGCTGCCAGAGTGGCCGGCTGCTGATGCTTTGGACGCTTGTTGATCGCCAGCGCCGAGGAGAACCGGCAGGGGGGGACGGTTGTTGCTGTCGGTGCGAGCGTGGCGCTCGCAGCCGTGGGCGTGGAAGCATAGGCGACTCGGCCGTTGACGATGGTTTGGAGCACGTGGGTGGTGAGGAGGTCATGGGAGGTGGTGATGTCGCGGTCGAGGACGATGAGGTCGGCGAGGAAGCCGGGTTGGAGGCGGCCTTTGAGGGTTTCGCGGAACTCGGCGAAGGCGGAGGCCTCCGTGAAGGCGTAGATGGCTTCGGGAAGGGTGATGCGCTGCTCGGGGTGGAAGGTCTGGGTGCCGGCGTCGTTCTGACGGGTGACGACGGCTTAGAGACCGCGAAAGGGATCGATGGACTCGACGGGGTAGTCGGTGCCGAAGGCAGGGTGACGTGGTGGCCGAGGAAAGATCGCCGGGTGTAGCGGTACTGGGCGCGGTCTTCGCCGAGGCGCTGGCCGGCCCACAGCCATGTCGGTGAGGAGATGGGAGGGTTGCATGGAGGCAATGACGCCGATTTGGACGAAGCGGTCGAAGTCTTCGGGGAGAAGAACCTGGCGTGCTCGATGTGGAAGCGGAAGCTTTGCGGGGTGGCGGTGCGGGGGAACTGCAAGTGGTCGGCGCAGACCGGTTGGGCGGTTGCCAGAGGGTTCGGCGGCGCTGAAGGCGTTGAGGGCGAGGTTGTTGGCCCCATCGCCGATGGCATGGAAGCCAATCTGGAAGCCGGCGGCGGCGCAGGCAGAGGTGAGGCGGTCGAGGTCGGACTGGGAGAAGCGGGGGAGGCCGCTGTTGCCGGGGTCATCGGCGTAGGGGCCGGCGAGGGCGACGGCGCGGGAGCCGAGGGAGCCGTCCATGAAGCCCTTGAGCTGGGTGAGGTGGAGGAGGGGGGCGGAGGCGGGGTGGCTGGCGCGCTGATGCTCGAGGGTGTCGAGGGGGAGGGTGACGTCGCGCCACTCGGCGATGCGGAGGGGGTGGGCGCCGGTGAGGATGTTGCGGTGGAAGAAGATAGTGTCCGGGCCGGCGGGGCAGGGGCGGGCGGGCGACTGCGGCACGTGGTGCGGCGGCAAGGATGGCGGTGCGGAGGAGGAGTGGGTGAGGGAACACGTGCGGAGTGGATCAGGGGGTTTCAAGGAGGGATTGCTGGTGGAGGAAGTCGGCGGTGTCGAGGACGGTGAGGAGGAGGCGGCGGAGGGCGAGCTCGCGGCCGGTGGGGTCGTACCACTCGGCGAGGGTGTGGATGCCGCCGCCGGTGCCGCCGCCGCCGAGGGCTACGGCGGGGATACCGAGCGAGAGGGGGATGTTGGCGTCGGTGGAGCCGATGCGGGGCTCGGTGCGGAGGCCGAGATGGCGGTCGACGGCGCGGATGGTTTGGAGGAGGGGAGCATCGGGACTGAGTTCGGCGGCGGGGCGGCGGCCGAGGATTTCGATCTGGAGATGGACGGGTGGGGTGCGGGAGGAGGCGGTGTTGGCGATGTCGACGGCGGTGCGGAGGTGGTGCTCGACTTCGGCGTGGAGGGCGTCGATTTCGCGGGGGTCGGTGGAGCGGAGGTCGAGCAGGACGGAGGCGGAGGCGGGGATGGAGTTGACGGAGGTGCCGCCGGAGATGAGGCCGGCGTTGAGGGTGGTGCGGGGATCGGCGGGGAGGGTGAGGCGCGACAGGGCGGCGAGGGCTTGGGAGAGCAGGAAGATGGGGTTGGGGGTGCCGGCGTCGGCCCACGAATGTCCGCCGGCGCCGGTGATGGTGGCGCGGAGGCGGAGGCTGCCGAGGGCGCGGGTGACGACGCCGGTGTTGCCGGGGCCTTCAAGGGCGATGGCGGCGGCGATCGGGCGGGATGGGTGGTCGGGGGACGGCTGACCAGAGAAGAGGTGGCGCATGCCGCGGAGGTCCCCCTCGCCTTCTTCGCCGACATTGGCGGCAAAGAGGATTGGTGCGGGCGGGGTGATGGCGGCGAAGCGGAGGGCGGCGATGAGGGCGAGCAGGGCGGCGAGGCCGGCGCCGTTGTCGGAGACGCCGGGCGCGAAGTGACGCGGGGGCTGGGCGGTGTGTTCGGCGGGGGTTTCGGCGGGGAAGACGGTGTCGAGGTGGGCGGAGATGAGGATGCAGGCCGTGGTTGGGTTGGGCGTGGAGGTGAGTTCGGCGAGGGCGTTGCCGACGTCGTCGATGCGGACGGAGGTGAGGTCGAGGTCGTGAAAGCGATCGAGGAACCAGGCGGCGCGGGCGGCTTCGTCGAAGGTGGGCGCGGGGATGCGGGTGACTTCGAGCTGCCAGGCGAGGATCTGCGGCTGGTGGAGGTGGAGCCAGTGGAAGGCGCGATGGACGGCGGGCAGGGAGGCGAGGTTGGCGATGCGGCGCTGGGCGGACGCGGTGTCGGTAAGGAAGGAGGGCCTCAATACTCGACCTCGAGGAGGAAAAGGCCGCGGGCGGGGCTGGTGGGGCCGGCGGCGGAGCGTTTTTGTTGGGCGAGGATGTGGGGGATGCTGTCGGGGTCGAGGCGGCCGGCGCCGGCTTCGACGAAGGTGCCGACGAGGTTGCGCACCATGTTGTGGAGGAATCCGGAGCCGGTGGTGCGGTAGAGGAGGAGAGGGCCGTCGAGGCGCCAGGCGGAGTGGAAGAGGGTGCGGCAGTTGGTGGGGGGATCGGGGGTGTAGCCGGGGTGCGGGGCGGGTGGAAGGTACGGCTCGGGAAGTGGAGCGGCGGCGGCGAAGGAGGTGAAGTCGTGGGTGCCGAGGACGTGGCGGGCGGCGCACTCGAGGGCGGGCAGGCTGAGGGGGAGGCCGGTGTCCCAGACGTAAGGGGCGAGCATGGGGGGACAGATGTGGATTTCGGGTGCGGGGGAGCTGTGGCGGGTGCCCGTGGGGAGCAGGGAACGGCGGGGGAAGATGCGGTACTCGTAGGTTTTGCGGCGGGCGCTGTGCCGGGCGTGGAAGGTAGGTGGGGCTGGATGGACGGCGAGGATGCGGATGCTGGGAGGGAGGTGGTGGTTGAGGGCGCGGTGCAGGTTGGGGCCGGGAATGTGGGTTCGGAGGGTGACGGAGGCGACCTGCGCGAGGGCGTGGACGCCGGCGTCGGTGCGGCCGGAGCCCTGGGGAAGGACGTGCTCGCCGCAGATGGCTGCGATGGCGGAGGCGAGAGTGCCCTGGACGGTGGGGAGGCCGGGCTGGACCTGCCAGCCGTGGAAGTGTGTGCCGTCGTAGGCGAGGGTGAGTTTCCAATGCGGCATACGTTGCTTTGGACGCTACCATGCGAGGAGGTGCTGCACCTCGGTTGGTATACTTCGACGTACTCGGGAGGCTCCGCCGCTGCGGTTTTGACGCAAAGCGTGCTTGGCAGGCGAGGGGTGTGCGAGGAAGAGGCGGGTGGGAGCGGTGATGCGAGACGGCGGGAACCGGAGGTTGGGCAGCCGCGTATGGGTGGATGTGCTTGCGCGAGGGACCTGGAGCAAGTGGTCGCCAAGGCGCCGATGATCGGCGGGCCGAGTGGCGGATTTTTCTGATTTGGGCTGAAGTTTTTGGCGAGACTGCCGATAGACGATGTAGGAGCGGGGTTGGAGAGCGAACTGTGAACTTAAAGAGCATGCAGGCGGCATCTGGGATCGCGGTGGTGCTGCTGGGATTTCTGACGCAGGGGATGGCGCAGCAGCCGGCGGCGACTGGGCAATCGCAGAGCACGGCCACCCAAACGAGCCCGACGGAACCGACCACAACGGCGCAGACGACGCCGGCGGTGACGCGCACGCCTGACGGACTGCCGGAGGAGCCTGAGCCAAAGCTGACGGAGCCGCTGTACCTGCGCGACACGGGGGTGAACTACCTGATTCCGAAGAAGCACTTCCAGTATGGGAATCCGCTGGCGCCGTACACGGCCACCAATGTTCCGCTGCCGCGGCTGACGAACACGCAGCGGCTGAATGGGCTGTTTCGGGATGGCAAGGTGTACCTGGGATTGACGGACGCGGTGGCGTTGGCGCTCGAGAACAACTACGACATTGCGATTGCGCGGATCAACCTGGACATTGCGGATACGGATATTCTGCGGGCGAAGTCGGGGGCGACGCTGCGCGGTGTCTCGACCGGCCTGGTGACGGGGACGATCGGCGGAACGACAACGACGATCACGGGCGGCGGCGGACCGGGCGGCACAACGAGCGGAAGCGGGGGAAGCGGTACGGGTGTGTCGGGACTGGTGTTGAGCACCAATGGCGGCGGGCCCTTGCCGTACAACTACGATCCGGTGCTGACGGGCAATGTGCAGTATGAGTCGGCGCAAGCGACACAGGCGACGACCTTTCTTACGGGAACGAACACGCTTTCGCAGAATACGAACACGTACAACTTCGGGTATGTGCAGGGGTTTGCCACGGGATCGCAGCTTTCAGTGACCTTCGACAACTTCCGGCAGACGACCAACAGTGAGACGTCCGACTACAGTCCGTTGCTGGATTCGACGGCTCGCGTCCAGTTCACACAGCACTTGCTGCAGGGGTTTGGGGTTGGGCTGAATACACGGTTCATCCTGCAGGCCAAGAACGACCGCAGGATCACGGACTCGGCGTTCCGGCAGCAGGTGATCTATACCGTGACGCAGGTGGAGAATATCTACTGGGCGTTGGTGAGCGCGTACGAGGACGAGCAGGCGAAGGAACGGGCGCTGGCACAGTCGACGCAGTTGGCCAACGACAATCGAAAGCAGCTCGAGATTGGCACGCTGGCGCCGCTGGATGTGGTGAATTCCGATACGACCGTGGCGAGCGACAAGCAGGCCTTGATTGCGTCCAAGTCCAACCTCGAATATCAGCAGCTGGTGATGAAGCAGGCGATCGTGCGTGACCTGAATGACCCGCAGCTGGCGACGGCACCGGTGATCCCGACGGATCGGGTGGGTCTTGACCGGACCCCCGAGGAGGATATGTCGGTGGAGGACCTGGTAAAGGAAGCCTACGTGAACAATCCTCAGATCGAGCAGTCTGTGCTGCAGCTCAAGAACAACGAGATTACGATCAAGGCGTTCCGGAACGGTTTGCTGCCGATTGTGGACGCGTACGGCTTCTATGGATCGAGCGCGGTGGGCGGAGCACAGAATCAGGCCCTGAGCTGCGGGACAAACGCCACCACGGGAGCACCGATACCGTGTCCAGCAGGAACGGTGAGTAGTTCAAATTATGCAAGTACGTTTGCGAACCTGTTCAACAACAGCTCCCCTGACAAGGGCGTTGGCGTGAACGTACAAATTCCGCTGCGCAATCGCGCGGCGCAGGCGGATCAGGCTCGGTCGCAGATGGAGTACCGGCAGACGCAGATGCGGTTGCAACAGCTGTATACGCAGACGCGGATTCAGGTGATCAACGGGCAGTACGCGTTGACGAACGATCGGGCGCAGGTGCAGTCGGCGCAGGTGGCGCGGGACTTTGCGGCGCAGAGCCTGGATGCGGAACAGAAGAAGTACCACCTGGGTGCGTCGACGACGGCGAATGTGCTGCAGCAGGAGCGGAACCTGGCGACGGCGGAAGATAACCTGATCTCGGCGACGGCGGCGTATGCGCGGGACCGGGTTGCGCTGACGCAGATTCTGTCGAATACGCTGGATCGTTATGGCATCAGCCTCCAGGATGCGGCGACCGGCGTGGTGGCCAAGCAGCCGGTGGTTCCCGGCCTGACGGCTCCCCAGCCTCCGGCGCCGCCCAAGCCGCTATCGGCGACGCCACCGCCGATCAGCTAGTGGCGTGTCGGACGGTATGTCGGACGGCGAGGGGCGTCCCGGAGCTCGGGTAGACTGGCTGCTGATGAAGACGCTTGAGAATGCGCTGGAACACGCCTCCTCCGGCTACCTGCGCTCGGCACGGCACCAGCCGGTGCAGTGGAGGGAGTGGGGCGCGGCGGCGTTTGCGGACGCACAGCGGCAGGATAAGCCGGTGCTGCTGGACGTGGGTGCGGTGTGGTGCCACTGGTGCCATGTAATGGATCGGGAGTCGTACGAGGATGCGGCGACGTCGCGGCTGATCAACGAGCATTTCGTTCCGGTGAAGGTGGATCGGGATGAGCGGCCGGATGTGGATGCGCGGTACCAGTCGGCGGTGGCGGCGATCAGCGGACAGGGGGGATGGCCGCTGACGGTGTTTTTGACGCCGGACGGGCGGCCGTTTTTTGGGGGGACTTACTTTCCGCCGGACGACCGGCACGGACGGCCGAGCTTTCAGCGGGTGCTGCTGACGATGGCGGAGGCGTTCCGCAACCGGCGCGACGAGGTGGTGGAGTCAGCCGGCAGTGTGATGGCGGCGATCGAGCATAACGACAGCTTCCATGGGCGATCGGGGGATCCGGGTCCGGAGCTGGTGGCGAAGATGGTCGAGGGAACGCTGCGGCAGTTCGATAAGCGTTTCGGCGGGTTCGGGTCGCAGCCGAAGTTTCCGCATTCGAGCGCGATCGATCTGCTGCTGGATGCGGGCGGCAGGGTGTCGGTGGCGGCACGGCCTGAACTGGCGGAGAGCGCAGAGCATGCCGCGGTGTCGACCCTGAGAGCCATGGCGCGCGGCGGCATCTACGACCAGCTGGCGGGAGGGTTTCATCGCTACTCGGTGGATGAACGTTGGGTGGTGCCGCACTTTGAGAAGATGTCGTTCGACAATAGTGAACTGCTGCGGAACTATGTGCATGCGTACCAGTCGACGACGGACGAGACGTTTGCGCGGGTGGCGCGCGAGGTGATCGGATGGATGGACGGCTCGTTGACGGATCGCGAGCGCGGCGGATTTTATGCGTCGCAGGATGCGGATGTTTCGCCCGACGATAATGGCGACTACTTTACGTGGACGAGAGATGAGGCAGGGGAGGCGCTCGAGGGGCCGGCATTGGCTTTGGTGACGCACTATTTTCACATCGCCGAGGTGGGCAACATGCACCACAATCCGGCCAAGAATGTGCTGCATGTGACGGAGGAGTTGAGGCGGTCCGCGGAACTGGCTCGGGTGGATCCTGAGACGGCGGCGGATCTGCTGGCGGCGGCGAAGCAGAGGATGTTTGCGGCGCGGGGGAAGCGACCGACGCCGTACATCGATAAGACGCTGTACACGGCGTGGAACGGGATGTGCGTTTCGGCCTACTTCGAAGCGAGCCGGGTGCTGGACCTGCCGGAGGTCGGTGCGTTTGCGCGGAGGTCGCTCGATCGGGTTCTGGGCCAGGCGTTTGCTGCCGGGGTTGGGGTTCGGCACGTGGTGGCCTACGGAGAGGGTGGGGACGCGGACGCGATGCCGGTCGCGGGTCTGCTGGACGACTATGTGTTTTTGGCGCATGCCGCGTTGCATGGGTGGGAGGCGACTGCGGAGCTGCGGTACTACGAGGCGGCGGAACAGATTGCAGGGCTGGTGATCGACCGATTTTACGATCGAGCGGCGGGTGGCTTTTTCGATACGGAACAACCGGTGCCGGGGGAGGTGCGGCTGGGGGCGCTGTCGGCCCGGCGCAAGCCGCTGCAGGACTCGCCGACGTCGGCGGGAAACCCCGCGGCCGCGTCGCTGCTGCTGCGGCTGGAGGCGTTGAACGGGCGGGAGGACTACCTGGCTCTGGCGCAGGAGACGCTGGAGACGTTTGCCGGGGTGGTGGAGCACTTTGGCCTGTATGCGGCGAGCTACGGACTGGCGCTGCAACGGCTGCTGCAGCGGTCGGTGCATGTGTGCCTTGTGGGCGATGGGCCGGAAGCGCGGCGCATGGAGTCGGTGGCGCTGGCGCGGTATGCGGTGAACAAGAGCGTGGTGCGGATGTCGCGGCAGCAGCTGGAGCAGCTGCCGCCGGCGCTGGCGCGGACACTGCCACACTTGCCGGATCTGCCGGTGAACGCGGGCGAGTGTTTGGCCGTGGTGTGCAGCGGGGGGAGCTGCAAACCGCCGGTGCGATCGGCAGAGGCGTTGCTGACGTTGCTGAACAGCTCGCTGTGAGGGCGGGCTGGGAGCTAGCGGGCTTCCGGTGCGGCCGACTGGTCCGCGGATGGGGCGGGAAGGCGGCTGGGTGCGTCTTCGGGCAGGAGCAGAAAGGTGGCGTTGACGCCGAGCGGGATGTCGGCTTTCCTAAAGCTGAGGACGATGCGGCGGCGGAGTTCGCGGAGGACGCCGTCGCGCTGGTTTGGGCGCACGCGCAGGTTGATGGGGTAGAGGATTTCGCGGCCGTTGATCTTGTCGACGCCGAGGATGTCGGGGTCGGAGAGGATGACCTGGCCGAAAGCGGGGTCGCTGCGGACGGCGGCGGCGACGGTGCGGAGGGTTTCGATGACGTGGTCGGGGTTGGCGGAGGCGTCGACGCTGATGCTGAGGGTGGCGACGGCGTAGTCGCGGGAAAGGTTGGAGACGGTGGAGATGCCGCTGTTGGGGATCAGGTGCAGGGTGCCGTCGCCATCGCGGAGGCGGGTGAGGCGCAGGCTGAGGTCTTCGACGGTGCCCTGGAGGCCAGCGATCCTGACGACCTCGCCGACGTTGTACTGGTCTTCGACCAGGATGAAGATGCCGTTGAGCATGTCTTTGAAGATGGATTGGGCACCGAGACCGATGCCGACGCCGACCACGCCGGCGGAGGCGAGCAGCGGGGTGAGATTGATGCTGAAGATGGAGAGGATGTGCAGAAGGACGATGAAGCCGATGACGCCGAAGGAGGTGGCGCGGAGAATGGCGGCCACTGTGCGCAGTTGGGAGGCTCGCTGGGCGTTGCCGACCTGGCGATCGGCGAGTTTGAGCATGCGGCGGACGAAGAAGGCGACGAGGCGCTGCAGCAGAAAGGCGAGCAGAAGGACGGCGAGAAGACGAGGGAGGTCGGTGCTGAGGAAGTCGACGATGTCGGCGTGCCAGTCGCGTTCGAGAACGCGGCTGAGGCGGTCGTCGGGAGGGACGATCTGACGCATAGGGAGCAACTCTTTCTTTGTGCAGCGCTGCGGACGACGCATTCCGGCAGGCTCTGGATTAAGCTTAGGGTATGGTGAGGCCCCGTGCGCTCGCCGTAGGCTCGATGGAGGTGGACGATGCGAAACGGATGGGTGCGCATGGCAGCGGTGTTGGCGCTGGCGCTGGCGGCGAGCGCGCGGTCGATTCACGGGATTCAGGCAGTACCGATGACGCCCGCGCCATTTCCCGATGCATCCGCGCGGGGCGGGCAAGGAGAGCGGGAGCGTGACCCGAGCTATGAGCGAATGCAGGAGCAGGCGGCGAAGAGTCGCAATTCGGAGCGGCAGAAGCGTCTGGTGGCCGATACAGACAAGCTGCTCAGCCTGGCCAAGGAACTGAAGCAGGATGTGGACAAGACGGACAAGAACACGTTATCACTCGATGTGATTAAGAAGGCGGATGACATTGAGAAGCTAGCGCACAGTGTGAAAGAACGGATGAAGGGGTAGAGACCTCTGCGCGCGGTGGCAGCGGCAAGGAGTGAAGGCCCCCGATCTTCTGGGGGCCTTACGTATAGGTGGGGAGTTGTGTTGCGGAAGTTGGAAGCCGAGACCGAGGGAACAGAAAGTCTGGCGTGTAACTACAAAGATTATGACGCAGTCTCCGTGAAATAGTTGTCCTGTTTTGTGCCACTTTCGTTGTAGAGTTCGTGTGAATCTGGGTCTAGAACGGAGTTCTACTAAAGGGGTGACCTAAGTCTGACTTCTTGCGTTACGCCCGAAACAATCCTAGAAAATCACCCGGTGAATTTGGAGCGTTTGGGAAGACGGATTGCAGGCGTTTGCAGCCCAGTGTGCGATAGGTTGCCTCCCCGAGGACGCGACGGTAGTCGGTGGTGACGACCAGATCGCGGCCTTCATTGAGCTGATCGGGAGCGAGGCCGGGCCAGCGGCCGTGAACCTTTCCGCCGCGAACGGAACCGCCGAGGACGAACATGACGTTGGCGTGGCCGTGATCGGTGCCACCGGTGCCATTTTGGCGGGCGGTACGACCGAACTCCGACATGGTGACGAGGGTTATGTCAGCGGCGTGATTGCCCATGTCGCGCCAGAAAGCGGCGATGCTGTCGGAAAAATCGCGGAGGCGATTGGCGAGCTGGCCATCGGCGGCGCCCTGGTTCTGATGGGTGTCCCAGCCGCCGACATCGGCGAAGGCGGCTTCGACACCGAGGTTGGCCTTCATCAGCTGAGCGATCTGTTTGAGGTTGTTGCCGAACGGACTCTTGGGATAGGTGACCCCGGCGGCAGGTAGGTAGCGCGCGGGGTCGGCTGCTTTGAGCATGCGGACGGCCTCGAAGGCCTCCGCTCCGGTGCCATGGAGCATGCTGTTGGAGCTCGAGTCGTACATGGATTGGAAGGCGCCGGCGATGGGCGACGCGGCGCCGTGGGTGCCGGGAGCGGTGACGCCGAAGTCCTGAAGGTTGGTGATGGCGACGGCGGGCACGGTGCCCTGGAGGGTGCGCGGGAGCTGGCCGCCAAGGGCGACAGCGCGGAAGGGGGACGCGGGCTGGCGGGTGGGTTCGGCACGGAGGGCGCGGTTGAGCCAGCCGTCGGTGGTGCTGCGGACGCCGGGGGTGCCGCTTTCCATGAAGTCCTGCGCGTCGAAGTGGGAGCGGGTGCTGTCGGGGGAGCCTGCGGCGTGGATGACGGCCAGGCTGCCGTCCCGGTAGAAGGGCAGGAGCGACGCCATGGCAGGATGGAGGCCGAAGAAGCCGTCGAGGTCGAGCAGCTGCTTTTGCTGGATGGCGATGGTGGGGCGCATTTGGTAGTAGTTCGGCTCGGCGTAGGGGACGACAATGTTGAGCCCGTCGGCGGCGCCGCGCTGGAAGAGGACGACGAGCTTCTTGTGGCTGGCGGCGGCGGTGGTCATTTCGGCCAGAACGCTGCGTTGCAAGAAGGCGGGAACGGCGGAGGAGCCGATCAGCGCGAGGGCGCCGTTTTTGAGGAAGCAGCGGCGGGAGGTGGAGCGGCGGGCGAGGTCACGGCCGTGAAAGTCGCAACCCCAGCTGGAGGTGTCCTGGGGGAGGTGGGTGGGCATGGGTGGGCCTCGTGGGGAGCGCGCGTGTGCGGTCCTGTTGTATCAGACACGAGGGAGATTTGGCAGTTGTTGTCTTTTTTGTAGGTGGTGGCTTTGTGGGTGAAGGGTGGTCCGGGCGGCTTACGCCCCACTCCTGTCGCAGTATCGCTGCGCCACGGATGGGGCACCGAGGGGTTCGTGGGTCGTTTGAGGACGTGCTAGAAGGCGGCGAGGTCGGCCATTGCCTGGAAGAGGTGCTCGGGCTGCGGGAGGATGGCGTCTTCGAGCAGCGGCTGGTAGGCGACAAAGGTGTCCATGGCGGCAACGCGGCGGACGGGGGCGTCGAGGTCGTGGAAGAGCTCGTCGCCGATGCGGGCGGCGATTTCGGCGCCGTAGCCCCAGGAGAGCATGTCTTCGTGGGCGACGAGGACGCGGCTGGTTTTGCGGACGGAGGTGGCGATGGCGTCCCAGTCGTAGGGGCTGAGGCTGCGGAGGTCGATCAGCTCGACGTCGGTGCCGGTTTCGCGGTGGAGGCGCAGGGCGGCCTGGAGGGCGCGGGGAACGACGGCTCCGTAGGTGACGACGGTCAGGTCCTTGCCGGGGCGGACGATGCGGGCTTTGCCGAACGGGATGGCGAACTCCGGGCCGGGGTAGGGGGCGCGGCCAAAGGTTTCGCGGTAGAGGCGCTTGTGCTCGAGGAAGAGGACGGGGTCGTCGGAGCGGATGGCGGTGCGAAGCAGGCCAAAGGCGTCGAGGGCGTTCGAAGGCATGACGACGCGGACGCCGGGGGTGTGGGTGAAGATGGATTCGCCGGACTGGGAGTGATAGATGGAGCCGCCGGTGAGGTATCCGCCTATGGGCACGCGCATGACAAGCGGGCAGGAGAACTGGCCGTTCGATCGCCAGCGGATCAGGGCGAGCTCGTTGCGCATCTGGTGCATGGCGGGCCAGATGTAGTCGAAGAACTGGATCTCGACGACGGGCTTGAGGCCGCGGACGGCCATGCCGATGGCTCGACCGACGATGTTGGCTTCGGCGAGCGGCGAGTTCCAGACGCGGTCGTTGCCGAACTCGGCCTGGAGGCCGGAGGTGAGCTTGAAGACGCCGCCCTTGCCTTTCAGTTTTCCGGCGCGCAGGGGTTCGTCGCGGCTGGCATCGGCGACATCTTCGCCAAAGACGACAATGCGGTCGTCGCGCCGCATTTCTTCTTTGAGGCAGGTGTTGAGGAGGTCGGCCATGGTGCGCTCGGTGGCGTCGGCCGGGGCGGGCGTGGGGAGGCGGTCGAAGCGGGCGTCGGTGGGATGGAGGTCTTCGGAGTAGACGTGCTGGAGGATGGAAGAGACGGGAGGCGGAGCGGCGGCAAGGGCGCGGTCGGCGGCGCGTTGCACTTCCATGTCCACGTCGCGCTCAAGCTCGAACAGGGCGGCCTCGTCCGCTATGCCTTCGGCGAGGAGGTAGGTGCGGAGGCGGGAGATGGGGTCGCGGAGGGCGTCGGCGGCGAGTTCGGCTTCGGAGCGGTAGGCGCGCTCGTCGTCCGAGAGGGAGTGGGAGTAGGGGCGGATGACGTGGCCGTGGACGAGGGCTGGGCCGTGTCCGGCGCGGCAGTAGGCGACGGCCTCGGCGAGGGCGGCGTAGCTGGCGAGGGCGTCGGTGCCGTCGATTTCGGCGAAGTGGAAGTTCGGGAAGTTGCTGACAAGGCGGGAGATGTTGCCGCCGGGGGTATTTTCTTCGACGGGTGTGGAGATGGCGTACTGGTTGTCTTCGACGACGTAGAGGACGGGCAGGCGGCCGTTGGAGGCGGTGTTGAGGGACTCCCAGAACTCGCCCTGGCTGGTGGCGCCTTCGCCGATCGAGACGTAGGTGACCTCGTCGCCGTGGAAGGTGACGTGCTTGAACTGGCGGTAGTCGCCGTCGTGGGCCGCGGCGGCTTCGGGGTGGCGCGAGAAGTAGCGGCCGGCCTCAGCGCAGCCGATGGCGTGGAGGCACTGGGTGGCGGTGGAAGAGGAAGGCGTGACGATGTGGAGGGATTTGCTGGTCCAGTGCGAGGGCATCTGGCGACCGCCGCTGGCGAGGTCCGAGGCGGCGCCGACCGCTTGGAGGAGGTGGTCTTCGACGGTGGAGCCGAGGGCGAGCGAAAGGGCGCGATCGCGGTAGTAGGGGAAGAACCAGTCGTAGCCAGGGCGGAGGGCCATGCCGGCGGCGACAAGCAGCGCCTCGTGGCCGGCGCAGGAGATCTGGAAGAAGATTTTCTGCTGGCGCTTAAGGATGATCTCGCGGTCGTCGGTGCGGCGCGACAGCACCATGAGGCGGTAGAAGCGCAGGAGATCCTCCGGCGAAAGCTGCTTTTCCGGTGAGGGCGCCTGGCTGCCGGCAGTGGTGAGGATCTCTGGTGTGAGCGTTTCCGTAGCCATCGATGCTTGCTGGGTCCTCTCCGGGGAGCTGCGCGGCGAACCGGGTGCGCTCCGCGGGTTTATTTTAGCGGCTCCTGCGGGGGACGTCCGGTCGGGTGGCTTCCAGGGAGGATTTCCGTGACAGGCGTTGGCGGCAGGTACTGGTCGAGGAAGCGGCGGAGCGTGGCCTGGAAGGCGGCGGGCGATGATCCGGGTGGGAGATCGACGGTGAACTTGGGATCTGCTGCCTGCCGGGCGGCGGGGACTTCTGCCTGCGTGCGGCTGATGATGAGTTTGGGGGTGGAGAGTTGGGCGAGCGGGGCGGCCAGGGGGAAGCGCTCGTGGAAGAGGAGGCGCACGGGCAGGAGATAGCCCTGCGGCGACTGGCGGGCGTGGTCGAGCAGGTCGCCGGCAGGCTGGTCGAGGATAAGGCCGGGAGTGTCGCGGTGCTCGGAGGCGAGATGCACGGCGAGCGAAGCGCCGACACCGACGCCGTAGGGGAGGATGCGCTGCGGGAGGAGGTGGCGTTCGGCGACGAGGTATTGCCAGGCGGCGTCGGCGTCTTCGCGCAGGGTTTGCTCCGCGGGGTGGTGGCCGGCGGATGCGGGGTAGCCGCGGTAGTTGAAAGCGAGCACAGTTACGCCTGCATCGTGCAGCGCGTTGATGGCGGCGAGATCGTCGGTGAGGGTGCAGTCGCCGCTTCGGAGATAGAGGAGGGTGGAGCGGCCGTACTGGGCGCCGGCATGGGCGTCGGAGGCGGCATCGGAGGAGGCGGGGATCCACCAGCCGGTGAGCTGCGGCCGGGCAGTTGCGTCCGGGCCGAAGTGGACGACCTCTGCCCCGGCGGGAGGCGGCATGGGGTGCGCCGGTCCGGGATGGAGCGCCAGCTGCCATTGCCCTTGCACGAAAAGGAAACAGAGCACGCCGTAGCCGCACAGAAGGGCGACGCCGACGGCGGCGGCAAAGGCGCGCAGCAACCATTTGGGGTCGACCGTTTCGGGCGGTTCGTTTCTTGTTGCCGGCAATGGTGGCGGTGTGCGGGACGGCAAGGCCGAGACCTCCTGGGGTGAGGGCGCATCCTACGTCGGGCGGCCCTGTCCACAGGGTAGCGGAGTTGGTCGAGATCGACCGGATGGGGGCTGACGCGTGGCACAGTGGGTTCGGGTATGCAGTGTGGCGGAGGCGCCGGGCGAGGGGCAGGTTGCGGCGGCAAACGCGGACGGCGTGGCGATCTGCCTGGCGAGGATTGGTGGGGCGTTGGCTGCGGTGGACGACCTGTGTCCTCACCGGCAGGGTCCGCTGAGCGAGGGATGGATTGAGGGGAACGCGGTGGTGTGTCCGTGGCATTCCTGGGCGTTTGACCTGCGGACGGGGGTTGCGGAACCACCGGAGCGGGCGCAGGTGGCGGTGTTCCCGGTGCAGGTAGAGGGGGACGACGTGCTTGTGGAAATCTCGTGACGAAACCCGTGGGACGAACCTAGCCGGGAACCTGGCTGCACGTGCCCCTGTGCGGCTGCACGAAGGCCCGGTATGCTATGTTCAGCACCGCCGGTCTCCCTTGGCCCCGGTCAGAGAGGATTTTCGATGAAGCTGCGTACGTTTGTTCTATCGGCTGCCGCCCTGCTGCTCTTCGCCGGTTCGGTCGTTCCCGCTCAGGCGCAACACCACCACCGCCACCACCACCACCATCATCACCACCAGTAGACGGTGAGAAGCTACGGAGACCCGGCTTAGGCCGGGTCTCCCTGTTTTTGTGACGGTGTTTTTGCGGCAGGGATTGCGGTGCGGCGTCCTTGCGAGCGGGTCGAGGCTTTCCTGTAGAATCGATTGAATCCACTCCGAAAAGGAGAGGCAATGCAGGCAATGCTTGCGCTCGAAGACGGGCGCACCTTCTACGGCAAGAGCTTCGGTGCGAAAACCGAAGGCTTGGGTGAGGTGGTCTTCAACACCTCGCTGACCGGGTACCAGGAAATCTTTACCGATCCGTCCTATGCGGGACAGATTGTTGTGCTGACGAATCCGCATATCGGCAACTACGGCACGAGCCCGTCCGATGCGGAGTCGAAGCGACCCTACATTGAGGGGCTGGTGACGCGCGAGTTTTCGCCGGTCAGCTCGAACTGGCGATCCACGCTGGTTGCGGATGAGTACCTGGAGCGCTCGGGTGTTCCTGTGATCGCCGAGGTCGACACGCGGGCGGTGGTGCGGCATCTGCGCGCCCACGGCGTGATGCGTGGCGTAATTGCGTCGGGCGAGAACTTGATCGCGGACGATCTGGTGGAGCGGGCGCGATCGCTGCGCAGCATGGCGGGAGCGGACCTGGCGAGCGCCGTGAGCACGCCGGCCGCGTACGAGTGGAGCTCGGCAGAGCCGCGCAACCAGACCGGGGATGCGCTGTTGGGCGAGCAAGGAACGGGCGCCCCGATGCATGTGGTCGCGTACGATTTCGGCATCAAGGAGAACATCCTGCGGATGCTGGCGCGCGAGAACTGCCGCGTGACGGTGGTGCCGGCGAAGACCCCTGCCGAAGAGGTGCTGGCGATGCAGCCGGACGGGGTCTTTTTCTCGAATGGGCCGGGCGACCCGGAGCCGCTCGCGTACGCGGTCAAAACGATCCAGAAGCTGCAGGGCAAGGCGCCGTTGTTCGGCATCTGTCTAGGGCACCAGCTGTTTGGTCTGGCGCTGGGGGGCAAGACCTACAAGCTGAAGTTCGGCCACCACGGCGGAAACCATCCGATCAAGAACCTCGAAACGGGCAAGGTCGAGATTACGTCGCAGAACCACAATTTCAACGTGGATCCGGAGTCGCTGCCTGAGGATGTGGCGATGACGCACGTGAACCTGAACGACCAGACGCTGGCGGGCCTGAAGCATCGGAGCGATCCGATGTTCAGCGTGCAGTACCACCCGGAGGCAAGCCCCGGACCGCACGACTCGCACTACCTGTTCCGGGACTTTCGGACGATGATGGAAGAGTGGAAGAAGTAGCTCAGTGGCGTGCGTTGAATTCAGGGTGAGAGAGAGGGACGATGGTTCAGATTGACTTAGGACCGGAGATGGAAGCGCGATTAGAGAAGGCTGCTGCGGAGAACCAGGTGACAGCAAGCTTCATCGCGCAAGAGGCCATTGTGCGCTTTATCGAGGATCGTGAGGACTACATGGCGGGGATCCGATCGCTTGTTGAATCCAAGGGCACGATCTCGCTTGAGGAGATGGAGCGACGATCCAGTGTGGCGGATTGAGGTCAATGAAGTCGCAGAGCGGTCCTTGCTGAAGCTAGACAAACCGGTTCGGGAGAGAGTGATTCGATTCTTGAAGGAGCGGGTACAACAAGCGGACGAGCGACGGATCTCGCCGAGGCTCTCATGGGGGAGTTTCGAGGATTGTGGCGATACCGGGTCGGCGATTATCGCGTGATCTGCGACATACACCGGGAGGTTCGCGTGGTTGGCGTCTTGTACGTCGGCCACCGAAGCGACGTATACCGAAAGATTGGACGATAGATGCCGCGTAGGAACGACATCGCGAAGATACTTGTGATCGGCTCGGGACCGATTGTGATCGGGCAGTCGGCCGAGTTTGATTATTCCGGAACGCAGGCGTGCAATGCGCTGATGGCGGAGGGGTACGAGGTGGTGCTGGTGAACTCGAACCCGGCGTCCATCATGACGGACCCGGAGGTGGCGCACCGGACGTACATCGAGCCGCTGACGCCGGCGTATGTGGAAGAGATTCTGCGGGTGGAGTCGGAGATGATGCGTGGTCGGCCGGGCAGCTTTGCCATGCTGCCGACGGTCGGCGGGCAGACGGCGCTGAACCTGGCGGTCGACCTGTCGGACGCGGGTGTGCTCGATCGCTACAACGTGGAGCTGATCGGGGCGAAGCTGGAGGCGATCAAGAAGGCGGAAGACCGGCTGCTGTTCAAGGATGCGATGAACAAGATCGGCCTGGATATGCCGCGGTCGGCGCTGGTGAACAACCTGCGCGACGGGATGGAGTTCACCCAGAAGATCGGGTTTCCGGCGGTGATCCGGCCGTCCTTCACGCTGGGCGGATCGGGCGGCGGTATTGCGTACAACCGCGAGGAGCTGATGGAGATTCTGGCGCGTGGCCTCGATCTTTCTCCAGTGCATGAGTGCCTGCTTGAGGAGAGCGTGCTGGGATGGAAGGAGTTCGAGCTCGAGGTGGTGCGCGACCTGAACGACAACGTGATCATCGTGTGCTCGATCGAGAACTTCGATCCGATGGGCGTGCACACGGGGGACTCGATCACGGTGGCGCCGGCGCAGACGCTGACAGATCGTGAGTACCAGCGCATGCGGGACGCGGCGATTCGGGTGATTCGCGAGATTGGCGTCGAGACGGGCGGATCGAACGTGCAGTTTGCGGTGAATCCGCAAAACGGCCGCATGACGGTGATCGAGATGAATCCGCGGGTAAGCCGGTCGAGCGCGCTGGCGTCAAAGGCGACGGGATTTCCGATCGCGAAAATTGCCGCGCGGCTGGCGGTGGGTTACACGCTGGACGAGCTGCAGAACGATATCACCAAGGTGACGCCGGCGTGCTTTGAGCCGACGATCGACTATGTGGTGGTGAAGATTCCGAAGTGGCAGTTTGAGAAGTTTCCCGGCGCGGACGAGGGACTGGGGCCGCAGATGAAGTCGGTGGGCGAGGTGATGGCGATCGGGCGGACCTTCAAGGAAGCGTTGATGAAGGCCGTGCGGTCGCTGGAAACAGGTAAGAAAGCGACGGCGGACGACATCGAGCCAAGGCGGCTGACGCAGCGCCTGGTGACGGCGCATCCGGAGCGCCTGCAATACGTGCGGTATGCCTTTGAGCGCGACATGACGGTGCGCGAAGTGGCGCGGATGACGGGGATGGATCCGTGGTTTCTGCATCAGCTGAAGCAGATTACGGACGAGATCAAGGAGATCGGCGCGACGCCGATGGAGACGGTGACGCAGGCGCACTTGCGGACGGCGAAGCGCATGGGGATCTCGGACGAGCGGCTGGCGGCGAGCTGGGGCAAGGAGGGCGCGGCGGGGACGGCCGAGGTGCGCGCGCTGCGGAAAACGTTGGGCGTCCAGCCGGTGTACAAGCTGGTGGATACGTGCGCGGCGGAGTTTGAGAGTCTGACGCCGTACCTGTACAGCTGCTATGACGAGGAAGATGAGGCGGCGCCGTCGGATCGGCGCAAGATCATCATTCTAGGTAGCGGACCGAACCGCATCGGGCAGGGGATTGAGTTTGATTACTGCTGCTGCCATGCGGCGTTTGCGCTGCGCGACGACGGGTACGAGACGGTGATGGTGAATTGCAATCCGGAGACAGTTTCGACCGACTACGACACGAGCGACCGTCTGTACTTTGAGCCGTTGACGCTGGAAGACGTGCTGGCGGTGTATGAGCACGAGGCGAAGGGCGGCGGCGAGATTGGGATGATCGTGCAGTTCGGCGGGCAGACGCCGCTGAATCTTTCGCTGCCGCTGAAGCGCGCCGGCGTGCGGGTGATCGGGACGTCGCCGGAGTCGATCGACCTGGCGGAGGACCGGAAGCGGTTTGGCAAGCTGATCGACGAACTGGGGATTCCGCAGCCCGAGGGAGCGATGGCGACCAGTGTCCCCGAGGCGACGGCCGGTGCGGAGCGTGTGGGATACCCGGTGCTGGTGCGGCCGAGCTATGTGCTGGGCGGGCGCGCGATGGTGATTGCGTACGACCGCGACGCGATTGTGCAGTACATGTCGACGGCGATCGAGTACTCGCAGGAACGGCCGGTGCTGATCGACCACTTCCTCGAGGATGCCACCGAGGTGGATGTGGACGCGCTGTGCGACGGCAAGGATGTGGTGATTGCCGGCATCATGCAGCACATTGAGGAGGCAGGGATTCACTCCGGAGATTCGTCCTGCGTGCTGCCGTCGGTCGATCTGAGCCCGGACGTGCTCGATACGATCCGGCGGTATACGCGGCAGCTGGCGATGGCGCTCGAGGTGCGGGGGCTGGTGAATATTCAGTTTGCCATCCAGCGGGGCAAAGTGTTCGTGATTGAGGTCAATCCGCGGGCGTCGCGCACAGTGCCGTATGTGTCAAAGGCGACGGGCATTCCGCTGGCCAAGGTGGCTTCGCGCATCATGGTGGGGCGAACGCTCGCCGAGATGCTGCCGGAGCAGGTGGCGAGCGGGAAGGACCTGGAGACGGGCCCGCACTTTTTTGTGAAGTCGCCGGTATTTCCGTGGGCCAAGTTTCCTGGGGTGGACACGGTGCTGGGGCCGGAGATGCGGTCGACCGGCGAGGTGATGGGTGTTGCGGACAACTTCGGCGAGGCGTTTGCGAAGGCGCAGATTGCGGCCGGGCAGAACCTGCCGGTGCAGGGCACGGTGTTTTTGAGCGTGAACGATCATGATAAGGAGGGCATCGTTGCGCTGGCGCGGCAGTTCTCCAGCATGGGCTTCCACATCGTGGCGACGCATGGCACGGCGGAGGTGCTGGAAGAGGCGAAGCTTTCTCCGGAGCGGGTGTACAAGGTGAAGGAAGGCCGACCGAATGTGGTGGACCTGATCAAGGGAGACCGGATCCAGCTGATTGTGAACACGCCGCGCGGGCAGGACACGTTCTTCGACGAGAAGGCGATTCGGCGGGCGGCGGTGCTGGCGCGTATTCCGACGATCACGACGCTGGCGGCGGCGCGGGCGGCGGCTGAGGGCATTGCGGCGCTGCAGGGGGGCAAAGTAAGGGTGGAGGCGCTGCAGTCGC
>CAXTEU010000018.1:0-85576 GCA_964243475.1 uncultured Acidobacteriaceae bacterium | reverse complement strand
ACGGCGGCCAAAGCCAGAAGAGCTGCGGTTTGCGATTTCATCAAGAACCTCCGAATCCTTCTTAGCAGCGGGATGTAAGCCTGGGTTGTCAGGCAGATGGATTCGCTGTGAAAGGTGACTTGGACGGTCGAGTGACCATGAAGCGTTTGAAAGCGCCGTCACTCCGTACCAAGAAGCCTCGCCGCCAACGTTAGGCCCGCATCATAAGCGGATATCGGAGCGGTGAGCCTTTGGGTTCTGCCTGGCCTTACTCTCTTGCGTAACTCGGACGTACTAACACTGAGCACGCTGCTTCCGTCCCGCTTTCCCTGATAAATCCCTGTTCCTAGACTCGCCTTCTCTTGACTTGCGCTTTCGAGACGCTTCTAAGCCGCTTGCGCGACGTCAGAGCCCAAACATATCTATTTGTTCACTCTAAAAGTCTCTGTTTCTTGAAATCTGGTGGAGACTGGTTCACGGAAGACTGTGCCCCCCCGCCAATCAGTCCGTGATGTTTGGTTCTTTGAAGACGCGACTGAACCTTGCCACAAAATCGCGCTTTTCTCGTCTGAGAGCACGCGGGTGAGCTATGTCTTGCGGCACGCCCCGGGCCGGCTTAGAGCAATTGTTTCCAACCTTAGTTACTGGCGTCCGTTTCCGACCAACGGACTGGGCGTGAAGTATCACCGTGCGCGGGCGCTGCTCTCTATGCGTAGCCGGAGCCGCTATGTTGGCATTCCTCCTGCCAGAGCTTAACGGCTAAGCGGATCGCCGGTCTGGTCAGCGTGCAAGCTACGGGCATCTTGGTTTGTGGATGGCTCAGCCTGAAGCATGAATGTGTACTCCTGGCCGTGGCGTCACGGAAAGCGTGGGGAGGGCTTGCGCAGTCCCGGGCTTCGTGCAACTTCGCCAAGATGAACCTACCCGTAAACGTACTATCTAAGGTGTTTAGGAGGAACACAACTTATTCCCTGTAAATGACATCATGTAGAGTCGAGGGCACGGGTTTGTAAGATAGGACACTAGCAGAGGTTTGAGGTTGTCATTCGAACCAGGCTCGCCCCAACGATCACCTTAGACTCGCGATTGCGTGGGGTTTGATACGGCCACTTCTTTCCAGTTCAGCTGAGATGCAACCCTAGGCGTCATTTTCTACCTCCTAATATTTCGGAAGCTGTGTGTCACACAGTGGAGCTGCTTTGCTTCTTCAGCCCAGAAAACCCGCATCTCTCACCTGTAAAGGTGCATTCCTTTTCTTGGCCTTGACAGTGTTCGGTCTCGGCTTAGGTGCTAGGCTCGCGCTGTATAGAGCGCATCCTTCTGCTCTAGTGACCTCGGTGAAGTTGTCGACCGAGAAGCAATCAGCGGCAGCGCTCCAATCGACCGAGGTTGGCAGCGATCATTCGCAACCTCTCACCCAGATCGCTTTTGCTTTGTTGTACAGCAGCCTTACTCAGTCACCAAGCAGTGCCCTCTCTGCAGGGGGCTTCATTGTTGCGCACTCCAATCCAACTCGATTCCAATTGAGCTGCGTCACTTCCCTGCGTCGCCCACCGCCCACCTTATACCTCTAGCTTCGTGGCTGGTTTCCGCTGAGACATTCCTGTGTAACGCAGAGAACGATGTCACATCGCGGGCCCGGTCTGACAGCAACGTAGGTAACATGGTCGACCCATTCCAACGTGGGTACGGCGAGGGCGCATATGCCAAAGTCAAGCAGCTTACCTCCCCAAAGTAATGGGGTCCCGCTCAGTCTCGCCTCGATTCTTCTTTTTGAAGTGGACCCGGAACTCCGAAGCACCCGACATCTCCTCCTTAGCTCGCTTGATCATCCGGTTCTTGCGGCTTGCAGCTATACCGACGTGGTCAAACTATCCGCAGAGAGCAACTGCCGACTCGTTGTCATCGGGGTGACCCCAAACGAGCATGAGGCAGTTCGGATCGCTGGTCATGTTCGGCGAGCTTCGCCCGCGGCGAAAATACTTCTTCTCGGTCCATCAGCAGGTTTTGACGACCCACTCTATGACGAATCGGTGATGCCGGCAGGCAATCCAGCAGGTGTCGTGGAAGCGTCGCGTCGGCTCCTCGGAACCGAATCAGAAACGATCTAGTTTACTGCGTCCGCGCGCTGTCGCTCGCTTGGACTACAAAGCCAATAGCTTTACGTCGTTGTTGAAGAGGTCTGTAATGCGCACAAGACGTTTGGTTGTCGTCCTGTTTTTCCTCCTCGCCATAGGTGTCGTCAGCTTTGTTGTCCACCGACACCGCGGACCTGATGCTGCTGCGGCGGAAACTCCAGCCCCCCCGCCCACGGTCGCCGTCGCCACGGCGCATGGCGGCTCTATTGCGAATCAACTTACCGTAGCAGGGGTCTTCCAGGCCTTTCAGGAGATCGATGTCCACGGTAAAGTCTCTGGATACATCCGTCGCATTTACGTGGACATCGGGGACCACGTCCGCCAAGGCCAAACCCTGGCTGTTCTGGAGGTCCCTGAACTCCAAGCCGAGGTGGCTGGAGCACAGGCTGGCATCTCGCAAACGCAGCAGAACATCATCAGGTTGCAAAGTGAAGTGGGACGCGAACAGGCAGGCTATGCAGCGGTGCACGCGAACTACGTTCGACTGAAACAGGCTTCAGACCAACAACCTGGACTCGTCGCAGCCCAGGAGGTGGACGACGCATTCGCCAAAGATCGGTCCGCTGCGTCGCAGGTGGATGCCGCCAAATCAGCCGTCGCGGCGGCACAAGGCCAACTCGGTGTCTCTCGTGCTGAAAACCTTCGAGTCAGCAGCATGGCGCAGTATGCGACGATCACTGCTCCGTATAGCGGGGTCGTCACTATGCGATACGCAGACACTGGTTCCCTTATTCCTGCCGGAACGGCGCAGGGGCTAAGTCAAGCCGTTGTCCGCCTCGCGCAAAGCGACGTCTTGCGGCTCCGTATGCCCGTGCCTGAGCGTGATGTGCCACTTGTTCACATAGGTTCCGTGGTCTCGGTTCACGTACAAGCCACGGGACAGCAGTTCTCGGGAAAGGTCGTTCGTTTCACACGCGACGTTTCCAATGCGACAAGGACCATGATGACCGAAGTGGATGTTGCCAACCCGGCTCTTACCCTGACCCCTGGGATGTACGCGGATGTGACGTTCAATCTGGAGCAAAAGAACAATGCTCTGATCATTCCCGCGAGCGCTGTGATCCAGGGTGATCAGCCGTCCGTAATGCTCGTCGATACCAACAATGAGGTTCAGAAGATACAGGTTGACCTGGGGATCGCGGGAGCAAACCAGCAGGAGGTCGCATCCGGCCTGCAGCCTGGAGACCGAGTCATCATCGGTGGACTTTCCACGTTGCAACCCGGCGAGAAGGTAACGCCGCAAGAGGCTTCCAGCAAGTTGACCGAGTTCCAGAGCGCGAACCAGAAGGGCGGTAAATAGCCATGTCCTTCTTTGCGATCAAGTATCCCTTCTTCATCCTCATGTCGTGCATGATCGTCGTGGTTGTGGGCGTGGCTGCCATCATGGGTATGCCGGTGGACCTCTTCCCGCCGGTCAAGATCCCTGTGGTCGTCGTCGCCACCTTCTACTCGGGTATGCCTCCACAGCAGATTGAGTCCGATATCACGGACAGCGACGAGCGTTTTTTCACCTTAGGAAGCAACATCAATCACATCGAATCGCGCTCCATGACCGGCGTGAGCCTGATCAAGATCTACTTCCAACCGGGTACTGATCCGACTGCGGCGGTCAGTGGTATTTCGAACCTAGCGATGGCCAACCTGCGCAGGCTTCCGCCCGGTACCCTACCGCCGGTCGTTCTGAGCTTCGATGCAGCGAACCTGCCCGTCTGCCTTATCACCCTGAAGGGTGCAGGCATGAACCAGACCCAACTCAAGGATCTCGCACAATTCAGCGTCCGCAATCAGGTAGCCAACGTCCCGGGTGCATCTGTTCCGCAGCCTTACGGAGGAACCTACCGGCAGATCATGGTGTACGTCGATCCGTTGAAACTTGAGGCATCGCAGCTAGGCGTGATGGACGTGGTCCATGCTGTCAACGATTCCAATCTCATCCTGCCTGCGGGCGATGTGCGTATCGGTCCCAAGGACTACAACATTTATGCAAACAGCCAGGTTCCCACTCCAAACGATGTCAACAGTATTCCTCTCAAGACCGTAGGAAATGCCTCCATTCTGGTCGGTGACGTAGGTCATGCCGTCGATGGCGGACAGCTCCAGACAAACATCGTCCGAGTCGACGGGCAACACTCTGTCTACATCCCTGTCCTCAAGCAAGGAGGAAACTCGAACACCATCACGATCGTGAATGGAATCCGCGCAGCTACCGCTCATCTGCTCGACATCCCCGAGCAGTTGAAAACTGCCGTTGTGTTTGACCAGTCCGTGTTCGTCAAAACAGCGATCAAGAACGTCATCAGTGAAGGGGCTATCGGTCTCTGTCTCACCGGGATCATGATCCTGCTTTTCCTAGGGAATCTGCGGGCCACGCTGGCTGTTCTCTTATCCATTCCGATATCCTGCATCGCCACGTTCCTCATCCTGAACGCGTTCGGCGATTCGATTAACACCATGGTTCTTGGTGGGATGGCGCTCGTGCTTTCCCGATTGATCGACAACTCCGTCGTGGTACTTGAAAACATCTTTCGCCATTTCGAGATGGGGGAAGACAGCGTGAAGGCCTCGCAGGAGGGCGGCAAGGAAGTTCAACTCGCCGTGCTCGCGGCTACCTTCAGCACGGCTATCGTATTCTTCCCAGTCGTTCTGCTTACCGGAGTGAGCAAGTATCTATTCACCGCACTTGCGCTCGCCGTGGTGATTGCGCTTTTCTGCTCCTACATTGTGGCGATGACGGTTGTCTCACTCTTCTGTGCGAAGTTCATCAAGCACACCGGGCACGGCGAGGAGCACGAGTCGGCGGAGAAGGACGATCCGGTGCCGGAGCATATGCGTGGCGGTCATGGGCAGAAGAATATCTTCGCGAAGATTGTTTACCACTTCAACCAGGGATTTGGCTGGCTCCAGAACCGCTACGACGGCGCCATTCACTACTGCCTTGGCCGTCCCGGCCTCGTCATCCTTGGATTTGCTGTGTTTGTTGTGCTCAGCTTTGCGCTGGCGCCGTTGCTCGGCAGGGCCTACTTTCCCCGAACGGACCCGGGACAGTTTGTCATCAGCGTCAAAGCGCCTACCGGCACACGCATTGAACTAACGGATCAATACATTGCCCGCGTCGAAGAGGATGTTCGGGCTGTCGTTGCGCCGAGAGACCTCAACATGATCGTTTCGAACATCGGTGTGACGCCTGATCTTTCTGCCATCTACACGCCAAACTCAGGGATGCACACGGCTTTCGTCCAGGTGAGCCTCAAGGAAGACCGCAGCCTCAGCAGCTTCGCCTACATCGACAAGGTGCGCGCGAAGCTGGCGACTGATCTTCCCTCGGTCCAGACCTACTTCCAGACCGGCGGACTGGTCGACTCCATTGTCAATCAAGGCTTGCCGGCACCGTTCGACATCCAAGTCAGCAGCAACGATATGGAAGGTGGATACGCTGTTGCTCAGCAAATCGCTAAGAAGATGAGCGCCATCCATGGGGTGAGTGACGTTCTGATTCCCCAAGACATCGACTACCCCGGTCTCGCTCTCAACATTGACCGTCAGCAGGCGAGTCTAGAAGGGCTCACCCCTAAGACGATTGTCGATAGTGTGATCACCGCCATGACCTCGAATGGTGTTGTGGCGCCGAGCTACTGGATCGACCCTAAGACTGGTAACAACTACATGCTTACCGTGCAGTACCCAGAGACCCAGGTACAGACGCTGAACGACTTCAAGCAGATTCCCTTACGTTCGGCCGATGGGAAGTCTACAACGCCATTGGAAACCGTCGCTTCTATCAAATCCATCAACACGCCTACTGAAGTTGACCATTACCAGCTCCGACGGGTTTTCGACGTGTATGTCATGCCCACAACTGAAAACCTGGTTCGCATTCTCGCCTGTACACCCACGCTGGTGTGGGAGGCACCTTAATCAACTCCTCACGGATTTTGGCCACACCAGGGAGCTTGTAGCAACCAACAGGCTTCAGCAAAAGGCGCAGGACAGGACCACCGTTGCCACGCAACAGGATGTTCTTATGGCAACCGATGCGGCATTTTACCGGCTGCTCGATGCACAATCGCTCCTTCAGGTAGCAAAAATCACGTTCGCGGCTAGAAGCGACGTCCAGAACCTAACCTCGGCCCTGACCAAAAGTGCCCTCAAGAGCGATCTAGACCTGAACGTCGCATCGGCCGACCTATCCCAATCGCAGCTCCTGCAACTGGATGCAGAGGATGCAACGGCTTCCGCGAGTGCCGCCTTAGCTGCAGTTCTCGCCGCGCCATCCGACACGGTCTACGCGGCGGTCGAAGACAGCAATGCCGCACCGCCACCTCCACCTGCACCCGATAGCTCCGCAGCTCTGAATGCTGACGCGCAAAGGCAGCGGCCCGACCTGCAAGCCCTGCAACTCCATGCTCAGGCGTTCCAAAAGTTCGCCCGCGCGCAGCAATTACAGTACCTTCCAACCATCACGGCTTTGGCAACAGGGGGTATTACCCCAGTGGCTCCTGACAACGTGTTCGTTCCGCACTGGTTTGCAGCCGGGGGAGTCAACCTCTCACTTCCGTTCTTTACCGGGTTCCGTATCGACGCACAAGCGGAAGAGGCGAGGCTGAGAGAGAAGGCAACGGACAAGCAAGCCCAGGAACTGTCTGACGCGATAGCCCGTGATGTCCGGGTTGCGGTCCTTAAAGCTCAAACGGCCTTTCGTCGAATCGCCGTAGTTGACCAGTTCCGCCGACAAGCCGCGCAAGCGCTTGCTCTTGCCCAGACTAGGTACAAGCTCGGCCTGAGCTCTATCGTTGAACTCAGCCAGGCTCAGTTCCAGAGCACACAAGCCACAGTAGCCGCGGTGAACGCACGCTATGACTACCTGCTAGCGCTCCGACCACTCGATTACGCACGTGGCCAGCTTGCGCCATAGATGGACTATTTCCCTGCTTTAAGCCCAGGGAAGGAATTTTGTGTCCAGTGGTGAAGCGCGTCAACGAGCACGATTGATGACACATTCAACGAGTGCACAGCAGAACGTCCTGGCAGCTGCGACCGACGCTGCACACATGACATCCAAAATGTGGGTAATCGTTTTTACCGCTTGGTATCGAGTGGCTTGCCGGTTGAGCGAGGAGCAAGTGTGGCGGCATGGCTCATCACAAGCGTTCGGAAAGCGCCTACCGGTCCAGTCGGCTCCGGCCCGCTTCGATACACGAGTGAGAAGCGACGGGACAGTTTCAAGCCCTGGACGCGGGCAGTGCGCAGGGTTCCAAGCGCCAACTGATTGCGCACAGCCCAGCGGGAGACGAAGGTCACGCCGAGGCCAGCTTCCACCGCGCTAAGCAACCCTTCCGTCAAATCGATCTCCATCGTGACCTTGAGCTCTTTCAATCTCAGACCGACACTGACCAGCGCCTGCTCTACTACACGGCGAGAACCGGAACCAAACTCCCGCATCAGCAGTGGCGCATTCTGCAGTTCCTCTGGCCCGAGAGCGTGATCAGCCCATTCATGCCCTGCAGGAACCACCAAGACCATGTGATCTTCCATAAAGGGTTCAATGTGAACGTCACGACGCTGTTCCGGTCCCTCGATCAATGCAAGATGCACTTCACCCCATACAAGCAATTCCGACATGGCGTCGGAGTTGCCGCTTCTCGCCGTGACATGAACACGGGGGTTGTTGTTGACGAAGCTTGCGATCATGTTCGGCAACAGATACTGGGAGATGGTCGGCGAAGCTCATAAAGCGAGTCGCCGGCATGTTCGCCGCAGGCTTTCGCTACTGTGGTCAACGCCTCTTCGTCCAAAGTTTCAGACGGTTCGCGAACGGAAGAAGCGCCTGGCCGCCCGGCGTCAAAGATATTCGGCCGCCGCCCCGATGAAACAGCGGCGAGCCGATCTCTTCCTCCAGCGTCTTGATCTGCTGCGTCACCGCGGGTTGCGTCAACAACAGCTCTTCCGCAGCCCGGCTTAAGTTCAGATGATGTGCCACCGCGCGTTCCTGCACCGGTACAAATGGCGGTCGCAACGGACCGGAGCAACAATACCGTGGCTATTGCTTGCAGCACTGGCTTACCGGTGAGCGCGTCCGTCAATGCAACGTCGCCGTTCCCCCAGACCGTCGGGTGCAGAAGGCTGAGCAGGCCGACTGTGAGTCCTCCCCAGATCAAGGGAGCCGGCACTTTGCGGAGAAAGCGAGCACTGTGCAGCAGCGACTGATAGGCGGGACCGAGGCACGCGAGAAGAAGCGTCAACGGGATCGTCCATGCGACTACTTTTCCTAGCGGGAGGAGCCCATGAACAACAAACAAAGGTCCTGCGCCCAGCAGGGTACGACTAACCAGCCAACCCACTACCGCAGAAACCGCAAGGTCCGGAGCTTCTTCCCATCGCCACTCGCCAAGCACAATCTCGTAGACGAAGAACACGCCGGCAATCGGTGCTTGGTAAGCGGCAGCGATCGCGGCTGAGACACCGCAAGCGACCTTTCGTGCGAGGGAGAAGCCGGTGGTGTCACGGCGGGACCCGACCCACGATGTCGCTGCGGTGGCGAACTGAATCATCGAGCTTTCCCTGCCGATGGCCGCGCCCGTCGCCACGGAAAACCGGACCCGATGGTTCTCCAAAATGTTGCTGGGAAGGAGATGCAGCCATTGTTGAAGCGCAATGCCTCGACATAACCTTCCGCCTTTTCCTTGTCGGCAATATGCCGGACCAAGACCAAGACGCCCATCGCATAGATGGCTCCAAATACCGGTACGATGTCCGGTGAAGCGGGGACAAGGCAGCAGCATCAGGCAACAGTCCAGAGCGCCGCACTAAGAACCATTGAAGAACGCGGAAAAGCATTTGTGCGGCGACACAGGCCAGTCCACTTACGAGACCCAGTCCGGTGCCTAACGAGCGAGACCAATCTCTTTCGGAGAGCGGCTTTTGTGTGTCATTTTGCTGAGGCTTGGACAGGCATCACGGCTGTGCTCATACCGCTACCCACGACGGGCTTCGCTTAGCGGGCAGAAGTTGTGCTGGTGAAACTGCGGTGTATTTGCGGAGTCGCCAAGCCAGAACCGCGGCAATCTCGATGGCTTGCTGCCGAATCTCCGGGATGGCGATGGATTCCGACAGCGTGCCGAGACGGCCCGGACCAAGGTTGAACAGCATGTTGGACGCTTGCCCTTCCGCATTGGGGATGGTTGGATCACATCAAGGCACAAGAACAAAATCAGCAATTGCCACCCTTGAACCAGCGAGGGCCCGCTCCCAAGAAGGCTTAATCAGGACAGTAATCTGGTCGAAGCTTTGGTTTTGTTCACCAGGAGGAAAACGGAAGGTCAGCTTCTCTTTGACCGGACCACGGTCGAACGGGATGAAGCGTGCAGTACTGGATGGAATGACAACGTTTCCGAGAGAGAGCGTCGGATTCGAAGGTCCTGAAACATCCCTCAGCAAAACCTCAATCGTGATTGCACCAAGGCGGTTGTCTGCGTTGATCAACTCGACCTGTAACGCCTTGCAGCAAGTCATCGCGATGGGACGAAGCAGTGCCTGGTGTGCTGCCATCAGAAGCGGTAGCCGATCGGTCGACCGAATGCTTCCCTTGAGAGGATCCCCACGCTGAACCTTAGCGTCCCGCCTTGGCCTGTTATCAGGCCGCTTGAAGTACCAGTACGCTCCATCGAATGGAATTACAATCGGCTTCCCCGACACTCCAGTGGTTCCCGAGTGGTCCCCAAGTCTGGGAGGTACGACTTCGTTATGTGGCTTTGGCGGCAACAGGAGAACGATGCCGGAGTACTCTCCTCCAGGAGGCTCATTCCCTTTCGCCGCGCCCGGCAACAAAGATGTCGCCCGAGTCATTCCTAAGAGGTTCATCAGCCTCGTCTTTTGATCCCTCTCCTTCAGGTACGGCATCAAAGCAACACCGACGAGAACAAAGACAATCAAGGAGCAGATCGCTGACGAACGTAGGATTCACTCTCTTCCTTGGTGGGGCCGCGCCGTGTTCCCATCCAGGCGAGTCCGCCAACTGAATTGAATGAGGCCGAAAGAGAATAAACAACCTGCTGTCAAAGCATGCTTCATCAGCACGGTCACACGCCAGCCTGAGTTGCAAGGACGGTCACCGCAACGGGCAGGAGAACTCGCCAAAGCGGCGGTCCTTCCTCGCTGTAGAACAATCTGTGAGTGGGGCATTCTCGTTCAATGGCGTCTGCTTCGCTGGTTCCCCACCGAACTTTCGGTTTGATGATGCGATGTGCATAGCCAACCATTAGAGGAAAGACCACGCAAGACCATAGCGACTTCTCCTTGTCCAAAAGAACAAGCAAAGGGACCCAGGCCACGGACACCCAGGAGCGTATGGCCAACTCCCAAGTTGGTTGTTGGATATGCTCTCGGAACAGGCGGCACACACCCCAAACTACTGAGGAATGAACAGCCGCCGAGATCGACAGGTATAGGAGGGTGAGTGCAACGAGTTGTGGCCAACTAAGCGAGGGGTGTAAAGGAAAAACCGACGAGAACGTTAGGACAGTGCTGGTGACGAGCAGGCTCGTCGCTAAGGGTAGCGCCGCCGCAACCGGGCTTTCGGGTAAGCCAACGGCCGATCCGTCGGGAGCCATGGTCGCGGTCATCGTAGTGCGCCGTTGAGATCAATCGGTTCAGTCATTCGGAGCGCAGCGTTTCTGAGGGGTCCACGTTTGCTGCTCGAACCGAGAGCAGAAGGCTGGTTGTTGCGGCACAGACGAGTAGAAGGATTGCCACGCAACTGACAACCTGCGGGCCCGAAATGCTCTCAGGTGAGAAATGTCCCAGAGCCTTCTCGGTGAACAAATTCAACAAAAGACCTACCGTGAGGCCGACACCCAGTGTCCCGAGGCTCGACTTCGACACGATCCAGACAATATGAGTTCGCTGCGCCCCGAGCGCGACACGTATACCAAGTTCACTCCTGCGTTGGGCGATGGCAAAGGAAAGCGTGCTGCCCAGACCCACCAAGGAAAGTACGAGCGCGAGCAGGGCGAAGCAGGAAAACAGGACGGAAAAGAGACGTTGCTGCGCCCAAACAGGTTGGAGTTGAAGTATGTCTTCGAGACTAGCCGCTGCCACAGTCACTCTCTGTTCGGCATTGTCGGCGTGCAGTGCGCTGCGGATCGCCCTTAAGGACGATAGCGGATCGTGCGAAGTCCGAATGAAGAGCTGGGTGCCGTCCCACATGAATGTCGTGTACGGGACATAGATGGCGGGGGCTGCGAGGTGCTCTAAACCGTCGTTGCGGGAGTCAGCAACGATTCCAATAATCTGGCGCTGCTGACCACTGTGAGCAGAGGCTACAGAAAGAGGAGCCCCATCATCTTTGAGCGACTCCACGCGGATCTGGTGACCGATGGCGTCACCCTTGGGCCAGTATCGCGCGGCAAGCGTTTTGTTAATCACCGCGATGAAATCTCCACGCCGGTTCTCTGATTGGTCCCACAACCTGCCCCTGAGCAGAGGAATTCCAAGTGTGGCGAAGTACTCAGGGCTGACAAGCGAAACAACGGCAAGTTGTTCTTGCTGTTCGTGTGATCCGAGGATCTCGAAGTGGCCCTGGGTGCCTATTCCACCGAAAGGCGGTGAAGGTGGTATGCCACGGTTCGATACTGCCACCGCGAGAACACCGGGAACGCTGGCCGCCGCGTTCCGGACTCGATTGATGTGGGCGGCACGAGCCTCGCGATTTTTGCTCGTATCTCGTGAGAGGGGGATGCCTACGACCATGACATTGCGGGGGTCGTAGCCCAGCTGAGTGGATGTAATCCTGAGGAAGCCAGCGATGGCTGCTCCAGCTGCCCCAAGCAGTACGAACGTAAGGGCGATTTGCGAGCTGATCAGAACATTGAGTGCACGCCGACTCGTGTTCACGCCAGCAGTGCGTGATGTGCTTTGGATGACGTGCGAGAGATTGGGTCGCGAGAGACGCATTGCGGGGAACAAACCCGACAGCACACCCGTGATAAGCGCAAGGCTGATGGAGAACGCCAAGATCGGCAGATTGATGGTGATAGTGGCTTTCGCAGGGAATGCGTCTGGCATGAGTTGCAAGGAGACCTTGGCAAGCCAGTAAGAAATGGCCGCGCCCAGCACCGCACCGGCGCTGGACGTCGCAAGTGACTCCACAAGCAGCTGCCGTACGATGCGGTACCGACTCGCTCCAATGGCACTGCGAATCGCGAGCTCTTGCTGGCGTGATTCCCCCCGAGCCAGTAAGAGAAATGGAGCAATTGGCACATCCGATGACCAGAAGCAATGCGACCGAGGCAAAGAGCAGCGCAAGGGTGTGTCCGGCTTTGTGAATATAGGGCTCGACGATTGGCTCAACTGCGACTTGGAAGACGTCAGGAAAGTGCGCAGGCGTCTCTCGTTTGAACTGGTTGAGCAGGGATTGAAATTCTGCGTTCGCCGAAGGTAAATCTACTCCGGGCTTAAGCCTGATCCACGGAAAGAGGTTCGGGCAGCGAGCGGCCGTCCAGGGTATGTAGACGTCGACGTTGCTCACGGCATTGGTGAAGGCAAATCGTCGTGGCATTACACCCACGATGGTGTAGTTCTCGTGATTCAGTTGCAAAACCTGACCGACGATTTTCGGATCGCTATCGTAGCTACGTTGCCAGTACCTGTAGTCGAGCACAACAACATTTGAGGGAGGCCTTCCCTCGGGCACATCAAAGGGTTGTATGCTGCGCCCTAACCTAGCCGAAACTCCGAGAAAGTCGGAAACGTTCGTCGTGACGGAGACGGCTACGTCCTAATGTTGACATTCTCCTTTGCACGCCTAGCGACGGTTCAACTTTGCGCCAATGTAATCCCTCCAACGGCCAGTACTGGGGTCGGTAAGGTGGGTGTACGCAAGCGCCGGCCTGGGTGGTAGCCGAATGGGCGGTGGCTCAACTGCGTTCGCGCGATCTCCAGGAGAGGCGGCGAGCGAAGGCAGGCGCAGCGCTGCCGGTGAGCAGCAGAATCCATGTAGAGGGTTCGGGGGTAGGAGCGGCTGGAGCGCTTGAGATTTGCAGAGTTCCTTCGCCGTCAGTCGCTCCATCAGCGATCGCGAAGCTCCCGATGTTGAAAATGATCGCGGCACCAGATCCCGAGGTGAACGGCGTCGAGGAAGTGTCAATCAAAAAGAAGAGTGGGCTAGAAAGATCTGTACCGAATTCGGCATCGACAGTGTTCCCGGGGAACCTCGCGCTATTTTCCTCGACAGGAACGTTTAGAAAAGTGGTGGAGCCCGTAGGGCTGAGGTAAGCCGTGGAGGTATCGAGTGAGAACGTGAAGCTCACAGGCGAGGGACTGAGAGCCGACGTTTCCGTTGCCTGGAAGTTGTACGTCGTCGCTGATGCCAGCTTAGGGATAAGCGTCATCGCTGCGATTGCCATAGCAAGTCTGAAACTCCACATTGCATTCTCCTCCGGTCTACCTACGCAAAGCTTTCTTTACCAATAACACTATAGACGGTGAAATGGATTGCCGCGCCCTTGTCAGCATCGGCAAACGAAGCATGGCTCGCAACGCGGGAAATCTAGCAGGACTGGCTTGTTTGGAACGAAAGTGTTCCCGGTAAACTGGTCGGCGTAATCGTGACATTCTGGGGGCCGGCGTAGCCTGTCTGGACAACCTGCTGAGACCTTAGATTGATGACGTCGATCTGATCGGTTCCGAGCGTGACGTAGCTGGTCGTTTACGAGATTAATAGCCAGACCGAACGGTAGGTTGGAGCCTGTGAGATCTTGCCGGTTAGCCGCCCCAGCTTCAGGCCGATCACGTCGACGTCGTTGTCGCTGGCATTGGCCATGTAAACCGTTCCGATAGAGGGGTTACGCGAGTGACTGGGTGCCGAGTTCCTCGGTTTGCGTGATTGGAATGCTTGCTGTGACCCCTTCAAGAACGTAAAAACGCCAGTGACAACGGTTCCTGCGGTAGCGCCCCGGATGCGCAGCTCTGACACGCACCGTCACCAACTAGACCCGCGCTTGCCGCTACGTGAGCGAACACGCTTCCGGGCTTTGCCGGTGCATCGGACGTCACGGAATCTATCTTCCGTTAACAACCCATTCTGGGTGCTGTAACAAAGGCCCTGTAGAAGAGGAGATTACAAGTTTGCAATGCTGTCTCGCACCTCGCACATTTTGCGGAACTGCAATCGTTGCGAACTGGCTTGATGTCAAACCCTGGTCCCTTGCTTCGCGCCAAGTGCGCTTTACTTCCAGAGGCTAACCGTGCAGAAGTTTCGCGTCTGTATCTCGTCGTCTTTGTTGCTTCTTCCGGCAATCTTTGATCTTCGCTCCATCCAAGCCGTCGCACAAATTGATCGCAGCGGCTTAACTGGGATCGTGACAGACCCTACTGGGAAGCTGCTGCCTGGCACGAAAGTGAGTGCAACCATGCCTGCCACTGGTCTGGTGCGAGAAACCGTCTCTTCGGCGGATGGTGATTATTCGATCCCCAATTTGGGTGTGGGCAGCTACGTTGTCACGTTTGAGCATGCGGGCTTCGCCCAAACGTCCTACAACAACGTGGTTCAGACGGTCGCCCGGACACAAACGTTGAATGCCAGTCTACGGGTGTCGGATGGGGAGGAGCACGTCGACGTTTCGACCAATTCCGAGGTGCTCGACCGCAATACCAGCGCAGTCACCGGTCTGATCGAGCGGAAGCAAGCAGACGAGCTGCCGCTGAACGGCCGCAACTGGGCTTCCTTGACGGCGTATATTCCCGGCGCGATCGATACCGGTGGCAGCAACCAGAGGTCGGTCCGATTTGCGGGGCGTGGTCTTGACGACAGCAACTTCACCTATGACGGCGTGGACGCGACCAATGTCGCCAACCAGACACAGCGCGCCTGGGCGCGGCTGGCCATTCCGCTGGACGCGATCGCGGAGTTCCGCGTCGACACACTGCTGGGAACCGCAGAGGAAAGCGCAACAGGCGGCGCGCAGCTGGCCGTAGTCTCGTCTGCAGGCACCAACCAGTTTCATGGTCGCCTCTTTGAGTTTCTGCGAAACAACATCTTCGACGCCCCCGAGCCGCTCTGGGCGTCGAACGGCGAATCACAGCAGCCGCTCCGGCTCAATCAGTTCGGCGGAGCGCTGGGCGGTCCCGTCGTGCACGACAAGACCTTCTTTTTTCTCGCCTCCGAAGCCTACCGGCAAGTCTGGGGCTATCCGACCAGCGGCGATGTGCCGAGTGCGGCGTTCAAGGCTTCCATCCCGGTCTCCTCCCCGGTGTACGCCATCGTGAACGCGTACCCAGGAGCGGGCCCAAAGAGAATCCTCACGCCCTACGCGCCGAGCCCCAGCTTGCCGGATTACGCGAACTACTACCTTCTGACGTGCGCCTGTACCCAGGTGGTGAACGAGAACTCAGCGATGCTGCGAGTGGACCAGCGTTTCGGCGCCAATGACACCGGCTTCATGCGCTTCAACTACGATCGTTCGGTGAATACGCAGCCGGTCTCGGCCGCGGCTACAGACCTCCAGCAGAGGGTGACGACGCCGATCAACGGAGCGCTCGAGTACCTGCACATCTTCAATCCGTACCTCACCAACGAGGCGAAGTTTGGATTCAATCGGGCGACCTCGAACACCTATAACTCGAGCGATACCGGATCCATTTACCAGGTCGCGATCTCGTCGGCGCCTGGGCCGGGGTTTGTTTCGCAAAATTACAACTACAACACCATCTACGTTGGGAACACGTTTTCGGAGATCGATGACGTGACCTGGCTCCGTGGCAGGCAGACACTCAAGGCTGGCGCGGAGATCCGCCAGATTCAGTTGAATCAGCACTACGGGCAGCACGGGACGGTCACGTTTGCCTCGCTCGAACAACTGGCTGCCAACCAGGTGCGAAGGGCCAGCCTGTCCGGTGCTCTGCCGGCGAACGATCTGCGCAAAACCTGGTTTATCGGGTACGTGCAGGACGAGTACAAACCCGCGACCAATCTGACGCTGAACCTGGGCGTGCGCTATACGGTGTTCGACCTGTTCCACGAGGCGCACGGGCGAGCGAATCCGTTCGACTTCGGCACCTGCGGAGCGCAGGGCTTCTGTGGCGTGGGCGCCAGCTTTGGCCAGCAGAACTATGGAGACTTCGATCCGCGGATCGGCGTCGCCTGGTCCCCTGCTGGCGAGGGGAAACCCATTCTTCGCGCCGGCTTTGGCATTTACCACGAGGATGGTCAGCTGGATGATCAGAACCTTCCCGCGAAAAACGAGGTTCCGTCCTACTCGGTCACCAATGTGACCTATCCGGTGACCCCGTACTTTACTGGGAGCGGAAACCTTTCGCCGAATGCCGAGCAACGGAACCGCAAAGACACGTACGTCGAACAGTGGACCGCTTCAATGCAGCAACCTCTTCCGGCGAGGTTTGTAAGCACCTTCTCGTATCTAGGAAGCCATGGCGTGCACTTGCTTGAAACCAATGTGGTGAACCTGCTTGACCCGGCAACCGGCACCGCGCAGTACCCGGCCTTCGCCCCCGCAATTGGTTGGCGGGGCTCGATCGGAGCGAGTTCGTACAACGGCCTCACTGTGTCCGTGCGGAGGCCCTTCACGCATGGCCTGCTGGTCGCAGCTAACTACGCTTACACGCATGAGATCGACAACGGCTCAAACGGCAGCGGCGATGGCGACGAGATTTCGCCGCAGAACCCTCTGTGCCTGCGCTGTGAATGGGCCAGCGGCGCTTGGGACGCCCGGCATGTGGTGAACGGCAACGCCGTGTACGAGCTTCCCTTCGGCCGGGGCAAGCAGATGCTGAAGCAAGGTGTTGCGAGCGCGATCGCCGGCAACTGGCAGCTGACTACGACTGCATTGGCCCGTACCGGCTTCCCCGTCAATGTGCTCCTGCCGAGCAGCGCGATCTCTCCGTACGGGAACTCCGGCACGCTGCGTCCCGACCGCGTATCGGGCAAGTCACTGACTCCAGCCGGGGGCAAAAATATTGCACACTGGATTAATCCCGCGGCCTTTGCTACCCCCGCGGCTGGAACCTTCGGCAACGCCTCGCGGGATCTCCTCGCCGGGCCGGGCACCTGGCAGGTCGACTCCGGTCTAGCGAAGACCGTGCTGTTGGGTGAGCGCACGCGCTTGGAGCTTCGTTCGGAGTTCTTCAACGTCTTCAATCACCCGCAGCTGGGTCAGCCGCTCGCTACCTTCGGCCAGTCTGGCTTCGGCAGCATCATCAATACCGTCAACCTGAACACGGCTATCGTTTCACCCATTACTCCCGTGGGCTCGGGAACGCCGCGGGAGATGCAGTTTGCGCTGCGACTAGACTTCTAACGAAATCGACGGCTCACGGAGTGGCGGCCAGGAACCGCACATATGCGACAAAGATCCCTTGTCGGTTTCCAGTTGTTTTTCTGCTTGACCTGCGCGGGAATCTGCTCGTCACCGCAGCCAAACTTCTCCGGGACCTGGAAGCAAAGCAACGAACGGTGTGTGCCGCAGCGGACGGGCGAGGTGGTTCGGCGTATCGATCAACACGGCTCCGACTTCGTTGTAGAAACGACCAGCCATCGTGGTTCGGAGCCGCCTCGGCATGCGCTGCAACGGTACAGGTTCGACGGCAGGACGTCTGTGTCGACCGGCGCTGATGGAGATGAGTTCCATACCGCGATCGTTTGGCAGGGCTCAAGGCTGGTGTTTTCCATCGAGGAACATGAGGATGGACGCGTCATCCTTTCGAAAGAAACCTGGACGCTAGTTGAGAACGGGTCGGCGCTGGAGATTGATCGGGAGACTGCGAACGTGGACGGCAGCCGCACTCCGAATCAGACGCTCATTTACCTCCGGCAAACGCCCGGCTCCGAGCATCCATGATGTGGCTTACTGCACGCGAGATTCAGCCGCATGACAGCAGGAATGTGGCGCAACGCTTGGTTATGCCGCTGCGGTGTGCCGCCGGGTTTGTGCAAGCAATGAGGTGTGTCCCATGCGACTGCTGGTGATTGAGGACGAAGCAAAAACGGCGAAATTCCTAAAAAAAGGCCTGAGCGAAGCGGGCTTTGTAGTGGACGTTTCTCTTGACGGCCAAGACGGGCTGGAACTGGCCAAAAACGTAGAGTTTGACCTGATCATCCTGGACATCATGCTTCCGGGCCTGGATGGCTGGCAGGTACTGGCGGGTCTGCGGAAGGCGGGCAAGAATACGCAGGTTCTTTTCCTGACGGCTCGCGATGCTGTGCACGAACGGGTGCGAGGGTTTGAGCTTGGAGCCGACGACTACCTGGTGAAGCCGTTTGCGTTTTCAGAGCTGCTGGCGCGCGTGCGATCTCGCCTGCGCCGCACACCAACCCGGCCGCAAGACGTGGTCCGCATGGCGGATCTCGAGATCGACCTCCTCCGCCAGCGCGCCACCCGCGCAGGACAGCGGCTTGACCTGACGACGAAGGAGTTCCTTCTGCTTTCGCTTTTAGTGCGGCGGGCCGGCGAGGTGCTGTCCCGGACGGTGATCGCGGAAGCCGTGTGGGACATGAACTTCGACAGCGAAACCAACGTCGTCGACGTGAGCGTGCGACGGCTTCGCAGCAAGCTGGATGACCCTTTCGCGTCCAAACTGATCCACACGGTTCGCGGTTCGGGATATGTCCTCGAGGCCGAGTAGAACACGGGCCGGCGTGACCCGCATCTGGCACACGCTGGCGTTCCGCCTGACGGCGGCGTACGCCTCCGCCGGGCTGCTGCTGGTGTTGCTGGTCACGTCGAGCCTTTACCTGCTGCTGGTGTCGGAACTGAACAAAAGCACCGAGTTGTTTCTGAAGGACAAAGTGAACGTCCTCCGTACCATGCTGCAGGAACGCCCCGATGAGCCGGACGGCCTGCGCGAAGAGGTGGAACTCGAGTCTGCGGCGCGGCGGTACGAGCAGTTCTATATCTGCCTCCTAGACCCGCAAAGCAAGACGCTGCTAATGACTCCGGGGATGCAGGACCAACTCAACCTGTCGGAGCTTTCAAAGCTACTGAGCGGCCACGGAGGGTCGGCTATCTCGGTGCAAGGCAAAAATAACAAGCTGTTTCGAGTCGTTGCAGCCACAGCACACTTCGGCGACGCACAGGACCCGTTGATCACGATGGAAATAGCAGTGGACGTGACGCAGACGGAAGGTTTGCTGCGGCGCTTCCGCCTGTGGTTTTGGATCACTTCGGCCGGCATGCTCGTGCTGTTTCCTTTAGTGGGTTACCACATCGCCAGGCAGGGGATCCGGCCGGTGGAGGAGATCACCACAACCGCACGCCGCATTACCTCAAGTCATCTCGGCGAACGTATCGCGGCGGAAGGCTATCCCTACGAGCTTGCGTCTTTGGCCCTGACTTTCAACAAGATGCTCGACGGACTGGAAGACTCGTTTGAACGGATCTCACGCTTCTCTGCCGACATCGCGCACGATCTCCGTACGCCGGTTAATAACATTCGGGGCGAAGCGGAGGTTGCGCTTGCGCGAGCCCGCACCATCGACGAATACCGGGATGCCCTAGAGTCGTCGCTCGAGGAAGCGGTGCGCCTGTCAGACCTGATCGGCAATCTTTTATTCCTAGCCCGGACGGAAAGCCCCTTGACCCATTTGCGGCGCGAACCGATCGATGTCGCTGACCTTCTGGAAAGCGTGCGTGAATACTATGAGGCTTCGGCCGCGGACGCGGGAGTGACGCTGACCAGCACCGGAGCCGGTGAGCCGGTCATCGCGGAGCTCGATCGTACCCTGATCCAGCGGGCTGTCGGCAACCTGGTTTCAAACGCAGTCGCGCATACCCCGGAAGGCGGCACAGTGGCCATCAGGACTCAGTCGAAGGCTGCCAACGTCCTGATCGAAGTGACGGACACAGGTGTCGGCATTCCTGCTGAAGCCCTGCCGCGTGTCTTTGACCGCTTCTTTCGCGTCGACACGTCGCGATCAAAGGCCTCAGGAGGCACGGGCCTCGGCCTTTCCATTGTTCAGGGAATCATGCAGTTGCACCGGGGAACTGTCGAGATTGCCAGCAAGCCCGGCGCGGGAACCCGGGTGACGCTTTCGATGCCGGCGCGAGAGCGAGCCAGCTCGCCTCTCAGCTGAAGCGCTGTTTGCAGGCTCTACACCGTTCGCATCAAAGCAACGGCCCTCCCCCGATATTTCCGGAAGAGGGCCGTTGTGTTTCGGTGTTGGTTTAGTCGTCGAGGTCCGGGGTCTTGGGTCCGGTTTTCTTGAAGTCGCTGGCAGGGCGAACCGTTTTCTCGCCGGGATAAGGCAACACAAAGTTCGTGGATTCGTACCAGTCGAGGTGGTTGACGGTGGCCGGGTCTTCGGAGTCGGGAATGTGCTGTTTCCCGGCGAACACCTGGGTTTTCTTCTTCATCCAGCCTGCCCGTAAGGCCTTGACCGAGGAGAGCTCGGCCCGCTTGGAGGGCGTAGCATATTTGGACGACCCGGGAATCGGCTGCATCGGTGTCTGCTTGACTCCCATGTTCAGTGGAATCGCGTTTGGCACGTGCGTCCACGGCTTGAAGTTCGCCGTGGGCGGGTTGTCGATGAAAATTTCGGACATCGGCGAGGCTGTCAGATCGAACTGATTCATGGGCTGAAGGCCGAGGATCTGCTCGATCGTGCGGGTCATGTTAACCTGCGTGTAGAACGTACTGTCTTCGGTGACTCCTGCCCCGGAACCATCTGCTTTGACTTGCTGCTGGACAAATGGGCTGATGATGTAGCCAGGGCTGCGGTGACCGTCAACGTGGTCAACGCCATCCTGTGCATCATCCTCTTCGACAAAAATAGCCGACTCTTTCCAGATTGCACTGTGGCTGATGGCATCCACAAAGCGGCCAAGCGCCAGGTCGTTGTCGGCCTGCATAGCCTGCGCGGTCGGTGGGCCACCGGTGTGGTCTGAGCTGATCCACATAAATTCCAGCTGGGGCACCGACCCGGCTGCGACGTCCTTGTTGAACTCCTCCTGCCAGACATCGAAGCGGAACTGGTCGGGGATACCCAGATCAAACTGTGGGTAGTTCTGGACCGTGTTGTTGATTAGGTTCGGCAGCGGTGAGTGCGAGGCAACTGTGTTGACGTTGTACAGTTGCTTTTCTGCGCCGGCCTCGTACGCCAGGGAATCGTTGTAGAAGTCGATCCACTGCGGCTCGTTGGTCGATCCGGTCGGTGTCAGGAATGTGTTGTATTCGATGTACTCGCCGAAGTTCTTGAACGTGACGCCCTGCTTTGCCGCCACATCCCACAGGTGCCCTACCTTCTGGTACGCGATCGCATCGCCACCGTTGGAGGGGTAATCGCGCAGCCAGTCCGGCGACTGGATATCGTCGGAGTAGGGAGCCATGGCCTGAACGATCCAGTTGTGTCCGTCCGCGGACTGCCGGCTGGGATCGTAGAAGTTGTCGAGCAGCGGGAACCGCTGCACAAGCGCATGCGCATTCGGCGTGACGCGGCCGAACGTTGTATTGTCGCCGAAGACGGCCAGGGAAGCATCGCCGTTGCCGCTGGAAACATCGCCCAGAATTTGATCGTAAGTGCGATTCTCACGAATGACTACAAACACGTGCTTGATCTTGGACGGTGCACCGATGCGCTCCGGGATAGCGAGCGGCTTGGCCGTCTTTTTGCCTCCGGAGGCCGCGAAGATGTTCTCTGCGAGGTCCCAGTGGTTGTTCTGAAATACCTGCTGCGTCAGCGTTCCGAGAGTGTTGGAGGTAGGTACGGGGATAATGCTGACCGTGCCAAGATCCTGGTGCGTGTTGAAGCTCGTCACACCGTGAGTAGTTCCGTAGGAGTTCTCCGCCGTGCTCGTTGGCGGAGGTGCCACGGCAAAGCCTGTGGTGCCGATACCCTTGTCGTTCGCCACGAGCAGGGACTGGTCCGCAGAGTCGAACGCAACCGAACTCGGAGCATAACCAACCGGGATCATGCCTTCCATGGAGCCGCCGTTGCTGAGGTTCACCACAGCGACGGCGTTGGCGTTATAGAGCGCGACATAGGCGATGTTGTTTTTCTGATCGACGGCGATCGAGTTCGGCCCCGCACCATAGGCCGCTGCCTTCTTCCCAGGGACTCCGATCGGGAGCGCCAGGTTGATCGTCTCGGCCACCTGATTCGTGCCCGTGTTGACGACCGAGATGCTGTCGCTGTAGGTGTTTGCAACCAGCAGCATGTTGCCCCAGAACGCCATTCCGGTCGGGTGAAGCTCGGTCGAGATTGTGTCGGTAACCGTGAAGGATGCCAGATCGACCACCGAAACAGTTCCGGTGGAAGTGGAGCCAGTCGGGAATGCGGCAACCACCGGTGTACCGTTGGAATACTGCTGAAAGTCGCTTTCTTTCGCGATTCGGCCGGCCTCGTTCGAAATGTACGCAGTCTTTCCATCGGGCGAGATGACAACGCTGTTCGGCACGTTGCCGACGCGTACTTCCCGGCCTTCTACGGGTGTCGCCGCCCTAAGGTCGATCTTGGTCAGCGTGTCGTTGTTGTCCAGCACGGCATAGGCGGTCTTGTTGTCGGGTGAGATCGCGATGCCAAGCGGGTAAGACGTGTTGACGCCATCTCCGGTGAGCGAGACAGTCTGCCCGCAGGGAATTGCTGCGCTGCCCGTCGTTCCCGGAACACTGGTTGGGAAGCACGTCACGGTCGTCAAATAGCCGGCGGCGTTCACGTCGAGTGGCACGCTCACATGGGCGTAGTCAGAAAGCAAGCCCGTAGCGCTAACGCCGGCAATACCAATGAAGCTGCCGGAGCCGGAACCACCGTCCTGGCTAAACAGCAGGTACTTACCATCTGCCGTATACGTGATGCCCGTGTTGCTTCCGTCCCGATCCTTTCCTGCCGCTGCCGAGTAGGTCTGCAGAACGGCCCCGGTTTTGGTGTTGAAGATTGTCACCGCTTGTGGCGCTCCCATCTGCAGCACGGCCGCGGTGTGATTGCCCGTCGGGTTCAGCGCGACGGCTTTGGCGCGGGTTCTGATGCCCAGGTATACCTGGGTGCCCACGGGAGTGATGATCTGGCCGCTACTGACAACCCACGGTGCGGGCAAGTTGGCTGGGTAATCCGGACCCTTCTTGGCATCCTTGTTCTCGCCTACGGTGTACGTCGGAAACGGCACCGACTGCGCAAGCGCGGTTGCGCTCAGCCCTGCAAGCAGGCCGGCGAACGGAAGCAGACGGTTGATCGGCAACGAATTGCGGATCAGACCTCCATACGGTTTTCTGAACATCGATCATCCCTCACGGTTTGGACAACGAAGGTTACAAGTGCCGGCCGTCCGTTCGGAGCGATGCCGGAAACTCAGCCGGTGGCGAGGAGGAAGAAGCAGATACAGGTGGATGGCTGCGGGTAGGTGGTGGAGGCGCATCGCAATGACGGGTGCAAAATCCGCCCAGCATGGAAGTCAGCGACGGCAACATTCCACAAAAGCAGTATTGCAGCCGTTTGCTGACGGGCTTGTGACCGCTCCATGACACTTTTGCAATGTTCGTAAGTCTGCCGGTTCTCGCCCGCATGGATCTCGACGGGGCCGAATTCCGTGAACGCATCAGAGTTGCGTGCTACGGCAACAACACAGGGGCCGTCCACTGCCGGAATGCACGCAACCACCGTATTCGTAATAGGCCCCTTGCTGATCGAGGAGCGACTACGCCGAATACCGCTTCGTCACGAGAGCGATACCCAGCAGACCGGTGCCGAGCAGAGCAAAGCTGGAAGGTTCCGGAGTCGGCACGACGGCCGTGATCGTAACCGGCACATCCTCGAAAATGTCGGATCCGTTAGCCGGTCTTAACAGTGCGTCGGTTGCTAAACCGCCGCTATACAGATTGATCTGCGCTCCATCTTGCAGAACAAAGGAGAATCCGTATTGATCAAAACTACCGACGCCATTCGTCACCAGAAGCACATCATCATTCGCAGGATAAAGACCACCGTTCTGGGACGTGGGGAAAGTGCCTGGAGCCAGCATTGACTGGATATCCAGGCTCGGTCCGTTGGGGACGACCTCTGCCGTTCCGGTCGCACTGGCAATAAGGTACTGCCCTGGCGACAGAAGAGTTCCCGTGGTCAGGACTCCGGAGCCGCTGAATGAACTGGAGGAACTGCCAAAGCTGAAGTCGAAGGTTTCAGCATGAGCAGCAAGGCTGGCCGAAAGCAAAGTCGCGGCTGCAACAAAGGTTACGCGCATCGGAGCTCCTAGAAGATTCACAGCCCACGTTACCGGCCCTATGTTACGTCCGGAAGAATTTCGAGTGAACTTAGCTACGCCTGTTCAACGATCTCGCTCGTAACCCATGTACGACCGCGTAACGAGTCCGGCTTCGCATCGGTCCACCGATCAGGCTCGTCTATCAGGACGCCCTTTTTAGGAACCGAATGTAGGTGCACCGAATCCCGAACAGCGGGCGACCATTTGCCCTTCTGTTGCCGCTTACCTAGGGGACGCCCGAAGCAAATCATCACGTTTTCTGAAGCCGGACCTGCGAAGGGCATCCGTCCACTTCGCCGATACGGACAACTGCATTCAGGACACGATGTCGAAGCTTTGGCCAAACGGCGTTATCTGTCCACTTGCGGGCGAAAAGATATGTCGTGGCTGGCGGGTCAGCGTAAGTGGCAGTGCAAGTCCGCTCACAGCAAGCGGCAGTTCAATGCGAAGGTGAACACCATCTTTGAGGATTCCGCTCTCGGGATTGAGAACTGGCTGCCTGCCGTGTGGATCATCGTTAACAGCAAGAAGGGCGTAAGTTCCTGTGAGCTTGCCCGCACCCTCGGCATAACCCAGAAAACTGCTTGGTTCATGCTGTACCGTATCCGTTTCGCAATGCAGGCGGGTTCGCTCATCAAAGTTGGCGGCAACGGAGGCGAAGCTGAGGCGGAAGACTTTCATCGACTGCGCCTCATTACAAATTTCTTTGTCGAAGCGAAATTATGCTCATCCGCTTGGAATTTCCAAGATAGAGACGGTTTGCGCTTCTGCTTTCCGCACGTCTGTCAGTGAGAAAGCGATCGACTTAATCTCCCAGGGAAGCAGGGACAGGTTCCTGGAGCCGCCATGTCCTTGAAACGAGATCCGTGCTGAAGTCGATTTCCCGGAGCGCTCCTGCACCCGCACGATTAGCTTGGACGCGTCTTCGGCCTGCTTGAGCGCGAGCACCTCTACGGTGTCGGGTGTTACCTCGATAAACGAGCGTTCCCGCGGCTGTGTGCCGTGGTGCCGGGAATCGAGAACGTACTCGGCGGGAGTTTGCAGCCCGAGAGACCGACGATCCAGCCGTTGTTCGGCAGCACCGCCAGCAGCGCCTAAAAGCCAGAAGGTCCGCTCCTGCCGCCCCTGGTCCTGCCAGGCGTTAACACCGTTGTCCTCGACCGGGTTCGGGTTGTGTCGTGCATAGGGGGCAGACCGGACCAGGATGGTACGCAACAAGCCCTGCAGGCAATCGTAGCTGTACGTCGATCGATTTATCAGAGCCAAGGTGTACTGTTGGCCGGCGATATTGCCTTCCAGTGCGACCCAGTCCTGATACGGCTCCTCATTGCCGTCGGCCGCACGTTCCAACGTTGCCCCGGGTACCTTTGCGAAGACTTTCGGGGAAGCAAATTTCGTCGGTACCTCGAACTTCAGGATCTGTTCGTACTCCTGCCAGTCCATGACGAATCGAAGCTCGATAGCGTCGGTCGCGTTGAATTCGGCAATGTCGACCGTGATGCTGGAGCTTCGCCACCGCAGCTTCTGTCGAGTCACGCGGGTCACAGGACCATCCTCGACGACCTCCGACGACACGAATGTTGGTCTGCCAATCTCTTGGCGAAACGCCGCGACGCCATGCGCCCAGGTGTCGCTCTTGTCCTCGATTACCACGAGGCCCAGTGTGGCCGAGAGCAGCTCCGTGCCATCGGGCACGCGAAGCGAGCCGAGGCCGAAGCCGTCGGTTGCGACCGTCGCACGCCGCACAGGCGGCGGCGTCACCGGAGCTGGATCGCGGGTCAGTGTGAACACCTTGTAGCCGCAGGCCGGAAGCTCGACCCAGGAAGACAGCCGCGGGTAGAAGTCCGTCATGCTGTCAGAAGGACGCGCCTGCAGCGGTGTGCGACTGCCGTCTTCTGCCTGGAGGGCGACGTAGTGATCCGACGTCGCATTAGTGGCGTAGTGGAACTCGAGAAGTGCCTGCCGGCGCCAGGGAAGCGGGTTCCATACAAAAATTGCACCTTCGGGCACATTCTGCAGATCGACTTGCTTTGCCATAGCTTCCAGGTTCGAGACCTTGGATTCCTGAGCCACCTGGCAAGCAAATCCGATTCCGTCGCGAGCATCCTGATAGTCAGAGAAAAGCGACGTACCCGCAAGAATGTCGTGGAACTGGTTGAACAATAATCGTTGCCAGGCCCCCTCGATCGTCGCTCCCGGATAGGTTCGACGGTAGGACATCGAGGCGATCAGGGCAATGGACTCGGCTCGGAAAAGCTCATGCTCCGTACGCCGGTTCTGAAGCTTCTGTTCTCCACATGCCGAGTAGCAACCCCGCGCGTGATGTTGCAGATCACCCCGTACCACCGGCAAGTATTCCAGCGACATCGATGCTCGCAACGAAGCAAAGAACTCCCGGAGCGTACTCCAGCGCAGCTCCGGCAGCGTTTCGTCGTTCTGCATGGAAAGGACCTGCTGGATATAGGACCTGGTCACGGCCCCGCCGTGGTCGCCGACACCGAGGAAGAACGTTCCGTGCGTTGAGCCCTCCGGAAATCCATTCGCAGCCGAATCTCTGAGGAAGTCTGGACCGCGGTCGTAATCCCCGTAGATGCGGTACGCCAACACCCGAGATCCGTCGGGTCCTTCCCACCAGAAGAGCCGAGGCAGCGTCATCTCATGCTCCTGCGGGCGCATAAAGACGTAATAGCTGTAGCCAGCCTGTCGGAGGATGGTAGGCAGCCCCGCCGCGTGGCCAAAGGAATCAGGGTTGAAGCCAATATCGACCTCGACGTTCAGAGCCTGTTTGCAGAAGCGTTTGCCGTACAAGCAGTGCCGGGCGAAACTTTCCGTGGATGGAATGTTGCAGTCAGGCTCCACGGGCCATCCGCCCACCACCTCCCATCGGCCCTCGCGGATGCGTTCTAGGATCTCCGCGAACAGCACCGGTGCTGCCTGCTGCACCCAACGGTAGTGGATGACTGACGAGTGGCTGTATCGAAAACCAGGCGTTTCCTGCATGCGGTCGAGCGCGCTTCGAAAGGTGGTCAGCACAAGATCCGCACTGTCCTTCCACGGCCAAAGCCACGCCGCATCGATGTGCGAGTGGCCGATGATGTGCATGACCCGCCTAGAACTCACGGCCGCCGTTGGCGCCTGTCCAACGGCGCTCTTCGGAAGAGCGGCGTGGGATAAAACTCCCGCGCTTCCGAGCAGGAAATGTCGCCTTGACACAGGCCTCGGCCATTCGAAGTTGGGTTGAAAGCGGTTACGCATCGGTACCTGCAATGTTAGGGCAGCCAGTCACATACCTGGCGCCAGAACTCGGATCGATGGGTGGCGCAGTATCAAAGTTCGGCTTGGCAGCACTGGTCGGAAAAACGCACGAATCGGCTTTGTTCACGAGTTTCGCCTTCCCAATGAAGCGAAGATCACACCTGCTCGACAGCTAAGCGAGCCAGGCTTGATCCTGGCCCGCTTACGCCATATTGCGCTCAAAGGTCTGCGCACGTTGCGCTCCAAGCGACACCCAGCATTCCCGTTAGCGTGAGTTGTTAGCGCCGGAAAGGAAGATTCTGCAGATTCGTTGGGGAATTCCAACCTTGAGAAGTGCATACACTAACAGAGGACTTGACGAGTGCGTAAGTGGGACATCAACATGCCTTTGAGTGAGGCCGAGGACTGCTGTCCATGAGTTCCCGTCTGCTTTCGATCGTCTTCGGCGCACTCCCGGGGCAACAGACTGGCTTCGAGGCTGAGTGCTCCGAGGCAACACCGCTGGCTTCTTCTACTCTGACGCATCTGCTTGGGGCATTGCGTTCTGATGAGGACATTGCTCGGCAGCTGCAAGGAGGGGATTCGGAAGCCCTTGGCCTGCTCGTCAACCGGCACTCGCCTCTGCTCTTTCGGATTGCACGGCGCATTCTGCGAAGCGATTCCGAGGCGGAAGACGCGGTCCAGCAGATCTTCCTCGATGTTTTCCGCTCAATCCACAAGTTCTCTCCAGAACGTGGCCCGTTCAAGCCCTGGCTTTTGATGTTTGCCTACCATCGCACGCTGAATCAGCGACGATCCCTGCTTGCATCCCGTTTTTTCAATACGGACCCATTGTCGGATCTCTTGCCGGAGCTGCTTCGCAGAGCACAGCAAAACATTCAACATCCAGAGAACCGGATCTTGCTTGAGCAGGCCTTGAGCAGTCTGCAGCCGCGTCAACGGCGAACGGTCGAGCTTACATACTACGAGGGTCTGACGGCTGAAGAAATCGCCCAGCGCACTGGAGAGACCGTCAGGGTCGTTCGTCACAATCTCTATCGTGGCCTAGAGCGCCTGCGTAGGAAGATTACAGCGCCTCAACGGAGGGTACCTGATGCCCGATCATGAGCACTTTGAAACATTCTGTGCGCTGGTGGTCACCGGCCAGCTTGCAGGAGGTGAGCTGCTCGAGTTCACGGAGCACTGTGAGAGCTGCTCAGCATGCCGCCACGACGTCATCGAGCTTGCTGGCATAAGCAGCATTCTCCTCAGCGCCCGTCACCAAGATGCGACAAGGATCAGGGCTCCCGATGGAATGTACGACCGCTTCGTCTCTCGATGGCAGCGCGAAGGTATTCGCTTACGGTACTCACCGCAGATCGGACGGCGAGCGAAGCCAATCTTCATCGCTCTTACAATGTCTCTGGCCCTTTTGATCGGCTTTTTGCTGCTCTTCCACAGCAGTTCTTGGACACCTCTGCAGGTCGACTCCAGCTCACTCCGCGAACGGCAAGCAGCACCCGACCAGTCCATGCTCAAAAGTGCCCCAAACCCAACCACTGCTGACGGTGGCAGACCGGAGAAGAGCTCTTCCCGGCATGTGAAAGCTCGGCAGTTGAAGCACCGGGGATTCTTTAACAATCAGGGACCCCGGTTGCCCCAGACACCACTTCTCGCATTCGGCCAGGCTCCTGGTCTGCGCTTCTATGTTCCTACAAGCCGAGGTCCGGCGTACCCCGTTTCCGGAACGTATCCATGGTCAAATGTCGCGGCAGCATACGGCCGCAACTCGACTCTGATCATTCGACCATTTGCGGCCGAAGCGGAGGCAGTATTCCGCCTCGACCCGCAGCTGATGCACGTGGCGTACGTAAGCCACCCGCCCGATTTCATAAGAAGTCCTCGTCCCCTAACGTTCCAGCTCCCGGTAACGCAGTAGCCGTAGCCAACGAAAGAAGAAACCACCATGCGTTCCCGCACCCTAGAGCCCATTGTTCTCGCTCTTCTGCTGTCTCATCAAGCCTCCTCACAGACCGCCAAAGACCCGGCTTCCCAGAGCATCGCGACGATCAGCTTCAATGCAGCTGTTCTACAGACCGCTGAATCCCAGCGAGACCTGAAGGCTCTCCAGGCGAAGTTTGCTCCTAAACAGGCGCATCTCGAGAGCTTGAACAAAGAGGTCGATGCGCTGCGCAATCAGCTGGCAAGCAAGGCTGTTCCACTGGCCGACACAGACCGTTCAGCCAGAGAGCAGAGCTTGAATACCAAAGATCGACAGCTGCAGCGAGAAGCGGAAGACCTCAAGAACGACTCCGAAGGTGCCGCGCAGCAGGCCTTTCAGGTGGTTGCGCAAAAGGTATATTCCTTCGTGCAGACCTATGCCAGCAAGCATGGCTATACGCTGGTCATCGAACGTGGCTCTGATACAGCTCCTGTAGTCTGGTACGCAGGGAAAGACGTTGACATGACCGATCAGATCATCAAAGCCTACAACCTCGAGGCGACCTTACCCGCGGTTCAAGGATCATCAGGTGCGCCTGCACTTCCCTCTAGCCCCAGTCCCCACTGAACTCGCGTTCAGGCTCCCGGATGACACGATAACCGGCGTTGTCGTGGGGAACTGCGGAGCGTGGCAAGACGGAGATTGGCCGATGGTCCCTCATCGTAGAGGACTTGCTTCTGAGGGGTCCTGCTTACGCATCTGCTCCTCGTCATGAAGTCTCTGTAGTTTCCCGGCCTCTGCCGCTCTTTTCATTTTCGTCCTGCATCTGCCGCTGCCTATCTTGGGCGCTTTCGTGAGCGGCTTTTTGTTGGGCAGCTGTGGGTGGGATTCCCCATCATGCTGGGTGACGTGTCCCTCTGCGCGTATTCAGTGAACCATACGACAACGTTGAAAATACGTAGCGTCCCATGTCGACTAGTTAACAAAAAGGTTGAACATTGCTGGCTAGCTCTCTGAAACAAAAAGCTGTATTCACTGACGTGCGTTTTACGGCTGTACAGGAAGGATCTCGAAGAGAGCGTAAGCGTAGGTTACGCGGTGCCTGGTGGGCGGCTGACTGCTGCGATTTGTTTGGAAGGAATGGACCGCAATAACGCCCAAGAGGGCGATCACTGCGACCAGGGCCGTCCAGAGCAGGGCGGGATGCTTCTCCGTAAAAGACCTTACGTCAGGACGGTCTTGATAGAGCGGATTGCGTTGCTCCGGACCTTCGTTGGCCTGGACCGCTTTGGGTAGCCGAGTAAATAGCGCGGTGTAGTCGTAAACAGGAGCCGAGAGCGAGGGGTCGCCATAGAAAAGCGTGTAGTGCGCATTGCTCATTGCCTCAAAACAGAGGTCGCGCTGAAGCATCTCGAGGCGGATGGAGGTGTTTAGCGGAACGTCATCACCGTTCTCGATGCTGATCGTCCACCTGGATGAAGTGCCAAAGTCCACCGCCGGTGCAGCGATGGTGAGGTGATCTTCGTCGATACGATGGCCGTCTTCAGTGCGGTGCAAGCGGAGCAGATTGCCGGTGGCGATCACGGGGGAAAGCTCGCTGTCATCACTGGTTGATCCTAGAACAGTTGGCTGTACTTCCACCTGGACATTGCGACTGAACATCGCGGGAACAGGACCTGGGCTAAACACGAGACGATCAACTGGCACATGGGCCGGAATCGTAAGAGCGAAGACGCTGGTGTGACCCCTTATGAGACATCTGAGGACTCCGCAACGAGCTGATACCTGGGCTGGCTGAGGGCGGGCAGACTGCGACTCGTTCATGTCCGGTCCTCGCATCTTCAGCATCTGGACGATACGTCTTGTTTCCGTGATCACCGGATGCCGAAAACTTGACCTAGACACAAGGTGTGAGCAACATTCATCGTTGTAGTTCATATCGGTATCTCTTCAGCAGACCTTCAGGTGTGAGGGATAGTTTCAAACATGTGCAATGCACAGGAGGTATTACAAATGCGATTCCTTACCTACAAGCTCTTCCTCGCTTCAGCATTCATCGCTGCTACATTTACGTCGGTTGGCGCAAACGCCCAAACCACACTCAATGTTCCTTTCAGCTTTAACATAGGCCACAGTCTTGTTCCCGCCGGGACTTACTCGGTCGAGCGCAGTGGGGCCCCTTGGGGAAGGTTTGTCACTCTGAAAAATGTACAGACGTCATCGACTTTCACCTGGACCATTTCTCCAGGACAACCGTCGCAGACGGATACTCGCATTGTCTTAAAGTTCGATGAGATCGGACAAACGCATTTGCTGCGATCAGTTCAGTACCACTCAATGATCACCTCCCGGCTGGATCAATACACACGAGGCAATAAGCAAGGTGAATTGCTCTCGCGACCGGAATTAGCTAGTCTCAGACGCTGAGCGTAGCCCGCGTTGGGCGCCATAGAGGAGAGGCCATTGCGAGAACGTGAACGAATGGTTTTGTTTTAAAAACGAAAGGCAGGAGCTTTTAATCGTACTCAAAGCGACCATGTTGAGCAGCGTGCGTAGCTGTCAAATTCGAGTATTGTCGTTCGCCCTTCAACGACTCCTGTCGGGCTCGGAACACTACGGTCGAGCTAACCCTATTGCCATTCAGACAGTTGAGCCGGATCGACGCTGGATGCAGTGTGGTTTCAGTTGGTCCGAAGCCCAGACGCGGTTTTTGTCTTAGCAGTGTGTTTTTATCGTCTGCGGCTAAATCGCGAGCGTGCATGATGACCCCCTGAGACAGCAGAACAAAAGAATTCTGCTCTTTCCCAGAGAGCTGCATGAGTTGACTTAGTATTCGGCTCATATATTTCTACGGAATGACATAACGGGCGGCAAAACCTCCGACTACAAGCCGGTCATGTCCGCTCCACGAGACGGCAAAATGCTGTAGCGCACATTGCCGTTAGGATCCTCGCGTCTTCGCCGTCCATACGAATCTGCTTCGGCCCTTTGCCACTTGCAGTCACGCGACTTGATGATGTTTTATTTACTTTGCTTGATCGAGTACTCAAAACTCGACTTGTTGCGCTCCATCGTTAGTTTATCGTTTTACGTAGGTTACGGATATTCTTAGTTCGATCCAACGCCTCATCTTCCGAACCCGGGTTTGCGACAAGTATCTAGGCAACGAGTGAAATGCCGGGATGTGTTTTCTCTATCGCAGCCAGCACGAATTGATCTTCGTGTTCAAGTCAGGCAAGGAGGCACACCGAAACAAGATCCAGTTGGGCGAATTCGGGGACCGCAGCCGAAGCGATGTATGGAACTACAACAGGGCCAGCTCACTCCGTAGGTCAATTGGGGAAGGGAATCAGCTCACTATCCATCCGACCGCGAAGCCCGCCCGGGGTGACCTGGTGCTCTACCCGTTTCTTGGTAGTGACGTGACGGTCTGTCGGCGGAGAAAACCGGACGAACCTGCTTCGGTTTAGAACTCGATCCTCTGTACGTCGATGCGATCAAGTGCCGATGACAGGAAATCTATCGCAAGGCACGGTCTATGGCGCAACCGGCAAGAACTTCACCGAGATGGAGGTGCTCCGTGGGAAACACTCTCAACAGCACCGGGTCGGTTACGGCCGGCCTCCCCTGGAGTCACGATTCGAGCCAGGTGGCTCCGGCCATCCGAAGGACGCCTCACGGGATCGCTCAATGCAGCACCACCCTAAACAAGATCCTCCAAAGAGCGCGTCGTCGTAATTATCGAGAGCGCAAAGAGACCATTACCAAGTTCCAAACGGCCATGAAGCAGATGTCCCGTCAAGCCATGACTGGCGGTCACCGCGCGATCAGGCAACCCTGGTCTCCGCGGCAGAACAGCGCGCAGAGACCAGGGCGCCCCCAAGAGAAAGGCAGTAGGACGGGCCGAGCAGAAGATGCTGCGAAACATTCGTGCTAATTTGCTGTTGGTTTCTCGAGATGGCCACCGAATTCGTAACGCATTGCGGACAGCAACTTGTTCGAAAAGTCGGCTTCTCCCCGGGAGCTGAAGCGGGCATAGAGGGCTGCCGACAGAACAGGGGTGGGGACGCCTTCGTCGATGCCCGCCTTGATCGTCCAGCGACCTTCCCCGGAGTCTGACACGCGACCGCTAAACTTTGACAGCGCCGGATCTTCGATCAGAGCCGATGCCGTGAGATCGAGCAGCCAGGATGCAATCACGCTGCCTCGGCGCCAAACCTCAGTGACTTCCGGGATGTCGAGCTCGTATTGGTAGTCTTCGGGATCGCGCAGAGGAGTCGTTTCCGCATCGATCTCTCCTGGATGCTTCCCGATATTTGCCGCTTTCAGGACCGCCAACCCTTCGGCGTAGGCCGCCATGATGCCGTACTCGATGCCATTGTGGACCATTTTGACGAAGTGCCCCGCACCGTTTTGGCCGCAGTGAAGGTAGCCCTGTTCGGAGGTTCCGACGCCTTCCTTGCGACCGGGTGTTCGGGCGATTGCCCCTATGCCTGGAGCGATGGTCTTGAAGATCGGGTCGAGATGTTCGACCGTTGCCTCGGAGCCGCCGATCATCATGCAATACCCGCGCTCCTGTCCCCAAACGCCGCCGCTAGTGCCGACATCGACGTACTCGATGCTCTTCTCCGCCAGCGCCTTCGCACGGCGAATGTCATCAATGTAATAGGAATTGCCGCCGTCAATGAGGATGTCGCCGGCTTCGAGGTGCGGGGCTATCTGCGTGATGGTCTCCTCTACGACACCTGCGGGAATCATGAGCCAGATCGCGCGCGGCTTGGCGAGCTTGCTGACCAGGTCTTCAATCGACGATGACGCGGTGACGCCGCTCTCCTTCGCAAGATCAGCAACCGTTTTTTGCGACATGTCGAAGACAACGCATTCGTGCCCATGAGCCACCAGACGCTTGACCATGTTGGCTCCCATCCTGCCAAGCCCAACCATTGCGAGTTGCATGAGGATCTCCTTGCTGAAGCTTACCCGAGCTTTGACGTCTAATCGGCTGGTTGAGGTGGCTAGCAGGACCCGCTGCAGATGGAAATGGAGATACCCGAACGGCAACGGTGGGCCGGCATCCGCGGGCCGCTCCCGAATACCGCGACAGCGTGGCCGAGAGTGCGGCGCAGATGTGTTTTTCGAGCGGGGTGCCACGAGAGCGCGACGCGCACCCGGACAGGCTTAGCACGAGAGTCGGCGCTATTCCGCTGCGAAGCCGGGCACATCCACGCGGCGAATGACGTGGTCCCTGATCCAGTGCGCGTCCCACCACTCTTTGGGGTCAATTTGCACTCCATCGAGCTGCATGGCAAAGTGCACATGATCCCCACCAGCCATCCCTGTCATCCCACTCAGGCCCATGATTTGCGAACGTCTGACGGTGTCGCCGACGTGCACATCGATTCGGCTTAGATGGCCGTAGATGGTCTGGAGGCCGTAGCCGTGGTCGACCACAATGCAATTGCCATAGATGCCGAGGGGAGCGGCCCAGACAACACGACCGTCGTTAGAAGCTTCCACACCGACGTGTTGCGTGACGGCGAGGTCGTAGCCAAGATGCACCTGCTGATCAATTTTTTTGCCGTGGTAGATGTAGCTCCGTACATCAGCAAACGTTGCCTCGGCCTGGGAATGCGACTGGCGGGTGAAGGGGCGCGACCAGAGAAAGCTGTCGGCGGTCTCCGAGCGCAGGTCGGCCAGTGTCTTGTTGTTCGCTTGGCGCATTTCGGTGTTGATTTCCACAAAACGCGCAACGGGATCGCCGGTTCCGTTTGGATCGAGCTCGCCCAAGACCTTTTGCATGAACTGATCGGAAATCTGGATCTCGTGCTGTGTGTAGACAGGCTGTTCCCGCCTGGGGAAGACAACGGTCAGCGGTGTGGTTCCATCGTTGCCTCCATTGGACGCGTACACGAGCGGCGTTGTGCCCGGGGGCATGTTCCAGGCAAAGGCGAAAAGGGAGAAGAGGCCGGGCTTTCCACCCGGCATGGGCCAGGCGCGAAAGGTCTGGTTGCCCACCCGGACGCCCGCGGAGCTGTAGACGCCCGTGACGTTCAGGGTCGCGAGATCGGCCATGCCGAGGTAGAGGTAGTGCTGGTCGGAGTCCGCGCTGACGAGCGGCGCCTGGGTGACCACGTTGACATCGCGTTCTAGGTGAGTGGTGCCGTGGAACAGGCCACCGGAGGTGACATCGAGGATCAGCCGGGCTGGGCCATCATGCAGCTGGGGAGTGGTCTTGACACCGATTTCAAAGTTGAAGGTCGTGTCCGCGCCTGTTGACGCCGCAGGGGTCTGCCATGCCGGGTAGTGTGCGCCGTTTTGTGCCAGGGTCGCGGTGAGTTTGCGGACGCCGTGCGCGTCATGAACGCTGACGGTGATGGGCGTGGCCTGTCCGATGGTGGTCAGGGACGCGGGAAGATTGAGTATGGGTTTGCCACAGCCGGTCAGAGCTGCGCACGACGACAGAGAGAGGGCACTTGCAACAGCGATACGGAGGCGCACCAGTAGATTTTAGTCTGCGAGCACGGCCAGCTAGGGATGGAAAGATTTGTCTGGGTAGGGTGGATGCGGAGCAACGGGGCGAGGGTCGGCGGCAATCTGCTGCTTGAGCAGGGCGAGCGCGGCGTCAAGCTGGGCGTCGGCTCCGGCGAAGGTGGCGTGCGGGAGATTGTCGACGACCTGATCGGGATCGACGCCATGGCCCTCGATGAGCCATTTGCCTTCCGGTCCGTAGACGCCGGTTTCGGCGGCAGTGGCAACGCCATTGTCGGCCTGTGTGTTTTGACCAGAAAGCCAGATCTCGCCGCCCCACGTGCGCGTGCCGAGGACAGTGCCCATGTGGAAGCGCTTGAATCCTTCGGCGAAGGCTTCACCATCGGATGCGGTGCCCTGGTCGCACAGAACAACAATGTGACCGCGAAAGGCGTACTGCATGTTCCATTGCGGATTGCCGACCCGTGGTTGCCAGTAGAACCAGGCCTTGCGGAGAAGGTCGGCCAACAACCAGGAATCGATATTGCCTCCGTTGTTGTGGCGAACGTCGATGATGAGGCCCCCGCGGTCGAAGACGGGATAAAATTCGCGGGCCCACTGCTCGATGTCGTTTGAGCCCATGGCGCGGAGGTGGACGTAGCCGATCTGTCTCTGCGAAGCAGCGTCGACCCTGGTGCGGCGGGTGTATTCCCACTCGTTGTAACGGAGGTTGCGATCGTCGCGGGCGGCGACGGGCCGGACAAGCAGATCTCGCTCCTTGCCGTCTGTCGCCTTCACGTGGAGAAGGACCTGCTGGCCATCTTTGCCGCGCAGAAGCTGCCGCTCGTCGGAGACGGAAAGGGTCAAGGTGCTGTCGATGGCGGTGATCACTTCGCCTTCCTGGACAAGGGACTCGGGGCGGGCGAGGGGCGGGGCCTGACTGGGGAGGTCGGGGTCGTGGCGGTAGATGTGGACGACGCGGAAGCCGCCGGCGGATGGATCGCGCGCGAGCTCGGCGCCGAGGGTGGCAAGGTGGATGTCGTCGGTGGGCTTGCGCTCGTCGCCGCCGCGCACAAAGGTGTGCAGGGCAGATAGCTCGGAGACCATTTGCGCGATAACGTCGTTGAGCTCTTCGCGATCGGCGACACGATCGACGAGCGGAAGGTAGCGATCGCGCATGGCGATCCAGTCGACGCCTTGCATACCGCGATCGTAGAAGTAGTCGCGTTCCAGACGCCAGGCGTCGAGGAAGATGCCGCGGAACTCGTCGCGCGGGGAGGTGGTGAAGGTCCAGTGCGAGAGATCGATTCTGGCGCGGCCTAAGGTCTTGGGATCGGCGAGGCCGGAGGCTTTGGCGTCGGAGTCAACGATGAAGAAGTCGTCTGCCTTTCCGATGAGGATGTGCTTGCGATCCTGCGAGATCTCGAACGATTTTACGTCGGCCATGACGGTGTCCGAATCGTCGCCCTTGTTGGCGATGTCGAGGCATTGGAGGTTCTGTTTCGGCTCGGCATCTTCGGTGGCGGATAGGAAGCAGAGACGCTTTTCGGTGGCCGCGAGGTTGGAAAGATTGCCTGCGGGAAGGGGAACTTCAACAAGGCGAGAGTCGATGCCGGCGAAGTCGATCTTCACCTCGGGGATCTTCTTCGCGGTGGATTTTTCGGCCTTGCCGGTGGCGAGAGCCTTGTCTTCCACCTTGCTGGTTTTGCTGTCTTTCGCGGCTCTGGGGGGTTCGGCTATGTCTTTGTTCGGATCCTTATTGGGCGCGCTGTCCTTGTCGGTGTCGGCGGTGTCGGGGTGAAGCTCGTCGGGCGGAAGGAACGGGGAACGGACGCCGGGCTGGAGAGCGAGCTCGTAGAGCTTGACGGAACGGTCGAAGTGCGGCTCCGGCGCGCGTGCTCCCCAGGGAGCACCTACCGTTGTGGTGAGGGAGCGGTCTGAGAGGAGATAGAGGCATTTTCCATCGGCACTCCAGGTGGGATCGGTGGAGTTGTAGCGGTCGGAGGTGACGGGGGTGATAACGCCGGTCGCGGCGTTGAGCAGCTTGACCTGGGCGAACATGTTGGTTGCGGACTCCACAAAGGCGAGCCAGCGGCTGTCGGGCGACCAGGCAAGGCCCGAGAAGTCGCCGGTGGGCGACTGCGCGATGCGCTGGTCGGCGTGGGTCTGGATGTTGTAGAGCCAGAGCTGCTGGTCCTTGTCGGTGTGTGCGAGCAAGTGACCGTCGGGGGAGGGCAGGCTGTCCCAACGCAGGACTTTGTCGTTGTGGGTCCACTGTTCGGGCTTGCCCTCGCCGTTTGCGGGGAAGCGCCAGAACTCGGTTTCGCCGGTGGCGGTGGAGAGAAGGACGAGGCCCTTGCCGTCGGGGAGAAAGCGAGCAGAACGAAAGCGGATATCAGACGCGGAGGCGACCTTGACCACGCGGCCGGCGCGGACGGGAAGGGTGAATACCTCGCCGCGTGCCGTGAAGACGGCCGCGGAGCCGTCGGGGGCGATGTGAACATCTGTAAGGAACTCTGTGGGCTTCTTGACCCAGTGCTCGCGGAGTTGGTCGAAGTCCGAGGCGAGCACGATCGGGATAACTTTTTCGACGCCGGTTGTGAGGTCCAGGGCGAAGAGTTCGCCACCGGCAGCGTACACCAGCCGGTCGCCGTCGACCGAAGCGTTCTGGACGTCGAAGATCTTCTGGTGGGAGATCTGCTTGGGGTCATGGCCGTCGAGATCTGAGGACACAACGTTGATGACTCCGGAACGATCGGACAGGAAGAGAAGGCGATCTCCGGCGAACATGGGAGCGCGGGAGGTGCCGGCAAAATCTGCCGTGAGCGGTGTGGCTTCGCCGGCGCCGTTCCATCGCCAAAGGGATTCGGCCGCGCCGCCCTGGTAGCGCTTGGTGACGCTTTGTTGTTTGGCGAAGCGCGTGAACACAAGTGTTTTGCCGTCCGGGGAGTAGGCGGCTTCAGCTCCGGTCGCGAGGGGCAGACGCTCACGCTGATTCTGCGCATCAAGAAGGACGAGGGACGGATCGGGCAGGGTAGTGTAACGGGCGGTTTGGATCAGGAGGCGACCGTCGGGCGTCCAGGTAGCCGGCAGAGCATTTCCATCCCAGGTACGGCGGGAGGGCAGGCCGCCGGCAATGGGCATGGTGTACACCTCGGTGGGGCCTTCGTACTCCGCGGAGAATGCGACGGTGGCGCCGTCCGGCGAGATGGTAGCGTGGTGCTCTAGGCCTGAAGCGGAAGTAAGACGGTGGGCGGTGCCGCCTTCGGGCGCAACGGACCAGAGATCTCCTTCGGCGGTGAAGATCAGGGTCGTGCCATGAAGGGCCGGGTCGCGGTAGTAGCCGGGGTGCTGCTGGGCGAGAAGAGGTGTGGCGAGAAGGGTGAGCAGGGCGGAGCGGCGGAGAAGACGCGGCATGGCAGGAGGCCTCTTCGAGCGAGGGATGGTGTGGGAAAAGCGAGCCGAACGGACGAGCCTGGGCAGGATACCATCCGATGTTCCGGGACCGGCTGCGTGCCCGTGCGCGCCTAGGATGGGAAGAGGGTTTGCAGACTCCGAGCAGTGGCTCATCGCGAGAAACACGTCAGTGACGAGGGGATGCGTTTCGATCGGTGATCTCGTTCTGCGGCTCGCGGATTGGCACCTGCTGTGTGATCGAGAACTGAACCCTTAAGGACGCGCGAGCGGTGCTGACGCAGACGAGAAGTTTCTTGCCCGGGCCCTTGAACCCATAACGGATGTGGGCCACACCATCAGGGTCGACCCTGGTGACAACCGGCGGATTGGGGTTGACCTCGCGGACGTCCACCATGTTGATCAAAGAGGCGGTCGCTGCCGTTGCTGCTTCGTGCAGGGCAGGGTCGAGGGCGACCGGGACCTGCAGGTCGGGGTTTTCATTGCTTTGATTGCATCCCGCCTCGAGACCCGCGATCACGTTGTCCCGGGTGATGACCTGTTGTTCCAGGATCGGGTTATCGCGGTACACCCGGAGAAAGAAATCGTACGCGCTCGATGCGCGACTCAACGGCTTGATCATGTGGATGTGATCCGCATGGATCTCCTGGGGAGGCGTGGTGACGTCGCACCCGTAGGTTGCACTGAAGTAGCTGACGACGCGGGTGTGCGGCCTGAGATAGCGAGCGAATCCATCTTCCGGCCTTGTGTCTTCTGATTCATAGGCACAAAAGCGGTGAATGCCGTTCACGGAGTCGTGTCCCCTCCAGCTATCTTCGAGCTGCGTCAGGAACGTATTATCGCTGGCGTCGCTGAGATCGTTTAGAAGTGGGTCCTTGTCGTAGAGCGACGCGATGCGAGCAACCGTCGATCCCTCGTGCGGTGTGCCGTAGGAGACAATGAACCTGACTTTGGCGGCTTCCGCGGGATGCCTGAGCAGCATCTCCTCGACAAGAATGCCTCCCAGGCTATGTGCAAGGAAGACGACTTCGCGGTGGTCCCAGACATGATCCTGCTTCAGCCGAGTCCACAGGATGTCAGCCAGTTGCACACTGGACATTTTGCCGTTCGACTCAGGCGACGGGTATTCCGCGACATCCACATCGGAGTAGGCGAAATGGGCGTCGGTTCTGACCAGATCCGGCCAGTAGGCCCCGTTGGCAGCGCGCCAGGACTCGTGGCTGCCGTGAAGACCGTGCACAAACACGATCACTCTTGCACGAAGGCCTGGCTGCGTTTGACTCTGTGGTGCGCTGGTCTGAGAGAGTGCGACGTGCGCAGTCAGCGCGAGAAGGAAGAGGCTCAGAACAAACCCGATCGTCGAGTACGGTTGGCGGGAGTTGTTCATCATGGACCAATGTGAAGGATACAGGTTGGGTGGGAGGAAGGCTGCTTGACACGCTGTTTCGCTCTCGCTACGCTAAGTCCTAATGAAGCAGAACCACGTCATCGCCGTAACGACTTGTTGCATGTGTTGCCACATGCGCTGTTACGACGGTGTTTGTCTGCTCTAAGCGAACCCTCTTCGCGTAAAGCTGAAAGTACCCACGCAACAGCTCCTCGGCATTCGAGAGCATAGCGTGGGTTTCTGGTTTAAGATTCGCGCTTCGCTCCCGCCCCTCCAATCCCTACCCACACAAGCGCAGAGCAGCAGCGCAGCGGCACCCATCTACTCGCTTGCGGCTCGTCGACCTGATGCACTTTGAGGAAACCCGTGTACCCGATTGCCTTTTCACACCACGCCGTCCGCGCCACCAGCAGGATTGGTGTGTACCACGCCGTGCTTGCCTCGATCCTTGCGTTGTTTCTTGCGCTCACCGGCGAAGCTCAGGTCGTCGGTGGAAGCATTTCCGGCATAGTCGCGGACTCGACCGGCGCAGTGATTCCCAACGCAGCCGTTCTGGTCCACAACAACGACACCGGAAGTCAGCGTGCTCTGAAGACGGACCCAGCAGGCCGTTTTTCTGCGCCCTCAGTTCCCGTCGGCCTTTACACGGTTGACGTGGATGCTCCCGGCTTCGCGCGTCAGACACGGACCGGTGTGGCGCTCACCATGGGAGCATCCCTCAATCTTTCTGTCTCGCTCTCAGTTGCAGGCGGTGAAACGGTGAATGTAGAAGATACGCCTCCCTCGGTCAACACGACCACGCAGCAGACTTCGGGGCTCGTCAGCGAGCGCCAGGTGAAGGAGCTGCCGCTCAACGGCCGCAGCTACGACCAGCTGCTTACGCTGAATCCAGGGACGGTCAACTACACGGGCCAGCGCGCGGGTGGCATCGGCACGTCCAACTCCTCGGTCGGCAACATGTTTTCCGTGTCCGGCCGGCGACCACAGGATAATTTGTTCTTGTTAAACGGCGTGGAGTACACGGGCGCGTCGCTCATCAACGTAACGCCGGGCGGGACGTCCGGCCAGCTTCTCGGGGTAGATGGTGTTCGCGAGTTTAATGTCGTTTCCGATACGTACTCCGCCGCATATGGCAAGCGCGACGGAGCGCAGATTTCGATTGTAACCAGCTCAGGCACAAATACAGTTCACGGTGACGCCTACGAATTTCTGCGCAACAGCTTTTTCGACGCGCGTAATTACTTCGATGGGCCTCGTATTCCTGAATTTCAACGCAATAACTACGGAGCGGCACTTGGCGGGCCGGTGCGCAAGAACAAGTTTTTTCTGTTCGGCAACTTTGAGGAATTTCGCCAGAACCTGGGACTTTCTCTGGTGACGCTTGTTCCAGACTACGAGGCACGGCAGGGCTCCGTGCCGAACGCCAAGGGTGTTCGGACGGAAGTTCCGGTTAATCCGATTTCTGCGCATCTGCTGGATCTGTGGCCGGCCGCTTTGCCCGGTTCGCCCGAGGTACTCGCCAATGGTCTGCCGACGGGCATCGCGACCGTAGCATCGACCGCTCCGCAGCACATCCGCGAAGACTTCGGCACAACACGCTTTGACGCGAACCTGACATCGAGCGACCTGCTTTTCGCTGTGTACACCGTAGACGATTCCACCGCGCACACTCCCTCGCAGGATCCCTACTCGCTCGTGGACGAGGCTTTGCGGGAGCAGGTGCTGAGCTTGCAGGAGCAGCACGTCGTTTCGCCGCGCTTTCTCAATACCGCACGGGTCGGCTTTTCTCGTGCAAGCTTCTTTTTCCTTGGCTCCGTCCCCGCGGATATCCAAGCGACTACGCCGACGTTTGTTCCCGGGAAACCAACCGGGGCCGTCGTCATCGCTGGATCGACCGCGTCAAACGGTGCATCCGCAATCACTACGGCCGGCGCCAACGTTGGCTCAAATAACGCCATCACACGAAACCTTTTTACCTTTGACGACCACATCTTCTACACCATCGGTAAGCACCAGATCGAAGCCGGCGTCTGGCTGCAGCGACTGCAGTCCAACGACAATCTGGCGCAGGACCAATACGGGCAGGCCTCGTTTGCCTCGCTGACCAGTTTTCTCGCGGGGACCATCAAGACCTTTACCTATGCCCCGCAAACGACAGAGCTCGGCTGGCGCACACTCTTCGCCGACGCTTACCTCGAAGACACCTTCCGCATCACGCCGCGTTTGGAAGTGCGTGCGGGTTTCCGTTCCCAAAGCTCCACGGGATGGAGCGAGTCGCAAGGCCGAGCGGGTGTGTACAGCTTTGTGCAAGGCGTTATCCAGACCGACCCCAACGTGCAACAGAACGCGCTTACCGAGAATCGCGCGCTGTTCCTTCCGGAGCCGCGCTTGGGCCTCGCCTGGAACGTGTTTGGCGACGGCAGAACCAGCGTCCGCGCGAGCGTTGGCCTCCATCACTCTCTGCTGGATGCGCTCGATTACCGTCTCGACCAGGCAGCGCCGTTCAACACCATCTACTCCTACAGCAGCACCGCATCGACTACCGTCGCCGACCCCACGGGCGGCACGCGAGCAGTCTCGCCGTCAACCGTTGCTACGGATCTTTCCACGCCGGCTCTGTTTGCCTACACGTTCCGGATCGAGCAGCAGCTTGCCCCGTCCACTTCGCTTACGGTCGGCTATAACGGATCGCACAGCTATCACCAGATACTGTCCGGTGACCTGAACGAGCCTTCTTTCGTCCTCTGCCCGAATCCTGCGTGTCCGTCCGCTGCCACTCCGGGAACGGTGTACTACCCCAACACCACCAAAGCCAATCCCGCGCTCGCCAACTCGACGTCGTGGTGGTCGGGCGGCTCTGGAAACTACAACGCGTTGATCGTCGACTTTCGCCACGACCTGACGCGCGGGCTGCAGTTTCGTGCAAACTACACATGGTCTAAAAACCTCGACGATGGGTCGGCCTGGAATACCTCCGTCTCCGCCAACACCCCAGCCTTCGTCGCAGTGCCGCAGCTTCCCCACCTGGACTACGGACCAGCTTCGACGGACATCCGTCATCTCGCCGCGTTCAACGGAACGTACGACCTACCTATCGGAGCAGGCAAGAGCTTCTTCGGAACGGCCGGAAGCCTTGCCGACCGTATGATCGGCGGCTGGTCTCTGTCGACCATCGCCAATCTGCAGTCGGGCTCTCCTTTTTCTCCACAACTGGGCTACAACCCTACGGGATCAGGCGACACCCGAAATCCAGTCCGCCCCAACTTCGACCGAGGGTTTTTCAGTTCCTTGTATAATCACGGCTCGACGGCGCAGAAGGCTGCCCAGTACTTCAATCCCGCTGCCTTTGCCGCGCCAGTGTACGGGACTGTCGGCAACGCACCTCGCGATGCTTTCGTCGGTCCGGCTTTTGCCGACTGGGATCTTTCGCTGCTCAAGTCCACGTCGATCTCCGAGTCGTCGCGGCTGCAGTTTCGTGCCGAGATCTTCAACCTCCCGAACCACACCAACCTGCAGCTTCCAAACGCCGTGCTCTACTCCGCCGGCCCCACACAGGGCACGGCGGCCAGCCAGACTGCCGCGGTCGCCGCCGGAACTCCCGGTGTCATCACTTCCACCGCTAACACGAGCCGACAAATTCAACTTGGTCTGAAGCTTCTTTTCTGAATGCCGAACTCGTGGGAAGGGGGCGCGGCATGCGGTTGCTACCGCCCTTTCGACATCGCCTCGTTCAAGCGTGTGTAGAACTCGTCGTAGGTGCCTTTGCGCTCTGCAAAGCGGTGTCCTTTCACGCGCTCCACCAGCACCTCCGTGACCTCCGGCGTTGTTTCCAGAAGGTGTATGGTCTCTGCAATGTAGTCCTTCAGCGGCATTGCCCGGGGATCCTCGGCCTGGTGGGCGCCCAGTAGCTCTGTCTGCACGTACGGGGGCGCCAGCTCGATCACCTCGACGTTCGTTCCCTCCATTTGGTACCGCAGCGACTGTGTCCAGGAGTGGATCGCGGCTTTGGTGGCGCAGTAGGTCGGCGTCATCGCAAGGGGCACAAAGGCGAGCCCTGACGTGACTGTCATGACGATCGCCCGCGGCTGCTTCATGAGGCCGGGCAGAAGGGCAGCGGTCAGCCGGATGGGACCCAGCAGGTTGATGGCGACGGTCGTCTCCGCGTCCCCTGTTTCGCCGGCATCGATCGTCTCCGGCCGCATGACGCCCGCATTGTGAATCACTCCGTTCAGCGCCGGGAACTCGCGCTCGATCTCCGCGGCAAAGCGCTTTAGGTCGTCCGCACTCTCGATATCGAGCACGGCCGAGCGCATGCCGGGGTTCGCCGCCGTGGTTGCCTCCAGCACCTCTTTTCTTCGGCCCGCGATGATCACCTGGTTTCCCAGGCCGTGAAATGCTTCCGCTAATCCTCGTCCGATGCCTGATCCGCCACCGGTAATCAGGATCGTATTTCCTGTCATTTGCATGTTCGCGTTCTCCTGTCACTATGTTAGGTCGAGCAAGAGACGCAGGTAAGTAGGCACGTTTTTCTGCGCTACTTACTCCGCGGAGAGTGAGGCGGACTCCTGCTGCACGGCGTCAAGCAACTCCTTGACGGTGTTCCCGAGTATTGGGTGCCTCCATTCCGGCGCGATTGCCGTCAGGGGCTCCAGGACGAACTGCCGAAGATGCATCTCGGGATGGGGCAGAACCAGATCCTGAGTCACGCGAACCTCTTGCTCGTACAAGAGGAGGTCGAGATCGATCACCCGCGGACCCTGCTGCACGGCCGCCGCGGACCGATCGCGCCCCATGCCGAGTTCCACAGCCAACAGCTCGCGCAGGAGCTCCTCCGCCCCAAGCTCCGTGTCGAGCAGCACTGCGCCATTGAGGAAGCGTGGCTGTGGGATGCTGCCCACAGGATAGGTGTCAAAGAACGGCGAAACGGCCACCACGCGACCGAGCGCCGCCATGCGTGCCACCGCGGTTTCAAGGTTGGTCTCCCGGTCGCCAAACTCCGAGTCGAGATTCGATCCCAGCGCCACGGCTGCCCTCACATTGACAATCTCCTTTGCAGAATGGAACCGAGTTGCCGCGCGACACGCAGCGTCAGGCCGCTTCGGTCCGATCGACCCCGTGCGCCATCTCCCAGGCGGACCGGTCGCGCAACAGTCGCTGCACCAGTGCGGTGTGCATGGCATGCCCGGCGCGCTCCGCCACCACGCGTCCCTGAATGCGGCGGCCAGCCAGCGCCAGGTCGCCGATCAGGTCTAGCACCTTGTGACGCACAAACTCGTCAGAAAAGCGAAGCGGCCCATTCTGGATTCCCTGCGCACTGACGATGATGGCGCAGTCGTCGGAGACGCCGCGAATCAGCCCCATGTTCCGCAGCATCGCTTCATCTTCGCGAAAGCCAAATGTGCGTGCGGGGGCGATCAACGCCGGATAATCGCCGCGCTGCAGGTCGACGCTGAGGCTTGCCGATCCGATTGGCTGCGGGAAGTCGATGCGGTAATCGATCGTGTACCCGTCTCCTGGGTACAGGCCGATAAACTTGGTTCCCTCGCTCACCTCGACGGGCTTGAGAATGCGCAGGTACTCCCGTTTTCGGCGTTGCTGCTTGAGCCCGACTCGCTCAAAGGCGAGCACATAGGGAAGAGCGCTGCCGTCCAGGATCGGTACCTCGAGGTTGTCGACCTCGATGATGACGTTGTCGACGCCACACCCGATCAGCGCCGACAGCAGATGCTCCGTTGTGGAGATCAGGACACTGCCCCGCATCAGGCTGGTGGCATAGCTGACCCTAGCAACATTGCGGCCGTTTGCCGGGATTTCGAACCCATCCAGGTCGGTTCGTCGAAAGACGATGCCGGATCCGGCAGGCGCCGGCACAAGGCGCATGGACACCGCTGCTCCGCTATGGAGGCCTATGCCGTTGAACTCCACTGCCTCGTGGATGGTCCGTTCCAGATGCATCTCGGGCATTGATGCGGCGTCCTCCGACGGTGCTCCCAAAACAACATACAACTGCTCCGGCAAAGCCCGCTGTGGCAAATCAGCCACAATCGAAGGGGAATCATCCGAGAAGCGCGTTGTGGCCGGATCCGTGTGGGCCGCTCGGGCGGAGGCGGGTGCTGTCAGGCCGATAGGCACCTTGCCGAGACTAGGTGAAGCAGATCGCATCCCGCGCGGCTGTGGCGCATCCAATGGGTGTTCTGGCGCGGTTGTCTCCGCCAGAGCCGTTTGCTACTCTTGAGTGCACCGATGTCGATCTTCCGCCAGCTCCGTTGTTGTTGCTTCAGCGTTGAGCAGGCGTGTCGTCGCATGCAGTAGTTTGCCCCTCCCTCTCGCTTCGCTCTGATACTGCCCCGCAGAAGCGCGCTCGTCTCACCCAAGGCGCCGTCACCATGATGCCCTCGTCGACCCTTTCACATCTCGATCTGCTTGAAGCGGAGAGCGTTCACATCCTGCGCGAGGTTGCGTCGGAGTTTGAACGGCCGGTGATGCTGTACTCGATCGGCAAGGATTCGTCCGTGATGCTGCGGCTGGCGCAGAAAGCGTTTTTTCCCGCGCCGATGCCCTTCCCGTTACTGCACATCGACACCGGTTTCAAGTTTCGCGAGATGATCGAGTTTCGCGATCGCATGGCTGCCGAGGCCGGTGCGGAGCTGCTGGTGTGGCGCAATGAGCAAGCGATCGCCAGCGGAACAAATCCGATTGCGCTCGACACCAAGCGCTGCTGCGGTCTGCTGAAGACGCAGGCGCTGCTGGACGGTCTCGCGCATTACGGCTTCGACGCGGCCTTTGGGGGCGCGCGTCGGGACGAAGAAAAGTCGCGCGCCAAGGAGCGCATCTACTCGTTTCGGGATAAGGCGGGGCAGTGGGATCCCAAGAACCAGCGGCCGGAGCTTTGGAATCTTTACAACGCGCGCATTCATCCGGGTGAGTCGATCCGTGTGTTTCCGTTGTCGAACTGGACCGAGATGGATGTGTGGCAGTACATCCTTGAAGAGAACATCCCGATCGTCGATCTTTACTTCGCCCGCGACCGGCCGATGTACCTGCGCGGCGATGCGCTGCTGCCGATCGAGCAGAACTTCGTGGCTCGGACCGGGGAACGGCCGACAATGGTGCGGTCGCGGCTGCGCTCACTCGGGTGCAGCCCTTGCACAGGTGCCATTCGTTCCGACGCCGACACGCTGCCGAAGATCATCGAGGAGCTGCTTGGCTTTTGTTCGTCGGAGCGCGCAAACCGCGTGATTGATCACGACCAGGAAGGCTCCATGGAGCTGAAAAAGCGGGAGGGCTACTTCTAGCGATGCCCAGAGCCGACGACCTGATCCAGTTACTTATTGCGGCGGACGCACCTGGCGATCGAGGCGGGAACGATTGCGACGCTGCGGCGGCAAACGGCGCGCCGACCCGCGAGCCAGAGGTGTGGGATGCGCGGATTCCGGACTTCAACCCCCTGTTCGGCAGAACTCCGGAACCGACGCCTATTGCGGTGTCGCCGGAGCTGGCCGCCGCCACTGGTTCGGCCGACTTCAGCATCAGCGACTACCTTGCGGAGGAACGGACGAAAGACCTGCTTCGCTTTTCAACGGCAGGATCGGTAGATGATGGAAAGTCGACCTTGATCGGACGTTTGCTGTACGACACGCAAAGCGTGTACGACGACCAGGTGCGGTCGATCGAAGGCAAAGGCACGACCGCACCTGGCGTGCTGGATTTGGCTCTGCTGACCGATGGACTGCGGGCGGAGCGCGAGCAGGGCATCACCATCGATGTCGCATACCGGTATTTCTCGACGGCGCGACGCAAATTCATCATCGCGGATACGCCCGGACATGAGCAGTACACACGCAACATGGCTACGGGGGCATCGACAGCCTCGCTTGCGGTTGTGCTGGTCGATGCGCGCAAGGGCGTGCTGGTGCAGTCTCGACGGCATGCGTGCATCGCCGCTCTGCTAGGCGTTCGCCACCTGGTGGTCGCCATCAACAAGATGGATCTGGTCGGCTACGATGAAGCAACGTTTCGCGCAATCAAAGCAGAATTTCGGGTCTTCTTTGCCGAGGTGCAAAGGCGGCTTGCGGCCCGGTCGGCAGAGCTGCATTTTGTTCCTGTAAGCGCGCTTGCGGGCGATAACGTGGTGCACGCCAGCGCGGCGATGCCGTGGTACACGGGGCCATCGCTGCTGCATCTGCTGGAGTCTGTTCCGGCCAACGACGTGGCGCCCGGTGCACCCTTTCGCCTGGCCGTTCAGCGTGTGCTGCGGCCCCATCTGGATTTCCGTGGATTTGCTGGGCAGATCGCCGCAGGTACCGTGCGCCCCGGGGACGAAATGATGGTGCTACCCTCGCGACGCCGAAGCCGCGTACGGTCTATCGTCACCTTCGGCGGGGAGCTCGCGGAAGCGCACGCGCCACAGTCGGTCACGTTGACGCTCGAAGACGAACTCGATATCAGCCGCGGCGATCTGCTGGTCTCGCCTGCTTCGCCGGCGTTGCTGACGCGGGAGCTCGAAGCGACGCTGGTGTGGATGCACGAGCAGCCCCTGGAGCTTGGCCGGCGCTACCTGCTGAAGCACACCAGCCGCACGGTGCAGGCGCAGGTGTTGCGCGTGGAGCACCGGCTGGACGTCGCCACGTTAGCGCACGAGCCCGCGACCACGCTGGGCCTGAACGAAATTGGCGTCGCCGCGGTCGAGGTGGTGCAGCCGCTCGCGGTAGACCCGTACAGCGCCAACCGCACCACGGGCAGCTTCGTGTTGATCGATCCCGTGAGCAACGCGACGGTCGCCGCCGGCATGATCCGCCGCGCCTTCGATGCAGCAGTAACGGCGCTGCCTGCATCGGGTCCGGTCACGTCGGCGGAGCGGCGGAAGCGTTGGGGACACGCTGGCGCGCAGCTTGCCCTGAGCGGCCCCACCGAACTCGCCGATGCCGTAGAACGTGCTCTGTTTTCCGGCGGAGCTTTCGTGGTGCGGCTCCCCGCAAATGACGAATCCATTAGGGCGCTCGTCCATGCTGGGGCGCTTCTGCTGACGCACACAATGGATGATTTTTTCGCCGTCACCCTTGGAGCCGAACGTATCGCACTGACTAAGCCGGAGGACATCATTCGGGTGTTGCAGGAGAGAGGTTTGTGGAATGGAGAGCACACACGATGAGCCCCGAAATTCTTGGACTGACCCACATCACAGCCCCGATCCAGCCGCCAATGACAAGCGCCGATCTGGACGCGAAGCTGGCGCATGTGCGCGATCTGCTGCGGCGCGAGCTGGCCGCTGCGCCCGGTGCGAACGACGTTTGCCTGACCTGCTCGTTTCAGGCCGAAGACGTCCTTCTGTTGTGGCTGACGCGCGAGCTGCGGCCGCAGGTGCCGGTGCTGTTTCTCGACACGGGCTACCACTTCGCCGAGACGTACGCGTATCGGGACCAGATCGCGACCGACTGGCAGCTGAACCTCCATAACCTGCAGCCGGCAAACACCATCGCGCAGCAGGAGGCGGAGTTCGGCATGTTGCACCAGCACGCGCCCGACCGCTGTTGTGCATTGCGGAAAGTGGAGCCGTTGTTCGCCGCCGTCGCGAGATACCGGGTGTGGCTTACGGGACTGCGAAAAGAGCAGGCGCGCAGCCGGACAGCGCTCGAAGAAGCGGTCAGTTTTACTCTGCCGGCTGGCGTCGTGGTGCGCAAACTAAGCCCGTTGGCCGAGTGGACGACGCGCGACGTGTGGCAGCTTTGCCAGAGTTTCGGGATTCCGCTGCTGCCGCTCTATGCGCAGGGATATTCCAGCATCGGCTGCGAGCCTTGCACGTCGCTCCCCACCGACCCGAATGACCCGCGGTCCGGTCGATGGGCGGGGAAAAAGGTCGAGTGCGGCATTCATCTCGAGGCAGGACCGAAACCGTAATCAGCCCGCGCGTCACCGTCAGGATGGTTCCTTGGAATACCTCATCGGCTTCATTATCGCGATGTTCATCTCGCTCACCGGCGTTGGTGCAGGAACCATCACGACGCCGCTGCTGATCGTGTTTCTGGGTGTTCCGGCCCCGGTGGCGGTTTCGACAGGACTGCTGTTTTCCGCTGCCGTGAAGCTGGTGCTGGTGCCGTCTCAGATTGCGCGCAAGCAGGTTTCGTGGCGCGTCCTGGGGCTCATGCTATTGGGTGGTCTGCCCGGCGTTCTTTTGGGAGCGCTGCTGCTGCGGCACCTCGATGTGCATGGGCCTCAGCTGCTGCTGAACAGCCTGCTGGGCGCGATCCTGATCCTGACAGCACTGTGGCAGATCACGTTTACCTTCAGGCCGGCACAGTCTTCCGAGCCGAAGCGGGATCGGGCGCGGCTGCTGCCGGCGTTAATGCTGCCCGTCGGGGCGGAGGTAGGATTTTCCTCGGCGGGTGCCGGTGCCCTGGGAACGGCCGCGCTGCTGAGCCTTACCGACCTTACGCCGGCGCAGGTGGTGGGCACCGATATTCTGTTCGGCTTCCTGCTGTCGCTTTTCGGCAGCGGGGCGCACGGGTTTCTGCGTGGAACGAGTTCGCTTCTACTGCAGCACCTGATCGTCGGCGGCCTCGGTGGCGTCGCGCTTGGCACACTAACCGCACGCTGGATCCCGAAGCGTCCGCTGCGGTTTGCGCTATGGATCTGGTTGCTCGTCATTGGCGCGCAGTTTCTGTACACCAACGCGTTCGGCATGCTGCGGCAGTAAGCCGTTGCGGAAATCGAGCCGCAGTGCCTTCTATAGCTACTTTGGAATCGGCGCCGTTCCGGTGATGGCAAAGCTGGCTTCAGAGTGGGCGGCCGCTTCGGCTGGTTGTGCCGAGGCAAGACTCAGCTGGTAGGCGCCGGCGAGAATGGACCGATTCCCCTGGTCGTCGACGCTGGAGAGCGCTCGCGGCGTAAGGGTGATGTGGACGTCGCGCTGTTCCTTCGGCTGCAGGTGCACGCGCTCGAAGCCGACCAGCGCATGCAGCGGACCGTCCGGCTGCGGCGTCTTGAGATACGCCTCGACCACCTCGTCGCCAGCACGTGTGCTGGTGTTGGTGACGGTGACCGTGGCGGTAAGCGACTGGCCGGCGGGCACGCTCGCGCTCGACAGGGCGACGGGGCCGTACCGGAAGCTGGAGTAGCTCAGGCCGTATCCAAAGCCCCACAGCGATTTGCCCGTGTAGTAGCGGTAGGTGCGGTTGTGCATCGAGTAATCCGTAAAGGGCGGCAGGTCGGCGGTGCTGGCATAAAAGGTGAGCGGAAGGCGGCCTGCGGGGTTGTTCTCCCCGGCAAGCGTGCGGGCGATCGCGGTGCCGCCTTCGACCCCGGGATACCAGGCCTGGAGCACCGCTGCGGCATGCTGCTGGGCCCACGTGAGGGCGAGCGCGCTTCCGCTGAACGACACTACGATGACCGGCTTGCCCGTGGTGGCAACTGCCTCGAGCAGATGCTGCTGCGCGGCTGGGAGATCGATGGAGGTGCGGTCGCCACCGAGAAAGCCGTCAATCTTGATGGGCATCTCCTCGCCCTCAAGCTGCGGGGAAAGGCCGACAAACGCAACGACCAGATCAGCCTGCTTCGCGGCGGCAACGGCCTCGTCGAGCTGCGCCTGTGCGGGCGCTTCCCACTTGAGCGTGAGGGCGCCGCCGGCGCGGTCGCCGGAGTGGCTATAGCTGAGCTCGATGGTGTGTGGCTTGGTGTCGGGCAGATCAAGCTCTACGCGGGCCGGCGCACTTCCGCTCATGACCGGAGGCGCGGTCGGGGACGCGCCCGTGGCAAAGGTGAAATGACCCATCTCCACCTTTCCCGGAACGGTGAAGTTTCCCGCGGAGAGTTCCTTGCCATCGAGCACAAGGCGGTAGCTTTCCTTCGGGGACCAGGGAAAGTTGTCGCTGCCCTGAACGATAAGGGTGTAGTGGCCAGCAGCGGGAGCCTGCATCGTGCCCGTCCAGCGTACGGAGTAGTCGTGCGTTTGCAGTTGGGGGACGGGAAAGGCGTCGGTCCAGTCGTGCTGGATGTCCGGGTCAGTCAGCGTGGCGACGGGCGTTCCGGACCACCGCGCGTTGTTGAAGTACTGCGTCGTGAGACCGGCGCCGAACGCGGTACGAGGTACGGGCACAGCGACGCCCGTGGCCAGCGTGGAACCCTGGGCGTAATGAATCGTTGCGCCGGGAAACTGTCTCGCGAGACCATCCACCGGGTACACCGGGCGAACCGGGGTGCCGTTGTAGTTTCCTTCGAGCGAGGGCAGCAGCGCGGCCGTCGGACCGACGACGGCGATGCTGGCCGGGGTCTGCGCGAGTGGAAGGATGCCGCTGTTCTTGAGCAGCACGAGAGACTCTTCGGCCGCCTTCAAAGCAAGGGCGCGATGCGGTGCGGACGCGATCTCGCTCGCCGGAATGTTGCTGTAGGGATTGCTGCCCGGAGGGTCCAGCAGACCGAGCTCGGCGCGGGCGGTGAAGAGGCGTTCCGCGGCGGCGGTGACCAGGGCTTCGGAGACCACACCGTCGCGCACCGCCTTTGCGAGCGTGTTGAAGCCGGGCGACCAGATGGAGCAGGAAAGGTCCGTGCCGGACTGGAGCGAGATGGCCGCCGCATGGAGAACGTCCGGTGCGTCGTGGTGGCCCTCGGTGACATCGACGATCGCTCCGCAGTCGGAGACGACGAAGCCCTTGAACTTCCAGGCATCGCGCAGATGCTGCTGCAGGAGCATGGTGTTATCGCAGGCAGATTTGCCATCGATGGCGTTGTAGGCGCACATCACCGACTTGACGTGGGCCTCCACCACGGTCGATCGGAAGGCCGGCAGGTAGGTCTCTTCGAGATCGCGCGGGGCAACGTCGACGTTGAAGGTGTGGCGCTGCGACTCGGGACCGGAGTGAACGGCGAAGTGCTTGCTGGTGGCGACTGCCTTGGGGTGGTCTGTGTCGTTACCTTGCACGCCCTCGACAAAGGCGACGCCCATGCGGCCCGTCAAAAACGGATCTTCGCCGTAGGTTTCCTGTCCGCGGCCCCAACGCGGATCGCGGAAGATGTTGATGTTGGGCGACCAGAAGGTCAGGCCGTAGAAGATGCGGTGATTGCCCTCGCTCTGCGCCAGGTTGTACTTGGCGCGGCCCTCGGTGGAGATGATGTCGCCAACCTGGTGGAGCACCGACGTGTCCCATGTGGCGGCCAGACCAATCGCTTGGGGAAACACGGTGGCGTAACCCGCACGCGCGACGCCATGGAGCGCTTCGCTCCACGTCTGGTAATCGGGGATGCCAAGCCGTGGAATAGCCGGCGCCCAGTCCTCAAGCTGCGAGGCCTTTTCGTCGAGGGTCATGCGAGATACCAGATCGTGCGCGCGTGCCGATGCCGGCTGCGACGGATCGCGGAAGAGCGGGTGAGCCTTGTCGGGCGCTTGCGCAGAAGCGGCGGCCACAGCGGCGACAGCAAAGACGGGGGCGAGAAAACGTTTCATTGCGAGGTCGACTCCTGCGTTCAGCAACGGCGTGAGGACGGCGGCTTGGGTGGGATCGCCTCGTTCGGCGAGGCGGTCCCGTGCGCGCGCATCTGCTGACACGCGCGCGGCGTACCCCATTCTGCAAAGCAAACGTACTCTACATGCACCGGGGAAGAGGAGACAAGGTCTCCAGGCGAGGATGCCCCGAAGACGATGGAGGTTGCGCGGAAAATTATTCCGCCATCATGCGACCGCGTGATGCGACACTGGCGCGTGCGGGGCGGTGTGTTGATCGAGACGCACTTCTGAGCAGATCGCGTTCGTTTGCTCGCGAGTGCTGGTAGACTGCGGCCCATGCGGACATGGAATGGATTTGGGTGGGCTTCGGCCCTATTGGTCGTGCCTTTCCCCTCGTTGACGCCGGCACAAACAACGGCCAGGCATGGGATGACGCTCGATGATGTGCAAAAGCTCGTGCGCGTCGGATCCCCGGTGGTCTCGCCCGAAGGTGCGTGGGTCGCCTACACGGTGTCGCACGTCGATGTGGCGGACGACAAGAACGTCAGCGAGCTCTGGATGGTGAGCTGGGATGGGAAGACGGATATCCGGCTCACCTACGGCAAGGAGTCGGCCGGCGGCCCGCGGTGGAGTCCGGATGGACGATGGCTCGCCTTCACGAGCTCGCGCGAGGGCGACGCCAAGGGTGGCCAGGTGTGGGTGCTGGACCGGCGGGGTGGCGAGGCGCAACAGCTGACCAACGTCAAACAAGACTTGGGTGGCTTTTGGTGGTCGCCGGACAGCAAGGCACTGCTGCTCGAGCTCACGGAAAAGGAAGAGCCGGAGGAAGACAAAAAAGACGGCACGAAGCCCAAATCGCCGAAGCCCATCGTGCTCGACCGCTATCACTTCAAGCAGGACGTCGGGGGGTATGTGTCCGATAAAGAGGCTCACCTGTCCCTTTTCGACGTCGCAACCAAGAAGCTGACGAAGCTGACCAACGGACCGGAAAAGGGCGCCAGGGCGTACGGCGAAGAAGCGGCGGAGTGGAGCCCCGACGGCAAGGAGATCGCCTTTGTCAGCAACCAGTCCCTTCCGGACCCGGACGCGGTGGCCAATCGCGACGTCTTCGTCGTGAGTGCGGTCGCGGGATCGGCGCCCCGCAAGCTGACCACGTTCACTGGGCAGGATGAGGGTCCGTTGGCGTGGACGCCGGATTCAAGGCGCATCGTGTACCGGCAGGGGCTGACGCCGCATTACTCGATCTACGACATGACACAGCTGATGTCGATCGCTTCCGCCGGTGGGGAGCCGCAAGCCTTGGCGCCCACGCTGGACCAGTGGGTCGGCGCCCCCGTCATGATGGCCGATGGCAAGGCCGTGCTGGCCGACATCGCGGACGACCGCGTGAGCTACGTGGGCAGCATCCCGACGGACGGCAAGGGCAACGTCAGGCGGCTTACCCCAGAGGTCGGGTCAGCGGGGGCGCTCTTCCAGGCGGCGGGGCATGTCGCCCTGCTGTGGACAACCGATACGGCAGCTCCGGAGATCTACGCGCTCGAGGGTACCAGGCTGCGGAAGTTGACCGGCCACAACGACGCGCTCATGGCGACGCTGGACCTGCAACCCGCGCAGGATCTCTCAGCTAAGGCCGTGGACGGCAACGAGGTACACAGCCTGCTGACGATGCCCGTCGGCTATGTCGCCGGCACCAAGGCTCCGCTGCTGCTGTGGATCCATGGCGGACCGACAGGCCAGGATGAGCATCGCTTCGACGCAGAGCGGCAGCTGATGGCGGCTCACGGCTACGCCGTGCTCCATGTGAACTACCGCGGCAGCACCGGCCGCGGCCACGCCTACAGCGAGACCATCAGCGGCGACTGGGGCGACAAGGAAGTCAAGGATCTCCAGGCCGCGGTGGACGGGATCGTCGCAACCGGCACCATTGACGCGGACAAAATGGGCGTGGGCGGATGGAGCTACGGCGGCATCCTCACCGACTACATGATCGCAAGCACGACGCGCTTCAAGGCTGCCTCCAGCGGCGCGGGCATGGGCAACCTCCTCGGCCTTTACGGGGTGGATCAGTACATCCTGCAGTACGCCAACGAGATCGGGCCGCCCTGGAAAAATCCGGAGCTGTACGTCAAGCTAAGCTACCCACTCTTCCACGCTGATCGCATTAAAACGCCGACGCTGTTTATGGGCGGCGACAAAGACTTCAACGTGCCCGTCGAGGGCGGCGAGCAGATGTTTGAGGCGCTCAAGGAGGTAGGAACCACGACGGAGCTGGTCATCTACCCCGGCGAGTTTCATGGCTTTCAGCGGCCAAGCTTTATCCGCGATCGCTACCAGCGATGGTTCGACTGGTACGACAAATTTGTTAAGGGCGGAGCCGCACCGTCGCAAACAACTCCGCCGAGTGGCGTGGCGGAGTAGCGCTTCAGATACGGCGCGCAGACCACAGAAGGAGGGCAGCGGTTTAGTATGGCAGCCATGAACGATCGAGGTTTGCTGGCTCCGTTGCTGCTTCTGGCAGCGTGTCTCACTATGTCGGGGGCGAGTGGCTGTTCGCGGCAGCTGACGACGCCCGACCAGGTGACCCCGGCGACACCGGTGGTGCCTGCGGCGATCACGGCCTATGCGCACTTCGGCGACTCCGTGACCTGCGGTGGAGGAGCGTCGACCCCGGCGAACGGATACGCGGGCCTGATGGATGCCACGGTCGCGGGGCCGAACACCAATTTCTGCCATTGGGGCGATGAGGCGGCGGATACGGCGCTGCTGGTGTACGCGAATGCGAACCCGACGGTAACCGGCACCCAGGCCTACACGGCCATGACAGGAACGAACGATGTGTGGGTATGCGGAACGTACCCGGGGTGCGTTGCCACGTACACCGAGGCGCTGACGGCGTCGCTGGCGTGGCTGGCGATTCCGGCGTCGGACAAGGTCTTCGCCCAGGCAACGACGGTGCGGACGGGAAGCTGGGCCAACGACGATACCGTGCGGTCCGGCCTGGGGCTGGCGAGCTCGGTGGCCGGTTCAAGCGTGAGCTTCGCGGTCAAGCAAGTGGTTTCCGGGCGGAACCTTTATCTGGCGTGGCAGGCGACGGTGGGCAGCATGGCGAGCGCGACCGTTTCAGTGGACGGCACGGTGGTGGACACGGTGGGCGCGAACGGCAGCGGTGCCGCGCCGGCGAAGACGGAGAATGGCGGGACGATCACGGTGTTTCTGAAGACGTATCCGCTGGGGGCGACAGGCACGCACCAGGTGACGGTGATGGTGGCGCCTGGTGCACCGGCGGGCGATGCCTTTACGCTGCTGTGGGGCGGCGTCCCTTCGGGGACGTACACCCAGACGGGGGTGCCGCATTTAATCGTAGGCGGCATCCTCTCCGAAAACTGGGGCCTGCGGGCTGACGTCACGACGATGTACGACGGCGTGGTCCAGACAGTCGTGCAAGGGCTCAAGGCAGACGGACTGGACGTGCAATTTGCGGCGACGCACAGCATTCTGACCGCACCGGACGACTACGTCGACATCTTGCACCCGAACGATGCCGGGCATAAAAAGATTGAGCAGGCCTTTCTTCAACCACAGTAAGACGCCGCGACCACAGGAAGACGCCGCCCTACTGACGCGCCAGCCGGATGCTGCCGTCGGAGGTGTGGACCGAGAGCGGGGCGCCGCCACCGTCGAGTTTGCCGTGGATCTCGTGGGCGGAGCCGGAGCCGAGGGCCTCGACCGTGAGCGGCAGCGAGCTTTCGATGTTGCCGTCCGAGGTGTGCAGCTCCAGGTCCACGGGAAAGCTTCGCGGCAGGCGAAGGTCGATGCTGCCATCGGAGCCCTGGATGGAGGAAGCCTGGGTCAGGCGAGAGCCTTCGTCCAGAGCGACACGGATGCCGCCGTCCGAGCTGTGCAGCTGGAGCCCGGAAAAGCTCCCGGAAACGTCCATGCTGCCGTCCGCTGTCTTCGCCTCCAGAGTTCCCGAACACCGGCGCACGGTGATGTTTCCATCGGAGCCGCGCAGGCGAAGCGCCCCCGAAACATGCTCCAGCGCCTGACTGCCGTCACTGGACGATGTAGTGATGTCGCCGTGGAGGTCGTGGAGGGAAACACTGCCGTCGCCTGTGTGGGCGTCCACCGTCACGTCGGCCGGAGTTTCCACCTCCACACGCACGCTTGCGGAGCTGTGCCAGTCCACATGGAAGCCGAGGTGCGGTTTTTCCTTGAGCGAAAATCGAACCGCGTTGCCGGACTGCGACTCCTCCAGCGTATACAGCGAAAGCTTCGTGTTCTGTGCCGTCACGCGAATGTGCACGGTGCTACACGCATCCGCGCAGGGATGCACGTCCAGCGAACTCTCCCCAACTTCCAGGTTGAGCGTGGGTCGGCCGCTCAGCGCGTACGACTTCTCCCAGCTCGTGTCACTGCTTTGCGCAGCGGCGACGAGAGGAAACAACAGAGCGAACGGTGCAAGGCGGAGGCAGGTGGCGTGGCGCATGAAATGGAATACGTGCAGCGAGCAGTGCGGTTCCAGGTTTTTTGGACGCGAAAAGGCACGTGACGGAGAATGCTTCCTTCCACCACGTGCCTGGTCTTCGAATTACTGCGCGTCGGTAAGCTTTCCGTTCACAAAGGTGATCTTCATGTCGGGGTAAATGTAAATCTGCTTGTTGGGAAAGTTGACTTTATTGGTCGGCTGGCCCTTCATCTCGATCACCTGGGCTGGAGTCTGGCCGAGGGCGATGGCGACCGGTCCGCTGTGGTGTGCCGCGCCGGCAGCACCCGGTCCTGTCGACGCCGGAGCAGCGTTCTGCGCCGTCGCTGTGGAACCGTCGGCAGTGTCGGCCTCGGCCACCACCTGCTGTTCCACCTCGGCTCCCTGCTTGGCCTGCTGATCGAGTTCGGCGGCGCCATTCGGATCCGCTGCAGGGGCGGCCGCGGCATACGGTGCCTGCTTGGTGCCGGCAACCGCATCTGCGGGAGGCGCGGGCAAGCCGCCCTGCCCGGGATGGTCCTTCATCTGCGCCATGCCCTGGTCGATCGAGGCCATCAAGTGATTCTGCATTTCCTGCAGATCGGTCATGGGCACGCTCACCGTGCTGCCCTTCTGGCAGTCAGTCTTCTTACCGGCGAGAACGGTCAGGTCCGCGTTGGCGGCGTCAGCTGTGGGTTTGCTCGGTAGCGAGAGCACGTCGCCGTCGGTCAGCCCGCAGTCCTGTCCGGCCGAGGTCACCGTCAGGCCGGAGGACGCCACAAAGACGTGCGGCTTGCCGTCGTCCAGCAGAGTCTTCAGGCTGGCCGGCGTACTGTCGCCCGTTCCCTGCGTCTTCTGCAACGCCAGCTCGTTCTTGATCTCCTCGGCAACGGCGTCCTTCACCTCTTTCGTCATGGTGGGCGAGGTTGTGCCGGTGGCCGGATCATACGAAGCGTAGACCAGGTGCGGTGCGCTGGTTGGCCCATTGGGACCGTTTAGCCTGGCGCTCACGGAAAGCGAAGCGTACGCGTTGCTGAGGCTGGCTGCGACCAGGTAGTCGGCCAGCCAGTAGGAGGCGCTGGGATAAACCGGGTAGGGCGCGAAGTAGGCGCCGTAGTAGCCATACCACGGATTGCCGCCCCATCCCCACGAGTAGGCCACCGGCGCGGGCCACGGATTGTAGGCCCAGCCGTAGTACACGGGCGGGTAATAGTAGGCCGGCATGTACCCGTTCAGGTAAACGCCGTTGTAGTAATATCCGCGGTAATACGCGTTATAGTATCCGCCGTTGTAGTAATAGGCGCGGCTGTAGTATGGGTGTCCGCCGTACACATAGGGCCGCTGGATGTAGCCGCGCCCGTGTCCATCGGCCACAAGGCGCGAGTGGTCCGGGCGCTCCACCTCCGTTCGCCGCATGCCGCCGGGGCCGCGGGAAACGGTCATGTTCCGGGCCGGGTCGTGTACCTCTTTTACGTGCCCGTTCGACGCAAACTTCGCTTCGCTGCCGTTGGCGGTCTTGACACTTTCAACGCGCCCGGTCGAGCTTTTGGTCACTTCAGCGCCCTTCGCGGTCATGGTCTTGCTGCCGCCACCCGGAGTCCGCACACTGGTTCCGGGCTTCATGGCGGTGGGGTTTGGCTTGCTTCCGCCCCCGCTGGTCGCTCCTCCAGTAGGGTGGGCTGTTGGCCCGCCTGGTTTGCTGGCGCTCGAAGCCGCGCCTGGTTTGCTGACGCTCGATGCCGCCGGCTTGGTGGCCGCGGGTTTTGCCGGGGTTGTCGTCTTCTTGGTTTGGGCGGCAAGGCTCGCCGGCATCGCCAGCAAGACAGTGGCTGCAACCGCGACGAAGGCCACGGCGCGAAGCTGGTGCATGGTGCGAGTGGGCAGATTGTGGCAGATCCGGTTCATCACATCTCCTTTGGGAGCCGCGCGCATGGCGTGGCCGGCGCTTTCAAAAACGGCTGGACTACTGAACGTCACTCACCTTGTCATTCATAAAAACGATCTTCATGTTCTTGTAGACATAAGTCTTCTTCTTGCCGAGGTCGATCATCTGGAGCGGCATGCCCATCGCCTGCAGCACCTCGGTGGATGACTCGCCCATGCTGATGGTGGGCGGCGGACCCGCAGGTGCAGCTGCAGCCGCGGCCGGTGCTGGTGCGGCGGCTGCGGCGGGATGTTGCGCCTGCTGCGGAGCCGCTGCCTGTTGCTGCTCGCCGCCGCCCTGGTCGCCGGTGTCGGGGGCCAGCACAGACTCAACCACCTGCTCCACCTGATCGGGCGGAGTCTCGTCCAGATACCCCTTCTTGAACTTGAACGAGACCGTGGCGTCAAACTTCTTCTTCCCCTCGGTGCCGCTCACATCCAGCTGCTCAACGGTAAGCAGCGAGAACTTCAGCAGATCGCCCGTCATCTCACTCTTGCTTTCAATCTTGGTCACGTACACCTTGTCGCCGGTCTGGAGAACATGCGCGCCCATCTTTACCAGGGTGTACTTGCCCAGTGTCCCGGGCGCCTGCACCTTGCCGTCAACGACCTTGTTGTCCGGCTTCATCATCAGCGAAGTGGGGTAGCTGTAAACCCCGGGAGTTTTCATACTCATGGTGGTGCCGTCTTTCGTAATCTGCGCAAAATCGGCTGTGGTCTCGGTCACAACATACTTCTTTTCAAGCGCGGCAATCACGCCGGTGGACGGCTTATCCGCAGCCAGCGCGGAGGGAGCGAGCGAGGCACAGACCATGGCGAGGGTGGCAGCGGTGCAGCGAGGCATACGGTGTTTCATGAGAAAAGCTCCTGAGCCGAAAAACGGCCCTGCGACGATCGAAAACAGCATTCGATCGGTGTTAACGTCTACGGGAGCCTCGTTCCCACAGGTCGAGAAACCTGCGCGGTTGGCCCGCCGTGCTTCACACTACCTGACGTCTACCTTGATAGCGTAGAAGTGTAAGCCGATGCCTCATACTTTTTGAAGAAATTTCTTGAAAGATCGTTTTGGCGCGGGAGCAGCGCTTCCGCGACGCTGCGATCCGGTCGGCGCGCGCGAGGGACACAACAAGCTGGCCTGTCCGCCCTGGCGCTTAGAATCAGAGTCGTCGATGCGTGTTGATTTCGAGAGGGGCGAGGCGGCTGCAACAGGCGGACGACGTGGCCGGTTGCGGCTGCCGCACGGCGTCGTGGACACGCCGGTCTTTATGCCGGTCGGCACGGCCGCCACGGTCAAAACCGTCGAGCAGGGCGTGCTCGAGCAGCTCGGCGCCAGCGGTGGCGGCGCAGGCATCGTTCTGGCCAACACCTACCACCTCTACCTCCGGCCCGGGCACGAGCGCATCCAGCGCCTGGGCGGCGTGCATCGGCTCATGAGCTGGGATCGCCCGATGCTGACGGACTCCGGCGGATTTCAGGTGTTTTCGCTTGCCAAGCTGCGGAAGGTCACCGCCGATGGCGTCGAGTTCCGGTCGCATCTCGATGGCTCGAAACACTTCTTCTCTCCGGAACACTCCATGGCCGTGCAAATTGCGCTCGGTGCGGACGTCGTCATGGCCTTCGACGAATGCGTGGAAACGCCGGCAACCTGGGAGCGCACGCGCGACAGCATGGGCCTGACCCATGCGTGGGCACAACGTTCGAAAGGGTACTTCGAAGCGCACAAGCACGAGGTTCCGTGGGCCGCGCCGGTGGCCGGAGACGCGCGGCGAGGATACGACGCCGGGAAGTTCGCCGGCGAAACGCAGCGGCTCTTCGGCATCGTGCAGGGCGGCATGTACCCGGACCTCCGGCGCGAAAGTGCCGAGCAGATGGTCGAGATCGGCTTTCCAGGCTACGCGATCGGCGGCCTGGCCGTCGGCGAGCCACGCGAGGTCACGCGGGAGATGATCGTCCGCACGCTGGAGTGGCTGCCGGCCGACAAGCCCCGCTATGTCATGGGGGTCGGCTACCCGGATGAGATCGCCGAGTACGCGCGCATGGGTGTCGACATGATGGACTGCGTGCTGCCGACGCGTGCAGGGCGGCACGGGCTAGTCTTCCGCACGGCGGAGCGGGGCGAGGACGCCGCCGCGGGCGCCACCGCGACCTACCCCGGCGTGATCCGCATGAACATCAAGCGCCTCGACTACGCGGAAGACAATCAGCCGATCGACGCCGGATGCGGCTGCCTGGTCTGTCGGCGCTACTCGCGGGCCTACCTGCGGCATCTCTTCGTGGCGGGTGAGCCGCTGGGCGCCATGCTGAACTCGGTGCACAACCTGCAGTTCTACCTCGACACGATGAATCGCGTCCGGGCGGAGCTCGGCGGCGCGCGCCCACTCCTCGGAGCCTGAGCTGGGTCTTCGCCCGTCGCCCGCCGTCGCATCCTATTGCAGGAGGGTACGCACATGGGGAAGGGCGGCAAGCGTGCGGTGGTGATCGGTGCCGGGCCAAACGGGCTGGCTGCGGCGTGCGTGCTCGCACGGTCAGGGGTCCAGGTGGTGGTGCTCGAGGCCAGTGACGCGATCGGCGGCGGAGCGCGAACGGAAGAGTTGACGCTGCCGGGTTTCCGCCACGACGTTGGGTCCAGTGTGTATCCCATGGGCGTCGCTTCGCCGGTGTTCCGGTCGATGCCGCTCGAGCAGTTTGGCCTGCGATGGATTCAGCCTGAGATTGCGTTGGCGCATCCTCTGGATGACGGAACTGCCGTGGCGCTGCGTCACGACGTCCGGCACATGGCCGACGAACTGGGGGCGGAGGATGGCGCTGCTTGGGCAAAGCTGTTCGGGCCGTTAGCGGATGCCTGGCCGAAGCTGATCGAGGATCTTCTGGGGCCGGTCGTGCATGTGCCACGACACCCGGTGCTGCTGGCCCAGTTCGGCGCCCGAGCGGTGCTGCCGGCGGTCGTTCTGGCCAGGACGCTTTTCCGCGGGGAGCGTGCACGGGCTCTGTTTGCCGGGCTCGCGGGTCACTCGGTGCGGCCGCTCGAAAGTCCGGTCAGCGGTGCCTTCGGCCTCGTGCTGGGTATCGGGGCGCATGCTTGGCACACCGGTTCCGGCGGCTGGCCGGTCGCGCAGGGTGGCGGCGGATCGATCACACAAGCTCTTGCGCGTTATCTCGAAAGCCTTGGCGGAGGGATCCGGACCGGAGTGCGCGTGGAGCGGATGGCGGATGTGCCGGAAGCGGATGCCGTGCTGTGTGATCTCTCGCCGCGGGCGCTCGTTGGCATCGCGGGTGGAGCCATGCAGTCGGGCAACCGACGCCTGCTCGAGCGCTACGAGTATGGGCCAGGCAGTTTCAAGGTGGATTGGGCGCTGCGCGAGCCGATCCCCTGGACAGCGCCGGCATGCCGCGTTGCCGGGACGGTGCACGTGGGCGGCAGCATGGAGGAGATTGCGCGAAGCGAGCGGGCGCCGTTCGCAGGAGCCGTGGACGATCGACCGTTTGTGTTGGTAACGCAACCGAGTGTGTGTGACCCGACGCGCACCCCGGCTGGCCAGCATGTTGCATGGGGGTATTGCCACGTGCCAAATGGCTGGTCCGCAAGCGCGCTCGAGCGGATTGAGCGACAGATGGAGCGGTTTGCGCCTGGTTTTTGTGAGTGCGTGTTGGCGCGACGGGTTTGGGGTTGCGACGCGTTGGAAGTCTGGAACCCGAACCTGGTGGGCGGCGATTTGAGCGGCGGAGCGATGTCACCCCTGCAGCTGGTCATGCGGCCAACCCCACGCTTGTACGAGACGAGTGTGCCTGGATGGTTCCTCGCGTCCTCTTCGACGCCGCCGGGCGGAGGTGTGCACGGGATGGCCGGATTCCATGCGGCCGAAGCTGCGCTGCGGTACCTCGACCTCTAACCGCGAGACAAAAGCGCCCGCTGCGTCGAGGGTTGTAATCAGCCCTTCTCGGCAATCAGGGCGATCTTGCGGATCTTAGGCGGCTCGGCCAGGAGCGTGTCCGCGTTGGCCATCAGCGCTTTGGCAATGTCGCCGTTCAAGTGCGCATCTCTGGCGGCTTCCGTGTCGAAGGTATCGAAGATGCCGTAGACACCGGGTCGATCTTCCTTGATGGCGTACCAGTGAAGTGTTCCGGGTTCCGCCTTGGACATCTCCGCGCCCTGTTTCAGGAACGCTTCCAGGTCTGCTTCTTTTCCGGGTTTTGCGGTCAGTTCTCCGTAGAGTGCGAACTTTGCCATGGCGAGCGAATCCTCTGTTCTCTTACTGCTTCTGCGGGCTTGGATGCAGTTCCCGGACACCGTGATCGGCAGCATGGGAACGGCATCCCTGAGTCGGACGCGTTGCAGGCGCACTTCGATTCAACGAGGCGCGACCGCCGGCGTAGCGACAGGCGGTTATGCTGGACGAGAGCTGCGGGTCATTTGCAGGGAGTTTGTGGTTGAAGGAGCTGATCGATGGCTGTGCTTCTGGAAGCGATTCACATCAAGCGGAAGAGCGTGTTTGAGATGGAGAATGTGCCGTATCTCTGTTTGGACTCGGACATCAGCACTCCCACGGCGCGGGGCGGGCAGACCCTGGTGCGGTTGAAAATGCGGAACCTGCTGACGCAGGCCGTGTTTGAGAAGACCTTCAAGGCTCAGGACAAGTTTCCGGAGCCGGATCTGGAACTGGTTCCGGCGAGCTACCTGTACAGCGACAGCGGTGGGTCGCACTTTCTGGATCAGGAAAGCTTCGAGACGCACACGCTGACCGACGAGATGACCGGCAACGCACTGGACTTCCTGAAGGAAGGGACACTGCTGCAGCTGCACAAGTACAACGGCAATCCGATCGGTCTGATGCTGCCGATCTTCGTGGATCTCCAGGTGAAGCAGACCGAACCTGGCGTGCGCGGCGATTCGTCGAGTGGGAGTGTAACGAAAGTCGCGACGCTTGAAACAGGGCTGGAGCTGCGGGTGCCGCTTTTCATCAAAGAAGGCGAAGTGGTGCGGGTGACGACGGAGACGGGCGAGTTTTCCGGCCGGGCTTGAGCCTGGATGCGCTCTGGGTGGCTGTGCGGTGACTCACCCGGTTCAGGCCTCGCTGGCTGCTCAAACGGATTATGGTTCAGAAGACATCGATGCCGCTGAGAAGGGGTGTTCCCGCGGCTCCGCTCTGGACTTGCAAGCGGATGGCGCCGGTCGAGTCGGCCGCGGCGGTCACCTGCTGGACCACGGCACGGTTTGCCTCGCCGGCTTCGGCGGCGATGTCAAAATCTTCGAGCGCAAACGTTCCGTTTAGCAGAACATGGAAGCGGCGCTGGCCGGGTTGGGCGGTCTGCGGATCGGCGAAGTGCAGGCGCAGGTTGTAGGTTCGATTGGGATCAAGGCCGGTGATGCGCTGATCGACTTCGCCCTGGCTTGGAGTAACGTAAAACGGCTGTGGCAGCGGATTGCTGATGCGGGACAGGTCGACCGAACTCTCGGGTGTTTCTGCCACGGGTGCGGTGGATACTGCGGGGTTGATCTCCACAAGTGTGCCGTGCGTGAGGCCGAAGCGGCGCAGCGGCACGGGACGCAGGATCATGCGAGCGTAGGAGCCGTAGCCGGCGTTCTGCATCACCGGCGAGATGATGACGCGCTTGTGGTTCCAGTCAGGCGGGGCAAGCTGGGCAAGATCCACCGTGAAGGTCTGGCCGGTGTTCATGCCGGGTTCGAGAATAGCCTGGTCGGGCACGGCGGTCGCTTCTCCCCAAGGAAACGACGAGGTACGAGTCGGGTCGTACAAGCCGTTGTGGAAGAGGACGCTGCGGGTATACGTGCCGTTGATGGATTGGAAGTCGAGGCGAAGGCCAAAGAGACTGTTATTGTCGTTCTTTGAAAATGGACCCTGTTTGGTTACAGATACGGTGAAGCGGTGGACAGGGTTGTCGTACACGCCGCCGGTGGCGACGACGCCGAAATTGCTGGTGCTGGTCGTCGTCGCCATGCCCAGGCGCGCAATCGACGTGCGTGGGTCGAGATCGGCGAACGAATCGTCTTCAAAACTGAAGATGCGATTGAAAAAGTCGTACTCGGTCCGGACGCGGGTGCCGAGGCGATCTTCAGCGAGCAGCGACTTGCGAACGCCATCGCTGACCTTGATGAAGGCGACGCTTTGGGCTTTGACGGTGATGCTCTGTGAGGTACTGTTGCCGGTGATCGACCACCGTTTCGAGATGGCGAGGTTTTCCGGCGCGCCGTCGAGGTAGCTGGCGTGTTTCTGGTCAATCAGGTAAAGCTCGGCGAGGCCGCTCGCGAAGGGAAGATGATTGAGGTTGATGGTGGTGGCGGCATCCGTCGTTCCGGTGTTGTAGAGCACCATGCCGGCGGTATGCGGGTCGGAGCTGGCGATGGCGCCGACGTTGTTGGCCACCGCCGGCGTCACTGGCGAGCGGTCGACGGGCATCATGGCCTGGTAGATGTCGTAGGCGTTGTAAAGCGCCTTCTTGTGCAGGTCGTCGGTGAGCATGCCGAGCGAGTCGTCGACCCACTGCGCCCAGTAGACCTTGACCGCGTCCGAGATGCTGAGCATGCCGTTGACGTCGGCGAAGAAGCTGGCCGCAGCGGGGTGAAGGCTGACCGGCTGATTTTTGCCGAAGGTGGTGTAGGAGTTGTACTCCGTGAGGAACATGGGCTCAGTTGGGGTGAAGACGACGTCGCCGTTGTGGCCGCGCAGGTTATCCAGCTGCGCCTTGTAGTTCGCGTAAGCGTGGATGGAGACGAAGTCGGGGTGCTGTGGCCAGATGCTGTCGAGGTAAGACAGATCGTAAGCGGCCGCGGGGCCACCCACGGGAGCGTCGGGGTCTCCTCCGCGGATGCCCGGAAGGCCGTACTGGAAAACCTGTCCGTAGCTGGTGGCATCGCCATTGAAGAAGACTTTGCCGCCGTTGCCGTTGGGGAGATCGGGCTCGTTCCACTGCTCGTAAAAAATGCCGGGGATGTGCTGGTGTTGCAGCAAATGGCTCGAATAGGCCGTGTTGACGCTCGACCACGCTGGCAGGCTGTCGGGAATGTCTTCCCAGGCGTTGGCGGAGGCGTTGGGCTGAAGCGGAAGGGGATCGTAGGTGAAGGCGAAGAGGGGATGCGTGCCGGCGAGCTTCCAGCTGTGCACAAGACCGTCGATCGACGAGAAGTTGTAGCGCAGGTCGGTAGCGGTTCCGGAGACCTGGTCGTAGGCGAGAGCGCCGGGCTTGCCGATGCCGATCTCGTAGCGGATGTCCTGGACCTCCGCTTCGCGCAGGAAACGTGAGGCGCTTTCGATGGTCTGCTGCGTTTTGAGGGGCGTCTGGTAGACGCCGATCTTGTCCTTGAGCAGCGGGCCGGAGGTCCATTGGGAGAAGTCCGCCGTAAAGGTCTGGGCGCGTGCGGTGAGACTGAGGAGAAAGCTGGCCGAAACTGCTCCGACGACTCTGCTGAGAGGGCTGGTCATGTCCCAAACCTCCGGGGGTGTGCTGCGTTTCGCGTGCGTGGCGGGTTTCACGATACTCGCCGGTTCGGGTGCACGTCAAGGCTGGCGGATGGGGCTCGAACGATGATTGCGAGGGAGCCACGAACGAGCGCAACGGCGCGGGAAAAGGCAGACGCCGCGGCCTGAAGCCCCTGCCGCGCCGTGACGCTGAACACACGGCGGGTGTTCAGCGTGGCGGGATGTCAGCAGGTTCCGTGTACGAAACAGATTCGTTACGGCAGCGTCCGTGCTCCCGGCTCGACCTTCACTCATCAACCTTGTTGTACATACCCCGTCCTCCTTGGAGTGAGGGGGTGCAGGAGGGGAGTTGCGCCACCACGAACCCGCCTTCCGCCCCAACGTTGCGCGCAACCGGACCTCCAACCACGTGTCTATCTGTTTGTAGTTACAGGAGATCGGCGATGACAATCAAGATCGTGCAGCGAGTCTTCCTTCAGGCAACCACAGCCGCAGTTTTGCTCGGCGCACTCTTCGTCGCCGCCCCTAAGGCCGAGGCCCAGCAGTTCGCCGTCGGCGTCCGGATCGGCGCTCCCGCCTTCGGCTACGCGTATCGCCCTGCGTATGGACCCGGTCGCAGGTACTACGACCACCTCCGCTGGGAACGCGAGCAGGCCCGCCGCGACGCCTGGTTGCGCCACGAGGATTGGCATTATCACCGCGACTTCAACGGCTATCCGCCCCAGGCCGTTCCGTTTGGCGGCGGCTGGCGCTAACCCGTCCGAGCTCTGAGCGCAACCTCAGAGCTCAATCAGAAATCAACGACGTTCCGGGGCCGGCGAACCATCGTCGGCCCCGCTGTCCTCCATAGCCAACGGCTGGTAGTACCGAGCCTCCGGCTCCGCGCATCCGCGGCAAAGAGCCCCACCCGCGCGCTCCGTAAACCGGTCGTAGTTGATCCCCTCCCCACACACGGCGCAGGTGATTCGCTCGCCTTTGAACCCCGGAAACTCACTCCGCGGCAACCGCACCTTCACCCACTCCTCGGTGAACAGCTCCCCGTCCGGCATCTCACGGTACGCATGCATCTGCTGCGCATTCTTGTTCTCGATCTCCGGGAACAGCTCGCGCGCTCGCTCCTTCGAGCTTTCTCGCGCCGCCACTCGAAGCCCCTTGTAGCTGTCCTCACCGATCGGCAGGGCGAGATCCACAAACGTCGCCGCCATCTTGCCCCAGTCCCGCAGCTTCAGGGCCCGCTTCCCCACGCGACACCCGGTCACCACGCCGATCGCATCCGTTGCGCACCGGTCGATCTCCACCACCGTCACCAGCCGCTTGCGATCTCTGCCTCGCGGCTCCTCGATGCCCAGCCGCTTGCACGCCAGCATCGCCATCCGAACACCCAGAATCTGCCCCGCGCACAAATGACCATGCGCCATCTCGGCCTCGCGCAGCAGATCAGCAAACGGAAGAGCAGCAGGAATCAGAGCAGCAGGACTTCCCAGATCACGGGCAGCAGACGCAGACATAGCCTCATGCTACGCCGCAAGCCGGCAGATCATCGCAGCACCGAGGTCCGCGCTGAGGGGTCTAGTCCTCGTCATTGTCCCCCTCTTCCACCAGCGAGCTCGACCCCATCACATCGATCGTCATCGGCGGCCCGCCCGCCATCCCCAGCGTCGCCCGCATGGGTAGCCGCTGCCATTTCGCCGCCGCGCACGCCGCTCCCTCATGGTCGGGTATCGGCCACTTCGCCAGCGGCTTCACGGTCACCGGCTTGCGCGCGCCCAGCTGCGATACCACTGCCACCAGACCGCCCTTCGCCGTCGAGCTCACGCCGCAGTAGGCCGCGTAGTCCCGAAACCACACCACCTCCGAAACCTCCGCGTCGAAGTCCGGCAAGTGCAGCGCTGTGACATGCCCCGAGACCCGATCCACCATCAGCCAGGGCCCCGGTTGCCAAACCCAGTGCGTCGCGCCATCGCCCGGCAGCGTGTCGTTGATGTGCAGCGCGCGCCGCACCACAAAGCTCCGGTCCGTCACGTCGTGCGCGTCGCCGGTCGTCCACTCCTTCTGCCGCCCATCCACGATCAGCGGCCGCACCTTCAGGGTCGAGCTCTCCTCCGACTTCGTCTCCGCCGTCGCCTCCGCCGGTGTGTACGGCGCCTTGCGCGCGGCCCCCAATGCGACCGTGTGCACCTTCGGCCCAGCTGCGGCAGCCCACGCGGACCCCAGCAACCCCAACAGCACAGCCGCGACCCCGGCCCGAACCCTCACCCGCATGGCGCCTCCAGCGAAGCCATCCAGCCTCGCGTACAGGATCGTAGCCCGTCCGCTGCACCCGCCGCGAGACCCGCTCGGGCAATTGCCCTGCAACTTTCGCGGCATCGGTCAATTCTGCCCACTTCCTGGGCAGAACTTCGGTACCCGGCGCATCCGGGTATTTCCCTTTGAAATACACAGCGCAATCTTTCCCGCACCGTTCGGTTGCACTCTGTGCCCGGTAGTATGGTGGTGGAAGAGGAAACGGGAGCCGATCGCCCCTTGAGCGCGTTCTCCCCCAACGATTTTTCAGGATCAGGAAAGGAAAACCCATCCGCTATGTGGAAACCGAACCAGCCAGGCAGCACCCCCGCAACGCCAGAGCCGGCACGTCCCGCGACGCCTGCCAGCACCTTTGAGCCGGCCGCGACGCCGCGCCCTGCCGCAGCGCCTGCAGGGGCTGCCGCTCCCGTCCCCACCGGCGAACAGGCCACCATCGGCAAGTCGCTCATCGTCAAGGGTGAGCTGACTGGCTCGGAGTCGCTCTATATCGACGGCAAGGTTGAGGGCGCCATCAACCTGCCCGGTAACCGCGTCACCGTCGGCCGCAACGGCCAGGTCGCCGCGAACATCGTCGCCCGCGAAGTGGTCGTGCTCGGCAAGGTGCGCGGCAACTGCCAAGCCTCCGATCGCGTCGACATCCGCTCGGAAGGCTCGCTCACCGGCGACGTGATCGCCGCGCGCATCTCCATCGAGGATGGCGCCTTCTTCAAGGGCGGCATCGATATCCGCAAGCCCGGATCCAGCGACGCCACGAAGTCCGCTTCGGTCGTCACCCCGGAGAAGGAAGCCGTCACGGTCTAACCTGCGCCCGCACTTCCCGCGAGACCGAGCCCCGGAGAAGCCTTTCGGGGCTCGCGCACGTACCGGGGGGGTCCACTTACGTAAGGTTGCGCCACAACGTGAACGCGACGGCAATCGCCAGCGCAGCAATCGCGAACGGCTGTTCCCACCGCTGGAGAGCCGCCCGCGAGATCCGCTCCGGCCACACCCGCGTCGCCAGCGCCCACAGGGCACACGCGGGAATCGCCAGCATCCCGGCGAGCGCGACCAGGGCGTTCCAGCCGAGCGCCTCGCCCACATGGCCGCGCAGCAGCGCCGCAACGGCCCGCGTTCCACCGCAGCCAGGACACAGTAGCCCGGTCAAGGCGTGCACCGGGCATCGCGGATAAAAGCTGTAACGCGAGGGTGGCAGCAACAGTAGACAGATGGCCGCGGCAATCGCCGCTACACAAAGCGCGGGCACACCGAAATACCGAGGTCGCCTCAGCGAGGCGGCAACCAGTCTAGACAATCTACCCACGATAGCGTATTCCGCGCTTGATGTCGTTGATGCGGTTGAAGTGGTACTGGAAGTACAGGTCGCCGAAGAAGAAGGTCATCACCGGCCCAAGCCGAAGGCCTATCGGGTCCACGCGGTTGTAGAAGTCCTCAAGCGAAGCCCGCATAGAAAACCTCGCCGCAATCAGCAGCGCAAACGCCAGCAGCCCCATCAGGCTGCCTAACGGACTCCGATGCCGGAAGCCCATTCCTGCGTGCATGGCCATCAAGCTGCCGAACGAAAAGCTCGCATTCAGCAGCTCGGCAACGAAGGCGCCGATGTAGAGAAACAACGCCGTGGACGTCGGCTGCACGCGGCGCATCCAGGCAGATTGGACAAAATCCCAGATAAAGCTGAACAGCCCGCACGTAATGATGCTGAGCACGAGAACCAGCACCCAGGAAAGATTGGGCGGATCCGCCGCGCCGCTGACCGCACCGCCATAGGCGGGGTACGCCGGCGGCGCGGGCGTGCCAGCGGGATCGGTGTAGGCCGGCGAAGCGCCAGGGGTCGCGGCGCCACCGGAACTGGCCAGTACCTGCGAGACCGGCAGCCACTCCGACATGTCCTCGCTCTTGGCGAGGTCCGTCAGAAGCACGTTGCCGGACTGCACGTAACGCTGCAGGTCGGCGAGGGTGTACGGGCCATACACCTGGCCATTGCGGGAGACGTGAAAGTTCATGGGCGACGCTCCTGATTCCGCGCCAGTGCATTGCTGGCGCTGTCAGAAGATCACACCACGCCGGGGCCGCGAGACACAATCGATTTCTTTATTCGCCGGCACTTTCGCGAGATGGGCACCGGCACGAGCTCGCGGGAGCCCTGCTAGTACCGGGTCAGACTCGCCGCATCCCAGCCGCCGCCCAGAGCCTTCACCAGAAGAACGCTCGCGTCCATCTGCCGGCGCATGATGTCGATGTCGTTGCGTTCGTTGTTCAGCGCCGTGGTCTGCGCCGTGATCACCTGCAGATACGTGTCCACACCGCCGACGTAGCGGTTATTGAAAATCTGCTCGGCTTCCTGCGCCGCGGCCGTCGCCTGATGCTGCTGGTTCGCCTCGTCCGCCAGAATCCGCAGCGCAACCAGGTTGTCCTCAACCTCCTGGTACGCCGTCAGCGTGGTCTGCCGGTAACTCGCCGTCGCGGAGGCGAAGCCCGCAAACGCCTGCTGCGAAACCGCACCGCGCCGGCCAGCATCGTAAAACGTCTGTCCCAGCGTCGGTCCCAGAGCGTAGATGAAGCTCCCGGCGTTGAAGAGATTCAGCGCAGAGGTGCCCTCAAAGCCGACCAGGCCGGTGATGGACAGCGTGGGGAAGTACGCCGCGCGCGCAATGCCGATTTGCTCATTCGCCTCCGCCGTCCGTCGCTCGGCCGCGGCAATATCCGGCCGACGCTCCAGCAGCTGGGACGGAAGCCCCGGCGGAACTCTCGGCGGCCGCGCGTTCAGGGCTGCGCGGGGGAGCGAGAAGGACGCCGGCGGCTGGCCGACCAGGACCGCGATCGCGTGCTCGTATTGTGCGCGGTTGATCTCGATGTCGGAGGCCAGCACCAGAGCAGCCTGCAGCTGCGTCTCCGCCTGCGACACGTCCGATTTTGGAGCAACGCCGCCAACAAACCGATTGTTGGTTACGCGCAGCGCTTCCCGGTACTGCGCCACCGTGTCGTCCAGCAGCTTCTTCTGGGCATCCGCCGCTCGCGCCTCGAAGTAGTCCATGGCGAGCTCGCTTTGGAGCGACAACAGCGTGTTCTGGAGATCCGCTTCGGTGGCCTGCGCCTCGTTCTTCGCCACATTGATGGTGCGTCGAATGCGCCCGAACAGGTCGATCTCCCAGTTCACGTCGGCCGGCAGCTGAAGGTCGCCGAGGCCGGTGTTGCCCTGCGCCGGCGTGAAATACGGCCGGCTGTTGGAGTACCGCTCGCCTCCCGCAAATGGAGCAACGCCAACGGTCGGAAACAGGTCGGCCCGGTTCACCCGGATCTGCGACCTTGCCCTTTGCAGGTTCGCGTCCGCGACGCGCAGGCTTTGGTTTGCTGTCTCAATCTGCAGCTCAAGCGCGTTCAGGCCATCGTCGTGAAAGACCTGCCACCATGCGCCCTTGGGCAGGGCGTCGGCCGGCTGGGCAGTGTGCCAGCCCTGGCCTTGATCGCTCCCGCCCTCCTTGTACTCCGGCGGCGTCTCCTTAAAAGCAGGCGCCGTCGGCACCGCGGGCTTCACGTATTTTGGACCGACCATGCAGCCGGTCAGCAGAAGCAGCGCGAGCGGCGAAACGATGCGGCGGATGGGCAGCTGCGTCACTGGCCAGCTCCTTGCGGAGGAGCCGCTGCGACCGTGCGCTCGACATGGACCTCCTGTCCTTCAGCCAGGGAGTCGGACGGATCGAGGATGATGCTGGTGTCGGGCTGGAGCCCGGCATCGATCTCGACGAACGCGCCGTTATCCTTGGCGATCGTCACCGGCTGGAGGTGCACACGGCCGTTGCGCACAACGCCGACACGCAGCCCCTCGCTGCGGAACAGCAGCGTGTTCGAGGGAACCGTGAGGGTCTGCGTGTGCGAGCTGGAGATGCGGAAGTGCACGAAGACGTAGGCGCCGGGCAGCAGCTCGCCCTTCGGGTTCGGAACGTCGACTTCCACGTTGAGGGTACGCGTGACGGGATCGATCGCATTCGCGTTGCGCGCGATGGTTCCGTCAAAACGCCGGCCCGGATACGCATCGAGCGTCAGATACGCCTTCGCGCCGTCGGTGATGTCGGAGGCGTAGACCTCGGGGACTGGCACATAAACGCGCATGGTGCCGATGGCAGCCATATGGAAGAGCTCCTTGGGCGTCGATCCGGCGGAGCCCGCGTCGATCAGCGCTCCGATGTCGGTGTTGCGCGCCGTAACGATGCCGTCAAAGGGCGCAATCACGCCTTCAAAGCCCTGCAGCTGCTGGAGCCGGCGCACGTTGGCCAACGCCGCATCCACACCCGCCTGCTGCGCCGCGGCGCCGCTCACGGCCTGGTCGGTCTCCTGCTTGGAGACGGAGTTCGACTTCAGCAGATCCACGTAGCGTGTCCTGGTGGTGTTCGCAAGATCCAGATTCGCCTGCGCGCTTTTCAGGTTGGCCTGCGCCTGCTCGAGCTGCTGGTCGACCTCGGGAGACTCGATCTGCGCCAGCATCTGCCCCTTGCGCACACGCGCGCCGATGTCGAAGTACCACCGGCGTAGATACCCGCTGGTGCGGGCGTAGATGGGCGTGTCGGTGAACGCTTGCACGCTGCCGGGCAGAGCGATCTCGGACGCCAGGCGAGAGGCAACCGGGTGGGTCACGGAGACGGTCAGCACGGAGGCTTCGTCGGTGTGCGTGGCCAGCGTGTGCTCGGCGTGCGAGCGCTCCAACAGCCGGATGAGGATACCCGCCAGCAGCAGAAGGGCGATCACGGCCAGCGCCAGCCAGACGCCTGCCGGCAGGCCGCGGCGGGTCGCCTGCTCGGGCGTCGGCGGCGGCGCCGGGTTGCCCGGGGTCTCCTCATTGTGCTGTGTGGCCATGCTGCTCCTCTGGTCGGTCGTCTGGTCCGTTGCCACGCGTTATACCCCACTCGTTACATGCTGTTCGGTTGGCGCCTCCACCTCCGCGCGCTCGGTCGACGCTCGCCGTCCATGCAGCAGGGCGAAGACGGATGGCACAAAGATCAGGGTCGCCACCGTCGCGCAGCACAGACCGCCGATGACGGCGCGGCCCAGCGGAGCGTTTTGCTCCCCGCCTTCGCCGGCGCCGAGCGCCATCGGGATCATGCCGATGATCATCGCCAGCGCCGTCATGATCACCGGCCGGAAGCGCGTCGATCCGGACTCCATCGCCGCCATGATTGCATCGCCATGTTCCAGCAGACGCTCCTTCGCAAAGGAAACGACCAGGATGCTATTCGCCGTCGCAACGCCCATGCACATAATCGCGCCCATCAGCGCGGGAACGCTGAGCGTCGTGCGCGTGAGAAACAGAAACACAATGATGCCCGCCAGCGCCGCCGGCAACGCCGTGATGATGATGAACGGGTCGAGCCACGACTGGAAGTTGACCACAATCAGCAGGTAAACCAACACGATCGCAAAGGCAAGCCCGGCCAGAAGGCCGAAATACGAGCTCTGCATCGTTTCGATCTGTCCACGCACGCGAATAAAGCTGCCGCGCGGCAGATCTTTCTGATGCGCCTTACTGATCTTCGAGATCTGCCGTGCGACCGCGCCCAGATCCCGATCCTGCACGTTGCCGTAAATATCCAGCGTGCGGCGCACGTTGTAATGCGTGACCACCTGGAGCTCATGGCTGCGCTCGATGTCCGCGACATCGGCCAGGATCTCCGGCCGCTGCGCCGTCGGCGAGGTAATGGGAATATTCAGCAGATCGTTCAGGGACTGGATATCGTACTGCGGGCTTTGCGCCACGATGTTGTACGCCACGCCGTTGCGCGGGTTCAGGTAAAACATCGGCGAAAGCTGCGTGCTTCCGCTCAGAATGTTGAGCATGCTCGAGCCCACGTCGTGCTCGGTGTAGCCGCCCTGCGAGGCCTTCGTGCGGTCCACCGCCACGTCCAGCACAGGGTAGTCATTCGGTTGCTGAATGCGCAGATCGGTCAATCCGGGCACGCGTTCCATATCGGCCAGAATGGCGTTGAGCACCTTGCGATTACCCACTATGTCCGAGCCCTCGATTTGCACATCGATCGGTGCGGGCAGGCCGAAGTTAAGGATCTGCGTCACAATATCGGACGGCAAAAAGTAGAAGATGGTGCCGGGAAACTCACGCGGCAGCTTGTCCCGCAGCTCACGCACAAAATCCGCCGTCGGCCCGTGGTCTTCCTTGAGCGAGACCAGGATGTCGGCGTCGCCCGCCCCGATCAGGCCCGACGTTGCGTGCTGGAAGTTCAGCGTCGAGTACGGCAGCCCAATGTTGTCGAGGACGTTGTCCATCTGGTCCGCCGGAACCGTCCGCCGGATCGACTGCTCCACCAGGTCGCACAGCTTGGCGGTCTCTTCAATACGCGTTCCGCTCTTGGCGCGCAGATGGAGGATGAACGACCCGGTATCGCTTGCGGGAAAGAAGTTCTGTCCAAGGAAGGGGATGAGGAGCACAGCCAGGAGGCACAGAAGAAGAAAACCCGGAACAAACAGGCGACGAAGATCGAGCAGTCGCCCCAGCAGCTCCTGGTACAGGCTGCGAACACGTTCAAAGACACGCTCAAACGCGCGTTGGAAACGGGCAAAGACATTGTGAGACGGCACTGCGTCGTGGTTGATCGGCTTCAGCAGATACAGGGCAAGTGTGGGCACAAGGGTTCGGCTAAGCAGGTACGACGCCAGCATGGCGAAGACCACAGCTTCGGCAAGCGGAACAAATAGATATCGCGAAACGCCCGTGAGGAAAAACATCGGAAGAAAGACGATGCAGATACACAGCGTGGCCACCAGGGCCGGTGTGGCGATCTGCGCGGCGCCGGCGAGGATGGCGTCGTAGATGGGCAGGCCTTCTTCGAGGAAGCGGTTGGTGTTCTCGATCTCGACCGTTGCGTCGTCGACCAGGATGCCGACGGCCAGCGCCAGGCCACCAAGCGTCATGATGTTGATGGTCTGCCCCAGAAAACCGAGGACGATGATCGACGACAGGATTGAGAGCGGAATCGAGATCGCGATGATGATGGTCGATCGCCACGACCCAAGAAACAGCAGGATCATCAACCCAGTCAGGACGGCCGCAATCACGGCCTCGCGAATGACGCCGTGAATCGACCCGCGCACAAACACGGACTGGTCGCCGATCGGCGTGATGCGCAGCGCCGGCGGCAGTGTCAGCAGAACGCGCGGGATGAGGTCGCGAATCCCCTGGACCACATCGAGCGTGGAGGCCGTGCCGGATTTCAGCACCGTCACCAGAACGCCGCGCTTGCCGTCCTGCCGCACGATGTTGGTCTGCGGAATCGACCCGTCCGACACCGTCGCCACGTCGTGCACGTAGATCGTCGTGCCATTTACCTGGCGCAGCGGCAGGTTGCTGATCCCCTCGATCGTCAGCGGCGACGAGTTCAGGTGAATGTCGTATTCATCCATGCCGATCTTGGCGGTGCCGCCTGGCTGCACCACGTTCTGCGCCGCCATCGCGTTCAGCAGGTCGGTCGGCGACAGCCCCTTGGCCTGCAGCTGCTTCGGATCCATGTTGATCATGATCGAGCGCTGCTTGCCGCCGTAGACGTTGGGAATGACGGCGCCGGGAATGGTGATCAGCTGCGGCCGCACGAAGTTCAGGCCGAAGTCGTTCAGTTGCTGCTCGGAAAGTCCGTTGCCGCTCAGGCCGAGCTGCAGAATCGGCACGCTCGACGCGCTGAAGTTGATGATCTGCGGCGGCAGGATGCCTGGCGGCAGCTGTCGCAGCTGAAACTCCGAGGCCGCGCTTACCTGCGCATTGGCCGTATCCAGACTCGCCCCCGGCTGCAGGTAAATCTTCACCACCACCTGCCCGGCAATCGTGGTCGATTCAATGTGCTGGACGTTGTCCACCAGCACGGTCAGCGCCTTCTCGTACGGTGTCGTCAGCCGGCCTTCCAGCTGCTCGGGGTCGAGCCCCGTGTACTGCCACGCCACCGAAACGACCGGAATATTGATGTTCGGGAAGATGTCTGTCGGCGTCTGCAAAATCATTACCGGCGCGACAATCAGGATAAGGATCGCCAGCACAATAAACGTGTATGGGCGGGTCAGGGCAATTTTGACGATCCACATGGCGGGCTCCGACGGCGGATGGGATGGGCGTGTCGTTCCCCTTAAGAGTAGACCGAATCCGTGGTCGGTGGGTTTCACCGTTCTTTCAGGCAATCAGCCTCCGGGAAACCCGATCCGCTTGTCGCTTCGGAGATGCAGGCTCCCGCGCAGATGGAGGCGCTGACCTCGGGCAAACGACGTCGGCTTCACCTGGCCTTCGGGCGTTCGCCACCGGCGTACCCGCGACCTCGTCTTCTGCGAACTCCTGCCCCACACGAGCCACGTCGGCCTTTCGCTCGCCTGGAACCCCGAGAACGCCGGCCGATTCAGCAAGAATTCTTTCGGCTGGTCCGCGAAAACAAAGACCCGCATCCGCCGCTCGTCATCCGACTAGTCGTGGCTAGTTCCCCACTTCCAGAAGCACACCCTCACCGCCTTCGAGCACCATTGGCCCATCCACGGCGCCGCCCGCGCCGTCCATCAGCGTAGTCAGCAAAACGCGGCCGCGCCCGGCCTGCGCTGTGGCATGTTCCCCCGTCAGGTTCAGCAGCACCTGCAGTCGCTTCCCGTCGGCAGCCGTCCGTACGTAGCGCAGCACGCCGCCCTCGGCCGCGACGTCGCTCACCGCGCCCGCGTGCAGCGCCTCGTGCTCGCGCCGCAGCGCCAGCAGCCGGCGATACAGCGCCAGCACCGAACGCTCTTCGGCCGCCTCCGTCGCGACACTCAACGCGGCGTGGTCCGGCACCAGCGGGAGCCACGGCCGGCCGGTGGTAAAGCCCGCGCCCGCCGACGCGTTCCACACCATGGGCGAGCGCTCGGGGTCGCGCCCCATGCCGATCCCCGGCTGCCGCTTTTCGGCCGGATCCCGTACCTGGTCGGGCGCAATCTCCGCGTCCGGCATGCCCAGCTCGTCACCGTAGTACACCGTCGGCGTTCCGCGCAGCGTCAGCAGCAGCATCGCCGCCACGCGCTCCTGCCCGGCGCCCACGCGCGTCCGCAGCCGCGGCTGGTCATGGTTGCCCAGCACCCAGTTTGGCCATGCTCCTGGTGGCAGCAGCGATTCGTACTGCTGGATCAGACCAGCAATTTCCCCCGCGTCCCACGCCGTCTGGATCAGGTGAAAGTTGAACGGCAGGTCCGCGCCGCGTTCATCCGCCACGTTCGGATCCGGACCGTAGTAGGTCACCAGCTTCGTCAGCGGAAGATAAATCTCGCCGATCAACACCCGCTCCGAATACGCATCCAGCACCTGCCGCATTTCGCGCACAAGGGCGTGCGTCTCCGGCCGGTCGCTGGTGTAGATCGGATCCACGCTGCCATAGCTGTTGGACCCCGGCGTCCAGTCCTTGTTCTCCGGGTTCGACCGGAACTGGTCGTCTTTGACCAGCAGCCAGAGCACATCCATCCGAAATCCATCGACGCCCTTGTCGAGCCAAAAGCGCATCGCCGCAAAGATCGCCGCTTTCACCGCCGGGTTGCGCCAGTTCAGGTCGGGCTGCTCCTTCAGAAAGGAATGGAGGTAATACTGCCCGGTCGTCTGGTCCCACTCCCACGCCGACCCGCCAAACTGGCTCATCCAGTTGTTCGGCACGCCGCCGCCCGGCGCCGGGTCGCGCCAGAGATACCAGTCGCGCTTCGAGTTCTCGCGCGAACCGCGGCTCTCCAAAAACCACGGGTGCTGGTCCGAGGTGTGGTTCGGGACAAAGTCCACAATCAGCCGCAAACCCTTCGCGTGCGCGGTATCGATCAGACGGTCGAAATCCGCCATCGTGCCGAAGATCGGGTCGACGCCCGTGTAGTCCGCCACGTCATAGCCGAAGTCCGCCATGGGCGACGGGTAGAACGGCGAAATCCAGATCGCGGCCACACCCAATTCGACTAGATAATCCAGCCGCGACGCAATTCCCGGCAGATCGCCTACGCCATCGCTGTTTGTGTCCTGAAACGATCGTGGGTAAACCTGATAGATCACCCCGTCCTGCCACCACAGCCGCTCGGCCAGCTTCATGGTGCGTTGGATGCGGAGCCCGTTTGCAACGACGTAACCAGCCTCAGGGTTACCGATAACCGGTAAGGGCGACCACGAAACTCGGCATAATAGACCTTGCACCCATGAAGCCGCGCTTCACATTTCTGGCTCTCGCGGCCGCCCTGTTGCTGCTTGTCACCGCTCCTCGCTCCATGCAGGCGGAGCTGGCGGTCTTTGTCGGGGAGCCGTTCGGCAACTTCGGCACCATGATGCCGCTTGGGCATACCGCGATCTATCTCAGCCGCGTTTGCGCGGATGGCCCGCTGAAGCTTCGCATGTGCCGCTCCGACGAACCGCAGGGCGTCGTTCTGGCGCGCTACCATCGCATCGGTCAGTACGATTGGCTGGCCTCGCCGGTCAGCGAGTTTCTGTACGCCGCCGCGCCGGGCGAGCAAGTGCAGACGTATGTGACCGCCGAGAGCGCCTGGCAGGCTCGCCAGCAGTATCGCCGACGCTACCTGAACACGATTGTTCCGGATGGGCAGGAAGGCGACATGACCGGCCACGGAGGTCCGCTCGAAGAGTGGTGGGAGTCTGCCGGCGTCACGTTCAATCGCCGCGTTTGGGGCTACTCGCTCGACACCACGGCCGAGCAGGATGAGCGTTTCATCGCGGTGATCAATGCCGACCCGAACAAGCATCTATACCACCTGAAAAAGACCAACTGCGCCGACTTCATCTCGGAGATGGTGAACCTTTACTTCGCGCACGCGGTGCACAGCGACCACATCAGCGATTTTGGCCTGATGACGCCGAAGGAGGTTGCCCGCTGCGTCGCGGCCTATGGCGAAACGCATCCGGAACTGCACTTCCACGTCACCGAGATGCCACAACTGCCCGGAACTCTGCGGCGGTCCAGGCCTGTGCGCGGCGGAGCCGAATCTGCTCTCAAGACCAAACGTTACCTGTTCACGCTGGCGGTGATTCAACCCGAGGTTCCGACCGGTCTTCTGGTGCTGTATCTGTGGCACGGACGTTGGCAGATCGGTCGCGACGCCGTAGAGAAAACGCCGCGGCAATGGATGGCCGCGATCGTTCCGCCTGCCTCGTCGGTCACGGCGAGCTCCGGTGAGGCGATGGAAACGCTTCACTAGCCGGGTCCTCGCTCGAGCGCCAGCTTTGCTTCCAACCGGATGGCCAACCGGATGCCCAATCGGATGCCCAGCTGAATGCCAGGACGTTCCACCATCTGGTAGCTGAGCTGCGCCAGCAGTGCCCCGGCGATCAGCACCAGGAGCAGCAGGAGCGGTCGAGGCCGATGCGCCGCCACCGGCAGAAGAAGGGTCGCGGCCAACACCGGAAGGTGCCACAGGTAGAGCGAGTAACTGATGCGGCCGAGCCACAGCAGGACCCGCGGCATCTGCCGGTGGCGCAGCGCCGCCAGCGCAGCGAACAGCAGGTAAGCCAGCAGCCATGAGACCAGAACGACGCCGGCGGTGGGCGCGGCAACCTCGTGCGCGACGGGGAAGCGGTCGAAGCGCAGCCACAGACCGAGCGCCAGGACGCTGCCGAGCAGCGCGGCCAAAAGCGACAGCGGACGCCAGGCTAGATCGCCCGCAAGCCAGCGCAGGGCCGTCGCTCCGAAGAGCGCCGACAGCAGAAGGCCGATGCGGCCCACGGGCACGGAACGGTGCGCCGCCGCAGCGGCGACTTCGGCCGCAAGCAGCGCCAGCGTCGATGCGACGAGCAACAGAACGGGCCGGTGCAGAAGGCGCATGGCGAACGTCGCGGAGCACAGGGCGTAGACGGCGAGCTCGAGCGGCAGCGTCCAGTAGACGCCGATCGCGCTGGGTACGCCGAAGACGCTCTGCAGCATGGTGAGGTTGAGCAGGGCGCCCGCCAGTGGATGCCGCATAGTCACAAACGGGGGCGGAAACAGACCGGCGGCGGCCAAAAGGAGGCAGCCCACGAGCGACGCCCAGTACGCCGGGTACAGACGAAACACGCGCTTGAGCCAGAAGCGGCCGAGCGACCGGTGACGCGCGAGGGACGGCGGAATGACGACGCCGGAAAGCAGGAAGAAGAGCACAACGCCGGTCTCGCCCAGGTTCAGCGGCGTCCGTGCGGCCAGGCGCGGCAGCAGCGCTTCGGCGCCGTGCTGCAGCGCGACCAGCAACGCCGCCACGCCGCGCAGAGCGTCGAGGAACTCGTATCGCCGGTCGGCTATGGCGATGGGCTGGCTGCTGGCTGCGCTTGCCACGGTGAGGTCGAGCTTACATGCAGCTTCGCGGCTGTGACGGGATTGCATCGCGGCGCGGTGTAGGCTGACAGCTATGCTCTTCCGTCTCGACTTTACCCAGACCTCTGCCGGCAAGCTTCTGGTCGACCTTCACGCGAGCGATCCGGAACGGCCGCATCACGGCGGCAAGAACAGCTGCGCGGTCCTGTTTGCCGACGCGTCCACCTTTCGCGGGTTAGTCGATCAGGCGGAGCTCGATGAGGCGACGCGGGGCGGTCTGCTGGAAGCCGTGCGCGTGGCCGAGAGCCAGCCGGAGACGCCGACCTGCTGCCTGCAGGCGGATTTTTCCGACCAGCAGCTCGACTGGCTGAACATGGTTCCGGCGCGCGAGCTTTACCAGCCGTAAACCCGCGGTGCCAAGGTCATCAGGCGGATGTCTGGATCGCCAGGCGGATGTCGACCGAGCGCATGCCCGCGGCAGCCGCGGCGCGCAGACCTTCGTTCGAGTCTTCAAGCACAATGCAGTCTGCCGGCGCGACATGCATGCGGCGCGCGGACTCCAGAAAGACGTCCGGCTCGGGCTTGCCCGCAGAGACATCTTCGGCGGCGACGATGCCGTCGAACAGCAGCAGCAGGCCGGCGGCGCGAAGGCTGGAAGTGACGTTGTCGCGGCGTCCGTTCGAGGCGACGAGCATCGGCACCTTGCCGTGCCAGGCGCGGGCGACATCGGCGACGGCAGCGATCTCTTCGAGCAGGTGAAGACTTGCCTGGAAGTGTCCGGTGTAGGTGCGGACAACCTCCGTGCGGTTGAGTGGGGTGAAGTGGCTGCCGTTGCCGGCGGCTGCGTGTTCGGCGGCGATCTTGGCGTCGTGCGCGTCGAGCAGAGCGTCCGGCGTGAGGCCGGTGCGTTCCATGTACCAGGCGCGATCCATGGTGTGGTTCTGGGCGGCGAGGGCGAGGGCAAGGGCGTTGTAGTGCGCGGGCGCGGTGTCGACCAAGGTTCCGTCACAGTCGAAGATCAGGGCGCGAAAGGGTTGCGGAAGGTCGATCGGCATGTTGGTCTCCTATCTTCGCAGACCGTGGTGCGTCCGAGGCGGGAATCCGGGTGCAAGTGCGACGATTGTGGCCGAGCGGTTAGGATAGTGGCGGTCGAAGGAGGCGGTTGCGGATGAAAGCGGTTGCGGCGTTGGTGTTGGGGTTGATGGCGTGCGCGGGAGCGGCGCAGCAGGGAAGCGGAAGCGGCGCGACGACACTGACGAATCCGCTGAAGTCGGTTGGTCCGGATCCGTGGGTGGTGCAGCGGGACGGCTGGTACTACTACATGAACTCGACGGGGGCGAACCTGACGATCTGGAAGACGCGGCGGATCGAAGACCTGGCCAACGCGGAGAAGCACGTGGTGTGGACGCCGCCGAGTTCGGGGCCGTACTCGAAAGACCTTTGGGCACCGGAGCTGCACCACATCGACGGCAAGTGGTACATCTACTTCGCGGCGGACGCGGGGGCGAATGAGGATCATCGGATTTACGTGGTGGAGAACGGGGCCGACGACCCGACGACGGGCGAGTGGACCTTCAAGGGCAAGGTGAGCGACGCGACGGACAAGTGGGCGATCGACGCGACGGTGCTCGAGCCGACGGCGGCGACGAAGGGCAAGGCGTATCTGATCTGGTCGGGATGGGAGGGCGACCGGAACGGGGTGCAGTCGATCTACATTGCGCGGCTCCGGAATCCGTGGACGATCGAGGGTGCGCGGACGAGGATCTCGACGCCGGATCATCCGTGGGAGAAGGTGGGCGATCTGGACCAGCGGGACGAGATGATTCCGATGCCGCATGTGGATGTGAACGAGGGTCCTGAGGTGCTGGAGCATGATGGGCGGATCTTTCTGACCTACTCGGCGAGCGGTTGCTGGACGAACTATTACGAGCTGGGTCTGCTGTCGGCGAAGGCCGGAGCGGACTTTCTGGATGCGCGGAGCTGGGTGAAGTCGGATGAGCCGGTGTTTCGGCAGGATCCGGCGGCGCATGCCTTTGGGACCGGGCACAACGGGTTCTTCCTGTCGCCGGACGGCAAGGAGAACTGGATCATTTACCACGCGAACTCGGAGCTCAACCAGGGTTGCGGCAATCTGCGGAGTCCGCGAGCGCAGCGGTTTACGTGGAACGCGGATGGGACGCCTGACTTCGGGAAACCGGTTGCGACGGGCGTGGCGACGGCGGCACCGAGTGGGGAGCGGTAGGGATGGGTATCCCCTCCCCACCCGGGGGTATTTTCCGTCGCAAATTATTTCGAATCAACGCACTACAGCGCGGGTTCAGCCGTGAAATGCTGATTCCAGGGAATTTACGTACAAAATCCTTGGATTGAATGACTTACAGACAACCTGAGATGCAGCGCATGGCTTTGAGCCGATACCGCGGCAGGCCGGGGTCTTCAGCCAGCTCGGGCGGGACTGGCGCCGCGCCGGACTGAACCGTTTGCTCCTTCTCAATCTCTATTTCCAATTGTAGCGAGCCTGGCGAACTGGTACGCCACGCCGCTGGCTTTGTTTTTATCGCAGGTGGAGGGAGGCGGCGGCGGCGGTGTGGTGGAGGTGGGTCGCGAGTGGGCGGAGACGCTCCGGGTGGGCGTGGGCGACAGCGGTGAGGGTGAGGACGAGGGCCATCAGGACGGCGGGCCAGGGAAGTTCGTGGTCGGGGGTGAGGGGAAGGTGTCGCATGGCGGAATGGGTGGATGCAGGTTGAGGGCCATTCGCGTCGGCGGTTTGGGCGCTGTGGAAGAAGGTGCCGGTGCTGGTCAGGTTTGACGGCGCCAAGCGTACCTCGGCGGCTAAAGCCGGGGTGGTTTGGGGGTTGGAATGGCACGGCTGAAGCCGTGCCCCTTCTGGGGGTTGGGGGTGGATTGGGGCGATGTGGGTAGGTTGACCGGTGGTCAAGGAGAGTGGAGGCTTGCGTGGGCCAAGCGTACCTCGGCGGCTAAAGCCGGGGTGGTTTGG
>CAXTEU010000017.1:0-86198 GCA_964243475.1 uncultured Acidobacteriaceae bacterium | reverse complement strand
TTGGGCCGATGGTACTGCACGCGTAAGTGTGTGGGAGATTAGGTGATCGCCGGCAGAATCTCAGCGCCCCACTTCTCGGAGTGGGGCGGCCTCGTTTAAGCTGACTTGAACTCTCAGGCGCAATACCGTTCACTCCAGTTACGAAGCGGCGGGGCCGTTGGGAAATAGGAGAGAGTCAGAGATAGATGACAGCCAGCAGTAAACTCACTCCAGGCATACGGTTGTGACGAGTGGTCGCAAGTGGAAGCCGGACCAGTCCTGCTTACTATTGATCGGAGTCGTCGTCCGAGGCTGCTTGTTTCTTGGCCTTGGTGGCTGCCTGCGCGGTGCGAACCTGTTCTCGCGCGACTCTTATCTGCTCCTGCGCTTTATGGAATGCAGTTGCCGCTGATTGTGAGGCGACTTTACCGGCCTCGGGCGCAGCCGTGATCTTTGGCGGCAGTGGGGGAGCGGGTGGCAGGGGAGCGGAACTGCCGCGCTTGAACGAGATATCCCCCTGCGTGGTGCTGACACGGATGTTCGGACCACTTGGGCCGACAGTTCCTTGAAGGCTTTTCCGATCGTCGTCGTCGCGAACCGGAAGAGAAAAGTCGTTTTCGAGGTCTCCGTCGGTCGTGTTGGCTTGCAGCACGAAGCCCGAGTTGGCTGGCAGCGTAAGGTCAACGGACCCGTTCTGATTTTCGACGACGATGTTTCCGAGTGGCGAAACACTCGTGAGATCGACCGAGCCATTCCGGTTCGTGACCGTGAGGTCGCCTGATACGCGATCCAGGGTGATGTTCCGGTTCCTGGTGTTCAAGATCACCGGGCCTGCAACTTCGCTCGCCGAGAGATCCGCGTTCGGACTGATGTCCAAGTCGCCCGCGATGCGGCCGATCTGCAGATCCGTGCGACTGGTATGGAAGATGACGTTTCCGTCGATCCGCTCCAGGTGAGCCGTTCCGAAGAAGTCGCCTCCCATGGTCACACCGCCGGCGATGTCGGAAAGTGTGAGGTCATGGGCGCGTCCCGCCACAGACACAGGGCCTGTGAGATTGTGCGCCGAGAAGGAGGAGCCACTATTGTTAATGTGCGAGGTCACGGCACCGGTCACTGCACTCACCTCAATGTCTCCATGGTTCGCCACCAAGGTGACCGGCGCTCGGAGAGAGCTTACGCGGACGTCCCCGTGATCGGCGGTGAGCGTGAGGGTGGATGCGGCGGGAACAAGCAGCGTGAGGTCGCCACGGGCACCCTCTAGGCTTGGCAGGGAGATGGACAGTGTTCCACCCTCATGGCTGATTACAGGAGTCAGGCGAGCTGCTGTACTGCCGGCCTCGGAGTCGGAGCGGGAAAAGATTTCCCGATGCAGCTGCAGGTGCACCTTGCCGTCGTCGCTCGTCCCTGAGACGATCACGTCGCCGCGCGGATTCTGCACCGTGATCGAGCCACCCGGATCCAACGGTTCCACCGAACCCTGCTCGCTCTCGTGCTTTTCGCCCAGCAACTCGTCAAGGTTATCCGGGTTCAGCGTGAAATTATTCCCAAACGGGCCATGTTCTCCGTGAACCCCTGGGCTAAACGCGACACCGGTGAGTGTCAATAACACCAGCAGAAAAACCACACCCGAGCCGACCGAACGGCGCGGCCCAGCTACATCGCCGCCGAAGCGATCCAGCGCCCACTCGAGTAGGAGAACGGCCCCAACGCCCACCAGCAGCAACGGCCACCACCGGCCGTACCACGCCCAAAGGTGGACCGCGGGGAGTCGTCCAAGCTGGACCAGCAGAAAGATAAGGCCGATGGCCACCACCAGCAGCGGTCCGACGATTGATCCGCGAGACCGCGCCCGCCATTGCCGGCGATAGGCGTCACGCTGAGCCCGAAGGTACTGCTGCTGCAACTTTTCCTGATCCCGCTGCACGCGACGCTGAAATCGCCAGTCCCCCTGTGGAGGCGGGGGGTACGGTGGAGGGTAGCCGGCCATACTAACTCCTCTCTCCGAGTGTTCCGTCGGACTTCGGTGTTTCGCTGGGGATAATCGCGCTTCCGGCGCTCGGCGGCGCGGCGGCAACTGGCCCGCCCATGGGAGCGACCGGCGTACCCGGGAATGGGGGCACCGGCACCCCGGCATACGCCGCACGCCCGAGAAGCGCCATGACGCCGGCCAGCACGATCAGCAGAGGCCAGCTATGCCCCCATGTCAGAATGTGCGTCATGTCCAGAAAGAGCAGAACACCCACCAGAATGGGCCAGAGCGCGCTTCGCAGGGCGCTGTAAAGGCGCAATCGGTACCCAGCGGAGCCGTCGTCCGTGAACGAAAGGCCGGTGTTGGTCATGCGCCGCGCAAAGATCCACACACCGATCCCAATCAGCGCGAGGGGAACGAACCACTGCAGGACAAATGAGCCGAAGTGCCCCGTATTGACCAGCAGAAAGAACGCTCCCAGGCCGATCAGCACCAGAGCACCGGTCGGCAGTTGGCGGCCCATGGCCGAGGAAGTCACCGTGTCCGGAGAGAACGGTGCCGCGTAGGGATTTCCGGGCGGAACTGCTGTGTACGGCTGCCCTCCCGGGTAAGCCTGACCAGCAGCCCCGGCGTACGTCGGGTCGACCGGAAAGGGCGCCTGTCCCGGCGCTGCGTAAGTTTCCTCGGGCGACCCCCAATTGGAAGCGCCCACGACGCCTCCGAGGGGTGCTTGTGGGGCACCGGCGGCATACGCGTTCGCCGCCGGTGGCACATACGCGCCTTGCGCTCCACCGGTGGACGACGCGGTGTAGCCGTTGCCGGCCCCAGGCCAAGACCGGCCGAACCCAAGCCGCTCGCTGAGGTCATTGAGGCCGAACGGATTCGGCAGCGGCGTCCCATCCCGGCGCGCGCGGGCGGTGTGGTGCGCTTCGATCACCTGGTAGAACACCCATCCGGCGATAAACAGGCCAAAGATTCCGTTCTGGTCGGCGAGGCTGATCAGAACCGCAAACACAATCAGGTGAACCACGCCTTTGGCATACTGGCCGTTGTAAAAAGCGCCCACTCCCGGAATGAAGCCGAGCAGCGCGGCGAGGCCAGGGTTCGGCTCTCCTGGAGCCGAAGGCGGCGGAATCACGCCGGAAAAGCCGGTGGGCGGAACGGAGCCTGCGCGGTTTGCTGCGCCGGCCGCTCCGCCCGGCAGAGGTCCGGTGCCAGCCAGCCGAGCGGCTAGGCACGGCTCGCAAAACACCGCCTGTCCAACAACGCGGCTGGACTCAACGCACAGTGGTTTGCCGCAGTTCTGGCAAAACGCTACGCGTTCGCGATCGGGGTGATTGGCGCAACTCATAGGGCCCTCTCAAATCTATTCCGCACGTCGTACCCGGCGGTCCCGTCAAGCCCCGCTGGGTTGGGTCGCTGCATCTCTCCGGCACAGGCCACCTGCACCATGGGCTGGCTCGCAAACTCCCTCCGGCTGTTCCCCGACTTCGGACTCGGAGACGGTCGGTTCGACACGCCTTCCGGATCTTTCCCCGTCGGCCCGCCAGACTTCGGCGTCGTCCCTCCTGGCGTCACGTCCTTCTGCTTCGACCCAGGTGCGTCCGGGGCAGGGGCCACGGGGTACTCCGGTGCGGGAGCGCTCTCGTCCGACGTGTGCTGGAGGTCGTGCACGCGCGATTCCAGCTCATACACCACGCGTAGATTGTCGTAGTACCGCACCACATGCGCATTCGCCTGGTAGAAATTTCTCCGCAGGCTGGAAGGCTTCAGATCGCTCGCGCGGATCTGGTCGAGCCTGACCCCCGTGACATTCAGCGTCAGGGCGATCGAAAAAAACGCCATTGCCGCCGTCATCATGAAGCGCGGCTGCAGCACCGCGTGGGTGATCGGCCGCAGCCGCAGCCCCATCCGCGTGCGGAAAGGAAGCACCCCCGAGCCGACCATCGCAATCGTCTCCGGAGCCGCAGCCGGCGCCCGCAACGACGAACCCAGCAGCGACCCCTGTTCCGCATCCGCCCGCTGCTGCGCCCGCAGCGCCTCCTGTTCCGCCGCCGTGCGACCGCTGGTCTCAGCCAGGATCCGCGTCACCAGCGCCGCATCCGGCGTTGGCGGATGCGCCTTCAGCATCGTCAGCCAGGCTGCCCCGCGTTGCGCCTCCGCCAGCTGCACCCCGCACCCCGTGCAGATCGCCGCATGCTCATCGAAGGTCGCCTGCTCGTCCGGCGTCAGTAGCCCGTCCACCGCATCGGCCAGCATGGCCTCAAACTGCGCGCACGCCTTCGCGTCGGCGCCCGCGCGCGACCCCTGGCTTCCGAACTGGTTACTCTTGATCACCTAAACCACCTGCCCTTCTATACGTTGCAGCAGTCGCGCTAGTTCGCCGCGTCCGCGGCTGATGCGGCTCTTCACCGTCCCCTCGGGAATCCGCAGCACCTGCGCAATCTCCCGGTAATCCATGTCGTGTAAGTCGCGCAGAACGACCGCCTCGCGCAGCTCCGGCGAAACCTGTTTCAGCGCAGCCTGAACCTTGTTACGAAGTTCGATGCCAGCCACATGCTGGTGCTGCGACGGCCGCGTATCGGCAAGCAGCTCGGCCTCCGTCGCCGCGCTTTCGGTCCCCTCCGCCGTCGAGTCCATCGAATGCGTCGCGCGGTCCATGCGCGTCCGCCGAAAGTGGTCCACCAACAGGTTCCGCGTCAGCGTCGTGATCCACGTCGGAAAGCTCCCCTTCCCGCCGTCGAATGAGGAAAGATTGCGGTACACCTTCAGGAAAACGTCCTGCGTCAGGTCTTCGGCGTCGGTCTGCGACCCGGTAAACCGATAGCACAGCGCATACACCCGCCGATGCTGCCCGGTCACCAGCTGCTGCCACGCCGCCGCGTCGCCTGCAAGACACAGCCGCACCAGGCGTGTCAGCGCCTCTTGTTCGGCCACCTGTTCTGGTGTGCGTTCCAACCTGTCCTCGGCAGACGATCTCAGCGGCGGTGGAGGCAGTGTACCGCGTGGCTCAGGCAGCGGTGGCGGCGCGCTTGCCGCAGACATCTCCCGTAGAGCCGCCGGCTCAGGGCGAGATGCACGAGGAAGCTGCCACGGAACCGGATGCTGTCCCGAAACGGGGAGCGAAATGGCAAGGACACCCATGCTAACCGTATACGCACGGGCGCTCCCTCCAGTTCACACTCCAAACACTAGGGCGCTGTCGGCGCGGCAATAACGCCGCAGGCAATCCGGTTGCCGGAGCCGCCGCTCGGATCCGTCTTCATGTCGTCCGCCTTCTCATGCACCATGATGGAAGTCCCACCGTTGGCAAAGATCGAGTTTGCCGCTCCGGGCGTCATGGAAAGCGAATCCACCTTGAAGGTCGCCTCGCCCACATGCCCTTCGCCGATCATCACGTTCTCAGGCAGGTCGCCGTTATGGTGCCCCGCCGGGTTCTGGTAGCCGTGCTGCTTCCCATCCGGATTGAAGTGGCCCCCCGCCGATTTGAAGTCCGGCGCATCGCACTTCGCATTCTGGTGGATGTGCACGCCATGCTCGCCGACCGGCAGGTTCTTCAGCTTCAGCTTGATCTCGACCTTGCCCCCGCGCGCCGGCGAGAATGTCGCCGTCCCCGCATCCTGCCCCTGGCTGTTGGTCAGGGGAATCGTCACAGCATCCTTGGACTTCGCCAAGGCAGGTACGGACAGAAAGGCAAGCAGGGCGATGCGGCACACACGCATAATAATCTCCTCCGAGGGTTCACCCGGAGAGCATACCGCACGCAAAGCCCTACGCGCCTCGAGTCGTTGGCGATCCACCTACGGCGGCGCACCCCGAGGAGTGTCGACCGCCCCCTATTCGTCCGCCAGCGGCTGCCATAGCTCCAGCCGATTGCCTTCGGGATCCGTAATCCAGGCAAACTTTCCGTACGAGGCGTTGTCGCGCTTCGGATCGATCTCCACCCCGGCCGCCTCCAGCTGCACCAGCAGCGCGTCCAGGTCATCCACCCGGTAGTTGATCATGCTCCGCTGCGGCCCCGCACCGAAGTATTTGCTGCTCTCCGGAAAGGTCGACCAGGTCGTCATCCCCGTCCCCGCCGGCACCTCGTCCGTCCAGGCAAAGGTCGCGCCGCCGTACTCGCTCAGCGCTAAACCCAGGTGCTTCGCATACCAGGCTGCCAACGCCTTCGGGTCTGCTGCCTTCAGAAACACACCGCCAACACCGGTCACGCGCGCCATTGATCCTCCTCAGGATGCGATCTTTATACCCTGAGCGCAGTCCATGGGCAATCACGACCGCGCATGGGTCCAGCGGAGCGGCGCCAGCGCTCTTAAACCTTCTCCACCCAGACCGCCGTCCCGTATGCCAGCACCTCGGTCACGCCCTGCATCATTTCGTTCGCATCGTACCGCGCCGCCACAATCGCGTTCGCCCCTGCCGCCGCCGCATGCTGGGCCATGAGGCCAAACGCATCGCGCCGCGTCTTTTCACACAGCTCGGTAAACAGCGTGATGTTGCCGCCGCCGATCGTTTGCAACGCCGCGCCGATGGTACCCACAATCGACCGCGACCGCACCACAATGCCCCGCACCACAGCGATGTTCCGTACAATCCGGTACCCGGGAAGCTCAAGCGCGGTCGTCACCATCGATTCCGGCAGCGTCGGCGTGTTAACGGGAAATTCTGGCATGGCACTTACCTCAGGCAGAGTTTGCTCTGCACGAAAGCATACGTCGGCCTGCCCGCGGCAGTTCCACCGCTAACCCCGAAACTCCGCCAAACGTTCAACCAGCTCCCGCACCGCGCCGCGATCGATCGCCTCCGCCGCCTTCGCCGCGCCCTCCGCAAGATCCCCTGCCAGCTCCGCCGTCACCAGCACCGCCGCCGCATTCAGCAGCACCACGTCCCGCCGCGGCCCCCGCCTCCCGGCAAAGATACCCCGTAAAATCGCCGCATTCTCGGCCGCATCCCCCCCGCGCAACGCCTCCATCGGCGCAAGTGCCAGCCCCGCCTCCTCCGGCGCCACCGTCCGCAGCTGCACACGTCCCCGCTCCACCTCCGCCACCTCGCTCCTACCTGCAAGCGACACTTCGTCCATCCCAGCCCCGGCCCCCCCGTTCGCCCGACCATGCACTACCATTGCCCGCCGCGTTCCCAGCAGCATCATCGCCTCGCCCACCAGCGGCACCAGCCGCGCCGCATACACCCCCATCACCTGCCTCGCCGCGCCCGCCGGATTCGTCAGCGGCCCGAGCACGTTGAACACTGTCCGCACCCCTAGTCCCCGCCGCACCGGCATCGCATACCGCACGCCCGGGTGCATCGCCGTCGCCAGCAAAAAAGCGAATCGGTGCCGCCGCAGCGCCTCCACCGCCGCCGCCGGCTCCAGCCTCACCGGCACCCCGAGCGCCTCCAGCACATCCGCCGACCCACACCGGCTCGTCACCGCCCGGTTGCCATGCTTCGCCACCGTCGCCCCCGCTGCCGCCGCCACCAGCGCCGCCGCTGTCGAAATGTTGAATGTCCCACTCGCATCCCCACCCGTTCCGCACGTGTCGACCAGCCGTTCGCGCTCCGCATCCTCCATCGGCAGTGGCACCGCCGCCCCCCGCATCGCCTCCGCAAACCCTGCCAGCTCTTCCGCCGTCTCCCCCCGAGCGGCCAAGGCGCCCAGCAGTGCGGCAACCTCCATCTCCGTCGCTTCCCCGGCCAGGATGCGCCGCATCGTCCCCCGAGCCTCCTCCCGCCCGAGGCTCCGCCGATCCTCCATCACCCATCGCAACTCATCGCGCAAAGACACACCCAGAGCCTAGCAGGGCAGGGAACTCGACCCGCCGAAGCCTGCCCGTTTGCCCCTGCTTCGGTCACTCCGCTACACTTTCCGGGCAGGCGGCCTTCCGAAGAGGGGCAACGATTCCATGAAGATCCACGAGTATCAGGCGAAGGAAATCCTTCGCAAGTACAGCGTTCCCGTTCCCGGCGGAGAAATGGCTACTACCCTCGAGCAGGCCGACACGGCCGCCAAGCAGCTCTTTTCGGCCGGCAATTCTGCGGTCGTCGTCAAGGCCCAGATTCACGCCGGCGGCCGCGGCAAGGGCGGCGGCGTCAAGGTCGCCAAGTCCCTCGACGACGCAGCCGAAAAGTCCAAGGCCATCCTCGGCATGCAGCTGGTAACTCACCAAACGGGTTCTCAGGGACAAAAGGTCCAGCGCCTCCTGATCGAAGAAGCCAGCCAGATCGAGCGCGAACTCTACCTCGGCATTGTCCTCGACCGCGCCACCTCCCGCCTCGTCTTCATGGCCTCCCAGGCCGGCGGCATGGAAATCGAAGAGGTCGCCGCCAAAGACCCCGACGCCATCTACAAGGAAACTATCGACCCCGCCGTCGGCTTCCAGCCCTTCCAGGCCCGCGCCCTCGCCTTCAAACTCGGCCTCAAACCCACCCAGATCAACCCCGCCGTCAGCTTCATGACCGGCCTCTACCGCGCCTTCGTCGACACCGACTCCACCCTCATGGAGATCAACCCCTTCATCACCACCAGGGACGACAAGCTCGTCGCCCTCGACTGCAAAATCAACTTCGACGACAACGCCATGTTCCGCCACAAGGACCTCAAGGAACTCCGCGACCTTGCCGAAGAAGACCCCCTCGAGGTCGAAGCCTCCAAGTTCGCCCTCAACTACATCAAGCTCGACGGCACCATCGCCTGCATGGTCAACGGCGCCGGCCTCGCCATGGCCACCATGGACATCATCGAGTACGCCGGCGGAAAAGCCGCCAACTTCCTCGACGTCGGCGGCGGCGCCAACCAGGAGCAGATCGAAAACGCCTTTGGCATCCTCCTCTCCGACCCCAATGTCCGCGCCATCTTCATCAACATCTTCGGCGGCATCCTCCGCGTCGACGTCCTCGCCACCGCCGTCGTCGCCGCCGCCAAAAAACTCAACGTCCAAGTGCCGATCATCCTCCGCCTGGAAGGCACCAACGTCGAAGAAGGCCGCAAGATCCTCGCCGACTCCGGCCTCAAATTTCAGGTAGGCGAAACCATGAAGGAAGCCGCCGACCTCGCCGTCGCCGCTGCCAAAGGGTGACCGGACCGCGTTCATGCCGTGTAAGAGCCACAAGCCGCTACTGCCTCTTGCCCCGGGCGTGCTCAACTCCGACGAGTGGCGTTTTTCCATGCCACCCCAGTCCGAGTGGAGGCGTATACGTAAGCTCGTCTTGGAACGTGACGGATTCGCGTGTCGCTTCTGCGGACATAGGGCATCGAAGCACATGCATGTTCATCACCGCTGGCGTGGCGACATTCATCTCCCCCGGAACTTAGTAACGTGCTGTGTGGCTTGTCATGCTGTTCTCCATATAGGTCTCAATCTCCAGTTAGGAGTCATTGAAATTTGGAAGTCGGACTTGTCTCAGGTTCAAATCGTACGCAAGACAAGACGGTTGGTGAAACGGGGTTTAAGATGTCTGAGATCAAGAAGGAATTGCACCTGGTACGTGGAGAAATCAGCTGCAAATCTGTCGATTATGCAAATGCACTACTCGCATCGGGCGGAAAGAAGAGACACATATCGCTCCCAGACCCTTACCGAGCAGTTTTCGTTAAGTTCAAGATGTGGCCGTTAGGGTTAGGGCGTCAAAAGGAGTTACATGGCAGTCCTCGTAGATAAGAACACGCGCCTCATTATCCAGGGCATCACCGGCCGTGAAGGCTCCTTCCACGCCAAAGCCTGCGCCGAGTACGGCACCAATGTCGTCGGCGGTGTCACCCCCGGCAAAGGCGGCACCACCCACGAGGGCTGGCCCGTCTTTAACACCGTCGAAGAAGCCGTCCGGGAAACCGGCGCGAACGTCACCGTCATCTTCGTCCCACCGCCCTTCGCCGCCGACGGCATCCTCGAAGCCACAGCCGCCGGCCTTCCCCTCGTTATTTGCATCACCGAGGGCATCCCCACGCTCGACATGATCAAGACCTGGGAGGTCGTCCGCCAGTCCGGATCCCGCCTCATCGGCCCCAACTGCCCCGGCGTCATCTCCCCCGGCAAGGCCAAGGTCGGCATCATGCCCGGCCGCATTCACAAGGAAGGCTCCGTCGGCATCGTCTCGAAATCCGGCACCCTCACCTACGAGGCGGTCTATCAACTCACCACCCGCGGAATCGGCCAATCCACCGCCATCGGCATCGGCGGCGACCCCATCATCGGCACCACCCACATTGATGCGCTCAAGCTCCTCGAGGCCGACCCCGAAACCGAAGCCATCATCATGATCGGCGAAATCGGCGGATCCGCCGAAGAAGCCGCCGCCAGCTACATCCAGCAGCACGTCACCAAGCCCGTCGTCGGCTTCATCGCCGGCCAGACCGCGCCCCCCGGCCGCCGCATGGGCCACGCCGGAGCCATCATCTCCGGCGGCGAAGGCACCGCCCAATCCAAAATGGAAGCCATGTCCGCCGCCGGCATCCACGTCGTCAAATCCCCCGCCGAAATCGGCGAAACGGTGGCGCGCGTCCTCGGCAAGGCGTAACCTCACCGGATGTTGAGGACGCGGACGCAGAAAGCAGTTCGCCTCGCCATCCGACTGCTCCTCCCTTTCCTCACGCTCGGTGGCCTCGGCAGCATCGCAGGCCTCATCTATCGTGGGCTCCCCTGGGAGACCCGCATCGCCGTCGTGGATTCACCCCAGCATCGCTATCGCGTGGAAGTCGTCCGATTCGAACACGAATCCGAGTGTGGTCAACAGCGGAGCCTAGCCGTACGAGTCCTCCGCCATGTGTCGATCCTCAAAACCGGCGAGAGCATCCCGTTTTGCCTCATCGGTGAAGGCGCCATTCACCTACACTGGCGCGATGCAACCACACTCGAAATTGGGTGTAGCGGCTGTGAGCAGTACAAGGTGGTCGAAACAAACTGGGGGGAGCTGCACTACAGCTTCGACCCCGACCAGCCCTGACTACCGCCGCCGCCCCTGCGCCCGGTAAAACACCCCCGCCGCAAAAAACAACATCGCCACCATCAACGCCAGCTCCGCATGCGCCCACGCCCGAAAGCGCGCGCTGATGGCCGCGTCCACCACCCAAGCCGCGCATCCCACAAACCACACCCACGCCGCCCATCCCGGCATCGCTCTTGGCATCGTGCTCCCTTGGACGCCCCGCCTGCCCAGTCGGTAGCCAGAGCTGTAGCCCGTTCGACAGCCCGCCGTCCCCCATTCATAAACCGTCCCGCCCTGGTGTTTTACACTGAGGTCCAGCACTTCACAGGAGACAAACCGTTGTCACAGCGCACCTTCAGCATCATCAAGCCCGACGCCGTCCGCAAAGGCGACACCGGCGCCATCCTCGCCGAAATCCAGAAAGCCGGCTTCAAAATCGTCGCCGTCAAAAAGCTCTCCATCTCGCTCCCACAGGCCGAGGGCTTCTACCACGTGCACGCCGCCCGTCCCTTCTTTGGCGAGCTCACCCAGTTCATGAGCTCCGGCCCCATCTTCCCCATGGTCCTCGAAAAGGACAACGCCATCGCTGACTTCCGCAAACTCATGGGCGCCACCAACCCCGCCCAGGCCGACCCAGGCACCATCCGCAAGCAGTTTGCCGCGTCCATCGGCGAAAACGCCATCCACGGCTCCGACGCCGAAGATACCGCCGCGTTCGAGATCGGTTACTTCTTCGCCGGCTACGAACTCAAGTAACGCCCCCGAACCCACCCTGTAGCACCAAAAACGCAGCGCTCGCCGTGAACCCGCTGCGATCGCTGCGCTCGTCATTGCTCCGGCTCAGTCCTTCAACCACCTGATGTCGTACGACTCCTTCGGGTCCACCTCAAACATCTTCAGATCAAACGCGTCCGCCATGCGCCGGTACCCCGCATCCTTCGGGTGCAGGTGATCCCCTGAATCCGCCTCCGCCGAAAACCGCCCAGGTTGCGCCGGATCCCCGGTCGCCTTCTCGAAATCCACTACTCCATCCAGGTCCTTCGTCGACCGGATCCACGCGTTCACCGCCTGCCGCATCTGCTCGCCCGCGTCGGTCTGGTAGCCCGCCCCCACAAACGGCGTCAGCGTCGCCCCAATCACCTTCAGCCCCTTCTGGTGCGCTCGCGCCGCCAACTCCCCCAGCCCCTGGATCAGGTCATCTGCCGTCACCACATCGTGCGGATTGTTCGGCCCTGTCGCGACGCCGATATCGTTGATCCCTTCCAGCAGCACCACATACCGCGCCGAAGGCTGCGCCAGCACGTCCCGATCAAATCGCGCCAGCGCATTCGGACCAGCGCCGTCGTGCAGCACCCGGTTGCCGCCAATCCCTTCATTCACGACGCCCAGCCGCTTGGTTGCCTTGTTCCCCGCCAGTCGCTTCGCCAGCAGGTCCGGCCATCGCTGGTTCGCATCCTTCGTGCTCGCCGTCCCGTCCGTTATGCTGTCGCCGAAACACACCACCGTCGCGTTCTCCGCCGGCACCCTCACCGCCACACCCTTTAGAAACGGCCACGACCCGATCGTCGTCGGCGCCGTCAGGCTCGCCCGCCCCACCTCATTGCCCGCCGAGCGGTAGCTCGTCTGGTCCGCAAACGTGTGCGCGGAAACCACCTGCATTGGCTGCGCCGGCACAAAGATGCTCACCGCCAGATCCGAAAACGGCTTCAGCGACACCGTTGCCTCATCGCTCACCACCGTCCCTCCCGGCGGAATCACGACCGACTCCTTGCCGCCGAACGTCAGCGCATTGGCGCTCGTTAGCTGCACACCGTCCGCCTTGTCCCGCAGCGCCACATGCACCGCTCCAATCCGCAGCGGATCCGTCCCAAACTCGTTCGACAGCGCCACCCGCACCAGCGGGCCGCCTAGCGACACATGCACAATTTCGCGGTACGTCGTGTCCGCCGCCCCAAACTCCCCCTTGTCGTTCACCACCTTCACCGGCGCCGCGCCCCATGTGCCCACCCAGTGGTCCGGGGGTGGCGTCTTCGCGCCCATCGCTCCACGCACCCCCGCCATCAGCAAAAAACCCGTCGCCACCAGCTCCGCTCCACGTCGCCGCACGCACATCCCCCTCAAAACGCCAAACATCTCGACCAGCTTACCGCTGTTCCCCATCCCCGCACCTCTCACGTATAGTCAGCAATGCCGCTCGGAGGCACAGGCCCACGCATCCGGCAGCCGCCACACCACATCAGAGGACGTATCGCATGAAGCAGTTTGCCAGGGGACTTGCACTCATCATGACCACTTCGATCGCGGCCCACGGCGCCGTCACCAAGTCGAGCTTCGGGACCACGCCCGACGGCAAGGCCGTCGACCTCTACACCCTCAAGAGCTCCTCGGTCGAAGCCAGGATCATGACCTACGGCGCTCGCATCGTCTCCATCCAAACGCCCGACCGCAACGGCAAAATGGCCGACGTCGTCCTCGGCCACGCCGATCTCGGGGGCTACATCGCCGACGGCAAAACCTACTTCGGCGCCGTCGTCGGCCGTTACGGCAATCGCATCAACAAGGGACATTTTGAGCTCGAGGGCAAACCTTACCAGATCACCCTCAACAACAACGGCAACATGCTCCACGGCGGCAAGGTCGGCTTCGACCAAATGGTCTGGCAAGCCAAGCCGCTTCCCGACGGCGTCGAGCTGACCTTGGTATCGCCGGATGGCGATCAGGGTTTCCCGGGCGAGCTCACCGCGCATGTCCGCTACACCCTCCAGGGCGACGCGCTGCACATCGACTACACCGCCACCACCACCAAGCCCACCGTCACCAACCTCACCAACCACTCCTACTTCAACCTTTCCGGGGAGGGTTCCGGTCCCATCCTCGACGACACCCTGCAGATTAACGCGTCCAAGTACACCCCCACCGACTCCGGCCTCATCCCCACCGGCATCGAGCCCGTCGCCGGCACACCCTTCGACTTCCAAATGCCCACCATTATCGGCGAGCGCATCCACGCCGACAACGTCCAGCTCACCCAGGCCAACGGCGGCTACGATCTCAACTGGGTCCTCAACGGCCCCGCCGGCCAGCTCAAAACCGCCGCCATCGTCCACGACCTTAAGTCCGGCCGCATTCTCACCGTCTCCACCACCCAGCCCGGCGTCCAGTTCTACACCGGCAACTTCCTCGACGGCACCCTGACCGGACCCAGCGGCCAGGCCTATCCCAAGTACAGCGCCCTCTGCCTGGAAACCCAGCACTTCCCCGACTCCCCCAACCACCCCGCCTTCCCCACCACCGAGCTCAAGCCCGGCCAAACCCTCCACACTACCACCATCTTCCGGTTCACCACCGACAAGAAATAGCCACCGCACCGGCAGTGCGGGTGTACCTTAGGGTTACTCGACTGGTTACGTTAGACTTCCAGTGAGGTTCATTCCTCGCTAGCCCCCCGCTCGGAGACCGTGTTGAACGCTGACACCTTGGACCCCGCGCTCCAGCGCCTCCGCTGGCTCGCCTGCCTCGCCGCCCTTGGCATCTTTCTCTACTACATCGCCGCCTCGCTTCACTGGATCGTCATGTGGGACGGCGCCGTCATGCACTACATCGTCTTCCTCATTTCGCGCGGCCTCCAGCCCTACTCCGACATCACCGACATGAACCTGCCCGGCTGCTACCTCACCGAGCTCTGGGCCATGTCCGTCTTCGGCTGGGGAAACCTCGGCTGGCGCGTCTACGAGTACGTCCTCCTGCTCGCGCTCACCGCCAGCGGCATGGTCATCGGCGGCCGGCGCCACTGGTTCGCCGGCATCTATGCCGGACTTTTTTTCACCATGCTGCACGGCTCGGAAGGCCCCATGATGGCCGTCGAACGCGACGAGGTCATGACCATCCTTTTGGTCGCCGCGACCGCCTTCCTCTTTCTCAGTCTCCGCCGCCGACAACCCTGGCTCCTTCTCCCCTTCGGCCTGCTCGCCGGCCTCGCCGTCAGCATCAAGCCCAGCGCCCTTCTGCTGGATCTCGCCTTTCTCCTGCTCGCCTTCTTCACCACGCGCCGCCACGCTCAGCCCGCCGCCCGCTACCTCCTCTGGGGTCTCGCCGGAAACGCCGTCGTCCTTGCCGTCATGATTGGCTTCTTCGTCCAGCACCACGCCTTTGCTGGTCTTCTGTTCATCGTGCAACACGTCCTGCCTGGCTACGCGCGCGAAAAAAACTACGGTCGCCTTTACCTCCTTCGCCACCTCACCCCGGTCCCGGCCATCCCTCTTGTCCTTGCCGCCCTCGCCTCTGTCTGGCTGCGTCGCCGCTCCCCCACCGAGGAAACACAAGACTGGCAGCGCACCGCCCTCCTCCTGGGCGCCGCCCTGGGTTCCCTCTCCTACTGGGTCCAGGGAAAAGGCTACCTCTACCACCGCTACCTCTTCACCGCTTTCCTCCTCCTCTGGATCGGATGGGAGCTCACCGGCACCACCGGCCTCTTGGCTGCAACCAGAAAACCCCTGCGCTGGCTCCAGATGGCCGGTGTCGCTCTCCTGTTCTTCGTCGCCGCACCGTTTTACGTGCATCGCATCTACGCCTACCCGCGCACCGTCCCGCCCCCGCAAAACCTCGCCCTCGCCCTCCAGCGCGACCTCACGGCACTCGGCGGCAACATCCTCCAGAATGAGGTCCAATGCCTGGACCTCGTCAATGGCTGCCTCAACGCTCTCTACCGCCTCCGCCTTGTCCAGAGCACCGGAACCACCGGCGACCTCCTGCTCTTCTCTCCCCACCCCAGCCCCGCCGTCATCTTTTACCGGCAGTGGTTCAGCAGCCAGGAGCGCCAGCACCCGCCCGACGTCGTCGTCCTCGGCAACGAGTGGTATTTCCAGTGGACCGTCACCTTCGACAAGATCAACACCTGGCCCGAGTACGCGGCAAATCTTCACTCGGACTACGTGCCCGTCATCGAACGCACCTTCGGTACCTTCGACGCGCCCGCCTACCGCATCTATCTGCGCAAAGGCAGTGACGTTCTCGCCCGCGAGCAGGCCGACCCCCTCCGCTGAACCCTCCCGCATCCAATCGGGCAGGAGATCTCTTACGATGCAGCAGCAATCGCCCGTATGGTTCATCACCGGCTGTTCCACCGGATTTGGACGGGAACTGGCCACGCTCGTCCTCGACCGCGGCTGGCGCGCCGTCATCACCGCCCGCAAGCCCGAGCAGATCCAAGACCTCATCACCGGCCACGAAGCAAACGCGCTCGCCCTGAAGCTCGACGTCACCGACCCGGCGAACGTCGCGGACGTCGTGCAGCAGGCCGAAGCCAAGTTCGGCGGGATCGACGTCCTCGTCAACAACGCCGGCTACGGCTACCTCGCCGCCATCGAAGAAGGCGAAGATGACGCCGTCCGCGCTCTCTTCGAAACCAACTTCTTCGGCCTCGTCGAACTCACCAAAGCCGTCCTCCCCGGCATGCGCGCTCGCCGGTCCGGCCACATCGTCAACATCTCCTCCATCGGCGGTCTCGTCTCCTTCGGCGCCACCGGCTACTACCACGCGACCAAGTACGCCGTCGAAGGCCTGTCGGAGTCACTCGCCCTTGAGCTCGCCCCGCTCGGCATCCACGTCACAGTCGTCGAGCCCGGCCCTTTCCGCACCGACTGGTCCGGCCGCTCCATCATCCAGTCTGCCACCCGCATCGCCGACTACGACGAAACCGCCGGCAAGCGCCGTCAGCAGACCGAAGCCAACAGCGGCAAACAGGTCGGCGACCCCGTCCGCGGCTCCGAAGCCATCATCAAAGCCGTTGAATCTCCCAATCCGCCCCTCCGCCTCGTCCTCGGCAAACCCGGCCTCGGCCTGGTCCGCAAAAAGCTCGACGCGGTCAAACACGACCTCGATACCTGGGAAGCCACCACCCTCTCCGCCGACTTCCCCGAGTTCCAGGACGCCAAACCCGACGCGAAGTAATCCATCGCAACTAGAGGAGCGGGGAGGGAGACCATCTCCCGCCGCTTCTTGTGCAAGACGTGGGCGCAACCGACCAGCCGGAAAAAGAGACGTTATAGTGGAGTCGAGAAGGGGCGTCGGATGAACCGGAGAGATTTTGTACGTCTCGCCTCAGCGGTCGCGGTCGCTCCCGCGCTCCGCTCCGCTGCCGCGAAGCTCCCCGGCACACGCCCATCGAAGCCGATGGAACTCGGTTTGCTCATCGTTCCTTTCGGCGCCCCGGAAGAGCACTTCCGTCGTGTCCGCGAGCTCGGCTTCAACAATTGTTTTCTTTCACTCGACGGCTACATCGACGGCTTTACCCCGGCGGTCGCCACCCAGTTCCGTGAGCTGCTGTCCAAGTACAACCTGACGGCAACCACCGTTGAAGTCGTCGGTCCAGGCACGCGCGAGTGGAACTTCACCAGAGGCCCCGCCACCATCGGCCTCGTTCCTCCAGGCTCGCGGGCTGCCCGCATCGACGCCCTCCGGCAGGTCTCGAACTTCGCTGGGCAGCTCGGCATCCCGCAGGTTCAGACCCACTGTGGCTTCATTCCTGAGGACCCCGCCGATCCCCTCTACGCCGGCACCGTCGACGCCATTCGCGAGGTCGCCCGCCATTGCCAGACCAATAGCCAGCAATTCCTCATGGAAACCGGCCAGGAAACCCCCACCACCATGTCCCGCATGATCCGCGACGTGGCCATGCCCAACCTCGGCGTCGGCCTGGATACCGCAAATCTCATCCTGTACGGGAAAGCCAACCCGGTCGACGCCATCGACATCCTTGGCCCTCACATCCACAGCGTCCACGCCAAGGACGGTCGCTGGCCCACCGACCCCAGCGAGCTCGGCCAGGAGGTCCTCATCGGCAAAGGTCTGGTCGACTTCCGCGCCGTCCTGACGAAACTTCGACAAGTTGGCTACCCCGGCGTCATCACCATCGAGCGCGAAACCTCCGGCCCACAGCAAATCGCCGACGTCCGCGATGAAAAGCACTATCTTGAGCAGATCCTGCACAGCATTCCGAACTGAACTCCTCTCCTCAGGAACGAGGCCGCATGAACCGTCGTGAGTTGCTCAAATCCGGGGCAGGGGTCGCCTCAGGCCTTCTCCTGTTGAAGCCCGGCACCGCCTTCGGCTACGCTGCCAACTCTGCCATTCGCCTCGGCCTGCTCGGTTGCGGCAACCGCGGCACCGCGGTGGCCACGTCCTTCAGCCAAAGCACCACGGCCCAGGTAGTCGCCCTCGCCGATCTCTTCCCGGACCAACTCGCCGCTGGCCAACGTCACTTCGACCAACTCAACGCCGGTCTCGGCCGTGCGCCCATCGGCCCAAAGCTCCTCTTTCATGGCCCGCAGGCCTTTGAGCAACTCGCCGCCTCGCCCGACATCGATCTCCTCCAGATCTCCACTCCACCGTTCTTTCACGTTCAGCACCTCGCCGCCGCCGTGGACGCCGGAAAACACGTGTACTGCGAAAAGCCCGTCGGGGTCGACGTCGCGCAGGCCCGCCGAGCCATCGAGATCTCGAAACGGGTTAAACCGACCCAAAGCATTGACGTGGGCTTTCAGTGCCGCAGCGCCCCGCCCATTGCCGCAGCAGCCGCCCGCATCCAGGCCGGCGCTCTCGGCAAGATCGCCTCCGTCGCCGCAAATTACAACGCCCCCGCCTCGCTCGAAAAGACCCACGCCGGTGCGTCCCCCGCAGAGTTCCGCCTGCGCAACTGGCTCTGGGATCGCGCCCTTTCCGGCGACATTCTCGTCGAGCAGAATATCCACATCATCGACCTCTGCAACTGGATGCTCGGCAGCCACCCCGTCAAGGCCGAAGCCACCGGCGGCCGTAGCGTGCTCACCCACCCAGGCGACTGCTGGGACAACTACCAGGTCACGTTCACCTACCCCGGCGAAGAGCGGCTCTCCTTTTCTTCAACCCAGTTCGGCACCTACGGCTTCTTCGACGCCGGCCTCCGCCTCTACGGCAGCCAGGGAATGGCAACTGTCGGCTACTCCGGCCCCATTCAGATCCAGGGCGCACAGCCTTGGACCTGGCAGGATCCCGACGAGGCCGCTACCGCCAAGCCCAACTCCGGCCTCGGCAAGTTCGCCGCCAACGGCAGCTTCTCCGACAACCTCGCCTTCGCCGACCGCGACAAAGAGCGCACCTTCATCGACAGCATCACCTCGGGCAAGTCGCATAACCAAATCGCCGCCGGCGTCGAGACCGCACTCTCCTGCATGCTCGGCCGCATGGCCGGCTACCAAGGACGGCCCGTCACCTGGGACGATCTGCTCGCCCACGGCGAGACCTACACCCTGGGCATGGACCTGAATCGCCTCGCCTAAATGCCGGATCAGCGCGAGCGTTTGGGGAACACATCTAAAACGCAGGAACGATCGCGCCCCGATACTTCCGTAAGATAAAGTCCCGATCGTCCGCGCTCTCGAGCGCCCGCGCCAGCGCCAGCACCCGCGGATCCCGCGCCATCCCCGGCCGCGTCGCCAGCACATTCGCATACGGCGAGTCTGAGTGCTCCAGATACAGCGCATCCCTCGTCGGATCGAGTCCCGCCGCGAGCGCGTAGTTCGCATTGATCACCGCCAGGTCCACATCCTTCAGCGACCTCGGCAGTTGCGCCGCCTCCAGCTCCCGGATCTGTAACTGATGCGGGTTTTCGCTCACATCCTGTACCGTCGTCTGCAAACTCGTCCCCGTCCTTAGCCGCAGCAATCCCGCCGCCTGCAGCAGCAGCAGACCTCGCCCGGAGTTCACCGGATCGTTCGCAATCGCCACCATCGCCCCCTCCTTCAACGCCGCCAAGGAATGTAACCGCCCGGGATACAAACCCAGCGGCTCGATATGCACTCGCGCCACAGAAACCACATCCGTCCCGTGGTCCTTGTTGAATCGCTCCATGAACGGCACATGCTGGAAGTAGTTCGCATCCAGGTCCCCGCTCATCAATGCCAGGTTCGGCTGGATGTAGTCGTTGAACACCACCACGTCCAACGTCACACCCTCCTTCGCCAGCTCAGGCCGTAGATGCTCCAGGATCTCCGCATGCGGAATCGGCACAACGCCCACCCGCAGCGGATGCCCCGTGGCCCGCGCGCGACCGCCGCGCCACGCCGCGGACCCGAGCAACACCACCAGCACCGACGCCGCGCTTGCCAAGACCCACCGCCGCGTCAGCGCCCTTTGCACCAAACCCGCTCGCGCCACACCCGCACCGGTCCGCTCGAAGCGCACCGCCATCGCGTCCCCCGCCCACTGCATTGCCTGGATCAGCAGCACCAGCACCGCCACCGTGCTCACCATCACATCCGTGCGAAACCCCTGGTAGCCATACCGGATCGCCAGGTCCCCCAGCCCACCCCCGCCGATCGCCCCCGCCATCGCCGAGTAGCTCACCAGCGTAATGCTCACCACCGTCATTGACCGCACAATCCCCGGCACCGCCTCCGGCAGGTACACCTTGCGGATCACCTGCCACGGCGTCGCGCCCATCGTCAGCACCGCCTCCACCACGCCCGGATCGACCTCGCGCAGGTTACCCTCGATCAGTCGCCCCACATACGGAATCGCCCCGGCAATCAACGGCACCATCGCCGCCCTCGTCCCAATCGCACTCCCCACCAACCACCGCGTCAGCGGAATGATCGCCACCAGAAGGATGATGAACGGCACACTCCGCCCCACATTCGTCAGCAGGCTCAGCACCCGGTAAAGCCACGGCGCGCTCAGCACCCGCCCCCGCTCCGTCACCACCAGCAGCACACCCAGCATCACGCCGAACACACCACTCACCGCCGCTGAGACAAACACCATCTCCAGCGTTTCGGCCGTCGGCATCGCCAGTAGATGCAGCAGCTCACCCACGCACACCCCCCGGTTTCTTCTCCGTCTCGGTCCCCGTATCTTTCCAGGGGTCGACCTCCACCACCTGCGTCCCACGCGCCAGCAACTCCCGCTGCGCCGCCGCAATCGCAGCCGGAGCCCCCGTCAGCTCCACCAGCATCGACCCGAATCCGGCCCGGTTCATGTTCGCAATCTGCGCATGCAGAACGCTGATCGTCGCCTCGCTCCGTCGCGCCACATCGAACAGAACGTGGTCGGTCGCATCGGCCCCGGTCCCGTTCGCCCCCGCCGCCCCAAAAAACTGTACTTCCAGAAACACCGCTCCCACGTGCGCCGCCCGATCGCCAAGCTGCGCCGCCAGGTTCGCGAGGTGCTGGTCGCGCCCCAGCAGCCGCTCCGTCGCCCGCGACTCCGGTCGCGTCAGCACCGCATGCACCGGCCCCTCTTCCGCAATTCGGCCGCGATCCAGCACCGCCACCCGGTCGCACACCGCCCGCACCGCATCCAGCTCATGCGTGATCAGCAGGATCGTCACCCCCAACTGGTCCCGCACCCGCCGCAGCAGCTCCAGCACCGATGCCGTCGTCTCCGGATCAAGCGCCGACGTCGGCTCATCCGTCAGCAGCACCGACGGCCTCGACGCCAGCGCCCGCGCAATCGCCACGCGCTGCCTCTGCCCGCCTGAAAGCTGCGCCGGATACGCGTCCGCCTTCTCGTCCAACCCGACCCATGCCAGCAGCTCACGCACCCGCATCGCAATCGCCGGCGCCGCATCGCCCCCTACCTCAAGCGGCAACGCCACGTTGCCCGCCACCGTTCGCGATCGCATCAGGTGAAACTGCTGAAACACCACGCCCAGCTTTCGCCGCGCGCTCCGCAGCGCCGCCCCGTCCAGCGTCGCCAGGTCCGCGCCATCGATCAGCACCCGCCCCGCATCCGGCCGCTCCAGCCGGCTCACGCACCGCAGCAACGTACTCTTGCCCGCACCACTAAACCCGATGATCCCCTGAATCACACCGCGCTCCACCGAGAGGTTCAGGTCCACCAGCGCCGGCGACCAACCCTCCCGGCTCGGGTATCGCTTCGATACATTCTCTAAAACCACTACCGCCATCCGCGCGCACGCTCCCTCTCTCCGAGGGTACACATTCCCTACTTCGCCGCCGGCGCCGGCATGTACTCGCGAAACCACTCCAGAGCCCGCAGCGTCACGTCCACCCGATCCTCCGCTTTCCAGAAGTCGTGCCCCTCATCCGGGTACACCACCAGCTTCGTCGGCACGCCCATCTCCTTTAACGCATGCCAGAACTGGAAGCTCTGCGCCGGCGGAGCCTCCCCGTCGCGCTCCCCCACCAGCACCAGTGTCGGCGTCCGCGTCTTCGCGATGTACGTCATCGCCGACACCCGTGCATACGCCGCGGCATCCTCGTAGGGCGAGGCGCCAAAGTACGGCCGCATCCACTGATCAATCGAGTTCTGCCCGTAGTAGCTCAGCCAGTCCGCCGCCCCCGCGCCCGCCACCAGAGCGCGAAACCGACTCGTCTGCGTCCCCGCAAACATCGCCGTCGACCCGCCATAGCTCCACCCCAGCAATCCCACCCGGTCTCCATCCACAGGCACCTTTGCCATGGCCGCATCCACCCCGCGCGTCATGTCTCGCAGATCGCCAAACCCCCAGTCGCGCCGGTTCGCCACCGTAAACGCCTCCCCCTGCCCATAGCTCCCACGCGCATTCGGAAACAGCACAAAGTACCCCATCTGCGGATACACCGTCGTGTTAAAGTCCGGCGCCGCCCACATCGGCGTCGCGATCCACGCCGGCCCGCCATGCACCATCACTAGCAGCGGATACCGCTTGCCCGCGTCGTACCCCGCCGGATACAGCAACCATCCCTGCACCTCTCGCCCATCACTCTGCCACTGCACACTCTCCGCGCGCGGCAGCGGTAGCGTGCTCCCCGCATTCAGCCGCGTCACCTGCTCCATCTCCCCCGGCGCGCCCGCCCAGACTTCCGGCAGCTCCGCCCACCCATACCGATACATCGCCACCCGCAATCCCGTTCCGTCACCCACCAGCGACAGGCTCGCCTCCTCGCCCGTCGCATGCACCGTGGCATTTCCCGTCCACAGCCGCGTCACCTTCCCGTTAGCCGGCGCAAGGATGCCAACCGCTACCGCTCCGCCCACAAACTCTGTCATCACCATCTGCCTATCCGGCCGCCAGCAGAACCATGCCGGCGTCGACGCCCGCCCCGGCGTCAAATTCTTTGCCGCGCCACCCTCCGCCGGCACCACGTAGATCTCACCACCCGTACCTCCCTCATCGCTCATCAGCCCCTCAATAAACGCAATCTCCGTCCCATCCGGAGACCACCGCGGCAGCGCAATCTGCCCCTTCGGCGAGTACACCAGCCGCGCTACACCCTTGCCTTCCGCGTCCACACGCTCGCGATACAGCTTTGCCACGTACCAGTTGTCATCGCCCGGCGGCGGCGCCGCCAGAAACGCCATCTCCCGCCCATCGGGAGACCAGTCAAACTCATACGCATACATCTCCGCCGGCGTTACCTCACGCACCGCGCCACCCGCCCGCGCTACCACTGCCACCCGCTCGATGTCGTGGTTCACCCGCTCATCGATCACCCCCACCGCCCGCGCCTCCGCACTCATGGGACTCGGCGCCCGCGTCGCATCCCGCACATACAAGAACGCCAGCCTCGACCCATCCGGCGACCAACGCAGACCACGCACCGACCCCACCACCCCCGTTAACCGCTCCGCTTTGCCAAGCAGCCGCTCCGCCGGGTGCCCCACATCTCGCCCCTGAGATGTGGGTTCCACCACGCCCAACCGGCTCACATACACCTGCATCTGTCCCGCGCCTCCACAGTCCGACAGAAATGCCAGCTCGTTCCCATTCGGCGACCACTGCGGCTCCCCCTCATAGCAACCCTTCGTGGAACCCTCAACCGCCGCCGACACCACCACCGCCGGGTGCGCCACGACCTGCCCTGAGCTCGCCGAAGGGTCTCGCCCCTGAAATGTGGGTTCCACTCCCGCCGGATCTCCGATCGCCTTCACATACACACGATTCCCGCCCGCGCCATCTTCCGCACTGAACGCCACCACCCGCCCGTCAGGCCGCAACGCTACCGATGCGACTGATCGCACCTCTGCCTGCGCGCGCACGTACTTTTCGATCGCCGCACGATCCCGCTCCACTTGCCCCAGCGGTGCTTGCCCGCACACCACACCCGCTGCCCCACACGCCGCCGTCATCAACGCCGCCCCACACCGCCGCACGATCGATATCCGCCGAGACTCCACATTTCTTCCCATGCAGCCCAACTTAGCAGCTCTGCCCACACCACAAACACCATGCCATAACTGCACACCTTCAATGAAAAGCGTTTGCGCCTTACACAAAGTCGCGGTATGTTCAGAAACACCGATGCTGTACAGCTTTCACCAGACTCGCCCTCGCGGCCCGGGGAACGCCGGCCTCCACGGCCTCAGCGCCTGTCGCTGTTGTTGCGCGCGCGCGATCCATCCCGACGCCCGTTAGCACCGCCGGCCTACACGTCACATCGGTCTCCCCTGCCCATTCCAAACCGCTCCACCCGGTCTATCTTCCAGGAGGCTCAGTGCCCTCGCGCTCATCGCTCTTCCGTCTCTTCCTCGCGGCCCTGCTTCTCGCCGGCAGTTCCCGCGCCCTCCGCGCCCAGGCCGTCTACGGCAACATCTCCGGCACCATCACCGACGCCGCCGGCCTCCCCGTTCCGTCCGCCAGCATCACCGTCCACGACCTCGATCGCGGGGTCGACTCCGCCACCGCCACCGGGGCCAACGGCGAATACGCCGGGCGTCATCTCCTTGCCGGCCACTACCGCGTGGAGGTCACCGCCCCAGGCTTCGGCACCGCCAACAGCACCGTCGAAGTCCATGTCGACACAACCGTCCAGGTCAACCTCAGCCTCGCCGTCGCCGGCACCACCTCCGAAATCACCGTCACCGATCAGGTCCCGCTCCTTCAGACCGACCGCGCCGAAGTTAGCACCTCCCTGTCCACTGACGAAGTCGACCAGCTCCCCGTCGTTGATCGCAACCTCACCGGCCTCCTTCTCACCGTCCCCGGCACCCAGCTCACCAGCTTCCAGCACTCCGCCGCCGAGAACCCCCAGGCCGGCTACCAGATCGCCGCCAACGGACAGCAGTTCTTCGCCAACGGCTTCCTTCTCGACGGCACCGAAAACCAGAGCGCCATCCTTGGCATCGCCGTCATCAACCCCAACATCGACGCCACCGAAGAACTCAAAATCACCACCAGCAATTACGACGCCGAATTCGGCTCCGTCGCCGGCGCCCTCCTTCAGGCCACCACCAAAGCCGGCACCAACAAGTTCCACGGCTCCGCCTTCGAGTACATCCGCAACGACAAATTCAACGCTCAGAATCCCTTTTCGCCCAGCCGCCTCGGTCTGCACTGGAACCAGTTCGGCGGCTCGGTCGGCGGCCCGATCCTCCGTGACAAACTCTTCTTCTTCGGCGACTACCAGGGGACTCGTCGTTCCACCGGAGCCCCCGCCGTCGTCACCGTTCCGACCGCCGCGGAGCGCTCCGGCGACCTCAGCGCCCTTCTCGGCGCCGTCATCCCCGGCATCACCGTCACCACCACCGAGGGCGCCTCCGTCCCCGCCCAGTCCGGCATGGTCTTCGATCCCAGCACCGGCAACGCCGACGGCACCGGCCGCCTCGCCGTCTCCACCGGCGGCCGCCTCAACGTCCTTCCCAACGTCCCCACGCCCATCACCAACATCCTCGCCTACGTTCCCCTGCCCAACCGCGACAGCGGGGACGCTCTCGTCAACAATTTCGTCGGCACCGGCAAGCAGGAGTTCTCCGACGACCAGGAAGACGGCCGCATCGACTACGCCATCTCCCAAAAAGCCCGCCTTTTCGGCCGCTACACCATCTCCAACTTCTCCAATTCCGCCCCCGGCGTCTTCGGTACCCTCGCTGGCGGTCAGGCGCTCGCCGGAACCGACTTCGCCGGCACCTCCGACTCCCGCAATCAGAGCGGCTCCCTCGGCTTCTTCTACACCCTCTCCACCTCGCTCTCCACCGAGGTCCGCTTCGGCGCCTACCGCTACCATGTCCAGACCGAGGCCGGCGGCCTCAACACCACACCCGCAACCAACGCCGGCCTCCCCGGCCTCAACCTCGGCACCCCCGAGACCAGCGGCATGCCCGCCTTCTACGTCAACGGCGACTCCGGCTTCAACCTCGGCTACTCCCTCGGCATCAACAGCTGCAACTGCCCCCTTCGCGAAACCGAGAACCACTTCCAGTGGGTCAATAACTGGACCAAGGTTACCGGCCCGCACATCCTCCGCTGGGGCGTCGACATCCGCCGCGCCCAGCAGACCCGCGTCGCCAGCGACGCCCACCGCTCCGGCGAGATCAACTTCAACGACTCCACCACCGGCAACGCCGACGCCGACAACGCCGGCAACGCCACCGGCCAGACCACCGGCTCCGGCCTTGCTTCCCTCTTGTTCGGCGTTCCCGGCTACTTCGGCCGCTACTACACCGGCGCCGATCTCCACCCCGGCCTCCGCCAGACACGCCTCTTCTTCTTCGCCCAGGACGAGTGGCGTGTCACGCCGAAGCTGACCCTCAACTACGGCCTGCGCTACGAGAACTACCGCCCCGAAACCGCCGCCAGCCCCGGTGGCGCCGGCGGCTTCGACCCCGCCACCGGCGAAATCCTCGAGGCCGGCATCGGCACCGTCAACTCCGCCATGGGCGTCCGTGGCGCCAACACCGGCTTCGTCCCCCGCATCGGCTTCGCCTTCCAGGCCCTCCCCCGCACCGTCATCCGCGGCGGCTACGGCTCCTCCTTCACCCCCGCCGGCCTCGGCGCCATCTTCGGTCAGGCCGCGGATTACGATCCACCCATCCTCCTTCCGCAATCCCTCAACTCCGCCAACCCCTACAGCTCCGTCTTCAACCTCTTCACCGGCCCACCCCTTCCTACGCTTCCGCCCGCCACCTCGAGCGGCCGTGTCCCTCTGCCCGACGGCCTCAGCGTCTTCTACTTCTTCGATCCGCCCAACGGCTACAAGGTCCCTTCCGTCCAGTTCTGGAACCTCGCCGTCCAGCAAGAGCTCTCGCCCACCATGTCGGTCGCCGCCACCTACGTCGGCAACGGTGGCCGCCACATTTTCGTCAGCCCAAACCTCAATCAGGCCGTTCCCGGCCCCGGCGATTACGACCCTCGCCGCCGCTTCTACCCGCAGTTCGGCCTCGAGCAGGGCATCTACAGCATCTGCAACTGCGCCAGCTCCAGCTATAACGCCCTCCAGCTCTCATGGCAGAAGCACGCCTCCCACGGCGTCGACTTCCTCATCAACTACACCTACTCCCGCGCCCTCGACGTTTCCGAGCTCGGTGGCGTTTCCGACAACAACCTCGACTTCAACGCCGACTACGGTCCCGCCAGCTTCGACCGCACCCACTCGCTCAACATCTCAAACGTTTGGACCCTGCCCTTCGGCCGCGGCCTCCGCTTCGGCGCGGACATGCCTCGCTACGCTGACCTCGCCCTCGGCGGCTGGCAGATCAACGGCATTTCCACCTTCAACTCCGGCCTGCCCTTCAGTCCGCAGGTCGCAAACGCCCCTCTGCTCAACGCCGACTTCAACAGCGTCCGCCCCGACCAGATCGGCGACCCGCACCTCAGCAACCCCAATCGCAACCTCTGGTTCAACCCCGCCGCCTACACCGCCCCGCAGGGCCCCTACCGCGACGGCACCGCCAGCCGCGATTCCCTCCGCGGCCCCAAGGAAATCATGGTCAACCTCGCCCTCGCCAAAAACTTCAACATCTCCCAGGGCAAGCTCCTCGAGTTCCGCTGGGAAAACTTCAACGCCCTCAACCACACCAACCTCAATCTCCCCAACAACTATGTCGACACCTACGGCGCCGGCACCATCACCTCCATCCAGACCGACATGCGCGTCATGCAGTTCGGCCTCCACCTCCGCCTCTGAACACGACCGAAGCTGACCGTCTCGCGCCCTGCCCATGGCGCCCGTGAGGCACAATCAATCCATGCATGACGTCATCGTCGTCGGCCTGGGTGCCATGGGCAGCGCCGCCGCCCAGCACCTTGCCGAGCGCGGCCAGCGCGTCCTCGGTCTCGAGCAGTTCGCCCCCTTGCACGTCCTCGGCTCTTCCCACGGCAACTCCCGCATGTTCCGCCAGTCCTACTGGGAGCACCCCGCCTACGTTCCCCTTCTCCTCCGCGCCTATGAGCTCTGGGAGCGTCTGGAGCGTGACACCGCCCGAACATCCTCCGCCGACGCCGCCGACCTGCTCCACCTCACCGGCGGCCTCGTCCTCGGTAGTCACAGCGGCGACCTCGTCGCCCGCAGCCGCCTCGCTGCCGAGCAGCACCACCTCCCACACCAGATCCTCGAAGCCGCCGATCTCCGCCGCCGCTTCCCCCAGTTCGCCGCCACCGAAGACACCTACGCCCTGTTCGAGGCCCGCGCCGGCTACCTTCGCGCCGCCCACTGCCTGCGCGCCCAGTTCGCCGCAGCCATCGCCCACGGCGCCGATCTCCACTTCCACTCCCCCGTCCTAGCCTGGCGCGTCCTGCCCGACTCCACCATCGAAGTCATTACCCCCATCGACACCTACCGCGCCGACCGCCTCGTCCTCACCGCCGGCCCCTGGGCTGCGCAGCATCTCCTCGCCGCCGCCGCGCTCCCCCTCACCGTCACCCGCCAGATCCTCTTCTGGTTCGAGGCCGCCACCCACCCCGGACTCTTCCGCGAACCCGGCTGCCCGGTCTACATCTTCGAGCCCACCGCCCCGATCTCTGCCGCCGGCCCCACTCCCGTCCTCTACGGCTTCCCCGAAACCCTCGACGACCCCGGCACCGTCAAAGTCGCCCTGCACGGCAGCCCCGACATCGTTCCTCCCGAAGCCCTCGACCATCCCGCCCGCCCTGAGCGACCAGGCAGCCCAGATCGCGCCTCACGCGAAGCAGAGCAGCGTGGCAAGACAGACAGACCTCGCAAGGTGAAAATCAGCATCGACCGCACCGCCCACCCGCACGAGATTGCCGGGATGCGCGATCGCCTCCGCTCCACCCTCCCCGCACTCGCCACCGGCCGTCTGGCTCATGCCGAAACCTGCCTCTACACCATGACCCCCGACGAGCACTTCCTTATCGACCGTCACCCCACTTACCCCAGCGTTACGCTCGCCGCCGGCTTCTCCGGCCACGGCTTCAAGTTCGCCAACCTCATCGGCGAGATCCTCGCGGACCTTTCCCTCACAGGCCGCACCCCACACTCCATCGACCTCTTCGCTCTAGCTCGCTTTGCCGAACCCCCGTCGCCGACCCACGCCTGAACTCTTGAGCCGCAAGGCGTCACCTCCGCGGCGCAAGCGGCCCCACGCGAATATGTCGCGTTCCCGTGCCATCCAGTCAAGCTCGGCTGAGTTGTTATGAAAATATGGAGCACCGAATGGGATTTGAACCCATGAATACTGGTTTTGCAGACCAGCGCGTTAGCCACTTCGCCATCGGTGCTTATCGTCCACCACCGCGCCGCGGCAGCCGACAAAGTCATTCCTTCGGCTGAGCCGCCGTCCGCAGGTACGGCTTCACCGTCTTGTACCCCGGAAACTTCGCATCCGCCTCTTCCGGAGTTACGGCCGCCGTCAAAATCACATCGCCGCCCTGCTTCCAATTCGCCGGCGTCGCCACCTTGTGCTTCGCCGTCAGCTGCATGGAGTCCAGCACCCGCAGGATCTCGTCAAAGTTCCGGCCCGTCGTCATCGGATACGCCAGTTGCAGCTTGATGCGCTTATCCGGCCCAATCACAAACACTGTCCGCACCGGAGCGTTCAGCGCCGGCGTCCGCCCCTCGCTCGTCTCCCCCGCATCCGCCGCCAGCATGTCATACAGCTTCGCCACCTTCAGCTCCGGATCGCCGATCATGGGATACCGTACCTCGGTCCCGCCCACGTCCGCGATGTCTTGTGCCCACCTGCTGTGGCTGTCCACCGGATCAACGCTCAGACCAACGATTTTCGCTCCGCGCGCGGCAAAGTCGTCCTGCAGGTTCGCCATCGCGCCCAGCTCGGTCGTGCACACCGGCGTAAAGTCCTTGGGGTGCGAAAACAGCACCGCCCACCCGTCCCCGACCCATTCGTGGAAATGAATCGTTCCCTGCGTCGTCTCAGCGGTGAAGTCCGGAGCAATGTCATTGATGCGAAGTGCCATTATGTCCTTCTTTGGGCGGGCCGGAGCGGCCTCGGTTTTCAAGTCAGATGCTGCATAGGGCAAAACGAAACCCACCGCATCGGGTGGGCTGGAGTCGGTCTGCTGGCTCAATGTCGCTTCAGCGTTCCATCCTCACGCCCGCACATGCCCGGGACAGCAGCGGCAGCAGGCACAGGCGAGAGCGGATCCGAAAACGGTCATCGTTCTGCCACAATAGAGCCCAGAGTTCCCCCATGTCAATCCGATCTACCCCACGCACCCTCGACTTCAGCACCGTCGACGTCTTCGCCCAGCGCCTCCTCGAAGGCAACCAGCTCGCCATCTTCCCCGACGCCCGCCGCCTTTCCACCGCTGACATGCAGGCCATCGCCCGCGAAACCAACCTCTCCGAAACCAGCTTCATTCTGCCGGGCGACCCCGCCACGGAGCGCACCGAAGGCGTCCAGGTCCGCATCTTCACCACCGAAGAAGAACTTCCCTTCGCCGGCCACCCCACCCTCGGCACTGCCTCCTGGCTCCACTGGCACCACCCCACCCTCCGCGGCGCCTCCGAGATCCGCCTCCGCCTCGCCGCTGGCACCGTCCCCGTGCACTTCCATCCGCCCGACCCCCACCAGCCCGGCATCTTCGCCACCATGCGCCAGAATGATCCCACCTTCGGCCAGCTTCACACCCCCGACCACGTCGCCCGCGCCCTCGGCCTCACCCTCGCTGACCTCGACCCCTCCCTCCCCATCCAGACCGTCTCTACCGGCCTCCCCTTCGCCATCGTGCCCCTCCGCTCCCTCGCCGCCGCCGGCCGCCTCAGCATCCCACAGGCTGACGCCCGCCGTTACCTCGCCCGCACCGACGCCCATTTCTTCTTCTGCATCGCCCCCGCCGATCCAGCCGGCGGTGCCGCCTTCCACGCCCGCATGCAGTTCTCGAACGGCGAAGATCCCGCCACCGGCTCCGCTTCCGGCTGCGCCATCGCCTACCTCGTCCATCACGGCCGCGTCCCCAGCGGCCGCGAAACCATCCTCGAGCAGGGCGTCGAGATCCATCGTCCCAGCCGCATCCACCTTCGCGCCACCCGTATAGACGACCGCACCACCGATGTGTTCGTCGGCGGCCGCACCATCCCCGTTGCAACCGGACGCTTTTTCCTGCCGTCCCCCGAAAGTTATTCACATCCTCCACAGGTCCATCGTCAATAATCGTGCGGGTTTGGGCACACCCGGTGCATTTCACGTTCAGTTCCTCTCGGATTTCGCTCAATATTCGCCGCTTGCCAACCCACAAACCCCTTCGTAGTCTGACGAAGTTGCTGGTGAGGCCGAGGTCGCAACGATCTTGGCTGCCAGCTGCTTAGTCTTTCGCCTGTTTCACCACAATCTGACCTGAGAGAGCACGGCTGCCCTGCGGTCGCGCCCCTTCTGTCGCCTGTTCCGGCCGCTCGGTGCGGCTGCGGCAAACGAGCTCGCTCGTCTACGCCCCAGCCCACCCCCGATCGCCCAAACAGTCGCCCGATCCCGCACGTCCGTCTCGACGCCGCGCTCGCTCAGACTCCCGCGGTTCCGGTCGTTTCGCCCGGCGATCGGCGGCACTGCCCCCAGGGGAGCAGACAGGAGAGCCTCGTCTCTCACGTCAGCCACCCCGTAGGAGCATGCGCCCCCTCGTGCCTGCATGCGTCCGTCCCCGCCGGGTAAGCTCCACCGGCTTCGGTCCCGTGGGCCTGCGACCTCGCACGCCTCCGAGTCCATTCGCCAAACCGCCGCCGCTCGCAACCCGAGCGGACTCCCCGGCAGAAAGTCCCAGCACGCATGCGCCCCAAGAAGACCATCCTCTGCGTCGACGACAACGAAACCAGCCTGTCCGTCCGCACCTTTCTGCTCGAAACCCGCGGCTACCGCGTCCTCACCGCCGGGACCCCGCACGCCGCCATCGAGATCATCGAGCGCTCCGCCCCCGGCGCCCTCGACCTCCTTCTCTGCGACTTCCTCATGCCCGGTATGGACGGCAACGAGCTCGTCCGCCGCGCCAAGCACCTCCGCCCAACCCTCCCCGCCATGATCACCTCCGGCACCGTCACCAACTTCGACCGAGGTTGCGCCGCCGATGCCTTTCTCCCCAAAGGCGCCTGCTCCGCCTCCGAGCTCATCGAGCGCGTCCGCATCCTCGTCGCCAGGAAACGCGGCCCCCGCAAGCAATTCCCCACCCTTCCTGCCGCCACCCTGCCCGCCGCGATCTAGCACGAAAGAAGCTGTCAGCAATGCAGCCGTCGATCGTACAAGTTGTCTTCCGGAGCGTTAAGAACTGTCATCCTGAGCGGAGCGCAGCGAACGCAAAGCACCTGCGTCCCGCCGGGAAAACTGACAAACCCCAGAGAATAGCCACCTACGCCTCCACCAACCCATACCGCCGCTGCCACTGCCCGCGCAGCCGCTCCCAAACCCCCTCCACCTCCTCCGGCGTAATCCCCACCTCCGTCCCGTCCGCAAACGCCCTCGCCTCCACCTTCGCCAGCTCCAGCATCCCCCGGTCCCGCAGGAGGTTCGCTACCCGAAACTCCGGGGTCCCCGCCTGCCGCGTCCCAAAAAACTCCCCCGGCCCCCTCTGCTGGAGATCCACCTCCGCCAACTCAAACCCGTCCTGCGTCCGCACCATCGCCTCCAGCCGAGCCTCCGCCGCCTCGCTCACCCGCGCACCCGTCATCAGCACGCAGTAGCTCTTCGCCGCGCCACGCCCCACGCGCCCGCGCAGCTGGTGCATCTGCGACAGCCCAAACCGCTCTGCATGCTCAATCACCATCACCGTCGCATTCGCCACATCCACCCCCACCTCGATCACGGTCGTCGCAATCAGCACCTGCGTCTCCCCCCGCTGAAACCGCCGCATCTCCACCTCCTTGTCGGCCGCCGGCAGCCGCCCATGCAGCAGCCCCAGCCGCAGCCCGCTCAGCGCCCCTGCCCGCAACTCCTCAAACATCTCCACCGCCGACCGCAGCTTCACCTTCGGAAACAGTCGCTCCCCCTTGGCCTTCTCTCGCTTCGCTTTTCCGCCCCTCAGCGGCTTGTCATCCTGAGCGAAGCGCAGCGATGTCGAAGGATCTGCGCTTTGTTCGTTCTCCACCCGCGCAAAATCCAGCTCCGGCTCATCCTCCTTGCCTCCCTCCACCACCGGATACACCACATACGCCTGCCGCCCCGCCGCCACCTGCTTGCGCACGAACCCCCAAACCTCCGCCGCCTTCTCCTCCGACACCCGCCGCGTCACCACCGGCTTCCGCCCCGGCGGCAGCTCATCAATCACGCTCGCCTCCAGATCCCCATATAAGGTCAGCGCCAAAGTTCGCGGAATCGGCGTCGCCGTCATCACCAGCACATCCGGGTCCAACGCCTCCGGCTTCCGCATCAGCTTGAACCGCTGCTGCACCCCAAACCGGTGCTGCTCATCCACAATCACCAGCCCCAGCCGGTCGAACTCCACCTTGTCCTCAATCAGCGCATGCGTCCCAATCGCCAGGTCCGTCTCCCCCCGAAAAATCCGCCCCCGCGCCTCCCGCTTCGCCCGCACATCCAACGACCCCGTCAGCAGCGTCACCCGGTACGGCCGCCCCGTCCGCGGCGAAACCACCTCCGCAAACAACCTCCGCGCCGAAAGGTAATGCTGCGTCGCCAGGATCTCCGTCGGCGCCATCATCGCCGCCTGGTAGCCGTTCTCGATCGCCACCAGCGCCGCCTCCATCGCCACAATCGTCTTCCCCGATCCCACATCCCCCTGCAACAACCGCCGCATCGGCCGCGGCTCCCGCATCTCCGCCGCAATCTCTCCAAACGCCCGCTTCTGCGCCGCCGTCGGCCGAAACGGCAACACCCGCTTGATCGCCTCCCGCACCGCCTCGTCCGTCCGAAACGCAATCCCCTCCCTCTCCCGCAGCCGCCGCCGCTTCAGCTCCAGCCCCAGCTCCAGATACCACAGCTCCTCAAAGATCAGCCGCTGCTGCCCCGGCGTCGCCCCGCTCATCAGCGCCGCGACGCTCGTCCCCGCTTCCGGAAAATGCACCGCCCGCAAAGCCTCGAGCCGCCCCGGCAGCCCCATCCGCTTTCGCATAGCCGCCGGCAGCGTCTCCTGCCCCGCCCCCTGCCCCGCCCCCAACTCCTCCAGCACCCCCCAAATCACCCGCCGCATCCACCTCGAGGTCAGCTTCGCCCCCCACGGCGTAGTCCCCCCCAGAGACTCATACACCGGCACAATCCGCCCCACCTCCAGCATTGCCAGCTCCTCACCCGGAGCCCCCGGCTCTGGCAAAATCTCAAAGCGCGGCTGGATCATCTTGTACCGCCCCGGCGAAGATCGCGACGCCTCCAGCTTCCCGTACGCCGCCACGGTCTGCCCCACGGTGAACCGGTCCTTCAGGTAAGCGCCGTTGAACCACATGCACTTCACCGCACTCACACCCTGCCCCAGCGTCATCTCAAAAATCGGGCTACCCCGCGTCCGCAGCAGAATGCTCCCCCGCACCTCCCCGATCACGCTCGCCATCGCCCCCGCCTCCAGCTGCGCAATCGGTACCGGATCCGCCCGATCCTCATACCGAAACGGCAGGTGATACAGCAAATCCTCCACCGTCTCCACCCCACGCGCAGCCAGCCCCGCGGCCACACGCTCCCCCACACCCTTCACAAATCGCACCGGCGTCTGAAGCTCTAACCCCACACCCCGATGCTACCAACACCGATCAGCGCTCGGCCGCGCCGGCGCAGTCCCGTTTCCCTTGGGAATAAGCCGGTCGATCGGACCTCCGAGGACGACCGATCGACCGGAGAGAACAAATGACCGTCTGGTGACACACCCGTGACAAATACCACCCCCGCAGAGCCCTAACCTGAGTTCGCTCTGGGGAAGCACGATGCACCTTGACCCCACGCCGCACACCTTAGGAGAGCTCACCGTGACCCATTCCTTCCGCCCGTTTCGTCCCTCCCACCCCCTCGGGCTCGCCGCTGCGCTGGCGTTCGTGACCGTCGCCTCGCCCTCCCTCCTCGCGCAAACCGCGCAACACTACACGCAAACCAATCTCACCTCCAACCTGGCATCGAGCGCACCCACACGCGACGCCAACCTCGTCAACCCCTGGGGACTCTCCCGCAGCTCCAAGGGCGCATGGTGGGTCTCCGATAACGGCACCGGCCTGTCCACCCTCTACGACGGCACCGGCAAAATCACTCCCCTCGTCGTCACCGTTCCCTCCGGCAGCACCGATTTTCCCACCGGAACCCCGACCGGCACCGTCTTCAACGGCGACCCCATCGCCTTCCCCATCGCTCCCGGAAAAGGCGCCGACTTCCTCTTCGTCACCGAAGACGGAACCATCTCCGGCTGGAACCCAGCCGTCAAGCCCACCACAGCCGTCATCGTGGTCAACAACAAGGAAGCCGTCTACAAGGGCGCGACCATCGCCACCGTCACCAGCCCCTCCGGACAGACAAGCAAATTCCTTTACGTCGCCAACTTCCGCAGCGGCAAGGTGGAGATCTACGACACCAACTTCAAACCCGTCTCCTTCGCCGACGCCTTCGTCAACGACACCCCCGGCAACTACGCCCCCTTCAACCTTCAGAACATTGGCGGCAACATCTACATCGCCTACGCCCAGCAGGGGGTAGCCAAGCACGATGAACTCGACGGCAACGGTCGCGGTCTGGTCAAGGTCTTCTCCCCCTCCGGCAAGCTCCTGTTAACCCTGCAACGCGGCCAGTTCATGAACGCACCCTGGGGCATCGCGCTCGCCTCCGGCGACTTCGGCGTCTACAGCCACGACATCCTTGTCGGCCAGTTCGGCAGCGGCGAGATCACCGTCTTTGACCCGCTCACCGGCAACTATCTCGGAACGCTCAACGGCCCAGACAACACCCCCCTCAAGATCGACGGCCTCTGGGCCCTCGCCTTCGGCAACGAGCCCGGCTCCGGAACCGCCAGCACCCTCTACTTCAGCGCAGGCCCCAACGCAGAGGCAAACGGCCTCTTCGGTTCCATCACCGCCGTAGAAAACATCGAAGGCAACGACGACTAGAAACACACAGCGTCCCAAGGAGGAAAGCTTTGCCGATCAAGCAAAGCTTTCCTCCGCAACCCTCACCACGCCCTCCGCGCTCCTCGAGGCTCTAATTTAAATCTTGGACTTCGCTTATCAGAGCTTGACCAATCGCTGCACCAGGAATGGGTTCCGTATTCTCTTTATCTGCGAAGACGTCACTCATGAGCACAATGAATCTCTCCCACTCCGCGCTCCACTGCGACGACTTCAAGACCTGACGTGTAAGTAGGTCGATTGTTGCGACGGCTGTTGCCCACGCATGTTGCAACGATGAGCGAACCTGTATCTCGACGCGCATCCCGTTGTAGGCCGGTGCGCTTGCGCTGCTATAGCGGTACACAAGACGGTGACTGCAATAACCAGAAGGGTTCGGGCACGCGAAGTAGTCCCTTTCGTGATCGAATTGATGCTGAAAAGGCCACCTCCTGTCTTGTAGTTACTCACAAGAGCCGCAACGTCACCAATGGATGGCATTATCGCTCTGCACCCGGCAATGTCTTGCATCGTGTTCAGTTGCATGGCGGGCTCACGACGGAGCTTAGAGTAGATCGAGGACAGTCTCTTCAATCTCGGGGAAACGAAACTGTTGGCGTTGACCTTACGAGCCCTGCCTTTGAGGGTGATGTAGAAGTGATTCAGTGGGTACCCGTGCGACGACCGCCAGTTCTTAATAATTTCGTTGTTTTGGGCAACACTCAACCCTCGTAGCCAGTGGCCCTCCTCCTGAATTGTGACTTCGGATATTCGGGTTCAATCCACGCCACGCATTCTTCCTTCCGGAAGGATTGACTTAGACACAACATAGCTCCACCTTAATTTCTGAAGACTGAGACTGCACGCGCCCTGCTTCTCCGCCAAGATTGACAGAGGGTGCCACGTTCAAGCTCCCGACCTCGCATATTTACCCCCATGAAGACGAGCACCGCTACATGTGCACGTTTCGACGCTCACGGAGGTGCCGCTTATACCGGGCTCAGTAGGCTCCAGTTATTATCCAGTCCGCTCGTGTGGGTGCGCCCGCTGACGTACTCGACGGCATGATCCACAACCTGATGAGCCTAGTCCCCAGCAAGACCCTCATACGAGAGCAGGAAGTCGGTATAAGCGCCGATCGCGCCTCAACATGCTTCTTCACCTCGGCTTGCAGCGCGTGCTTCTTGCGGTTGGGTACAACCGTCGTCACGACCCCGCCACCGCGCTTGAGGATGCAACAGCAACCTTGTTTCTCGCGCCGGTACCGGTGACGCGACGAGCTTCTTAGCAACCCGCATAGTGCAAACTTTGCCACCAATGAAGGTCTCATCGACCCCAACTCCGTCGTTGAGCTTCATCTCCGAATCATCGAGCATGACCTGGCCAATGCGGTGCCAACTTCAGGCTCAGCTGCTTCGCGCTCCGGTAGCACATCCAGACACGGCGCGTCTTGACGAAAGACTGCTTTTCCGACCCACACCGAGGGGCAAGCTGTCTTACCGTCAGGGAACCGAAGATTGAGCGTGTACTGGAAGCACGGTCAGGATCGCTGAAGGAAACGATGGCTTCTTGCAGTGTAATTGCCGGAACTTGTACCAGCACGGCAACAGACCACGACATGGAACTGGTTTCATCCCGATGTGCGTCCGCGCCGACATCCAGAGTAGAAGTCGAATAATCGATCGGCCGAAAGGGGCATCCGTCCTTCGGGTAACGCCCATCTGTATCATCCACCAATGGCAGACTCCGGTGGCACCACATGAGCGTAGATCGGCGCACTTTCCTGGTGCAGGCTGGCGTCGTCTGCCTGAGCACCCGGGCTCTGGCCACACGCGCACGCGAGACCGAAGCCGTGAGCGCCGTTGACGGGGAGCGCATGCGATCCGTGGCGGCCTTCACCGCCGACACTCTAAGCACGGACCACCCGGTGCCGTTCGGCGCAGACATCGTCAGCACATCGACCGGGGAGCGGCTCATGCGCGCGGTCAACCGCGTCGGCCCCGACCACGACCCCAGCGCGCACGCGGAAACCCTCACGATCCGCTTGGCGTGCGCCAGGCTCGGCTCGGGGTCGCTCAAGGGATACACCCTCTACACAACATGCGAGCCGTGTGCCATGTGCATGGCCTGCGCTCTCTGGTCGGGCCTGGACCGCCTTGTCTTCGGCGCCACCATTGCCGATGCTGGCCGGTTCGTCTCCCAGATCACGATCCCGGCAAAAGAAGTGGCGCGCCGCACCGATCTGCATTGTGTCGTCGATGGACCAGTGGAGCGCGAAACTTGCGTCGAACTTTTCACCGATCCGCGTATGCAAAAGGCCTTCGCTATGTGGAAGAGACGCTAACGGAGCGCTGTCGTGTGGGGGCGGCCGCTCCCCATGAGAAGCTCCTCCCGGCGGGTGCAGCCGCATCCTTCTCCCGTCGCGATGACGTGTCCGCACCCCGCAGCCCGGTCGGAATCCGCCTGTGCGCCGCACCTCCAAATCAGCAGACGCGCCTCCGCCCACGCTTCTAAGCCGCCGACCGTGCCAGCATCTGTCGTTTTGGCCCGCCCGCTACCCAGCCCCGGCCACACGCGCCCAAGCCTCCTAAGGAACGCTCGGCGTGCAGGTCGCCTGAGTCGCCTGCCTCTCCTGGCAAATGGCCGAGAAGGGTACAACGCTGTTCCTCGTGCCACGTGCGCGGCACGGTCACGAATTCGGTTCAGGTGCGCCATGCGCCCGAGTGCTCTGCCACACCGCCCTTCTTGGTCGAGGTCTCCAATGTGCGTCTCACGCATCCTCCCCCACCCTGCTTCGCCAGCCACTGCTAAACTTCCCCCATGCCCGTAGTGGAGCTGCAAAACGTCCGCAAGGTCTACGACACAAAAGTCGCCGTAGACCGCATGTCCTTTGCGATCGAGCCGGGCACCATCTTTGGCCTCCTCGGTCCCAACGGCTCCGGCAAATCCTCCTCCATCCGCATGACCATCGGCATCACCGTCCCGGACTCCGGAACGGTTCGCCTCTTCGACCAGCCCTTCACCCGCACAGCCCTCCATCGCGTCGGCTACCTTCCCGAAGAGCGCGGCCTTTATAAAAAGATGAAGGTCATCGATCAGCTCATCTTCCTCGGCCAGCTGCACGGCCTCGATGCGGCCACCGCCACGCGCCGCGCCCACACCTGGTGCGAGCGCATGGAAATCACCGAGGCCATCCCAAAAAAAACCGAAGAGCTCTCCAAAGGGATGCAGCAGAAAGTTCAGTTCATCTCCACTCTGCTGCACGATCCCGACCTCGTCATCATGGACGAGCCCTTCTCCGGCCTCGACCCCCTCAACGGCAAGCTCCTCGAAGATACCCTCCTCGACCTTCGACGCCAAGGCAAAGCAATTCTTTTCTCCACTCACCGCATGGACCAGGCCGAGCGCCTGTGCGACAGCATCACCCTCATCTCCCGCGGCCACGTCGTTCTCGCCGGCAGCATGCGCGAAATCAAGCAGGACTACCCCCGTAACCGTGTCCACATCGCCTTCGAGGGCTCGTCCGGCTTCCTCCATCACCCCTCCGTCGAGTTCGTCGAGAACCACGCCGGTCACTCCGACGTCAAACTTCGCGACACGCCAGGCACCCTCTCGCCGGACGCCCAACCGCTTCTCGCCGCGGCCGTCAACTCCGGTGCCCGCATCTCCCACTTCGAGGTCGTCGAGCCCACCCTTGAAGAAATCTTCATTGAAAAGGTCGGCCAGACCGGCCTCGAACGCGTCGAGGACGCCAAAGTCTATGCATAACGTCTGGCTCATCGCCCGCCGCGAATACCTGGAGCGCATCCGCACCAAAAGCTTCCTCATCATGACCATCCTGATCCCGGTCCTGATGATCGGCGGCATCGTCGGCAGCATCCTGATGAGCATCAAAACCAGGTCCGCCTCCCACATCTCCGTCGTCAGCCAGGACCAGCAGCTCGCCCTCGATCTCCAAAAGGAACTGGAAACCGGCAAAGACAGCAAGATGGTCGTCGACGTCATCTCCCCTCCCTCAGCGAACACCCGCAAGATCCTCGACACAGAGATCGTCGACAAGGAGCTGGACGGCTATCTTTGGGTCACACCGGCGACGATCGCAACGGGCCGCCCCAACTTCACCTGGACGCCGCGCTCAGTTGGCGACATCGTCACCAAAGAAAACATCACCTCCGCCCTTCGTCCCGTGCTCATGCGCGAACGTCTTGCGCACCAGGGCATGGTCGCCTCCGATGTCGACGCCCTTCTGCAACCCGTCACCGTCGACACCACCCAGGCCGGCAAAACCACCGACACCACCTCCGCCTTCTTCGGCGCCTACATCCTCTTCTTCCTCATGTACTTCGTCATCATGCTGTACGGCATGAACGTCGCCCGTTCCATCATCGAAGAAAAAACCTCCCGCATCTTTGAAGTCCTGCTCGCCACCATCCGACCGGAAGAAATGATGGCCGGCAAAGTCATCGGCGTCGGCTCCGTTGGCCTCACCCAGATCGCCATCTGGCTTATCACCGCTGTCATCCTCACCAGCACCTCCCTGGTCTCCTCCGTCGCCGGTGGCAACGTTCACCTCTCCCTTTCCGCCGCGCAGATCCTCTTCTTCGTCGTCTACTTTCTCCTCGGCTTCCTCCTCTACTCCTCCATCGCCGCAGCCCTCGGCGCCATGACCAACTCCGAGCAGGAGCTTCAGCAGCTCAACATGTTCCTCGTCATGCCGCTCGCCATCTGCATGTTCTCGCTCGGCGTCGTCGTCAACAATCCATCTGGTCCTACCTCTACCGTCCTCTCCATCATCCCCTTCTTCGCCCCGCTCCTGATGTACATGCGCATATCTCTCGCCATGCCGCCCGCCTGGCAGATCGCCCTCTCGATCGCCCTCATGGTCGCCACCATCTACGCCATACTCTGGGTCGCTTCCCGCATTTATCGCGTCGGTATCCTGATGTACGGCAAGAAACCCAACCTGCCCGAAATTATGCGCTGGCTGAAGTACAGCTAACTTCCCCAACTGTGCGACCCCAGGAAAGAAACCCGGCCTTCACCCCAGAACAACGCCTCCTGCTCATTCTCATCCCTCCTCTGGCCTCAGCATTTCTCCGTCTGCTTGGCGCAACTCTCCGTTACCGAGATCTCACCGACCCCGGAGTTTGCCCCGGCAATCAGCGACCCGGTCCCGCGATCTTCGTCTTCTGGCACCGGTCACTCCTTGTCTGTGCCCATCGTTTCCGACGCCAGGGTATCGCCATTCTTGTCTCCCGTTCCTTTGACGGCGAACTCATCGCCCGCACCGTCGAGCGTCTCGGCTTCTTCGCCGTTCGTGGCTCCTCTTCGCGCGCCGGAGCTTCCGGTCTTCGCGGCCTCGAGCGCGCCTTCCAACAAAATCGCATCTGCGCCTTCACCGCCGATGGACCCCGCGGCCCCGCCATGGTCGCCAAGTCGGGAGCGATTCAGCTGGCCAATCTCACCTCCGCTTCCGCCATTGGCGCCTTTTACGCTCTCCCTGACCGCGCCTGGATCCTCCGCTCCTGGGATAAGTTCCTCATTCCTAAACCGTTCTCCCGCGTCACCATCGCTTGGCCTTCGCTCGTCTCTCCCGATCTACCCTCCATCCAAGCTGCACTCGACCGAGCCGTTCATCTAGCCGAACAGGATTCCTAAGCCGCCCATCTCACACTCCAGGGCAATATTCGCCCGATCTTCGCTCTGAACGCAAGCAAAATCCACACCAACCTCCGCCAGGATTCCCGAAACGGGAAAGCTACGCCCGCTCAACCTCACCACCTACAATCATCCGAGTGCGCGTTGCCGACTTCCATTTCCACCTCCCCCCGGAGCTCGTCGCCCAGCACCCCCCCGCCACCCGCGGCAGCTCCCGCATGCTCCGCGTCGACCGCCACACCGGCGCCTGCGTCGACGACCAGTTCCACACCTTGCCCGACCGCCTCGTTCCCGGCGACCTTCTCCTCCTCAACGACTCCCGCGTCCTTCCCGCTCGCCTCTTCGCCATCCGCGCCGGACTCCGCACCCAGGGCAACTCCCCAACTCCCACCGCCGCCATCGAAGTCCTTCTCACCGAAGACCTCTCGCGCCCCACCGACCCGCACCCCACCTGGCGAGCCCTCGTCCGCCCCGCCCGCAAAGTCCTCCCGGGCGAAACCCTCCTCTTCGCCCACCCCGACGACCCCACCGACCCACTCCTTACCGCCGAAGTCCTCGCCACTGCCGACCGCGGCGAGCGCACCCTCCGCTTCACCCTCCCGTCCTCAAACCCCCGCACCTTCCTCGGAACTGTCGAGCGCATCGGCCACGTGCCCCTTCCGCCCTACATCCATCGCGACCAGGCCCACGCACCCGACACCCCCGAAGACCGCAACCGCTACCAAACCGTCTACGCCCGAGCCGATTCCGCCGGCTCGTCCGCCCAACGCTCCGCCGCCGCGCCCACCGCCGGTCTTCACTTCACCCCCGAAGTCCTGGCCCAACTCCAAACCCGCGGCGTCGAAGTTCGGTACCTCACCCTCCACGTCGGCCTCGGCACCTTCCAGCCTGTCCGCGTCGACCGCCTCGCCGACATCCGCCTCCACGCCGAGCCCTACACCTTGCCCTCCTCCACCGCCGAGGCCCTCAACCGCGCCGTCCGCGATCGCCGCCGCATCATCGCCGTCGGCACCACCACCGCCCGCACCCTGGAACACATCGCCCTCGAAGCCCACATTGCCCTCGCAGCTCACATCGCAGCTGAACAAACCGGCATCCCCGAACTCCACCCCCACTCCAGCTCCACCTCCCTCTTCCTCGCTCCCGGCCACCGCTTCCGTCTCGTCTCGGGCCTCCTCACCAACTTCCACCTGCCCGAATCCACCCTCCTCATGCTCGTCAGTGCCTTCCTCGCCCCACCCGACCAGCCCAACCAGGGCAGGGAACTCGCCCTCCGTGCCTACGCCCACGCCATCCAAGAGCGCTACCGCTTCTTTTCCTACGGCGACTGCATGCTCATCCTCTAAGCCTGCCTAGTCACTCACTCCAAAGTGCCTCAGCAGATAAAGCGTAAGCACAGCGACGATCACCATGAGGGCGACCCGAGCCAAGCGATCTTGCACACTTTTCCGCTGTGTAGGCAGCGAACTCACCCAAGGTTGGCTGGAAGAGACAACGATTTCGAAAGATTCGCCAGCATCGTACGAGACCGTCGATCCAAAGTCGCCGAAGTATTCATTCTCGTTTACTTCATAGCGGTATCGCACTTGGTATCGGCTCGGGGGAGGGGTCCCGCCCTCCCAGTCCACGTCCCAAAACCTTGCATAAAGCTGATCGCACGAAACGGCAGTTGCTCGTACCGTCTCTGATGATCTAGACCTGACTTCTTGCACGAGCAGCGACCACTTCCGGTCAAACAACAACGCAGTTGACCCAAACCTGCCAGCGCCCACGCTACCATCATAGTGCCATGGCCACAAAGAAAGCCGCACCCTCAATCGCCGCCGCCGACCAACCCAAGCCCCCCATCTACCTGCTCGACACCATGGCCTTCATCTTCCGCGCTTACCACGCCATGCAGCGCTCCCGCCCCATGTCCACCCGCACCGGCATCCCCACCGCCGCCATCTATGTTTTCGTCAACATGATCAACAAGTTACGCGAAGACTTCGACCCCCAGTACCTCGCTGCCGTCTACGATGTCGGCCGCCCCGTCCATCGCAACGAGCTCGCCGGCCAGCTCAAGGACGTCCAAAAATTCAACATCAAAACCCAGCAGTTCGAAACCACCGAGTACGGCGGCTACAAAGCCAATCGCGCCGAAACCCCACCCGACCTCATCCAGCAGCAGCCCTACATCCGCCGCGCCCTCGAAGCCTTCCGCATCCCCATCGTCTTCTACGAGGGCTTCGAAGCCGACGACGTCATCGGCACCCTCTCCTGCCAGCTCGCGTCCCTCGGCCACAAGGTCTTCGTCGTCTCCTCCGACAAGGACATGATGCAGCTCGTCAACGACTCCGTCTCCATCCTCAACCCCACCAAAGACAACCTCATCCTCGACCCCGCCGGCGTCGAAGCCGCCCTCGGCGTCCCGCCCCAGCGCGTCATCGACGTCATGGCCCTGCGCGGCGACGCCATCGACAACATCCCCGGCGCCCCCGGCATCGGCGACAAAGGCTCCGTCGACCTCATCCAGCAGTTCGGCACCGTCGAAGCCGCCCTCGACCGAGCCGATGAAGTCAAAAAGAAAACCTACCGCGAGTCCCTCCAGAACAACCGCGAAAACATCCTCCTCTCCAAAGAACTCGTCACCATCCACACCTCCGTCCCTATAGAGGCCGACCTCGACCTCATGCGCACCCAGCCCGTCGACAACGCCGCCTGCCGCGCCCTCTTCACCGAGCTCGAATTCACCACCCTCCTCAAAGACCTCGCCCCCGCCGTCGACACCACCCCAACCACCTATCTCCCCCACCCCACCCCCGCCGAAATCGCCAACCTCCTCGCCCAAGCCCACAAGCCCGCCGAAGCAGCCGAGCAGGGAAGCCCCCGCGGCCTGGCCATCGCCATCGCCGAAACCCTCCAGTCCATCGCCGAAGAAACCGCCGCCGAACCCTCCGAAAACCCCGACCTCGACACCGAGCCAGAACCCGAACCCACCACCCCCACCAACTTCAACCTCTTTGCCGACCCACCCGCGGACGCCGCCCCCGAGCCACCCCTCCAAGACCTCGCCTGCCACCTCGGCCTCGCCGCCTCCCCCGCGCTCGCCCTCACCGCCGGCATCGACACCCCCGGCCTCCGCGAAGCCCTCGCCGACCCCACCCTCCCCAAGCTCGTCCACGACCTCAAAGCCGTCACCCGCGCCCTCGCCCCCCACAACGTCACCCTCGTCGGCCCCGTCACCGACGTCATGCTCCTCTCCTACCTCGTCAACCCCACCCACAGCTCCCACACCCTCGTCGACATCGCCGCCCGCACCACCTCCCGCGCCCTCACCCACCAGCCCACCAAAGAAAACCCCAGGGACCCCAACCGCCTCCCCGAAGCCGCCGTCACCGTCGTCCGCCTCGCCGAAACCCTCAACACCCAGCTCCGCGAAGCCTTCCCGACCGAGCAAAATATTCCCGCCGACGAACCCACCCTCGGCGGAGCCGTCACCCAGGACATGCTCTTCGCCGACCACGAACCCAAACCGAAACCCCTCGAAGACCTCACCCTCCACGACGTCTACACGGCCATCGACCTCCCCCTCGTCCCCGTCCTCCTCCGCATGGAACAAACCGGCGTCGCCATCGACCCCACCTTCCTCCGCGATATGAGCTCCCGCCTCGCCGTGGCCATCGACGATCTCGCCGAGCGCGTCTACAGCTCCTCCGGCCACCGCTTCAACATCAACTCCCCCAAGCAGTTGGGCGACGTCCTCTTCAACAAAATGAACCTCGCCAAGCCCATCAAGTACGGCAAGGGCAAAGTCATCTCCACCGCCCAGGACGTCCTCGAAGACCTCGCCGCCCTCCACGAAGTCCCCGCCCTCGTCCTTGAGCACCGCCAGCTCCAAAAACTCAAATCCACCTACCTTGACGCCCTCCCCCAACTCGCCGACCGCGACAACCGCGTCCACACCACCTTCAACCAGGTCGGCACCGCCACCGGACGCCTCTCCTCCACCAACCCCAACCTCCAGAACATCCCCATCCGCACCGCCACCGGCCGCGAAATCCGCGCCGCCTTCACCTGCACCCCCGGCAACATCCTCATGTCGGCCGACTACTCCCAGATCGAACTCCGCCTCATGGCCCACTTCTCCTCCGACCCCCTCCTCCTCGACGCCTACGCCACCGGCAAGGACATCCACACCCTCACCGCCGCCGAAGTCTTCCAGGTCGACCCGGAAACCATGGACAAGGAAACCCGCGCCCGCGCCAAAGCCGTCAACTTCGGCATCGTCTACGGCATCTCCCCGTTTGGTTTGGCAGCGCAGCTGGGAATAGACCAAAAGACCGCCCGCGAATATATAGACCGCTACTTCCAGCGCTACGCCGGCGTCCAGCAGTTCATCGCCGCCACCCTCGAAGAAGTCCGCCGCACCGGCGCCGTCCGCACCCACTTCGGCCGCATCCGCCCCATCCCCGACATCCAGTCCCGCAACCCCAACCAGCGCGGCTTCGCCGAACGCACCGCCGTCAACACCCCCCTCCAGGGCACCGCCGCCGACCTCATCAAGCTCGCCATGATCGCCCTCGACAAAGAGATCACCCGCCGCAACCTCCGCTCAAAAATGACCCTCCAGGTCCACGACGAACTCCTCTTCGACGTCCCCCCCGAAGAAGCCGAAGAAATGCAAACCCTCGTCAAACACGAAATGGAATCCGTCGCCACCTTCCGCGTCCCCATCGTCGCCGATGTAGGCACCGGCCAAAACTGGCGCGACATTCAATAACTGAAATGCCTCGCCAGGTAAGACCGCGAGGTCTCATCATCCCGAAGCAGAGGCAAGGATGGTTCGAAATCAGGCACTCTATTGGGTGTCGGACTCCGGACGAGGGCGGTACGGAGGCACATTGTTAGGCACTACGGCATCCGTTATCCCGGAAGCTTCTGGCTGAAGGTTTTCTGTCCGCTGCACCAACCGAAATAAAGACAGATTCTCAAGGCGACCAAAGAGGATTCCGGCTGGTATGAGGAAGATAAATGTTACGCCAAGCAGAACAGCTCCGCAGGCCGTTGCCGCTTCTGTTGGAACCTGAAAGAGGGTGTGCATCGTTGTTGCCGTTGCAGCGATCTGGGTGAACCATCCAACCACGGGAAGCTGAACAAACGCTCCTCCAATACTCGCGGCCAGTAGCACTGTGACGTGAGCGAAGTCCAAGGTCCTCAGTTGCGGCGTGGCTATAAAAGCGTGCACCACCTGCTCGTAAGCCATTCCCACCAACCCCCAAATCGCCAGAGAGCCAGCGGACACCATTATGAAGTCGGATGAGGAGCGGATAGTGAGCAATCCTTCCCGAAAGGATCGAAGCCGGCCGCTAAAGGCGGCAGCAAATGGCCTTGCTGCTGCATGCCTGTCGACGCCTGCAGCAATCACCTCCCCCCACCGAGCCAGGACCAGCCCGGTCGACAAAATTGCGAGAAAGGCTATGAGACTGACTAACCCTACGTGGAAAAAGATTGCACGCTGACCCAACCGTAAGGAGTTATGACCCAGAAACAAAGACATCGTAAAGATTAATACGGCCGATGCTAAGTCAAACACCCGCTCAATTGTGTAGAGCGCGATCTGGGAACTTAGGGACGACCCTAGCTTCCTGGCGATCAGATAAGGACGCACCAGATCACCCAGACTTCCGAAAGCGGCTACGCAGCTGAAACCGATAAACTGGGCACCCACCAACTGAACGGCTCCGACTTCCTTCGCGCTTCGGAGAAGCAGCAGCTTCCACCGGACGGCCCGTAGACAAACGGAGGCATAGATGAGGCCAGTAGCAAGGAGCACGCGCCGTACCTCCATTGTTCTCACCTCCGCAAAGAATGCCCCCCATACAAAATGCACTTTGTAGTAGCCAATAACGGCGAGAATGACGGCCAAACAAAGGCCGGTTCCCCCAAGGCGGGCTTCTTTACGGGTCATTGAGGTTTCAAAGGAGCAGCGCTCAGGCGATAAAGTTTGTAACCAGCTGTGACTGGCTGGATGGGGTACTCGCGCACAACGGTGTACCGCTGCTGCAGAAATGTTTCAAACGCCGGCCAGTTCGCAACTTGCTGGTAGCTTTGGACATCTTCCGGCCAGGTGTGCGAACTCAAAACTATCACCTCGGGCGGATGTGCCGTGACCTCATCAAGAAAGCGACCTTGCAGCGAACGTGTCACCGCAGTCTCCTTCTTCGGAAATAGGTAGAAGTCGTACACAAAGCCGGTAGATTGCAGCAGGCTCATGCGGTACAGAGCATTGATGCAGCTTCCCAGGGTCATGTCCAAGCACTGAACTTTCCCAGACAACTGCTGTCCGCCAAGTTCATTGAGATCACTCTCTAAATGGGACAGCGTCACCGTAGGGTAGCGTGTCGCACGCTCTGACCGCAGCAGCAATGGGGCAACACCAGCGACAATCACAAGCAGCGCGAAAACTGAAGAAAGCTGCTGCCATTTTTTTCGTTCAAGCATTCTCGCCAATTCCAGCACGATCCAAAGTATTCCAAATGCTAATTCCGGGTAGAGATGATAAACCCAGCCCTTTCCCTGAATGACAAACAGTGCCCCGCCCGCCAACGTAGCCCCTAGCAGAAAAACCGATTCCCATCGGAGCCAGCATCGCCCGGCAACGAACAAGGCCAGTACGCCAGGGATCAACAGTCCTCGATACGGAGTCGCTAGCCTCAGCAACTTGCTTAGCCTGGGGCGGTGCAGGCTTGCATAGTAAGGAACCAGGCCGTGGGCAACACGGAGAAAATCCCCAGTGACGCCCCAGCGAGCTAAGAAGATCCCGGTCATAGCCGCGGGAACGACAACGCCAACAAGGGACCAGAGAACAAGCTTTCTCCAAAGTGGACCGCTGCGCTTGTGATCTCGCGCCAGGAGCCAGCCGGCGGCGAGGAGGAACACAAACGCGACCCCGGCAACCGGCGGCTTAATAGAAGCAGCAAGGCCGCAGAGGCAAGTGAAACCTGCAATCCACTGCAACTGTTTTGTCCGGATCCCATGAAACAGGCAGGCAAACGCAGCTTCCAAAAGTACGGCTACGATCCAGTCTCGCTGTCCAAGGTTCCACGGACCACTCTTGAGGTGAACGAGGTAGACGAGCGAGGCACCGGCGACACCGGACCAACGATATTGGGGACCTGCAATCCACATGCTGGAAAGAATCGCAAGCACACCCGACAAAGCATCCCACAGCCACCAACCAAACGATCCTCCCCCGAAGAGGTGCATCGCAAGGCTCTCAATGACGTAAGTTCCCGGCATGTTCATGTCAACGATGTCCCGATAGGGCACCATGCCATGTTGCATGGCGAAGACGACATAGTGCATCAGCGGGGCATCATGAACAAGGGGCCAACTCCTGGCGATCCCCAGGCCTGCGATGACGAAGCCGAGCAGAACCAAAGCTGTGACTGGCATCACCCAGCGTAGATCGATCGTTTTTGGTACGCGGGAGTCGTTCGCGGAAGGGCTGTACGCCTTTTTTGTCATCTCAGAAGAGGCAGCCTGGTGAGGCATGTGGTCGATCTCCTCTGCTCTCCCACTCAGCGATTCCGTCGCAACCAACAGTGGGTTGGGAATACGAACATCAACACACAGGAGGGGAGAAAGATTATTTGAGCGTATCACGTCGCCTCTGCCGAAATGGTTCCGCCCGCCGGGAATCACGTTCAGCCAGATCCACAGCTATAGAACCAGGCTCAGTCCCCGAATGGGGAGGATCTTGCCGTCCTGCTACACTCAGGGCTTGCCACCCGGCTCCGGCCGTGCGGCCCAGCACATAGCATCAAGAGAGATCAACCCATCGTGGATCAGCAGATCAAAGCAGCGCTCAAGCAGGACAACTACAGTGCCGTCGGCGATAACAGCCTCGATTGGGCCCAGCAGAACCGCCGCTCCGTTATCGTCTCAGCAGCCGTCCTGCTCGCCGTCATCGTCCTTCTTGTCGCCGGCATCGCCATCTACCATGCCCGCTCCGAGGCCGCTTCCACCGCCTTCGGCGCCGCCATGGCCGACTACCAGACACCCCTCGCCGCGCCCGGCCAGCCCGTCCCTCCCGGTGTCAAGACCTACTCGTCCGTCGCCGATCGCGCCCAAGCCGCCAACTCCGCCTTCCTCTCCGTTGCCCACCAGTACGGCATGACGCCGGACGGTAAGAACGCCCAATACTTCGCCGGCCTCACCTACATGGAAGAAGGTCAGAACGCCTCCGCCGAAAGCACCCTCAAGGACGTCGCCTCCGGTTGGAACCGCAATCTCGCCAATCTCGCCAAACTCGCGCTCGCCCAGCTCTACCGCCAGACCGGCCGCAATCCGCAGGCGGTCGACCTCTACAACCAGCTGACCAGCAAACCCTCGGACTCCGTCCCCGCTGGTCTCGCCCAGCTCCAGCTCGCCGAGCTCTACGACTCCGAAGGGAAGCCTGACCTCGCCCGCAAGATCTACGCCCAACTCAAGGACAAAGACCCCAAAGGCCCAACCGGAACCCTCGCCGCACAGAAGCTCAATCCCAGCGCGGCGCCAACCAATCCGCAGACGGAGCAATAAGGCTTGCAGGCAGTTCCGTCGCCGCGTTCCCCCGAACGCGGCGATGCTGTTTGTGACAAGCTCCTTCCGCGCTTAGCGATGTTCCACGTCGTGCAGTGACAACCCTGAAGACGCCTTGCCGATGTGCTCAGCCGACGCCAGCAGGTCGGGCTGCGACCGCAGCGCGGCCACCTTGCGCCACGCGTCGCTTTTGTGCGGATCCGCGATCCACATCGGAAGCGACATGTGCAGGTAGTTCGCCAGCGCCATTGCCGAAGGCTCATACAACAGGCGCAGCGCGCGCAGCCGCTCCGCCGTGCTCGGGTCGCCGCACAGCTGGATCCGCACCTCGCCTGCCAACGCGCATAGATCGCCGTACAGCTCCGGCGTCAGCCGCCCCGTGTCGCCCAGAGCGACCCAGCGCTGCTCCTCGGCTTCCAGGCGAAACACATGCCCCAGATCGATCAGCGCGTGCCGTCCCAGCGCAAACGTCAGCTGCGCCTGCCGCGCCGCATCCTGGCCTTCCGGTCCCAGCGTCGTCGCAATCAGCAGTGCGCACGCGTCCAGCACCGCCGTCAACGCCGAAAGCCAGCTCTGGTTGTCGTGTTGCGACCGGTAGTAGCACAGAATTGGATACGAGATGTGCGACTCCAGCAGCTCCGCCGCCCATCGCTCCCACTCCACCAGCAGCGTGATCAGCGCCGCCTGTCCGCCATCGAAGGCATGACGCCGCAGCAGCTCGGACGCTGCCGGCGGCGATCCTGCGCGCGCGTCCAGCAGGGCAACACTCACCTCGCGCCGCGAAAACGCCTGGTACAGCACCGGGATATAGCCGATGACTATGGCCACAAAGCCTAAACCTGTGCCGCTCTCGACAATCATCAGCCAGCGCGCCGCATGACTAAGCGGAATCACGTCGCCCGGTCCAAGCGTCGTCAGCGTCGTCCCGCTCACGTAGACGTCTGTCCGCAGCTGCGTCCACCAGCCATGCCCCACACCGGCACCGGCATCCTGAAACGGAGTTCCCAGCGCAAAGAACAGTAAAGAAAATCCCAGAATCAGGATCACGGCCCACAGCACCAGCAAGAACAGCAGTGACATCGGTCCAAAGACACTGAAGAACTGATCTCGCTGGCGGTCTCCGCTGGTATGTTTCGCCAGCCAAACCCACGGTTTCCAGGTGATCCGGTAGAAGAACCGCGTGATGCGAAACCGTCCAACAGGCCGGCGCGGAAGAATGATGGTTTGGAACGCATCCAGCATCACGCCGCCGCAGCAGAGGAGACCGGCAAGCAGGGCAATTCCACGCATTCGCACCTCGGACATGCTCCCGTTCACCTTACCAAAGAGAGAGCGGCCCTTTGTGGCACGACTTCCAGCTTGTCAGGTGGCCGACCGTGTGTCCGTACAATTTATTGAAGAATAAATTCTGCGAGACTATCTAGAAGATCACGATGTCCGTCTGTTGAGCAGATCGTTCCGAACTCCTGATCCGCCTGAACCAGATGGGTTACCCTCAGTAGGCCCTTCGCCGGAGGTCTTCCATGCGCCGCATCCTGATTGTGGACGACGAACACGTGATCGCGGACACCCTGATGGCCATCTTCGGCAAGGGCGGCTTTGACGCGCGCGTGGCCTATTCCACTGATGACGCTCTGCTGCGTGCCCGCGAGTTCTCTCCGGAACTGTTGCTCTGCGACATCAACATGCCCGGCCGTGACGGTCTCGAGCTCATCCAGGAGCTCCTGCGCGAACAGCCGGACTGTCGCGTCATTGTTCTAACCGGATCCGTGGTGAGCATGCGGCGCGTCCGCGAGGGCACGCGCAGCTTCGCCCGGCCGATGCCGATCCTGGTAAAGCCGTGCCAGCCGGACGACTTGCTGCGCCAGGCAGGCGAGATCCTGCTGAGTGCCTGACCCGCCTTCTCCTATGCCCGATCTCAGTCGTCTTCTCCTCAGTCTCGGTAGTATCCTGCTCGTTCTTGGTCTGCTGGTCGCGCTTGCTGGTCGCCTTCACCTGCCGGTCGGCCGTCTGCCCGGAGACCTGACCTGGCGCGGCCGCAACACCACCGTCTTCATTCCCATGGCGAGCTCTCTCCTGCTCAGCCTCGTTCTGAGCGCCTTGTTCTGGATCCTCAACCGCTTGCGTTAGTTGGCGCTGCAGTCGTCTCGCCATGCCACATTCTGCGGTGCGCTCACGGCTCCGCCACGGTGCTAGACTCAGGGCGATATGCCTGACGGGGAAGACAAGCCGGCGACCTTGGCCAGCCTGCGCCTGCAACCGCGGCGAGCTACCCGGCCGTCCGCGCCCGTGCCCTCCGAGCCGCTTCGGCCTCAGCTGGACCTGCTGTTCAGCGCCGCGCCCATCGCCGAGCCGGTCCGACCGGCATCCCGCAGCGCAGCGCCTGCACCTCAAGCGATCTTGCCCGAGCGCCGCGTCTGGACGGTTCGCTCGCTCGTCGCGGAGCTGCGGCAGCGCATCGAGGCCGGATATGTCGACCTCTGGGTTGAGGGAGAACTCTCCAACTGCCGCTCCGCACCTTCCGGGCATTTGTACCTGACCCTCAAGGATGGCGAGGCGCAGCTGCCGGTTGTGCTGTTCCGCCGTGAAGCGCAGCTGCTCCGCTTCCGCCCGGCCGATGGCATGTCGGTGCTGGTGCGCGGGCGGCTCTCGGTTTACGAGTCTCGCGGGCAGCTGCAGCTCATCGCCGACACAATCGAGCCGCGCGGAGCCGGAGCGTTGCAGGTCGCCTTTGAGCAGCTCAAGCGACGGCTTGCCGCGGAAGGTCTCTTCGACGCCGAACGCAAGCGGACGCTGCCCGCGTTTCCCCGGTGTGTCGGCGTGATTACCTCGCCGACCGGTGCGGTTCTGCGCGACATCGTAACGGTCGTTCGTCGGCGCCACGCGAGGCTGAACCTGCTGGTGCATCCTGCGACCATGCAAGGCGTTCACTGTGCAGCTTCCGTTGTGCGGGCGATCCGCTGGTTCAACCGAAACCCGTCAAGTGTGGACCTAATCGTGATCGCTCGTGGTGGTGGATCGGCCGAAGATCTCGCCGGCTTCAACGAGGAATCGCTGGCGCGGGCGATTGCCGCGTCCGATCTGCCCGTCGTTTCGGCGATCGGACACGAGACGGATTTCACCATCGCCGATTTCGCCGCGGACCTGCGCGCACCGACTCCCTCGGCAGCGGCCGAGCTGGTGACGGAGGCGCTGCATCGTGTGGAGCTGCGCCTGGACCATCTCCATCGGGCAGTGCTTCGCTCCGGCCAATTCCAGCTCCTGCGCGCACGCGCGCGCTACAACCGGCTCTCCGCCGACGCCCTGCTGGAGCGCGTGCGGGACACGGCGAACCGGCGAGCGCAGCGGGTCGACGATTTGCGGCAACGGCTGGAGACCGGCTCGGCCCGGCGTCTGCGGCAGCGCCGCGACCGCCTTGTCGCGGCCGAGGCGCGCCTCCGCAAACAGAATCCAGAGCTGCGCCTGGCAGTCGGCGCACGCCGTCTGGAAAGCGGTCGCGGCTGCCTGAAGCGGCTTGCATCGGAGATCGTTCGCCGTCGGCGTCTTCGGCTGGAACACGCGGCTGCCCGGCTCGAGGCGCTGTCACCCGTCGCTGTGCTGGCGCGCGGGTACGCGCTGGTGTACGCGAGCGACGGAACTCTTCTTCGCGCGGCGGATGCGGTGGATGCGGGAGCGACGATTCGCGCCCGGCTCGGATCCGGCGCGCTGATGGCCACAGTTACGGAGACACACACCCCATGAAGAAATTCTTCGGCACCGACGGCATTCGCGCCGTTGCCGGTCATGCCCCGCTTGATCCGTCCACCATCCACGCCATCGGCCTCGCCCTGGCTCGGACCCTGCGCTCCGGATCGTCGGTTCCGCGGGTCATTCTCGGGATGGACACACGGGAGTCCTCCGAGAGCATCGCCGCGACGCTCACCGCAGGTCTGACCACCGGTGGCGTCGCGGTCGCCAACGCAGGTGTCATCACGACGCCGGCAATCGCATATCTGGCGCGCACGCACGGCTTCAGCGCGGGCGTGGTCATCTCGGCCTCGCACAATCCCTGGGAAGACAACGGCATCAAGCTGTTTGGTCCGGATGGCTATAAGCTGCCGGACACAACCGAGCTGGCAATCGAAGAGGAGATCTTCCGGCAGATGGAAGCGGGCGCGGAGACGCCGCAGTATGCGCTGGCGCCGGAGATCGACGACAGCTTCCGCGCGGACTACGTGCGGTTCCTGCTGGAAGCGGTTCCGGGCCTGTCGCTCGACAATCGAGCAATCGTGATCGACTGCGCGAACGGTGCAGCGAGCTCCGTGGCTCCGCAGCTGTTCGCTGATCTGCAGGGCCAGGTGATCGTCACCCATGCCTCACCGAACGGCCGCAACATCAACGAGGTCTGCGGCGCGTTGCATGCGGATGTGGTCGCCGGCGAGGTGAGCCGGCACACGGCGGATCTTGGTGTCACGTTCGATGGCGACGCGGACCGCTGCCTTCTGGCCGATGAGCACGGACGCGTGGTGAACGGGGATGCGATCCTGCTGCTGGCCGCGCGCGACCTGCAGGCGCGAGGTCTTCTGGCGCCGGCAACGGTGGTGGCGACGACGATGTCGAACATGGGGCTTGAGGCGGCGCTGAAGCGCTCTGGCATCACCATGGTGCGAGCTCCGGTGGGCGATAAATATGTGCTTGAGCAGATGCAGGCGAACGGAGCGGCGCTGGGCGGAGAGCAGTCGGGCCACATCATCTTCCGTGGGCGGTCGACTACGGGCGATGGCCTGCTGACGGCCCTTCTGGTGCTGGACATCATGCATCGCACGGGAAAGTCTCTGGCGGAACTGACGGCCGACCTGAAGGTATTTCCGCAGAAGATCGAGAACGTGCGGGTGCGTGAGCGAAGGCCGCTCGAGAGCATCCCTGCTGTGGCTGAGGCGATCCGTGCGGCGGAAACCGAGCTGGCCGAGTCGGGACGTGTGGTCATCCGCTATTCCGGTACGGAGCCGTTGGCGCGTGTGATGGTTGAAGCGGAGAGTGAAGAGGCGATGCGGACGCATGCCGATCGTATCGCAAGTGCCATCCGTGCAGAACTGGGGGCGTAACGCCGCAAATGAAAGAGCCGAGCGGGCCGGGATGCTTCTCCGACCTGCTCGGCTCGTACAGAATTGATTACTGAATATTCAGGGTAAAGCTGGTGGACGAGGTGAGGCTGGCGTTGGTGGAACTCGCTCCGGTGACCGTGATGGTGTAGTTCGTTCCCGTCGTGGTTGTGCCGCCCCCGGAACCGCCGCCTCCAGAGATGGGCGAAGTTGAGCCGCCGCTTCCGCAACCCATCCCAGGAATCAGGGCAGCGCAGAAGGCCAGCATGAATAGCAAGGGGAGCCGGCTTCTGCGGCGAAGAGCGAAGCAGCCGAGCAAAGCGCCCCCGAGAAGAATCGCCGCGGGCTTACGAGGCAGGTTTGGCAGGTCGGACGGAGCGTTCGCCGCCAGCTTTGTCTTGACACTGCGGATCGGGATGCGACCGGCGGTGGCACAATCAGCGGTGGAGGTAAAAATCGACAGCGTCGCACTTCCTCCGCCTGCTGCGACGGTTGCATTGGGAAGTGCGTAGCAGGCGTTCAGGGCACTCGATCCCGATTCGGTGGCGACGAAGCTGACGACACCGAGGAAACCGCCCGCCGGAGTGACTGTGATGGTTTCCGCTCCGGATCCGCTGGAGCTGATGCTGAGTGTTGCGGGCGACGATGCAAGCGAGAAGGTTCCGCTGGTGCTGACCGAGGCGCCAACGATCAAATCCAAAGTAGAGGTTGCGGCGCCGTAGTTGCCGTCACCGGAGTACGTTGCAACAACGGTGTGGGTGCCGGCGGTGGTAAAGCCTGCGGAGACGGTGTAGGTCGCCGATCCGCTGGCGATCGTCTCGCTACCGACGCTGGCGCCGTCAATGGTGAACTGCACAGTTCCCGTAGGCACGGTGGTCGTCGAGGCTGACGTCACTGCAGCTGTGAGCGTGACGGCAGTGTTGATGATCGGCCCTGCGGGAGTAGCGGAGACGGTGATGATGGGCGTGGCTTTGGCCGGAGCAACCTGCGCGGCGAGGGCGGTTGCGAACGCTGCGCCATTGACGGAGCCCCAACCGGTAGTCTGGTCATAGCCGACGCCGGCAACATAGCCAAGCGTGCCCGAGGTGCAGTCGGGCGTACCGACGATACAGGGGACGATGTTGTTGCCGGAGGTGACATCGTTGAAGACGGCGGACGAGCTCGATCCGGCCGCCAGGCTGTAAATCGCGGGATTGATGTTGCCGAGGCCTCCGGTCACGGCGTTCTTCTGCTCGACAATGGCAAGCATACCGGCGAAGTTAGGGGCAGAAAAGGAAGTGCCGCCAGCCAAGCCGCCAAATGTCGATGCCGTGCAGGCTAATCTCCCGGAGCCGTTGATCGTGTCGGCCGAGCAATAGTTATACGAATCGTTGTAAACGGCGGCATCGAAGGCGACGTCAGGAAGGTCACGCTGGCCGTCGCTGGGAACGCCCGTGCCGGTCTGCCAGGATGGCTTGCCGAAGAGGGCGCTGGCACCGCCGCCGGTACCGACGATGTTCGCTACGCCGTTGTTTTGTGAGATGTTGTTGGGATCGTTCGTCTCGTTCCAAACAATCTCGGGAATGTAGCCGGTCGCAGAGCCGCCAAAGCTGTTGTTCGTGGAATTCCAGTAGTCGCCAGAACCCTCGTCGAAGCGAGTTCCACCGACTGCGGTGACGTACGGCGAACTCGCTGGATAAGAAACGGTCGCGCCCTCCGAAGCAATCGTTGCCGCTCCAGTGGAAGAGTCTACGACGTCGCAGGTTGCGGCATCTTCGTCGCCCGCGGAGACGAGCACCGTTTGCCCCTGGGAGTTCGCCTGCTGCAAATAGGGCTCAAAGGTCTGACTGGCGTAAGTGGTGTAATCGGTTTCGCAGCCGCCATAACTCATGGTGATGATAGGCGCGATGTCCGTAGTAACAGCATAAATCACAGAGTCGAAGACGCCGTTGTTCTGGCCATTCCCGGTGTAGACGAACTGGATATTCGCGCCCGAGGCAGTGCCACCGGCATACTCGATGTCAATTTCGGACTCACTTTCGTCACCGGAAACCTCCGTTGAAGTTCCGGAGTTGGGAACTAAGACCGGGTTGAAGGTAGAGTTGGTTTGTCCCGTGAGCTGTCGGAAGTAGCCGATCTGCGTGGTATCGACGGCAGACTGGCCCACCACGGCAATCTTTACATTGCCGGTGTAGCCGGCGTTGACCAAGGAATTCAAGGAGTAAATCTGGCGGAAGTCCCACGGCGTGAGGCTGTGATCGCCGGAAGTATCGGTATACTGCGGCTTTGCAATGTTCGCTTTCAGCGACGACTTCGTACGTGCAACTAAATTGCCCTTCAGCCTGTAACTGGACAGGCTGGTCACACCGCGCACAATGCCGTTGAGCGCCGCTGGAATCTTGATGTTGGAGCTGTTCTCAAAGAACACCTGGCCATTACGCCGGTACTGTTCCATGGAGACAGCGAAGGCGCTCTCGACCGTGGCGGCGGTGCCGGAAAAGAAAACGGTATTGCGGCTGGCGGGGACGGAGACGATGTCAAAGCCCTGGCTCGTGAGCCAGCCCTCGATCTTGGTAAGGTCGGCAGCCGAGACGCCGAAGCGAGCGCCGAACTGCGCCGGGGTGAGCCATTGATGGAAGTGCGGGGACGACGGGTTGACCTGATCGGCAAGGAGTTGCTCGAGATCGGCCTCCTGCGCCGCCGAGGGCGCGAGCACCAGTCCCATGCGGGTCAGCTGCGTGTTGCCCGGCAGCTGGCCCACCACGGTGGAGGTCGCGGGCCGGTGCGTGGCGGTCCCGGCAATTTCCACCCGCTCCGAGGTGTCGATCTGGCCGGCAATACGAGACGGGAGTTGCGCTGCGCCCGAGTTGGCACAGAGCCAGGTCGCGGCTGCCAATGCAGCTGCGACGGATTTCAGAAGTTGCTTCATGTGGCCTCGAAGTGCGCCGTCGGCTGTGATGGCGCGAGGCTCTCAGAAACGAGGATACCCCTCTACGCACGTCTGCGGTCGGCTGCTCCGAATATAGACGCAGGTTTCGGAAACAAGTTCCGCGGTACCCCTGGCAACTTCTTACTTCTGTTTGCCCGGCTACCGTAGCTCGGCTAAGCTATGGCCATGTATGAAGATTTCACGGTGACCGACCGCTGGACGGGCGAGGAGCTCCACTGTACGTGGAAGGGCACAATTGTCGCGATTGCGACTCGGCACGCGGACGCGACGGACATTCGGTTTGCCGTGAATGGGCGGCCGGTGTGGATTGCGATACCGAATGTGGCGTGGGTAGAGCAGAAGCGCACGTCCGGCAAGGTGATCACCGATTACCTTGCGGCACAAGCGGCTGGGCGATACCTGCGGTCTGCCATCGACTCCGGCTACGACAACGGGCGTGAACTCTACACGATGACCGTGGCTGAGGTGATGGAGCACGTCGACGCGGTGGTGCGGGAGGCGGGCAGCACGCGTAACCTCCCTTCGCTCCCGGTGATCAACGACGACATCAAGCCGGAGACCTACATGGGAGAGCTGCCCGGCGACCCGGGAAGCAGGGCGTACTCCGGCGCTCCGGCCGCGAGCGAGAATGACCACACGACACTGTTTCCGGCGAACCGCCGAGAAAGTTAGGTACGCTGCCGAGGGCGGTGCCGCCCTCTGCAGGTCCGTCAGCTAATCCAGCGTTTTCAAGTCAATGACGAATCGATATTTCACATCGCCCTTGAGCATGCGCTCGTACGCCTGCTCGAGCCGCTCGACGGAAGTGAGTTCGATGTCCGAGACAATGTTCTTTTCGGCGCAGTAGTCCAGCATCTCCTGCGTTTCCTGCATGCCGCCGATCATGGAGCCGGAGAGCGAGTGGCGGTTGGTGACCAGGGCAAAGGCACTGACGGGGAGCGGCTGCTCGGGCAAGCCGACCTGGCAAAGGACGCCGTCGAGGCGAAGCAGGCCGAGGTACTCGTTAAGGTCGTGCGGGGCCGAGACACAGTCGAGGATGAAGTCGAACTTGCCTTTGTGCTTCATCATGGCGTCGGCGTCCTTGGAGATGACGACCTCATCGGCGCCCAGGCGCTTGGCGTCCTCTGCCTTGCTGGCGCTGGTGGTGAAGAGGGCCGTTTCGGCTCCGAAGGAGTGGGCGAACTTCAGGCCCATATGCCCGAGACCGCCAAGGCCGACGATGCCGACCCGCTTGCCCGGCCCGACGCCCCAGTGCCGGAGAGGGGAGTAGGTCGTGATGCCGGCGCACAGGAGCGGTGCGACAGCGGCGGCGTCAAGCTTGGGGGAGATGGTGTGGACGTAGTGCTCCGGCGCGACGATGTTATTGGAGTACCCGCCATAAGTCGGTTCGCCGGCGTAAGTTTTGGCGTTGTAGGTGCCGACCATGCCCTTTTCGCAGTAGGGTTCCGCACCCGCCTTGCAGTTGTCGCAGACCTGGCAGGTTTCGACGGTGACGCCGACCGCGGCTGGGTCGCCGACTCGGAATTTGGTGACCTCCGAGCCGACGGCGGTGACCTTGCCCACGATCTCGTGGCCAGGCACCATCGGGTAGATCGATCCGCCCCACTCGTCGCGCGCTTGGTGAAGATCCGAGTGACAGATGCCGCAAAACTCGATGGCGACGACGACGTCCTTGGGGCCTGGATCGCGTCGCTCAAAGCTGAATGGCGCAAGCGGCGATTTTGGGTCTTGGACCGCGTATCCCTTTGACTGAATCATTGGATCTCCTCATGCATGGTGATGTTCTTTCCTTGAGATGCGCCGGGGCTTGAAGTCGGCCCGCCCGGGATGCCACCTCGATGCGCTTACCCGGGCAGGGGCTCCCAGTAGCGGAAGCGAAGGCTGCCGGCGACAACCGGCTTACTCGTCGTAGTGCAGCAGACTGAAGACGTCGTACTCGGGGAACTTGGCTCGACCCTTGAGGAAGTCGAGTTCAATGGCAAAGCCGAGGCCGGCGATCTCGCCGCCCAGCTGCCGGACGAGCTGCACGGTTGCCTGCATGGTGCCGCCGGTCGCCAGCAGATCGTCGACGACCACGACGCGCTGCCCGGGCTCGATAGCGTCGAGGTGAATCTCGAGCGAGTCGGTGCCGTACTCCAGGTCATAGGAAACCTTGGCCGTGGCCGAGGGCAGCTTTCTGGGTTTGCGCACCGGAACGAAGCCGGCGTTGAGGCGGTAGGCGAGAGCAGGGCCGAAGATAAAGCCGCGGGCCTCGATGCCCAGGACCAGGTCGATTTCTTTGCCGATGTAGTAGGCGGCAAAGGCATCGATGAGCTGGGCGAAGCCGGCCTTGTCCTTGAGCAGGGTTGTGATGTCGTAAAAGAGGATGCCCGGTTTGGGGAAGTCCGGAACCGTCCGGATGAGGGACTTCAGAGCTTCGCAGTTTGTGCTTTTCGGCATGCTTGGATCTACCAGGCTCCTTCGATTTGAAATGGTCCGAGTGCGGCGGCTTCGGCCTCGTCCAGGGTGTGTTGCACAACGGCATCGACGCGACTTCCGCGAGAGCCTTTGCGGATGGCCCGGGATAGCTCTTCGATGTCTTCCAGTTCCCCGGCGACGACGGCTTCGACGCAGCCGTCGTCGGTGTTGCGCACCCATCCGCGCAGGCCAAGGTCGGCCGCCTCGCGATGCACGAACCATCGGAAGCCGACGCCCTGGACGCGGCCGCGCACCATGTAGTGGCAGACCATATCAAAAGTCTCTCAGAGCACGGCAATGCGGCGCAAGCGATGCGGATTCGGAGTCACTCCAGAAGGACAACCTACGCTGCCAGACGCGCGTCCCTTAGAGATAGGCATAAATGTGAAATCGCCTGCGTACCAGTAGTGCATTACGGGCCCTGCTGCAACCTCATCTGCGGAAGCGTCACCGCGTGTCCTCCGGCTCAAACACCTGTCGAGGAGGTCTGAAACGCTTTCCCTTTTTCCCCTTTGGAGATCCACCCACCATGCTGAGCCGCACCGTTTCGTTTGTTTCGCTGTCCTTGTTTGCACTTTCCAGCCTCGCAGCGCACGCCCAGTTCTATAAGGTCCACAATGGCGATCTTGGCGTCAATGCAGAAGGTGTGCTCGGGAGCGAAGTGCTTACGAGTGATACAGCGAATAACCTGAAAACCACCGACACCACCGGATTTCTTTTCTCCTTCAAGGAACATCCTGTGCCGTGGGCGGGCCTTGAATTCAACTACGGGTATGCCAAGTACAGCGATCGATTCAGCGATCAATACGGGAACCAATCGGCAAACATCGAGGCGACGCGCCACGAAGCGACTGCCGCTTACCTGTTTCACCCACACGTGAAGCATCTGCAGCCATTTGTCGGTGTGGGCGGAGGGTATCTCGGATTCGTTCCGCCGACCGGGGCGAGCCAATGGCGCGGAGCGGGCCTTCTCGAGGCTGGCCTGGACATTCCGACGCAGAATCCGCACTTCGGCTTCCGGGTTCAGGGACGGGCGCTCTTGTATCGTGAGCCGAACTTCTTCAATTCGGCCATCTCAACCGAGACCTGGGTGGCGCGGCCGGAGCCGACGGCTGGCGTGTACTACCGCTTCTAAGCTTCTCGTAAGTGCAAAGAAACGGGCGGGCTCTATGAGCCTGCCCGTTGCCGCGTCAGCCCAGCTATGCACGGCTCATGTAGGCACCTTCAGCGGTATCCACGCGTATCTTTTCCCCTTCGTTGATAAACGGGGGCACCTGCACAACGAGGCCGGTCTCGGTCTTGGCAGGCTTGGTCACGCTCGATGCGGTGGCAGACTTGATGCCCGGTTCGGTTTGGATCACCGTCATCTCGACCACGCCGGGCAGCTCGATGCCGACGGCCTTGCCATCGTGAAAGCTGACGTCGAGGGAAAGATTCGGAAGCAGGTAGTCGACGGCATCGCCAAGCGTGTCGCGCTTCAGCACCGTCTGCTCGAAGTGCTCATCCATGAAGTAGTAGTCGTCGCCGTCGTTGTAGAGGTACTCCATCTTAATCTCATCGACGATGACACGATCGATTGGGTCGGGCGAGCGGAAACGTTCCACAAACATGGCGCCGGTGCGCACATTGCGCAGCTTGGCCTGAATAAAGGCGCGCAGGTTACCGGGCGTTCTGTGTTCGACGGAGAACACCAGATGCAGGTCGTCTTTGAATTTGATGACCATGCCCGGGCGCATTTGCGTAGCGGGAATCGACATAGCAATACCTCAATCGTTGAGCAAAGAATGGTGTGCGCGGAGGTGGAGCGACCGTGGCGGCGTCACGCGGCCCGACAGTAGCAACCGGTCTGATTGTATCGCAGCAGCCCTTCCAGCCGTCGGTCGCGAGCGGCCGCTACCAGCGTGGTTCGGTGGCTAGTGCGCCGCCTCGCCCGCTGGCGCGCCTTGGCCGGGACGGTTCTTGCTAAGCAGGAAGGCGAAGCCGATCATGACGACTGCCATCCAGCAGAGCAGCCGGAAGATGTCCTGATAGGCCATGGCGCCGGCCTGCTGGTTAAGCTGGTTGTAGATGAACGACTGCGCCGTGTACTGGCCGCCCTGGCCGCCGCCGAACGCTCCGCTCAATGCGTTCACGCGGTCGGCGAAGGCCTGATTGCCGGGCTGCATGTGGTCCTGGAGGCGCGCCTGGTGGAAGAGTGACCGATTGGTGACCATGGCTCCCGTGACCGAGATGAAGATGGATCCGCCGACGTTGCGAACGAAGTTGATGATGCCGGAGACCTGATTGGAGGACTCGCGCGGTAAGCCGACGTAGGCCGCGTTGGTGATGGAGATGAAGCAGAATGGAATGGGCATCATGAGGATGATGCGCAGCCAGGCGTTCATATTGAAGGACAGGCCGAGGTTGAGCGTAACGGAGATGTAGTAGAAGGCAACGGCGAACGCGGCGAAGCCGATGGCGGCAAGATTTCGCGCGGCAAACCTTCCGGTGGCGACGCCGGCCAGGGGCATGACAAAGACCAGGGCAATGCCGCCGCCGGTGAGCGCTTCCCCTGCGCTGGTGGCGGTGTAGCCGAGCAGCGTCTGCATGAACTGCGGCTGCAGCACCGTGGATGCGTTCAGTACGCCACCGACCAGCGCCATGAGCAGGCAGCAGATGGCGAAGTTCTTGTATTTAAAGAGCCTGATGTTCATGATGGGCGCCTTGTGCCGCCACTCCCACCAGATGAGGCCGACCATGCCAAGCACAAACATCACGGCAAAGAAGCGAATAAAGTTCGAGGCGAACCAGTCGTTCTCTTCGCCCTTGTCCAGCATGATCTGCAGACCGCCCATGGCCAGGGTGAGGAAGCTGAGGCCAAGGTAATCCAGCCGCCGAAGGTTGGCGCGGTCCGCCTTGATCCAGGGCGGGTCGTCGACAAAACGGGTGACCAGGGTGAAGGCAAGCAGGCCAACTGGAATGTTGATGTAAAAGATCCAGCGCCAGGAGTAGTTGTCAGTAATCCAGCCGCCGAGCGTGGGTCCGATGGATGGCGCCAGCACCGCGACGAGACCGTACAGAGCAAAAGCCTGCCCGCGCTTTCGCTCTTCGAAGGAGTCGGCCATGATGGCCTGCGCCATTGGCTGGAGGCCGCCGCCGCCGATGCCCTGGATGACCCGGGCGATCAGGAGGATGGGCAAAGACGGAGCGATGCCGCAGAGAAAGCTGGCTACGGTAAACAGGGTGATGCAGGACAGAAAGAAGTTCTTGCGACCGATGACCGAAGACGCCCACGCACCGGCGGGAAGGACGATGGCATTCGAGACCAGGTACGACGTGAGCACCCATGTGCCCTGGTCTTCACTCGCTCCGAGATTACCGGCGATGTGCGGCAGGGCGACGTTGGCAATCGAGGTGTCAAGCACCTCCATAAACGCCGCTAGCGCCACAGTGGCCGCAATGATCCAGGGGTTTACCCTGGGTTTCCATTGCTGGTGAGTATCGTGCGGGGTAGCGATGGGACTGAATCTCCGTTTAATCTATACCGACAAAGACAGGATGAAGGAACGGCAGAGCGGGATGCAAAGTTTGTCCCGCGTCTGTTGCGCGTCTAGGCTTGGGATCCTGTGCGCCGCACCAGATCCTCCGCGGCATCAGGCCAGAGGGGAAACTCGAACTCGAACCCGTGGCGAAGCAGCAATGCCGGGACGACGCGACGGCTTTTGAGGATCAGCTCCGTCTCCGTGCGAAGAAACACCGCCCCGATCTGGAGCATCCAGCGCGCGGCGGGCAGACCCAGCGACCTGCCCCAGGCGTAGCGAAGGTTGCGCAGGAAGTCGCGATTCGGCAGCGGGTGTGGTGAGGCCATGTTGACGATGCCGCCGGTCTCGTCGGCGATGTCGGGACGCGCGAGCAACAGGTCGGTTGCCCGGCAATAATCCTCGTCATGCATCCAGGAGACAAACTGGTTGCCGGGACCCTGCGTCCCGCCCAGGCCGGCACGCACCAGGCCGGACAACACGGAAAAGACGCCGCCAGGATCAGGACTCATGACCATGGAGGTGCGCAGCGCCAGCTTGCGGGTGCGGGGCGTCGTCGCCTCGTGGAGCGCCTTCTCCCACTGGTGGCCGACGTCGGCCGAAAAGGCCCAGGTTTCGGGCAGTCCCCGTTGCTCGGGCGTGGGTGGACCGCCGGTTCTTCGGCTCAGCTCGCCGGTAAACTCATCCTGGGACCGATCGAGGGCGTGGCGATACAGCGTGGCCGTGCTGGCGTTCATCCAGATCGGCGGAGGCGTGCGAGCGGCCGCGATGGCGCGGCCGACGAGCCGCGTGGAAAGGACGCGTGAGTCGTAGATCTCGCGGCGGTGCTCGGGCGTGTAACGCGTGTTGACGGTGCGTCCGGAAAGATGGATGACGGCGCCCGCGCCATCGAGCTCCGAGGTCCAGGCGGGGTCGAGCGTGCAGGCGTCCCAAGACGCGACGCGCCAGGGTGTGGGCTTCTGGTGGGACGCTGACCTTCGGGAGAGGACGACGACCTCGTGACCTCCGGCGTGCAGATGGCGCGCCAGAAGGGTGCCAACCTGGCCGGATCCACCGGGAATGACGATCTTCATCGGTCTCCTTTGGGGCGAAGTGCACCGCCCGCGCGACTACTCCTTGACGGCAACGCCTAGGGTCTTCATCTTGCGATACAGGTGCGACCGCTCGAGGCCGAGCGACTCCGCGGCACGCGTCATATTGCCATGGTGCTCGTCGATTTTTTTGAGGATGTAGTCGCGCTCATACGCTTCGCGTGCCTCGGAAAGCGTGGGCGAGCCGTCGTCGGCGGGGTTCAGCGAGAGACGCAGCGAGACACCGCGGCCGGGTTCGCGGTAGACCAGCATGGGCAGGTGTTTGCGCTCGATGCGCTGGACTCGCGGGTTCAGGATCAGCACGCGCTCGACCAGGTTGCGCAGCTCGCGCACGTTGCCCGGCCAGTGATACTGACGCAGGGCAGATAGCGCGTCCTCGGTAATTTCCACATGGAGACGGCCGTATTGCTTACCGAACTCGGCCAGGAACTCGCGCACCAGCGACGGGATATCTTCCTTGCGGTCGCGCAGCGGCGGCACGAAAAACGGAATGACATTCAGCCGGTAAAAGAGGTCTTCCCGAAAGTTGCCGCGGGCAATCTCCTCCTCAAGATCCTTGTTGGTCGCAGCGATGACGCGGACGTCGACGTGAATGGGATGGGTGGCGTCGACCGGCAGAAAACGCTGCTCATCGAGCGCGCGCAGCACCTTGGCCTGAGTTTTCAGGCTCATGTCGCCGACCTCGTCGAGAAAAAGAGTGCCGCCGTCTGCCCGCTCAAAGGTTCCGCGTTTCTCAGCAGGCGCACCCGCGCCGGCCGGCGATGCTCTGTGGCGGTAGCCGAACAGCTCGGATTCAATGTGATCTTCGGGGATCGCGGCGCAGTTGAGCTCCACGAACGGGCGCTCCCGGCGGAGCGATTCGGCGTGCATGGCACGGCCAATCAACTCCTTGCCCGTGCCGGATTCGCCGAAGATGAGCACGCGACCATTGGTCGGCGCCATCAACTTAATCTGCTGCCGCAATGCCTTGATCGCAATGCTCTGGCCAGTGACGCTGCTTTTGAGCGAAAGCTGCCGCGCAAACTCCTGGTTATCTTCCCGCATCTGCCGCGCGCGCATGGCGTTGCGCAGAACAAGCAGTGTCCGCTCCAGCGATAATGGCTTTTCCAGAAAGTCGTAGGCGCCAAGCTTGGTCGCGCGGACGGCGGCCTCGATGGTGCCGTGGCCGGAGATCATGATCACCTCCGGAGCCGCTGCCGGGGCAAGGCCGCGGATGTCGGCGAGAAGGTCCAGACCGTCGCGGTCAGGCAGCCAGATGTCGAGCAGGACGACGTCGTGGCTGGCGTCGCGGAGCAGCGCCAAAGCTTCGGCGGCGTCTCCAGCGGTTGTCACAAGATATCCCTCGTCGGTCAGAATGCTGGCGAGCGACTCGCGGATCTCGGCTTCGTCGTCGACGATCAGAACGTGGTTCATACGGCTTGCGATTCTTTCACGGTCTGTGTTTCAAGCATTACGGGGTGGAGCTCTGGATCGGAGTCCAGCGCGGGTGCGGCGGGGCGTAACTCAATGATGAAGCGCGCGCCGGCGGGGATGTTGGCCTCGGCGCGGATACTGCCGCCAACCTCCTGGATGATCTTGGCCGAGATGGCGAGCCCCAAACCCGTGCCGCGCTGTTTGGTCGAAAAGTATGGCAGAAACAGCCGTTCACGCATCTCGTCCGTCAGGCCGGAGCCGGTGTCCGCGATGGCGAGCTCGACCATGCCGGAGTCGAGCGCGGCCGTGGAGAGGCGCAACTCACGGTAGAGCGCCCCCTGCATGGCTTCAGCGGCATTGTCGACCAGATTAGAGAGAGCTCGCTTGAGCGCCTCCGGATCGGCGAGCACCAGCGGGAGTTCGGGCGCAAGGTCACGCACGATGCGGATCGAGCCGAGACGGCCGGAAAACAGGGCCAGCGCCGTTTCTACCGTCGCGTTGAGATCTGTCGGCTGTGGGCGGGTCGAAGGAAACTCCGCAAGGGAAGAGAACTGATCGACCAGCGAGCGCAAGGTCTCCACCGACGACGAAGTGACTTCGGAACACCGGCGAATGGTGGCCACCGAGGGCGAGCTGAGCGCATGGCTTTCCAATACGGTTTGGAGTCGGTCGATGTGGCGACGCGTCTGCTCGGCAGAAAGCGAGATGGGCGTCAGCGGGTTTTTGATCTCATGCGCCACGCGCTGCGCCACCTCTTTCCAGGCAGACTGGCGCTGCGCGCGCAACAGCTCGGTGGCATTTTCGAGCACGACAACATACCCGCGATGCTCCCGTGCATGCCCGGCCAGAGGCGAGGTGGATTCGAGCAGAGCAACGGTGATCAGAAGCTGCAGCGCGTCCCCGTTCTTACGCGCAAGCTCGAAGTCGCTTGTGGCGGAGCCCATCCGGTGCGATCGGCGAATCAAGCGGTCCAGCACTTCGTTGAGATCGGGCGGTACCACCTCCATGAGCGTTCTGCCCAGAAAAGGCCGCTGTCCCCCCGGGTCGAGGAGCTCGGACAGTGCCCGGTTGGCCAGCACGATGCGGCACTCGGGCGACAGCGTTGCGACGCCGTTAGGGATCGTTTCGAGCATCGTTTCGAGCTCGCCGCGACGGATCTCCAGCGCAAGATTTGCCTCTGAAAGCTGCACGGTGGACTGCTGCACCGTGTTTCGGCTCTCCTCGAGGTCAGACGCCATGCGGTTGAAGGAGCGGACCAGCTCCCCGAGCTCGTCGGTGGCCGAGACCGCGACCCGATGCCCGTAATCTCCCGCAGCGATCTGGTCCATGGCATCGGCCAGCGCCTCCACTGGCCGAGTGACCTGTTTTGAAAGATGCAGCGCCAGCCACGACGAGGCAAACAGCGCCAGGCTCGTGATCATCAGCAAAAGCACGGTATACAGCCAGCGAATCTGCCGTCGCGAGCGAAACAGCGTCCAGTAGGTGTCGGCGGCGGAGCGCAGCCGCGCCATGGTTGCCGGCATCCCGTACGGCACAGGCATACCAACCACAACCACGCCTGAGTTCTGCGGCAGGACGGCCGTCCCCAGGGAATACTCCGTCCCGGCGATGGCAAGGATGGGCTGATCGGAACGCTGTGCGGCGGCCAGCAGGGGACCGCCAAACGGATCGGTCACCGATTGATCCGGCGCTGCGGTCATCGAGTCGTCTTCGGGCAGCCACGACTTTACCAGCGCGGGAGCCGTGCCGGACGCCGGAGGATGGAACGCAGCGACCGGGCGACCGTGACGGAAGACGACGGCGAAGCCGCTCTGCAGGGTGAGCTCATGGCGACGAAGCACGCCAGCCACCGCCTCCCGCCGGTCGCGTTGCGCAGGCCGGACCGCCTCCGCGGTCTTCGGCGAACGACCCGCGTGCCCGTGGGGCTGGGCGAAGGTCGCAGGCCGGCGTCGATCTGCCGGGACCGTGACGGCGCGCTTTGTCATGAGGGAATGCTCGGACGGCGGCAGCTCCGGAGGCAGGCTGGCGGCGATCGATTCTGCCTCCGCGCGCGCGTTTGCCGAGGCGTACTGGGCGAGCTCGAGCGCGATCCTTGTCGAGTCGTCCCGCATCTGGTTCACTGGCTGTGAAAACCAGCGGTCCACGGCGCGGTTCATCAGGCCGTAGGAGAAGGTCACCATGAAGGCGATGGGTACCAGCGAGATCAGCAGGGCGCCCCACAGCATGCGCGTCCGGAGGCGCGAGCCGAGCACGCGCGATCGCTGGTCGGCGTACAACTTCAGCAGATTGCGCGTCAGCAGCACGAGGACGCCGACAAAGAGCAAAAACGCCAGAGCGGTGAGCCCGGTGAAAAGCAGGATCTCAAGCGTGGTGGATGGATTGAGAAAGCGGTTGTTGAACGCGTTCAATGTCGCCAGGACGCTGAACAGGATCAACAAGGAGACGCCGAGCGCCAGCGTAAGCAGCTTACGACGGTCCAGTCGTCCTCCCATCCAGCCAGCGCCTCCGTGCCGTGATTATAGGCGGAGGCTGCCCCACGGAGCGCTTACAGCAGGGAAGCGACGGGTTTGTACTCCCGTCCTTGCGCAAGGGCGACAGCCTCATAGGTGAGCTGCCCGCCGTAGGTGTTGACCCCTTCGGCGACGCCGGGATCGCCCTGGATGGTGGCGACTGCCCCCAGGTTGGCCAGCCGCAACACGTACGGGAAGGTTGCGTTGGTGAGCGCCAGCGTGGACGTATTGGGCACCGCCGCCGGCATGTTGGTGACGCAATAGTGCACCACGCCGGCAACCTCAAACGACGGGTCGGAATGCGTGGTCGGGTGCGCCGTTTCGATGCAGCCGCCCTGGTCGATCGCAACATCGACGATCACCGCACCTTTTTTCATCTTTTCGACCATGGCGCGGGTCACGATCTTCGGTGCCGCCGCGCCCGGAATCAAAACGCCGCCGATCAGTAAATCCGCTTCCATCGCCGCGCGCTCCACGTTGTAGGAGTTCGACGCCACGGTGAACACACGGCCAGCGAAGATATCGTCCAGCTCGCGCAGGCGGTTCAGGTTGTTGTCAAGCAGCGTCACCTTGGCGCCCAGGCCGAGCGCCATCTTGGCGGCATTCGTTCCCACAATCCCGCCCCCGATGATGCACACATTTCCCGGCGCCACGCCCGGAACGCCGCCCAGCAGAACACCGCGGCCGCCGTGCTCCTTTTCCAAATACGCCGCGCCGATCTGTACGGAAAGCCTGCCCGCAACCTCACTCATCGGTGTCAGCAAGGGAAGCGTGTTGGCGCGATCGCGCACAGTCTCGTATGCGATGCCGATCACCTGTTTGTCCAGCAGTTGCTGGGTGAGCTCCTGCAAGGGAGCCAGGTGCAGGTAGGTAAACAGCACCAGTCCGGGACGAAAGTGCCGGTACTCCTTTTCTGTTGGCTCCTTAACCTTGACCACCATATCGGCCAGCCGCCAAGTGTCATAGGACGAGCCGACAATCTCCGCGCCGGCGTTCTGGTAGTCGTCGTCCGGCATGGCGGAAAGCGCTCCGGCGTCGTGCTCCACCAGCACGGTATGGCCAGCCTCCACCAGCGCCTTCGCCCCAGCCGGCGTCACGCCCACCCGGCTTTCGTGATCCTTTACTTCCTTCGGAACCCCAATGATCATAGGGAGATTGTATCCGCCGTCGAGCTCGCCGGCAGGCGCTGCAAGCGAGGGTTACACTGAGGGAAGTCGCCTTCAGGAACGATCACCACTCATGCCTTCGAATTCGTTTCAGACGCGGTATTCCCGCATCAGCAACATGCGGTCGTTGTTCAGCCTGTTTTCAAGCGATCTTGCCATCGACCTGGGAACCGCGAACACGCTTGTCTTCGCGTACGGCAAAGGCATCGTGGTCAACGAGCCCTCGATCATCGCGGTGAACAAGAATACGAATGAAGTGGAGGCTGTCGGCAAAGAGGCGAAGGAGATGCTGGGCCGCACGCCCGGCAACATCGTCGCGATCAAGCCCATGAAGGACGGCGTGATCGCCGATTTTAGACAGACCGAAAAGATGCTGAACTACTTCATCCAGAAGGCGCACAACCGCAAGATGATGGTGCATCCGCGCATCGTGATCGGCGTGCCTTCCGAGATCACGCAGGTAGAAAAGCGCGCGGTCATGGATTCCGCCTACCGCGCCAAGGCGAGCGAAGTGCATCTGGTTGAGCAGGCCATGGTGGCCGCCGTCGGCGCCGGTCTGCCCATCACCGAGCCCGGCGGCAATATGGTCGTCGACATCGGCGGCGGAACCACCGACATCGCTGTCATCTCGCTCGCCGGCATCGTCTACTCGCGTTCCGTTCGCATGGCCGGAAACCAGATGGACGAGGCAGTGATCACGTACCTGAAGCGCAAGTACAACCTGCTGATCGGCGAGCGCACGGGCGAGCAGATCAAGATGGAGCTCGGCTCCGCCTACCCGCTCGATAGGCCGATCACCATGGAGATCAAGGGCCGCAACCTCATCGAGGGCGTGCCCAAGACCATCACCATTGACGACTCCGAAATCCGCGAAGCCCTGAGCGAGTCGATCGCCACCATCATCAACGCCATCCGCGTGGCGCTCGAGCGTACACCGCCCGAGCTTTCGGCCGACATTTCCGACCGCGGCATCGTGCTCACTGGCGGCGGCGCGCTGATCAAAAACCTCGACAAGCGCATTCGTGAAGAAACCGGTCTGCCTGTGTCCATCGCGGACGATCCGCTCGCATCCGTTGTGCTCGGTACCGGCAAAATGCTCAGTGACTTCAAGCTGTTACGGAAGATCTCGATCGAGTAGAGATCGAGACGTCCTTGCGAAGCACGGTTCAACTCAATACTCAAAATAAGTGAGGGACGATACACGGCTTCTCATCAGAATCTTCTTTTGAGCCTGGGGACACTTACGCGTAACGGCAGTTCAGCCACGCAATTGCCTGTCGAGTGAGTGAATCCTTTTTGTTCGCCGCGTCGGCCTCAGACGGCGGACGACACCGAAGAGGGCCGTAATGAGACCCGCAGACGGTCGATCCGCCGATCGGTGGACGCCAGCACCTCCATCCGCAGACCGCTCTGCTCCACCACCTCGCCTGGCAATGGAATGTGCCCGGCGATCTCTGAAACCAGCCCACCCAGCGTGGTCGCCTCGTAGCTGTTGGATGGCGGCAGCGTAGGCTCTTCGCGCATCACCGCAGCTTCTGCCGTAACGGTCTGCGCTCCTTCCGTACTCTCACTTCCCATCGCCGCCGTCCGGTGCGGGTCCGCATCCAGAAACAGCTCACGCAGTCGCGACACCTCAAACGTCCCTGGCACCAGAAACGACCCGTTTCCCTCCGGCACCGGAGCGTCCTCGTCCTCCAGCTCGTCGTGCTCATCCGCAATCTCGCCGACGATCGCCTCCAGCAGGTCCTCAATTGTCACCAGCCCCGCCACCGAGCCGTACTCGTCGATCACCAGCCGCATATGCTGTTTTTCACGCTGCATCTCGCGCAGCAGCTCGGCCCCATTCTTCGTCTCCGGCACAAACGCGGCCGGCCGCTGCATCTCCGCCACGGTATGCGTCGGCGCATCCGTGTCCGCCACCTGCAGCAGGTCATGCGCAAACGCGATCCCCGTGATGTCGTCGATCGATTCTCCATAGACCGGCACACGCGAGAAGGCGTGCTCCTCAATAGCGGCCGTGAACTGCTGCAGTGTCAGCGATCCCGGAACGGCAAAGAGATCCGGTCGCGGCGTCATCACCTCACGCACCGTTTTGTCGCGAAATTCCACCACGGACCTCACCAGTTCGCGGTCGGACTCCTCCAGAATGCCCTCTTCTTCCCCCGCTTCGAGCAGGGCGTCCATCGCCTCAGCCGCGGAGTCGTCCTTGGTTTGCTCCGGCTCCTCCGGCTCGGCCAGCGCCACAATCGACAGCAGAAGGCCGAGCAGAAGCGTAATTGGCAGCACGAGGTAGAGCAGCGCCTGGATGAGCGGTCGCAGCGTGACGGTCCAGCGTCCGCTGGTTCGCGTGAACAGGACCTGCGGAATCAGACGGTCAAACAACAGCACTAGCAGCACCAGCTCCACCACGGTGCGCAAAACTTCCACCACCTCCCGCGAAGCGCCCGCGCGTGGGACGAGGTGCGCGCCCAGCAGAAGAGCCACCGCGGCAAGCGAAAGCTGCCGTAGCAGCGACGCCGACTCGACGACAGAGTCTCTGGCCAGCCCCAGTCGCGGTTCCACGGCGCTTTCCCAGAGATCGATCTTCTCCTGGTTGCGCCGCGCCAGGAACTTGCCCATCTCGGAGTAGAGCCGATCGATGTACGTCGACAGCGACAGCACACCAAGCAGCAGCAGAAGCGAAAGCAGATAGACGAGGCTCATGCGCGGGTACCACCCCGTTTCGACAAAGCAACATTGCGGCTCCGCCCAGCCTTTGCGGCCAGCTCGGTCGTTTTCTTCAGACGTCCGCCCAGAGTGGGCGTCGTCTTCTGCTCGCTGACAGGGAGCGAGGCACGCTCGGTCAAAGATGTCGGCAGCCGTAGCTTCGCGCGCAACTGCGTCTCGCGGTCGCGCATTTGCCCGGCGTCGGTCTCGTGGTCCATGCCCGCCAGGTGCAGCAGACCGTGCAGCAGCAACACGCGCACCTCGGTCGCAAGCGCGTGCCCATGCTCTCCGGCCTGTCGCGCCGCCGTATCGACGGAGATGGCCAGGTCGCCCGCGTGCCGGCTCCCGGCAGGCAGTCCTGGCATCAGCTCGGCCGGAAAACTCAACACGTCGGTCGCCTTATTCTTCCCGCGATACTGCCGATTGAGCCGGCGCAGATCGCCATCAGACGCGAGCAGCACGTCCACCTCACCCTCGAGACCGATGGCGCCGGAGACTCGCCTGAGAAAGCGGGTCAGTGGGGGGATCGGAAGCGCGGCCGGGTCGGCAAGTGCGCCAGCAGCCACGGAGATCATTGGGGGAGCTCCGCATACGGAACGGAAGTGTAACTTGGAGGCTCGATGGAGGAGGTCATAGCAGGAGGGGACTAGCTCTTCTGAGAGCCGAAGTAAAAGCCCAGCACGGTTCCAAGCACAGAGGTCACCGCGGGCAGAATCGATTGGGTTGCTTCTTTCACCTGCGACCACTTGGGATCGGCAGAACTTGCAGCGAACCAGAGATAGAAGATGACCACCGACGTAAATGCAGCAATCGCAATCACTGCAACAGCACCTCGAATGAGTTCTCGCGCACGGTCGGGATTATAAGGGTTCGTTTGAAAAGGATTTTGGCCGAATTGTCCGCCATCAGGCGATACTCTTGAGCTCGACATACTTTCCATCGCGTTCCACCAGCAGCTTGCTGTCGCGGTCGTTCACCGTATCGGCGATAAAGTTCGCAATGTTCAGGCTCTTGTCCAACGCCGTCCCGATATCGTCGGTTCCGAGCTTACTCTTCAGGATCTCAAGCTTCGATACGACGTCTGCTGGAAGGTCTGCGGGGCTCATAGAAAGAACACCTCACTTTCTGGAGAGTAGCACGGCCGGATCAATCCCCGATCCGGCCGTAAGTCACGCCAACCGTGGTTACTGCGGCTTCGCCACAGGCTTCGGTCGGACATCGGTCGGCAGAGGTTCGTTCAGCGCGGTGCCGTCGACATTCAGCGGCAGTTGCTGCTGCGCCCGACCATAGCTGTCGTAGGCCCGCACGATTCGCTGGACGAGATGATGCCGCACCACGTCCACGTCGTCGAAGTGACAGAACCGAATGCCTTCCACGCCGTCCAGCACATGCAACGCCTCAAGCAGGCCGGACTTTTTGGGATTCGGCAGGTCGGTCTGCGTTAGGTCGCCGGTGATCACCGCCTTCGAGTTGTTGCCGAGGCGCGTCACAAACATTTTCATCTGCTCGTTGGTCGTGTTCTGCGCTTCGTCCATGATGATGAACGCGTCCGCCAGCGTCCGGCCACGCATAAAGGCCAGCGGCGCAACTTCGATCACGTTGCGCTCGAGCAGTTTGTCCACCTTGTCCTGGTCGAGCAGATCGTAGAGCGCGTCGTACAGCGGCCGCAGGTACGGGTCGACCTTCTCCTGCAGCGACCCAGGTAGAAATCCCAGGCGCTCGCCCGCCTCGACTGCCGGACGAACCAGGATGATGCGCGACACCTTTTTGGCCATCAGGGCGGAAACCGCCATGGCGACGGCAAGGTAGGTTTTCCCTGTTCCCGCCGGACCCAGCCCAAAGGTCATGTCGGACGACTCGATCGCCTCGACATACCTGCGCTGGTTGGGCGAGCGCGGCTGCACCATGCGCTTGACACCGGTCGATCGCTGCCGGCCGGCTTCGACCAGCGACTTCAGCGTGACGTTCGGGTCCGCGACCACCAGCTTCAGCATGCCATGCAGTTCGCCGTTATGCAGGTTCACCCCGGACTTCCGTAGCAACTCGAAGTCAGAAAAGATGCACTGTACGCGCGTCACAACATCGGGTTCTCCGGCGACGTGGATGCCGTCCGAGCGAAGATCAATCGTGACGTGGAGTTGGTCCTCCATCAGCCGGAGATTCTCGTCATGTGTTCCGTAAAGGGGCTCGATGCCGCTTGTAATCGCAATCGTCTTTTTGATCAAAGAGAGGTCTGACCTCCGTCAGAGGTAGCGGGTTTCACTCGCCGTCATATTGGATGTGGCGGAGAGCCGGTTGGACACAGACTTTCGGGGATGGGCAAGGGAACTGAGGCACGGGATGCGCAGCGTCGGGGTGGCGTCTGCGAAGTGTCGAACGAGTTGCCGGGCGTGCCAGACGAGTGCCAAAGATGGGCACAGACTAGAACGTCGACGAGTCGGCGTCAAGAGCCAAAGTGGAGCGACCCCAGCGAGCGAGCAGATGGCCGGGATCGCGGCTCGGCCGGCCAAGCCTTGACTCGCAGCCGATCGCTCCCGTATCCTCATGAGATTGCGCCGAGCGAGCCTCTCGTCTCTGCCCTCACGGCACGCAAGCCAAATTCCTCGCCTGAGTTGATCAGGTCCCGAAAGAGTCCTCTATGGCGAATCATGTTTCATCGTTGAAGCGCGCCCGTCAGACCGAAACTAAAACCGCGGTGAACCGTGCCAATCGCTCGAAACTGCGGGGCACGCTGCGCGCCATGCGCGAGGCCATCGGCAAGGGTGATGCCAAGGCCGCCGGAGAGCAGTTCCGCGTAACCGTGTCCCTGCTCGACAAGAGCGTGCAGAAGGGCGTGCTGCATAAGAACACCGCCAGCCGCTACAAAAGCCGCCTGAATGCACGTCTGAAAGCCATCGCTGTCAAGGCCGCTTAGGCAGCCGGTCAAAACCTCAGGCCGGAGACGCATCGTCTCCGGCCTTGTTGCGTGCGATCGTCACTGCGGCGTCGGAGCGGCAGCGGGCGCGTTTTCGCCTGGCGTGTAGAGCGTAGGCCGCTGTCTCGGGGTTGCGCCGTCCGGGTCGGGATCGCCCTCCTCTTGTCGCCGCGCAATCGCCGGCTTCGGAGCCGGCGTTACCTCTGGTATGTCCAGAGCCTGAGCGCTCGCGACCGGCTGTGCCGAAACCGTGACCGGCGCCGCGGAGGCCACGACCGGCGCCGAAGGCTGCTCCGTGGCCGCGCTCATCGTCACGGCCGTCAGCCGCACTGGCCCATCGTAGGCTGGCGGCGCCATGGCAAATGCCCGCTTGAGTGCCTGTCTGTCCTTGCCGCCCAGCTCCGGCAGCGCGTAGATCTCAAGAACACCGTCACGCAGCACCGCCAGCCGAAGCCCATCGTCAGACAACGCAAAGTTATCCCCCGACCGCGCTACCGGCGTAATGTCGAGCGTAAGCAGCTGCTTGCCGCTGTCGATCTGGTAAACCGTGATGGTCTGCGCGTCGATCTGCTCCGGCCCGAGCGAGGCCGCCGCTGTACTGATGTTGGTGATCATGCGACTCAGGGCAAAGCGTCCGGCGCCCTCCGCATAGGCAAATACGGGAGAGGCGTAGGTGCGGTAGAACTGCTGCTGCCACATCTCGTCGCCGGCCAGATTGAACGCCGCCAGAAGCTGCCGGTCGCTACCGCCGTGGCAGGCCAGAGCGACAAACTCGCTTGGGCTGACCAGCGTGGTCTGTGGCTGGCAGGACGAGTCGAACAGCGCCAGTTCGTGCGTCTTTCCGCTGTACTCGTGGAAGTCGAAGGCCCACCGTCCGCTGCCCTGGTCTACGGCGTTGACGTAGCCAATGCTGTCGTTTGGCAGGCGGACGCCGGTGCGGGCGCGAAGTACACCAGCGGAAACGAGATGCACCTCATCATCGCCTTTCGCCGGCAGGCGGACGCGCAAGAAGTTCAGCTGAACAGGGTGTTCGGCCGGCTCGGCTGACCCTGCTTTCTCGTCGGGCGTACTGTGCGCTGTCGTTTCGAGCGTCAGCAGCCGGCGATCATGCGAAAGCATCACCGCCTTGATGGTGCGATCGGTGGTGATCAACGATCGGGTGAGGAATGGCTCGCCTCGGCCGAGGTTCGCCATCGGCGCGAACTCCGAAAGGTGATCGCCGGAACGGAGCAGGAACACCCCGTCGCCCAACGCCCAAAGGTACTGGCCGTGATCATGCACGCGCCAGTCAGTGTGGGCCACCGACGTTCCATCGCGGGTGTCGACCAGCACTGCCTCAATCAGGTGATCCAGATGCTCCGGCGGCTCGCCTGGCAGCCGCGCCATCAGCCGGTGCACGGCAAAGGTAACAAGGACGTGATTGTCGTCGACGAAGTGAACCGTGAGCAGGGAGCTGCCCTCGGCCAGAAATCGCTTGGAAACATTCTGAAAGCCGAGCGGCTCGAGCGGAATCCGGCGAGGTTCCGGGGCTTTCGCGCCCCAGGCCCATCCACTCGCGAGTAGCAGCGTCAGAGCGCTCAGCAGCGATCGGCCCGGCGTCCGGCAGCTTCGATTGGCAGCATGGGAAATCATCATGCGGGGGACGCGTCTTCTGGCGTGACTCTACTCTTGCATAGACGAAGGAGGCGCTGCAAAGATGCGTCGATCGCGGATAGAGTTAAGCTCACAACAGGAGATTTTCTTTGGAGATGATGAACACAGGTCGGAAGTGGTGCTGGCTGGGGCAGGTCGGTGTGGCGGCAGCATTGTCGGCTGCAGCGTTGGGGCAAACAGGCGGAACAACCTCGGCATCCGGAAGTACGCCGCAGCAGACGTACACGCCTGTCCCGGCGTTCGACACCAGCTCGATCGATCGCGCGGCGGACCCGTGCAATGACTTTTACAAGTTTGCCTGCGGCAACTTCGCCGCCAATCATCCGATCCCCCCGGACCAGACCGGCGTCGACCAGTTCTACGCGCTCTACAACGTTAATACGCAGTCGCTGCGGACCATTCTCGAAAAGACGGCCGCAGCCGGCGCTGGCCGCAGTGGCGATGAGCAGAAGATTGGCGACTTCTATCACGCCTGCATGGATACCGACGCGATCGAGCAAAAGGGTCTTGCTCCCGCACAGCCGCTACTCGGTCTGGTCGACGGACTTGGCACCGGCATGCGCGCCAAGCTCGGGCTTACACCGGACATCGCCCGTCTGCAGCGCGACGGCGTGGATGTCTTCTTCTCCTATGGCGAGCAGCAGGATTTCCACGACGCCACCAAACAGATCGCATACGCCGCGCAGGGCGGTCTTGGACTGCCCGAAAAGGACTACTACCTGCGCACCGGCGCGAAGGATGAAGAGATTCGCAAGCAGTATGTGGCGCACGTGGCGAAGATGCTGACGCTGGCGGGCAGTGCACCGGAGCAGGCCGAAAAGGACGCTGAGGGCATCCTGAAGATGGAGACGGCGCTGGCCAAGGGCAGCATGGGCGTGGTCGACATGCGCGACCCGGACAAGACGTACCATCTCGAACCGATTGGGAGCTTTGAGGCCAAGCTGCCGGGCGTGAACTTTGGCCAATACGAGCAGGAGGCGCACTCGCCTTCCGTCACCGAGATCAACAACATGACGCCGACCTACTTTCCGGCGCTGATCCTGGCGGTGCGCGACACCGACATGACGGTGCTGAAGGCGTACATGCGCTACCAGGTGCTGACGTCGCTCGCGTCGCAGTTGCCGAAGCGGTTCGACGACGAGAACTTTGACTTCTACGCGCGCAAGCTCGAAGGCCAGCCGGAGCAGCGGCCGCGCTGGAAGCGGTGCTCCGCCGCGACCGACGGCGCGCTGGGCGAGGCCCTCGGCAAGCTGTACGTGGCGCAGTACTTTGCCGGCGACAGCAAGACCAAGATGCTCGAGATGGTGGCCGACATCGAGACGGCAATGGACCGCGATATCGACCAGGTGGACTGGATGAGCGCGCCGACCAAGGTGCGGGCCAAGGAAAAGCTGCGTGCGGTGGCCAACAAGATCGGTTATCCGGATAAGTGGCGTGACTATAGCGCGCTTGAGGTAAAGCCGGACGATCCGCTCGGCAATCGCGTGCGCGCCGCAACCTTTGAACACGATCGCGAGATGGGCAAAATCGGCAAGCCGGTCGACAAAGGCGAGTGGCTGATGACGCCGCCGACCGTGAACGCCTACTACGACCCGAGCATGAACAACATCAACTTCCCCGCGGGTATTTTGCAGCCGGCGTTTTACGACCCGAAGCAGGACGACGCAGTGAATTATGGGCACATCGGTGCGGTGATCGGGCACGAGCTGACGCATGGCTTCGATGATGAAGGCCGGAAGTTCGACGCCAAGGGCAATCTCTCGGACTGGTGGACAGCCGACGACGTGAAGAAGTTCGAGGCGCGTACGGATTGCCTGGTGAACCAGTACGGCGGTTTTGTGGCGGTCGACGATGTCCACGTAAACGGCAAGCTGACGCTGGGCGAAAACACGGCGGACAATGGCGGGCTGGTGCTGGCGTATCTGGCGTACCTTGACCGGGCGAAGAAGAACGGGATTGATCTCCAGAGTAAGCAGGATGGCTACACCAAGCCGCAGCAGTTCTACATTGCCTTCGCGCAGAACTGGTGCGAGAACTCGCGACCGGAGGCGATCCGGTCGCAGGTGCTGCAGGATCCGCACTCGCCGGATCACTTCCGGGCGAACGGGGCGATCGTGAACCAGCCTGGATTTGCCGAGGCGTTCGGCTGCAAGAAGGGTACGCCGATGGTCCCTGCGTCGAGCTGCCGCGTCTGGTAGGTCTGTGGTCCGTGCTGCGTTTCGGCGCGACCGCGATGGTCGCGCCCAGGTTGTTGGGCGCATGTGCGAGAGTTGAGGGATGGAGCAAGGGACGAAACAGCGGCTGCTGGGCTTCGGTGCGTGTGCTCTGGCGAGCTCGCTCTGGGGCTGCGGTTTCTTCTTCGGCAAGATCGCTCTGCGCGAGATGAGCTCGTCGCACATGGTGCTGTATCGCTTCCTGTTCGGTGTCCTTCCGTTGCTGCCGCTGGCGGCGATGCATCGACCGCGGTTCAGCCGGCGTGAGTGGGGTCTGCTGCTGATCGCTTCGTTTCTGGGAGTTCCGCTGCAATTCCTGATCCAGTTTTATGCGCTTTCGCTCACGACGGTAAGTCATGCGTCGTTGATGGTGGGGACGATGCCGGTGATCCTGGCTGTCGGCGCGGTGCTGTTTGCGGGCGAGCGCATGGACGCAATCGGCTGGCTGGCACTGGCGGGGTCGACGGCGGGCGCGGCGCTGATTGCGCTAAGTGGTCGACGTGGAGCCGGCGCGGACGGCGGGCCGTCGCTGGTGGGCGATCTCCTGGTAGTGGTTTCGTTGGGGATTGCGCTGTTCTGGATTCTGTTGAACAAGCGGTTGATGGATCGGCACAGCCACGTGGTGGTGACGGTGTACGGCCTTCTGCTGGGGACGGCGATGCTGGTTCCGTGGGTTGTGCTGCGGGATGGTTTGCCGCCGGTGCGTGGCGTGTCGCCGGCGGCGTGGTGGGCGCTGATCGGGAGCGGTGTGCTGTGTACGGCGGCGACGACGCTGCTGTGGAACTGGGGCATGACGCAGGTGCCGGCGTCGCAGGCCGGGGTGCTGCTGAACATGGAGCCGCTGATCGGGAGTCTGCTGGGCGTGTTCGCGCTGGGCGAACGGCTGGGACCGACGGCGTGGTTGGGTGGGGCGCTGATCCTGGGCGCGGCGGTGACGCTGACGGTGCGCGGTGAGGCCCGGGCGGAGATGGCGGTCGAGGTGCTGGGCTAGGTTGGCACGGCAGCTGGCGTGGAGACGAAGGCCTGGCTGACGCGATGCCAGCGGTAGAGAAGGATGGCTCCGGCGAGGATGAGGGCGATCGACAGGCCGGTCCAGAGGCCGAGAGCTCCCAAGTGGCGATGGAGACCGAGCCAGATACCGACGGGTAGGCCGACGAGCCAATAGGTGCAGGCGTGGGTGATGAGGCCGGAATGGGTATCGCCGGCGCCGCGGAGGGCTCCGATGACGGTGACCTGGAGGCCGTCGCAGACCTGGAAGACGGCGGCGACGGCGAAGAGGGGAACCGTGGCGGCGATGATGGCTGGATCCGGGGTGAAGAGGCGGGCAAGCGCGTGCGGAATGGTGAGGTAAAGGGTGGAGGCGACGACCATGATGGCGGTGGAGAGGGCGAGGGCGGTCCAGCCGACGGTGCGGGCAGCGGCGAAGTCGGCTCGGCCGATGCTCTGGCCGACGCGGACGGAGGCGGCGGCGGAAAGTCCCATCGGGATCATGAAGGTGAAGGAGATGCAGTTGAGGGCGATCTCGTGGCCGGCGAGCGGAACGGGGCCGAAGGAGGAGATGAGGAAGGTGACGACGGCGAAGATGAGGATTTCGATGAGGATGGTTGCGCCGGCGGGAAGGCCGAGGCGGACGAGGCGGGCGAAGGAAGGTCGGCTGAGGCGGAGCGGAGTGCGCTCCAGGCCGTAGCGGTGGCGGCGGTTGTACCAGGCGATGGCGAGGAGGAGGACGAGGGCCATCCAGACGCGGGCGAGGGAGGTGGCGATGCCGGAGCCGACGACGCCGCGGCCTCGCCAGGCGAGGGCGACGGATGGGGTGAGCTGCCAGTGGTGCGGGTAGATGAGCAGCCAGTTACCGCCGACGTTGACGAGGTTGGCGGTGATGAGGGCGACGGCGATGGCGCGGCCGTGATTGAAGGCCTGCAGGTAGCGGCGAAGGGCGAAGTAGAGGAAGAGCGGAAGGACGCCGACGGCGAGGGCAGCTAGGGTGGGAATGGCGAGGTCGAGGACCTCCGGCGGGGTTTGCAGGAGGCGCATGGCGCGGCCGGCGGAGAGGAAGAAGGCGGTGAGGGCGAGGGCAAGGGCGGCGGCGAGGGCGAGGCCGTGGAGCAGCCAGCGGTTGGCCTGGGAGACGTCGCCGGCGCCGTGGGCCTGGGAGAGGGTGGTGTCGAGGCCGAGAAGGAGGCCACCGACGGCGAAGGCGAGGGTGTTGAAGAGAATCTGGGCGAGGGCGGCGGCGGACATGGGGATGGCGGCGTGCGACAGGTGGCCGACCATGACGGTGTCGACGACGCCCATCAGCATCCAGCCGATATCCGCGGTGACGAGCGGGACGGCGAGTCGGAGAAGCGGTCGGAGCTGGCTGGTGATGGGCATGGGTGGGTCCGGGGGGCCCCCCGGTGTTTTTTGGGTCCTTTGCCTAAATTCTTTTGGATGATGGAGTTGCAAGTGGTGCCCCGGGCTAGAATACTGATTCGCGAGAATTTAGACCTAAATTATTGCAACGGTTGAACTTCCCTCCCATTTCGGTGAAGCTGGGTGCAACGTCGTTTCAGAAAAGAGCTTCGGGGGGCGTTTGAAGGCTTCGGAATGCGGCTGTGTTTGTTTCCTATTTCCAGTGTAGCGGTGGGGGTGGGGTGTTTGCGCCAGGGGTAAGTGCTTTCGTGCGTGTGGCTTGGGGGAGGGGTGTGGTTGACAGAGCTGCCGAGAGAGGCTCCAGAGACCCGGAGTGCGGGTTCCGCTGCAGGTCATCCGGCGTCCGGCTGAAGCGGTGTGCCGCCAGGCTGTGGCGTTCGGGGGATGGACTTGCGATGGCGGGGTTGTTGCGCGCAGGCCGACGTAGCGGGGAGAAGGAGAAGCACGACGGTGCGCATGGTTCAGGCGAGTGTTGTGAGAAGGGGCTCGCCGACCATGGGATCTCTCCGTCTCGGCGAAGGAATCTCCCTGCGGCCGATGAGCCGCAGGGGGTTGGGATTTCGTTCAGGCCTGGGAGTAGTCCATGTTGTTGAGGTCGGTGATGAGGTCTGGGCCGGTTGGGGTCCAATTGAGTTTTTGGCGGGTGATGGCGCTGGAAGCGGAGAGATCGTGGCCTAGAAAGTGGCCGAGCCAGCCGAAGTGTTCGGGAGCCTGCTCGATGGGGATGCTGCGCACGGGCAGGGCCAATCCGCGGCCGAGTGCTTCGGCGATGGACTTGACGGGGACACCCTCTTCGGCGACGGCGTGGTAGATGGCGCCGGGTTGGGACTTTTCGAAGGCGAGGCGGTAAAGGCGGGCGACGTCGGAGACATGGGCCGCGGGCCATTGCCGGCTGCCGTCGTCGACGTAAGCGGAGACGCCTTTTTCGCGCGCAACGGGGATGATGTAGGTGATGAGGCCCTGTTTGCGGGTGTCGTGGACCTGCGGCAGGCGGACGACGGAGGTGTTGATGCCGCGCGCGGTGAGTTCGCGAACAGCGGCCTCGGAGGCGGCGCGTGGGTTCCAGGCGGCGGTAGGGCCGTCCTCGGTGGCGGGTTTGCCGTCGCCGGTGTTGGCGATGGCGGTGCCGGAGGTGACGACGAAGGGACGGTTGGAGCCGAGCAGGACCTCGCCGATGGCTTCGATGGCCTTGCGGTCGTCGTCGCAGTTCTTCTGGAATTGGGAGAAGTCGTGATTGAAGGCGAGGTGGATGACGCCGTCGGAGTCGGCTGCTCCCTCCCGGAGGCTGTTGAGATCTTCGAGGTTGCCGTGCTTGACCTCGGCGCCGGCGGCGCGGAGGGCCTCGGCGCCGGCTTCGGAGCGGGTGAGGCCGAGGACCTGGTGGCCTGCCTGGAGGAGATCGGGAATGAGGGCGGAGCCGATGAAGCCGGTGGCGCCGGTGACGAAGATGCGCATGGAGGATCTCCTGAGCTTGCGGTTGAGGGATCGAGGGTTAATGGTTGCCGGTACGGCTGGTGGTGCGCGTGCCGATGCGTGGCACATCGTGTCAGGGGATCTGCCCTTTGTGTAGATGGGGTGGCAGGAGCATACGATCTATGCTGAGAGTCTGCATTTCTGGTTCGATCGTCTGGAGGGATATATGGATCCGCTGTCGGATGTGTTGTCACTGTTGAAGCCGCGGAGTTATGTTTCGGGCGGATTTGGGTTGGAGGGCGAGCTGGCGTTTCGATTTCCGAAGCACGAGGGGATCAAGTGCTATGCGATGCTGGCCGGGGAGTGCTGGCTTTCGGTGGATGGGGCGGATGGGCCGGTGCTGCTGACGGCCGGGGACTGTTTTTTGCTGCCGCGTGGGTTGCCGTTTTGCCTGGCGACGGATCTGTCGTTGACGCCGGTGAGCTTCGAGGTGATGCGCGCCAAGTGGAGGTCGGGGTCTGGTGCGTCCCCGGAGGGAAGTCGACGGTACATGGTGGGTGGTCACTTTGTGCTGAGCGGGAACCATGCGGAGATGTTGCTGCAAGCTTTGCCGCCGATTGTGCATCTCCGGAAGGAGTCGGACAAGGCGGCGATGCGGTGGTCGCTGGAACGGATGAGGGAGGAGTTGCAGGATCCGCAGCCGGGCGGGTCGTTGATTGCGCAGCAGCTGGCGTACATGATGATGGTGCAGGCGCTGCGGCTGCATCTGGCGGAGGGTGCGCGAGGGGGTGTTGGATGGCTGTTTGCGTTGGCGGACAAGCAGATGAGGGTGGCGATCAGCTCCATGCACGAGGACCCGGGGCAGGCATGGACGTTGCAGGCGCTGGCGGAGCGCGTGGGGATGTCGCGGTCGGTGTTTGCGCTGCGGTTTCGGGAGACGGTGGGGGCAACGCCGATGGAGTACCTGACGCGCTGGCGGATGCTGCTGGCGAGCGAGCGGGTGCGGCAGCCTGGGGAGTCGATCGGGGAGATTGCGGCGTCGCTGGGGTATGAGTCGGAGAGTGCGTTTGGGAAGGCGTTTCGGAGGGTGATGGGGTGCTCGCCGCGGGTGTATGGGCGTGGAGGTGGCGCGGCACCGGGTGCTGCGGTGGATGGGGCGGCGGGGTACGAGCGGCGGGAGGAGGTGGCTGCGGACTAGGAGCTTGGTTCGTGGCGAGCTAGATGGGGGTGATGATGCCGCCGACGGGCATGGAGGTGGGAAGGGAGTTGGGGCGGCGGAGGTGCATGGCGGCGGCGGTCATGTCGGTGTATTTGAGGCCGGCGCCGGTGTTGAAGAGGACGACGGTGTCTTCGGGGGTGAGCTCGCCTGAGGCGAGGAGTTTGTCGTAGGCGACGGTGGCGGCGGCTCCCTCGGGGGAAAGGAAGAGGCCTTCGTTGCGGGCGTAGTCGAGGATGGAGGCGAGGATTTCGGCGTCGGTGGCGGCGATGGCTCGGCCGCCGGATTTTCGGACGATGTCGAGGATGATGTAGTCGGCGTAGGGTTTGGGGACGCGGAGACCGGCGGCGAAGGTTTCTGCTTCGGGGAAGAAGTTGGCGGTGGGGGTGCCGGCGTTGAAGGCCTCCACGATGGGCTGGCAGCCGGCGGCCTGGAGGGCATACATGCGAGGGCGGGGGGTGCCGGGTTCGATCCAGCCGAGGGCTTCCATTTCGTCGAAGGCCTTCCACATGCCGATGAGGCCGACGCCGCCGCCGGTGGGGTAGAAGACGGCTTTGGGGTAGGTCCAGTTGAGCTGCTCGGCGAGCTCGTAGCCCATGGTTTTTTTACCTTCGACGCGGAAGGGTTCTTTGAGGGTGGAGATGTCGAACCAGGTGTCTTCGACGGGGGTATTGCGATCGCGCTGGGCCTTGATTTCTTCGCCGACCATGCGGGCGCAGTCGGAGATGAGGCCGGGGATCATGTGGGTGTCGGCACCGTAGGCGATGGCTTCGAGGTAGTTGGCGAAGGGGACGTCGTTCGGCATGAAGACGTGGGCGGAGATGCGGGCGGCGGCGGCGTAGGCGGCGAGGGCGGAGGCGGCGTTGCCGGCGGAAGGGACGGCGAGGTGGTGGAGGCCGTAGTGTTTGGCCATGGTGACGGCCATGGCGAGGCCGCGGGCCTTGAAGGAGCCGGTGGGGTTGTTGCCTTCTTCCTTGATGAGGAGGCCGGGGTAGCGGCGGGAGCGGACCATGGGGGTCCAGCCTTCGCCCAGGGTGACGGGGGTGATGGGGCCGCCCGCGGTGGCGGAGGGGAGGACGTCGCGGTAGCGCCACATGCCAAGGGAGGTGGGGGAGGCGGCGGCGTAGCGGGCGGGGTTGTCGCGGTGGGCGGTGCGGCGGAGTTCGTCGAGGTCGTAGCGGACGTAGAGCGAGGCGCCGTCGGGGGCGAGGGTTTGGGGGGTGTCGGGGGAGAGG
>CAXTEU010000016.1:67241-94298 GCA_964243475.1 uncultured Acidobacteriaceae bacterium | reverse complement strand
GTGCGGCTTCGAACGGTCAAACTTTTCCTTCGCCATGATGAATCCTTCTCCTGAATTGTGCGGCTTTCCGGCCGGGACACGACAAACTTGGGGGCTCGTGCGACCTCAATAGTAGGCGTAGAGCTTGAAGAAACGGTTACGGAGATCAGGGCTGACGCGCTCGAGCGCGGCCAGGTAGAGCTCGCGAATCTGGCCCTGGTCGGCGTTGCCGAGGCGGGCATACTGCGTGGCCGACTCCGGTCCGAGCAGACCGCGATCAAGGACGGACTCGAACTCGCGGATACGAAGCCCGGAGCGGTCGATGGAGCGGAGAAAGTCGGCGACGCGCACAGAAGAGAAACCGCTGTCGACGGCGGCACGAACGGCACCGAACGTGACGGGATCCTCCACCGGAATGACTGCCTGCTGATAGAGCGTGCCCAACGAGGTATTCTCCTGCGGGAAATCTGGGAATGCTTTGGAGCGGGAGACGGGAATCGGACCCGCGACCAACAGCTTGGAAGGCTGTGACTCTACCACTGAGTTACTCCCGCGTGTGGCAGCCGGGCGAGGTGTCCGCCGAACATGAACGAACGATCTGGAGCTGATGATGGGGCTTGAACCCATGACCTCTCCCTTACCAAGGGAGTGCTCTACCACTGAGCTACATCAGCCCGTACTACACCAAGCCATGCACAGTCTACCGCGAACGGAGGTATCCGAGCACCACCCGAAAGGCAAAAAAGCCGAGCAGGATCCACGTCAGGGAGCGGTACCTGCCGGGCTCCATGGTGAAAAAGGCCGTCGCAGCGACGAGCGCCAGGACGGCAAGCGCGATCAGCAGCCGACCTAAGCCTGCGGGACCGAAATCCAATGTCGTCACGAATGTGTCCGGAGCTTCGAAGGAGGTGGTGCACAGGGGAGGATTCGAACCTCCGTAACGCATAGCGTGGCAGATTTACAGTCTGCTGCCATTAACCACTCGGCCACCTGTGCCCATTTGCTCGCGTCCGTCACCGCATTTCCTGAGACGGGTTTGGCAGACGATGCGATCCGGACTGCTCGTTTCGGCCAGAACTCCGGGAGCCTGCCGGAGAGGTAGAGTTTGGAGCTGACGAAGGGATTTGAACCCCCGACCCTCTGATTACAAATCAGATGCTCTACCAGCTGAGCTACGCCAGCCCGGTTTTCACCTGCGATGCGCCGGTTTACGCCCGTCGGCTACCGCGTCAGACGCGATTGGGTAAGGCTGCGCCGACCGCGCCGCAGACCTAAAGTAGCATATGGACGCGACCCCGGCAATGCCGCTTCGTCCAACAGGATGCGCCCCAAGGTAGCATCCTGCCGGGGGAACCTTCTCTGAAGCTGATGCATTTCTGGAGACTTGCCGTGCCGACATCGTGCCTCCATCCGCTGCTGCTGTGTGGTTCGCTTGCGGTCCTGTTTGCGCTGGCTCCCGTGCTTCGCGCGCAGGACGGGATCGCCGAGGGTCCGCTGAGTGCGCCGAGGGTAAAGCAGCAGCCGACGCTGACCAATGATGCGATCGTGCGCATGACCAACGCCGGTCTGGACGAGGCACTGGTGCTGCAAACGGTGCGGACGCAGCCGGGCACCTACCAGATGGGGCCGGATGACCTGATCGCGCTGAAGCAGGCAGGGGTTTCGCCCGCGGTGATTTCGGCGATGATGGCGCATGGCTCCGGTCTGGCGGAGCGCGGCGGGGGAACGCCGGTGGCGGTGGCGCCGCTGTCTCCGGATGTGGACGAGAACGGGGTCTACCACAAGGATCGCGACGGCAAATGGGTGCTGGTCTCGCCGGAGCTGGTGCACTACAAGTCCGGTGGCTGGATCAAGAGCACGGTGACGCATGACATCGTGAAGAAGGATCGGAATGGCGAGGTGGCGGGGGCGCAGTCTACGCTGGTGCTGCGGCCGGGGGATGAGTTGCTGATTCTGTCTCCGCCACAGGCCGACCCAGTGGAGTACCAGCTGCTGCGGTTTCGGCTGCATAGCAGCAGCCGGGAGTTCCGCGCGGAGACGGGCGGTGTGTTTACGACGCGGGATTCGACGCAGCGCGACGAGGTGCCGATCCAGCCGAAGCGGATCGCGCCCCGGGTGTTTCAACTGGTGATCCCGGCCGACATCGGCGGCGGGGAGTACGGCGTGTTGCCGCCGGGCTCGGCCAGCACGCCGGGAATCGCGTTCGCCGGCAAGATCTACACGTTTGCGATCACCGAGGCGAAGTAGAAGCGTCCGGAGTGTTGACCGGGGACGTGCCGTAGGATGAGAGGCACGATGCGGAGAGCCAGGCTGTACTCCCTGCTGCTGGTGCTGGTGCTCGTTGGGGCGCTTTTGGTAATGGTTTGGCTGCGCAAGCAGGCTCCGCCGGAGGTGGCGCGGCTGTTGCCGGAGGCGGACGCGATTGTGTACCTGAACCTGAAGCCGGTACGGTCGTTGACGCACCTGGATCGATCGCCGGTGGTGCGGTCGGCGGAGTTTCAGCAGTTTGTGGATGCCACGGGCATTGTGCCGGAGCGCGACCTGGATGAGGCGGCGTTTGCGCTGCATGCGACGGGTGACCCGGATGGACCGAATGGGCCGGTCGCCTACTCCGAGGTCTTCGCGGGCCGGTTCGACGGCGACCGGCTGCGACGGTATCTGCAGTCGCTGGCGAGCGGTGTGGAGCGTTATGCCGGCCACGACGTGTACACGATCCCGATCGGGGACCCGACCGTGAAGGGCATGCGCCAGCTGCGGGTGGCGCAACTCGGGTATGACATCGTGGCAGCGTCGAACATGCCGACGGCGGAGCAGATCCACCTGATGCTGGATCGTTACCGGGCGGCGGCGGCGCCGTTTTCCGGATCTTCCCTGCTTTCGGCGCGGTACGGGGATGTGCCTCTGTTCTCGAGCGCGTGGGGCATCGGTCGGATCGGGCTTCCGTTTGCCGAGAAGGGTCGCGTGACGGTGTTTGGGCTGGGTTTGCCGATTCCCGAGGACACCATGTTTGTGGCCAGCCTGCGCTACACGGGGTCGCTTCGGCTACGGGTAGAGGAGATCGCGCCGACCGAGGCAGATGCGGCGCAGGCGACCGAGGTGCTGACGACGGTGCTGAGTCTGGTGCGGTCGGTGGAAGGAGCGCAGCCGCGCGAGGCTGATGACGCCGCGGCCGCCAAGGCGCTCGAGTCGCTAAGGGTGGAGCAGCGGAAGAATCGGTCCGTGGTAACGGGAACGGTGCCGGTTGAGGTGGTTCGGCGGATGTTCTCGGCTGCTGGTCCACCGGGCAACTAAATCCTGCATGCGGACGTCGACCGGGAGGCGCTCAATCCGCATCAAAATTGCTGAACAACAACGAAACGTCAGGTCGAGGGGCATCATGAGACAGAGCTGGAAACGGTGTGGCGGGATGGGCGCGCAGGTGGCGCTGATGAGTGCGGCCTTTGGCGTGGTTTCCCATGCAGGGGCGCAAAGCGGCCAAACGATTACTGGGTCGGCGGCGTTTACCGACTACTCGCAGGAGCATCCGGGCGTGACGCGGAAGATTACGGTGGCTGACCTGCCGAAGCCGATGGAAGACACGTCCGTTGATAATGGCGCGAGCGTTGTGCCTCGGCCGGATGGTGCGATGCCCCAAGCGCCTCCGGGCTTCAAGGTGGAGCTGTACGCGCAGGGGTTCCAGGAGCCGCGGCTGATTCGGACCGCGCCCAACGGAGATTTATTTCTGGCCGATTCGCACGGAGACAAGATTTGGGTGATGCGAGGCGTTGGCGCGGACGGCAAGGTACAGCAGAAGCAGGTCTACGCCACCCTGAACGACCCAACGGGAAAATCACTACCCTTCGGGATTAACTTTTATCCGGCGGATAACCCGAAGTGGCTGTACGTGGCGAATACGGTGAATGTGGTTCGTTTCCCGTACAGCGTCGGCGACATGCAGGCGAACGGGCCGGCACAGGTGATCATTCCCGAGCTGCCGGGCTTTGCGCAGCTGCGCGGCGGCGGCCATTGGACGCGTGACGTGGTGTTTTCGAAAGACGGCAAGCGGATGTTTATCTCCGTGGGATCGGCGTCCAACGACGACGACACCGACAACAACCCAAAGGAATATCACCGTGCCGATGTGCTCGAATACACCCCGGAGGGGAAGTTCGTGAAGGTGTACGCGTACGGCATTCGGAACTGTGTCGGCGAGGCGATCAACCCGGTGACGGGAGACCTGTGGTGCTCGACCAATGAGCGGGACCGGCTGGGCGACAACCTGGTTCCGGACTACATCACCTCGGTGAAGGAGGGTGGGTTCTACGGCTGGCCGTGGTACTACATGGGCGGCACGCAGGATCCCCGGCAGGTGGGCAAGCATCCGGAGCTGCAGAGCAAGGTGTTGACGCCGGATGTTCTGCTCCAGCCGCATAATGCGTCCCTCGAGATGACTTTCTACGAAGGTTCGCAGTTCCCTGCCGACTACAAGGGCGACATCTTTGCGGCAGAACACGGCAGCTGGAACAAGGCGAAGCGTGCCGGCTATGAGGTCGTGATGGTGCCGGTGAAGGACGGTCACGCCACGGGCGAATATGTGGACTTTCTGACGGGGTTCGTGACGCCGGACGGACAGGTCTGGGGTCGGCCAGTGGGCGTGACGGTCGCGAAAGACGGATCGCTGTTCGTTACCGACGATGGCTCAAAAAGCGTCTGGCACGTGAGTTACACGGGCAGTGCCTCGGCGAGCAATGCCGGCACCCCGGGCGGTACTCACGGGGACCGATAGTCTCTGGAATTTTGTTGCAGCAGAAGGGACGCTCCTTTCGGAGTGTCCCTTTTCTGTGTCAAGCGGGGAGTTTCAGGAGCTTTTCCGCATTTCCGTGAGTCAGCAACTGCAGGTCGGCTTCGTCAAGGGAAAGTGCAGCAAGGAAGTCACGACCGTCGGTGTTGGGGCTGAACGGGTAGTCGACGGAGTACATCATGCGGTCCAGGCCGACCACTTCGCGGCAGCAAGTAAAAGGCGGTCGCGTGAAGTAGCCGCTGGTGGTGATGTGGATATTGGTACGGAAGTAGTCGGCGACTGATTGCCGGAGGTGTGCGGCGTGCGAGAGGATATTGCTTGAGCGGGCCAGGGCGTACGGCACGCCCTCACCCATGTGACCGATGATGACCTGGAGATCGGGGAAGCGATCGAAGAGGCCGGAGACGATGAGGCGCAGGATATGCAGCCCGGTCTCGGCGTGCCATCCCCAGCCGGCAATCGAGAGCAGGTCACCGGTCCCGCCGGGAAGGCCGGAGAAGTAGGTCTTGGCGACGGGCTCGGGGGGTGGCGCGGGGTGGAGGTAGACGGGAACGTTCAGCGAGGCGGCTGCTTCCCAGAACGGCAGGAATTCAGGCGCGTCGAGGAATCGTCCATCGATGGTGCCATCTACCAGCGGTCCCTTGCACCCGAGCTGCCGAACGCAGCGATCGAGCTCCTTGGCCGCAGCTGCTGGGTCTCTGAGTTCAACGGCGGCGAATCCGGCGAAGCGGTCCGGGTGGGCCTGGACGGCGGCGTGCAGTTCGTCGTTGATGCCCGCCATAACATGGGTGCCGTCGGCGGCCTTGAGCTTGTCGAGGCCGATGGCGGCGAGCGACAAAACCTGGACGGAGATGCCGGCCTCATCCATGGCGGCAATCCGGCCGGCGCCCAGATCGAGCAGCTTGGGCTGGATCTGCTGCAGCTGCGGCGGCGCGCCGGAACCGTAGGCTCCGGTCGCTTTCAGAAAGTCTTGCGTGACGAAGTGTTCTTCAAGGGTGATGGTGCGCATAAATGTAAGACGCAGCAAAGCGCAGTGGTGTTTTGAACGCGTTGCCTCCGTTGCCGCAGCGTGAAGGATCGCCGGACTAGGTGGTGTGCTCCGGCAAGGCCGGCTGCTCGCCTTTCAGCTCCAGCAGAAGAGATTCGATCTGCTGCTCGCGCTCGATCAGGGCGAAGCGATCCTCAAGCGAGTCCCCATTGGCGAGCGCGTGCGCGGCCAGGTTTGCGGCCTGCTGTGCCTCGAGCTCGCCGCCGATCTGGGACTGCAGCCGCTGGAGCGACGCCGAGCCGCGATCGAGCAGAGCAGTGTTGCCGTTCAGCTTACCCGTGGAGCGCGCGCGGCGGTGCTGCGCCAGCAGAAGTTCACAACGGGAGCGCGTTTCCGTAAGCTTCGCCTGCAGCTTGGAGAACGTGGTGCGGAGCAGGTCGGCCTCGGTGCGTTGGTCGTCGATCTGCTGGGCGAAGCCTTCGGCGAGTTGCACGTGGCTGAGCGAGCGATCCAGCGCGGCGCGGGCCAAATCGTCCTGGCCTTTGCTGACGGCGAGCTGCGCCTTGTTCCGCCAGCTCCCGACGGCGGTGTCGTGCTCCGTTTTCTTCTTTTCGAGCAGGTGCTGGTCGGCAATGGCGATGGCGACCTGGGTCTTGACCTGAAGCAGCTGGTTTTCCATGTCGAGCACAAGCTGCTTCAGCATCTTGCCGGGGTCTTCCGCGCGTCCGATCAGGTCGTTGAGGTTGGCGCGAAGAAGGGTTGAGACGCGTTCGAGGAGGGCCATGATGTTTGTACTCCTTGTGGTTACATTCTTGTTGCGAACGGTTAGGATCGATGGGTGCCGTCGCCGTTGGTCGTGCTACGCGGGGCCATCTGCTTGACATTGGACAGGAGCTCACTCATCTTCATGCCGCTAAGAGCTTCAAAGAGCGCCGGCACCTGCGCGGCAATCTCGGTCATCTCGCCGGTGAGCTTGCTGGCGCCGAGGTTGCCGTCTTTGCCGGTGGACACGATGGTGATCTTGTCGACTTTGCTCAGCGGTTCGCTCATCGCGCGCACCACCTCGGCCATGTTGGTGATGAGCTTGTCGACCACAGCGGCCTGCGACCACTCCTGGTAGGCCTCAGCTTTGACGTTCATGGCCTTGGCCTCAGCTTCGCCCTTTTGAAAGATGATGGAGGCTTCGGCCTCGCCCTGAATGCGGGTGATGGCGGCCTGGGCCTCACCTTCCGCCCGCGCGGCTGCGGCACGACCTTCGGCTTCGATAGCGAACTTCGATTTCTGCGCGGCGGCAAGGTTTTCGATGCGCTGGCGCTCGATCTCCGAATGCTTCAGAACGGTGGCGATCAGTTCCTTCTCGTGCCGCAGGATCTCAGCTTCCTGCACCTTCACCTGGGCTTCCTTTTCGATCTGCTGCACCTTGACCTGCTCGGCGATGACGCGCTGCTGCATGACATTCGTTTGCAGCTCGTACGCTTTGTCGGCCTGTGCCTCCTGCCGGCGCGCAGATTCGGTGAACTGCGCCTTCTGGATGTCGAGGTCGCGCTGGGCTTCGGCCTGGCGAGCGAGCGAGGCGGTCTCCGCGATGACGCGATCCTGGTCGCTGGCGGCCTTGGCGATGGCTGCTTCACGTAACGCATTGGCGCGGCGGATGGCGGTATCGCGCTCTGCTTCGGCCGAGGCGATCTCGGCGTCGCGCTTGATGCGGGCGACGTCCGGCCGGCCCATGTTGGTGATGTACTCGTTCTTGTCGCGCACCTCGCGAATGGTGAAGGAGACGACCTCGAGGCCCATCTTGCTCATGTCGTCGGCGCAGGTGGCGCGCATGCGCTCGGCCACCATCTCCGGCTCTTTCACAATTTGCTCCACCGTCAGCTGACCGATAATGCCGCGCAGGTGGCCTTCCATGACCAGGCGGATGAGGCCCTCGCGCTGTTCGGGCGACTTGGTGAGGAATTGCTCGGCGGCCGTGAGGATGGACTCCCGGTCGGAGCGGACCTTGATCTGCGCGACGGCCTCGACGGTGACGGCGACGCCCTGCTTAGTGTAGAGGTCCTGCTGCGGCGCGACGTCGAAGCTCATCAGTTCAAGCGACAGTTCGCGGGCGTGCTCGACGACGGGAAAGATGACGGTGCCGTGTCCTTTAATGACGCGCGGACCGCGAAATCCGTAGACGATCAGAGCCTCGTTGGGGCCCGCTTTACGAAACATGCGGGCGAGCGTTGACAGCAGAAACAAGGTGACGAGAACCGTCAGGCCAATGACGACGATATACGTGTTGTGCATGCTTCCTACTTTCGTTTGTAACCAAGGCAGTTGCAGAAAGAACTTCTAGCGGCAGAGCTGGGCCTTACCCTTCGTTGACGAAGTCTGCCGGATGGTCCGCGACAGTAGCCGGATCAGACGCAAACTCGTCCCACGGGCGAACATAGGCGACGCCGTGCTCGTAGCGGAGCACAATCACCTCGGTGCCGCGTGGGATGGACGTCCCGTTCTCGGAGCGCGCCGGGGCGGAGCGACGCGTGCCAAGCTGGGTGAAAAGGATCTCGCCGGTGACACCAGGGCTGAGAACGCCGGAAACGCGACCCAGAACGCCGGCGATGGCGGTCTCCTCCGCGGTGAGCGGACGCTCGTGTGAAAGCAGGACGGAACTTAGAAACCAGGAGACAATGCCGGCTCCGGCAAGACCGCTGAGGGTTGCAAACAGGAGCACCAGAACGAAGGTGAGGCTGCCGTGCGTGCGCAGGAGATAGCCGGCACCGCCGAACCAGCACAGAAATGCCGTGAGCGTGAAGCCGTTGACGCGCGAAAGCCCATGGCTGCCGGCACCGCTGTGCGCTGCGGGTGCAGTGCCGATCCGGGGAGCGGCAACGTGGGTGTGAGCGCCGAGGTGCAGGTGGGCGTGGTGGCCACCGGTAAAGACCGATGCCACGCAGAGAACGAGGCCGACAACGAAGCATGCAAGGTAAACCAGCTCCCAGGTCACGATGTTTTCCCTTCCACGACGGGCCTTCCGTTCCCCCGACGCGACGATTGGTTGCGGGATGCTTCCGTCCGAACATCGGCGGTGGCACCGAAGATGGTGGGCGTCGCCGGGCCATGCGGCGAAGCGGCCTCGCCTTGATCCCCGACGTGTGCACGAAGCACTTCGAGCAGGCGGTCGGCCAGGTTGGGCGTCTCGACGATCGAGCCGAGCAGAAGCACGCATTGTCGCGAATCGGCATGCATGGCGACTGCGCGAAGTGCGCGGCACAGCTCTGGGTCGCTCTGAAAGCGGTCCGAGCCGGCGATCAGCCACAAATCGAGCTTGGTTTCAAGATCATGCGTGCGACGACCACCGCTGCCGTTCCCGCGACGCCTGCCCGTGGTGGCGCGGAGATCGGAAAGGATCTCCGCGTGGTAGCCCTCGGGATCTTCGACCAGGTACCCGGGATGAACCTTGAAGAAGTTTGCCAGCAGCAGGCGCGTCGTGTTCGTCAGGTGAGGACGTGTGCCGGACTCGATCTGCGATAGGTAACTCTGGCTGATGGGCTTGTGCATCTCGTCGGCGATGGCGCGGACGAGTTCACTCTGGGTCATGGCGCGACCGAGGCCGCGCAGACTTCCTTCCACTTCCCGGAGGTATTTGAGTTTGTCGGCGAGCCGCATGCCATCACCAATTGCAATCATGATATCACGGATTGCAATTGGTCGCCACAGAGTTTTGCATGGCCCACAGCGACCCTGGGGAAAGCCCTCCAAGGGAACACGAACGGCTGGGCCGCCCGTTCGCTGCGCTTACTTTTTTGCGTCGAGGACGTTGCCGCCCAGGTTTCCTAGCGTGGTTTGCAGGTACTTGTGTGGGTTGACGGCGATGTCGCGGATGCGGACCTCGTAGTGAACGTGGTTGCCCGTGGTGCGGCCAGAGTGGCCAACGTAGCCGATAATCTCACCGCGAAAGACGCTTTGGCCGGCAATGACGTTGAAGCCGGACATGTGGCCGTAGAGCGTCTTGACATCGTGTCCGTGGTCGATGAGGACCTCGCGGCCGTAGCCGTTGCTGAGCCCCGCGGTGAGGACGATCCCATCTGCGGTGGCGTGGATCGGCGTTCCGAGCGGAGCGCCGATATCGACGCCCTTATGGAACTCTCCCTCGCCGGTGCCAAGGACCGGATCTTCGCGCTGCCCAAACCCGGAGGTGATGGGGCCGAGCACCGGCCACAGGTTAGGGCCGTTGGCGACGTCGAGACCGGGAACGCGAGTGAGGCTGGTGTCGGCGGTGACGCCGAGCGGCGTTTCAGCGGAGGGGAGATAGCGCGTGGCTCCACCGTTGAAGGCCGTCGCACGAAGGGCGTAAAAGGTATCGAGCGACTTCAGGTAAGTGGCATTCGAAAAGGAGTTAGTCTCCCGAGCCAGGGGCGTGGTCGCGACGGCAGCAGCGGACGATGCGGCTTCGGCCTTCCCGCGCCGGCCCATGTGCACCGCCGGGATGGCAAGCTTGGACGCGGTCATGCCGTAGAGGGCGGAGATCTCGGTCGCAAGGGAGCCCAGCGAGGCGGCCTGTACATCGCGTTCATGCGCCGTTCTCTCGAGGTTGGCGTAGTCGCTCTGGAGCCGGCTGTGGTCTTGCCGGAGTTCGTTGAAATGCTCTGTTTTGACGAGCATACGCGTGTAGGAGCCGGCAAGCCCGGAGATGGTGAACAGACCGACCACGGCTGCTGCTGCGACCCCGTAGGCATAATGCAGCGGGATGGACGTCTTACTCAGCGTGCCGTCAGCATCACGGCTGACCAGCATAATGTAGAAGCGCTTCCGCAGGTTCAAACGGCGACCCAGGCCCTAGATTTCACCGCGCTGATCAGCGGCTCGGAGAGGTCGGAGAGAAATGGCGATTTCCATTGGCCATATGGAACTCCGAATTCACACGGGCGTTTACCAAGGGTAGAGCCTACCAAAGTGGCCCCCCAGTTGCAACGTCGGAAGGTAGTTGCGAGAACGAATCGGGTTCGTCGCCAGGGTGGCCCGCCTTGTACCCTTCGGGCAGGAGACGCGTGGCGACCAGGCACACACGAGAGGTCAGGGAAACGGGAGAGCTCGATCTGATCGCGACGATTGGCGCTCGGTTCGCGGGGGTGCGGGACCGGCATCGCGCTGTGTCGTTCGGCATTGGCGACGACTGTGCGGTTCTGCGACCGCCGCGCGGCTGGGAGGTGCTGGTGACGACCGACCTGCTGCTGGAAGGACGGCACTTTCGGCGGGACACCCATCCGGCGGAGTCGGCAGGGCATCGCTGTCTGGCGCGAGGTCTGAGCGACGTGGCGGCGATGGGCGGGCGGCCCATGGCAGCGTTCCTGTCCCTGGCGCTGCCGGGGGAGAAGCTACGGACGCGGTCCGGGAGGGTCTGGGTGAGCGGCTTCCTGGACGGGATGCGGCGACTGGCGGAGCTTTGGCAGGTTCCGCTGGCGGGTGGAGACACGGCGGAAGCGCCGGAGGGTATGGGAATCGTCGCGGACATCGTGCTGCTCGGCGCCGTGCCCCGAGGGGAGGCGCTTCAGCGATCAGCGGCGCGGGCGGGCGATCGGCTGTTTTGCACGGGTGCTCTGGGGGGCGCGGCGGTGGAGCTGGCGGCGATGCTCGCGCGGGACCAGCGGAGCAGCCGCGATGCCAGGCCGCGGCCGGGGACCCAGCGGGCGGCAGCAGGGGAATACCCGCAGATGTTTCCGGAGCCGCGGCTGCGGGTGGGCGAGGCGCTGCGCCGGCGAGCTCTGGCATCGGCAGCGATCGACGTAAGCGACGGGATCTCGACCGATCTCGCTCACCTGTGTCGGGCTTCCGGGGTGCGGGCCGAGCTGTGGCAGGCGGCGCTGCCGGTACACCGTCTCGCCGAGGGATTGCCCGATGAGGCTCGCATGCGGGCTGTGCTGCACGGTGGGGAGGACTATGAACTGCTGTTCGCGGCGCGAGGGGGGGCGCGGGTGCCGCGACGTGTGGCGGGGGTGGCCGTGACGGAGATCGGGCGGGTGCTCCCAACCGAGCCGGGGCAGCCGCTGGTGACCCTGGTGACGGATGCGGGCACACAGGCGCTGGCGGCTGGAGGCTGGGAGCATTTTCGGCGAGGGCGGCGGAGCGGAGCGGCGAAGCCGGTGAAGTAACCCCGGACCCGCCAGAAGCTGGAGCGGCGTTCTTGTCGGATCGGCCGAGCGGCGCTGCTAGGATCAAGCGCGGATAGGCGGGTGCGGATGCGCGAGACGACACGGGTAGTGCGATCGGGGTTGACGGCGGCAGCGGCGGGCGAGCCCATGCAGGCGGGGCCGGTGTTTGCGGCGCCGTTCCACACGCCTGGGGAAGCGTCTGGGGTGCCGTACACCTATGGGGGATCGGCGAATCCAACCTGGACGGCACTCGAGCAGGCGATTGCGGCGATCGAGGGACCGGCGTGCGCGGGCGTGCGGGTGTTTGCGTCAGGGACGGCGGCGACAGCGGCGGTGTTCGGGGCGGTGCTGCGGCCGGGCGACCTTCTGGTGTTGCCGGAGCAGGTCTATTTCGGGACGCGCAAGGTGGTGGAGGAGTACTTCGGCCAGATGGGAGTCGAGGTGCGGACGACGGCGACCTGGACGATGACGGAGATGGCGGGGGCTCGGATGGTGTGGGTCGAAACGCCGAGCAATCCCTGGATGACGGTTTGTGATCTGGCGTCGATCTGCGACCGGGCGCACCAGGCCGGGGCGCTGGTGGTGGCGGACAACACGATGGCGACGCCGTTGAGCCAGCCGGTGCTGCAAATGGGGGCCGACTTCGCCGTGGTTTCCGATGCGAAGCTGATGCTGGGGCACGGCGATCTGGTGCTGGGACATGTGGCGACGCGCGAGGTGGCGTGGCTGGACCGGGTAAGCGCCTGGCGGCATCGGACAGGAGCGGTGGTCGGACCGATGGAGGCCTGGCTGGCGCTCCGGTCGCTGCCGACATTGCCGCTGCGGATGGAGCGGAGCTCCGAAAATGCGCTGCGGTTGGCGAAGTTTCTGCTTGACCGGCCGGAGGTGGAGCATGTGCTCTACCCGGGGCTGCCGGGGCACCCTGGGCACGAGATGGCCGCGCGTCAGATGCGGTTTTTTGGGCCGGTGCTGAGCTTTGTGCTGCGTGACCGGGGCGTCGCAGAGCGCTTCCTCGCAGCCGCGGAGCTGGTGACGGAGGCGACGAGCTTTGGTGGGGTGACCACGACGGCGGAGCGGCGAGGTCGGTGGGGGCTGGATGCGGTGCCGGAGGGCCTGATTCGGCTGAGTGCTGGGTGTGAGGATATCGAGGACCTGATGGAGGATGTTGGCCGGGCGCTCGATGTGGCCGGGCGGTGAGGGCCGTTCGGCTGGAAGAGGCCGGGACCGGGTTTGCGAGGAGCTGGCGTGCCGAGGTCCTGCAATCGTCTCCGTTGATCGCGCCCGCGCGGAGCTTCACCTACCCGCAGCAAGTGCCCGGCGAGGAGGAAGCGATGGCGCGCGGAGCGCTGGAGCTGCTGGTGCGGCCGGCTGCCGGGGGATCGTTTCTGGCAACGTGCGCCCTTGGGTTCACCAGCGATTCAGTGCCGACGGGCGTCTGGGGATGCCCGCGGGCGGACGAGATGTGCGCAGCTGCCGGGGGGTACGGGTACGTGATCAATACCGCTCGGCCGGAGGTGTCGACGATGCTGCCGCTGCGGCCGCTGGTAGAGGTGCTGCCGGCGGTGGAGGCGGGGGTGCTGCTGTTTGCCGGCTTTCACACCGTACTGGCCTGGGGCGAGGCAGGGCTGGCGTGGCAGACGGACCGCCTGAGCTGGGAGGGGGTCCGGCTGGGCGAGGTGGCAGAGGGACGGCTACACGGGTGGGGGTGGGAAATGATGTCGGACCGCGAACTGCCCTTCTCGGTAGATCTGCGGACCGGGCAGCACCAGGGCGGAGGCTACTTGCGGAAAAGCTAGACCGCTGGATCGAGCGTGTAGAAGGAGAGCACCGCGTCGCCCTGGAGCAGGAGCCGTGTGCGTTGCAGTTGGCCGAAGCGCTCCGGCAACTCCGCCTTGCTGCTGTGCTCGGCGATGATGCGGGCATCGGGAGCGAGCAGCGTCTGGGCACGGGAGCTGCCAAGCAGCGACAGTGTGTTGGTGTACTCGGTCGCGGCATTGTAGGGCGGGTCGAGGAAGACGAGGTCGAGCGGCTCGGGACGGGTCAGGAGCCGGGCCAGCAGAGCGGCGGTGCCGCGGTCTTCAACCGTGTATCCGCCGGAGAGGTTGAGTTGCTGGAGGTTCTGGCGGAGTGCGGCAAGGGCGGGCCGAGCGGTTTCGGCGAAAAAAACGTGCGCGGCGCCGCGACTCAGGGCCTCGATGCCGACAGCTCCGGTGCCGGCGTAGAGATCAGCGAAGCGGCAGCCGGCGACGCGGGGCGCGACGATGTTGAACAGGGTCTCGCGAAGGCGGTCGCTGGTGGGGCGAGTGCCCGTTCCGCGGGGGGCAACCAGCGGACGCGAGCGGTAAAGGCCGGCGATGACGCGCATGCGCTGGAGCATACAATGAAGCCATGCAGGCGTGGAGCCTTCGCTTAGGCCGGTGGTTTGGTGTGGAGGTGCGGCTCCATCCGCTGTTGCTGTTGCTGCTGGCGCTATCCGTCAGTTCCGCGGCCTGGCTGGGCGAAAGCAGCGGACGCGGTTTGCTGCTGTGGCTGTTGCTGCTGGGGACGCTTGCCGTGCGTGAGGTAGCCAGGGTTCTGGCAGGCGCGTGGTCTGGCCTGGAGCTGCGGTCGCTGCTGCTGCTGCCCATCGGCGGCGTCGCGAGTTACGCCCACGATCAACGTCCGGAAAGCCAGGCGACGATGCGTCGGATCGAGTGGTCGGGACCGGCGGCCAATCTGCTGTTCGCGCTGATCCTCGCCGGGCTCATCCGGACGGTCGCGCCGTCCGTTGATCTGTTTGCCCGGCCATGGATGACGCCAGGGCATCTGTTGCGGTCGTGGGTATGGTTGAACCTCCTGGTAGCGATCGTGCACGTGCTGCCCATGGCGCTTGCCGGCAGCCGCGTCGGCGGCGCGGGCATGCTGCGGAGTCAGGGTGCGGGCGGTCTGGTCCGTAGCCTGGCAGTTGGGTTGATCGTGGCCGGTGTGCTGCTCGGAGGCAATTTTTCGCTGATTCTGCTGGGGGGCTTTCTCCTGATCGGGTCGCTGGTCGGTTCGCCGGGCATGCCGCAGGAGGCCGACGTGGACGCAATCCGCATGCGCGACGTGATGCTGATGCAGTTCACGACGATCTCAGCTTCGGACACGCTCGAAGACGCGCTGGAACGCTCGGTGCACACGCTGCAGGACGTGTTTCCGGTGGTCCGCGGCGGCAACATGGTGGGTGCGGTCTCGCGGCAGCACCTGGTCGAGGCGCTCGCCGCGGGCGGAAACAGCTATGTGCAGGGCGTCATGACGCGCACCTTCCAGACCGCCCAGCCCAACGATGCGGTGCTCTCGACGTTGCGACGCATCGTCGGTGGCCAGGGCGTGCAGCTGGTGCCGGTGATCGAAGGCGAGCGCATTGTGGGCATTATTACGCCGCAGAACCTGGCTCAATCGATGAGCATGGTGAACCAGCAGCGGCGCTTGCAACGGTCGGCGGCGGAGCCGGGCGAGTGACGGACGGGGAACCGGGAACCGCCGGATCGGATCGACCGGTAGCCCCCGGGCTGTACCTGGTGGCAACGCCGATCGGCAATCTTGAAGACATAACGCTGCGTGCCCTGCGCGTTCTGCGCGGGGTTGATCGCATCGCCTGCGAAGACACGCGGCAGACCGCGAAGCTGTTACACCACTACGGCATCCGCACACCGACGGTGAGCTACCACCGGCACAACGAAACAGGCAGGGCGAGCGAGCTGGTGGAGGCGCTCCGCGCGGGCGGGCGCATCGCCGTGGTGAGCGATGCGGGCACGCCGGGCATTGCGGATCCGGGGGCGGAGATTGTGGCGGGCGCAATTGCCGCAGCCGTTCCGGTGTTTCCCATTCCGGGGGCAAGCGCCGTCCTTTCTGCGGTGGTGGCGAGCGGCATGCTGACCGGAGACAGCGGCGGATTTCAGTACGGGGGGTTTCTGCCGGCCAAGGCTGGGCAGCGCAGATCCGCGCTTGAAGATCTACGGGCGAAGGCCAGCGGCACGCTGCATGTGTTTTACGAGGCGCCGCACCGCATCCTCGAGACGCTGGCGGACGTGGAGGCGGTGTTTGGTCCGGGCGAACCGGTGGCGGTCGCGCGCGAGCTGACCAAGGTGCATGAGGAATTTCTGCGGGGTACGGCGGCCGAGGTGCGAGCAACCTTGGCAGGACGGGACAGTGTGCGCGGAGAGATGGTGTTGCTGCTGGCTCCCGGTGCGCGGAGAGAGGCGGCCGCAGGTGCGCCCGACGGAGTCGCCGCCACCGTCAAGCGTCTGGTCGCGGCCGGCGCGAGTGAAAAGGATGCGCTGAAGCAGGTCGCGCGGGAGCGGGGCCTGGGCAAGAGCGAGGTGTATCGGGAGTGGCAGCGCCACGGTCAGCGGTAAGCTGCTGCTACGCCCTGCCCTTCACGCGGTCGTACTGGTACACGTCGGAGGTCGTGCCGAGGCTTTCGTTGTAGAGCGACAGCTCACCAGTGGCCTCTTTCAGCTCCTCAGAAAAATGGTGCAGCGCGCGCAGGTGGTCGGCGGTGGCCGGAACTTCGAGCCGGGTCGTTTTGAGGAACTTCTGGTAGCCCCGGTCGAGAATGTGCGAGATCTCGCCGTTCAGCAGGTAGCCTGGACGTGAAAGCAGGGCCGGGCGGCCGTCGGCAGCCGGCGCAATCTCGGCGGCGCAGTTGTACTTGCTCACTTTGAAAGCGTTTGGCGTGCGGGTTGCACCTTCCTGCGCCGGAGCAACATCAAACCGTTGCGTGCCCAGGGTGCTGAGGACGTCGTTGAAGCTACGTTGCTGCGCTTTCTTGGCCATAGTTGGATAGACTCAACCTAACTGTCGCACATCCGCCGCGGCGGTTTCAATCGAAGCGCACAACCGAGGAGCTCGCACAATGGTGGCAGCGGAAAAGACACTAGGCTCGGGCCTTCTTCAGCGGATCGGCAACACGCCTCTGGTGCGATTGCGGACGCTGACGGAACATCTTCCGGGGGTACAGCTTCTGGGTAAGGCGGAGTGGGCCAACCCGGGCGGATCGGTGAAGGATCGGGCAGCATCGGCCATTGTGCTCGATGCGGAGCGGCGAGGTCTGCTGCAGTTCCACCAGCGGGGTGCGAACCGATGCGGCCTGCTGGACGCGACCAGCGGCAATACCGGCATTGCGTACGCCATGCTCGGCGCGGCGCTCGGATTTCCGGTAACGCTGTGCATGCCCTCCAACGTTTCGCCGGAGCGCAAGAAGTACCTGGCGGCTTACGGCGCGGAAATTGTCTGGACCAATCCTGGGGAGGGCTCGGACGGGGCGATCCGGCAGGCGCGATTGATGGCGTCGGAACACCCCGACCGCTATTTCTACGCCGACCAGTACTCAAACGAGCAGAACTGGAAGGAGCACTACCGCACGACAGGCGACGAGATCTGGCGCCAGACCGAGGGGCAGGTCACGCACTTCGTGGCGGGCCTTGGCACCAGCGGAACATTTATGGGAACCACGCGACGTTTGCGTGAACTCAACCCCGCGATTCGTTGCATCTCCATGCAGCCCGATTCGCCGTTCAACGGCCTCGAAGGGTTGAAGCACATGGAGACGGCCATTGTGCCAAAGATTTACGACGCTCATCTCGCCGATCAAAACGTCGGCATAGAGACGGAACGCGCCTATGCCATGTGCAAGCGGCTAGCGCGGACCGAGGGATTGCTGGTCGGCATTTCGGCGGCTGCGGCAGTGCAGGCGTCGCTCGACGTCGCCGAGGCGGAAGCAAAGGCGGGACGCGAGGCGGTGATCGTCACGATCCTGTGTGACTCGGCCGAAAAATACATGAGCGAACGGTTCTGGACGGAGGTGTAACCATGCTGCGACTCGGCTTGACCGACTACGAAGCACTCCGGGCACATGGCGAGGAAACCTACCCGCATGAGTGCTGCGGCATTCTGTTAGGAACATCGGACGCGGGCTCCGCGAGCAACGAAGTCCGGCGCGTGCTGCGGGCAGGCAACACACGAACCGACTCGGCACACAACCGATACCACATTGCACCCGAGGAACTCATTCGGGCACAGCGCGAAGGTCGCCGCGATGGGCTCGACATCGTCGGCTTCTACCACTCGCACCCGGATCATCCGGCGCAGTGGTCGGCAACCGATTTTGCCGAGGCACACTGGTTCGGTTGTTCGTACGTGATCACGGCCGTGGAGCGGGGACGCGCCTCTGTGACCAACGCCTTTCTGCTGGTCGGTACGGACGAGGACAGCAAGCACTTCGCGGACGAGCCGATCGAGATCAGCCTGCACGGTGACGGCGACGAGGTCGCAGGCATACTGGAGATGGAAAGAGGGAACGCATGAAGATTCACATCCCCACGCCGCTGCGGCAGTATACGCACGGCAAGGAGACCGTCGACGTGAACGCGGCTTCGGTGCAGGGCGCGCTCGATGCATTGACCCTGAGCGCTCCGGAGCTCCGCAAACATCTATTTACCGACGATGGAAAGCTGCGCTCGTTTGTGAATGTGTACCTGAACGACGATGACGTACGTTACCTTCCAGCGCGCGAATCCACCGCCACCACGGAAGTGGATGAGCTGACGATTATTCCCTCGATCGCTGGCGGCTGTTGTTGTTTGTAACTCCCGCAGTCTCTCCCTTCGCCAATCTGTAACAGTTTGTGAGCTTTTTCCGGTGTGCCCGGCAAAGCTCGGACGAGCCTGTCGATCGCGACGGCCGAGAGGTTTCCAACGATGGCAACGCAGATACTGATCCCGGAGCCGGACACCGCGCTTCCAAAGCTTTCAAACGAAGAGATTGCGCGCTATTCGCGCCACCTGATCCTGCCCGAAGTGGGCATGGAGGGACAGCAGAAACTCAAGGCCGCCAGGGTGCTCTGCGTAGGCACCGGTGGCCTCGGCGCCCCGCTGGCGCTCTACCTCGCCGCGGCGGGCGTGGGAACGATCGGTCTGGTGGATTTCGATGTGGTTGACGAGTCGAATCTGCAGCGGCAGATCATTCACTCGCAGGCAACCGTCGGCAAACTCAAGGTCGACTCTGCGGAGCAGATGCTGCATGGTCTGAACAAGAACACAACGATCGTGAAGCACAACACGATGCTGACCAGCGCGAACGCCATGGAGATCTTCCGGGGTTACGACGTGATCGCGGACGGCACTGACAATTTCCAAACGCGCTACCTCGTAAACGACGCGTGCGTGCTCCTGGGCAAGCCGAATGCGTATGGCTCGATCTTCCGCTTTGAAGGACAGGCGAGCGTCTTTGGCGCGCCGGACGGGCCCTGCTATCGCTGCTTGTATCCGGAGCCGCCGCCGCCGGGACTGGTGCCCAGCTGCGCCGAAGGTGGTGTGCTCGGCATTCTGCCAGGACTCGTCGGCGTCATCCAAGCGACGGAGACGATCAAGCTGATCCTCGGCATCGGCGATCCGCTGATCGGCCGCCTTCTGCTCGTCGATGCGCTGGGCATGACCTTCCGCACGCTGAAGCTACGTAAAAATCCGGACTGCCCCGTCTGCGGCACGCACCCCACGGTGACCGAACTAATCGATTACGACCAGTTCTGCGGCATTACGAAGCCGACGGGCGTTGGGCCTCTCGAGGGGAGCTCGCATGGTGCGGTCGACGCCAGTGCAACCCTGGTCGACGGGATCCCGCAGGTCTCGGTGGAGCAACTGAAGGCGCGCCTCGATGCGGGCGACCGGCCGTTCATTCTTGATGTTCGTGAGCCACACGAGTACGCCATTGTGAACCTGGGTGCGCCGCTGATCCCGGTGGGCCAGGTCGGCGCCCGCGTGAACGAGATCCCGGTCGGCAAAGACGAAGAGATCTTTGTGCATTGCAAGTCCGGCGGGCGTTCGCAAAAGGCTGCGATTGAACTGAAGTCCGCAGGCTTCACCAAGGTACACAACGTGGCTGGTGGCATCACAGCATGGGCGGAGCGCATCGACCCTTCGCTGCCGAAATATTGAGGAGCACGGTCCTGAGGAGAGAAGACACACGGAGCGGGGTAGCGAAGTTACTTCCCTGCCCTGTTTGCGTCAGCGCCGAGGGCGCCTCAATGCGAGTGCGAGAGTTGCCGGGCTGCCATCGTTCGGTGCCGGCGTGAGACCCAGAATCTGCGAAAGGAATCCGTATAGGTTTACGTTCTCGAAACTGGGTAGATCGACGTTCTTGCGGATGTCCGGACCGGCGGCGAAAAAGATGGCCTTCATCTCGGGCATGGTGTGCGGATCGAAGCCGTGCTCGCCCACGTTGGTGGGTCGTTGTTGCGTCGGGTTCTTCGGATTCGCATGCGCCCGTACGGGATACGGGCCGGTGGGCACGATCACCGGATCTCCCTCACGCGGGTTCGCGTTGTCGTAGAGCGCGGCGGGAACATCCGCGCGGCGGTATACCTTGTATTTCGGGTCAGGGTGTTGCTGGAACTGCTGGTAAATGCGCTCCGTTTCGGCGGCGTCAGCCGGGTAAAGCAGACTTCCCTCGGTACGCGCGGAGCCGAGGTCGACTGCCTTGTCGAGGGTGACAAAATCCCCCTCTGTGGCAATCATGCCATGGTCGGCGACGACCACAAGATCGATCGGCAGATGCAGCCGGTCGAGCCTCGATTTGAGCTCTCCCATCAGTGCATCGACATGGTGCACCGCCGCCCGAACCTCGGCAGAGTCGGGACCGTGGAGGTGTCCTTCGTGGTCAACGTTGGAGTAGTAAAGCGTAATCAGGTGCGGCCGCTCCGCCGCGGGAAGCTGGAGCCACGCGATCACCTGGTCGATCCGCTTTTCGTCCGGGTACGCGTCATCAAAGTGCAGGTAGTAGCTCGGGCGTTTGCCGGCGATCTCCGCTTCGGAGCCTGGCCAGAAAAAGCACGCCGAGCGCATGCCCTGCTGCTCCGCCAACGACCACAGGGGAACGCCGCCATACCAGCTGCCGTCCGCATTGAACTCCGAGTTGCGGTAGCTATAGGTCTGCTTGCGCGCGGGATCGTAGAACGAGTTGGCCACGATGCCGTGGTGCTCCGGGTAAAGGCCCGTCACCATCGTGTAGTGGTTCGGAAACGTGAGCGACGGATAGCTGGGCAGCATTCCCTGCGATGTCCTGGCGCCGCGTTTGCCAAGCGCAAGCAGGTGGGTCGCGGCGTACTTCTGCGGGTAATCGTAACGGAAGCCGTCCAGCGAGACCAGCACGACGTAGTGTTTGCGCTGCTGCTCCGGCGTATTCGGCGGGTTTGGGACGGTGATGACGACGGCCGGTCCTGTTGACGCCGCGGTCTGGGATGTTTGTGCCGCGACTTGGGCAGCTACTGCGGACCCGGCCAGAGAGGCCAGTCCAACCACAATCAGTACAAGGCACTGCCGTCGAAGCTGGATCACGCTGGGATCTCCGGAACCTGGTTAGTCTTCGGCTTTATCATCGACGGTCAGCATCTGCAGCACCAGGGGTGGCTCCAGCATGCAGTCGAGCTTCGCGATGGAACTGACCGCGCGCGCAACGGTGGAGGTGAGGCACGGCTCCGTGGTGACGACGAAGGGCAGACGGTGCTTGGGATACCCGGGGCGCTGCAGCAGCGAGTCGATGTTGGCGCCCACTTGCGCGAGTGCGCCGGAGATGGCCGACACAATGCCAGGCTTGTCGTCGACGATGCAGCGGATGTAGTGCGGCGCCAAAAACTCGCTGGACGTGCGCGCCGGAGTCACCGGCAGGCGAACGCTTGCGCAGCGTTGCACCACCGTCAGCAGATCGCTGACGATCGCGACTGCGGTGGGCCTGCCTCCGGCGCCGTGGCCGGAAAACACCACATCCCCGCCAAACTCGCCTGAAGTGACGACCGTATTTTGCGTTCCGTGCGACCAGGCGATGGGGGAGCTGAGCGGCACCAGCATGGGCGCAACCCGTGCCCGCACGACGTCGCCCTCCATCTGCGCGCGCGAAATCTGCCGAATGGTGCAGCCGAGTTCACGGGCGTACTGAAAATCGATCGCGCTGAGTTGCGCGATGCTCTGCGTGGCGATCTCGTCCGGGTGCAGCGCGGCATGGAGCGCAATGCGAGCAAGAATGCAGAGCTTCGCGCGGGCGTCGAAGCCGTCCACATCCGCGGTCGGATCCGCCTCGGCGTACCCGGCGGCCTGCGCCTGCAGCAGCACCTCCTGGTACGAAGCGCCGTGCTCCATGTGGCTCAGGATGAAGTTGCAGGTGCCGTTCAGAATGCCGCTGAGCCGCGTGAGACGATCGCCCTGCAATCCTTGCAACGTCGCTGGAATCACGGGCACGCCCCCGGCGACGGCCGCGTTGTAGCAGAGGTGAACCCCATGCTGGGCGGCCAGTTCCGACAGTTCCGCGCCGCGATACGCGATTAACTGTTTGTTCGCGGTCACCACGGATTTGCCGCGCCTTATCGCTTCGGAAATCCAAGCCGCCGTGGGGTCGAGACCACCGATCGTCTCGATGATCACGTCGACCGAGGAGGCCAGCACTTCCTCCGGATCACTGGTCCACACAGCAGACCTGCGAACCGCCTGCGCCGCGGGCGAGAAGCGCTTCCGATCGACGTTGCGGTTGAACACATGCGTGATCTCGACCCCGGGAAACGCCTGCGCGTCCAGCAACTCCGCCACTGCGGCGCCGACGGTTCCGAAGCCGAAGATTGCCACGCGTGTTGTGGCCTCGGGTGAGGTCGGGGCGTTTCGCAGGGGCGAAGCTGGCGTGCTCAATAGACGATCCTGTATGGGCTGGCAAGCCATGCGTCGAAGCTTGTGCGGGCCTGCTCAGAGAGCAACGCCGTGATCGGGGTACAGCGCTGGTCGAGCGGCCGCCGCACCTCCTCGTAGAGAAAAGAATCGTCAAAGCCGGCTTCGGCCGCGTGCGCGTGGGTGTTGCCGAAAAAGATCGCGGTGAGACGCGCCCAGTAGATGGCAGCCAGGCACATGGGGCAGGGCTCGCAGCTGGTATAGATCTCGCATCCGCGCAGATGAAAGGTGCCGGCCGCCGCGCACGCGTTGCGGATGGCGGTTACTTCCGCATGCGCTGTGGGATCGTTCGAGGAGGTGACCAGATTCGCCCCTGTGGCCAGCACCTGGTCGCCGCGCACAATCACCGCGCCGAACGGGCCGCCGCGGCCGGAGGTGACGTTCTCCGTCGCCAGCGCAATAGCCTGCTCCATAAATTGCGGGTTGCCCTGCATGCGTTGCGATCCTTGCATTTTCGTCTGCAAACCGTTCCGATCTCATCGCACATCGGCAGAAACTACGGGCAGGAAACGACGTGCGGCCGAGTGCGGGAGGGAGGATAATCCGATTATGGCACAGGCGTACCGGTCGGCTTGCGTGGTGACGCCCGAGGGCGCGCGACCGGGTGTGCTTCTAGTTGAGGATGGCCTCATCCGCGGCGTTCTGAACGATGCCGAGATCCCTGCAGGAGCAACGATGATCGAGTGCGGCGACGATGCCCTGCTGCCCGGCCTGGTGGACGCGCACGTGCACATCAATGAACCGGGTCGTACGGAGTGGGAAGGCTTCGAAACGGCCACGCGAGCCGCGGCTGCAGGCGGCTACACCCTTCTGCTCGACATGCCGCTGAATTGCCTGCCGGAGACGACGACGGTGTCCGCGCTCGAGGCAAAGCGATCCGCGGCACGTGGGAAATGCCGGGTGGACTGGGCGCCGTGGGGCGGCTGCGTCAACGGGAACCAGGCGCACCTGCGTCCTTTGGCGCTCGAAGGCGTGCCCGGCTTCAAGTGCTTCCTCATCTACCCGGGATGCGACGGGTTCACCGAGATCGACATCGACCATCTGGAGCAGGCGCTACCCACGCTGGTCGAGCTCGGTCTGCCGCTGCTGGTGCATGCGGAGCTGGCCGGCCCGATCGACCGAGCGCGCGCTTCGCTCGACGGAGCGGATTGGCGTCGGTATCGAACCTACCTGGCATCGCGACCCGATGAAGCAGAGCTCCAGGCGATCGAACTCCTGCTCCGGCTGTGTGAAACGTATCGCTTTCGGTTACATATCGTCCATCTGTCCACCGCGTTGGCCCTTCCCCAGATACGTGAGGTCAAGGCAGCGGGTCTGCCGCTCACCGTAGAAACCTGCCCGCACTATCTGGCTTTTGCCGCCGAGGACATCGCAGATGGCGACACTTTGACAAAGTGCGCACCTCCGATTCGGAGTCGGGAAAACCGCGATCTGCTCTGGCACGCCCTGGCCGACGGCGCCATCGACCTGGTCGCCACGGACCATTCTCCTTGCCCTCCGGAGATGAAGCATCTCGACGAGGGCCGCTTTGACCGCGCGTGGGGCGGAATCGCCAGCATCTCCGTGGCTCTGCCCGTGATGCACACTGCGGCAACACAACGCGGGCACTCGCTCTGCGATCTCGCGCGATGGATGAGCCACGAGCCCGCCAGGCTGGCCGGCATGGATCGGTGCGCGGGCGCTCTTGCACCGGGCCGCGAGGCCAATTTCCTTCGCTTCGCGGCGGAGGAGGTCTGGACGGTGACGCCGCAGGATCTCCATTTCCGGCATGCCGTCTCGCCCTACGTCGGCCATCCTGTGTGCGGTCGTGTGAAGGCGACCTACCTTCGCGGAAACGCGGTTTGGAGTAACGGCGCACCCACCGGTCTTCCGCGCGGGCGCGAACGCACGGCGCGCGGGCGCGAACGCACGGTATGCTAGCCCGCATGGACGATGACCCGCTGGCCCACTGGAATGCCCTTCCCGCAGAGGCCGCGTCCGTGGCCATCCTGCCCTGCTGCGGATCCCGCGCCTGGGCGAACGCGATGTCTGCCCGCCGCCCGATCCAGAATCCCGAGCAGCTTCTCACGGCGGCGGCCGAGGTTTGGTGCGCGCTCCCGGAGCACGACTGGCACGAGGCCTTTCGCAGCCACCCGCGCATCGGTGAGCGACACGCCGCAGCCGCGACGGCACGATCAGCGGCCTGGTCGGCAGAGGAGCAGCGCACCGCCGCCACGCCCGGCTCCGGCGAACAGCTTGCCGCAGCAAACCGCTTGTACCAGCAGCGATTCGGCCGCACTTTTGTGATCTGCGCCACGGGCAAGACTGCGCCACAGATCCTGGTGTCGCTTCGACAACGCCTCCACCACTCGCCGGACGAAGAGCTCCGTATCGCCGCCGAAGAGCAGCGCCGCATCACGGAAGTGCGTCTCCGGCGATGGATGGAGGAAGGAGCGCACGGATGGGCATCTCCACCCATGTCCTGAACACGTCGCTTGGCCGCCCCGCTGCCGGGATCGCCGTCGCTCTGGACCGCATGGCGGCGGGCGGATGGGACCCCGTCGCGCACGACAACACCGACACGGATGGCCGCGCCGCTTTGCTTCTGCCGCGCAAGCAAGCGGCCGATCCGGGCATTTACCGGCTCCGCTTCGCAACCGGCGCTTACTTCGCGACGCTCGGCGCGGCCACCTTGTTCCCCGAAATCCAGGTGCACTTCGAAGTGCGCGCCGGCGAGCTCCACTACCATCTGCCGTTGCTCCTAACGCCACACAGTTACACCACCTATAGGGGAAGCTGATCGCATGACGATCGAACTCGGCAAGAATCGCTACGGCAAAGCGCGCGTGCGCCTGCTCAAGGTGCTGCGCTCTGAAACGGCCCATCAGATCTTCGATTGGACCGTGCAGGTGTTGCTGCGCGGCGACTTCGGCGCAACCTACATCACCGGAGACAACCGCGGCGTGCTCCCGACCGATACCATCAAGAATACCGTCTACTCCCTCGCGCGACGGAGCTCCGCAGCCACCATGGAGGAGTTCGCGCAGGAGCTCGTCGACTTCCTGTTCAGTCGCAATCCGCAGGTCCACTCGGCCGAGGTAGAGATCAAAAGCGACTTGTGGAAGCGGCTCAGCATTGCCGGCACGGCGCACCCCAGCACGTTCATGCACGGCAGCGAAGAGCGGCAAACAACGCGCGTGGAAGGGACGCAAGCGGGTGCGCTCTCCGTCACTGCGGGATTGGAAAACCTCATCCTGCTCAAGACCGCAAACTCCGGTTTCGAGGGCTTCCTACACGACGATCTCACCACGCTGCCGGAAACCGCCGATCGCCTGCTCGGCACGGCTGTGCGCGCGAGCTGGACATACCGTCCGCCCGCAACGGAGTTCGACTTGCGGCGACACACCATCCGTGAGGCGATGCTGGCGACCTTTGCCGCGCACAACAGCCGCTCTGTGCAGCAGACCCTGTTCGCCATGGGGGAAGCCGCCCTCGACGCATGCCCGGAGATCGACGCGATTGACCTCACGTTGCCCAACCGCCATGCGTTTCTTGCCGACCTGTCGCGCTTCGGGCAGGACAACCCGAACCAGATCTTTGTGCCCACCGAAGAACCGTACGGCTACATCGAGGCGCGGGTGCAGCGGAGCGCAACAGCATGACCGCCGAGCAGACAGCCTTGCACGCCGGGCGCATCCTGGATCGATGTCGGGCGCTGGCACGCTTCACCGAAGTGGCCGGTACGACTACGCGGCCATTTCTTTGCGCATCGGCACGGGCCGCGCAGCAGCAGGTCGCCGCGTGGATGGAGGAGGCTGGCTTGTCAGTCCGCCTGGACAGCATGGGCAACCTTCGCGGAGACATGGGGCCTCGCAAGCCGGCAATGCCGCATCTTCTAATCGGCTCCCACCTCGACACCGTGCCCGATGCCGGTGCGTTCGATGGCATCCTCGGCGTTGTGCTCGCCATCGAGGCCGCCACTGCACTTCAACACGCAGCCGAGCCGCTCTCCTTCGAGGTTGTTGCGTTCTCGGAAGAAGAGGGCGTTCGCTTTGGTCGGCCGTTCCTGGGCAGCCTGGCCGTCGTTGGGCGTGCCTCCGAGACGCTCGCGTGGATCGACCGAAACGGCATCTCCGTTGCCCAGGCACTGGCAGAGTTCGAGGTCGACCCCGCAGCCCCGACCGAACTCGCGCCGGAAACGGCTGGCTACCTCGAGGTGCATATCGAGCAAGGTCCGGTGCTGGAAAGCATGGACCAGCCGTTGGCCATTGTCGATGCGATTGCCGGCCAGAGCCGGTGCACGGTGCGGTTCCTGGGCCAAAGCAATCACGCCGGCACCACCCCGATGTCGCTCCGCCGCGACGCCCTCGCATCCGCGTCCGAATGGATCGTCGCCGTGGAAGACTACGCTCGCGGCTGCCCGGGGCTGGTCGCCACGGTCGGCCGTCTGGACGTGCAGCCGGGCGCCGGCAA
>CAXTEU010000016.1:0-67141 GCA_964243475.1 uncultured Acidobacteriaceae bacterium | reverse complement strand
CGCCGGCAACGTCACGGCAACGCTTGACGTTCGCCACCGAAGGGACGCGGTCCGCACCGAAGCGGTCGGGGCGATGCTTGCGCAAGCACACGCCGCGGCCACCCGCAGATATGTAAGCGCGAAAGTCCAAATCGATCTGGACCAGCAAGCGGTGGAGATGAACCCCCGACTCGGCGCTCTCCTTGCACGCTCCGCGATCGAGGCAACCGGCACAGCTCCGCCGTACCTCACCAGCGGTGCGGGGCATGACGCCATGATCCTCGCCCAGCGTGTGCCCGCGACCATGCTGTTCATCCGCAGTCCAGGCGGCCTCAGCCATCATCCGGACGAGTCGGTTCTGCCGCAAGATGTTGCCTCTGCCTTCGCCACAGTCGTCACGTTTCTGCGGCGCTATCAGGCCGACGACGGCAAACAACAGACGGAGCTGACCCATGCATGACCTGGGAGAAACCCGCAGTCGCAACCGGCACGACCATCGCTTGCAAACGCCGGACACCTTTGTGCGCACGCCGCTTCCTTGCCTTTCAGGCGGCGTCGCCGTTGTTCACGCGGCGCCGTCGCTCGGCTGCAGCTTTGCCCAGTACACCGTGGAGTTCGGCATGTCCGGCGGAACGCTCCGCGGCATCCCGGGGCTGCAGCGTTTTCTCTACCTGCTGGATGGGGAGGCGAGCATCGCCAGGCCCGACGAGCCCGAATCTCTTCTCCAGGCGGGCAGCTTTGCCTACCTCGGACCCGAACATCGTCACACACTCCTCGCTCCGGGGACGGCGCGCGTAGCCGTCATCGAACAATCTCCGGCGTCGGCCGGCGATCCTGTCGCGGCGTTGTTCGGCGAAGAACGATCCCTTCCGTCCACGCCTTTGCTGGATGACCTTGGGCTCGCGGTGCGCACACTCCTTCCCGAAACTCTGGGCCTCGACTTCGCCGTGAACACCATGACGTACCAGCCCGGAGCTTCCTTGCCGATCGTCGAGGTGCACATCATGGAGCATGGCTTGTTGATGCTCGAGGGCGGCGGCATCTATCGACTGGGCGACTGTTGGTACCCGGTGCACGCGGGCGACTTCATCTGGATGGCGCCCTTCTGCCCGCAGTGGTTCGGCGCGCTCGGCAGGCAGCCCGCGAAATACCTCATCTACAAAGATTGGAACCGACACCCCATCGTGGCCGCGGCACCGGTGACGCGATGAACGGCTTGGTTGGCGTGACGATCAACACGCCTCAGATCTCCGAAGAGCTCGCGACGCTGGCACGGATGACGGATGCGGAACCAGCCTCAACCGGCACAGCCGTGACGCGGGTCGTCTTCACCGAGCGCGACCTCGAAGCCCGCGCCTGGCTGAAGCAGCTGGCTCTCAATGCCGGCCTCGGCATCCGCGAAGACGCCGTGGGCAACACGTTCTTCACCTGGCACGGGCAGGATCCGCAGCGTGCTCCCGTAGGCACGGGATCGCATATGGACGCCATTCCTCACGCCGGCATGTTCGACGGAACCGTAGGCGTCCTCGGCGGCCTGGAGGCCATTCGTTCGCTGCAGCGCGCGCGGTTCCGCCCGGCTCGCTCCATTGAGCTTCTGCTGCTAACGTCGGAGGAGCCAACCCGCTTCGGCATCGGCTGCCTGGGAAGCCGCTTGCTGTCGGGCGCCCTCGCACCGGAAGAGGCAGCCGCTCTGCGCGACAGCGAAGATCGAACGCTGGACGAAGTTCGCGCGAAGGCAGGCTTCATCGGCTCACTCCACTCCGTGCCGCTGGCGCGCGGCCACTACAGCGCGTGGGTCGAACTGCACATCGAGCAGGGACCGCTGCTCGAGCGCGAAGGCGTCCCCCTTGGCGTAGTCACCGCCATCGCCGCGCCGGCGAGCTATCGCTTCAATGTGGGAGGCCTGGGCGGCCACGCCGGCGCGCTTCTCATGCCGGATCGCCGGGATGCCCTGTGCGCTGCCGCCGAACTCATCCTTGCCATCGAACGCCGTGCTCTGGCGACCGGAGCCATCGACACCGTTGCCACCGTGGGAACGTGCGTGGTTCACCCCGGCGCCGTCAACAGCGTACCCAGCCGTGTGGTGCTGCATCTGGATGTGCGCGACACCGACCCAGACCGCCGCGACGCTGTGATGCACGCAGTGCGCGACGAGGTCGAACGGATCGCCATGAGCCGTCGCGTGACCATCGAGGAGCAGCAGATCAATGCCGATGATCCCGCGCACACCTCACCGCTGATCCTGAACGTCATCGCTGAAGTCTGCGCGCAGCTGGGTCTTCGCACCCAGCCCATGGTCAGCCGCGCCTACCACGACACCCTGTTTCTTGCCCGACTCGCACCCGTGGCCATGCTCTTCATCCCGTGCCGCGGCGGCGTCAGCCATCGTCCGGACGAGTTTGCCGCCGCCGAGCACATCGCGCTGGGCACGCAGGTGCTGGCGGAAACGCTTGCCCGGCTATCCTTGGCGTAAGGGAAACACCGCATGACGATTGCCTCCATCAATCCGGGGACGGGCGTGACACTCCGGAACTTCGAGCCGCTGACCGGCCACACGCATGCTCGCTCCCGAACCCCATCGCGACCGAAGCCGGCATGCGCGCCCTGCGAGTCGCCCCGTAGCGATGCTGTTCTCGGCGACAAATGTAGACGATGCACTCCAGCTGAGTAACCAACCCAGTTCGGCCTCGCAGCCTCCATCTGGACGCGGGACCCAGCCAAGCAACAACAATTCGTCGCCGAACTCGAGTGCGGCAGCGCGTTTCTCAACTCCACGGTCAGCAGCGATCCGCGCCTGCCCTTCGGCGGCATCAAGCGCTCCGGCTACGGGGGGAGCTTTCCTCCGCTGGCCTGCATGCCTTTATGAACTGCAAGACCGTCGTGCTCGACAATCCAGAACCCGCCATGGCACCGCGTCAGAAGTTAAACGCCGCAGTCAGCTGAAGACGCTGAACCGCTGCGTTCGCTGTGTACGGCGGTCCAGCAAGTTGTAACGACTGCCCGAAATGTGGTGAGGTCAGCACGCCCACCGGTGTGGAGTAATCCGCGCGATTGAAGATATTTTGGATCTGCGCTCCAAGCAGCAGGGTGTACTTGTGGCCGGAACTGGATCCACCACCTCCGCCAAATCCACCCGGGCCTCCGCGTCCACCGCCCCCGCCGCCACGTGGGCCGCCGGGGCCGGGCGCACCGCCTTGCGGGCCGCCAGGGTTGGCGCCCTCGCCCGTCTTCGGACCGATGCCGAAAGCCTTGGTCGCGCGCAGGTTCATCGTGAACAGCGCCGGCCCGGTGCAGTAGTTGATCGGGATTGGCGAGTACGACGTCCCTACAGCGGGAATGCCGAAGGTGCTCGCGTCTTTGCAGTTGGCCGAGCTGCGGCCGGCGAGAAAAGTGGGGCGGTCGTTCACAATACTGTCCCCATTCTGATCCTGTCCCGTAGTGATGTTGTACGGATTTCCCGCCTGCGCCAAGATAAACGGACTCAGAGCTATGCCATACGGAAGCGTGCTGTTGCCACCGAGAAAGAGGCGGCTTCGTACGTCAAAGGCTGCCCGACCATAATCCGCACCAATATCACCCGGGATCGAAGGAAAGTACGTCGGTCCGGACGTGTCCGCCTTCGCCCAGTTCAGGCCGTACCAACCGAACACCGATAAGCGCCGCCGTCTGATGTTGAAGTTAGTATTGATCTGGTTCTGACGTAGCACACCCTCGGACTGAAACTGGTCCGTCACCGGCAGACCCGTGCTGGTTGCGGAGTAAGACCTGCCGATCGCCGCAATGTTCTGACTCAGAAATTCGTGAACACCGATCGAGTTCAGGTAGTTCACGCTGACCGTGCCGCCGCGAAAAATTTGCTCATCAAAGCCGATCGCAGTTTGCATAATGTACGGCGATCGCAGGTTGTTGGCTTTGGTATAGATCGTGTTTCCAGCATCCGTCCCGCCGGTGCAAAGACCCACATCGAGCGGGGAACACCCGGTGGTGCCGATGTTCGTCAATGTCTGCTGCGTCTGATTGATCCCGTTTTCCCGGTACGTTGTCAGCAGGTTAGCCAGCTGAAAACGGTCGTAGAACATTCCAAAACCGCCACGCAGAACGGTGCGCGGATTCCCTTTTCCGCTGCCGAGCCCATAGGCAAACGAAACACGCGGCGCAAGGTCGTGGTGTTCGTTCAGCGCATTTTGCGTTTCGTAGCGGATGCCGTAGCTGATGGTAAGGTTCGGCCGCGGCTTCCAGTCCGTCTCCGCATACACGCCAAGATCGGTCAGCCGCGCCTGAACCTTCGGCACGTTTACCTGCGTAATCGTGAAGGTCTCGACGTTGTTGGCTTCGTAATCCGCAAGGCTCGCGTAATTGAACGATCCATTGGTCAGAGCAGTCGTGTCGTTCGCTTCACGCGTGGTGCGGAGCCGACCGCCGAGCCGGAGAAAATTCTTCTTCAACTGGATCGACGTGTAATTCTGCACCTCGATGTGTTCCTGGTGGTCGGAGGTCGTCCCGCTCGTCGACCCGCCGGACATAAACGCGCTCTGCACGTTCACCGAAGGTGCGTAACTCTGCGCGCTCTGCGTATTTCGATCGCGAGAAAATTCAAACCGCGTCTCATTGATCACGCGTGGGCTGACGATTTGCGTATCGCTCATCTGAAGCTCGGACTCATTGCTGGCGACGTTGTACCCCGTCGATGGCAGATTGAATCCACCCAGACCATTGTTGATCTGGTCATTCTGCTCATACTGGTAACGCACCGTCAGCGTGTTTGTGCTGGTCACCGCAAGATCAAGGCGCGGACTGAAATCCGTTCGCACCTGCGGATACGTCGTCGCCGTCTGCAGCTGTTGCACTGTGCAACCAGCCGTGTTCGCCGGCCCCGGCGCGCACACCGTCGCAGCCCCGTTCGCTCCGGCGTTTTCGGTTGGCGTGAGGATCGTTCCGTTGAAAATGGAATTGTCCTGGATGCTGCGATGCGATCCCGAAACGTTGAACGACGCCGCTTTGCTGATCGGTCCCGTGATGCTGCCAAACATCAAAATCGTGTGGTACGGCGGCTGCGCAATGGGCGACTGCCCCGGCGACAGAAAGCTGTTGAGCACAGGGTTCTGTGTATTGAAGCTGGAGTCGTTCCCATTAATCTGATAGTTGCCGTGGAACTTGTCCGTACCCGGCTTGGTAAACACCTCGACCCGGCCAAAACCGAGTCGATCGTACTGCGAGGAAAATGGATTCTGATTGATCCGGATTTCGCGGATGGACGACTTCGGAGGCAATTGTCCGCCGGTGAACCCGTCCACATAGATCTGCCCGCCATTCGGCCCAGCTGCCGGGCCGGCCAGCGCCGTCAACTCCGACGACAGCTCGTCCGGATCGTCCGACAGCGCATCCAGATCCTTGTCCTTCAGAACCGTGGAGCTGGCATTGCTCTCCGGGTCCACGCCCACCAGGTTCTCCTGCGCCGTCACCTGCACCTGCTGCGACTGTGCTTCCACCAGCAGCTTGACGTCCATCGTCAGCTGCTGGCCGCCTGCGACGCGCACGCCCTGGCGCACAAGCGTCGCGAAGTTGGGCATGGTGACTGTGAACGCGTACACGCCCGGAGACACACCGGTCAGGGCGTACGTCCCATCCGCACCGGAGGTGACCACGCGCGCTTTGCCAGACGCGGGCGCGAGCGTGACCGTTGCGCCAGGGATCACCGCACCGTCCGGATCCACCACCGTTCCACGAACCGATCCGGCCGTCGCCGCCGCCTGCTGCGCCCGCAACGGCAACACACCACCGGGAACACCACCGGTCAACACACCGACGGCAAGAACAACATTCAGCGAACTGCGAAAGAGCATTGGAACTCCAGGGGTCTACCCATCCATCACACGCCACGTACCAACTTGTCTACTGTGCGCCTGCACCCTCGCCGCCTTGTTGGCCGAGGCTCCAGGGCGAAAGCGTCACCGCTGGCGCACTGCCCTGCGCCGCCGAAAGAAGCGGCTGAACCCCACTCACAAGGGTAATGGCTGTGGCAGCCGACGTGCCCGGCGATGCAGGCGTGGCCACCAGCAGAACCGCATCCCCTACATGGAGATCCCCGAGCGTCAACATCGGAAGGCGTGCCACCACCTGTGACAAATCGCCACCGGAACGACGGCCACCCTCCCTTGCCGGCGCGGCGCCCTCGGCCGGATGCTGTGCCGCCGCCGGTGCAGCGGCCTGTCCTGCCGCCGGCGCCCCGGAGCGCGTTCCCCCGGCAAACGACGCCGCCGCGCCAGGGGGCAGCATGTGGATCGCCGAGTTTGCCGTAACGTTGACGGTCACCGGCTTCTTGGTCGCGAGATCCCGCAACGTCACCGTCCCCGCACTCGCATCCACCGCGGTCAACGTTCCCGATAAGTTCTCGAAGCGCCCCGTGACGATCTCGTCGGCCGCGATGCTGGCGCCGTCCGGGGAGCGCGTTCCGCGTACGCGCATCTGGTCGCCCGCCTGGATCTCACCCACCTTTCCCAGCTTCGCATCTTCAAACTTCACCGAGTCGCCGGCGTACCGCCGAAAGATCGTGTTCGACGTCGTTTTTACCTCAACTGTGCGCGCGCGAGCGGAGAGCGTTACGGTGCCGGACGCCGCATCCACGCCGGTCACAATGCCGCCCGATCCCCGCCGCTGCCAGTCAGCCTCTTCGCGCGCGTGCTGCGCGGCAATGTCGGTCGACTTCATCAGAATCACTCGGCCGGCCTGAAAGCTGGACGCGTCCGCGCCCGCCGCACCCAATACCAGCACGCGGTCCCCGGCCGTCACATCCCCAAGCGTGATCGTCTGCGCTGCCTTTAGATCCGTGCTGCCCGGAGGCAGTTGCAGGATCCTTGCATTCGCCGCCACGGCGACGCTGATGTCATGACCGTCATCCGTGGTGAGCGTCAGCGTAGAGCCCGCAATGGCCTTCACGGTACCGCGCTGGCGCGCTGCAGCGGTCGCCGGAGCAGCGGTCGCGGGAACCTGCGCATACACCGCGTCCGCCGGAAGAATTACCGGCGACATGGAGGCCACAGCCACTAGAAACCACCGAACGAGAACGTGCAGATCGGCCATCGGAAGAAATCCTCGCCCACAAGCACCGGTGTCATCCGCGGAAGTGGGCTGCTTTCGAACAAAGGACGACCGATCTCCGGGGAAAGTTTCGCCCGGCGGAACGCACCGGCTACCGTTGCGATGTCCTACATCTCCTCTGAAGAAATAATCGCCAGCGTGTCCGGCGGCAGCATCACCTGTCCGTCAGCCTCAGAGACCTGGGTGTTCGAGGCCAGAAGCAGCCTGGCTCCGTCCGGTATCGGGAAGCTCTTCGTGCCGTTTCCAAGGTTCAACCCAACCCGCACCGCGCCTCGCGTCATCAGCAACCACCGCTCCTTGCTGTCGAAGTCGATCACGGTGTGCCCAAGATCGCCATCATTCAGGGCCAGCGAGCGGTGCCGAAGGTGGATCAATGTACGCGTCCACTCCAGCATCTCCCCATGCTTGCCTTCATGCACCTCGCTCCAGTTCAGCTTGGACCGCTCAAACGTCGCCGTGTCCTCCGGATCCGGAATGTCGTTCTCGTCCCAGCCGAAGCACGCGAAATCCTTCTTCCGGCCAACCGAAACGGCCCTCGCCATCTCCGGATCTTCGTGGTGCGCGAAGTACTGAAATGGGGCAGACGCCGCGAACTCCTCGCCCTGAAACAACATCGGCAACGCCGGAGCTGTCAGCACCAGGCCCAGAGCCAGCTTCGCCCGATCCATGCCGACAATATGCTCTAACCGGTCGCCGATCGCGCGATTGCCGATCTGATCGTGATTCTGAATAAACGTGATGAAGTGATGCGCTGAAAGTCCGGCAACCGGTCGTCCATGCGATCGCCCGCGGTACCGCGAAAATTGCCCGTCATACACAAACATGGACGTCAGCGATTTCGCCAGAAGATCGAACGAACCAAAGTCGTCGTAATACCCCTTCCCTCTGTCCGTCTCCTGAATCACCGTAAACAGGGAGTGGTGGAAGTCATCGCTCCATTGCGCATCCATGCCGTAGCCGCCGGCCTCGCGCGGACGAACTATCTCCGGATTGTTCAGGTCGCTTTCCGCGATCAGAATCAACCGCCGGCCCACAACCGCGGACATATTTTCCACCTCTGCCGAAAGCTGCTCCATAAAGTGAATGGCCGATCGGTCCATGTACTCGTGCGTCGCATCCAGCCGCAGACCATCGCAGTGGAAGTCGCGAAACCACATCAGCGCATTATCAACAAAGAAGCGGCGCACCTCGTCGCTGCCGCCCTCTTCGAAGTTCACCGCGTCGCCCCAGGGCGTGATGTGCTTGCTGGTCAGGTAGGGTCCGAACCGATTCACATACGCGCCCACCGGCCCGAAGTGGTTGTACACCACGTCCAGCACCACCGCCAGATGGTGCTGATGGCACGCATCCACAAGCCGCTTCAGCCCATCCGGCCCACCGTAGATCTTCGCCACCGCGAACAGACCCACGCCGTCGTAGCCCCAGCCAAAATCCCCGGGAAACTCCGCCACCGGCATAATCTCCACGTGCGTGATACCCAGATCGTGCAGATACGTGAGCCGTTCAATGGCGGAATCGAACGTGCCGCCTTCCGTGAAGGTGCCGATATGCATCTCGTAGATCACCGCCGCCGGTAGCGGGTACCCCTTCCAGCCGTCGTCGTGCCAGGCATACGCCTTCTGGTCATACAGCACCGAGGGTCCGTGCACACCGTCCGCCGCCTGCAGTCCGCGCGGATCAGGCAGCGGAATCTGGTCGTCGTCCAGCAGAAAGGCATATTCGCTGCCCCAGTTTGCCTCCTCCACCGTCCCACGCCACCAGCCCTTCTGCGCGCAGATCATGGGGTACACTGCGTCCCCCACCTTGACCTGCACCTTGCGCGCATGGGGCGCCCACACCTTAAACTCATGCATTGCCCGCATTCTCCTTCACCAAAAGCGCCACAGGAAAACCCCGAAGCACGTCGCCAAGTGGAACCGTTCCACCCTCGACCGCATCCCCGCTCAACCGGTTGCGCCAGCTGCCCACCGGTAGATCAAGTGTCGTGTTATCCCAGTTGCTGCCAACCGTGAGCGGCAGGCGCGGAACCACGGTGGCCACATTGCCGCCGCGCAGAAAAGCGACGGCATGCTCGCTCCTGCGCCCTGTAACCGTCACAGGCACATACCCACCTTTGGGTCCGAAACTCTGAGGGAAATCCCGGCGAACCTGCAGCCCATGGACGATCGTCCACAGCTTCGGCAGACCGTCGTTCCAACGTTCCAGCACCTCGCCGGCATGCATCGACCGCATCTCGGCCAAAAGCCGACGACGCATGTGGTAGTCTACCGGCCTGCGATTGTCCGGATCGACCAGACTCAAATCCCAAATCTCCGACCCCTGGTACAGATCCGGCACCCCCGGAGACGTGCACTTCACCAGGCTCTGCGCAAGCGAGTTGATGCGACCCGCATCCCGCACCCGTGCGACGATCGCTTCCAGCTCACCACACCACACACCGTCCGCCAGCAAGCACTCCGTGAACTTCCGCAACGCGTCCTCAAACTCCTTGTTGTTGGCCACCCATGTGGTCTGCTGCTTGGCTTCGCGCATCGCCTTTTCGAGGTACGGAAACAGGCGCTCCGGCGTGATCGGCCAAGCGCCAATCAACGTCTGGTAAAGGAAATATTCCGAGTTGCGGTCCGGCAGATCGGCCGTTTTGTATTGCGCATTCCGCTCCATCCATCCGCGAATCGTCGTCGCAAACTCGTCCGGCATCTCCGACAGCACCGCCAGCCGCGCCCGCACGTCGTCGCTGCGTTTCGTATCGTGCGTCGAAAGCGTCGTCATGGTCTGCGGATGCGTCTGCTGCATCTTTGTCTGATACGCGTGGAACTCCGCGACCGTCGATCCGTCGTTGCCCGGGTCGCCGCCAACCTCGTTCAGAGCCAACAGTCGATTGAAAATGTAGAACGTCGTGTCTTCCACGCCCTTCGCCATCACCGGACTGGTGAACTGCTGGAACCGCAACACAAACTCCGACTCCCACTTTCCGCGCACCTCCAGTGTCAGCACCCGGCGCATAAAGTCGAACAGACCCTCATCGATGTCCTGCCGCCTCGTCTTGGCACACTCGGTCGCCTCCCGAATCGCCTCGCGATCCTCATCCGTGATTTCATTCCGCTCCGGAATCACATACGTCCGATAGATCCGGAAGCACGCGGCCACCTCGCGAATCGCCCGCCGGATCTCCGCCCGCGTGTAGTCCCGCTGGTTGCGATTGCACTCGCAGATCTGCACAAACAGCGTCGCCAGCCGGTTCACATCGCTGCCCAGAGCTTCCTGCGTCACATTGATCTTGCGGTCGTGCGCAATCTGCCCGAAGTCGGTCGGTTCACCCGTCAGCTCTCCATACACTTCCCGCAGCCGCTGCACACCTTCGCGGCTCACCAGAACCGCACCCACGGCGTTCATAAAGTCGTACCCGCTGGTGCCTTCAATCGGCCACGACTCCCGCAGAAACTCGCCCGGCTCGAGAATCTTTTCACCGATAATCCAGCCATCCGGCACATGCTCGCGCAGGCGCTGGAAGTACTCCAGAGGATCCCGCAAGCCGTCCGGATGATCCACCCGCACGCCATCCAACACACCGTCCCGCAGCCATTCCACCAGCAGCGCGTGCGTCTCTTCGAACACGTGCTCGCGTTCCATGCGCAGGCCGATCAACGTATTCACGTCGAAAAATCGCCGGTACCCCAGTTGCTGGTCGGCCGTCGTCCAGAACGCCAGACGGTAGTGCTGCTGATTGAGAAAATCGTCCAGCGCGTCCCAGTTTGTGTTCAGCTCGTGTACCGCCTGGTCGATCGCCTCGCACGCCGTCTGCTGCTCCGCACAGATCCGGCCAACAATCCGCTGCAGCACCGCCTTGTCCCGATCCCTCGCCAGCATCGCTCGCCGGTCCCAACCTTCCGGTTCCGGCAGCCGCGCAAACGACGCCGCGGCAAAGCTGAGCGCGTCAGACTTCGAATACTCCGCAGCCCGTGCCAGAATGACCGACAGGCTGTTCGGTGCAACCGGAAAACTCTGGCTCGCCGCCTCAACCGTAAACTCGGTCCCTCGCCGCACGGTCTGAATCTGTCCCGCCTCAAGCACGCGACCGTAGTGGTCACCCAGAACCGGCACCAGCACCTTGTTGCGAAGGCGCTCTTCCGACGAGTCCCAGTCAATGTCAAAAAACGAGGCATATCGGCTCGAAGCCCCGTTCTCGAGCACGTCCCACCAGAAACGATTCTCCCGACCCAGCGACATGTGGTTGGGCACGATGTCCAGCACCTGCCCCAGGCCCGTTTCGCCCAGCACCTGGCAGAAGCGCTGGTGCGCCGCGCGTCCTCCCAGTTCCGCATTCACACGCTGGTGGTCCACCACGTCATAGCCGTGCATGCTCCCCGGCGCCGCCTGCAGGTACGGCGAGCTGTACACATGCGAAACGCCCAAATCACGCAGGTATGGCGCAATAGCAGAGGCATCGTCGAAGGTAAACCCTTTGTGAAGCTGCAAACGATACGTTGAAAACGGAATTCGGCGCATGCGTGATCCTGTTTCGGGCAAAACACATCCTCTCGTTCGGAATCTGGTTAGAGCCGCAGCCAGCGCAGGGGGTTGCACCCCGCACCGCCGCCCGACGCCTACCGCGCGGCCGGCGAAGGCTCCGGTTGCCAGCCGCCGTCGAGCGCCAGCGCCGCATGCACCACGGCGATGTGGGTGAGCGCCTGCGGAAAGTTCCCCAGCATCTCGCGCCGCTTCGGGTCGTACTCCTCCGAAATCAGCCCCACATCGTTCATCAGCCCCAGCAGCCGCTCGTACATCTGTCGCGCCTCCGCCTCCCGGCCAATCAGGTGCAGGTTGATCACCAGCCAAAACGAACACGGCAGAAACACGCCCTCACTTCCCGTCAGGCCGTCCTCCCCGTTGGTCTGGTACCGCTCCACAAAGCCTTGGCGCATCAGCTTTTTCTGAATCGCGTCCACTGTGCCGATAATGCGCGGATCGTCCGGTGGCAGAAATCCAACCAACACCGCCCGCAGCAGCGCCGCGTCCAGCCGGCTAGAGCCGTAGCTTTCCACAAAGCTGTTCATCCGCCGGTTGAAGCCCTTCTTGCACACCTCCGCGTGGACCAGGTCGCGATTCCGTCGCCACGTCTTCAGGTCTCCCCTACCGCCATGCTTTTCCTGATGCTTGATGGCCCGATCAAAGGCCACCCAAACCATCATCTTCGAATGGGTAAACTGCTGCCGCTTCCCGCGCACCTCCCAGATGCCGTCGTCCGGCAGCTGCCAGATGGTGCACAGGTGGTCCACAATCTGTTCCATCAGCCGGTCCGCGTCCACCCGCGCATCCGGGTCGACCGCCGTCCGCGTCATCGCCGCAACGACCTCGCCGTACACGTCCAGCTGAAACTGCGACACAGCGGCGTTGCCCACGCGCACGGGCCTGGAATGACGGTATCCAGGGAGCCAGTCCGCCTCCCACTCAGGAATCTGTCGCTCGCCGCAGATCCCGTAAAGTGTTTGCAGCTGCTCCGGGTTCCCGGCCACGGCGCGCAGCAGCCATTGCCTCCATGCAATCGCCTCCTCCTGGTAGCCGACCCGTGTCAGCGTCAGCAGCAGAAACGCCGTGTCCCGGATCCAGCAGTACCGGTAATCCCAGTTGCGCCCGCCCCCAATCGACTCCGGCAGCGACATCGTGGGTGCAGCCACCATAGCTCCTGACGGCCGGTACGTCAGCGCCTTCAGCGTCAGCACGGACCGCTCGACGATCTCGCGATATCGCCCCTGGTAGTTGTTCCGGCGTACCCACTCCACCCAGAACTCTTCGGTCTCTCTCAGAGCCTTCTCCGCATCCACCTTCTTCGGCATCTCCTTCAGCGAGGACGAGCTCGTCAGCACAAACGGGATACTTTCCCCTTCGCGCACCGTAAACTCACTCACCGTCGAGAGTCCCTCGCCACGCAGGGGCACCGCCGTGCGCAGCACCACCAAGTCCTCCCCGGCAACCGCCCGCAACTCCTGGTGGCCATCGCTCACCCAGGGAACGCGCGCCCCGTAGTCGAACCGGATCGCCAGGTCCATGCGTAGATCCACCTTTCCGCGAAGCCCGCGCACAAGGCGCACGACGTCGGAGTGCTCGCCGCGAGGCGGCATAAAATCGATGAGCACCGCCTCCCCCCTCGGTCCGGCAACCGTCGTCTCCACAATTAACGTCTGCGGCCGGTATCGCCGGCTCACCACACGGCCCTTGTTTGCCGGAAAGATCTTCCAGTAGCCGTGATCGCTCGTCCCCAGCAAAGCCGAAAAGCAGGCGCCCGAAGAAAATCTGGGCCAGCACAGCCAGTCGATCGAACCCTCGCGCGAAACCAGCGCGGCCGTTTCCAAATCTCCGATCAGCGCATACTCCTCAATGCGCGCTGCATGCAGATGCTTCTCCTTCTTTCGCCCAAACTCGAACAAGCGTTCCGTCCCTTTCACGTCCGCGGAAAACGCTCCCACCTAGGGGAGCATCTCTCCTGCTATCGGCACCTTGGCGCCCCGGCAGGTATACGTGTCAGATGCGACCGTCTCCGGTCTGTCTGCATAAAATCATCAAGGCAGCACACAGGATCCGATGCGAGCTTGTATCCCATGAAACCCATCGAAGGCCGTAAGCGCGTCACCGTCGAAAATCTCCAGCCGCAGGTCGACTGTGGCCGTTACCCCGCCAAACGCGTGCTTGGCGACCACGTCGAGGTGACCGCCGCCATCTTCTCGGACGGTCACGATCACGTCGCCGGACGCCTGCTCTTCCGTCCAACACAGGAAAGCGACTGGCGCTCAAAACCCATGCACCCGCTCGGCAACGATCTCTTCAGCGCACGTTTTCCCGTCGACCAGATCGGAGATTGGCAGTTCGCCGTCGAAGGCTGGATCGACCACTTCGACACCTGGGCGTCCGACCTTGAAAAGCGCATCGCCGCCCAGCCCGATCCGGACCATCCTAGCGCCAACACCAGCCCGCAGAACATTCCGCTCGCCCTTCGTTCCGGCGCCATCCTCATCGACGAGGCCGCCGCCCGCACCACCGGCGCCGACGCTAAAACTCTCGAGCAGGTCGCCCTTTCCCTGCGCTGGATGGCGGACCAGGAGGCTCCCCTTTACGAATACCCCATCGCCGACGAAATCAAGCAGATCGTCGCGCGCTACCCCGATCTGCGCTTTTCCGCCCGTTCCAGCCAGGACCTTCCACTCTGGGTCGACCGCGAGCGCGCCCGCTTCTCCTCCTGGTACGAACTCTTCCCGCGTTCCACCTCCCCCACGCCCGGAGTCCACGGCACCCTGCGCGACGTTGAGGCGCAGCTCCCCCGCGTTGCCGCCATGGGTTTCGATGTCCTCTATCTCCCGCCCATCCACCCCGTCGGCAAAGCCTTCCGCAAAGGCCCCAATAACAACGTCGTTGCCGCCATAGGCGATCACGGTAGCCCTTGGGCCATCGGCTCGCCCGAGGGCGGTCACAAGGCCATTCATCCCGAACTCGGCACCCTCGCTGATTTCGAGCACCTCATCGATGCCGCCGCTCCCCTCGGCATCGAGCTTGCCCTGGATATCGCCTTTCAGTGCTCGCCCGATCACCCCTGGGTCACAGAGCACCCTGCCTGGTTCCAGGTCCGCCCCGACGGCTCCATCCAGTACGCTGAAAACCCTCCCAAGAAGTACCAGGACATCTACCCACTCAACTTCGAATCGAGCGACTGGCGCGGCCTATGGGAGGAGCTCCTTTCCGTCTTCACCTTCTGGATCGGCCATGGCGTCCAGGTCTTCCGCGTTGACAACCCGCACACCAAGAGCTTCCCCTTCTGGGAGTGGTGCATCACCGAGATCCACAAAGATCACCCCGGCGTCATCTTCCTCGCCGAAGCCTTCACCCGCCCGCACCTCATGTACTCGCTCGCCAAGGGCGGCTACACCCAGTCCTACACCTACTTCACCTGGCGCACCACCAAGCCCGAAATCCAGGGGTACATGGAAGAACTCACCGTTCCGCCCGTCTCGGACTTCTTCCGCCCCAACTTCTGGCCCAACACCCCCGACATTCTTCCGCCCATCCTGCAGACCGGCGGCCGGCCCGCCTTCATGCAGCGCGTCATCCTCGCCGCCACCCTCTCGTCCAATTACGGCCTCTACGGTCCAGCCTACGAGCTCGGCGAAAACGCTCCCTTCAAACCCGGCGGCGAAGAATACCTCAACAGCGAGAAGTACGAGATCCGCCGTTGGGACCTCGACGCCCCCCACTCCATCGCTCCCCTCATCACGCGCCTCAACGCCATCCGCCGCGATAACCCCGCCCTCCAGTCCAACGAGTCGCTTCACTTCCACAACGTCGACAACCCGCACATCCTCTGCTACTCCAAAACCTCCGGCACCAACCAGATCCTGGTCGCCATCAACCTCGATCCCACCCAGGAGCACGCCGGCTGGATCGATCTCGACCTCAAGCACCTCGGCATCCAACACGACGAAACCTTCGACGTCGAAGATCTGCTGACCGGCGCGCACTACAGCTGGCACGACCGCTCCAACTATGTTGCCCTCCGCCCCGACGTCCTTCCGGCCCACATCCTGAGCATCCATCGCGGCGCCAGCCATACCCTCTCCGCCTGAAGCGGAACGACCCCCAACCCTAGGCAGGAGACCTCGATTGAAGAAGCTGGGAAGCGCATCCGATCCGCTCTGGTACAAAGACGCGATCATCTACGAGATCCATGTGCGCGCGTTCGCAGACTCGAACGCCGACGGCATCGGCGACTTCCAGGGCCTGATCTCCAGGCTCGACTACCTCCAGGACCTTGGCGTCACCTGCCTCTGGCTGCTTCCCTTCATGCCCTCGCCCCTGCGCGACGACGGCTACGACATCGCCGACTACATGTCGGTCAACCCGTCCTACGGCACCGTCGGCGACTTCAAGCAGTTCATGGACGCCGCCCACTTGCGCGGCATGCAGGTCATGATCGAGCTCGTCATCAACCACACCTCTGACCAGCACCCCTGGTTTCAGGCCGCCCGCAACTCCCCCGTCGGCTCGCCCGAGCGCGACATGTATGTCTGGTCCGACACCGACCAGCTCTACTCCGGCGTCCGCATCATCTTCACCGACACCGAAAAATCCAACTGGACCTGGGATGAAGTCGCCGGCCAGTACTACTGGCACCGCTTCTTTTCGCACCAGCCCGACCTCAACTTCGACAACCCCCGCGTCATGGAAGAAGTCCTCAAAGCCATGCGCTTCTGGCTCGACATGGGCGTCGACGCCCTCCGCCTCGACGCCATCCCCTATCTCATCGAGCGCGACGGCACCTCCTGCGAAAACGTTCCCGAAACCCACGTCATGATCAAGGCCATCCGCAAGGTCATCGACGAGGAATACGGCAACCGCCTTATCCTCGCCGAGGCCAATATGTGGCCCGCCGACGTCCGCCCCTACTTCGGCGACGACGACGAGTGCCACATGGCCTTCCACTTCCCGCTGATGCCGCGCATCTACATGGCCGTCCGCCAGGAAGACCGCCTGCCCATCACCGACATCATGGCGCAGACCCCCGACATCCCGCCCAACTGCCAGTGGGGCCTCTTCCTCCGCAACCACGACGAGCTCACCCTCGAAATGGTCACCGACGAAGAGCGCGACTACATGAATCTGGCCTACGCCTCCGACCCCCGCATGCGTGTCAACGTCGGCATCCGTCGCCGCCTCGCCCCTCTGGTCGACAACAACCGCCGCCGCATCGAGCTGCTCAACTCGCTCCTCTTCTCCTTCCCGGGAACGCCCATCATGTATTACGGCGACGAGATCGGCATGGGCGACAACATCTACCTCGGCGACCGCAACGGCGTCCGCACCCCCATGCAGTGGAACTCCGACCGCAACGCCGGCTTCTCCCGCGCCGTTCCCGCCAAGCTCTACTTTCCCGTCATCATGGACCCCATCTGGGGCTACCAGGCCATCAACGTCGAAGCCCAGCAGTCCGACCCGTCTTCGCTGCTGCACTGGACGCGCAACATGATCGCCCTGCGCAAGCTCTTCCAAGTTTTTGGCCGCGGCACCCTCGAATTCCTCCACCCCGAAAACCGCAAAATCCTCGCCTACATCCGCAACCTCGACCGGGAAGACGGCGCGCACGAGACCGTCCTCTGCGTCGCCAACCTGTCCCGCTTCGCCCAGCCCGTCTCGCTTGACCTGTCCGCCTACATCGGCCGACAGCCTGTCGAGATGCTCGGCTACGTCCCCTTCCCACCCATCGACAACACCCCCTACGCCATCACCCTCGCTCCCTACTCCTTTCTCTGGCTCGAGCTCCAACCAGCCCCAGAGCGCGAAGAACCCGTCGAGATCGCCGGCGACGAACCCACCCTGGCCCTGCTCAACCAAAGCTGGACCGGCCTCCTCACCGGCGGCGGCCTCGGCGTCCTCCAGCAGCTCCTTCCCGCCTGGCTCGTCCGTCAGCGCTGGTTCGGCGCCAAGACCCGCACCGTCTCCTCCGTCCGCGTGCTCGACTGGGCCGAGCTTCCCACCTCCGGCGCGCCCGCCGGCTCCGCCGCCGCGCTCAACCCCGCCCTCGTCTTTGTCGAGCTCGCCTACACCGACGGCTTCCCCGACATCTACCAACTTCCCCTCGCCGTCTCCACCGGCGAAGCCGCCGAGCAGCTCCGCGCCACCGCGCCCCAAACCATCCTCGCCACCCTCACCACGCCCAACGGTCCCGCCGCCCTCCACGACGCCAGCCAGCGCGAAGACCTCCGGCAGACCCTGCTCTCTCTCATCGAGCGCAGCTCCACCGTCTCGACCGAGGTCGGCTCCCTCGCCGGACAGCACAGCTCCGCCTTCGCCGCCGTCCGCGGCACCGGCCTCTTGCCCGCCCGCACCGGCTCCGCCGAGCAGTCCAACACTTCCATCCTCTACGACGACAAGCTCATCCTGAAACTCTTCCGTCGCTTGGAGCCCGGTGAAAACCCCGACACCGAGATCGGCCGATTCCTCACCGAAGTCGCCCGTTTCCCGCGCATCCCGCCCTTCCTCGGCGACATCCGCCTCACCGCCTCCGACGACCGCGAACGCTCTGAACCCACCACCCTCGCCATGCTTCAGGGCCTCGTCCAAAACGAGGGCGACGGCTGGAAGTGGTTCCTCGACGAGCTGTCCCGCTATTTCGAGGGCATCTTCAATTGCCCCACCCCCACCGACATCGGCCGCGCACCCACCTTCGCCGACCCCGCTCCCCTCGCCCTCCCGCTCGCCCACGAGCATGCCGGCTTCTCCCTCGATGCCGCCGCTCTGCTCGGCCGCCGCACCGCCGAAATGCACCTCGCGCTCGCCACCCCCACCGACAACCCCGCCTTCGCCGCCGAAACCTTCACCGCCGCCGACCTCGAAGCCGACGCCCGCCGCATCGACATCCAGATCAACAACACCCTCGACGCCCTCAAGCGCTCCCTGTCGCAGCTCGCCGATCTCACCGCCGACGACGCCGCGCTCATCCTCTCGCAGCGCATCGACCTTTTCGCCCGCGCCCACGCCATCACCGCCGGCAATCCCACCGCCTCCGGCGGACGCATCCGCATCCACGGCGACTACCACCTCGGCCAGGTCCTGCGCGCCAAGAATGACTACGTCATCCTCGATTTCGAAGGCGAGCCCGCCCGCTCGCTCGAAGATCGCCGCCGCAAGCAGTCCCCGCTCAAAGACGTCGCTGGCATGCTCCGCTCCTTCTCCTACGCCGCCTGGGCCGCACTCGCCGCCTTCCGCCAGCGCCGCCCCGACGACGCCCGCAATCTCGAACCCTGGACCCGACTCTGGGAAAACGCCGCCGCCGGGCAGTTCCTCTCCGCCTACCGGTCCACCATCGCCGTCCGTCCCGGCCTCCTTCCCGCACCCGAGCAGGCACAGTTGCTCCTCAACGCCTACACTCTGGAAAAGGCGCTCTACGAGCTGCTCTACGAGCTCAATAACCGCCCCACCTGGGTCCGCATCCCGCTTTCTGGCATCCTTGCCCTGCCCCGTTAACCCTCGCTGCTCGCCGCCCACGCAGCGGAGAAAGTAACCATCGATGGCCACATCCAACACCGCGTTCGAAGCCGCCACCTCCGCCTCGCCCCGCAGCAGTGGCCTGCTCGTCAGCCTCACTTCTATGCCGGTCGATGCCGTCGAAACTACCCTCGCCAACATTGCCGCCGCCTTCCCCGGCGATGACATCACCGTCGTCACCCCCGATGCCGCCTTCGGGACCGACGGGCATCTCCACCAGCCGCTCCACGTCGTCAGCTACGTCCCTTCTGCCCCGCCGCAGGGCGCCTGGGTCCTTACCGCGGCCGACTACCTCAACACCTTTCAGCTCGCCCGCGAGCACGGCGCCTCGATCTCGCTCCTGCTCGGCGCCGAGGCCCAGTCGCTCGCCCCGCAGGCCCTCCGCAACCTCGCCACCGCCGTCAGCACAGGCACCGATCTCGCTGTTCCGCACTACTCCCTGCGGCCCCGCGAGGGCCTGGTCAACTCCGCCCTGCTCTACCCCGTCACCCGCGCCCTCTTCGGAACCACGCCACGCTTCCCCCTCGCCATCGACCTCGGCCTGTCACTCCGCGCCGCCGAGCGCCTCGCCACCGCCGCCCAGCGCTTCACCGCCGCCGGACAAAATGACGCCGTCGTTTGGCCCGTCGCCGAAGCCGCCTCCACCGGCCTTTCCGTCACCGAGGTCGAAGCCGGCACACGCACCCTCCCCCAGCCGCCACAGGCCGACCTCACCAGCCTTCTCGGGGAAATCGCCGGCTCCCTCTTCGCCGAGGTCGATGGCCGCGCCAGCTTCTGGCAGCGCTCCCGCACTGCCCCCGCCAGCCAGATCACCGCGTCCGCCGTCGCCACGCAGGAAGCTCCCCCGGACGTCCGTCCCATGCTCGACAGCTTTCGCGTCGCCTACACCAACCTGCACGAAATTTGGTCGCTCATCCTTCCGCCCAACTCCCTCCTCGGCCTCAAGCGCCTGTCGCTCACGCCGCCCGCCACCTTCCGCATGCCCGACGCCCTTTGGGTCCGCATCGTCTACGATTTCGCCCTCGCCTGGCGCCTCCGCACCATCAACCGTGGCCACCTCCTCGGCGCGCTCACCCCGCTCTATCTCGCCTGGGTCGCCTCGCATCTGCTCCTCACCAGCCCCACCGAACCCGGATCCGTCGACCCGGAACGCCACATCCAGGAGCTCGCCCGCGTCTTCGAGTCCGACAAGGCCTACCTCGTTTCCCGCTGGCGTTGGCCGGATCGCTTCAACCCCTGAGCCGCGTTCTCACACATCGGCATCGGTCGTGCTCATCCCGAGCCGGCCAAACGAAAGAAAGGGAGCTACACGATGCTGCAACAAATTCACTTCGCCCTCAGTGACTCCGCGCACCGCGTCCTTGTGCAGTTGGCCAGCCTCCTTCCCGGCGTCATCGCCCTCCTTCTCGCGGTCGTCATCCTGTCCGCCATCGGCTGGGGCCTCGCCGCTCTGCTGCGCCGCATCCTCCAGACTGCCCGCTTCGACGAGCGCCTCTCCACTCGCAGCAACGCCGCCTCCCTCTCCGACTGGTCCCCCGCCAATAGCCCAACCCTTCTCCTCACCCGCGTCGTCTTTTGGGCGTTCGTCGTCCTCGGCATCATCATCGGCCTGTCCGCCTTCGACGCCTCCTACGCCAGCAACTCCTCCGTCGAAGCCTTTCTCCTGCCCTATCTCACCCACTCCGTCGGCGCCATCGTCCTTCTTTTCGTCGGTACCCTCATCTCGCGCTTCCTCGCCCGATCGGTCCTCATCGGCGCCGTCAACGCCCGCCTTCAGTACGCCCGCTTCCTTTCGCTCGGCGTCAAATGGCTCGTCCTCGTCCTCACCGCCGCCATGGTGCTCGATCACCTCGGCATCGGCGGCGCGGTCATCGAGCTCGCCTTCGGCATCCTGTTCGGCGGCATCGTCCTCACCCTCGCCCTCGCCATTGGCCTCGGCTCCCGCGACCTCGTCTCCCGCTCGCTCGAGCGCAACGCCGACTGGCTCGATCCCACCGGCAACCCCACTCCCGTCAAGACCACGGCCGAGGCCAACGAAACCCTCCGACACTTCTAAGCTCGACCCTGGTCCAAGCATGGCGTACCAGTTCCCCGACCGGAGGTAAAATCACCTGAAGAGTCTCCGCAGAGGACCGTTTCCACCCCATGCAGCTTGAGGACATCTTCTCCCAGCTCACGCCCATCTTTCACGACCTCTTTGACGATCCGTCGCTCGTCCTCACGCCCGATCTCACCGCGGCCTCCGTGCCCGACTGGGATTCGTTCAATCACATCAACCTCATCGTCGCCGTGGAACAGCGCTTCGGCATCAAGTTCCAGACCGCGGAGCTCGAGTCCATGCACACCGTTGGCCATCTGGCGCGTCTGATACAAACGCGCCTGGCCGCGCAAGGTCGTTAGCTCCTCCGTCCCGGCTCCATCCCTCGCATCGCAACCCAACAACATGCCCAGGCACGATCGCCCCCGACCAGGGATCGCGCCCGCTCGCTTCTTCTCTCATTCTGTGTCTCACCTAAGGAGATCTGCATGGCCACCCGGAAGTCCATCACCCTCTTCGCCTCACAGGAACGTGTCGCTCTGCCCGGCAGCGAAAAGCACGGCTTCGAGCACCCGGAAGCGCAGCCCGGCTCCGCCTCCCGCGCGCCCATCACCGTCTCCGTCATCGTTCGCCGCAGGTCGCCGATCAATCTCCAGGCCCTCGACGGCAAGCGCCTTTCGCGCGCTCAGTTCCGCGCCCAGCACGGCGCCGATCCGGCTGCCGTCAAGCTCGTCCAGACCTTCGCGAAAGAGTTCGGCCTCACCGCGGCCATGGCCTCCCCGGAGCTGCGCACCCTCCAGCTCACCGGCTCCCAGGCAGCCATGGAGCGCGCCTTCGACGTCAAGCTCACCCACCGCAAGGTCGGCGACACCACCTACCGCGTCCGCCATGGCTCCATCTGCATCCCCTCCGAGCTCGTCGGCGTCATCGAAGCCGTGCTCGGCCTCGACAACCGGCCTCAGGCCAAGCCGCACTTCCGCGTCCGCAAATCCCCCTCCGCCGACGTCCCAAACCCCGCGAAGCCCGGCGGACGCATCATCCGGGCCCATGCCGTCAACGTCTCCTACACCCCCGTGGAGGTAGCCCAGCTCTACGGCCTTCCCGCCGGAGCCTCCGCCGCCGGCCAGACCATCGGCATCCTCGAGCTCGGCGGCGGTTTCCGTAAAGCCGACCTCACCGCCTATTTTCAAACCCTCGGCCTGCCCGCCCCGACCGTCACCGCCGTTTCCGTCGACAAAGGCAAAAACGCTCCCTCCACCGCCGACGGTGCCGATGGCGAGGTCATGCTCGACATCGAAGTCGCTGCCTCGGTCGCCACCGGCGCGGCCATCGTCGTCTACTTCGCGCCCAACACCGATCAGGGCTTCATCGACGCCATCTCCACCGCCGTCCACGACACAACCAACAAACCCTCCGTCCTCTCCATTTCCTGGGGTGGCCCGGAGTCCTCCTGGACCCAGCAGTCCATCACCGCGCTCGACGACGCCTGCCAGTCCGCCGCCGCACTCGGCATCACCATTACCGTCGCAGCCGGAGACGACGGTTCGACCGACGGCGGAACCGGCAATAATGTCGACTTCCCCGCCTCCTCGCCCCACGTCCTCGCCTGCGGCGGCACCACCCTCATCGCCAACGGATCCGCCATCTCCTCGGAAACCGTCTGGAACGAACTCGCCTCGGACGAAGGCGCCACCGGCGGAGGCGTCTCCACCCTGTTCGCCCTTCCCTCCTGGCAGGCCAACAGCAACGTCCCGGCAGCCTCCACCTCCACCGGAGGCCGCGGCGTCCCCGATGTCGCGGGCGATGCCGACCCCTCCACCGGCTACACCATCCGCGTCGACGGTCAAACCTCCGTCATCGGCGGAACCAGCGCCGTCGCCCCGCTCTGGGCCGCCCTCATCGCCGTCGCCAACGCCCAAAACAAATCCACCGCCGGCTTCCTCAATCCGCTCATCTACGCCAGCACCGCCGCAACCGGCTTCCGCGACATCACCGAGGGCAATAACGGCGCCTTCTCCGCTGGCCCCGGCTGGGACGCCTGCACCGGCCTCGGCTCCCCCAACCTCCCCGCCCTCTTTGCCCTGTTGGTCGGGAGAACCCCCAGCCCCAGCAAAGGCGGTGGAACGAAGGGCGGTGGAACGAAGGGCAGTGGCAAAGGCAAGAACAGTCCGCAGAAGCCGGTCAAGCCCGCCAGCGGAGGCGGCGCAATAACATAAGTCGACACCATCCGGGGAGCCTCGACGTACCTGCGCGAGGCTCCGCCTACCTAAGCCGACTCCTGCGTAGACCGGGAGATCGCTCGTGATCTTGCCTTGCGTGCAACCGTCACACCCCATCCCGCCAATCCGGTCCCCACCAGCAGCAGAGCACCCGGCTCCGGCGTAACTGTCGCGTCCAGGGTCACCGGATCCGCATCGCCCACCATGTCGTCGGAGATCGTGAACGGCTGCACCGTCAGCGTGTACGCTCCGAAGGCGATCGGACCCGTGCCGTTGATCTGCAGCGTATCCCAGTCCGTGGTGATGTTGTCATCTCCCGAGATCGTCACCAGATTGGTCACATCGCCAATCGTGATCTGCTCCTGAAAGGAGAACGGAACGTCCTGTATCAGCGAACCCGAATTCCCAACCCAGAAGGTGCCTGTCTGGAAGAGGAATGATGCCCCGGAGTTAGGGTCAAACATTGTCGTTGTCATGTCGAACGCCAGCGAGTCAGCCGAAGGCGCCAGCGTAAACTGCGTCACCTGTGATGCTGTCACATTGATCGGATCGGCCAGCACTCCGCGCGAACACAGAAGCACCGCTGCCAGGAAAAGAACCAGAGGAGAACGAGAAAGAAGGAGAGAAAAGAAACGCATAAGCAGCCTCATTGGGCAGTTGCCAATCTTTGTCGGTTTACCCGGGGATCAGTGTAAGCGATCTTCGCACTTTCTTCACCGATGATCTCACCCCTTCGCCTACCACTTAAGTGGTACGCCCCACCGTCAGATCACCAGGTTCGTCCTCCCCGCCGACTTGTAAATCTCCGCGATATACCGCATATCCCGCAAACCTTCCTCCCCCGACGTCGCCGGCTCCCGCCCACCCAAAATGCACTCCGCCAGATGGTCCGCCTCCCACCCAAACTGCGCCGGATCCTTATAATCGCTCTCCATCCGAAACTCCTCCGGCTTCACCCCGTTCCCGCCGCCGTACCGCGCCGTCAGCACCAGCCCGTCATACCCAAACGCCGGCTCAGCCGCCACCCACCCCTTCGGCCCATGCACCTTGAAGAACCCCGGCAGGTTTGCCCCGTAGCTCGTCGCACAGCTCGCCAGCACCCCCGACGGAAACCGCATCGTCCACGAGCAATTCTCCTCCACCTCCGCGAACCGCCCATCCTTGTCGATCACCGAGCAAAACGCCTTGAACTCCGCCGGCTCCTCCCCCGTCAGGTACCGCATCGCATTCAGGCTGTAGATCCCCACATCCGCCAGCGGTCCCCCACCCGCCAGCTTCTTCTGCAACCGCCAAACCCCCGGCTTCGAGTCGAACCCGAACGAGCTCTCCAGCACCTCCACCTGCCCGATCACCCCGCTCCGCACCAGCTCGATCGCCTTCTTCGTCACCGGCTCATAGTGCAGCCGATACGCGATCATCAACTTCACGTTCGCCGCCTGGCACGCCGCAATCATCTGCGCGCATTCCGCCACGCTCACCGCCATCGGCTTCTCGCACAGCACATGCTTGCCCGCCTTCGCCGCCCGCACCGTGTACTCCGCGTGCATGCTGTTCGGCAGCGCCACATACACCGCATCCACCGTCTTGTTGTCCCGGATCCGGTCAAACTCCTCATAGCTGTAGATCGACCCCGTCGGCACACCGTACTCCGCCGCCATCCGCTCCGCCTTCGCCCGATCCCCACTCACCAGCGCCGTAATCTGGCAATGCTGCGAGCCTCGCACCCCCGGCATAAAGTGGCCCGCAATCTCTCCCAGCCCGATCACCGCGTAGCCGATCTTCCGCGTCCCCGACGCATCCTGCCCCACCAGCGGCACACCCCGCATCCCCACCGCCGCCGCCGCACCCATCGCGCCCATGCGCGCAAACTCCCGCCTCGTCATCTCCATGTTCCACCGCCCCCAGCCCTGCGTTGCGTCCCTGATCGCCCGACCTTACATTTCCCGGCTCGATTGCCCCATATTATGCCGTCGCGATCCATTCGTTCTATCCTGAACCACACTCACAGGAGCACGCCAACTCCCCAAAATGCCCTCGCCTCACCCCACCTCCGCACCGCAGCCCGCCCGGCAGCCCGCATGACCCATCTCCGCTTCGCCACCGGCTTTGCCGTCCTCACCTTCGGCCTCTGCGTCCTCATCGCCATTGACCCGGTCACCCTGGCCAACACCATCCTGCGCCGCCCTTTCGCCCAGCCCGGCGACCCCGCCTTCACCCTCTTCTATCGCTGGGTCGCCATCGTCGGCGCCCTCGCCGCCCTCTACATCCTCGTCGGAAACCTCTGGACCCTCGCGCATACCTAGCTCCGGTCACGCCACCTTCACCTCCCCAGCCGCCTCCGAACCCCCTCCAGATCCTCCGCCGTGTCCACATCCACCTCGCCCCCCACCAGCTCCACCGCGCCCGCGCCCTGCAGCAACTCCCGAGCCCCCGCATCGCCCCGCAGCTTCCGCAGCTGCTGAAACCCCGCACGCGGAAAGTACGCCGGCACCCCCACCCGACCACCGTATCCCGACCCCATCACCTCCCACCCCACCAACCCCCGCAAATGCTCGGCCGAAACCTCCGGCATATCGCACGTCATCACCACCACGCCCCGGACCTCCGGCATCCCGTCCACCAGCTCCACCCCCACCCGCACCGAAGACCCCATCCCCTCTTCCCACTTTGAATTCACCACCACCCACGCCCGCCTGAGATCCACCTCGTCCACAATTCTCCCCGCCGAAGCCCCCACCACCACCACCACCGGCCCCAGCTCCGCCTCCATCGCCACCCGCACCGCCCTCCCCAGCAGCGTCTCTCCCTCTACCTCCGCCAGCTGCTTCGCCTCGCCCAGCCGTCGCGAGGCACCCGCCGCCAAAACCACCACCGCCGTCGCGCCGCTCACTCCGCCACCATCGCACACTGCGCCTGCATATACCGGCTCGCCCCAACCCGCTCCACCTGTGCCGCCACCGTCTCCGCCGTCAACCGTCGCACCCCGCCCAGCTTGCCCTGCACACACGCCTGGATCTCCGAAACCACGGCCAGCGCAATCGCCTCCGGCCCATCACCGCCCAGATCCAGACCCACCGGCGCATACATCTCCTGGCAACATTCCTCCACCGTCCGCCCGGAAATCCCCGCCGCGTCCGTCACCAGCAGCGCGCTCCGGTGCTGCGCCCCCAGTAACCCCAGATACCTGGGCCGCTGCGGGAGCGCCACCAGCTCCGCCAGCAGCGACCGGTCCTGCTCGTAGCTATGTGTCATCAGCACCACCGCGTCCTCCGCCCGCACACCCACCTCCGCTGCCGTCGCCGCAGCCATCACCCGCTCCGCTCCCGGGAACCGCTCAGCCCGCGCCAGCTGTGCCCGCCCATCCGCCACGCACACACTCCATCCCAGCAAGGCCGCCACCTGCACCACCGGCCGCACATCATCGCCCGCGCCAAAAATCACTATCCGCTGCGGAGCCGCCAGCCGCTCGGTAAACGCCTCCTCCACCGGCAAACCCTTCGCACCTGAGCCGGCGCTTCGAAACACCTCGGCTCCTGCTGCATCCCACACCGTTCGCCGCAGACCTCGTCCCACCTCCGGCAGCCACGTCGCCACCGTCCGTTCGTCGCCGGCCAGCGACCGCTCCATCGCCTCCACAAGCGCCTCGTACTCCGCCGTCCCCGAGGGCTCCAGCAACAGGTCCAGCACACCGCCGCAGCCCAGACCGTACGGCACCTCGGCCGTGTCGTCGAACTCCGTCGAGTACCGATCCACCACCGCCCCATCCCGCACCCGCCACCCCGACCGCCGCACCACCTCCGCTTCCAGGCACCCCCCACTCACCGTTCCCGCGTACTCCCCCGCCGCTCCGATCAGCAGCCGCGCCCCCGGCTGCCGGTAGCTCGACCCAACTACCCGCACCAGCGTCACCATCGCGCTCGTGCGCCCAGCCTGCTCGCGCGCAAACGCCGCAACCCGCCGCCGCTCCATGATCGAAGTCCCACTCACCCGAGATCCTCCCGCAGGCCGTTCCGCCTTTGCCTTTCAAAGCTCTCTTTCAGAGCTCTGTTCAGAGCTGTTAGGATGCGTGCCGCACCCCTCTCGCCGCAAGCGAAATCCCCGCCCAGCCAACGCCCCCCCACCAGCATTCTCTGCTACGATATCGAAGTCGGTTCAGCGAGCCCGGCAGCCATCCTCCCGCGATGCCGCTGCACCCCAACGGAGCCGCTCCCTTACACCGGCACCCGTCTTCCACAAAAAGACATTTGGCATCGGGGCGTAGCGCAGTCTGGTAGCGCACCTGGTTCGGGACCAGGGGGTCGGAGGTTCGAATCCTCTCGCCCCGACCATCTCCTCCTTCTATCAATTGGCCATCGGTGGAACATGGGCCAGTAGCCCAAGCGCGTCAAGACGTCCCGAGCGCCTGACAGCGTACCGGGAAGACTCCCATTAACTCCGCTTCACCAAGGCGCGGCTTTAGGTGTGCCGTAGGAGTACATCGAAACGTCACACTTAGCCCCTGGGTGGCTTGTCTGCCGCTGTAACCAAAATATTTTCGAAAGAGTCCTAAAGTTTCGCGGGCGGCTGCCGATAAGGAAGGTAATCGCTCCTCACGTCGAGCCGAGAGGCAAACCGGGCTCTGGTCGGCGTTGCGCGGGCGTCACGGTAACCCGAGGTTTCTTCCATGCGAGTTTCACTCCTTCTTGTTGCTTGCACACTTCTGCTCGGTCCGTCAGCTCACGCTGACACGATCCAGAGCTTCAACTTCAACTCCGACATGAACGGGGGCTATACGGCTCAAGGTACGATCTCCGTCGATGAGAACGCCGGCCAAATCGTCGACTCCGATTTCACCCTCAGTCAGAACGGTGCCGTTCTCGCCACATTCATGCAGCCGGACTATAGCCAACCATTCGATGGCAGTTACAACGCCGAGTTTTTGGATAGCACTTCTAGCTACACGTACGAGCTTTTTCTGCCGAATGCTAGCCTGGTCGGATACCAAGGCGGCTCGATCTGTACAACGAATGCTCTCTGCGAGGGTTATCCAACAGAGGTCTTTCTGCCGGACGACGGCCTTGTTGAAGCTTCGGACGGAACCCTTGCGCAGACACCCGAACCGGGAAGCCTTCTGCTGCTCGGCACCGGGCTCCTAGGGGGCATTCTGGTTGTGCGTCGACAGGCAGCCGCGGAATGAGCCCGAGATGGAGAGAGCAGCAGTTCTACTGCTCTCGTTGAAGGAGCCGAAGTCGTCGATCAAGCGCCCTATCCGGCTCAGAAGGCACCCGGTGGAGGGTCACCTCTGTCGAAGTCCGCACCCCTAAACTAGCGTTCTTCTCTGACCAGCGGATGCCGGTCCTCACGTCAGAAGCCTCAGCAAGACTACAAGTCGATGTCGTGCCCAAACCTACGTCCGCTAGCCTAGTTTTAACTCCGGCGCGTTTCAGCTCAACGCCAACCAGCCGAAGCTCCGCCGCACCCACATTTTCAAGTGTGTGCGGCGGCATCGCCGGCGACCACACCGCCCCGCCCACCACCGGCCGCTCACCAGCGCGGCTATCCGTAAGCACCCTTCCCGCGCCATCTCGGCGCACAAAGTCACTCCAACTCAGCAAATACAGCACCGAGGGCCAGCAGTGCGTGTGCATTGCTACCGTCTCTCCCGGCCCGATGGGGATATCCAGTACCCGCACCCATTCGTTTTGAAACAGCAACCCGTGATGTTCCGGAGCCGCCATCACCGCATCCATTTGCTCCGGCCACTCCCAAGCGTCAGCCATGACGCGGAGTAGGGGGGCAGTGCGCCCAGCTCCGCTGTCTACTCCGCCCCGGCCTTTCTCTCGGCACCCACCGCCGCCCCGCGCAAATGATCGAAGTTCAAAATCGCATTGAACACCAACGGATAACTCCCCACCGTCTCCCCCCGATACACCGGATCATTCCCAAACAGCAGCACATTGCCCTCCCCCACCCGCGCATCCACCACGATCGCATGCTCCGCAATCGACCCCGGCTTGTCCAGCAGCCCTGACAGCAGCAAACCCTTCGCGTCTCCAAATCGCAGAATCACCTCCGGCCGCATCCCCTCCGGAATCACCTGCGGATTGTTCCGCAGCTGCTCCTCATTCAGCTCTCGCGCCTGCCACGGCTCCGTCTTCTTCAGCACCTCCGGAGCCACATTCTGCCGCCCCTGCGGCACATCCGCATCCTCCACCGTCCCTCGCCCCGTCGGCCGCGCCGCATACGGATCCATCAGCGTCCGCCCGCGCCGCCCATACACCGTATTGCTCACGTCAAACACCATCCCTTCGGCGCTCATCACCGGCAGCTCCTTCCCAAATCCATACGCCACCGGGCTCTCCCCGTGCACAAACACCGCATTCAGCACGCTCCCCACCACCTTCGCATCGCCCACCCGCCCCATCGTCACCCCCGGCGCCAAACCCATCTCCACCGCAAACTGCGCCGAGTCCTGGCACGTGATCAGCATCCCACCCTTCGCCACAAACTCCCGCAGATGCGCCAGCCCCTCCAACCCCAACCCCGGCCGCATGTCGTCCGTCGCGTCCAGCCGTCCCAGATTCGGCGTCAGCTCCGTCGTCTTCCACGGCACCGCATTGCCGTACATGGGCAAGCCATCCAGGATCTCCTGCGAGCTTCCCGCCTCCACCGGCGCAAACACAATCACGTCGTACTTCCCCCGAAGATCCGCCTCCTTCGCCACCGTCTGCACATTGATGTAGTCGTACGGCACCCCCTCGTGGTCAAACCCGTACCTCCACCAACCCTCCGACTGGGTCGATAGCCACGTATGCATAAACGCCACCCGCGGCGCCTTCACCGCATGCATCGCCGCCCCGCTCGGCGCCGCATCCATCCGCGTTGCATCCAGCCCCGCCGCCTTCAGTGCCGCCGCCATCACCTCATCCCCCACCCCCGTCACCACCAGCGACCCCGCCGGCACCTTCGCCCCACCCGCACCCGCAAACTCCTTCTCCACCACCGCGACCTGCCCCGCGCCCTTCAGCCCATACACCAACCCCAGCAACTCACTCTGCCCCGTATTCGCCACGATGTACACCCCACCCGAACCCGCAACCTTCCCCACCGCCGCCGCCGGATCCTCCACCGCCACCATCTTCGCCCGCAGCACCGCCCCGTCCGTCACCCGAGCCACCTTCACGTTGAACAGCGCCGGAAAGTTCCATCCCGTATCGTCGTACGGGTGCTTCTGCGGGTCGTCGGGAGCCCAGTACTGCCGATCCATCAGCGCATCTGCCACCCGCGAAAACGGTTGATCCAGCCGCACCACGTAACTCCCCGCCGCAAACGTCGTCGGCACCGGCGCGTCCTCCCGCTTCGCCCCCGGAACCGGCACCGTCGTCGCCTCCGTTAGCTGCATCACCTCCACATGCTGCTTGCGCAGCACCTGCAGCAGCTCCACCTGCCGGCTCCGCTCCCCCGCATCCGCCGGCAACACATACGCCGACGGCCCTTCCAGTCCCGGCTTCTCGATCGACCGCTTGCTCTTCGCGTAGTAGTTCTCCAGGAAGTGGTGCGCATTCCGCGAAAAATACGACAGCGTCGTCAGCAGCGCCGTCTGCTCATAGTTGTTGTTATCCCTCTGCGACCACTCCACCACCGGCTCCGGCGGATTCTGCCGATACCACGTCCGCGAATAGTCCTCCGGCTGCAAAATCCGCTTCTCCGTATCCGCCCCACCGTTGCCAAACGTCTCATACAGCCGCGAAATCCCGTTATGCATCCCCGCCAGAAACATCAGGTACCCCGGGCTCCACGTATCGAAATCCCCGTGCGTAAACACCCCCGGCATCCCAAAATGCTGCATCTGCGCCACATTGTTCCACCCCAGCTCCGCCCACTCATCGGCCAGCGTCGGATCGATCCACGCGTTATACGGCCCATCCCCCACCGTGTTGTCATACAGAAACGGAACCGACTCATGCAGATCATGCAGCACCTGCGCGTGCCACCCCAGATACGTCCCCAACACATTGTTCGTCAGGTTCAGCGTCATCCCCATCGCATCGCGATTGTTGTCATGCGCCACATAATGCCCCCAGTACAGCAGCCGCGGATACGTCTCCCCCATGTGCGCCCGATGCCACCGGTACACATCCACCATCCGGTCGCGCCCATCCACCTCCACCACCGGCGTAATCAGCGTAATCATGTGCGACCGGATGCCCTTGATATACGGCGCATCATCCACCGCCAGCCGATACGCCAGCTCCATCAGCGCCGTCGGCGCCCCCGTCTCCGTCGAGTGGATCGTCCCCGTAATGTAGTACACCGGCACGCTCGCATCGATCAGACCCCGCGCCTTCGCATCATCCATCCCGATCAGCCGCGGATCCCCCAGCTTCGCCAGCCGCTCCCCATTCGCCGCCGACCCCTTCAGCAGCGGGGCGTCCGCCACCGCCACCGCGATCATCTCGCGCCCCTCCTCCGACTTGCCCATCGACACCACCCGCACCCGCGGCGACGCCTTCTCCAACATCCGCATGTACCGATACACGTCCTCCGCATACGGCAGCGTATTCGGTGCTCCCGCCACATCCCCAAGCACCTCCTTAGGAGTCGGCACCCCCTTCGCCACCGGCAGATAGCTCACCAGCGGCGACAAGAACTCCGGCTTCGTCGTGTACTCCCGAATCTTCTCCCCATACGCCGCATCCACCGCCTGCTTCGCGTCCCGCGCATACGCCCCGTCGAGCACCGGCCCACCGCCCGCCCCCTGCCCTACCCCTTGCCCAAACCCAACCTCAAAACAACCCATCATCGCGAACGAAATGAACGCTGAAGCCAAACGAGTCAGTCGCATGGTTCCTTTCCAACCGCCATCAAAACTCAACCGGAAACCTGAACGTAGCACAAAACGCCACCCGCCCAGCGCTCCACGTGTGGTGACGGCGCACTCACCCCGCACAACTTCCGACAACGGCGTTTGTCACTACTTAGCAGGACAGCTCATTGTCACTGCTCTTGAAGCCGCGATGCGATGGATGTTCGTCGAGGCCCAGTCTCGGAGTGGAATGAGCGATGCGCGAAGACTGAAGCCGAGTTCGGTCAACTCGTAATCAACGCGCGGCGGGATCGTAGGGTACACGGTACGACTCACGAGCCCATCCTCCGTAAGCCCTTTCAAGGTCAAAGTCAGCATGCGCTGTGAAATATCGCCGATATCCCGGTGGAGTTCACCGTAGCGCATGGGTCCGTCGGAAAGCGCGGCCACGATCATGATCGTCCACTTGTCGCCCACACGGGCCAGGACCTCGACCATCGCCTTCCGGTCGTGATTGCACGATGCCTGCTTAGGAACAGCTATGTGCGCTACCGCCATCCGTGTGCCCTCTTGTCCGTAATCCTAATACACTCCATACTTACGTTACGCACAATCTGTGCGTATGAGTATTGCAGAGTACGAAGGATTGAGATTCCCCAATGAACACAGCTATCTCGTCAGAAGCCTTAGACCAGGTGTTTCGCACAGCTCGAACGCCTAACGGATGGACCGACAAACCCGTCGTGGACGATCTGGTGTACCAGCTCTATGACCTATTGAAGTGGGGACCGACTGCCTCCAACTCATGCCCGGCACGATTCATTTGGGTGCGGAGCCCAGAGGCAAAGGCTCAATTGGCTTCTGTCGCTCTGCTTCCGAATAAGCCCAAGATCCTTGCCGCACCCCTCACCGTTATAATCGGCAACGATCTTGGGTTTGTTGATAGCTTGCCGAAGCTGCTCTCTCCTGAACGCCTTCCCGTGGTGCTGGGCATACTCAAAACACACGAGGGCATGATCGACAGCATGGCCATGCGGAACGGCAGTCTGCAAGGCGCGTACCTGCTCCTTGCGGCTCGCGCTTTGGGTTTGGATTGTTGGCCGATGTCGGGCTTCGATAATGCCGGCGTCGATCGGGAGTTCTTTGCCGGCACGCGTATCCAATCGAACTTTCTTTGCAGCCTGGGGTATGCAAATCCGGAACTGGTTCACCCCCGCGCCCCCAGACTGACGTTCGACGAGGCAGGACGCTTCGCATAGGCGCAAGCAAATAGCTGTACTGACAAGGATCGGTAACGGCAAGTCGCATTGTCGGAACCTAACATCCGGGAGCAGTAAAAAAGGAGAGCCCGCCGAAGCGAACTCTCCTCCCGCACTCCACCGTCCAGTTCTCTAGTGCCGTCCCCCGCCACCGTGGAAGCCACCCCCCTGCGGAGGTCCGCCGTGGAAGCCCTGGAACCCGCCCACATGCTCCCCTTCCGGTCCATGCCCCGAATTGCCGATGTGCCCCTGGCCATCCCGCGCCTCGTTCCCCTGGAAGTGCTGGAACGGCTGAGCGCCACGGTCCGGATATGGCCCATGGTACCCATAATGCGGGTCAAACCGATTATCGACATGGCCGTAAAATCCACGCGGTCCATGGAACCACGGTCCCGCTCCGATAAACAGACCGCCCGCAAACCAGTCCGGCCCATAGTAGCCATAGGGCGCGCAGTTATACGGGGTGTAATCGAAGTACCCATACGGACACACCGGTGCCGCGCCGATGTTGATCGACACCTGAGCCGGCGACACCGGCGCCGCACCGACCAACCCCGCCGCCAACGTCAGAGCTGCAAAAACTTTCCAATTGGACATACGTCCTCCTCGTTCTTCTGGTTAGAACGCAGAAGTGAGCTCGGACGTTGCGTCCCCGTAATTTCTAGCAACGAACCAGGGGCGGCACTCCCGAAAACCACCGCCCGGACTCGTCGTTCCTCATCCCCCACCTCAATCGCCGTCCCACGAACAACCCTCCTCATTTCTGAACAAACGGAAATGGCGTACTCTTTCGCCGAACTCGGTACACTGGAACTAGCTCAATCGCCTCCGCCCTTTCGCTCTCTACCTAAGCGCAACGGAGTCAATATCTTAGCCGCAACCTCAACAGAAACAGTCTCTTTCCGTGCTTTGCCTGTAACTCATTCATTCCAGGTATTTTAGAAGTAAAATCCGTAATTTCAGCAACTTACAGCTTGGTACCTCTCGTAAGTCATTCATTCTAAAAAAGGCTAAGAAAAAGAGAGAAAGGAAGAGGGGGAGGGGGGCCCCCCAGCCATGCCCATCGCCAAGCTCACCATCGAACTCGAAATCCCGCACGCTCAATCCCTCAAGGATCGTCGTCAGGTGGTCCGCTCCATGAAGGATAAGCTTCGCCGCCACTACAACTGCTCGATCGCCGAGCTCGACGACGCCTCTCTCTGGAACCGAGCCACGCTCGGCGTCGCCACCATCTCGTCCTCCACCAGCTATCTCACCGCCCAGATCCGCGAGGTCGATCGCGCCTGCCACCGGCTTTCCACTTCCCTCGGAGCCGTCGTCCTGGACTCCTGGGCCGACATTCTCCCCGACTAACACCACCTGCCCTTGCAACTCCTCGGACGCACACCTCGTCCCACTTTGCTATCCTCAACTGTTTCCTGAAGCGTCCACCATGCCCGAACACAGAGCCCGCAACCACCACCGCAACCGCGTCGCCAACACCTTCGCCGAAGAGATCGGCGCCATGCTCGAAGGCGAACTCGCCGATCCGCGCATCGCCCCCAGCTACGTCACCGAGGTCGTCCTCGCTCCCGGCGGAAAGTCGGCCCGCGTCTTCGTCGCCGTCCACGGCGGCGAGCCCGAAGAAGCCTCCACGCTCGACGGCCTCATGGCCGCCCGCGCCTGGATCCGCTCCCAGCTGCGGGAGCGCATGGGCGTTCGCCACGTGCCCGACCTCACCTTCGCCATCGATCGCTCCGAGCGCATGTCCGGCCGCATGGACGAGCTGCTCACCCGCCTCCGCAAGCGCGACGGGCGCCTCGCCCTCAAGGTCGCCGCCGCCGCCGAAGCCAGCGCCGCCGAAGCGGGCCCCGTCAACCCGCGGCCGGTCGAGATCCAGCATCGATGATCTCCAGCCTCGGTCGGGATCCGCGCATCGCTGGCATCCGCACCGCCATGCGCGAACACTCACAACTTCTGCTCACCTCGCACGCCCGTTCCGACGGCGACGCGATCGGCTCTGTTCTCGCCCTCTCCGCCGTCCTCCAGCAACTCGGCCACCAGACCGCGATCGTCCTCGCCGACCCCGTTCCGTACATCTACCGCAGCCTGCCTGGAGTGAATACCATCCATCTCAGCTCCCGTGTCGATTCGGTCCCAGGCTTCGAAACCGCGCCCTGCATCTTGCTGGAGTGTGACTCCACCGAGCGCTCCGGCCTCGCCGGCTTCGGCGTCCGCCTTCTGTTCAACATCGACCACCACCTCAGCGGTCGGCAGTTCGCCGAGCACAACTGGATCGACCCTGATGCCTGCGCCGTCGCCGCCATGGTTTTCCACCTCGCCCTCGACGCCGGCGCCGACATCACCCCCGAGATTGCCACCTGCCTCTACACCGCCATCCTGTCCGACACAGGCGGCTTCACCTACGGCGGAACCAATGCAGAGACCTTCGCCCTCGCTCATCAGCTCGCCAGCCGCGGTGCGCATCCCGGACACGTCGCCCGGAATGTCTTCTTCTCCAACCCGGAAAGCAAACTACGCGTCCTCGGAACCGCTCTCAGCAAGATGCGGCGCGACGGTCCACTCGCCTGGACCTCCATCACTCTTAAGGAGATCGAGCATGCCGGAGCTGCCGTCGAAGACTGTGAAGGTATCGTCAACTACCTCATCAGCATCGCCGGCGTGGAGTCCGCAGTCTTCTTGCGCGAGCTGCCGGACATGAGCAACTTCCGCCTTAGTCTGCGCAGCAAAGGCCGTTTAAACGTGGCCAAAGTGGCGGAAAGCTTCGGCGGCGGCGGTCACCAGAGCGCCAGCGGATGCACTCTCGCAGGCCCACTCGACCATGCCGCGGAGAGGATCCTGACGCAACTCCGGAGCGGCCTCTGTTAGCCTTGGAGACGTCTTTCTGCCTCATCCATGGATAGTCTCGCCCAAGCCTTCGAGGCCGCGCCGGACGGTTCGGTGACGCCTCCCGACCGATCCCTTCAGGCAAGACTCCAATCCTTGTTTCAGCTCCCGCCCACCGACGTTCTGCGTGAGTTTGCCATTCTCCTTGCGGTCAGCATCTTCCTTCTGCTGTACGGCCTGGTGCCGCTGGTCGGTGGCGATCGCCTCGGTCTGGTCGGCGCCGACGAGCCCCGCTACGCTCAGATTGCTCGCGAGATGCTGGAATCGCATGACCAGATCTGCGCCCAGCTCCATGCCGAGATCGTTCCGCGCAGCCTGCACTGGACCGACCTCGAGCACTCGGCTCGATGCCTCGCCGCCGGAACGGTCACGCCGATTCTGTACGGAAAACCCTGGCTCGAGAAGCCGGCGCTCTACTACTGGCGTGCGATGAGCTTCTTCCGCGAGTTCGGCGTCTCGGACTGGTCGGCGCGGCTGCCCTCGTCGTCCGGTGCATTCGCTCTGATTGTGCTGATCTTTCTGCACATGCGCCGGTTTCGCCCTGGTGGCCAGCTGGATGCCGCCCTGATCACGGCCTCGGCGCTCGGCATCGTCAGCTTTGCCCGCGGCGCCTCGACCGACATGCAGCTGGCCGCGCCCTTCTGCATCGGGATGTTGGGTTGGTACGCGTGGTATGAGACAGGCCGCAAGTTCTGGCTGTTCGACCTTTACTTTTTCGGAGCGGCGGCGACGCTCGCGAAAGGCCCAGTCGCACCCTTCCTGGCGCTGGCCATCATTCTGCTTTTCGCTGCTTTGCGGCGCGAGTGGTCGCTGCTGCGCCGAACCATCTGGATCCCCGGTATTGTGCTGTACCTTGCGATGGTCCTGCCGTGGTACATCGAGGTGCAGCGACGCAATCCGACGTTTTACCGCTCGTTCTTTCTGGAACACAACCTGGAACGATTCGCCACCAATCGCTACCAGCATCACCAGCCGTTCTGGTATTACCTTGCGGTCCTGATCCTTGGGCTGATGCCCTGGACCGCTCTGGCGGGCCGCGCCATGGTCGACGCGATCCAGACATCCGTTGCCGAGTGGAAGGCGCGCAACAAGCCGGCGCGTTACCTGGGCCACACGCGGGCGGGCGATGCGTTTCCGGAGTTCCTTGTGCTTTGGGCGTTGTTTCCGGTGCTCTTCTTTTCGTTCTCAGGGTCCAAGCTGCCGGGCTACATCCTGCCGTCGATCCCGCCGATCACGATTCTGATCGGCGATTACCTGAATCGCATCCGGAGATCCGGGTTTGCGGCCTGGCTGCTGTGGGCGCACGCGGCTATGTGCGGCATTCTGGTCTTTGTGCTGGTGTTGGCTCCGCAGCACATGAAGTACGAGACGCTGGTGCCCTCGGCTTTCTGGCTCACGGCCGCAGCCGGCGCGGCCGTTGTCATGGCGCTTGCGGTTGCGATCATCATCCGACGCTGGGGCATCCCAACCGTGCTTTACGCGACGCTGCTTCCAGTGATTTCCCTGATGGTGTTCCTGTTGGGCTTTTACGGACGGGAGCTGGACCTGAACTACTCGGCGCGACCACTGGCACAAAGTATCCAGACGCTCGCGCCAGAGGTGCGGCCCGTCGCTGTGCTCCACGTGCGGCGCGACATGGATTACGGTCTGGCCTTCTATCGGAACCAGCCAACCATCCACTATGCGCTTGATGGTGTGCCCGCGGAGGAACACCTGCTGGTGGTGCGGTCGTCCGAGGTTGCCGAGGTCAATCGCTGGTTAGCAGGGCGCGTTTACCAATCCATTCTGCTGTTCGACACACAGGGTCTTGAGGTGTACCGCGTTTCGGCGGCGACCGGACGGTAAACGTTTGCATCGCCGTTTCGTACGCCACGGATTCGCGGTAAGCTCGACCGAAGGCATTGACGCCCGTGACCACTGCGACCCAACTCGAGGTTCTGGATCTGCGGCACTTTTCCGCGCGGCAGCTGCGACCCCTGCTGGAGCGGGAGGCGGCGATCTGGCAGCATCTGCTGCGCTGGAACTACAGCAGCTCCACGGAACTGCTGCTGGAGTATCTCGACTCGCGTGTGCTGCCGGGGTTCGTCGCCCTGGACCGGGGAAAGGTGCGCGGTTTGACGTTTTGCGTGTATGAGGCGCAGAAGTCGGTGGTCGGCGATGCTTTCGCGGTGACGGACGCCGGTGCGCCGTGCATCGCTACGACCGGTTTGCTGCTGCAGCATCTGCTGGAGCTCCTGCGCGCTTCCCCGACGGTGGGTCGCATCGAGTCGCAACTGCTGCTGTACGAGTCCGGCGCGCTGGACACGATCTTTCTGCCGGAGGGGTTTCGGCGGCATCCGAGGCTGTTTCTGGAATGCGATCTGACAGGTGAGCCGGCGACCGGTGAAAGTGCCGAGTTCCGCGCGGTGGCGGGTCGACGTTTGACGCTGACGCGGTGGTCGAACGAGCACTACCAGCAGACGGCCGAGCTGATCCACGAGGCCTACCGTGGCCATGTGGATGCCAGCATCAACGACCAGTATCGGACGCTGCACGGATCGCTTCGTTTTCTGCACAACATCGTGCGGTTTCCGGGGTGCGGCGTGTTCGAGGCGGAGAACTCCTGGGTGCTGACCGAGGGAGCCGCGGGCCCGCCGGTGGCGGTGGTTCTGTGCTCCCGGGTGGCGCCGGATGTGGCGCATGTGACGCAGCTGTGCGTCGCACCGAAGGAACGTGGCAACGGCCTAGGCCGGAAGCTGCTTCGACACTGCATGGCAGAGCTTCGCCGTCGGCGCACCAACGCGATCTCGCTGACGGTGACCGAAGAAAACCAGGGTGCGGCGAGGCTCTACCGCGACCTGGGCTTTGCCTTGCGGCACCGCTTTGATGCCATGGTTCTGGACGATACGACACGCAGACGGGCGACGCTGCCCGCGTGATCGGCCGAGCGCCGCTTACTCGACGTGGTAGTTGGGAGCTTCGCGGGTGATGATGACGTCGTGAACGTGCGACTCGCGGAGGCCGGCGTTGGAGATGCGAACGAAGCGGGCGTTCTGCTGCAGGTCACGAATGGTGGCGCAGCCGAGATAGCCCATGCCGGAGCGGAGACCGCCGACGAGCTGAAAGACCATGGATTCGAGCGGACCACGGTGTGGAACGCGGCCTTCGATGCCTTCGGGGACGAACTTGGCGAGGCGGTTGGATTGGGCGGGTTCTCGGGCGGTGAGGTTGGGGCGTTCGGTGGCGAGCGGGTCCATATCTTCCTTGCTCTGGAAATAGCGTTCTCCGGAGCCTTGAGCCATGGCGGACAGACTGCCCATGCCGCGGTAGGCCTTGAAAGACCTGCCCTGGTAGAGGATGGTTTCGCCGGGGCTTTCGTCGACGCCGGCGAAGAGCGAGCCGATCATGACGACGGAGGCACCGGCCGCGATCGCCTTGCTGACGTCGCCCGAGTACTTGATGCCGCCGTCGGCGATGACGGGAATGCCTGCCTTTTCCGCGGCGCGGGCGGCATCGGCGATGGCGGTGATCTGCGGCATGCCGGCTCCGGTGACCATGCGCGTGGTGCAGATGGATCCGGGACCGATGCCGACCTTGATGGCGTCGGCGCCGGCGTCGATCAGGGCCTGAGCTCCCTCGTAGGTGGCGATGTTGCCGGCGAGGAGGTCGATCTCGGGGAAGTGCTTCTTGACATCGGCAACGGCCTCGAGGACTCGCGAAGAGTGGCCGTGCGCGGAGTCGATGGCAAGTGCATCGACGCGGGCCTTGATCAGTTCGGCGGCACGTTCGAGGAAGTCACCCGTCGCGCCGATCGCACCGGCGACGCGGAGGCGGCCCTGATCGTCCTTGGAGGCGTTGGGATATTTGAGCTTTTTCTGGATGTCCTTGACGGTGATCAGACCTTTGAGCTCGTACTCGTCGTTCACGACAAGGAGCTTCTCGACGCGGTGCTGGTGCAGGATCTCTTCTGCCTGCTCGAGCGTGGTGCCGACGGGAACGGTGATGAGGTTGTTCTTGGTCATCACGTCGTTGATGGGGATGTCAGTCCGGGAGACGAAGCGAAGGTCGCGGTTGGTGAGGATGCCGACGAGCTTTTTCGCCTTCGTCACGGGAACGCCGGAGATCTTGAAGCGGCGCATGACGTCAAGGGCAGCGGAGATCGACTCTTCGGGCGAGATGGTGACGGGATCGACGATCATGCCGGACTCAGAGCGCTTCACCTTGTCGATCTCGCCGGCCTGCTGCTCGATGGTGAGGTTGCGGTGTATGACGCCCAGCCCGCCCTGCTGGGCCATGGCGATGGCGAGGCGCGACTCGGTGACGGTGTCCATGGCGGCCGAGATGAGCGGTGTGTTGAGGGCGATGCGGCGCGTCAGCTGAGTTTGGGTGCTGACCTGAGTCGGGACGATCTCGGAGTAGGCGGGAACGAGGAGGACATCATCAAAGGTGAGGGCCTCGGGAACGGGATGGATGATCATGGCTTTTTTGGGGCCGGTAGCAGCGCGCTGCAAAGGGCGGGATCCTGCGACGGGTTCTCCAGATTGTAGAGGTGTGCCAGCGGGAGGGCAACGCGGGCGCGGTGGAGCGTCCGAAGAGGGATGCCAGGCAGGTCCCCGGATTGATACCGGTTCCCATCGGATGTATGATTACCAGAGACGATTTTGTTCCGTTCACCGAGGCGACCTGTGTTGGCGGTCAGGGGACGGAAGAGATGAGTGGGCTGAAGCCCACTTTTTCTTTGCTCGCGATGTTTTTCGATGGACACGCTCGCCCGCGGGGCCTCTGAGGCGGCGAGGCAATGGTGAACCGGCTTCATGGCAGTGCAGATTGATTCAATCCGAGAAAGGGCCAGCCGTGTGGCCGGGTCGCATGGCCTAGAAGTCGTCGACGTCGAGCTGCAGGGATCGGGCAAGCAGCGCGTGTTGCGGGTCTTTGTGGAGAAGGACGCGGCCGGTCGAGCAGCCCTGGCTGAACGGGCGCAGGCTGACGAGGCTGCGGCGGCAGAGCTGCCGAAGGGCGTTCCGGTCGAGCAGCTTTCCGGCGTCACGCACCAAGACTGCTCCGCGTTTGCTCAGGATTTTGGAACAGTTTTGGACGTGGAAGACCTCGTGCCGGGAGCGGAGTACACGCTGGAGGTTTCGTCACCGGGGATCGAGCGGAAGCTGAGCCGGCCGGAAGAGTTCCAGCGCTTTGCCGGCAGTCTGGTGAAGGTGCAGACGTTTACGCCGGTCGACGGCAATCGTCACTGGAAGGGCCGCCTGACGGGATTCGCCAACGACGTCGTGACGCTGAATCTGACGGCGGTCAAGCAGAAGGGAAAAGCCCGGAAGCCTGCGGCGGCGGCAACGGACACGGTTGAGATCGCGCTGGGCAACGTGGAAAAGGCGAACCTGGTCGCGGAGTTCTAAGCAGTTTTAGCAATGGATGTAGAGGTGAAAGACGATGGCAAGTGTTTTGTATCAGACGATCGAGTCACTGAGTCGCGACAAAGGGATTGAGGCGGACGTTGTGGTTGGTGCGGTCGAGGATGCGATCGCGCTGGCGACGCGCAAGTTTTACAAGACGCAGGAAAACATGCGTGCGGAGATGGACCGGGAAACAGGCGAGATTCGGGCGTATGTGTACAAGACAGTCGTAGGCGCTCCGGAAGAGGTGGAAGACGAGGCGAACCAGCTGACGCTGGAGCAGGCTCGCGAACTCGCGCCCGAGGTGGAGATTGGCGGCGAACTGCGGTTCTACAAGGACACGACACCGCTGGGCCGGATCGCGGCGCAGATGGCGAAGCAGGTCATCTTTCAGAAGGTGCGCGAAGCCGAGCGCGATACGGTCTTCAACGAGTACAACCACCGTGCGGGCGAGGTTCTGACAGCGACGGTGAAGCGGCTGGAGCCGATGGACGTAATCTTCGACCTAGGCAAGGCCGAGGCGCGGATGCCCAAGCGCGAGCAATCTCGCCTGGAGCAGTTTGCCGTGGGCGAGCGGGTTCGTGTGGTGCTGCTGCGCGTGGATCGTGCAGCCAAGGGGCCGCAGGTGATTGTGAGCCGGGCGGCTCCGGTGCTGGTACAGAACCTGTTTCAAAGCGAGGTGCCGGAGATCTATGACGGCACGGTAACGGTGCGGGCGATTGCCCGGGAAGCCGGCGAGCGGACCAAGATCGCGGTAATGAGCCGCGATAAGGATGTCGATCCGGTGGGCGCGTGCGTGGGCATGAAGGGTATGCGTGTGCAGTCGATCATTCGCGAGCTGCGCGGCGAAAAGATCGACATCATTGAGTTTTCTGAAGAGATCACGACCTTTGCCGAAAAGGCGCTGCAGCCTGCGAAGGTAAGCCGTGTGTCGATCACGGATTTGAGCGAAAAGCAGATTGAAGTGATTGTGGATGACACGCAGCTTTCGCTGGCGATTGGGAAGAAGGGCCAGAATGTTCGATTGGCGGCGAAGCTGCTCGGATGGAAGATCGACATCAAGAGCGAAGAAGAGAAGCGACAGGAGGTTGAGCAGCAGATGACCGCCATGAGTGGCGGACCGACGACGCCGATCGAACAGGTGACCGAGTTGGGCGAGCAGATTCTGGAGAAGCTGATTGCTGCGGGCGTCACGACGATTGAAGAGCTTGCCGACATGACACCGGAGCAGCTGGAAGAGGTTCCGGGCATCGGCGAAAAAACGGTGGAGAAGATTTCCACGGCCGTGCGGCACTACTTCGGCCAATACGAAGAAGGCGAGACACGTCCGGAAGCCGCAACCGCATCTGAAGCAGATGCGGAAGAGGGTGCCGGCGCGGAGCAAACCAGCGCCGATCCGACGGCGGGCGAGACAGGCACCGAGACCACAGAGGAGGGGACAACGTCCATGGCAAAGACACCCGAGGAGATTCTGGCCGAAGATGCTGAGTTCGGCGAGGCGCAGGAGCTGAATGGAGTTTCGACCGAGGACATTGCGGCCGAGGAGGAGTTGGAGTCGGAAAGCGACGCGAACGATGACTCCGACGCACGGGAAGAGCAGATTGAGCTGGAAAACGACACGATCGACGGTTTGGTAGCTGACAGCGAGGAAGTCTCCGACGAGGTTGTCGGCTCCGACGAGCATGACCGTGGAAGTCGTTAGGGCGGGTCGGCCGTGTGCGATGCGGCCCGCCGCACGCACCTTGCCGCAGCCACAACGAAACTTTGTACAATATGATTTCCCCTCCTGGAGAGCTGATATGAGCAGCTAGCGGCGTGGGAGCACTGAAAAGGGACGGATGAGCAAAGTTCGAATAAACGATTTGGCGCGAGAGCTTGAGGTTAAGAGCAGGTCCATCCTGGACGCGCTGACGGCGGTTGGTGTGACCGAAAAGAAAACGCACTCGAGCTCGATCGAGTCAGACGAGGCGGAGAAGGTTCGCGGCTACATTCAGGGCGGCGGCAGCCGCGGTGCAGCTTCCCGCGCCGCAGCTGCCGCCTATGACGGTGCGCCCAGGATCGATTTGTCCAAGGCGGCCAAACCCGGGGATGCCATGCGAGCGATCCTGGAACGCAGGCAAGCCGAGGCCGAGGCACGATCAGCCCCGCCGGCGCCGAGACCACCGGTGGTGACGGCGCCTCCGGCTGCTGCGGGAGTCCGTCCGCCCGGTCCTGTGGTTGTGGCTTCGGCTCGCCCGACGCCCACGACGCCGATGATCAATGCGCCCCGCCCGCCCATGGCGCCGACGACGTCAACGTCGCCCACCCCGGCCGGATCACCGCCCGCAGGAGCCCCGGCGCCTCGGCGCATTGTTCCTCTTCCCCGCCAGGGGGCGAATATTGTGGCCCCGCCACAGTCGCCGGCGATCGCCAGCCGACCGCCGGCGGGTCCGGTGATTGTGCGGCCGTCGCAGGGTGCGCCCGTAGCGTCGGAGCGTCCGGTAGTGATCGCCGCCACCTCAGCTGGCGCGCCTTCGCGCTCCTCCGCGACAGCTTCCCCGACACCCGTGGTAGCTCCGGCCGCACCACGTCCCGCGACACCGACGACCGTGCCGCCAGCAGCGTCTGTCTCGGCTCCTGCGGCCGCACATGCACCGCTTGCTGTGGCTCCATCTGCTGCGCCTGCACCGCCGGCCCCTGTGGCGGCTGCGGCCCCCTCTGCACCAACGACGGCTCCCGTGACCCCGCAGACATCGCCGGACGTTCCGCCTCCGGCGAGCCAGACTGCTTCGCCTGAAGATCCCGCAGCAACGCCCTTGGCACCGGAAGCCTCCGTGGCTTCTCCGGTCGCCGCTGCGCCCGTGCGTCGCGTGATCATGCCGCAGACTGGACCACGACCGATCTACACTGCGCCGCCGGCGACTCCTGGCGTGCAACGTGGGCGGCCGATCTTTGAGCGGCCTCGTCCGCAGGCTCCCGGTGGAGCGCCGGGGCAACGGCCTCCGTTTGTTGGTAGCGCACCCGGCGCGCCGCGGCCCGGGTTTGCCGGACCACCAGGCGCGCGGCGTCCGATGCACCCGACGCGGACGACTCCCGGTGGACCGGGCGGAGCTCCGGGGCGACCTGGGTTTGCCCCGGGCGGTGCGCGACCGGGATTCGGTGCACGACCAGGGTTTGGGGCACGGCCGGGCGGACCTCCGGGAGCGGGTGGATTACTTCCTGGACCGGGTGAAACGCCTGGAGCTCCGCGTCCGGCGCGGCCTGGACAGCGTCGAGGCGGCCAGCGGTATGAAAAGAGCAAAGAAGGCCCGATGAAGGGCTTTACGCCGCCGCCGCGTTTTGGCGGGGCGCCCACGTCGCGTGAGCCGCTGCCGATCACCAAAACGATCACGGTGACCGAGGGGATCAGCGTGAAGGATCTGGCCGAGAAGCTGGACGTCCGCGGTAAGGACCTGATCGCAACGCTGCTGATGCGGGGCGTGTTTGTGACGGTCAATCAGTCGCTCGACGGCGAACTGGTAAAGGATGTCGCGCGGCAGTTTGGCGCGGACGCCGACGTGATCTCGGTTGAAGAGCAACTGGAGAACGAGGCGATTGAGGGCCTGCTAGAAGACACGACCGGGCTGGTCGAAGTTGTTCGGTCGCCAGTCGTGACGGTCATGGGTCACGTGGATCATGGCAAGACTTCCCTGCTCGATGCGATCCGGATGACGGACGTGGCGGCGGGCGAGGCCGGCGGCATCACGCAGCACATCGGTGCCTACAAGGTGAAGATCACCAAGCCCGATTCGCCGGCCTTTGGTCGCGAGATCGTGTTTCTGGATACGCCGGGCCACGAAGCGTTTACCCGTATGCGTGCACGCGGCGCCAAGGTGACCGACATCGTTGTGGTGGTTGTGGCAGCCGATGACGGCGTTATGCCGCAGACGCTTGAGGCGATTGACCATGCGAAAGCGGCGAAGGTGCCGATGATCGTCGCGGTGAACAAGATCGACAAGCCTGAGGCAGATGCTTCGCGCGTGATGCAGCAACTGGCTGCACGCGGCGTCCAGGCGACGTCGATGGGCGGCGACATCGAGTTCGTGCAGGTTTCGGCGAAGAAGCGGATCAACCTGGATGGGCTTGAGGAGATGATCTGCCTGGTTGCGGATACGAACGAGCAAAAGGCAACGCCGGACCGGCCAGCGGTTGGAACGGTGATCGAAGCGAAGCTTGATCGTGGTCGCGGTGCCGTGGCCTCCGTGCTGGTACAGAACGGAACGCTGCGCACGGGTGACAGCTATATCGTCGGCAACACGTTCGGCAAGATCCGGGCGATGTTTGACGATCGCGGCCGCCCGGTGGAAGAAGCCGGGCCGTCGACTCCGGTCGAGATCCTTGGTCTTGAAGGTATGCCGGATGCGGGCGACACCTTCCTCGTCATGGCGGACCGCGACAAGGCCAAGGGCATTGCGCAGTATCGCAAGATGAAGGAGCGCGAGGCGCAGCTGGCGAAGTCGAGTCGTGTGTCGCTTGAGGGTCTGGCGGAGCAGATCAAGCAGGCCGGCGTGAAGGATCTGAACCTGATCATGAAAGGCGACGTGCAGGGATCAGTCGAGGTTCTGGCCGATTCGCTCGAAAAAATGTCGACCGAGAAGGTTCGTGTTCGCGTGCTGCACTCGGGTGTTGGGGCGATCACCGAGTCGGATATTCTTCTGGCTTCGGCGTCCAATGCCGTGGTTATCGGCTTCAACGTTCGGCCAGAGCGTAAGGCGCAGGACCTTGCGGACCGCGAGAACGTCGAGGTTCGGCTGCACTCAATCATTTACGAGCTGCAGGACGAGATGACCAAGGCAATGTACGGTCTGCTCGAGCCGGTCTACAAAGAGAACTACGCCGGACGGGCCGAGGTCCTCAACGTGTTCAAGATCACCAAGGTCGGTCAAATTGCGGGTTGCCGCGTGAGCGACGGCCTGATCCGGCGCGATCAGCAGGTTCGGCTGGTGCGCGAAGGCAACGAGGTCTGGCGCGGCAAGATTGCCTCTCTCAAGCGCTTCAAGGATGATGTCGCTGAAGTCCGGTCGGGCGTGGAGTGCGGTATCGATCTGGCGGGCCATAAAGACATCCGTGTCGGCGATGTGATCGAGACATTCACCACGGAGACGATGGCTGCGGAGCTCGGTAGGAATGCGGCTGTAGTGCGGAAGGAAGCTGCGGCAGCCGCTGCTGCGACCGCCGCACAGGCGCCTGCTCCGGTGGGTGCCTAGACAAAAAAGCCGCGACACGAATCGATGGGGAGCCGGGCTCAGGTCCGGTTCCCCTTTCTGTTTGCGAAACGACTACGCTCCCGCGAGCACGCGTAGGATAGACGCGTGAACCTCGACGAGATGCAGGCTGCGCTCCGAGAGCAGCAGGTGGACGGCTGGCTCTTCTACGATCACCACAATCGCGATCCACTCGCCTACCGGATCCTAGGGCTGGGCGCGGGGCAGCATGTCACACGCCGGTGGTTCTACTGGCTTCCTGCGGAGGGGCTGCCGGGGAAGCTGGTGCATCGGATTGAAAGTGGTCGGCTGGACTCGCTGCCAGGAGCGAAGGCGATGTATTCCTCGTGGCAGGAGCTGGAGTCGGGTTTGGCGACTCTGGTGGGCAACGCGCGACGGATTGCCATGCAGTACTCGCCGCGAAACGCGATCATGTATGTCTCGATGGTGGACGCGGGCACGGTGGAGTTGCTGCGGGATTTCGGGAAGGAGGTCGTCAGTTCCGCTGACCTGGTAAGCCACTTTGAGGCAGTGCTGACGGGGGCGCAGATCGCAACGCACTATGAGGCGCAGCAACGGCTTGACGACATTCTAGCTGCGGGTTGGAAGCAGGTCGGGCAGCGTGTCCGGTCCGGCGGCACTGATGAGTTCGCGATGGTGCAATGGCTAGCGCACGCGATCGAGCAGTCAGGCATGGTGACCGAACATGGTCCAAATGTCAGCGTAGGGCCGAATTCCGCCGATTCGCACTATGAGCCGACCGCTCAGAGCTCACGAGCGATTGATCGCGGGGACTTTGTGCTGATCGATATCTGGGCGAAGCTGGCCGGAAGGCCGGAGGCGGTTTGGTATGACATTACCTGGACCGCGGTCGTGGATCGAGAGCCGAGTGCGCGGGAGGTCGCGGTCTTTTCCGCGGTGCACGACGCGCGAGATGCGGCGGTGCAGCTGGTGACGCATGCGTTTGACCAAGGTGAGGAGATTGCGGGCTGGCAGGCGGACGAGGCGGCGCGGCAGGTAATCACGCAGGCCGGGTACGGGGAACGGTTCACGCACCGGACCGGGCATAACATTGGCACGGAACTGCATGGTAGCGGGGCGCATCTCGATAATCTGGAGACGCACGATGAGCGCCGGATCTTGCCGAACACATGCTTTTCGGTGGAACCGGGGGTTTATTTTCCTGGCGATTTCGGAGTCCGAAGTGAAGTCAACATGATCACACAGCATGGTCGCGCGGCGGTGACAGGAAGGGTGCAGGAACGATTGCTGCGCGTGTGACTGGTACACTGAACGTGAGCGATATATGGCGACAGCGGCACAGATAAGGATGCAGGGGGAACGGCGGTCGGGGGTGTTCCCGGCGTTGGTTTTGGTGAGCGGTTGGCTGGTTCCGGGCGCCGGACATCTGCTGCTTGGGCGGTGGGTTCGCGCCACACTTCTGTTCTTGTCGATTTTTCTGATGTTTGTGATTGGAATCGCTCTAAAGGGCAAGGTGTACCTGCCGAACACAGGCGATCCGCTCGACATGTTGAATTTTGTGGGCGATCTTGGGTTGGGTGCGATGTACTTCGTGACGCGGATTTTTGATCTGGGCGCGAGCACCGTGCAACTGGCGATTGCCGATTATGGCACCAAATTTATCGTGGTGGCGGGGTTGCTGAACGTGATTTCAGCTATCGACGCGCATTCTCTGGCGATTGGCAGGAAGCCGCTATGACGATGTCGCACTTCAGCGCCATGCTTCTGTTTTCCCTGTTCACGTCAGTGGTCTTCGGGATCACGCAACGGTCCCGACCTCGGCTCATGATGCAGTTCGGCGCGCTGTGCTTCGCCTTGTTTGTGGGCGGAACAATCATGGCGAGTTGGCTGATGTGGGCGATCCGGCGCTAAATGTTGAGACGGTGGCCGCATCTCAGAGATGAGCGGAGCGCCGCGCGAGGGAAACTGGATGAGTGATGCGAAGAAGGAGTTTCACTGCAAGGACGTGGGGTACGATTGCGAGTGGCGCCTCGATGGTAGGGATGAAGATGAAATGCTGCCAATTATCGAGCAGCATGCCGCCGACGTTCATAACCTGACGCATTTCAAGACAGAAGCTGAACAGAATGTGCGTGAGGCGATTCGCCGCAACGGGTGAGCCTGATCTGATTTTTTCTCCCGAGCTCTCGAAGAACCAAAACAGGAGTCGCCGGCAAAGACCTCCCCGCATACGAGCGACCGATAGCCTTCACCTAGCTTAGAGGATGCAAGCGACTGCTCCGGTTACGGTGGCGTGCTGTGGCGGGGAGGGGTCAGCAGTGTGTGCAACCAAGCGTGGCGACCGAAACGCGAGCCGTCGTTTTAGACAGCGTCGGGTAGAAAAGGATTGGAGAAAGCAAAAGGGAAGACAATGGATCTGTCTTCCCTCTAATTACACGGTTGTCTGACGCTCGCTACGGCTCGGCATTCGGGTCAGGCTCTTCGCCGGGATTCTGATCTTCCAGTTGCTTTTGCAACTCTTCACGTCGCTTCGTACGGGCCTCGGCACGCTTCTGGGACTTTTGATTCAACTCCTGTTCCGCGCCGAGAAGTTCAATGAAGGCCATCTCTGATGCATCGCCCTTGCGCGGACCAGTCCGAATTACGCGCGAGTAGCCACCATTGCGAGATCCGTAGCGGAGCGCTACTGTGCCAAAGAGACGGTCGACAGCTTGCGGAGTCATCAGGTAGGACGCTGCTTGTCGACGCGCGTGCACATCACCACGCTTGCCGAGAGTAATCATTTTTTCGACGAGCGGTTTCGAAGCTTTGCATTTGGTGATGGTGGTTTCGACACGGTCATTCAGAATGATAGAGGTAACAAGGTTTCGCAGCATTGCTCGGCGGTGGCTGGTGTTTCGTCCGAGCTTAAAACCGGCGTTGCGGTGACGCATGGGGGATCTCCTTCGACTCGGCTTCTGCCGTCAGTCGGACGGTGCTGTGTTTGACGATATCTGGCCTGTTCTGGACGAGAATCAGTCACGTCCTAGAAGTTCTCGGGCTCGTTGTTCGGGAGAATAAGGTCTTCGTCCTCGTCCTCTTCTTCCTCGTCATCGTCGAAATTGTTGTAGCTCGCCGCAAGCGTTGCGGCGGGAAGGACCGAAGTGGGACCAGGAACCGGGTTGCCGTTCTCGTCGATCTTCATGCCGAGGGAAAGGCCCATCTGAGCAAGAATTTCCTTAATCTCGTTCAGGGACTTGCGACCGAAGTTTTTGGTCTTCAGCATTTCAGCTTCAGTCTTCTGAATGAGTTCGCCGATGGTGGCAATGTTGGCGTTCTTGAGGCAGTTATAACTGCGGACAGAGAGCTCAAGTTCCTCAACCGAGCGGTTCAGGTTTTCATTGCGGATTTGCGGGCCGTCGTGCAGCCCGTCGTGGCCAGCTTCGATCTCCTCTTCAAAGTTGATGAAGATCGACATGTGGTCCTTGAGGAGCTTGGCTGAGAGGCCGAGCGCATCGGCCGGGAGAACAGTACCATTGGTCCAAATCTCGAAGGTCAGCTTGTCGTAATCGGTAATCTGTCCGAGCCGGGCAGCTTCGACGAGGAAGTTGACCTTCCGCACGGGCGAGTGGACCGAGTCGACGGGGATGAAGCCGAGGCCCAGGTCACCATCGAAGTTGCGATCGGCAGAAACGTAGCCACGACCGCGCTTGAGCCGCATCTCCATGTCAATCTTGCCGCCTTCTGAGACGGTGCAGACGTAAACATTGGGGTCCAGGATTTCAACGTCACCGTCGGCTTCGATCATGCCCGACGTGACAACGCCGGCGACGTCGGAGCGAAGGTAAAGGGCCTTTGGACCATCTCCGTTCAGTTTGAACGGGATCTGCTTCAGGTTCAGGATGATGTCGGTGGCGTCTTCGACGACACCCGTGATGGACTGGAACTCATGAAGAACACCTTCAATACGTACGGCGGTGACAGCTGCGCCTTCGATTGAGGAAAGCAGGGTGCGACGAAGCGCATTACCGATCGTGGTGCCGAAGCCGCGCTCAAAAGGCTGAGCGGAAAATTTCCCGTATACGTCGGTGAGCGACTCGTTTTCGACGGCGAGCCGCTTGGGTTTCTGAAAACCTCTCCAGAGCATGTTGTTCCTTTCTAGCGAAAGCCGCGAAGCACTTTGCGGTCAATCGATACTGCGGTTGCGATACGCGGGTAGTGCGCATAGCGTTAAGGACCAGGCGAACAGCCACGTCGGCCGATCCCTCGTCCCCTGACGCTCGAAAGCTGTTACTTCGAGTAAAGTTCGACGATGAGCTGCTCGTTGACTGGCAGGTTGACATCTTCGCGCTTTGGAAGAGCAAGCACTTTGCCGGATAGATTGTCGCGGTTGACGTCGAGCCAGATCACCGAGCGCTGACCGGAAGCGAAATTCTTGGATTCTTCCAGCACGACCAGCTGCTTGGAGCCTTCGCGCACGGCGATCTCATCTCCGACTTTGCACTGGAAAGACGGGATGTTGACCTTGCGTCCATTCACCTGGATGTGGCCGTGACGAACGATCTGCCGAGCTTGGCGTCGGGAAGTGGCAAGGCCCAGACGATAGCAGACGTTGTCCAGCCGAGTTTCCAGCTGCTGCAAAAGAAGCTCACCTGTGACGCCGGTCTTATTTGAAGCTTTCTGGTAGTAGGCGCGGAACTGCGTTTCAAGCGTGAAGTAGATACGCTTCGCCTTCTGCTTTTCACGCAATTGAAGACCGTAGCCGACAACTTTTTTCTGCTTCTTGGACTGCCCGTGCTGTCCCGGCGGAAAGTTACGCTTTTCAACGGGGCACTTTTCCGTGAAGCATTTCGCGCCCTTGAGGAAAAGCTTTGTTCCATCGCGTCTGCACATGCGGCAGACAGGACCTGTGTAACGTGCCATTTCTGTATCTCCTAGCTTCAGATGTCGATCGCTTTACACGCTGTTGCGCTTCATCGCGATCCACTCGGAACCAGTACGCTTGTTGCCTTGGTGCCGAGGTGTAACGACCATGTGGAATGACGTTCTAATCTGCTCCGGCTGCTGCATGAGGGCACAGAACGTGATCCGTCAGACACGACGGCGTTTAGGCGGACGGCATCCGTTGTGCGGCATTGGCGTAACATCACGGATGGAACGAACTTCAATGCCCGCCGAGGCGAGGGCGCGGATGGCCGATTCGCGGCCGGAGCCAGGACCGGAAACCCGCACATCAACTGATCGTAGACCGTGATCGCGTGCCGCGTTTGCAGCACCTACGGCGGCTTGCTGTGCGGCAAACGGCGTGCCTTTACGGGAACCTCGGAAACCGAGCGAGCCGGAGCTCTTCCAAGAAAGCGTGTTGCCGACCTGGTCGGTAATGGTAACGATCGTGTTGTTGAAGCTGGCCTGAATGAACACGAGGCCAAATGGAACGTTCTTCCGCTCACGCTTCTTGAACTTTTTGTTTTTTCCGGCTTTGGCACCGGTGCCTTTGTTTTGGGTCTTCGCCATAATCTACTTCGTCGCTTTCTTCTTCCCGGCGACAGTGCCCTTGCGAGGGCCCTTGCGGGTACGAGCGTTGGTGTGGGTTCGCTGGCCGCGGACTGGGAGCGAGCGCCGGTGGCGAAGACCGCGGTAGGACTGAATTTCAATCAGTCGCTTGATGTTAAGTGACACATCTTTGCGGAGGTCCCCCTCGATCTGGCCCTCCTGCTCGATCACGTTGCGGATGCTGTTGAGTTGGTCTTCGTCAAGAGTCCCGATCTTTGCGAGCGGATCGACGCCGGCCTTTGCGAGAATGCGTGCAGAGCGGGAGTTCCCGATGCCATAAATGTAGGTGAGGCCGACGCGTGCCTGTTTGTGATTCGGCACATCGACTCCGGAGATACGTGCCATGCTGGCCTGTCCTTTGCTGTGTCCCTTGGCTTCGCCAAGGGCGGGGTTGAACGTTCTGGAGATCTTCCGCCAGGTTCATCGCAAGCCTTGACTTCGGCTAACTCGCCCGACGGCTCCAACGCACCAAGGCGTTAGCCCTGGCGTTGTTTATGTTTTGCGTTCTCGCAGATAACGCGAACCACACCGCGACGATGAATGACCTTGCACTTGTCGCAGATTTTCTTCACGGATGCACGAACCTTCATGAGACTCCTATCTATAACGTTGCTTTGAGCAGGGACATCCCAAGCTGGCAATCGATAAAGTGTATGCATAAGGCCACGAGACTGACCTGATACCTAAAAGCTTCTCGGCTACTTGTACCGATACACGATCCGCCCGCGATTCAGGTCGTAGGGACTAAGCTCAATGGCTACCCGATCGCCGGGGAGGATACGGATGAAATTTTTGCGCATGCGTCCGGAAACGTGAGCGAGCGCCTGGTGCTTGTTTTCGAGCTCTACCTTGAACATCGCATTGGGCAGCGTTTCAACTACCGTTGCCATAACTTCAATTGCATCTTCCTTCGACAAACGCTCTCCTTTATGCAAAGAACCAATCTGGCCCGCCGTTCTCCCACTTTGGTCGGGACACAGTATTCACCGTAACGGAACCATTTGTGATTCTACCGTAAGTGACAGATCTTTGCTAGAGCGTAAGGATCTGTGGCCCATCCCGGGTAACTGCAACGGTGTGCTCGAAGTGAGCTGAGTAACTTCGATCCACGGTCACGGCAGTCCAGCCATCCTTGAGAACGCGCACCTCAGGCGAGCCGAGATTGACCATCGGCTCAATGGCAAGCACCATGCCGGGTTTTAGACGAGGACCTTTCCCGGCCAGTCCGAAATTCGGTAATTGCGGGTCTTCATGCATCGCGCGACCGATCCCATGACCGACGAAGTCGCGGACTACGCCGAACCCCTCTGCTTCGCAAATGTGCTGAACAGCGGCGGAGATGTCGCCCAACCGGCCGCCCACCTGGGCGGCTTGGATGCCTGCATCGAGTGACTGACGCGTCGTTCGCAGGAGCCGCTCGGTCGCCGCTGACACGTCACCGACGGCGTAGGTGACAGCCGCATCGGAGTAAAAGCCGTCGAGGATCACACCACAGTCAATCGAAACGATGTCCCCTGATCGGAGGACCCGCTTTTCTGAGGGGATGCCGTGGACCACTTCCTCGTTGACGGAAGTGCAAAGTGCCGCTGGGTAGCCGTGATAGCCCTTAAATGCGGCGGTCGCACCGGGAAATGCGGCGATCTTTTGATTCGCGGCATTCTCGAGATCCATTGTCGAGGCCCCTGGGTGGACAACAGGAGCGATCGCCTCATGAATCTGCCGCAGGATTCTCCCGGAGGCTCTCATCTTCTCGATCTCCGCTGCAGTTTTAATCATGATGGCCATCTACCGACCTCGCTCAGCCGCTGCCGCCAGCGACTCGGAACGAAGCTCCTGCAAGCTCGCGATAATGCCGGATTCAACTGCTTGGAGGCTGCCGGTACCGTCGATCTGGCGAAAGCGGCCCTGCCGGCGATAGTGCTCGATAACGGGCGCGGTTTTCTTCTCATATTCCGCCATGCGCTCACGGAAGGCCTCAACCGTGTCGTCGGACCGATGCATGAGCGGAGTCTGATCGTGATCGCAGAGACCCTCAACTGCCGGTGGGTGGGAGTAAGTGTTGTAAATACGCTTGCAGATCGGGCACGTGCGGCGACCCGTGATGCGGCGGAGCAGATTGTCCGTGGCGACGTGGATGCGTACCGCGATCAGCGGCAGCGCGTGCGGAAGCCCGGGTAGCGCCTGATCAAGCCATTGAGCCTGTGCCTCGGTTCTCGGAAAGCCATCGAGAATATAGCCGGCAGAGGCATCCGACTGCTGCAGCCTTTCGGCGACCATGTCGTTCACGATGTGATCGGGAACGAGTTGCCCCTGGTCCATGAGAAGCTTGGCGCTGCGACCGAGCGGCGTCCCCTCTTGCACGTGCTGGCGTAGGAGATCACCCGTCGAGATCTGCGGTATACCGAAGGACCGCATAAGCAGTTGCGCCTGGGTTCCTTTTCCGACCCCGGGGGCGCCAAGAAGAAGAACCGGCCCGGGAAGGAAGTCTACCGGAGCCGGAACAGGGGTGTCGTGCTGCTGGTCAGTCAAACTCGAGTCCTTCGTAGGTGTGGCCGTGTCGGCGGTGGAGTCGCAGCAAGGTCGGCGCTACCAGCTTCGCCGGCCCCGGATGCGACCAGACTTGGGAGTGAAACCGTCATAGTGGCGCATGATGAGCTGAGATTCGACCTGCTGCACTGTATCCATGGCGACGCCAACAACGATCAGCAACGACGTGCCGCCGAAGTAAAAGTTGACCCCCAACCCGTTGGTCATCCAGCTGGGAAGGCGATCAAACACCGGGCCAAGTAGCGGAAGATGATTAAAGTGGATTCCGCTAATTAGGAACATTGGAATGATGGAGATGATGATGAGATACACGGCGCCAACCAGCGTGATGCGGCTGAGGACGTCATTGATGAAATCGGCAGTGCGCTTTCCCGGCCGGATACCCGGGATAAACCCACCGTACTTCCGCATGTTGTCAGCAATATCGTCAGGCCGGAAGACAATGGAAATGTAGAAATAGGCGAAAAAGACAATTGCAACGATGTACAGCAGCACATACCACGGCTCCCCTGGAGCCAGAGCGCGGAACATGGGGCCGAAGAATCCGCTGTTCTCAAAGGAGTAGCCGAAGACGGACGCGCGAGAGAACAGAAGCGGCGCCGAAAGAATAGAAGAAGCGAAGATGACCGGCATCACGCCACCGGAGTTGACTTTGAGCGGCAGGTGCGTCGATTGACCACCCATCATGCTCCGACCCACCATACGCTTAGCGTACTGGACGGGGATGCGACGCTCGGAGCGCTCCACGTAGACAATAAATGCGACCACTGCCGCCATCCCGAGCACCAGGATCAGGATGGCAATCGGCGTGAACGCTCCCCAGGCGCTGGTCGTTGCTTTGTCATAGAGCTCCTGAATCCCGCGAGGCAGGCCGACCACGATGCCGGTGAAGATCAGCAGCGACATGCCATTGCCGATGCCGCGCTCGGTAATCTGCTCGCCCAGCCACATGATAAACGCAGTCCCGGCAGTGAGCGTGATGACGCAGAGCGGAACAAAGTACCCCTTCGGAATGGTCACCATGGAGGAGCCGGTGGAGGTATTGGTTAGCGTCAGCGAGATGAAGAAGGATTGCACCAATGCGAGCAGCACGGTCACGTAGCGCGTCCATTGTGTGATCTTGCGACGCCCGAGCTCACCTTCCTTCTGCAGCTTTGCAAGCGGCTCATAAATGACGGTCAGCAATTGGAAGATGATGGACGCCGTAATGTACGGCATGATGCCCAGGGCAAAGATTGTAAGGCGGCGCAGGTTGCCACCAGAGAAGAGGTCCACCAGGCCGAGCGCGGAGCCGGAGTTCTGGTTGAAAAACTGCGACAGCATATCGGCATTAATACCGGGCGTCGGGATATGTCCGCCAATGCGATACACGGCTAGCAGCCCTAACGTAAAGAGGACGCGCTTACGGAGATCGGGAATGCGGAAAATGTTGGCGAACTTCTCGAACATTGGGTCTGGATCCTCAGGAACAGAGGCCCCTCAAGCGCTTGAGGGGCCGGTTCATGCACTAAGGTTGAGCGGGGCGGGACCGACCTCGCACGCGCGCCTGCTAGACCTGCGTCGCCGGCACTGCACTTCCGATGACCATGGCCTGACCACCGGCCTTTTCGATGGCTTCCTTGGCGGACTTCGAGAACTTATGTGCGTGCACCGTTACGGCGGACGTCAGTCCGCCGTTCGCCAGAACCTTGATCAGGCCGCCCTTCTTTCGCAGAAGACCCAACGACACGAGCTTCTCATGGGTTAGCTCTGCGTGCTCGGGGTGCTGCGCAACGACCTCGGCGATCCGGTCCAAGCCGAGGACGGTGTACTCGACCCGAAAGATATTGGTGAAGCCGCGTTTCGGCAGACGACGATGAAGCGGCATTTGACCACCCTCGAAGCCCCGCATCAGGGAGGATCCAGACCGGGAACCTTGTCCCTTGTGGCCGCGGGTTGACGTCTTTCCCATGCCCGATCCCATACCACGGCCGACACGCTTCTTCTTTTCGTTGGCCTTCTTCGGTGCCCGCAGATTCGATAAATTCAGTGCCATGTATGGCCTCGCTATAACGCCGGCGGACATTTGGTCTGCCGACTCGCATGTAAGAGCCCCGGGGGGCAGGTGTTGCTCTAGTCCAGGACGCGGACCAAGTGGGGGATTTTCTTCACCATGCCGCGAATGGACGGCGTGTCTTCGCGCTCGACAACCTGATTCAGCCGGGTAAACCCAAGACCCTTGACCACGAGCTTGTGTTTTTGAGGCGTACAGATCATGGATCGGAAGTATTGCAATTTGATGGTTGCCGTCGACACGTCTACCATATCTATGCTCCTTTCGGCTTGAACCGCAGCTCGTCTTCACTCTTTCCGCGAAGCCCGGCAACCTCTGCCCGATCGCGGAGTTGCAGGAGCGCATCAAAAGTTGCCTTAATTACATTGTGCGGATTTGCCGAACCGAGACTTTTGGTGAGCACATTCTGGATACCCACCGAGGTCATCACCGCACGAACGGTGCCGCCGGCGATCACGCCTGTTCCTTCCGGAGCTGGCTTTAGCATCACCTGTCCGGCTCCGAAATGGCCTAGCACCTGGTGCGGGATGGACGTTTGCGTAAGGTTTACGCGAATTAGGTTCTTCTTTGCGGATTCAATCCCTTTGCGAATGGCCTGCGGTACCTCTTTTGCCTTGCCCGAGCCGTAGCCGACAACACCCTCGGCGGGATCTCCGATCACCACGAGCGCAGCGAAACTCATATTTTTACCACCCTTGACGACCTTCGTGACCCGGTTGATGGAGACCACCTGGTCCTTAAGGTTGAGCCGGTTCGCGTCGACTTTCTTTCGCGCCAATGCCATAGATGTATGCCTGTTTTACTTTCTCCCCGTACGGGGTTGGGAGACCTTAGAACTCAAGTCCAGCTGCACGGGCCGCTTCGGCCAGCGCCTTGATGCGGCCATGATAGAGATACCCTCCACGATCAAAGACCACCCGGGTGACGCCCTTTTCCTTCGCGCGCTCAGCGATCAGGCGGCCGACCGTCGCCGCGGCTGCGACGTTTCCTCCTGAGGCGGCTTCCTCACCTCGCTTCCGCATGCTTGAAGCGGAGGCAAGAGTTACGCCGGTTGCGTCATCAATCAGCTGCGTGTAGATGTGGTTCAACGACCGGTATACATTCAGGCGAGGCCGATGTGCAGTGCCTGCCACTTTTTCCCGGATGCGAGTATGGACGCGCTTACGAATCACGTTACGCTGACGAGGGTTGATCATGGAAGGTCCTTTCCTAAAGACGTCCGCCCCTCGGCAGACGTTCGGTTGACGCTATCTGAAGTCCTAAGGGCTCCAGAGAAGAAACTACTTCGCTCCGGTCTTGCCGACCTTCTTCTTGAGTTTCTCATCGGTGTATCGCACACCCTTGTTCTTGTACGGGTCGGGCTTGCGCAACGCGCGCATGTCGGCAGCGACCTGACCGACTTTCTGCCGATCGATTCCGGAGACGGTCAGATGGGTTTGCTTGGGATCGATGACCACGTCAATGCCCGTCGGCAGGGGAAACTCAATCGGGTGGGAGTACCCGAGAGTGAAGACGACCATGCTCTTCCCCTTTACCTCAACGCGGTACCCTATGCCAACCACGTCAAGTTCTTTCTTCCATCCATTGGTGACACCCTCAACGGCGTTGAAGACAAGGGCACGAGCCAAGCCGTGGATGGCAGCCTGCGAATCGTTCTGCCGTTCGGCAAGCAGCATGCCGCCCTGCTGACTCAGCGAGATGCCAGTGGGCAAAAGCGCACTCACTTTTCCCTTGGGGCCCTCCACAAGGACGGTGTTCCCGGAGACGGTGTACTTGACGCCCGGGGGCATGGGGATCGGTTTTTTTCCTATACGTGACATACAGCCTATTTCCTTAGCGCTTGCGAGTCCCGGCGAGAATCTACCCTCACCGTTCCACTGCAGCGGACAAATCGCATCGTTGAGTGCTGCTGCCGATGGAGCGAACCTAAAGCTACCAGACCTCGCACAACACTTCACCGCCAACACCTTCGCGGCGAGCCTGTCGTCCCGTCATCACACCCTTCGGCGTCGTCATGATCGAGATGCCGAGGCCTCCTTGGACGCGTCGGATCTCATCGCGACCGAGATACACCCGACAGCCAGGCCGAGAAATACGACGCAGGTCACGGATCACAGCTTCGTTATTCGGGCCATACTTCAGATACACCCGAATCACCTTCTGGTTCGCTTCTTCGGTCGCCTTGAAGTTTGCGATGTAGCCCTCCTCCTTCAAGATCCGGGCGATTTCTGCCTTCAGTCGTGAGGCAGGAACATCCAGCTTCTGATGGTGAGCGCGCATGGAATTCCGAATGCGAGTAAGGAAGTCTGATACTGGATCGGTAAGATTCATACTTCTCCCTCATTCTCCGTTCTCCGCGGTGTCTCCGCGGAACCTGCGAGAATGCTGTGCTGCCTTTATACAACTACGTTGGGGCCCAAGCGAGACCACATTCCGCTTACCAGCTCGATTTCACGACACCGGGAATTTCGCCCTTTAGTGCGAGGCCGCGGAAGCACAGACGACACACGCCAAACTTGCGGAGGAACGCGCGTGGACGGCCACACAGCTGACACCGGTTGTGCTGGCGCGACTTGAACTTGGGTTTTCTTGCGTCCTTGACGCGCTTTGCCGTGGTTGCCATGTCTCTACGATCCTTTAAATAGCCGAACTATGATGTTACCAGATTGTCTAGGCGCCCTGCCGGAACGGCATGCCAAATCCTCGGAGCAGGGCCCGGGAACCGGTATCGTCTTTCGCCGTGGTCACGATGGTGACGTTCATCCCTTTGAGCTTGTCGACCTTGGCGTAATCAATCTCCGCAAAGATCAGCTGGTCTCGAAGGCCGAGGGTGTAGTTGCCGCGACCGTCAAAACTCTTTGCCGAAACTCCGCGGAAGTCACGCACCCGCGGAAGCGCGATCGAGATCAATCGATCCAAAAACTCATACATCGCGTTCCCGCGCAGGGTCACCATCGCCCCGATCGGCATACCTTCACGAACTTTGAACGCCGCAATCGACTTCTTTGCTTTGGTCGTCACTGGCTTCTGTCCAGCAATCGAGGCCAAATCCGCTATCAATGGATCCATGATCTTGACGTTCTGAGTCGCTTCACCCAACCCCATGTTGATCACGATTTTTTCGAGCTTCGGGATAGCCATGACGTTGGAAATGCCGAGCTCCTTGGCCAAGTTCTGCTTGATCTCCGTATTGTACTTTTCTCGAAATCTTGCCATTGTTCCGTCTCTTTTCTCCACGGCGCCGGAGTGGGCTTGTCCCGTCTACCGTTACGTGGGCTGTCTGCTGGGCTTCAACGAAGCGTATCTGACCTGCTACTTCTTCTCGGGGACGACATTTCCACTCTTTTTCGAAACGCGGACCTTGCGGTCGTCGTCGATGCGTGAGCCAACCCGGGTGCGGTTACCCTCCACGTCCACCAACATCACATTCGACAGATGGATCGTTGACTCTTGTTCGGCGATGCCGCCCTTGACATTCCGTTGCGGGTCCGGCTTCCGGTGTTTCTTGATCATGCCGACCTGTTCGACCAGAACGCGGCTTCGATCCGCTAGCACCCGAAGGACCCTCCCCCGCTTACCCTTATCCTTTCCAGCAATTACCTCAACCTGATCATTTCGTCTGATTTGACTTGCCATACTCTTTCGCCTCCTACCTCGGCCATCTTGCTTTGCGGCGGAGCCGGAGTCCGCTGTTGGGTAAAGCGTCGATTACTTTTCCTAGATCACTTCGGGAGCAAGGGAAACGATCTTCAGGAACTTCTTCTCGCGCAGTTCGCGAGCCACTGGTCCGAATACACGCGTGCCGACTGGCTCCATCGCGTCATTGATGACAACGGCTGCATTTTGATCGAACCGGATGTAGGTTCCGTCGCGTCGGCGTGCTTCCTTGCGCGTACGGACGATAACCGCTTTGACCACCTTGCCCTTCTTCACTGTGCCGTCAGGCGACGCTTCCTTCACCGCAGCCGTCACTACGTCGCCGAGACCCGCAATCTTTCCTAGCCCTCCGCCAAGTGGAAGGATAACCTGGAGCTTCCGCGCGCCGGAATTATCGGCAACATCCAGAATCGTTCGCATCTGTACTGCCATAATCGAATCTCCCTTGCGGCACATACCGCAAACGCTTCCCATTCCAGTGCCAGTTCACTCCCTATTTGCGGTCGTCCACATCCGCAATCACATCCGGAATTTGAGCGAGCGAACTGCGACGCACAATCTCCTCCAGAGACCACCGCTTCAGCTTTGACAAAGGCCGACCCTCACGAATCCGAACGACGTCGCCGACACGCGCGGAGTTCTGTTCGTCGTGAGCATAGAACCTTTTATTCGACTTCATCACTCGCTTGTACTTCGGATGCGCCTTCCGCATTTCAATCTCAACGACGATGGTTTTTTGCATCTTGGTCGAAACGACTAGGCCCACCTTTTCGTTGCGGTGGCTGGTGTGCATTTCAGGTGTATTCGCTGCTAGGGTACTAATCGCTTCCGGCATGGTCTAATTCCTCTTCGCTCTCTTGCGAGCCGTACGCTGGCTCGCCACTGGAACTGCCGGCTTTGGTGCGGAATGCGCCTCACGCTCCGCAGCGAGAGCGCGCTCCCGTTCGATCGTCTGGAGACGAGCTATGTCAAGCTTGAGCGAGCGCATACCCTTGATCCCCTCCTGGTTGCCCAGACCCTTCTGGAATCGGAGACGGAACAACTGCTCACCCACTTTAGCTTGCTGTGTCTCAATGTCGTTGTCTGAGAGACCTCGAATGCTTGCTGTATCCATGATGCTCTTCTCCCCTCCGGTCATTGCCGCTCCTAAGTTGGGCGACGTTGCATTTACTTGGTCGCGACGACGGCGCGCACTCCAGGGCGTTCCACAAAAGATGTCTTCAAAGGGAGCTTGTGCGACGCCAAGCGCATTGCCTCTTTCGCGACTTCGGAGCTCACCCCCTCCATCTCGAACAGGATTTTTCCTGGTCGAACTACGGCAACCCAGTGATCCGGGGCACCCTTACCCTTTCCCATACGGGTTTCAGCCGGCTTCTTTGTGATCGGCTTATCCGGAAAGATTCTCAACCAGACCTTGCCGCCACGCTTGATAAAGCGTGTCATAGCGATGCGACTTGCCTCAATCTGACGATCTGTGATGTAGCCGCACTCCATCACTTTCAGACCGAAATCGCCGAAGGACAGGTCGGAACCACGCCACGCTTTACCGGTCATTCGGCCGCGCTGCTGTTTGCGATACTTCACCTTCTTGGGCATCAACATACAAAAATCCTCTACACTTCAACAGATCGGCAGATCGGCAGCAGTCGGCTTCACCGTCTCTGACACCTTGATTCCTAGAACTAATCTACGACTGGAAGACGCCCGCCGTGGTTCCAGCAGGAGTGACCTGCTCCCGACGCTTCCGCTGTTCATAGATATCGCCGCGATACACCCACGTCTTCACACCAATAATTCCGTAAGTCGTGTGGGCCTCAGCAAATCCGTAGTCGATATCCGCCCGCAGGGTGTGTAGCGGCAGGCGGCCTTGAAGGTACCATTCGGAGCGCGCGATCTCGTTACCGTTCAGACGTCCCGAAACGCGTACCTTGATCCCTTTGCAACCGAAACGGAGGGCCGAGTCAACCGACTTGCGCATGGCGCGGCGAAAGGACACACGCTTTTCAAGTTGAAGAGCTATGCTTTCGGCGACAAGTTGCGCGTCGAGTTCCGGCTTGTTAACCTCGAGAATGTCGATAAACACTTCGCGAGAGGTGCGTTTCTGAATGTCGGCTTTGAGTTTATCGATCTCGGTACCTTTTCGCCCAATGATGATGCCTGGACGAGCCGTACGAATGATCAACCGCAGCTTGTTGCCAGGACGCTCGACCTCAACCGAGCTAACACCGGCCGCCTTGAGCTTTTCACGCAATTCTGCTTTTAGCTTGACGTCTTCGACCAGAAGCTTGTCGTACCCGCGCTCTACAAACCACCGTGACTTCCACGGCTTATTCACGCCAAGCCGAAATCCGTATGGATGAACTTTTTGTCCCATAATGTTCAGCAACCTTCTAGCCTTCCTGGCTAAGCCGGAGCGACTGTGTGACCAAAACTGTTATGTTACAGCAAGCCGGCTCTACTGTGCCGGTTTGCCAGATGCGCGTCTTCGAGACACTGACTTGGCGGTCGCGCTCTGATCGACCAACCCAGTTTTCCCGTGCGAACTCGTCGTTTCCTTCTCGGCGACTGTCACAATAATGTGCGCCAGACGACGCTGGTAGCGAAAGGCTCGTCCCATCGGGGCGGGGCGAATCCGCTTCATTCGCGGACCTTCGTTGGCCACAGCCGACTTGACGTACAGATTGTCGATGTCGACGTCCAAGCCTTGTTCGTCAGAAACATAGCGCGCGTTCGCAATCGCGGAATCGAGCGCCTTGAGTACGACGGGCGCGATCCTCTTCGTGCTGAAAGCAACAGTGTTACGCGCTTGCTCCACTCGAAGACCCTTGATGAGGTCAAGCACCAGCTTTGCTTTTTGCGGGCTTGTGCGCTGGAAGCGGGCTTGCGCGCGAAACTCTCGTGTTTGTGTTACTGCGTTTGCCATAGGTTCCTTTTACTCAATCGTCGGACAGTCTGCGGGCAGCCAAGTTACTTGGGCTTTGCTGAAGTTTCAGTCGCTCGCGCAGAGTGGCCTTTAAAGGTGCGGGTTGCCGAGAACTCGCCCAGCTTATGACCGACCATGTTTTCGGTGACATACACGGGGATAAACTTGCGTCCATTGTGGACTGCAATCGTATGCCCGACCATGTCCGGATGGATGGTAGACCGGCGGGACCAAGTACGCAGAACCTTCTTATCGTTTGCCTGATTCATCACATTGATCTTGACCATAAGATGGTCATCGATGAAGGGGCCCTTTTTCGCGGAACGTGCCATGGTGTTGTACTCCAGCTACTGAACATGAGATCGAGCGTTTGCTCGGACAGCAACGTAAGTTGCGGATTACCTACTACGACGGCTGACAATAAAGGTATTTGTCCGCTTATTGTTGCGCGTTTTGTAGCCACGAGTCGGCTGACCCCATGGGGTGACTGGATGACGACCTCCTGAGGTCTTCCCCTCACCACCACCGTGCGGGTGGTCGACCGGGTTCATCGAGACGCCACGGTTGGCCGGGCGGATCCCCTTCCAGCGATTCCGGCCAGCCTTGCCCACGGTCACGTTCTCATGGTCGGTGTTGCCTACCTGCCCAACTGTCGCCATGCACTCCACTAGCACCCGGCGCGTCTCGCCAGAGGGCAGCTTGAGAAGCGCGTAGTCGCCCTCCTTGGCTACCAGTTGCACCTGCGCGCCCGCAGAACGCGCCATCTGTGCACCCTTACCGGGACGTAGCTCAATATTATGGACCGTCGTTCCGGCCGGAATGTTCCGCAGAGGGAGAGCATTGCCGACCAGGATGTCCGCATCGGGCCCGCTCATGATCTGCTGGCCAACTTTGAGCCCAACTGGTTGAATGATGTAGCGCTTCTCGCCGTCAGAATAATGCACAAGCGCGATACGGGAAGACCGGTTCGGGTCATACTCGATCGTTGCAACTGTGCCGGGAACGCCGAACTTGTTTCGCTTGAAATCGATGATGCGCAGCTTTTGCTTGTGACCGCCGCCGTGGTGACGCATGCTCAGTGTGCCGGTTGAGCTGCGGCCACCGGTGCGCTGCTTCACCGCCAGGAGTGGTCGATGGGGCTTGTCCGTCGTGATGTCGTCGTTCACCAGCTTGGTGGCGAAGCGAAGCGACGGCGTAATGGGACGAAACGTTTGGATCGGCATTGTCGGTATCCTTGCCTTGCTGTTCCCGGGCCTTGAAGTCCTGCGCCGGTTTGTCGGAGTGGGAAACCCTAAAGGCTGTCGAGGTACTCCGGCATCTTCTCGCCAGCCTTCAGACGGACGTAAGCCTTCTTCCAGTCCGGACGGTAACCCGAGAACTTTCCCCGGCGGCGCTCTTTACCTTCAACGGTGGCCGTCCGTACTCCGTCCACTTTCACCTTGAACAACGACTCAACCGCCCGTCGGACCTCGGTTTTCGTAGCCTTGAGGGCAACTTCAAACACAAGCGTATTCTGGGTTTCTTTGACGACCATACCCTTTTCGGTGATAAGCGGGCGGCGCAAGACAGTGTAGACGGTGGGCATCACACTAACTCTTTCTCGGAACTACCTGTACGCTTTGGCGTGTTGCGTACAAGGGTCTCCTGTAGGGCTTCAATTGCAGCTTTTGAAAAAACGGCGTGTTCGTACCGCAGCAGATCGTAAGGGTGCACTTCGGAACTTAGCACAAGCTCGACTCCGTCCAGGTTGCGCGAGCCTAGGTAAAGCTTCTCCTCAAGTTTCTGGCTCGACTCCACAAGCAGCGTCGTCTTGCCCGTCTGGAGCGTGTTAAGGGCAGCTCGAACTTCACGTGTCTTCGGGCTAGACAGCTCGAATGACTCAACAACCGTCAATTTACCCTCGCTGAACTTTGCGGAAAGAGCTGACCGTAGAGCACCGAACAGCTTCTTGCGCGGAAATGCGTAATCGTAAGACCGTGGCTGTGGCCCGTGAACAGTGCCGCCGGAACGCCATAGGGGAGATCGGATGGATCCGACGCGCGCGCGGCCAGTCCCCTTCTGCTTCCAAAGCTTCTTGCCGGACCCCGACACCAGTTTCCGGTTCTTTGTGGCGGCTGTTCCCTGCCGGAGCGAAGCACGGTAGTGTTTCACCGCCTCCCACAGGAGGGCCTCGTTCACCTCACCCTCAAATACCTGAGGTGCGAGTGGAATTTCTCCTACCGTCTCGCCACCGAGGTTCACGACGCTAATGTTTGCCATCTCTCTTCTCTTTTCTACCGGGCGCTCGCATTACGCACCCCGTCGATACGCGGCTCTAGATCTATTTCTTCTTGGCGGGAGCAGCCTTCTTCGAGGCCTTCAACGGATCGAGGGTTGACGCGCCGGCAAATCCACGACGTTCTCTCGGGGGCGCCTTCGCCTTTGAGATCAGCACATACCCGTCTCTTGGTCCGGGCACTGCCCCTTCGACCATGATCAGGTTGTCTTCCAGGTCAATCCCGCGGATGCGCAGGTTCCGAACCGTAACCTGATCGTTTCCCATGTGGCCTGGCATACGTTGCCCCGGAAAGACACGTGATGGGAAGGAGGAAGCACCGATCGAACCCTGCACCTGGAACATGTGGCCGTGCGCTTTGGGGCCACCACCAAAGTGATGACGCCGAACAACACCCGCAAAACCCCTCCCCTTCGATGTACCAATCACATCAACGAATTTATCGTCGGAGAAGATGTCCACCAGAACGCGATCGCCTGCCTTCATGATCTCGCCCTGCTCGTCAGAGGAAACTGTGTTGTCGACTGAAACTTCTTTGAGGACACGGACGGGTGGCACACTGGATTTGGCGAAATGCCCCGTCATGGCCTTGTTGATCTTTGAGGCCTTCACGAAATCCACGTACCCAATCTGCGCCGCGTCGTAACCGTCCTTGGCCACTGTTTTTAGCTGCGTCACAACACACGGTCCAGCTTTGAGCACGGTAACCGGATGAACTTCACCCCGGTCGTCGAACATCTGCGTCATCCCAACTTTTTTCCCTAGAATCCCCGAAACGGACATCTTTTCCTTTCCTCATCATGCGAGCGCCACGCTAGCACTGCCGGTGTTACTTCTGCACTGTCTTGATCTCAACATCAACGCCCGCCGGGAGGTCAAGCTTCATCAGGGCGTCAACCGTCTGCTGCGTGGGTTCTAGGATATCGATCAACCGTTTGTGCGTTCGGATCTCGAAGGCCTCACGCGACTTCTTGTCCACATGGGGGGAGCGCAAAACACAGTATTTGTTCTTCATCGTCGGAAGTGGAATTGGTCCGGCGACCTGCGCCCCTGTACGCTTCGCAGTATCAACAATCTCCCCAGTAGAGGTGTCGAGGACGCGATAGTCATATGCCTTGAGGCGAATTCGAATTCTTTGTCCAGCCATCGTCTTGGTCTCACTTCCAATGCAAAGAGCGGCGTGATAGTGCTGCCAGACTTAGTGGGCCTGACAGCATGCCCGCTCGAAGTTACTTGATGATTTCGGAGATCGTTCCCGCGCCGACAGTCCTGCCG
>CAXTEU010000015.1:0-98548 GCA_964243475.1 uncultured Acidobacteriaceae bacterium | reverse complement strand
GGCCAGGGCAACTTCGGCTCCGTCGACGGCGACCCACCCGCCGCCATGCGCTACACCGAGTCCCGCCTCACCCGGCTCGCCGGAGAAATGCTCTCCGACATCGACTCCGACACCGTCGACTTCACCCCCAACTACGACGAGTCCACCACCGAGCCCACCGTCCTCCCCGCCCGCATCCCCAATCTCATCGTCAACGGCTCAACCGGCATCGCCGTCGGCATGGCCACCAACATCCCCCCCCATAACCTCACCGAAGTCGTCAACGCCGCCATCGCCATCCTCTCCAAAGAAAAAGGCGACACCCGCTCGGACCTCGACATCGCCCTGGAGCACGTCCTCGGCCCCGACTTCCCCACCGGCGGCTACCTCTACGGCCGCACCAACATCCCCCAGTCCTACCGCACCGGCCGCGGCCGCTTCATGATGCGCGCCAAATGCGCCGTCGAGCAGATCACCGGCGGCCGACAGGCCATCATCACCACCGAAATCCCCTACCAGGTCAACAAGTCCACCCTCATCAAACGCATCGCCGAGCTCGTCACCGAAAAAGTCATCGAAGAAATCTCCGACGTCCGTGATGAATCCGACCGCGACGGCATGCGCATCGTCATCGAACTCAAACGCGGCGCCGAGCACCAGATCGTCCTCAACCAGCTCTTCAAGCACACCCAAATGCAGGAAAGCTTCTCCATGATCTTCCTCGCCGTCCACAACGGCCAGCCGAAGGAGCTTCCGCTCGACCACGCCATCCGCGCCTTCCTCGACCACCGCGTCGACGTCGTCCGCCGCCGCACCGCCTTCCTCCTCGGCAAGGCCCGCGACCGCGAACACATCCTCCTCGGCCAGCAGATCGCCCTCGACCACCTCGACAACGTCATCCGCATCATCCGCCAGTCCGCCTCACGCCCCGACGCCCGCGAAAACCTCTTCTCCTACTTCTCCAACCGCCGCATCACCCTCCGCGGCACAGAAATCGCCGGCGTCACCCTCGACCCCGCCAAATACGGCGTCGATACCAACCTCCTCCCGCTTACCGCCGGAGCCGCCGGCGCCACCGCCGCCACCCTCATCCTCTCCTACAAGCAGATCGACGCCATCCTCGAACTGCAGCTCTACCGCCTCACCCAGCTCTCCGTCGACGAAATCCTCAACGAGCTCCGCGCCGTCCGCGAAAACATCGCCGAATTCGAGTCCATCCTCGCCTCCGAGAAAAAACTCCGCCGCGTCATCATCAAGGAGCTCGAAGAGATCCGCGACAAGTACGGCGACCCCCGCCGCACCGTCATCCTCGACGAAACCACCGACCTCACCCTCGAAGACCTCATCGCCGACGAGCAGGTCGCCGTCACCGTCTCCCACACCGGCTACCTCAAACGCACCCCCATCTCCATCTACCGCCAGCAGCGCCGCGGCGGCACCGGTCGCCTCGGCATGAAGACCCGCGACGAAGACTTCGTCGCCCAGCTCATCATCAACTCCACCCACGCCTACCTCCTCTGCTTCACCAACACCGGCCGCGTCTACTGGCTCAAGGTCTACGAGATCCCCGACATCGGCGCCGCCGGCAAAGGCAAGGCCATGGCCTCGCTCGTCGCCCTCCAGCCCGGAGAAAAAGTCGTCACCATCCTCCCCGTCCGCGACCTCAACGACCCAACCCACTTCGTCCTCTTCGCCACCCGGAACGGCACCGTCAAGAAAACTCCGCTCCGCGACTTCTCAAACGTCATGGCTCGCGGCATCATCTCCATCAACATCGACAGCAATGACGAACTCATCGCCGCCAAAATCACCGACGGCCAGCAGATCATCTTCCTCGCCACCCACGACGGCCTCGCCATCCGCTTCAACGAGCAGGATCTCCGCGCCATGGGACGCCCCGCCACCGGCAACCGCGGCATCTCGCTCCGCAAATCCGACTTCGTCGTCGGCCTCGCCGTCACCCCGTCCGACGAAGCCCGCAACCGCCAGCGCCTCGAGCTCGCCAAACAAAAAGGCCTCTCCACCGAGGTCGAATCCGTCCTCGACGAAGCCGGCCTCACCCCCGCTTCGCCTCTCTCCTTGTCATCCCCGGAACGGGGACCTGCTTCATCCGGCACCGCCCCCACCCCCTCCATGGCCGACATCACCCCCCGCGCCGACGCCCCCGACGGCCAGGAAATCCTCGCCCCCGAAACCCCCGCCCTCACCGAAGCCCAGATCGCCAAACTCGAAAAACTCGACGCCAAGCTCGGCCTCACCCCCTGCCTCATCCTCACCGTCTCCGAAAACGGCTTCGGCAAGCGCACCGACGTCGACGCCTACCGCCTCCAGACCCGCGGCGGCAAGGGCGTCATCAACATGCGCACCACCCCCAAAATCGGCAAGGTCACCGCCCTCCAGCTCGTCGACGAAACCACCGAAATGATGCTCATCTCCCAGTTCGGCAAAATCATCCGCATCGACACCAAACAAATCCGCTCCGCCGGCCGATCCACCTCAGGCGTCAAGCTCCTCGACCTCGAAAAAGACAACAAGGTCGCCGCCGCCATGACCATCCCCCCAGAAGACCCAAAATCCCAACCCGAAGACGGAACGTTATTGCAGTAAGCGACTTCCGGGCGCATGTGTATGAACATCTACTTCGACACATGCGCTCTCAACCGCCTTACCGATCATTCCTCTCAACCTCGCGTTCGCGATGAGGCTGAGTCGGTCGAACAGATTCTGACCGCCGTCGCTGTGGGCCACCTACAGTGGAACGCGAGCTCCGTTCTCCGGTTTGAGCTCGCCAACAACCCGATCCTGTAAAACGGGCCGAGACGTCCGCCCTCCTTCTCTTCGTTGGTTCGGACCTGCAGCTAAGCCCGCAAACCGAAAGCCGCGCCCTCTCTCTACAATCAGAGGGACTCGGCGCCTCTGATGCGCTGCACCTGGCGCCTTGCGAGGCCGGAGACGTCGACGCTTTGCTTACGGTGGATGATCGTTTCCTTCGCCGCGGGACCCAACTCGCAATCTCTTCCCGCCTTCAGGTCGTCAATCCAGTAAACTGGTGGGCACGGAGGGGGACATGGCAACGCAACCCGTAATCGCCGAAATGTCCGACGAGCAACTGGAGCAACACGCCTTCGCCGTTCTCGCTCGTGAACTTGGTCTTGCTGGCTACGCCCGCTTTTTCCGGCTCTTCGGCTCCGGTCGCGGGGACTACACAGCCGAACGACCCACCTGGCAAGCAGGGCTCACTGTCGAGAGCATCCTTGATGCCATGCGGAACAACCAGACACCACCGAAATGATGCTCATCTCCCAGTTCGGCAAAATCATCCGCATCGACACCAAACAAATCCGCTCCGCCGGCCGATCCACCTCAGGCGTCAAGCTCCTCGACCTCGAAAAAGACAACAAGGTCGCCGCCGCCATGACCATCCCCCCAGAAGACCCAAAATCCCAACCCGAAGACGGAACGTTATTGCAGTGATGCAGTTCGAGAGGGCTGGAGGCTGAGCTTTGAGCACCTGGACTTACATTCCGGCGGTCCTGCTGTTGCTCGTCACCATGCCCTTACTCAAGGCACAGTGCAATCCGTCGGCCGACGTAGTCTCACCCAAAGGGGGCTACGTTAAACGCTGCTCCAATCCGAGTGTTGTCGTGTTTGTGCATGGCCTCGACAGCAACCCTGAGGTTTGGCGAAATGCAGACAATGGCGCATACTGGCCCAAGTTAATCGCCGATGACACCGATCCGGCGTTCGGCAACACCGACGTGTATGTGGCAGGTTACGACAGCAGCAGAGGCGGACGCATGAACATGTCCGATCTTCTTACGCAAATCTTCGATCGACTTATGAACGACGAGGTCTTCGAAAGCCACCGCCAGGTCGTTTTTGTCGGGCATAGCATGGGTGGCCTGCTAATCCAGCAATTCTTGCTTACTTACAGCAAAGAGGATTTAGCGAAGAAGGTGCCAGCGATTTTCCTCTATGGAACGCCCCAAGAAGGATCTCACGTGGCGAATTGGGCATCGCACTTCACCTCAGGCCCTCTTGTCAAGGAATTGGAATCAGGCGAGAACAACTTCATCCTGCATGATGTAGATCAGCGCTGGACCCATGCTCGCTTCACGATTAAGCGCTACTGTGCGTACGAGAAACTGTCCGAGAAGGGGTTCAAGGTTGTTGGCTCATACAGCGCCACGAGTGGATGCGACGACAAGAAGGCTTTGAATACTGATCATCATCACCTTGTTGAGCCTGCTGACCGCTCAGCCGATGCTTACATCTTCCTAAGAAACAAGTTCAAAACAGAGGGCTACTCATCTGTAAAGATCGAGGCCGTCCAACCCACGCCCTTACCTGCTCAACCGGCGTCAGCTCCTAATCCGGCCAATTCAGTTCAGACTTTGAGTCCATACGCCGAAATAGAGCATGCGTCAGCAATAAGTGGAGGGATGCAAGGGGATTGGAGTCGTTCGCTCCTTGAGGCTGGTCGCCCACTCGGTATGCAAATGATGGCTAAAGGCGGACCACGACCGGAAAAGCTTCCTGATGAGTTCGCAGATGCGTTCATCAAGGCGGATCAGAGAACCACGTTGGAGTATGAGAAGCTCCGCCCTGAAATCTTGAAAGCGAATCAGGATGCATTGAGTTGTATGCAACCCACTCCCAATGAACTTCGCGATCTTACAAACACATTCAACGCTGCAGACAAGCGTGCAGATGCGACGAGCTCGGTCCAAGACGTCCTGAACTACAAAATGGATCGAGATAGGTTTATGTCCTTACAAGAGTACTTTGCGAAGTTGCAGAAAGAGTTAGGTTCTTATCACTGTAACCGCACCCAGTAGGGCGAGGTGCTCTCACAGCTTGTTTCTTCCCGATCTCCTCTTTCAAATGGCGGGTGGCCCACATCTCCCCCAACCACAAACCGAGGGTGCCCCATCTTCGGCGCAGTCTCACCGCGACTAAGGTGGGCCTTCGCGCAAAGCGCGAACCGCTCCCGCCACTCTCCCCCACACCCCCCACCCGCTAAACTTCACCCATGCGCCGCCTCCTCCCACTCCTCCTTCTCGCCCCAGCCCTAGCCCAATCCCCCGCCAAGCCCGACGACATCATCGCCCAGGAAAATCTCTTCTGGACCAACTACACCGCCGGCAACACCGCCGCGCTCGGCCTCCAACTCACCCCCGACTTCACCAACGTCGAACAGAAGATCTGGAACCGCGACCAGGTCCTCGCCTTCGTGAAATTCTTCTTCGCCAAGTGCACCCTCTCACCCGTCACCCTCGTCTCGCCCCAGGTCACCTTCATCACCCCCGACATCGCCACCGTCGTCTACCGGGCCACCGAGTCCCCCACCTGCAACGGAGCCACCAAGTCCGAAGACGTCAACGCCACCACCGTCTGGGTCCGCCACGATACCCACTGGCAAATCCACCTCCACACCGAGTACGGCCTTCCCCCAGCCGCCCGCCCCTAACCCCGCACGGCACACCCATCCGTACCCTTGCCGCCCGATGCCACACTCGCGTACGTTGAGTCCTGTCCCAACAATCCCTGAGGTGCCCCGTGCGTCTGTTGCCCCTTGCTGCTCTGTCTGCATGTTCCTGCCTGCCCACCCTCGCCCACGCCGACGGGTACTCCCTCTTTGACCTCTCCGCCAGCCATACCTTTCCCCAGTGTTCCGGCAGCGGCTGCACCAGGACCGACACCGGCATCCTTCTCCTCGATACCACCACCGGCACCCCCGACATCCTCACCTTTGCCGGAGCCGCAACCCACCTCGACACCGGCGGCAACCCCGCAGGGACCGCCATCTTCGGCGGAGCGTCCCTCGTGGGCTACACCGGCGGTGCCTTCTTCTACCAGGATTCCTCCAACCAGGTCTACACCGGAACGGCAGATCTCTCTCCCGACACGGTCTCCGCGTTCAACCTCACCGGAAGCCACACCTTCACCGGGTGCACCCCCTACGGCAGTCCACGGTGCACCAAGACCGTCCACGGTCTCGCCGTCATCCATACCACGACCGGCACCGACTACATCCTCACCGTCGACGGCTCCGCGGTCCACCTGGAATCGTCCGGCAATCCTGCGGATACCGTCAGCCTTGGCGTCAGCTCGCTCGTCGGCTACACAGGCGGATCCTTCTTCTACCAGGACTCGAGCAACCAGGTCTACAGCGGAACCTCGGTCGCGGAAACCACCACGCCCGAGCCCGCCTCTCTCGCCCTTCTCGGCACCGGCGCCCTCGGCCTCTTCTCCGTCGTCCGCCGCCGTTTCAACGTCTGAGACCGTGCCGGCCCCCAACGTCGTGTCCCCCACGACGTTCACTGGCAAAATACACCCCCCACACACGCAAAGGGGTCCGCCGAAGCGGACCCCCTCACAAACCAAACGCAACTACCGTTATTTCGTAAACAACCCACCATCCACGCCCGAAACCCCACCCGGCGTCCGCGCACCCTCACGCTTGTGCTCCAGCCGGATCCCCTTGCCCGCCGCATCGTCGGCAACCTGGTCAATCTTCTCGCCTTCCGTCTCGGCCGTCGTCGTCGTATCCAGCGTCTCAATCTGCTCGTTCGTGCTCGAATCGTTCATAGCTCACCTCGTTACAGTCTCTGATGCTGCCCATCCAATCCGGTTTGCACGTCCACCCGCGCAGAAATTTCGCCCCTCATGGCGTATCCATTTCTCGGACTCTCTACAATGGAAACAGATCGCAGGGCAACGCATCAGTCCCCCTCCGGGCAGTGCACTGTAACTCATTCATTCCAGGTAATTTGTTCACAAATCTTTCGGAATGAGTGGTTTACCGCGCACCACCCCGCGGAAGTCTCTGATTCCAGAGATCTTCTCTACAAGGTATCCACCGACCTGGGGGAGGGGCCAGCCCGGGGCAGCAGCCACCATCCGAGCGCCACATAGAATGCAAGGAGTCGCTCTCGCCAGAAAGATCGGAGCTCCCGTTCCCGTATGGCCGTCTTCTCCCGCATCCTCAAGAACCTCGGCGCCATGATCGCCGGACGCGGCGTCACCGTCGTCCAGCAACTCGTCCTCACGCCCGTCTTCCTCCGCCGCTATGGCACCGCCGGCTTCGGCGAGTGGGGCGTCCTCTCCGGAGCTGTCGCCGCCCTCGGCATACTCAACTTCGGCGTCCAAACCTACATGAACCAGGATCTCGCCGTCCGCTGGGGACGCGGCGAGATCGAGGGCTACAAACTCCGCCAGTCCACCGCGCTCCGCCTCCTCCTCGGCGTCATCCTCACCGCCATGCTGCTTGCCACCGTTGTCTTCCTCCTCCCCGTCGACCAGTGGCTCAAGCTCGACCTCACTCCGCGCGCCGCCCAGCTAACTGCCTATCTGCTCGCCTGCCAGGTCCTCCTCAACATCCTCAACGGCTACCTATCCGGCATCTTCATGGGCGTGGCCATGGCGCATCGCGGAGCCTACTGGAACAACTTCCAGGCCCTTCTGACCAGCCTCTGCCTGCTCGCCGCGGTCGCCTTCCGTATGCCCTTCCCCGTGCTCGCTGGCGTCCAGGTCCTCACCATGCTCACCGCCATCGCCTGCGTCCTGGCCGACCTCAAGCGCACCGCTCCGCAAGTCTTCCCCAGTCTCACCGAATGGGACGGCGCCGCCGCTAAGGACATCCTCAAGCCGAGCGGCTACTTCGGCCTGCTCACCATGTGCACGTTCCTCGCCTATCAAGCGCCTCTCGTCATCCTCCAGCGCGTCCTCGGTCCAGTCGCGGTTGCCGGCTTCATCGTCATGCGCCTGGTCTTCTCCATGTGCCGCCAGATCCTCGCCATCTTCACCCAATCCATGGGCGCGGAGATCACCACCCTCTTCGGCCGCGGCGACTGGCCCGGTCTCAGCCGACTTTACGATTACTCCGAGCGCTTCATCTTCTTCCTCATCCCGGTCGTCAACACCGCCGTTCTGGTCGGCTCGCCCGTCGTCATAAGTCTCTGGATGCACAAGCGCGCCGAGCTGTTCAGCCCCTATCCCTACATGCTCGCCGCCGCCATCTCCATGGTCATCAGCCTCAAGGAGCACAAATACCAGTTCCAGTTCTCCACCAACACCCACGAATCGCTCGCCCGCATCATGTTCTTCAGCTATCTCGCCATGGTCGTCGTCTCCGTCGGCGCCGTGCACGCTGCCGGCGTCGTCGGCTTCCTCTGGGTCTGGCTGGCAACCGAATGTGTCCAGATGGTCCGTATCGTCCGGCTCAACGTGGCGCTGTTCCGCGTCCACGAGCGATTGGAGCTCATCTATCTGCAGCGGCTCGTCGGTCTGTGCGCCGCAGCGCTGGTGCTCGCCCTCGTCCTTCTGCGGCGAACCTCTACCATGGGACTGGCCGCGCAGGCAGGTCTCGCCGTCGGCGTCGGTATCCTGCTGACCGCCGTCAGCTGGCGAGTCTTCCGCGTGGGAGAAGTGGCTCGGCAGATGTCAGGGCGGCTGCGGGCGCGCTTCGCCTGACCAGCCGAGGCGAACACAGCCCCGAACGGTCTTGTGATCCTCGGCGCGAAGGAAAGGCAGGCAGATGCGATACCGGAGTACAGATCCTGGATATGTGAATGGAAACGGGCAGATCGTGGTGGCGCGAACCGGCTTCCAGTCCGAGTCGCGCGACGGCCAGGTCGTGTACCGAATGCGGTGTCGCGCATGCGGATTCGAGTATGGGTCGAGCGGGATCGATATTGCTAAGCGCCTGTGTCCGCGGCACCAGGGCGGCGTCCGGGGTGAGCCGTTGCGTGAGGCGTCGCCGCAACTTTTTGCGTTGTAATCCATCTATATTACTGTGATATCCTATGTTTCGCTGGGAACGTGCCATTGATCGCCTACCTCGCTTCGAGGCTAACGGCTGGCCATCGCGGTTTTCACCGCAAACTTCGCTCCCTGCGCCTACCAAAGTCCACCCCAGGATTCTTGCGCCCGGATACCCCTCTTGAGAGGCCGCGCGGAATCCAACACAGAAGAAGGCAGGAGCGCGCGCGAACGTGGCTGAAGAACTCGATAAATACGAAGACGACATTGACAAGCTGATCGATACGGGAAAAGAAAAGGGCTATCTCACCTACGGTGAGGTCAACGACCTGCTTCCAGGCGACATCACCACGCCCGACGATCTCGACGATCTGCTGACGACGATCAACACGCAAGGCATTGACGTGCTCTCCGGCGAGGGCCGGCGCGATCGCGGCGAAGAGCGGGACAAGTACGAACCGGAAGCGGGCGAAGAGTCTGACGACGTGGAGCTCGATCTTTCCCCCGGAACCCTTGAGAAAACCAACGATCCCGTACGCATGTATCTGCGCGAGATGGGTACCGTTCCCCTGTTGACCCGCGAAGGCGAGGTGGAAATCGCCAAGCGAATCGAACGCGGCCAGATGCGCGTGATGAAGGCAATCTCGCGGTCGCCCATCGTGATCCGCGAGATTGTGGGTCTCGGCGAAGATCTGCGCCGCGGCGTGCGCAATATCAAGGAAGTCGTCACCTTCGATGAGGAGGAGCTGACCGAGGAGATCCTGCAAGGCCGTGTGCGCTCGACAGTGAACCGCGTCGACCACATCGTCAAACACCAGAAGAAGATCCAGGGATTCGACGAGAAGATGGAGGCGGCGAACCAGCTAAAGGACGCCAAGGCGAAGCTGCGTGAACAACGTAAGCTGCGATGGCTGATCGGGCGCGAGCATGTCCTGATTAACCGCATCGTTCGCGAGTTCAAGTACACCAACTCCGAAAAGAAGCGGCTGCTCGATAAGGTCAACAAGACGGTCGACTCCATGCGAACCCTGGAGCGGCAGATCAAGTCGCTCGACACGAAGTTCGAGGCATCGCGCTCCGAGGAGCTGAAGAAGGAGTACAAGCGGCAGCAGAAGAATTGCCGTGTCGACCTGGAGCACGTCGAGCAGGATGCCGGTATTACGCTGCACGACCTGAAGCGGACCCAGCGCGAGATGATTCAGGGCGACATGGACGCGGAGAAGGCGAAGCGCGAGCTGATTGAAGCCAACCTGCGACTCGTCGTCTCGATCGCCAAGAAGTACACCAACCGCGGCCTGCAGTTCCTGGACCTTATTCAGGAGGGCAACATCGGCCTGATGAAGGCGGTGGATAAGTTTGAATATCGCCGCGGGTACAAGTTCTCGACCTACGCCACGTGGTGGATTCGGCAGGCGATCACACGCGCTATCGCGGACCAGGCGCGCACGATCCGCATTCCCGTCCACATGATCGAGACGATTAACAAACTCATCCGGACCAGCCGACAACTGGTGCAGGAGCTTGGGCGCGAGGCGAGCTCGGAAGAGATTGCCCGTCGCATGGACATTCCGGTGGCCAAGGTGCGCAAGGTGCTGAAGATCGCCCAGGAGCCGATCTCGCTCGAAACCCCGATTGGCGAGGAGGAAGATTCGCACCTTGGAGACTTCATCGAAGATCGGATGGCGGTTTCGCCGTCCGACGCAGTGATCTCGGTAAACCTGAAGGAATACACCTCGCAGGTGCTGCGAACGCTCACGCCGCGCGAAGAACGCGTCATCAAAATGCGGTTCGGCCTGGAGGACGGCTCGGAGCACACGCTTGAAGAAGTCGGGCAGAGCTTCCAGGTGACGCGCGAGCGCATCCGGCAGATCGAAGCCAAGGCACTGCGCAAGCTGCGTCACCCCAGCCGCAGCCGCAAGCTAAAGGCCTTTGTGGACGGCGTCAAGGAGATGTAGTTGCGTCCGAGACGGAACGTCGCTGGCGAAAAGACCACTCTTCGGAGTGGTCTTTCGCTTTACGGACGAAGTGCCCCATGCAGCGATTTTGCTTGACGGGTTAGGACGCGTGATTCGGGTAGGGACTATGCCCCGATCCCATTTCGGGAAACTGCGCGGAAGACAGCGAATGTTTCGCGAAAGAGCGGCGCGCGTCGGCTATCATGGGGCTCGACCATGGCGATTCCGTTTCTCCGACGTCTCCTGAGCCGGCGAGTGCTCTTGCTGTATGTGCTGCTGATGCTGTTGGCCGGAGCGGGCTATGCGCTCTATGACAACTACCAGCTCGACGGCGATGCGCTGTCCTTTATGGATATCAGCGATGCTCTGCTGCAACATGACTGGCCAAAGGTCGTCAATGCGTATTGGAATCCGCTGTATGCCGGAGCGCTCGCGATCGGGCAAGCGGTCGCACGACCCACGCGGTCGCACGAATTACAAGTCTTCTACTGGGTCAATTTCGCGATTTTTGCGGCCGCGATCGTCGCCTGCCTGTTCTTTGTGCGGTCGCTTGTGTCCCTGCGAGCCCATGTGTCCGACCGCGATGCTGAGCGATCCGTCTTCTCGCGCAGGTCGATGCAATTTGTGGCACTTGCTCTGCTGTTCTTTTCCTTTCAGCGAGAACTTAGTCTCGGCAAGGTGCGGTCGGACGCCTTGCTCCTGGTCTTGTTCTTCCTTGCCGGAGGCGTGTTCTTTCGGATTCAGCGGGGCGCGGCTTTTGTCTGGTTTCCCTTGCTCGGCTTCACGCTCGGGCTGGCGTATCTCACGAAGTCCTTTGCGTTTCTGCCCACCATCGCCTTGCTGGGTGGGACCGCGCTCTACGGACTCGTTCGGCAGCGCGCCGAGGAACGACGACGAACTCTTGCAGGTGCGGTTGTGGCGATGTTGTGTTTCGTCTGCGTTGCCGGGCCGTACATCACGGCCATCTCCAAGCGCCAAGGCCATCTTACGACCGGTGACTCGGGGCCGATGAACTACGCCTTCGATGTCGATGGAACGGAACGTTTTCACGCCTTCAACTATCCCGGCCAAGGCGCAGGCCACGCGCGGGTGAATTTTCGTCATCACGAGCTGTTGGTGCTGGCGAACCCGCCGGTGTACAGCTACGCGCTCCACGCCTGGGGAACGGTGCCGCTGTGGTTTGACCCTGCGTATTGGGACAACCGCATTTCTCCAAGGTTTTACCTGCGGGGACAGATGGAACGGCTGGGGCGCAGCGTCGTACAACTGCTTCGGTTCCTGGTCGCGCACCCGGAGGGACTCGTTGTCCTGCTGGTATTGCTAGCGGCCGGATGTCGGTTTCAACAGCCATGGCGAGAGGCGCGGGTGTTGCTGCCCGTGCTTGGCTGGGGTGTGCTGATGTTTGCGATCTACATGCCGGTGGACCTGCAGGATCGCTATCTTACGGCGGCATTTCTGCTGGTGCTGCTTCCGGGACTGGCCCTGCTGCGCCGGCCGGTCGATGGCGGTCTGGGGCGAGTGCCCGCTGGGATGACGATGTTGCTGGCACTGCTTGCCCTGGCGGACAGTGCGCGGGATTTGGGGGAGCGGCGGCGCCTTCTGATCGTGACCGGCTACCCGCGCGGAGCGTACAGCAGGGAGACCTATCCTGCAGCCGAGGGATTGATCAAGCTGGGCATACAGCCGGGAGATCGAGTGGCCTGCCTCGGCGACCAGGCCTGCTACCCCGATCCGTACTGGGTGCGGCTGGCGGGAGCGCAATTGTTCGCTCAGGTGGACACCCTCAATCAGAATCCTGCGACGCTGTGGCGAAATTACGCGAACAAGCAGGGGGTCGTCGACGCGCTGCGTGGCCAGGGCGTGAAGGTCCTGGTCGCGATGTTTGGGCCATCGGCGCGGCAGCCGGATGGCTGGTCGCAACTGGGCTCAAGCGACCTGTATGCGCTTCCGCTGGGGAATTCGGCGGCGACACCGGCAGCTCAGATGGAGTCGAATGCAGCTCATCCTTCCCCTCCGTAAAGCGCCCGGAGCAGGTGCATCACGACACCTCGGGAGCCGCGTCAAAGAGGCCGCGAAACGACCGGCGGTACGCCCAGAGAAGGAACAGGTCCAGAATCGCGGCGATCCCGCCCGGAGCGATTTCGCTGCCGCCTGTGAGAAGCAGGTGGAAGAGCAGGATATTGACGATGATGGGCGTAAGGATCACGAGGCCAAGCGGAACGTAGCGACCGACAAGCAGCAGAAGACCACCGATGACCTGCAGCACAGAGACGAACTGCAGCCAGCCGTGTCGAGCCATGATGGCGCCCAACATACCGGCATCTCCTGGCGCGGGGTGCATGGGAAGAAAGTGAAGAAGGCCATTCAGGCCGAAAACGAAGAACAGAAGGCCAAGCAGAATCCGTGCAATCAGAACCACTTTTCTCATAGCGTCTCCAGTACGTTCCAGGCCCGATATTGCCGTGAGCGGCAGGTAGGATGAATGGTATGCAGACTACTCTAGCAAGCGGCACCGGGGTTGCGCTTTCTCTGGCAGGGCGGACTGCCCTGGTCACCGGCGGATCGCGCGGTATCGGAGCGGCCACGGTGCGGCTGATGCGGCAGGCCGGGGCTCGGGTGGTGTTCTCGTACCAATCGGAGCGCGCGCGAGCTGAGACACTGGCCGCGGACTGCGGTGGTCCGTCGGTGTGTCGGGCGATCCAGCAGGAGTTGGGAACAGTCCAGGACGGCGAGGCGTTGGTGATAGCCGCTGTGCAGGCCTGGGGCCGACTGGACATTCTTGTGGTCAATCATGGAATCTGGCCGGCACACGACCAGCCCATCGGGACAATGCCGACGGAGCAGTGGCGGCGGACGATGGGAATCAATCTGGACAGCACGTTCGGGCTGGTGCGAGCGGCGGCGGCGCAGATGCTGAGGCAAGGAAAGCCGGTCGGTGCCGGGCAAAGCGGCCACATCGTGCTGGTGGCGAGCACAGCGGCGCAGCGGGGAGAAGCTTTCCACGCGGACTACGCGGCGAGCAAAGGCGCGATGATATCGCTGACAAAGAGTCTTTCGAGCGAGCTGGCGCCGCAAGGCATCCTGTGTAACTGCGTCGCTCCGGGGTGGGTGCGAACGGAGATGTCCGCCGCTGCCCTGGATGATCCGGAGACGTCCAAGAAAGCATTGGGCCTGATTCCGCTGGGACGCGCGGCAGCGGTGGACGAGATTGCGGGACCGATCCTGTTCCTCTGTACACCGTGGGCGGGATTTGTTTCCGGTGAGATCTTCAATGTGAATGGAGGCGCTGTTCTTGTTGGGTAGACGCGAGGCAACACCTAGGCAGAAGGTTCGGGCACGTCTGAGACGGGCAACGCTTGTGGGGTGCGGCTCCCTGCTGCTGATGATGACGCCCGCGTGGGGCCAGGCCAGCGATCTCCAGAGCGCCCAGGCTCCGACCGTGCCCGCAGGGCAGACGTCGGCGGAACACGGGCGTGTGCTGCTGGATCAGATGGTGCAGGCGCTTGGCGGCCAGGCGTGGCTTGACCGCTCGACCATGACGATGCTGGGGCGGACGGCGCAGTTCTTCCGGTCGCAGCCGACTGGCGTTGTGGTGCAGTACGAGGCGTTTCGGCAGCTGCCGACGGCGACTCGGCCGGAGCTCGAGCGGATCGAGTTCATCACAGACAAGAGCATGATTCTGCCGGGCAAGAAGCGCGACGTGGTGCAGGTCTGGACGGCCGACAACGGCTACGAGCTGACGTACAAAGGCACGACGGCGCTGCCGAAGGAGCAGGTGGACGACTACCTGCGGCGGCGGCGGCACTCGATCGAAGACGTGGTGGAGCGATGGCTGAAGGCTCCGGGAGTTGCGGTCGTCAGCGAGGGGACGTTGATGGTGAATCGTCGGCTGGCCGATCGAGTGACGGTGCTGAGCGCGAACAACGATGCGGTGACGATCGACCTGGATCAGACGACGCATCTGCCGCTGAGCCGGACGTTTGAGTGGCGGAACGAGCAGTTTCAGGACCATGATGAAGACCGTGAGGACTACGATGACTGGCACCCGGTCGAGGGGATCCCGACGGCGCTGACCATGACGCGGTACAAGAACGGCGACATGGTGAGCCAGCGGTTTCTGACGAAGGTGGAGTACAACAAACCGCTCGCGCCGGCGGTGTTCGATCCGGGAACGGGACTGAAGCGGAAGTAGGTTCTGCGGAACAGCAGACTGCCGGAGCCTTCTCCCTGGGCGGCCACCCCCCTCCCCCCACAAGGGGGTATTTTCTGGACTAAGATCGCTCGAATCACGAAGTTACGACGGGTCACCGCTGCAAAGTATTGACTCGAGAGAGCTCGCGTGCAAAGTTTCTGGAATCAATACCTTACGCGCTTCTTACGAAGGTGATGTCGGGGGCCGGAGATGTGCGGCCGAGCTTTGGAGTGACACCACAGATCGGTAGCCTGTTCTATGCCTTTCTCTAGTTTACGGCTTGGGATGGCGTCGGTACGCCACAACTAAATCGTAGAAGGGGAGAGGGTTGTGTGGCGGTGGGGGTTGACGACCTGCGGGAACGATCGTGTTCCGGTGCGAGAAGCGCATTGTGGGGCTTGTATCTTCCGGGCGACTCTTAGGGGTAACCTGCGGGGTTCTAAGAGAACTTTTCGATCAAATCGGCTGTGGTTAGAGATGGCGACGATCTTTGTTCGTGGCCTGTCGATAAAACTCGCAATTGAGCTCGGTTGCACGCTGACCGTCGTTCCAGTGGATAAATGGTTTCAAATCGTTACGACCGAGATTCCCCTTAGTTTGTGAAAGGCGGGTTGCCCAAACGTTCGCGCGCGCTGTTTCACGGCCGCCAGCCTCCTTTCTTTGGGACGGACGTTGCTCTTGTGACAACCCCGAATGCGATTAAGCCCTTCCCGCCTTCGTTTTCGCTCGCGAAAATTAAGAGCTTGTCTCCCGCAGCGATACGCTTGCCACCGTACATCGTCGTTTGCGCGGTAAGACAAACGCTTCCGCCTCTGCATCGAAAACGCGTAGAACACTCCCCTGTCGATCAGAAACAAGGCCAAGCGTAGAGATTAGTGTTGACAAGTGACGTTGTGGGAGGTGATTCGACCTAACCGGCCAACTTCCGCTGTCGACGTTTATAGGTAGTAATCATCTGTTGTCCCTTACCAGATCGAGCACGTAAGGGAGTCGAACATTCCTGAAGTTTGGGTCACCCGCAACGGCGTATACCCTCCCAAGAAGGTGGCTGCCTTGCGGTACTACTTTGATCTGCAACGTCGTAGCGCGCGCCCTGTCTGCATCCGCTGAGCTGATCCGGCCCGTTGTGATGCCGGTAAAAGCAGCTCCTTCTGCTCGAATTGTATGGAGCGGTTGTGCTTGATCTTCTCCAAGGGCGAGCGTCGCATTTGCATTTGAGGTGAAGTTGAGAGACACAGGAAGGTTTGCTCCACCGTTCTGGAGCGTTCCGCGCCATCTCCCTTGGAACACTAAAGACGCGGTCAAGGGAGTCTGCGGAAAACCGCAATACTCATCCGGGCGTCGCCAGTCCGGCAGGTAGCTTCTTATCACGTCGTCGCAGATGGCGTAGGCCAGCTCCCATGCGTCCGACTGATTGGTCACAACGACACAGCCGATGCCCTTTGAAGGAACGAAGTACATCCTGTTGGCCACGCCAGGGTCGCCGCCTCCCTTGAATAGGAAGGGGACTCCGGAGGGAGTCTGACCACGAAACCAACCGAACGTGGAAGCGATGCCCGATGGTCCAGTGAAGACCGGTTTGTGTAGTTCGGACTTGTTTTGCGTGCTCAGAATCTTCGCGCCGCCAGCATCATTCCCATGCATGTTGAACAGAAGGAATGTGGCAAGATCGTGAGCGCTGGCATATAGTTCGCCCGAAGCCGGAGTCGACGTGTTGTAGTGCGGAATGGGGTGGCCAAGCGGGTCGTAGCGGGTCGCCCCACTCTGCAGGCGACTGACATCACTTCCGAAGAAAGTGTCTTTCAAACCGAGTGGCGCGAGCAGCTTACGCTGCATCAGTGTCCCGAACTCCGTCTTGGTGAGCGCAAGCGCAATGGCGTTTAGTGCTGCGTAGCCGATGTTGCTGTACTCGTAACAGGAGCCGGGCGGGTACGCAAGCCTTCCATACGCCTGCAAGAGCTCCTCCGGGGTTGGAATGAGTTTCGCGTCAGCCGCTTCGTAGGACTCGTACATTCCCGGCAGACCGCTTATGTGCGCTCCCAGCATCCGTACGGTAGCGGCTTCTGGGTTGCCGTTTGAGCCGCTGATCTTCCCTTGCACCAAGAAGTTATTCGCTGGCTCGTGCAGTGACAGTCTGCCTTCTGCGATCAGCGTCATCAACGTAGTCGTCGTGAAGGGCTTCGTGATCGAGGCCATGCTGAACGGAGTATTGGGTGTGGCTTTAAGCTTCGCTTCGCGGTTGGCCCACCCAAACCCCTCCTCCCAGAGAATCCGGCCGCCTTCGATAGCCGCGACTGCAACTCCTGTGGCTCTGCCACGCGCAATCGCGTCTTGCACTCGGCTCCGTATTGCGTCGAAGTCTGGCCTGCCGCCGGCCAAATTCGTGCTGCCCCTCAGCTTCGCCGCCCCGACGCTTCCGAGGGATGCGGCTAACATCCACCTTCCTACTTCGCGTCGAGTGACTTGTCGGTTCATGAAGGAATTCTCCAAAGCCGAGCCTGGTCGGCGCACTGACTCTGTTCATACGCAGGTCCAGTTCGGCAGGTTCAACGCGGGTTCGGGCTCGCACACATCGATACCGCGAAGTCGCATCGTGGGAAGTGATCCGACTAGCCAATCGGCCAACTTCCGCTGTGAGCGTGTATCAGGACCATCATGGTCCTGCGGCTTCATGAGCCTTTACAGGGAAACCGAATGACAAACACACAGACCCTCATAGCCGAAATCTACTCTGCTTTAACGGCGGAACATCTGGTGAGCGAGAGCGTCAGCTGGCCAAAGGCATCGGAAGGCGGGCGTGTTATTGGAAAGGAAGAGATTCGTGCCTATTGGAGCCGTCAGTGGAAAAATTTGATCCTCATGTCGAACCGATGGAGGTGATCGACCGCGGAACGGGCAAGATCGAGGTCCGCGTCCATCAGATCGTGAAGAGCCTTGCTGGCGAGGTGCTTTCAAACAGCGAGGTCCGGCATGCCTATACCATCGCAGACGGTTTGATCGAACGGATGGACCTTAAAGAAAGCGAGGCGGTTTCTGGGCAGAGCCCGTCCGCGGCGTTCTCTCATCGATCGTAGATTTTGCTCCGGGCGAAGCAGCTTGATGGATGTGGAATAACATGATCGGTCCAGCGAAGGCATCCGCTGGATAGGAAGCAGTAGGGCTGGGAGGGCTGCGGGTCAGAGGTTGAGGCCTTTGAAGATGCGTTCCGGAATGTGGCGAATGACGAACATGATGGGCTGCCACTGGAACGGAACGTAGAGGTTGTCGGTTTTGCTGTCGATGGCCTTGGCGATGGTGCGGGCGACCTTGTCGACGTCGGCAAACTTGTGGCTGCCCTTCATGCCGGCGGTCATGGCAGTTTTGACGGGGCCGGGGCGGATGTTGGTGACGGTAACGCCTTCGCGGTCGACGCGGTTGCGAAGGCCGCCGAGGAAGGCGGAGAGGCCGGCCTTCGAGGAGCCGTAGACGTAGTTGGATTTGCGGCCGCGGTCGCCGGCGACGGAGGACAGGACGGCAAGGGTGCCGGAGCGGCGCTGGACGCAGTAGTTGGCAAGCCAGGTGAGGAGAGAGACGGGGGCGAGCAGGTTGGTGAGCAGGATCTGCGCGGCTTCCTGAAAGTCTCCCTCGGCGCGGGTCTGATCGCCGAGGACGCCATGGGCGAGGAAGGCGATGTCCATGCCGGTGAGGGAGTTGATGGCGTGGGCGAGGAGCTCGGGGTGTTTGGAGGCGTCGTCGAGGTCGGCGACTTGCGTGTCGACGAAGGCGGCGCCGCGGGTGCGGAGGTCGGTGGCGACGGCGGCGAGCTTTTCGGGATTGCGGCCGACCAGGAAGAGGCTGGCGCCTTCCGTGGCCCAGACGCGGCAGGTGGCTTCCGCGATGCCGGAAGTGGCGCCGAGGACGAGGATTTTTTTGGGGTTGCCGGGGGTGGGGCGAGTTGCTGCACTCATGGTTATACGTGGGCTCCGGTGACGCGCTCCCAGAAGGAGGAGGTGATCTGCGGGTCGCGGTAGCGGGCAAACTGCTGCCACTGCGGGTAAAAGGCCTGGAACTGCGCGGGCGTCATGGCGGCGTCTTTGGCGGGGTAGAGGCGACCGCCGAACTCGCGGGTCATGTTGGCGAGACGTTCAAAGAGAGGAAAGCTCTTATTGGGCTTGATGGGGAAGTCGAGGGCGAGGGTGATGCCGGGCTGGGGGAAGCTCATCATGCCGGGCGAGGGGACGTCGCCGAAGGCCTTGAGGACGGCGAGGAAGCTGGCGAGGCCGGACTTGGCGACCTCGCGGAGGATGGCGATGGTGCCTTCGCGCGCGTGCTCCCACGGGATGGCGTATTGGAATTGGAGGAGGCCGCCCTTGCCGTACATCTTGTTCCACGAGAGGACTTTATCGAGCGGATAGAAGAACGGCTCGTAGTCCTGGAGGGCGACGACGCGCTTCTTCATCTGCTTGTGAAAGAAGGCGGTGTTGAAGAGGGAGACGGTGGCGGAGTTGAGCAGGAAGCCGGGGGCCTCGACGGGGAAGAAGAGCTTGGGCTCGGGCGAGATGGTGAGCTCGTCGGGCACGGGGGAGTGGTCGCCCTGCATAAAGATGCCGCGGGCGAAGTTCTTTCCGGTGGAGACGCAATCGATCCAGGAGACGGTGTACTCGATGTTCTGGGACTGCTGGGTGAGGTCGAGGAACTCGTCGACGCCGTGGAACTGGATGCCCTCGTAGTCGATTTTGCGGGAGACGATGGGACGCATGCGGAGGGTGGCCCAGGAGATGAGGCCGGTGAGGCCGAGGCCGCCGATGGTGGCGGCGTAGAAGTCCGGGTTCTCGGTGGGCGAGCAGAGGCGGCGGGAGCCGTCGGAGCGGACGAGCTCGAAGCGGGTGATGTGCGATCCGAAGGTGCCGGCGATGTGGTGGTTTTTGCCGTGGATGTCGTTGGCGATGGCTCCGCCGAGCGTGACGTACTTGGTGCCGGGGGTGACGGGGAGGAACCAGCCTCGGGGGACGGCGAAGTCGAGGATCTGGGCGAGGCTCATGCCGGATTCGGCGGTGAGGAGGCCGGTTTCTGAGTCGAAGTCGATCAGGCGGTTCATGCCGGTGGTGACGACGAGGTTGCCTTCCTTGAGCAGGCAAACGTCGCCGTAGGAGCGGCCCATGCCGACGGGGAGGACGCCGTTGTGCAGGCCCTCGGTGACGCGGGGGTACTCGCCCTGCCAGTGGAGGGGGATGAGGTGGGCGGGGTGGTTGGGGTAGCGGCCCCAGGACTCGAAGGACGACTCGCTGAAGGGGGAAGTCGATTCCGCGGCGACGGTGGATTCGGCCATAGGCTTTAGGATACGTGCTTCAGGGCCGAGGCGCGTGACAAAGGTAAGGGACACGGCCATGCCGTGTCCCTTTTTGGGAATCGCGCGCTTCGGTTAGGCGGCGGCCTGGGTGGATTTGCCGGCGAGGCCGGCCTTGGCCTCGGCAACGAGGGCGGCGAAGCCGGGGGCGTCGTTGGCGGCGATGTCGGCGAGGATCTTGCGGTCGAGCTGGTTGCCGGCAGCTTTGAGGCCGGCGATGAAGGTCGAATAGCTCATGCCGTTGATCTTGCAGGCGGCGTTGATGCGGACGATCCAGAGGGCGCGGTATTGGCGCTTTTTCTGTTTGCGGCCGGTGTAGGCGAACATGAGGCCGCGCTCGACGGCTTCCTGGGCTGCCTGGTAGAGCTTGGATTTCGTGAGGAAGTAGCCGCTGGCGCGCTTGAGGATTTTTTTGCGGCGGTCGCTGCGTTTGGTACTCCGTTTGACACGGGGCATGATGGATCTCCTTTTGCGTGGTTCGTTTAGGCGGCTGGAGGAAAGGGTTCCTCTTCACTCGCTTGCTGCGGCTTCCTGTCTCGGTGGATGGCGGTGGGTTGCGATCCAGGGGCCGTGTACACTGGCTGGCCCGTTGCTTTTGAGGCGGCTCGACGGAAGGGGTTCGGTTACCTGCCCTGTTTAGGCGTAGGGGAGCATGCGGGCGACTTTGGGGGTATCCGCGACCGAGACCATGACACCTTCGCGAAGTTTGCGCTTGGTTTTCTGCATCTTGGAGGTGAGGATGTGGCGCATCTTGGACTGGCCGCGCTTGAACTTGCCGGTGCCGGTCTTGGAGAAGCGCTTGGCCGCGCCGCTGTGGGTTTTGAGTTTGGGCATGGTGGGTTCCGTTTCGGTTCTTCGGGACAACCTGTCGATTGTACAACAGTGGGCGTGGTCGATCCGGATGACGTCTTGAAGCCAGTCCGCGCTCGCGCTGCCTGTTCGGCTTAAATCTTAGAGGGGAAATGGCGGTCTTTTCCGTTTGCAGGAACAGACGGCACGCATCCGCGGCCTGGAAGCAACCTCCGGGCCATCTCCGCTCAACGTTCACCCGAAATTGAATTGAGGTAAGCATGGTCTATCGAACACGTGTTCTGTCTGGCAGCGCCTTTGTGCTCGGGCTCTTCGCTATCAACGTCACACCCGCACATGCCGATACCGTCACGAACATCGCCTTCGCATATGGCGGTGGCGCCCTTAACCCACCTGGAGACTGGGCTACACAGATCAACGGTGCATCGATTGTCTCCGCTCCCACGTCTGGCAACACCGGTACCGGCATTGTCTTTTCCAACTGGTCAGGACACTTCAACGAAATCGATAACGGCGTCACCCGCACCTTCACCTTCAGTCCGATCGCCCTGACCTCCAGCGCGGAGGTAAATTCGCTTCTCAATACCTTTTACGGAGCTACATCTCTCGAAGCGAGTGTCAGCTTCAAGAACAACATGGGTGCTACTGCGAATTACGGTCTAACCGGGGACCAGACGATCCGCGACTACAACAGCAACTTCTACACGAACGACCTTCCGGGCGAAAACACCAATCCCGGTCTGGGCGCCGTCACTGCCAAGAATTGGTGGAATAACGGCTTGGGTCAGCGTCTCGATCTGCAGACCTTTGTTTTGCCTTCATCCTGGGCCGGAACCAATCTCACCTCGATGACGATCACTGACCCTGCGAACTCCGGTGCGGTCGATATTCTTTCTGCGCTCCAAGTCGACGATGTTACTTCGCCACCGCCACCGCCACCTACACCAACGCCCGAGCCTTCCTCGATCGGCCTGTTTGGCACCGGGCTTCTGGCGATTACGGGATTGATACGCAGGCGCATGCGGCCTTCCAGCAACTGACTCCTGCCTGTGTCCGCATGCCTCGGCTTTTTGCCGAGGCATGCTTTTGCTCGCGGTCAGGCGCCTGCGTTTACGCTGACGACGGCACCTGGTTCTTTCAGGGTTCCGGACGCCGGCTTCGGTGACGGTGTCGACGCGGGCGAGGCGACGCGATGTGCGATGCGGCGAACGACACGGAATCCTCCGCTCAGGATGACGGCCGCGGGGGCCTCTAGCCTGCTTCCGAAAGCTTTAACTTTTTCCAAGTGGAGCCGCGACTATGTGTGTTAAGGGAAGGTATGAAACGAATTGCCGGCTTCCCGTACGCCACTTCCTTGCAGCACCGCCGGTTTCCGGCCATGCTGATCCGGCTATTCCAGGCGAGCCTGCTTTCGGCAGCCTCAGTCGCTGCTGCCCAGCAGCACCAGCCGGTTCCCGTTCACCATACGCAAGGCACGAGCCACGCCTTTCTGGTTTTGCGAGCGGAATCGGGCGCCGTTCTCGGATTTGGGGAACTCTACCAGATTGTTCACGGTGACCGTGTCCGATCGCGGCTGACGTACCACTTTCGGGACGGCTCAGTGGACGAGGACACGACCGAGTGGACACAGAACCAAGCCTTTCACTTGATTCGGGATCATCATATCCAACGAGGCCCCTTCTTTTCCAAGGCGATCGACTGCCTTGTGGAGGAGAGTGGTGCGGTGACCCTGCGCACACGGGATGCGGACGGCAAGGTGAAAGTTGAGACGAGCCACGTCGACCTCCCTCCGGATGTGTCGAACGGCTTTGTTGGAACGGTCCTGCTGAATGTTGCGACGAATTCCGGCCCGTTTAAGCTGAGCTTCGTAGCCCCTACCGGCAAGGGTCGTCTGATCCAGCTTTCTGTGGACCTGGCCGGCGAAGAGCCTTTTTCCCCTGTGCTGGGTGTTCGCCGAAAGGCGACGGTATTTCGGATTCATCCTGAGCTTGGCGGAGTGGCTGGTGTGGTCGCGCCCGTTGTGGGCAAGCAGCCGAAGGATATCTTTGTCTGGGTTCTGGAAGGCGAGGTTCCCGGCCTGGTCCGAGAGATTGGGCCATTGGAGGAAGGGGGGGCCGTGGTCAGCGTAGAACCCGCCGGGGCGTCCTATCCGGCCGCGGCCGTGGTCAAGAAATGAGCGGTGGTCAACCGCCGGACGGGAGCTCATGTGGGGTACGAACGCCGAAGGTGAGGGAAGCTTCGCCTGTCCCACGCAGCTTGTCCCCCACCGTCGCTACTTGAGGGGTTTGGGGGCGCTGCCTTCGGTGACGGTGTAGAAGCGGTCGAGGTCGGTGGGTGGGGTGATTGTCTGCTTGGCGCCGTCAGGCCAGCGGATTTCGAGGGCGTCGATTTTGGTGGCGGCGCCCAGGCCGAAGTGGGGGCGCTGGTCGGGGGAGGAGGCGTAGGAGCCGCCGGCGAGGATGTCGGCGCGCTGGCGGAAGCCCGCGGCGGTGAGGTAGACCTGGGCGCCGACGGCGTCGCGGGGGCTCTTGGGGCCACCGATGAGTTTGAAGGCGATCCAGTGATTTTTGCTGTCGACGACGTTGCGGAAGAGGGACGGCGGGGCGTCCATGTTGTTGACGACGACGTCGATTTTGCCGTCGTTGAAGAGGTCGCCGAAGGCCATGCCGCGGGAGGTGGCGAGCTTGGCGAGGCCGGTGCCTTCGACGGCGGGGGCGAGGGTGAGTTTGCCCTTGTTGTTGAGAAAGAGGAGCGGGCGCTGGGCCCAGGTGGTGCCCCAGCTCTGCCCGTCGACGCCGCGGTAGACGTGGCCATTGACGGTGAAGAGGTCGAGCCAGCCGTCGTTATCGACGTCGAAGAAGGACGTGCCCCAACCGAGGAAGGGGACGGTGGGCTCGGCGATGCCGGCCTGGTAGGAAATGTCGGTGAAGTTGCCGTCGCCGTCGTTGCGGTAGAGGGGTTTGTAATCGTCGGAGAAGGTGGTGTTGTAGAGGTCGAGCAGGCCGTTGTGGGTGTAGTCGCCGACGGCGATGCCCATGGAGGCGGTTTCGCGGCCGCTCTCGTTGAGGGCGTAGCCGGAGGCGAAGGAGGCGTCTTCGAAGGTGCCGTTGCCGTTGTTGAGGTAGAGGTAGTTGGGGGTGGAATCGTCGGCGACGAGGAGGTCGACCTTGCCGTCGTTGTTGACATCGACGAAGACGGAGGCGAGGCCGTAGTAACCATGCTCGTCGCCGGTGCCGGTTTGCTTGCTGACGTCGGTGAAGGTGCCGTTGCCGTTGTTGTGGAAGAGGTGGTCGACCTCGCCCTTGAGGCCGCGGGGGCCGCACATGACGGGGACGCCGCGGAAGTTGCAGCCGGCGATGGGCGAGGTGACGTTGCCCGCCTGGCCGGGGAGATCGGCGAGGTCGAAATGCACATACCCCGGCACAAACAGGTCGAGACGTCCGTCGCCGTCGTAGTCGCCCCAGGTGGCGCCGGTGGACCAGCCGCCGACGGCCACGCCCGCCGGTTCGGCGACGTCGGTGAAAGTGCCGTCGTGGTTGTTGTGGAACAGGCGGTTCTTTCCGAAGTTGGTGACGTAGAGGTCGGGCCAGCCGTCATTGTCGAAGTCGCCGACGACGGCGCCGAAGCCCCATCGGTCGTTGGTGACGCCGGCTTTCGCGGCGACGTTGGTGAAGGTGCCGTCGTGGTTGTTGTGGAAGAGGGCGGCGTGGGGTGGGGTGGATTTGCCGGCGAGGGCATCGAAGGTGGATCCGTTGACGAGGTAGATGTCGAGCCAGCCATCGTTGTCGTAGTCGAGCAGGGCGACGCCGGAGCCGACGGTTTCGAGGATGAGGTTTTTGTCGGGGGAGCCCATTTTGTGGGTCCAGGTGGCTAGGCCGGATTTGTCGGCGACATCCTGGAAGATGACGGGGCCGGTCTTGACGAAGCCGCCGGCGGTGATGGGCCGGTGCTCGGCGTCGAGGACGGCGGCGTGAGCTCCGCCGGTGCTGCTGCCGGAGGACTGGCCGTCGGTGTGGGTGTTCTGGGTGGGGGTTTGGGCGGGGGTCTGGGCGGGGGTCTGGGCGAAGACGGAGGTGGCGAGGAGGAGGAAGAGGACGGAGAGGAGGCGGGCTGGGAGGGATGGGCGCATGGTTCGTGTCAGTCGGACTATGGTAGTCGCGCGGGGTGGCTTTGCGCCTCCATCGAAGGGTGGAGATGGAGGCACGGCCGATGCGGCGGAAGCAGGCTTGTTGAAGGCGGCGCGGATCGAACGGGATGGGAGTCGGATGCGCTGGGACACCGACCAAGGGGGGCCGTCAGTTACGGCTTCTTTCGTCGCCGAACCTCGCTGGCTCGGGCTGGACGGCCGCTCCGCACCGTGTGGGTGCGATCGCGGAAGTTGCTCAGGAAGGCGTCCAGGCCCCGTTCCAGTCCGCCTTTGGGTCCGGAGGCCCCAAACGCACCGGAGTGCTCCAGGGTGGCATAGCCGTGCAGAAATGACCAGGTAGCGACGGCGGCAGCCGTGTCGTCCGGCTGTCCGGATATGCCGCTTGCGGCTTTCAGGAGTAAGTTCCACACGGCCTTGGCTACGTCGGAGCCATACGACCCTGGGACGCGATTGAGCACGATGAACGAGTAGAGCGGAAATCGCTCGCGGGCGAAACGCAGATAGGCTTCTGCGGTCGCTCTGAAGCTGCTTTCCGGGTCTGCGGCGGCCACCCGCTGCATTTCGGCCAACATGGCCCCCAACGCCTCATGTGCGACTGCCAGTTCCAGAGCATCCTTGTCCGGAAAGTATCGGTACAAGCTGGGCGCCTTCACGCCGAGCGCCGACGCAACGGCTCGCAACGAGATCCCATCCGCGTCCCCCTGCTCGAGGATGTGGACCGCCGTTTTCAGGATTTCGGCAGACGAAAGGAGTTTCGGGTAGGCCATTGCTAACATAGTAAGCCTTGAAGGACGGACGAGAGGGCAGGGGCTATGGGGCTAAGACTTTGCGTGTTAGTCTTATCCCATGAAGACAACGCCAATCGCTTCGCACTCCCACCAGCTGACCCGTCTCGGCCTGATGAATTGCTATCTGGTCCGTGAATCCGACGGCTTCACCCTGATCGACAGCACCATCTCCGGCGGGGGGAAAGAGATTCTCGCGATCGCGCAATCTCTGGGTGCGCCTATCCGTCGCATTCTTCTGACGCACGCCCACGTGGATCACGTTGGCTCCGTCGATGAGCTTGCGGGGCGTCTGCCCGGGGTCATCGTCGCTGCCAGCGAGCGCTCGCTGCCACTGCTGCAGCGTCCGGTTGACAAGTCCCTTCGCCCCGACGAGCCGAAGGAGAAGATTCGCGGAGGCCTGCCGGGCATCGTCACCCCCGTGACCAGGATCGTTGAAGATGGTGAACTCTTCGGTTCGCTCCGGTGTATTTCCACCCCCGGCCACATCCCTGGTCACTTCGCCTTCCTCGACGAGCGTGACGGGACTCTGTACGCAGGCGATGAGCTCATCGCCATCGGACGCCTCTCCGTGTGCGGCTGGACACCGTGGTATTTCCCGTTACCCACCCTGGCCATGTGGTCCAGACCCGTCACCCGCGAAAGCGCCCAGAAGCTCCTCGCCTACCCGATCCAGCGCTTCGCCTGCGGGCACGGAGCGATGCGCCAGGGCGGCACGGCCGCTCTTTCGGCCGCGGTCGCGCGGACCTCTAAGTAGGAGGCGACGAGTAACGGGAGCCTCGCCCGACGGGCCTTTCACGACTGATTGATCATGAAGGCTAGCCGGCAACAACTGGCAGGTCGCATGGCGGCGGGCGCAGTGCGCGGAGGACCCGGGCGAGAGCTCCTTGCTATTTCAGGGGCACGGAAATCACGGTGATGCTGGCGTTGGGGAAGATGTGGGTGTAGTTGGGGCCGTGGAGCGGTTCGGCGTTTTCGGTGGGGAGGACGCGGTTGGGGTCTTCTTCGTCGTTCTCGACGAGGATGTTGTCGGCGGCGATGGTGGTGATGTGGGCGGAGCCGGCGGTAGGGGTTGCGCCGAGGGCGGAGAGGTCGAGCTGGGCGGTGAGGGGGCGGGTGAGGTCGCGGTTGATGGCAAAGAGGAGAAGGTGGTGGCCGTCGGCGGAGAGGGCGGCGGCGAGGTCGAGGTAGGGAACGTCCTTGATGTCGGCGAGGGTGCGGATGCCTTTGGAGATGGTGAAGGTGGGGCCGTCGGAGGTGACGGCCAGAGCGGTTTTAGGGTCGGCGGTGGCGAAGGTGCGGAGCGTCCAGTAGGCGGGGGTGGCGTAGACCTGGCCGCGGCGCTGCCAGATGCCGGCGAACTCGAGGATGCCGGTCATGTCGGAGACGGGGACGGTGTCGGAGTTGCGCAGGACCATGTTGAGGAAGCCGCCGGCGAAGAGGGCGCCGCCCATGTTGGTGTAGTGCGGGCCCTGGTGGGTGCCGGAGATGAGGAGCCACTCGGTGAAGGCGACGCGGACGTCTTTGCCGTTGGGGCTGGCGGCGGCCTGCTCGCGGATGTGGCGGACGCGTCCTTCGAGGCCGATAGGAAGGGCGAGGTCGGCCATGGTGCGGAAGTCCTGGGTGGGGTGCGGGAGGGCGACGTCATCGCCGACGACGTAGTGGGTGGACAGGAGATTGAAGCTGCCGGCGGGGTTGGAGAGCTGGGCGGCGTTCCAGTCGTGAAAATAGTCGTCGACGCCGCCGGTGGCGATGAGGCGGGCGGAGGGGTCGACGGCGTGGACGGCCTGGGCGAAGGAGCCAGTGAGCGGGCCGAGTTCAGAGAGGGTGGGATAGCCGATCTGCCAGTCACCCCAGAGCTCGTTGCCGAGCTCCCAGAGGAGGCCTCCTTTGTGGTCGGCCCAGTGATCGTCGATGTATTTGACCCAGTCGGCGGCCCCCTGCGGGGTGCCGCTGCCGAGATTGAGGGCGACCTGCGGCTCGGCGTGGATGTCGCGGCAGAAGGCAAGGAACTCATCGGTGCCGAAGGTGTTGTATTCGGGGATGCCCCAGGAGGCGTTGCGCATCGAGACGCGCTTGTCTCCGGGGCCGATGCCGTCGTGCCAGTCGTAGCCGGAGGTGAAGTTGCCGCCGAAGCGGATGAGCGGGGAGTGAAGATCGCGGGCGAGGGTGAGGACGTCGGGGTCCATGCCGTCGACGGCGTCGGCTGGGAAGAGGTCGATGTTGTCGAGTTGAACGCGGGCGTCGTCGTGGAGGGAGATGGCGAGGTCGACGGGCTCAAGTGGCGCGACGGTCTGCGACGGAAGGGTGAGGGTGAAGGGGTGCTTGGTCCAGGTGGTATCGGCGGCTTCGAAGGTGGCGTGCGCGAGGACCTGGTCGGGGTGGTTGTGGCGGAGGAGAGAGACGGTGACGGTGAAGTTGCCGCGGACGTGCTTGACCCAGAGGCTGCCGGTGTAGGTGAGCTCGCGGTGGACGGGCAGGTAGACGCGCTGGCGGATGCCGACGTCCTTGCCGGGAAGGCCCATGACGAGGACGGACTGGTCGGAGTTGGCGGCGTCGCCGCGGACGGGGAGGTAGCGCGCGCCCTGGCCGGGTTCGAGCGGCAGCCAGGGAAGCGGGAGAGCGAGGTCGGAGGCGCGGCGGAGTTCGGGCTGGTCTTTGAGGAGTTTGTCGATGTTGGCGGTGGACCAGAGGCCGGGCTCGAGCGATGGGTTGTCGACGACGTTGGCCCAGAGTCCGCCGTAGGTGGAGCGGCCGATGGGCTCGAGGAAGGAACCGAAAACGGTGTTGGGGATGGTCTGCGGGGTGGCAGGGCGGTTGATGCGGACATGGACAAGGCCGGGGGGCGGCGGGGTGGCGGGGGTGAGCTGGGCACCGGAGGCCAGGGTGAGGGCGGAGGTGAAGATGGCGGCGGCGATGGGGCGAAGTTGCTTCGGCATGGTTAGACAGGCTCCCGGGCGGCGAGGAAATTGTAACCGTTCTCACAAGCGGTGTGCGGGAGCTGTTGTGCGGGGCTGCTGCGCGCTGAGGAAGGCCGGGGTCGCTGGTTGGCTGGTCGCTGGAAGGGTCGAGGAACGCGTGAGAACGGCGGGTGGTGGTGGACTTTATTCGCTAGTCGCGGTTTTGCTGGGCCTGATGCGCGAGGTAGACGGCGATCCTCAGCTGCTCGTCTGACGCGGATTTCTCGCCGAGGCGGGCCAGGGTGAGGCCGAGATGGTAGTGGGCGGGTTGGTAGTCGGGGGTGCTTGCAACGGCGCGCTCGAGAAAGGTGCGGGCGGCGGGGTAATCTTTTTCGCGGTAGGCGAGGATGCCCATCGCGGTAAGGGCGCCGCCGTGATGGGGATCGCGGGCGAGGGCTTTTTCGAGCAGAGGTCGGGCGGCGGCATCGTGCTGGAGGTCGGTTTCGATTTGGCCGAGCTGGTAATAGGACTCGGTCTGGACGGGCTGGAGGGCGATGGAGCGATCGAACTCCGCGCGGGCTTCGGGGATGCGCTGGGCCATGACAAAGACGTGGCCGAGACCGAAGTGGGCGGAAGCATCCTCCGGGCGGAGCGCGAGGTACTGATGGAGGTACTGCTCGGCGGCAGGGAGGTCTTTCGCGTCCGTGTCGAGGCGACCGAGGGCATAGAGGGTGGCCGGGTCGCCGGGGCGAAGCTTGAGGGCGGCTTCGAGGGCGGCTCGGGCCATGGGGTATTGCTTGCCCTGATCGGCCTGGATGCCGAGGTCGAGCAGGAGGGTGGGGTCGTCGGGAAGGGTCTTGCTGGCGTGATCGAGACAGGCGAGGGCGGCTTCGGGGTTGCCGGCGTTACGAGCCTGCAGCGCGAGTTTGGTCGCGGCCTGGAGCTCGCCGGCGCGGGCGCGCGGATTGCGAAGGTCGATGGTGAGGACGGTTTCGAAGCGGTCCATGGCTTCGGGGTAGTGGCGCTCGGAGAGGAGGAGGTCGCCGAGGATGAGGTTGGCGGTGGGGTCGTTCGGAGAGACGGCGAGGGCCTGGTCAAGCAGGGCCTGAGCGTCGGTGGTGTGGCCGGCCGCAAGCTGGCGCTGTGCCTGGGCTGTGAGGAGGGGCACGTCGTCTGAAGAAAAAGTCGACGTTGTTGGGACTGCGTTATTGGCGCCCTGCGCAAAGGAGCTTTCGACGAAGAAGAGACACCCAATCGTCGTGGCGAGGCAAGCGAGCATGAAAAAGCGGATGGCATCCTGACGACGATACCGGCAGAAGCACTGGTTAGGTGCTCCTGCCGGGTGATGGTGAAGTGGTGCGTCGCGACGCAAGCTAAAACTGGATGCGAGCAGTCAGTTGCATGTTGCGCGGCGTGTTGATGGTTCCGGTTGGGACACCAAAGGTGTAATCGTACGGCTGTGTGTCGGGTGTGGCAAAGGTATGACGGTTGAAAGCATTGAGCATTTCTACCTTGAACGTAAAGAGCTTGCCTTCGCCAATAGGTGTGTCCTTCAGGAAGGAGAAGTCCTCATTAAGGTAGTTGTAGTTACGGGGCTGGGAAGTTACACGTGGAATGTTGCCGAACTGGAAGGCTCCGTTGTCGCAATTTGCGGGAATTGTTGCGGCGTTCTCGCAATTTACGACGGCACGTGAGGCACGATTGAAGGGGTTATTCTGGTCCACAAAGGCCGGAGTAGTCTGGAATTGCGAGTACGCGGTGTTGCCGGTGCTGGTCAGACCGTTGAACTCGCTATCTACGTTCGGATCAGAGCCGCGGTCGGGCGCACCGGGGTTTAGGTATTGATACTTATACCGCCGGAAAGGATCGAGATGACCACTCCGACGTGCCGGGCTGGAGAAGCTGGCTCCGGGGACACTATCGAATGCGATGCACTGCTGGTAACCGGGAATACCAGTTGCGCAGCCAAACGATGTAGGCTGGCCCGACTGGTAGCGCTGCACGGCACCAATCTTGAAGCCGCTAATGGCAGACCGTACAAAAGAATTATTTACATTGAGGAACTGTTTGTTCTTCCCGAATGGCAGCTCATAGATGTAGCTGACTACGAACGTGTTAGGGATGTCTTGAATGGAAAGCGCTTTTTCTGATTTGGAATTTGAAGGATCCTGTTCTTGGTTCACACCAGCGTTGGTGTTCGGCAGAGCAGAATCTGCGTTGGTGATGTCCTTGGACCAGGTGTAAGAGGCCTGGAGATTGAGGCCCTGAGAGAAGCGACGCTCAAGGGAGACAACCATAGCCTCGTAAGAGGAATGGCCGACATTCTGAATGCAGCAGTCAGTCGCGATGTAGTCATATTGAGGGAAGGGCCGGAGCGCTTGGAAATACTGTGCGCCGGTGTTGAAGGTTGCGTAGGGTAAAGGCGTCCCGGTTGCGGTCGAGCTCTCCGAGTACGGTCTGCCGAGGATGTCGCCGAGACCAAAAGTTGACGTAGAGGTGTTGTTGATGTTTTGCAAACTTGACAGAAGGTGCGCTCCGGACGAGCCGATGTACCCGACGGTGAGAATCAGATCCTTTGCCAGTTCCTGCTGAACCTGTAGATTCCACTGGTTGATTTCAGAGGGACGACCGAACGAAGGTTGGATGTAGTTACTGAAATTTCGTGGCGCCGCCGAATTCCCATTGTCGAAATAACCAGGATTAAGGTCTGGTTGAAGAGTGACTGCGGGAAATCCTTGATCAAGAGAGAAGGTAGAGTCGAAGCCGTTGGTATTGTTCGATGGTGAAAGCGCATAGCCGGCCTGCATCGAACCGCCGAAGTCGGAATACTGGAGCGGACCAAAGAGGCGGGAATAACCTCCACGGAAAACAGTCTTTCCGTTGCTGTTGGGAGGGGTAAAAGCAAATCCGATACGAGGCGAAATGTCCTTCTTCCAGGTTTCGGCCCAGCGCGTGTTGCAATGGCAGTTGACACCGAAAATCAGTGCTCCGGGGACGCCGCTGACGGGATCGATGGCGGTAGGACTGAAGTTCGATGTCTCATTATGAGCTTCTCCGCGCGGTTGGTCGACATCGTAGCGGATGCCAAGATTTAGGACGAGACTGTTGCTGACTTTAAAATCATCCTGAGCAAAGCCGGCCCAGTAGTTGGAAAGCCATTTGCCTTGATGAACGTTGACGCCAAAACCAGCTGTGTCGTAGAGGCCGAGGAGAAAGCTTGCTCCGCCAAAGCCGGTCCCGTCTTGGTAGGGACTGGTGCGAGCGCCTTTCGTCTGGTTCGCGTCAAAATGGAAATTGCCATTTTCGTTGTCATGGGCGATCGTGGAATAGATCTGATGGCGGTAGTCGACGCCGAACTTTAAGCTGTTGCGGCCCTTCTGCCAGCTTAGAGAGTCGTTGAACCGGTAACCGTTATCGATGTTGTCATCGTTCTGGTTGCGGCTGAGGCTGACATACCCATCGACGTTCATGACCGGAAAACCTGCCATGACATTAGGAATACCGAGCTGCGAGCCGTAGTTAATTCCAGTACTTGCCTCGATAGAGCCGTTGATGGAATTCGAGCGGTTATAGCCGACGTTAGCGTGATTGAGAAGATTCGGTGTAAGAACGCGGTCCCAACCGAAGCGAACGAAATGCGTAAGAAAGTTCTGGGTCTGAACGTTAGGGGTGACGGGCGGCGGCAGCTGCAGGTTCTGCGGGCTGTACCGGAAATTCTCCCGGGTGCTGTACGACACGAAAACCTTATCCTTGGCGCCGAGGGTCTCGTCGATGCGGAAGGTGTAGGTGGTATTGGTGAGCGGGCTAGCTGTGTTCAGGACGTAGTTGTTGTCAAGGCTGGGCGACTGTGGCAGGGGATAGTAGTTGAGCACTTTGAGTGCGGCAGGGCTAAAGCGAGCCGGTTGGATCGCGTTACCCGTGAATGCCGTACGGCATTGCGTGCCGTCCGGAAGCGTTCTCGTGGTGGCTGGGTCGAAGATCTGCCCGTTGTACATCAGCGTACCGTCGCACGGATTGATCACCGGGACCGATGCCCCATTGACCTGCGTCGTCTTCTCAGCACCTAGCAAAGCACTGAAGTCACCGCCACGCTGTGCCACGGTGGGAACGGTGCTGACGATGGCTCCGCCAAGTGTGTGCCGGTACTGCTCCCAATTGAAGAAGAAAAAGGTCTTATCTTTGCCGTTGTACAGGTGGGGAATGACGACCGGCCCACCTAGATTGCCGCCATAGTCGTTTTGTTTGTCATTGCCACGGTTGTAACCAGATTCCGCGGGATTGTTCTGCGACTGCAGGAACGCTTTAAATCCGTTGTTGAACCAGGAGTTGGCATCAAGATCCTCGTTACGGAAGATGTCGAACAGGGTGCCGTGGTAGCTGTTGGTTCCGCTCTTGGTCACGAAGTTTTCGATACCGCCGGTGGTTCGGCCAAACTCGGCGGCGGGGGTGGAGGTGGTCACCCGGAACTCGGAGATGGCCTCCACGGAAGGAGCTTCTTCGTCAAACGACGATCCATTTTCAGAGCGGGTCTGGGAAGCTCCGTCAATAAGCACTTCGTTGCCGAAGTTCTGGCCGCCACCGATTTTCGAAAGGAAGATGCCGTTGTTACTGTTGCCGGTTCCGGGGCCGGCAGTGCCCGGAATCAGGAACACGAAGGACTCTGGCGAGCGAAGGGCGCCGACGCCTCCAAGGGCGAGAGGCAGTTCGACAATCTGGCGGGTGGTGACGGTGCCGCCGACGTCAGAGGACTCGGTTTCAACACTGGGTGCGTCGGCGGCGACAATGACGGTTTCATTGCCGCCGCCTGCGGAGAGAGTAACGTCGAGCGAAGAGACCGTGCCGACGCGGACTTCGACGCCGGTCGAGACCTGGGGGCGGAAGCCGGCGGAAGTGACGGTGACGGTGTAGCGTCCGAGTTCGATGGAGGGGAAGCGGTAGCTGCCGGCGCTGGTCGAGGTGGCGTTGTAGGTCGAGCCGGTACCCTCGTTCTTGGCCGTGACCTGGGCGTTGGGGATGCTGGCCCCGGTGGTGTCGACGACGTTCCCGGCGATCTGGCCCTGATTGGTTTGCGCTTTGGCGAAGTTGGCCAAGAACAGAAGTGCGACGATCGCGATTGAAACTCGCCTGAAACGAAGAAGTAGTGCCTTCACGAATCCTCCAAGAACCCTAATACGGGCATTTGGCACCCTGTTTTGTAAGCGATTACAGAACGAAGCAGGATGCCGATGCCGAAGACGTTGCGGTGAGTTGTCCGTTCTGCGTAAACGGTTTCAATTCTGACCGACCGCCGAATCTTAGAGACCGCCGACGAGCATTGTCAATGACAATCTCAGCAACTGTGTGGAGGGTTAACTCCACCGAGAGGTTGAGAGGACCTACATCGCCGACATGGCTGACGGCGGTTTCTGTGGCGAGCTTACGGGTTGGGAGTGGACGATTGCGTTCCGTAGAGGGCGGAGCTTTGCTTGAGCTCCTCGTCGGCTTGCTGGGTGAGGCCAGCGCGGCGAAGGAGTTGGCCGAGTTGGAAGTGAAGGCGCGGATTTGCGGGGTCCAGGCGGACGGCTTGATGGAGCTGATCGATGGCAGGGGGGAGTTGGCCGGTGGCGGCGAGGGCGCGGGCGAGTTCCTCGTGGCAACGGACGCAGGCGGGGGCGATTTCGGTGGAGGAGCGGAGCGGGGCGATGGCTTCAGGGGCGCGGTTGAGGGTGATCAGAAGGGCGCCCTGATTGAGCAGAGGCTGCTCGCTTGGGTGGGGAGGATGGAGGGCGATGGCGCGTCCGTAGCTCGCAAGGGCTTCGGTGGGTCGGTTCATGGCTTCGAACGAGAGGCCGAGATTGTTGAGGGCTTTTGCGGAGTTTGGGTCGAGGGCGAGGGAAGCTTCGAAGTTTTGGCGAGCAGCGGCGAAGTTGCCGTCGTGCATGTCGATGCGGCCGAGGTCATACAGGGCTTCGGCGCTGCGGGGGTCCATGGTGAGGGCGCGGGTGAGCCAGCGGCGGGCGTCGGGGTAACTGTCGAGCAGGACGTAGTCGAGGGCAACGAGGCGAAGGTCTTCAGCGGTGGGGGTCTGGAGGGCGGCGGCGCGGGTGTAGCTTTCGAGCGACTCGCGGGGGTGGTTTTCGCGGAACAGGACGGTGCCTAGAAGGTAAAGGGCCGGGGCGGAGCGAGAGTCGGCCGCGATGTAGGCGCGCAGGGTGCGTTCGGCGGCGGGGAGGTGATCGGCGCGGACGAGAGCGCGGGCCTCAAGGAGGAGGGTGTCAGGGGGCGGGTTCGGCTGGGCGGCGGGCTGGGCGGCGGGCTGGGCGGCGGCCTGGGCGAGGAGGTCGGCGGCTTCGGCGAAGTGGTTCTGCGCGGGGGCTTCTTGGCCGCGAGTGTAGGGAGTCGCTGGGACTTGGGCGGGGAGGCTGGTGGCGAGGAGGCAGGAGGCCAAGAGCGAACGCAAAGGGCGTGAAGGTTGCGCAAGGATCCGCAAAGAAAAGACCGAGAGGATCACCTTGCGGGATGGGCGGCGGCGGGCTCGTCGAGCCTGAGGATCTGGTCGGCGGGGACGTTGTCGAGGTGCTGGGTGATGCCGGATGGCCAGCGGATGTCGATGGCTTTGGCAACGGTGTCGGGGCCGAGACCGAAGTGCGCGCGCTTGTCGTTCGAGGAGAGGTAGGAGCCGGTGGTGGAGACGGTGACGAACTGGGGACCGTGGGAGGTGGTGAGCTTGATGAGGGCGCCGATAGCGTCGCGGTTGGAGGTGTGGCCGGTGAGGGCGAGGGTGAGCCAGTGATTGCCGGCCGCGGGCGTTTCGTTGTGCAGGATGTGGGCGGCGCCGCCGTTGGTGGCGACGACGGCGTCGAGGCGGCCGTCGTTGTCGAGGTCGCCGATGGCCATGCCGCGGCCGACCCAGGGTTGCGCGAAAACAGCGCCAGAGTCTTTGGAGACGTCGACGAACTGCCCTTTACCCATGTTGCGGGCGAGCAGCATGGGCTCTTTGTAGCGGAGTTGTGGGTAGTTGAGCTCGACGGTGTCGAGGTCGTGACCCTGCGCGACGAGCAGGTCTTTGAGGCCGTCGTTGTCGTAGTCGAGGAAGTGGATGCCCCAACCGGAGTGCAGCAGCGTCATGCGGGCGAGGCCGGAGACGTAGGTGTCGTAGGTAAACGAGCCGTCGCCGTTGTTGCGGTAGAGGGCGTACTTCTGGTTGGCGAGGTTGGTGATGACGAGGTCGGGGAGGCCGTCGTTGTCGTAGTCGGCAAAGTCGATGCCCATGCCGGCGTAGGTGCGGCCGTCGCCGTCGACAGCAATCTCGGCGGTGAGGCCGGTCTCTTCGAAGGTGCCGTTTCCCTTGTTGTGGAAGAGGAACTCGAGCATGGAGTCGTTGGCGACGGCGATGTCGATTTTGCCGTCGTTATCGAGGTCGGCGATGGCGAGGCCGAGGCCTTTGCCCGGGATGTCCATGCCGATTTTCTTGGCGACTTCGGTGAAGGTGCCGTCGCCGTTGTTGTGGTAGACGAGCGCGGGGATGGCGGGGAAGATGTCGGGGTGGCAGTAGGCGCGATAGCCTTCGCGGTGCTCGCCGCACCAGACGTCTTCCCAGTCCCACTTGACGTAGCGGAGCACGATGAGGTCGAGCTTGCCGTCGTTGTCGAGGTCGACCCAGGCGGCGGAGGTGGACCAGCCCATGCCGGGAGTGGGATCGCCGCCGGTGCCGGATTTTTCGGTGACGTCGGTGAAGGTGCCGTCCCCGTTGTTGTGATAGAGGTGATTGCCGCCGAACTCGGTGACGTAGAGGTCTTCAAAGCCATCGTTGTCGTAATCGCCGACGGCGACGCCCATGCCGTAGCCGATGCCCTTGAGTCCGGATTTTTCGGTGACGTCTTCGAAGCTGCCGTCCTTTTTCTGGTGGTAGAGGCGGTTCCAGTCCCCTGGCCCGGCCTTCTTCGGGACAAAGCCCTTGGGGGCAGGATTCGGGATGGGGGCGCCGTTGACGAAGAAGAGGTCCAGGAGGCCGTCGTTATCGAAGTCGAAGGCGGCGACGCCGGAGCCCATGGTCTCGATGAGGTACTTGGCCGAGGTGTGGGAGGCGACTCCGGTGAAGTGGACGCCCGCGGTCTGGGCGGTGTCGACGAAGTGGCCCGGAACAGCGGTCGGCGCGAGGGAGGCCTGGGCGTGAGCCAAGGCGGCGGCGGCACTGGTCGCGAGCAGAACGGCGGCGGCAAAGGGACGGACGGGCATCAGGGCTGGGGCAGGGTGTAGGTGAAGTCGTAGGTGTGGCCGCTGGGTCCGTTGACGATGGACATGGCGCCGGCAAGACCGGCGAGGGCGCCGGTGCCGGAATCGGGCACAACGTTGACCGTAAGGCTCGGTGTGCCGTGGTCCATCAGGCCGGAGTGCTGCAGCACAAACGTGCCGGTGTGGCCGGCGAGCGTGCCGACAACGTGCTCGATGGCGACATAGCCGGCAGAGCCCTTGGTGGCTGTCATGGCGGAAAGCATTTCGCCGCTCGAGGTCGCATCGAGCGGGCCGTGAAAGGTCTTGCGGATCGACATCCGGGCGAGCGTCCTGTCGGCGTCGGTGTCCGACAGGGTCTCGGGGGTGAGCTTGATCTCGAAGGTGCCGGTGGCGTGCTGGGACATGGTGCGCGTCTCGTGGGTGGAGGGTATTTGCGGAATGGCGAGCTGGCTGAATGAAACGAGCAGAAGAGCGATCAGCAACGTGAGACAGCACCTCATTCTCGACCTCCTGCAGGTCTCTGACAGAAGTCTATGGCAGTGTAAGACGGTACGGGATGCGAACGTATTTCTCGTTCTTGGGGAAGTCTTTCGTATTGCGGGTAACGAGCCGTCCGCCACGAACCATTGCCGTGGCAATCAGGATGGCATCCGGGAGCTTGATCTTGCGATTGCGGCGTTCCACCACGGCCTGCTCGGCAATGGCGTCGGTGATCGGCAGCTTGCGAAAACGTCCGAGCATCTCCCGGATGCTGGCCTGGCGCTCGGGAGGGACGCCGGCAAGGACCTCCATCCAGGTAATCACGCTGATCTCCTTGATCTCATACCGGTCGATCTCATCCGCGGCCAGCGCAAAACCCCGGAGGAGGTCAATCAGGATGTTGGAGTCGAAGACGGCGATCACCGCTCCCACTCGCTCCGGAGCCTTTCCTGGTAAACCAGGCCATCCTCAAACTCGGGGCAGATCCCCAAAAACTCTCGCACGCTTGTTCTTTTGTGTGGGGCGAGGTAGGTGCTGACGGCTTGCCGCACCAGTTCGGCGCGCGAAACACTGCCCGCCTTGGCAAGCTTGTTCAACAAGGTGACATCGTCCTGGGGTAAATCAACCAGCGTGCGCACGGCGAGCCTCTTGATATCGCCGAAGTATATCAGTTCCCGGAAGGCACGCCGGCCGTCGGATCGGCCACGGTCGTCGGTCCGGTGCCGCGGCCGGTGAGCGCCCGGATCAGGTTGACCTCTTCCTGCCGGTAAGGCGTGTCGTCCTGGCGAAAGACCTCGTGAAACCAGACCGTCGGCTTGCGCTGCACGTAGGGAACCTCCCACGAATCCCACGGCAGATAAGTCTGCGTCTTGCCCGCGACCAGACCCCAGTTGATCGCGCCCACGTGGTAGTGCTTCGCCACCGGCAGGCTGCCGTCAAAGGTGGACCCAGCCCCGCGCGCCATGTATTCGGTGCAAACGATCGGTCGGTGCAGCGACTGGAGGCTCCGGATACGGGCCTCAAACGCCTCCGGCCACTCGTAGTTGTGGAACGAAATGATGTCGGACTCGCGCAGCTGGATCTTTGTCGTCTCCGACTCCTTCGCCGGATCGCTCCAGTTTCCCACCCACACACCGCTGGTGAGCGGCTGCGACGGGTGGGCGGAGCGCGCCCACGCAAACGCCCTCGCCAGCAGCTCGTCGACGCGGCGCACCTTGGCCGGCTCATCCGCGGCGACGTCCCCGCCCTTGTTGTCGGGCTCGTTCCATACATCCCAACCGAGAATGCGATTGTCCCCGGCAAACGCACCGACGACGCCCTTGACGTAGGCCTCCAGCTGCGGCTCGTCCGCGCGATCGAGCAGGCGCTCCTTGCCCGGGCTCTGCACCCATCCGGAGTTGTGGATGCCGGGGATCGGCGGGTGCTGCGGACCGAGATGCGGATCGGTCTCCCAACAGGAGTCAAAGAGCACCAGCAGCGGACGGATGTGGTGCTTCGCCGCGATCGTTAGAAAAGCGTTCAGTCTCTGCTTGAAGCCGTCCGGGTCCGCCTGCCACAGCTGATCCTGCAGAAACACGCGAACCGTGTTCATGCCGATCGACTCGGCCATGCCGAGCTCCTTGTCGTTCAGCGCGGGATTCCAGGTAGCGGCCTGAAACATCTCGAACTGATTGATCGCGTCCGACGGAATGAAGTTCGCACCCACTAACCACGGCTGCTGGGCATACCAGTCGTTGGCCTTCTGTTCGGACCAGCGCTCCTGCGCCCGCGCCGGTATGGCGAGCGTGGCGAGGAGCGAAGCAGCAAGCAGAGGAAGCGCGAAGCGGGATCGAGAGGGCATGGGAAAGTCCTTTGTGAGCAAGACGCGGCGCGTGGGCTGTCTTACGGCGGCCCGCACACCACGATAACGAGATCGCGCTAGAAGTTGCAAGCGCTTACACCCAGGATTCCGTCCGCTTCCCTCGGTGCGAGCTAGGTGCGAGGCGCTGGTCCGGTCGATTGCCGAACGATCAGCTCCGGCTCAAACAGGCGATCCTCGCCCTGCCGCGGCGTGGCCTGGGATGGCTCGCACGACGTGTACAGGTTGCGAAATGCGACGGCCGCGACCTCGGTGCGCGGCAGCCGCAGCGTCGTCAGGGCGGGGTTGGTGAAGGCCGCAATCTGGATATCGTCAAACCCGATCAACGAAATATCTTCCGGAACCCGCAGACCATGCTCAAAGATGGCGCCCATTGCGCCGATCGCCGTCAGATCGTTGGACGCCAGCACCGCGGTCGGCCGCGGCCCGGCAGCCAGCATCCGCCGCATCGCCTCCTGTCCGCCATCCACCCGGTGATTTCCCTCCTGCACCAGGTGCGGCTCCGACACCAGGCGGTGCTGCCCAAGTGCCTCGGTGAACGCGACGGAGCGGAGGCGAGCCGACGCCAGCGACATGGGTCCGCTGATAAACCCGATGCGATGGTGGCCGAGCACGGTCAGGTAGTCGATCGCGGCCAGCACGCCACCGTGGTAGTTCATCCGCACACTGCTGACACCCGGCGCGGAGCGCACCGTATCCAGAAACACCAGCGGAATCTTTCGCCGCGAAAACACCTCCACCAGTTGCTCGTCCATCTCCGAGGTCATAATGGCGACGCCGTCCACCTTGCGCTGCAGCATGCGGGACATGCATGTTTTCATGCGCTGCGGGTCGTAGTTCGTGTTCGCGATCAGAACCTCTTTGCCGTGCTCCACCGCGACGTCTTCAAAGGCCTTCACGAGCTCGGGAAAGAAGGGGTTGGTGATGTCCGAGATGATGAGACCGTAGAGCGACGACCGCCCGGATCCGAGGGCACGCGCATTGATATCGGGATAAAACGACAGGGCTTCGACCGCCTGCAGCACGCGCGCGGCCGTTTTCGGACTGACCGCGGCCGAGCCGTTGATGGTGCGGGAGACTGTTGCGGTGGAAACCCTGGCCCGTTTGGCCACTGCGGTGATGTTCATACACGTGCCCCGCTCGTTGACAGAAGTCCGCCCTACGTGCGCGCTCTCCTTCCGACGGCAACTTCAGCCGGCAAAGACGTGGCACGCCGTCCAGCGATCGTGCTTCCGTATAAGACGTGCACCGCGCCAGCAGAGCTATGCGGGCGCCAAAGACGAGCCGGCCACAGCATCTCCCGGGCGATCCCGTTGCAAGCCCGGACGGTTCGACAGCGCGGCTTGGAAGAGACTACCATCAGCCAGGTCGAACGTGATTGAACGTGGGGAGCCGATTCGAGCCGATGCGCGTGTGGTGTGGTGGAGCCTGTGCTGCTGCGTTGCTGGGAGCCTTCGCTTCCCTGCCCGCATCGGCCCAAACCAGTCTGCAGCCGGCAAAGGTGCAGCCGGCAACTCCGCAACCGGCCGATGCCCCGTCCCGCTCCGTCGAGGAGCTGTTTCGTCAGGGAGCGGCGGCCATGCACAGCGGCCATCCCGCCGAGGCCGAGCACAGCTTCCGGCAAGCCATCCAACTCGCGCCGGCGATACCGGATGCCCACCTCGATCTCGGCCTCATTCTTGGCCGCGAAGGCAAAATGGACGAGGCGGTCGGGGAGCTTCGGCGAGCTCTCGCGCTTAACCCCAAACTCCAGTCTGGGCACATGTTTCTGGGTATTTTTCTGTATCAGACGGGGCACGCGGACGACGCGATCCGAGAGTTGAATGCGGAGATTGCACTGGCTCCGGCGAATGCGGAAGCGCTGACCTGGCTCGGCATCGCCGAGCTCGCGGGCGGCCACCCGGAGAAGGCCACTGCGCCGCTCGACCGGGCAGCCGAGCTCGATCCCGACAACCTCGACCTGCTCGAGTACCGCGGCAAGGCGCACAGCCAGATGGCGGAAGCCAGCTACGCCCGTATGGCGAAGCTGCAGCCGGACAGCTGGCATGTCCACCGCGTGCGCGCGCAGATGCTTTCGAGCGAGGGCCGCAGCGCCGACGCCATCGCGGAGTTTGAGGCGGCCGTGAAGCTTGCGCCCACCAACCCCGACCTATGGGAAGCGCTCGGCGAGGAGTACCGGACCAGCGACCAGATGGAAAAGGCCCAGGCGTCGTTCCGGAAAGAGATGGAGCTCAGCCCCGGCAATCCGCTGGCGCTGTACAACCTGGGCAGCGTGGATGTGGAACGGGGCGACGCGGCGGGGGGAGTTCCCCTGCTCGAGGGGATGATTGCCGGCTACCAGGGATCGCCCGTGGCGGACTATTATCTGGGACGCGGTCTGGCCGCCCTCGGCAAATCGGCGGAAGCGGCCGAGTGGCTGGAGCGGAGCGCCGCGGCCGACCCTGCCGGAGAAATCGGTAAACGCTCCAGCTACGAACTCCTCCGCATCTACCGCAAACTCGGACGCACCGACGCCGCTGCCAAGGCGCAGGCGCAGTACGACCGCATCCGCGCCGTGACCGACAAGGACTACAACGAGCGGCGGGAAGCCGGCGCGGACTGGCGCAAGCTCGATGCCGAAGCCCCGGCGACCGGCTCGACGCCCTAAGTGCGGAGGGTCGCCCCTCAGTCTCGATGAGCCCGTCGGTCTACGGCGCAGGAGGCGCCGGCGTCGGTGCGGCAGGCGGATGCGTCGGAGCCACCGGTTCGTCGGTCGAAAGCACAGCCGAGGGCCAGCCGTCCTTCCACGCGATGGTCGAGATTTGTAACTGTGGTCGGCCAGTTTTCGCGTCGTACGCGTGAAACACGAGGAGGTCAGGCCCCGGCGTCTGGATCAGGGCAGATTCGCCCCCTGGTCCGAGCCATACCGCATTTGCCTCCAGCAAAGACGATCCACCACCGTCCGCCATCGGCGTTCCAGACCGGTCAAGATAGGGTCCGGTCACCGTCTTCGCCCGGCCCACCATGGTGTGATACGTGCTCCGTGTGCCGCGGCAGCAGAGATCCCACGAAACAAACAGGTAGAAGTACCCGTCGTGACGCACCAGAAAGGGGGCCTCGATGGCGGTGGTGTCGAGCGGGAGACCCGGGTGGGTTGCCGCCTTGAGCACGGCCGGATCGGTCGGCTGCTTCCGGCTGGCCAGGCTGTACAGCGTCGTGTCGCTGGCCGAGGTCAGCCCGGTCGAGGCGTCCAAGGCGCGCATCTTGATGCCCGACCAGAACGAACCGAATGCCAGCCACGCCTTGCCCTGGGCGTCCTCGATGTAGACCGGATCGATGGCGTTGTAGTCGTCCGTCGCCTCGGACTCCAGCACCAGGCCTTTGTCCACCCACTTGTAGTCCGGGCGGTGCGGGTCCAGCGTTTTGTTTGTCGCGAGCCCGATGCCGGAGGTGTTTTTGCCAAACAGCGAGTAGGCGTAGTACATGCGGAACTCGCCATGTTCGTGCGAGATGTCGGGCGCCCACAGCTCCGTCGTGCCAGGGCTGCGCTGGCGCACCCACGCCGGAAGGTCGTCAAACACGTGCCCGCATAGACGCCACTGGTGGAGATCCTCCGAGCAGCGCACGGCGAACTGCCCACCTCCGGGCGCCTTGCCGGTGGCGAACACGTAGTACGTGTTGCCGTCCTTGGCAATCGAGGGATCGTGCGTAAACGCCACATCGCCCGAGAGGTGCAAGGCCTCGGGGGCCTGCTGAGCCGAGGTGACGGTCGCAGAAGCAACGACGGCGGCAAGCAGGGCGGGAACGAGGCGACGCATCCCATTACTATACCGGCCCGGAAAACGATTTCTGAACCCCCGCAACACACCTACGGAATGGAACTGCCCGAGGACGCCGGTGTTGGCGGAGGCGCGGTCGGCGGCTTGGCCGCGGGCGTCTGCGGCAGCCCTTTCGGCGCTTTTTTCTTGGTGGCCAGAAACTCCACCAGCCGGTCAATCTCGTCGGCCTGCAGCGCTCCGGCAAAGGGCGGCATCTCGCCGCCACCATCCTGGATCTGTCGTCGGATCTCATCCTTCTTCAGAACCTTGCCCACGGTCAGCAGGCTTGGCCCTTTCTCGGCACCGGCCAGGTTGGCCCCATGGCACTGCTCGCACCCGGCCTCATGGAACAGAACAGCGGCCGAGCGTGGCGGGCCCGCCGGCGCCGGTGGCATCTCCGCCTGCGGACGCGCCTGCACTGCGGGAACCAGAGCGGCGGTAAGCAGGAGAGCGATCGCTGCGGTCATAACGGCCGCGGCAGCGCGCGGAGATCGGGTCATCACCATAAGCCTGTTTCTTCCACCGGCGGCGCGCGCCGCATCAGTTTTGCGTGGCGCTGAACGCCGTCGGCAGTGGCCCCGACACCTTCACCGCCGGTGCATCGAGCTCATGGGCGTGCCAGGCCACACTCTCATTGGCTACCTCGGTGTGCTGACGCAGGTAGTTCAGCGCGTAGGTGCTGGCGGTCGGGTCATCCTTCTGATCGGCAAACGCGGCCGCCTCTTCCCGGGCCTTGTCCTTCTCGCCCAGCCGCCGATACAGAATCGACAGGATGTAGTGCGCCGCCAGGTCATCCGGGTCGATCCCCTGAACCGCCAGGTATTCCGCCCGCGCCTCAGGGTATTTGTGCTGCTGATAGAACGAGAAACCGAGCTCCCGGTGCGCATCGCGCGACTGCGGAAACGCCCGCTCGACCAACTCCAGGTCGGCAATCGCCGCGTCCAGGTTGCCCTCGTTCCGCTCCACCAGCGCCCGGTAGTAGAGTGCCCGCGGATTGCCCGGCGCCAACTTCAGCGCCTGCCCGAGGTGCGGCCGCGCGTCCGAATACTTTTCCCACTGAATCTCGACGATCGCTTGATTGGTATAGCTGTCGGGGTAGTCCGGCCGCAGCTTCGACACGTGCTCAAACGCGTTGACGGACGCCGCATACTGCTGTGCATCCAGCAGCGCGATGCCGTAGTTGTTCCAGCGCATCCACTCCTTATTTTCGGTCGGCGGCGGCGGAACCGGCTTGTTCTCGCCCACCGCGATCGTGCGCGACGTGGACACCATGGTCACAATCGGCTGGACGTAATGCTTGTCCATGCCGAAGTCGATAAAGTGCTGGTTGAACCGACGATAGCGCACCGCAGCCGTCAGCGTCACCGGACCCTCGGCCGCGGCCGGCATGTGGAACGAGTAACGCACAAGCTGCGACCGACCCGACTGGATCGTGTTGTTGTAGGCCACGATGCGGTTGTTCCACACCTGGTGCTCCGCGTTCAGCGTCCCCTGCGGGCTGATCAGCCGATTGGTAAAGGAGTGCGCGCGTTCATCGAGCGATCCGTCGGGCTTGAGGAAGCCGCTCTCAAACAGCGTCTTGCCCGCCGTGTCCTTCACCGTGAAATCGACCCACGCTTCATAGAAATCACGCTGCTCCGGAACCAGCGAGTGCGCGATGCCCTTGTTCTGGATCACCACATCCGCGGTCAGCAGCTCGCCTGCCTTGATGCCAAACGTCGCATTGCCGAGCGGGGCAATCACCGCCGGTGCAGAGCCATTGGCATCTTCGCCGTGCTCCAGCGCAAACAGGTCCACATTCAGCGCCGAGGCCTGCAGGAACTGCACAATCCGCGTCGCCTGCGTGTCGAAGTTGTAGAACGCCGGAACCACGGTGTTTGCGCCCAGCCAGCGATGCGATGCCAGCTGGCCGTGCTTCGCGCCCGGATCCGGCAGAAGCATCCCTTCGCGCTGCATGTGGCAGGTCTGGCACGTCGAAACCGAATCCTTCACGTAGAACGGCAGCGGCGACTGCTTCGCAAACGAAGACTGCTGCCACTCGTCATAGAGCGAAATCGCCCGCTGCCACTTGTAGTCGTTCAGCGATTTGGGCAGCGCCGCCTTGTGGCACGACGCGCAAAACTCAGAGCTCCGGTAGAACGGCTTCATCACCGCCGCCGAGTGGCGATCGAGGTGCGCCAGGATCTCGCCATCGGAGACGGGCCGCGTGATCGGCTGGCCGGCCTCATCCACAAGCACGGCCGGAACGCCCAGGACGTACGACCCGGTCCCGCGCGTGTCCACCTTCTGGATCGCGTGGCACACCGTGCAGGTGACGCCATCCGCGTCAAACGGCCGACGCTTTTCCGAGCCCTGCGTCAGGTTGCCCGCGACGACGGCAATCGGGTCGTGGCAGCCTTCGCAGTGACGGGAATATTCGACACCCTTCGTGGTATTCAGAATCGCCACATTGCGCAGATACCAGGGCGCCCGGTTCGAGTTCGAGTGCGCCGACTCGCGCCACTCCTTGTGCGACTCCTGGTGGCAGTGCCCGCAATACTGCGCCGTCGGGAAGCTCTTCGGATCGATGAACTCCCCCGTGTCGGTCGTCATGTTCGAGGGCAGGAAGTGCGATGTCGCGCTGAAGTGGTCGTTGTACTTCGCCGTGACCTTCTCGCTGTACGCATGCCGCGCGTCCGCTGCCGTCGTCGCCTCGCTGCCCGCGCGCACCGCCGAGGGAACCAGGATCGCAAGCCCCGCCAGCATCAACAGGCTGGCCAGGGACCGGGCCGTGAGCATGCGATGGAGGAGAGGACGAGCAGTTGGGAAAAGCTTCAGCATGAGGGACGATCGAGACCGGTGCCGGCGCAAGGAGGATGCGGCGGTCCGATGAGCATAGTAGCGAACCGGACAGGCAATCGGCTACGCCGCAAAGGATCGAAGCGCACCTCCTCCCTTTGGAGGAGAGCGGGGTCCCGCATCGCCGATGACAGCTGCGCCGACTGTCACGGCCCCCATCCTGCCTCTCCGGCTCGCGGGTATACTCCTGCTCAGCCTGCGGGCTCCCGCTCGATGTTCCTTCCGAAACTACATTTCAGCCCGGGTCGATTGCTGCTCCTGCTGGCGCTCGTGTCGGCCCACGCGGCGTTGGCCCAAGAGGCCTCGGCCGCCTGGGCGCACCAGGCCTGGTCGACCGAAGACGGCCTTCCCCAGAACAGCGTGCACGCCATTCTGCAGGCCAGCGACGGCCTGATCTGGGTCGCGACCGAAGGCGGCCTGGCGCGCTTCGACGGCTACACCTTCCAGCCCTCCGGCGGACACGCCCCCAACGACGACCTCTGCTGCGTCGTCCAGGACGAGCGAGGCGGCCTGTGGGTCGGCACCTCCGCCGGCCTGGGACACCGCGACAGCCAGGGCTTCCGGCAGGTCGGCCCATCCACCGCGGTACGCGCTCTGGCCGCGGCTGACGACGGCGGCGTTCTGGCGCTCATCGCCGACGGCCTGCTTCGCGCGGATGCCCGCGGCATCACGCCCATCGACATCACCGCGGCCACCACTCTCGGGCCGCCCACCGCTCTCGCCCGGGCGGCAGACGGCGGCGTCTGGATTGCGACCCCCGCCGGCCTTCTGCGCTACACCCACGCGCGCCTCGTGCCCACCGGCCTTCCCGGCGTCCTTGCCGGCTCACCCGTGCTCGGCATCGCCCCCGCCGCGGGGGGTGCGCTGTGGCTGCGCACGGCGCATTCCGTGGCGCTCCTTCGCCCTGGCTTTCCGCCACGCCTGTGGCAGGCCGGACGCGATCTCCCCGGCACACGCATCGAGGCGTTGCTCCCAGACCCGGACACCGGCCGTCTCTGGGTCGGCACCAATCGCGGCCTCGTTACCCTCTCCAACGACGCCGGCCCCTCAACTTCCATCCCGAGCCCGGAGCTGAGCAGCGCGTCCATCCTCGCCCTCACCCGCGACACCGAGGGGGATCTTTGGGTCGGCACCGAAACCGCCGGCCTCCACATCCTCCGCCCTCAGCGCTTCCGCACCCTCCCCGGCCTGGAGGATCAGGCGATTACGTCCATCGTCGAAACCACCGGCGAGGCAGCACAAAGCACGGGGGGCGCGATCTGGCTCGGCACCCGCGAAGACGGCCTGCGCGTCGTGCGTGACCGCGCCATCGCCCGACCTCCGGCCTCCGCCGGCCTCAGCAGCCAGGTCGTGCTCGCGCTCGCCGCAGGTCCGCACGGGGATCTCTGGGTGGGAACGCCGGACGGCCTGAACCATGTCGACCTCCAAGGCCACGTCACGCTGCTCAGCTCCGGCAACGGCCTGCCCGACGACTTCGTGCGATCCCTTCTCCCTGAGGCCGACGGATCCGTGTGGGTGGGCACCCGGCGCGGCCTGGCGCATGTCAACGGACAGCACGTCGACCGCATCCTGACCCGCGAAGACGGCCTTCGGAGCGAGCTCATCGGCGCTCTGCTCGAAACCCAGGAGCACGACCTCTGGATCGCCACCCTCGACGGTCTGTCGCTGTTTCACAACGGCCGCATCACCACCTACACCGCGGGCAACGGCCTCGCCGGCAATGTCGTCACCTCGCTTGCCCCCGCCGACGCCCCCGGCAGCCTATGGATCGGTACACGCGACGGCGGCCTCACGCGATGGGCCGCCGGGCAGTTCGTCGCCTTCCACCAGACCGGCCTGCCCGCCTCCATCGAGTCCATGCTCTTCCACGACGGATCGCTCTGGATGGCGACGCGCAAGGGCGTCCTGCGTGTCGCTGTGTCTGCACTTGCCAGTTGTGCGGAACGCGGCCCAGCCTGCCCTCTGGCCGTCTCCCACTACGGCTACTCCGATGGCCTGCCCAGCGAAGACCTGGCCGCCCTCGGCCACCCCGCCGCCGCCGTCACCCGCTCCGGTGAGCTCTGGTTCGCCACCGCCCACGGCGTCGCCGTCGCCGAGCCGGGTGAAGATCCGGACCGCAATACCCCCACGCCCATCGTGCTCGACCGCATGGAGGCGGACGGCGTCGATCAAGCCTTGCCATCGTCGGTCCAATCACCTGCCCAGACCGAACCTCGGACCGACGAACTGACCCTTCCGCCCGGCCAGCGGTCGCTCTCCTTCACCTGCGCCGGCCTTTCCTACCGCGCCCCGTCGCGCGTCGCCTATCGCTACCGCCTGGAAGGCTTCGACGCCCATTGGGTCGACGCCGGCCCACGCCGCACCGCCTTCTACACCAACCTCCCGCCCGGCCCTTACCGCTTTCTGGTGCAAGCCGCCGGCAGCAACGGCCTGTGGAGCGACCCCCCTGCCGCGATCCGCTTCCGCATCCTCCCGCCCATCTATCGCCGGTGGTGGTTCTTCCTTTTGTGCGTCGCCCTCCTAGGCGGCCTCGCCTACCTCGTCTACCACCTCCGCCTGCGCCGCGTGCGCGCCCAGTTTGCCGCTGTCCTGGCCGAGCGGAACCGCATCGCGCGCGAAATCCACGACACGCTGGCGCAGGATCTGGTCGCCGTCTCGCTCCAGGTCGAGGTCACCACCCAGCTCGTCCGCCGCGGCAACGTCGCCGCCGCCACCCAGCAGCTCGAGCGCACCCGCCGCCTGGTTCAGGAAGGCATTGCCGATGCGCGCGAAAGCATCTGGGAACTCCGCGCCAACACCGCCGAAGCCAGCCTTCCAAGCCGCCTCGCCCGCGTCGCCGAACGCGCCCGCGAGCGCGGCGTCCCCACCGATCTCCACATCGGCGGCACCTACCGTCCCCTGCCCACCCGGTGGGAGAGTGAGATACTTCGGGTGGCAGGAGAGGCCGTGAACAACAGCATCCGGCACGCCGAGGCGACGGCCATCACCGTGGCGATCGACTACGCGCCCCACCAGCTGCAGCTGCGGATCGTCGACAATGGCCGGGGCTTCGATCCCGCAGCCGCTCCGCCCGCCGGCCGGCACTTCGGCATGGGCGGCATGCGCGAGCGCGCCGAAAACATCCGCGGCCAACTCCACATCGAGAGCGCCCCCGGGGCCGGCACCACCGTCACACTCCGCCTGCCTCTGGACACGGGGATGTCGCCAGACCCCGATCCCGCCCAGCAACCCGGCAAAGACGCCCCGCAACCCGGCAAAGAAAAGAGACAGCATGGCTGAACGCATCCGCATCCTCGTCGTCGAAGACCATCACGTTGTCCGGCAAGGCCTCGTCGCCCTCCTCTCCGCCACGCCCGAGGTCGAGGTCGTCGGCCAGGCTTCGGACGGCCTCGAAGCGGTCGAACAGTTCCGCGCCCTCCTGCCGGACGTCACCCTGATGGACCTCCAGCTCCCGCGCCTCGGCGGCGTCGACAGCATCACCCGCATCCGGGGGGAGTTCCCCGCCGCCCGCTTCGTCGTCCTCACCACCTTCGACGGCGACGAAGACATCTACCGCGCCCTGCAGGCCGGCGCCAAGGCCTATCTGCTCAAGGGTATGACCCTCGATGAGCTGATCGAAACCATCGAAGCCGTCCACGCCGGCAAGGCGCGCGTCCCCGCCGAAATCGCCGAAAAACTTGCCGGCCGCGTGGGCAGCCAGGAGCTTACCGCACGCGAGCTCCGCGTCCTCGAACGTATCGTCGCCGGCCGCGCCAACAAGGAGATCGCCACCGACCTCAACATCTCCGAAACCACCGTCAAATCGCACGTCAACAGCCTGCTCGGAAAGCTCGGCGTCGCCGATCGCACGCACGCCGCCACCACGGCCCTGCAGCGTGGCCTGGTCCACCTGCCCTACGGAGATCGCTGATGCGCCGCCTCCTTGTTCTGCTCGCGATCCTTCTTCCCCTCTGCACCTCGCCGCTTCCCGCCCAGGCCCACCCCAGCTGGCGCGCTGCCACACCCGAAGAGCTGCAGGCCGCCCTTCCCGCGCGCGCACCGGTCGAGCGCGAACGCATCGAAACCGAGATGCGCACCGCCTCCGGCATCACCGACGGCCACGGGCACCTCATCGCCGGCGTCGTGCTCATCACCGCCGGATACTCCGCCGACGGGAAATACTCGCACTACTTCCTGGTCGGGCACACCATCCGCATCGCCGAGCTCGCGCTTCCCGCCGGCGCCTACGTCATCGGCTGGAAGCGCACCGAGGCCGGCCTCGACGTCCACTTCTTCGACGCGGGCACCGGCGCCGAACGCGGCAGCGCCACCGCCCGCCAGATGCCGCCCGGAGGTCGCGTCGAGGCCTTCCGCATCTGGCCGCCCAACGACAAATCCATGCTCCAGATCGGTCGCTTCGACCTGCCCTACACGCTTCCCGACTAGCCGTGCCGACGCCTACCCGCTTTATCGACTCAGACGGATCCCCGCCAGCACCGTTCGCGGCTGCGCCAGCGTCAGAATCGGCGTCCGACCCGCATCGATCGCGCGATCAAACAGATTCAGCCCCGATCCATACACACTCACCCACCCGCCAAAGCGGTGCTCCGCAAATGCGTTCAGCGCCGTGAAGCTGTGCAGCTCGTACGTGTTGCCGGAGCTGTCGAACTGCCGTCCGCTCGTCCGGAGATCCAGCAGCAGCGTCCCCCAGTCCCTCCGCTGAAACCGAGCCTGCGCCGTTGCCAGATTCCGCGGAACCTGCGGCGTCCACGTGCCCACCAGCGAGGGTTCAGGATCGAAGCGCGTCACCGTCGAAACCGCAAGCTGGTAGCCGCCGGTCAAATCGACCCACCGTGCCGGACGCAGGTCCCACTCCGCCGTCACGCCCCGGCTCCGCAGCTGACCCAGGTTTTCCCGCATCTGCGTCACCGTGGTCGCCGTGGAAGAGATCGTCAGCGCCGCAATCGGCCGATTGATTTCCGTCCAGAAGTAACTTCCGCGCACCGATCCCCACCGCCCCGATCCAGCCAGCGCCCCCGCCTCAAACCCCGTCGCGCGCTCCGACCGCAGCTCCGCGTTCGCGAGCGTAATCTGCTGCCCCACCTGCCCCGTCCGGTAAAGCTCATTCATCGTCGGCCCGCGAAACGCCCGAAACACTGAAGCATCCACCGACACGCCGCCGCCAACCTGTTTCGTCACCCCCAGCCGCGGATCGAAAATCGTCTCATCAATCCCCGGCAGCAACGTCGTCGTTGCGCCGGTCGATTGCTCCGCCGTAAACGACCGAAACTGGTCCACCCGGCCCGAAAGCGCCGCCGACCACCCGTGCCGCAAATCCAGGCCGCGGCCCTGCACCGGCTCCGTCTTGCACAGAGCTTCGCCGTAGCCGCCCGTCTGCCGCTGCCGCGCGCTGGTCAGCGTCGGCGTCTGGAGCACACCAGCTTTCACCGGCGTCTCATCGTCCGTCGCGCGCGTGTCCGATAAGTCCGCCCCCGCCACCCACGCCGTCGTCCGCAGCGACCCCGCCCACTGCACCGCGCCGCCAAACTGGTCATACGGCACGCGTTGCAGCCGGGTCAGCGTCTCCGCGGACCGGTCGGCGTTGATGCTCGAAAAGCTCTGCCGGTATCCCTGCCGGTCGCCAAACGCCCGCAGCCCCACATGCTGCCCCTCCGTCGGCGACCAGTCCCCGCCCGCCGCATAGCTCCACAGCCGCGTCGCGTTGGTCTGGTCCGGCGTCCCGTTCGCCCGCGCCTCGTTCAGCAGGTTGCCCCGGAGAAACGCGTCCGCCGTCACGCCGATCTGCCGCCGCATCTCCAGCCGGCCGCTCTCGGAGTGCACATCGGACGCCGTATCCACCGGCCCGCGCACCGCCGGAGCCGTCAGGATGTACCCGTCCGAGTGCACCACGCTCGTCGCCGCCAGACCGCGCCAGCGCCCCAACGCCACCGTCCCGAGACCGTTCAGCGAGCTCGTCGCCTCCGATCCGCCGCCCAGGTCCAACGCGCCCGACGTCCACTCCGGCACCACCGGCGCCGCCTCCACCACACCGCCGATCGCACTCGATCCATACAGATCCGACGCCCCGCCGCGCGCCACTGTCACGCTGTCGATCGCCAGCTCCGGGATGTCGTTCCAGTGCACCCACCCGCCGAACGCATCCGTCAGCGGCACCTCGTCCGACAGCACCAGCGTGCGGCTCGCGGCGGTCGACCCCAGCCCCCGCAGCGACGTCCCCTGCGTCGTCGGATTCGCCACCAGCGAACTCGTCCGGCGATACAGCTGAAATCCTACGACGTCCCGCAGACGGTCATCGAGCGTCACTCCCGGCGTGCTCAGCAGCTGCGCCTGCGAAAGCCGGCGCACGCTCGTCGCCGCCGCGTCCGTCTCAAGCGGCAGCCGCGCGTCGGTCACCGTCACCTGCTCGGACACCGCCTGCGGCCGCAACACCACCACCACCGTCGTTCCCGGAACAGCCGCGACCTGCGCGCGAGCCTCGGCAAAGCCGGCACGCCGCACGGCCACCGCCGCGCTGGCCCTGGCACCGGCACCGGCCTTGGCACCGGCGAGGCTCACACACCCGCTGCTGTCGGTCAGCACCGGCGCGGCCGCCGCACCTTCGATCACCTCCGCCCCGCTGATCGCGGCTCCGGTCGCATCCTGCACGCAGACACGGACCGTCTCCGCAGGATCCTGGGCCCGCAGGCCGGCAGCCAGCACAATCGGAAACAGAAACGCAACGAAATGTTGACGGGGAGGAATGGCCACAACACTAATCGTAAGCCGCCACGCTCGCGCATGCGAGGCGACCGCGACGCCCGCTCCACCACGCCGCCCGGGCCGGGCGTCTGCAACCCAGAGCTGCCGGTCCGGCGTCTAGCTATGGGTGGAGATGCCCGGCGTCTCTTCCCCAAGGGAGAAACAACATGACTGCATCCGATGTACTTGTAGAGCGCCTGATCGCGTGGGGCGTCGACACCATCTTCGGCCTGCCCGGAGATGGCATCAACGGCGTGATGGAAGCCCTGCGCAAGAAGCAGGACAAGATCCGCTTCATCCATGTGCGCCACGAAGAGTCGGCCGCCTTCATGGCCTGCGCCTACGCCAAGTTCACCGGGCGCCTCGGCGTCTGCCTGTCCACCTCCGGGCCCGGCGGCATTCACCTGCTCAACGGCCTCTACGACGCCAAGCTGGACCAGGCTCCGGTCCTCGCCATCACCGGCATGCAGTTCCGCGATCTCACCGGCACCTTCGGCCAGCAGGATGTCGAGCTCGACAAGCTCTTCATGGACGTCGCCGTCTACAACCAGCGCGTCATGGACGCCCCCCACATGGGACCCGTCATGGATCTCGCCATCCGGACCGCCATCATGCGCCGCCAGGTCACGCATGTCACCATCCCCATTGACGTGCAGCTTGAACCCCTGAAGGACAGCGACCGGTCCGAGCGCAACATCCCGCACCACACCTCCACCGTCCCCGCCATTTCCGGCAACTACCCACAAAAGTCCGACCTTGAACGAGCCGCCAAGATTTTGAACAACGGCAAGCGCATCGCCATCATGGCCGGCCAGGGAGCGCTGCACGCCACCGATGAGTTGATCCAGCTCGCGGAGCTGCTCGGCGCGCCCATCGTGAAGCCGCTGCTGGGCAAAGGCTGCGTGCCGGATAACTCGCCCTACACCACGGGCGGCGTCGGCCTTCTCGGGACGGAGCCATCGCAGGATGTGCTCGAGAATTGCGACACGCTCCTGATGATCGGCACCTCCTACCCCTACATGGAATACATGCCGAAGCCGGGAGACTGCCAGTGCGTGCAGATCGACTCGAACGCACAGCGCATCGGTCTGCGCTTTCCCGCCGAAGTGGGCCTGGTCGGCGATTCAAAGAAGACCATTCAGGAGCTGCTCCCCCTGCTCAAACGCAACAGCTACCGGCGCTTCCTTGAAACCGCGCAAAAAGACATGAAGACCTGGACCAATCGGCTCGAAACCGAGGGCACTGTCATGTCGATGCCCATGAAGCCCCAGGTAGTCGGATGGGAGCTGGGCAAACGCACCAAGGAAAACGCCATCATCACCTCCGACAGCGGCACCAACACCACCGTCTGGGCCCGCTATATGCCCGCCAAAAAGGGCCAGATGCACTCCTGCTCCGGCAACCTCGCCACCATGGCGTGCGGCATGCCGTATGCCATTGCCGCGCAGGTCGCCTACCCCGACCGGCAGGTTATCTCGGTCGTCGGTGACGGCGGCTTCACCATGCTGCTCGGCGAATTCATCACGGCCGTCACCTACAAGCTGCCGATCAAGTTCGTCATCATCAAGAACAACGAGCTCGGCCAGATCAAGTGGGAACAGATGGTCTTCGAGGGCAACCCCGAATACCAGGTGCAGCTCATGCCGATCGACTTCGTTGCCTTCGCCAAATCCTGTGGCGGCACGGGCATTCGCATCGACGACCCCAAGACCGCCGGGCAGAAGTTCGACGAAGCCCTCGCCATCCCCGGTCCAGTCGTCATCGAGTGCGTCGTCGATCCCCTCACCGCCATGCTCCCGGCAAAGATCACCGCCAAGCAGGCCGTGAAGTTCACCGAAGCCCTCGCCAAAGGCCAGCCCCACCGCATCAAGATCGCCCTCACCGCGGCCAGCGACACCGTTCGCCAGGTCGTCTAAATCGATTCCGGGGAGGGAGGCCGCGTCCAACGCCGCGGTCTCCCCTCCATGCGCAACTGCAGAAACGCGCGCCGCTCGGCCGCAGCCAGCCAATTCTTTCCTCTGGCATCACGGATCTCCGTGCGTACCGTACTCTGCCAAAAGAACCTTGGAGATCCTCTTGAGTCCACTTCCGGACACCTCGCCCAAAGCGATCGTCCAACTCATCCCACCGCCGTTGCGGGCTCCGGCTGAGGTCGCCCTCGACCACCTCCAGCACGGAACCTTTCAACGCTCCATGGCGCTGCTGGTCTGCTCCACCAGTCTCGTCAGCGGCATGGAAGTCGGCTACGAGCACTACCGCGGCAGCTTCTCGAATGCCATCATGTACACGCCGGTCATCCTTTCGGCGGTCCTCGCCGGCGCCAGTGGCGCCGGCTTCTTCTCGCGCCGCGCTGCCCGGACCCTCATGCGCTGGGCCAGCTACGCCACCCTGGTCGACAGCATCGTCGGCTTCGGCATGCACATCCGCGGCGTCGCCCGCAAACCCGGCGGCTGGCGGCTTCCCATCTTCAACGTCGTGATGGGGCCGCCGCTCTTCGCCCCCCTGCTCTTCGGCACCAGCGCCTACCTCGGCGTGATCGCCTCTTACCTCCAGCGCGAAGAAGACCATGGCTGGCGCGGCAAAACCATCGACGCCGTCACCACCCCGCTCGGTAAGCCCGACTTTCGGGAAGACATCCGCGTCGGCCGCTTCCAGAAGCACCTCTGCGTCGTCACCGCCATCGGCACCCTCGCCTCGGGCGGCGAATCCTGGTACTCGCACTACAAAGACAACTTCAAGTACAAGGTGCAGTGGTCGCCACTTCTGCTCACGCCCATCCTCGCCGGCGCGGCCCTTCTGTCGCTTAAATCCAAACGCGCCGCCAACACCCTTCTTCCTGCCGCCTCCGCACTCGCCATGCTCAACGGCATGGTCGGCACCGGATACCACATCCGTGGCATCCTCCGTCGCCCCGGCGGCCGCAAAAAGCCCCTCTACAACACCCTCTACGGCCCGCCCATCTTCGCCCCCATGCTCTTCGCCGCATGCGGTCTGTTGGGCATGATGGCCTACCTCATGCGTCGGGAGCGCAGCTAAATCATGGACACCCCGGAACCGAAGCGCCTGCCCGTCACCGATCCCCTCACCGGTCGCCCTGTCCAACGCGACCAGCCCGGCTACTACCCCGGTTTCTCCACCCTCAGCCAGCAGGCCTTCTGGGATGACGCCACCCGCCGCCTCGTCCTCGAGCGCATGACCAAATCCATTCCCATCCGCTTCTTTACCCCCGACGAAGCCCGCACGGTGGCCGCCGTGGTCGATCGCATTCTCCCCCAGGACGACCGCACCCCATCCCACCGCATCCCGCTCCTCCCCGGCATCGACGACCGACTCTTTCATAACCGCATCGAAGGCTACCGCTACGAAGACATGCCGCCCGATCAGGAGGCCTACCGCATCGCCGCCAAAGCCTTCGCCGAAATGGCCGAAACCCTCCACGGCAAGCCATTCGACCAGTTGGAAATCATGGAGCAGGAAAAGCTCCTGCAATCCGTCCACGAAGAGAAACCCGCCGCCGCCGAGGAAACCTGGAAGCAGCTCAACGTCAAGCGCTTCTGGGCCCTCCTCGTCGCCGACTGCTGCGGCGTCTACTACGCCCACCCCTGGGCCTGGGACGAGGTCGGCTTCGGCGGCCCGTCCTACCCGCGTGGCTACATGCGCCTCGAAGAAGGCCAGGCTGAACCGTGGGAGGTCGACGAGCAGCGGTACCTGTGGTCCGCTCCGCTTGACACCCTCTCCGACCGCCCCGAATCGCAGGAAGGCGGCAACGACGAGCAAAGCCAGCCCTCGCAGGGAGGATCCCATTGAGTCTGTTCAACCGCAACAGCCCCGTCGGCGGAGCCTTCGGCAAACCGAAAGACGGCCTCCACTACCTCGGCCCGCTGCAGCAGATCCAGCCGCCCCAGCGCCGCTTCCGCGACGACGAAGAACTCGACTACGTCATCGTCGGTGTCGGCTCCGCCGGCGGCGTCCTGCTCCAGCGCCTCGCTCGCGCCGGGTTCAAGGTCGCCGGCTTCGAGGCCGGCCCCTTCTGGGATACTGAACGCGACTGGGTTTCGGATGAATCCGGCTCCCGCGAGCTTTATTGGAACGAGCTCCGCATCACCGGCGGCAAAGACCCCCTCGCCCTCGGCTCCAACAACTCCGGCAAAGGCGTCGGCGGCGGTTCCGTGCACTGGGCCGCCTTCACGCCGCGCTTCCACCCCTCCGACTTCGAGGTCTACACCCAGGATGGTGTCGGCGCGGACTGGCCCATCACCTACGAAGAGATCGAGCCCTACTACCAGCTGCTCGAGCAGGAAATCCCCGTCGCCGGCCCCGCCTGGTACCCGTGGGGCAAACCGCACGGCCATCCCTACGCCCCGCACCCCCTCGGCGGCGTCGGCGATACCCTCGTCGACGGCTGTACCAGGCTCGGCATCGGCGTCTCCGCCGGGGGCCCCGTTGCCATCCTCTCCGCCTCCCGCGGCAACCGCCCCCACTGCATCTACCGCGGCTTCTGCATCCAGGCCTGCAAGGTCGGCGCCAAAGCCTCCACCCTCATCACCCACGTCCCCGATGCGCTCGAGCACGGCGCCGAAATCCGCGATCGCTCCATGGTGTCCCGTATCTCCGTGAAAGACGGACGCACCGACGGCGTTTTCTATTTCGACGCCGACGGCAACGAGCACTTCCAGCGCGCCCGCGCCGTCATCGTCTCCGGGTACGCCATCGAAACGCCCCGCCTGCTTCTAAACTCCGCCTGCACCGGCCACGAAAGCGGCCTCGCGAATTCTTCCGGCACCCTGGGCAAGTACCTCATGGCCCAGGCCGGCAACGTCATCCTTGGCCGCTTCGAGCAGCCCGTTCGCATGTACAAGGCGCCTCCCGCCCATGCCCTCACCGAAGAGTTCTACGAAACCGACCCCAAGCGCGACTTCGCCCGTGGCTTCGCCGTCCAGACCGTCGGCCCCCTTCCCATCGCCTTCGCCAAGCAGATCAGCGTCGCCAAGAACCAGTGGGGATGGGGCCTGCGCCGCTCGGTGATGGACTACAACCACTGGTCCGCCCTTGGCCTGCTCGGCGAAATCCTCCCCTGGGAAGACAACACCGTCGAAGTCGCCGACGGCAAGAACGGCCGCCCCGACGCCCGCGACCGCTTCGGCCTGCCCGTCGCAAGCGTCACCTTCAACCTCCATGACAACGACAAAAAACTCATCGCCTTCGGCCGCCAGAAAACCATGGACATCATGCGCGCCGCCGGCGCCACCGAGGTGGTCGACGAGGCCCGCTACGCCCACCTCGTCGGCGGCGCCCGCATGAGCAAGCGCGCCCAGGACGGCGTCTGCGACAAGTTCGGCCGCACCTGGGATATCCCCAACCTCTTCGTCATGGACGGCAGCGTGATGCCGACACAAGGCTCCGCCAACCCGGGCCTCACCATCCAATGTCTCGCCGCCCGCACCGCGGATTACCTCATCAGCCAGGGCTCGACCGTCTTCACCTCACCCGAACGCGACCTCATCACCCCACCCTGCCGCCACTCCCTCTCGCCTCCCGGCACCTTCACCAAAGGCGCCCCGCACCTGCGCTAAGCCGCCATCAAAGGTTCCTCACACATGAAAAACGCCCACTCGCGCGAGTGGGCGTTTCCTTGGCAGCATGCTGCAACTTAGTCGCTGGCCGAAACCTTCTTGCTGCGGTTGAAGTAGTGCTTCACAGTAGCGATAAATCCCTTTGTGCCGGCAGGCGGCGCGACCGAGCCGCTCAGAATGCTCTGGTACGTCATGCCCTGACCGTAATACGTGGCGGTGTCATCCTGATTTTGATTGACAACATCACCGGTCAGATCGATTCCCGCAAACAAACCCTTCGACCGTGAGTAGGTCAGAAACTCCGCGTTCGCCAAGATATCGGTCGATGCCTGCGAGTTCCGTCCGACCGGACCGGCCGACGCGGCAACGTCGCCGCCGAGCTTCAGCTTCGCGCCCAGCATGTCGTCCATCGACTTGTGATTCATACCAACCAGGACCAGATCTGTCGATTGAACCCCGGCCTGCAGGCCGAACGACGCGCCCGTCAGCTGGATGAACACGGGAGCAGACCAGCTATCGCCATGCCGGCAGGTTGCGATGCCCTGTCCATACTGTCCGCCAACCAGGAAGGCACCCTTCTTGAAGCCGGGCACAACGGCGATGCAGGTTGCCTTCGCGGCAATCTGGTCGGGAATCCCCTTGTCGGGAGTAGCGGCGAGCTCGTGCAGGATGGCACTGGCAGCACTGATGCGGGCGTCGAGCTTTGCTTTATCGTCGGCTCCAAAGGCAGCTACGGACGACAGCGTGAGAGTCATACAAGCAATGGCAAACGTCTTCTTCATTCGATCTCCTTGATCAATACCAAAAACAGCTGCGACAACAGAACCTGATCTCCCGGTGTATCGATAAGCGATGGGGAGGTACATGCACTAAGAACCCGAAACGGAGTGCATGGTTGTCCTCCGGAGGCAAAAGCGAAGTCGGCGGGACAGTTTCTGAGTCAGCGGGCCTCATTCCGTCACGCCTCTGTCGTTTGCCCGCACACGCCGAAACACGTACGCCGCCGCCACCAGCAGGCCGGCCCCGGCCAGCAACGGAACGACCGGCAGACCCGCCCCAGGCTGCGTAAATCCCGTCTCGACCGGCTGTTTCCGCTTCGCCTTCGGCCCACCGCGCAGCGCCATCTGCAGCACCTCCGCCGTATGCATCGCCGTTCGGTCGGACCCATGCGCAATCTGCTGTCGGCACGAAAACCCGTCTGACACCACCATCGTCTTTCTGTCCGCAGCTCGCACTTTCGGCAGCAGCACCTGGTTCCCGATCGCCATCGAAAGTTCGTGGTGCTCGGCCTCGTAGCCGAACGATCCCGCCAGGCCGCAACATCCCGAGTCCAGCACCTGCGCCTCCGCGCCGGTCGCCTCCAGCAGCCGCTTCTCCGGCGCCATGCTCCACAGCGCCTTCTGGTGACAGTGGCCGTGGACGATCGCCTTCGTCCCTGCAGGCAGCGCCGCCGGTTTGTACCCGACCTTCTCCAAAAAATCAGCGAACAGGATCACCTGCGACTGCAGCTTGCGCGCCTGCGGCTCGCGCGGCATCAGGTTGATGAGCTCGTCCTTGAACACCGAAGCGCACGACGGCTCCAGCACCACAATCGGCGTCCCTGCCGCAATCTCTTTCTTCAGCGTGTTCAAAATCGTGAGGAGGTACGTTTTGGCCTGGTCCAGAAAGCCGAAATCGTACAGCGGCCGACCGCAGCACAGGTGCTCCCGCGGCACCTCCACCCGGAACCCGGCATCCTCCAGCACCTCCAGCGCCGCCTCCGCCGTGTGCGGCGTGAAGTGGTTGTTGAACGTGTCCGCCCACAAAATTACCTTCCCGCGCGATCCCGCCCTCGCCCCCGGCGTCCGCCCCCGAAACCACTGCTGAAAGCTCTGCCGTGGAAACCGCGGCATATCCCGATGCTGCGTCACGCCCGCCACCGCCTTCGCCAGCGCCGCCAGCCCCGGCGTCTGCGTCACCAGATTCGCCAGCTCCGAGCCCATCGGCACCGAGTGCGCCAGGTTCGCCCACGTATCGATGTGCCCCATCGAGTAAGCCGCTGCCGGGCGCGACTCGGTCTCGTAGAAGTGGGCCAGAAACTCCGCCTTGTACGTCGCCAGGTCCACCGAAACCGGGCAGTCTCCCTTGCACCCCTTGCACGCCAGACACAGATCCAGCGCCTCCTTGATCTCCGGGCTCTTCCATCCGCTGTCCAGCACGTCTCCACGCAGCATCTCGAACAGCATCCGCGCCCGCCCCCGCGTCGAGTGCTGCTCCTCCCGCGTGACATGAAACGACGGGCACATCGTCCCGCCCTCCAGCGACCGGCACTTCCCCACCCCGAAGCAGCGCTCCGTCGCGTCCGACAAACTCCCGTTGTCGTCCGGAAACCCGAAGTACGTCAGCACCGGCTTCGGGTGGTAGTCCGGCCCCATCCGGATGTGCGAGTCGAGCGGATACGGATCCACCACCTTGCCCGGATTCATCTTGCCCTCCGGATCCCAGATCCGCTTGAACTCCCGAAACGCCTCCATCAGCCGTGGCGAAAACATGATCGGCAGCAGCTCCGCCCGCGACTGCCCATCGCCATGCTCGCCCGAAAGTGATCCGCCGTGCCGCACCACCAGGTGCGCCGCCTCCGTCACAAACGCCCGGTAGTGCGCTAAACCTTCTTCCGTCCGCAGGTCAAAATTCAGCTGGCAGTGCAGGCATCCCTGCCCAAAGTGCCCAAACAACACAACAAAGTAGCCGAACCGCTCCGCCAGCGCGTAAAACTCGCGCAGGTACGCGCCCAGATGTCGCGGCTCCACCGCCGCATCCTCCCACCCGCCCCACGTCGGCTGCTGCCGCCCGGGCACCTGCGAGGTCCCGAGCGCCAGCTCCCGCACTTCCATCGCCGCGCGCTGCCGCTCCGTCGTCTCCAGCAGCTCTAGCCCAGTGTGCGTCCGGTCGCGCCGGCGTATCCACGCCTCCGCTTTCTGTGCGGCGGCCATCGCCCCGGCCGGCGTCTCCGCCCCAAATTCCACAAGCAGCCACGCCTCTCCCGGCGGATACAGCCCCAGTCCCGGCATGTGCTTGCCCGCCAATCGCGCATTGTCGATCACGTGCCGCTCAAACCCTTCAATCGCAATCGGCTCGAACCGAGCCAGCTCGGGCGACAAATCCGCCGCCTCAAAGATCGTCCGAAACGCCACCAGCAACATCACTCGGCAGCTCGGCGAATGGATCAGCCGCGTCTTCGCCCGCAGCACCAGGGCACACGTGCTTTCCGTCCCCACCAGCGCCCGCGCCACATGGAAGCCATTCTCCGGCAGCAGGTAATCCAGGTTGAACCCCGAAACCCGCCGCGGAATCTGCGGAAACCCCGTCCGAATATCCTCCGCGTACCGGTCGCGCAGGTCCCGCAGCCCCCGGTAGATCTCTCCCTTCCGCCCACCCGCTCGAATCACCCGATCGAGCTCCCGCGGCGTCGTCGCCCCCACCGTCATCCGCGTCCCGTCATACAGCAGAATCTCGAGCTCATCGATGTTCTCGCTCGTCTTGCCGCCCAGCACCGAGTGCGGCCCGCACGAGTTGTTCCCGATCATCCCGCCCAGCGTGCAATACCGGTGCGTCGCCGGATCCGGCGCAAACGTCAGCGCATGCCGCTCCGCCGCATCCCGCAGATGATCGTTGATCAGCCCCGGCTCCACCCACGCGTACCGCTTGCGCGCGTTCATCTCCAGCAGCCGATTCAAATACTTCGAGAAATCCAGCACCACCGCCACATTGCACGTCTGCCCCGCCAGCGACGTCCCCGCCCCACGCCCCAGAATCGGCACACCCAGCGCGCGGCACACCGCCACCGTCTCGACCACATCCTCCACCGTCCGCGGAATCACCACGCCGATCGGCAGCTGCCGGTAGTGCGACAGGTCCGACGCATAGATCGCTCGCGATCCGTCGTCGAAGCGCACTTCCGCCTTTGTCCGACGGCGGAGCTGCGCCGTCAGCTGGGCAACCACGTCCGCGGCCGGCTGCGGAGGATTTGGCGGCGTCAACCGCTGCTGCCCCAGAATCGGCAAAAGAGGCGACGTGGCCGGGGAACGAGGCGTAAGCGACATAGCGGCGGAAAGCTCCTTTTGATGGCGCCGAACGCCGGAGCTGCTGCACGGCTGGGGCACATCGTGCCGATAAGCATACGGTCTCCCGGGCAGGCCCAGCACGGGGTATGCTGGGAGGTCTGCCGCAGCGGCACGGGAGCCCACCCATGAGCATCGCGACCAAAACAGGAGACGGCGGCGAAACCGCATTAGCCGGTGGAACCCGCGTCTCAAAGGCCGACCTCCGCGTCGAGGCCTACGGCACTGTCGACGAGCTCAACGCCGTCCTCGGCTGGGCCCGCAGCACCTGCACCCACACCGACGTCCGCACCTGGACCGAGACCATCCAGCGAACCCTCTTCCAGGTTGGCGGCGCCCTCTCCGTCGACACGCGCGCCCAGCCCGAGCAACGCCGCCCCTCCACCGTCGTCTCCACCAAGGACGTCGACTCCCTTACCGAGCTCGTCGAACGCATCGAAAGCCTCCCGGGCATCCTCGCCGACTGGTCCCTCCCCGGAGCCCACCCCGAGTCTGCCGCCTACGAGGTCGCCCGCACCGTTTGCCGCCGCGCCGAGCGCACCGCCGTCCGTCTCCACGACGTCGGCGAAGCCGTCCTCCCTGAAGCCATCCAGTACCTCAACCGCCTGTCCGACCTCCTCTGGCTTTTCGGCCGCCTCATCGAGCACGAGGCCGGCATCGACGCCCGCCTCCGGCCCGAAGTCGGCCCCAGCTGGTCCCGAGCCTGGTAACCCGCATGAACCCCAAATCCGAGCAGGACGCGGCCGACACGCAGGACGCGGCCGACACGCAGCACCCCGCCACCACCCCAGTCTGGCAACGCCTCGGCCTCCGCCTCCGCCACATCGGCATGGCCGTCCCCAACCTCGCCCCCACCGCAGACCTGCTCGGGCAGCTCCTCGGCTACCAACGCGTTTCCGGCCCCCTCCACGATCCCATCCAGCGCGTCGACGTGATCTTCCTCGCCGCATCCCCCACCGACCCCGCCCAGATCGAGCTTATCGCCCCCACCTCCGAGGACTCCCCCGTCCGCAGCCTCCTCGCAAAAGGCGGCGCCAGCGCCTACCACCTGTGCTTTGAAACCACCGACATCGACCGCGCCCTCGAGCACGCCCGCACCCTCGGCTGCGTCCTCCTCAGCGGTCCCGTCCCCGCCGTCGCCTTCGCCGGCCGCCGTATCGCCTGGCTCTACACCCCCACCCGCCAGCTCTTCGAGCTGGTCGAAGCAGCCGAACCGCCACACCCCCACGAAACCGTCAAAGCCGACGCACCCATGTAACCTCAGCCTGGCCTCGGAACAGCGGACCCATAGCAAATCGCCCGTCTCAAAAACCACCGATACCCGCAAACCGCATCCAAACAGTCGCAACGGTTTGCGTTCGTGGCGCTTGGCCAAGCAGGCCGGGCGTGCCCCCTGTACGGTTCCTCGGGCGAGGCTCTCGTGCGCGGCCGCAACGTGCACTCCGACGCACACAGGAGCAACCCATGGACCTAATCTCCCCCAACGGCCTCATCGGCCAGGGCCCCGTCCGCATCGACGGCCCCGCCAAGGTCACCGGCCAGGCCCTCTACGGCGCCGACCACCCAGTCGAAAACGTAGCCTGGGCCTACCTGGCCACCTCTCCGGTCGCCCGCGGCCGGGTCAAATCCATCGACGACACCCGCACTCGCGCCACCCCCGGCGTCCTCGACGTTCTTACCTTCTGGAACGTCGGCAAAGCCGGCGTCAAGCCCGAAAAAACCCTCCTCGACGGCGGCTACATGTCGCACAACGTCACCCCCCTCGCCGGCAACCGCATCTTCTTCGCCGGCCAGATCATCGCCGTCGTCCTCGCCGAAACCTTTGAGGGGGCCGAGGCCGGCGCCGCCGCCCTCAGCGTCACCTACACCGTCCAGCAGCCCTCCCCCACCATGGACAGCCCCGGCGCGAAGGTCGTCAAAGCCAAATCGCTCGGCGAGGCCGAACTCCAGGCCGGCGACTTCGAAGCCGCCTGGAAACAAGCCCCCGTGTGCGTCGACGCCTGGTATGAAACCCCCGCCAACCACCACAACCCCATGGAACTCTTCCAGTGCACCTGCGCCTGGGAAGGCGAGCAACTCACCGTCTGGGAGTCTACGCAGAACGTCCGCGGCTTCCAGCAGGGCCTCGCCAAACAGCTCCGCATCAAGCCCTCCCAAGTCCGCATCCTCTCGCCGTTCATCGGCGGCGCCTTCGGATCCCGCGGCGAGCTCGGCCAGAACACCGCCCTTGTCGCCCTCGCCGCAAAACGCCTCAACCGCCCCGTCAAGCTCGTCGCCTCCCGCCGCCAGGGCTTCACCCTGCGTACCTTTCGCGCCGAAACCCGGCACCATCTCCAGATCGGCGCCGACCGCGACGGAAAACTTACCGCCCTCGGCCACTGGAGCTGGGAGCTCACCAGCCGCACCGAGCGCTTCGCCACCGCCGGCTCCGACTCCTCCGCCCGCCTGTACGCCTGCCCCAACGTCGTCACCGAAGTGAGAAACGTCGAAACCGACCGCCAGGCCCCCGGCTTCATGCGCGCCCCGCCCGAAACCCCCTATCTCTTCGCCATGGAATCCGCCATGGACGAGCTCGCCGTCGCCCTCCGCATGGACCCCCTCGACCTCCGCCGACGCAACGACACGATGGTCGAGACCGTCACCAACCGCCCCTACACCAGCCGCTCCCTCCTCCGCTGCATCGACCACGGCGCCGATCTCTTCGGCTGGTCCGGCCGCGACCCCCACCCCCGCTCCATGCAGGTCGGCGACGATCTCGTCGGCTGGGGCTACGCCTCCGCCTTCTACCCCACCCAGGTCGGCCCCGCCGACTGCCGCCTCACCCTCCACCCCAACCTCACTGCCGCCATCGAGATCGGCACCCACGAGATCGGCACCGGCATCCGCACCGTCCTCGCCCAGCTCGTCGCCGACCTCCTCGGCCTCGAAATGGTGGCCGTTGACGTCATCGTCGGCGACTCCGACCTCCCCGCCGCCCCCATGTCCGCCGGCTCCAACTCCACCGCCAGCGTCTGCTCCGTCGTCGCGAAGGCGTGCGACAACATCCGCTCCAAGATCGCCAAGGCCGCCGTCGCCGCAAAAAGCAGTCCCCTCTTCGGCCAGAACCCCGTCGAAGTCCGCCTCAAGGACGGCTGCGCCGAGGTACCCGGCCGCGACGGCGCCGGCGAGCCCCTCATCGCCGCCGTCAGCCGCGTCGCCCGCGGCAAAGCCATCATCGAAAAAACCACCAACACCCCGCACGACGTCCCGCCCGTCATCGGTCCCGCCCTGGTCCGCAAGGGCAAGCCCGTCATCATGGGCGGCGCCAACATGAAAGATCGCATGCAGTTCGCCCACGGAGCCCAGTTCGTCGAAGTCCGCATCGACCGCTGGACGGGAGAAATTCGCGTCCCCCGCATGGTCGGCGTCTTCGCCGCGGGCCGCATCATGAACCGCCGCACCGCGAAAGCCCAGCTCCAGGGCGGCCAGATCTGGGGCCTCAGCTCCGCCCTCCACGAGAGCACCGAGATCGACCTCCCCACCGCCCAGTTCGTCAACCAGAACCTCGCCGAATACCACATGCCGGTCTGCGCCGACATCGGCGACATCGAAACCGTCATGCTCGACGAAGCCGACACCCTCGTCAACCCGCTCGGCATCAAGGGCGTCGGCGAGCTCGGCGTCACCGGCGTCAATGCCGCGGTCGCCAACGCCGTCTTCCACGCCACCGGCGTCCGCCTCCGCAAACTCCCCATCCGCGTCAACGACATCCTCGGCCGCACCTAAGCCGCGGCCGCTACAGCCAGCCCTTGCCTCGCGCAATCCGCGCCGCATCCGTCCGGTTCGACGCCCCCAGTTTCGAGATCGCCTCCGACAGGTAGTTCCGCACCGTCCCCTCCGACAGCCGCATCTCCCGCGCAATCTCGGCCGACGTCCGCCCCTCCCCCGCCCTTTGCAGAATCTGCCGCTCCCGGTCCGTCAGCGGATCCGGCTCCGCGCTCCACGCCTCCGTCGCCAGCCCCGGGTCGATCACCCGCAGCCCCCTGTGCACCCGCCGCACCGCATCCGCCAGCTCCGCCGCCGGCCGGTCCTTCAGCAGATACCCACGCGCCCCCGCGTCCAGCGCCCGCCGCAGGTACCCAGGCCGCGCAAACGTCGTCAGCACCACCGTCCGCACCCCCGGCGCGTGATCCCGCACAAACTGCGCCACCTCCAGGCCAGTCCTCCCCGGCATCTCGATGTCCGTCACCAGCACATCCGGCCGATGCATCTGCACCGCCGTGATCGCTTCGAGTCCCGTCGCCGCACGCGCCACCACCGTGATGTCCGGCTCCATCTCCAGCAACGCCGCCAGAGCTCCCAGCACCATCGCCTGGTCCTCCGCCAGCACCACCCGGATTGCCCCGGCACTCATCGCCGCAGCGACGCCGCCGCGCCCACCAGCGCCGCATCCCTCCCCCCACCAACCGCCTCAGCACCCCTCCCCGGCAGCCGCACCCGCAGCGTCATGCCCACCCCCGCAGACCCCGTCTCCATCTCACCCCTCAGCGCCTCCACCCGCTCCCGCATCCCGCGCAGCCCATTGCCCTCCCGTAGCCCGTCCATCCCGCGCCCATCATCCACCAGCATCAACTCCCACCCCTCACCCGCCGTCTCCCGCACCCGCAGTTCACACCGCGTCGCCCGCGCATGCCGAATCACATTCGTCACCGCCTCCCGCACCGCCAGCGAAAGCACCGTCTCCCCCGTTTGCGACATCTCCATCCGCTCCGGCATCTCCACCCACAACGCCACCCCCGCCGTCGCCAGCGTCTGCCGCGCACCCTCCACCTCCGCTCGCAAGCCCCGCGCCCGATACCCCCCGATCGCCTCCCGCACCTCCGCCAGCGCCTTCCGCGCCGTCATCTCCACGTCCGCAATCTCCCGCGCCGCCGCCTCCGGATTCCTCCCCATCAACCGCCCCGCCAGCTCCGACTTCAGCACAATCACCGACAAGGTATGCCCCAGAACATCGTGCATGTCCCGTGCAATCCGCTCCCGCTCCGCCATCGCCGCCAGCCGCTCAATCTCCTCCTGCGCCATCGACAGCCGCAGGTTCGCCCGCTTCCGCTGCCCAATAAAAATATTTGACGATCCCACCACCGCAATCAAAAACAGCCCGATCCCCGTGTTGATCCAGCCCTGGTGCGCCAGGGCTCCGACGGCCACCATCGCCCCTGCCGCCCCGGCAAAGCACAGCAGAATCGTCAGCACATCTTCCACCACAAACGGCAGAAACGCCGTCGCCAGCGTCAGCAGCGACGTCGCCCCGCCGTTGAACGTGAAGCCCACCAGGCCCAGCGCAGCCATCGCCCCCAGCAGACCCAGTTGCACCCGCACCCGCCGCGCCTGCACATACAGCACGTACACCACGGCGAACGGCAGGTACACCAGCGCGCACCGCAGCCAGTACGCTCCGCTTCCACGCAGCACCGGCTCGATAAAGAAAAACAGCGAATAACTCAGCCAGATGTAGTCCACCGGGCTTGTCGTCTCGCACCGCGCACGCCACGTCGCGCTGCCCATGCTCGGCGAAACCGGGTCACGATCACTCATGGCGCTAGGACCTCTGCTCGGCGCGCTGAAACACCATCCACGCGACCCCGAGCATCAGCAGTGTAAAGCCCGCCAGCGCCTCCCAATGCCCCGCCGCGCTTCCCGGCTGCCCATACCCAAAGATCCCCAGCATCAGCTGAGCCAGGTGGTACGTCGGCAGCGCCGGCGCAACCCGCTGCAGCCAGTGCGGCAGCGCCTCCAGCGGCATCCACAGCCCCGAGCAGAAACTCATCGGCAGGTACACCAAGTTCACCACCCCCGGCAGAGCGCTCGCCGGCGCCAGCAGCGCCAGCACCAGCCCCATCGCCGCAAACGGCACAGCCCCCGCTGCCGTGTACGCCAGCAGCGTCGCCGCCTCCTGCGCCGCGAGGTGCACTCCCCCCAGCGTTGTCCCAATTCCCATCAGAATCGTGCAGATCACCATCCCAAACACCACCGCCGTCGCGCACTTCGCCAGGAGGTAGGCCGCCGGCGGCATCGGGCTCGACCGCTTCAAGTCCAGCCACCCCGCCGCCCGCTCCGTCCCCAGCCCAACCCCCACCCCAAACAGCGCCGCCCCCACCACCCCAAACGCGCTATACCCCGCCAGCAGGTACTTCGCCACCAAAAACGTCCCATCCCCCGCATGCCGGTTCGCCACCCCGAACAGCAGATAGAACATCACCGGAAACCCAATCGTTGCCAGCGTAAACGCCCTCCGCCGCCCCAGCTTCAGCAGCTCATACCGGATCTCCCGCGCAAACAACGGGACCATCGCCGGATGTCGGCGAACAGCAAACGGAACAGCAGCAGAAGTCGACATAGCAAATCTCCTCAACAAAACAGGTGGCAAAACAGGTTAGGAAACCGAATCGGATGTCAGCGCCAGAAACGCGTCTTCGAGCGCCGCCGGAAGCACCTCAACATCCGAAACCGTCGCATCTTCAGCCAGCAAACTCCGCAGCAGCGCCTCCGGCCGCGCCGCAACCAGCGTCGTCGTCGCCCCCATCTGCCCCACCTCCAGCACCCCCGGCATCGCCCGCAGCGTCTCCATCGGCAACGTCGTCGTGCACCGGATCGTGCGCCCCGCCGCGCTCGCCTTGATCTCCGCCGGCGTCCCTTCCCGCACCACCCGCCCCCGCGTCAGCACGACGATCCGCGAAGCCAGCGCATCCGCCTCCTCGAGGTAGTGCGTCGTCAGCAGAATCGTCTTTCTGCGCCCAGCCAGTGCCCGGATCGCCGACCACAACGCCCTCCGCGCCTCAAGGTCCATTCCCACCGTCGGCTCATCCAGAAACAGCAGATCCGGGTCCCCCGCCATGGCCAGCGCAAACAGCGTCCGCTGCTTTTGCCCGCCCGAAAGTGTCCCAAACCGCCGATCCAGAAACCCCTCCAACCCCGCCATCCGCACCAATTCCACCATCGACATCGGCGCCGGATAGTACGACCGAAACAGATCCAAATGCTCCCTCGGCGTCAGCATCTCCGGCGCCGATCCCACCTGCAGCATCGCCCCCATCCGCATCCGATTCCCCGGCTCCCGCGGATCCCGCCCAAACACCCGCGCCGCCCCCGACGTCGGCGTCGTCAGCCCCAGCAGGCATCGCACCGCCGTCGACTTCCCCGCCCCGTTCGGCCCCAGCAGCGCCACAATCTCGCCCGGGTGCAGCGCCAGCGACAGCCCATCGAGCGCCGTGTGCCCGGCAAAACGCTTGCTTACCGCGCGAAGCTCCGCCACCGGCATTCCCACCGTAGGAATCCCAGGGAAGTGCGCAATCAGGTTCACAGCAGCAACAGTGGCCATGGGGCGATCCTCCTCGCCTGCTCACCGGCTCAGGCATGGACAAAGAATCGCGCTTCCCGCAGCCTGCACCCAGTGCCTCCCGTCAGGGATCCAACGTGACAGATGTCATCCCGCCGGGAGGGGTCGTCGCTAACGCGCCAACTTCTGCATAGCGTCCTCGATCAGCGCCACCGTGCGCGCAATCGGCAGCCCCACCACGTTGAAATAATCCCCCTCGATCCGCGGAATCCAGCGAGCCGCGTACCCCTGTATCCCGTACGCCCCCGCCTTGTCCATCGGCTCGCCCGACCCCAGATACCGCACCAGCTCCCCCTCCTCCATCACGTTCATCGTCACCTGCGTCACGTCCACATCCGCAAAGCTTTCCCCCACCGTCAGCACGCACAGCCCGGTCATCACCTGGTGCGTCCGCCCCGACAGCATCTCCAGCATCCGCCGCGCCTCCACCTGGTCCCGCGGCTTGCCCAGGATCTCCCCCTGGCACAACACGCACGTGTCCGCCCCCAACACCATCATCGGATCGCTCGCTCCCAGCCCGGCCCCCGCACCCGCGCGCCCCACCCGCCGCGCCCAGACCACCTGCGCCTTCGCCTCCGCCAGCCGCAGCACATACGTCGCCGCGTCCTCGCCCGCTTCCGGCGCCTCCGGAACGTCAGCCGCTTCCACCTCAAACGAAAGTCCAGCCTGCGCCAGCAGATCACGCCGGCGCGGAGATGCAGAAGCCAGAATCAGCATCGTTGCCGCCGTCCTTTCCGAACGCCTTAAAGCAGCTTCCCCAGCGACTCAACGCTCAGCGTCGCCCGCATCGTATGCGTCTTTCCCGCCCCCAGCTGTAGCGCGTCCGGTCCGGCGTTGGCCGTCTCCACGCACAGCATCCCCTGCCAGCCCTCCGGCTCCATATCCTTCAGTCCCGCCGTCAGCTCCGTCCACGGATTCCACACCACCGTCGACCGCGACTGGCTCTTCGCCACCACCAGCCGCCGGTCCATCGCCGGATCCTCCACCACGCACGTCGTCTCTGTCCCGAGGTACAGCCGGTCCGTCGCCCCCGTCAACACCAGCACCTCCGCCGTCTCCAGCTTCCGCCGCATCCCGTCCATCTTGTCCAGATACTCCGCCCCGGCCAGCCCCACCAGCCGCGCCCGCCGGGCATCGCCCACCGCCAGGTACGTGTGCATCGCGTCTTCAAACGGGACCTCCGCACCGCCGGCATTCGCCGCCGTCAGTTGCAGCCCCAGCGTCGCCCCCACACTGACCTGGTACGCCATCCGCAGCTCCGGGTATCCCAAAGACCGGCTCAGCTCCGTTGGCCCCAGCGTCATCGTCAGGTGCAGCTCCTCGCCCACCAGCGCCGCAAACGCCACCGTCCACGTCTGCGTCCGCGCAAACCCGTGCGCCGGCCCCGGCTTGCCCCCAGCCCGGTCCTTCGTGTCCGGCCCAAACCACGGCGCGATCACCGGGATCCCGCCCCGAATCGCCTTTCCCGCCGCAAACTCCGATCGCCGGCTCAGAAACAGCACCGGCTGCTCGCCCCGCGGCTGCCAGTGCGTCACATGCGCGCCCTGCAGATACATCGTCGCGCTCGCCGCCGGCGTGGTGATCTCGGCCCGCTGCAGACCGCCGTGCTCGGAAAACCAAAGCACGCCCGGAATGCCGAAACTCTCGTTCAGTTCGTTGAGGTCCATCGACTCCCCATATCTGCGTCCAGTGTAGCGCCGGCGCCGCCCCACGACGCGGAGTCCAGCACCCACCACCCATCTGCATCTCACCTTCTCGAACGCCCGCGCAAAAAGGGGAGCACCATGGTCGAAGCATTGTTGTGCGACATCGACGGAACCCTCGTCCAAAGCAACTGGCTCCACGCCTCCGCATGGAAAGACGCCCTCGCCGTCATCGGCATCGAGGTCGACCACGACGCCGTTCGCCGCCAGATCGGCAAGGGCGGTGACGAGCTCATCCCCGTCTTCGTCCCCTGGTGGCGCCGGGAGGCTGTCGAGAAACCCCTCAAGGCCTACCGCAAGTTCCTCTTCCAGGCCGACTACCTCGCCGAGGTCAAGCCACTTCCCGACGCCCGAGAGTTCCTCGCCAAACTCAAATCCGTTGGCATCCGCCTCGCCCTCGCCAGCTCCGCCGATCGCGAGGACCTCGAAATCTACCAAAAACTCGTCGGCATCGAAGACCTCGTCGACAAATCCACCTCCGCCGACGACACCAAAGCCGCCAAACCCAATCCCGACATCTTCGAAGTCGCCATGAAAAAACTGGGCCTCCCACCCGAGAAAGTCCTCGCCCTCGGCGATACCCCCTACGACGCCGAAGCAGCCGGCAAAGCCGGCGTCTGGACCGTCGGCGTCGAAAGCGGCGGCTGGTCCCGCGAAGATCTATTCGAAGCCGGCTGCATCGAGGTCTGGAAAGACGTCGCTGACCTCCTCGCCCACTTCGACCAAAGCGTCCTTATGCGCTGGAAAGGTTAGCCCGCTAGAAGCGGTTAGCCCGCTGGAAGGGTCAGCCCCCTAGAAGCGATTAGCCCGCTGGACCGGCTAGCCCGCACGGCTAACCCCCCCCCCCGCCCACACTCTCAGCCCTGCCCCTCACCCCGTCGCGCCGCCACCGGCATCGGCTCCCCCGGAGAATGCCGCTGCCCGTACCGGCAAACCCCCAGCAACGGACATCCCGGACACCGCGGCGCCTCAAACGTGCACAGCGTTTGCCCATGCAGCTTCACCAGCGCATGGTGCTCCTGGCACAGGTCTGCGTCCCACGTCTCCGGCACCTGCCGCATCAGCAGCTCTTCGGTCCGCCGCGCATCCCCGCGCGGCGTCAGCCCCACCCGGTGCGCCACCCGCAGATGATGCGAGTTCATCACCAGCGCCTTCCTCCGCAGCGTCGAAAAGCTCACCACCTCGGCCGAAACCATCGGCCCCGCGCCGGCAAACTGCTCCACCCACGTCCGGATCTTGTCCGTCCGGTACTTCGCCAGAGAATCCAGCGACAGCTCCCCCACCCTCGCCGTAATCTCCACCAGCGCCAGTTTCAGCCGAGGCGCCTTTTCTTCCGGAAACGTCACCATCCCGACGGTCGCCTCAATATCCGCGACCGCCCCGTCCCGCACACCCTCCCACGTCTGGAACCGCTCCCGCAGCGCCGCCACCGCCAGAAACGTCGTCTCCGTCCGCGTCCGCGCCGCCAGCACCGAATACACAAACTGCGACAGCGGATCCCACCGCTCCCGCAACGGCTGCTCCCCGTAATACCCCAGCAGCAACCGATGGATGTGCGGCAGCCGATCAGGGTCCGCCACCGGAGCGGCGGGCGGTGGAACATGCGCATCAGGAAACAGGGACGAAGTCATTGGCTCACCAAATTCTAGCTCCGCATCGCAGCCTTAAAGAAACGCGGGCCAGGAAAGCTCCCGGCCCGTCTCGTCCCGAAAAACGTCGCGGCTTAGTTCTCGACAGCCTTGTACTCCGCCAGCACCTGCGCCGCCGGCGCATCCAGCGTTACCTTGCCACCATCCACCGAAGCAATGTGCTCCAGCTTGATGTAGTGGTGCTGGCCATGCGCATTCGGGTCGTTCTTCGTCAGCTTGATGCCGATGTTATCCACCAGTCCAACATGCTGCCCGTCCGATCCAACCACTTCCATGTGCTCTTCAATCTTCGTCGTGTCAACCATCGCGATCGTGCTCCTGTCTGTGTGTTCAGGTCATGCGATGACAATTGCCCGCCGCCCGTTGTGCACCCGCCGCGCGTTGTGACAAACCTTTGACACAGCAGCAACGTCACCCGGTCGAGTTCCGCGTCACACCCATCCGCGCCCCCGACCCCGTCTGCAGCCCCCACGCCATCCGCGGCGTATTGTGCGCCATCCCCACCCGCCCATCCGGCCCCAGCAGAATCATCCCTCCATGTCCGCCCAGCCGCCGGTACAGGTACGCAATCGCCTCCGCCGCCGCCTCCTCCGGCACCGCCCCCGCCGCCACCCGGTCCACCGCCCACTTCCCCAGCACCAGCTTCATAACCGGCTCACCCCAACCGGTCAGCGAAACCGCCGCCGACTCGTTATCCGCATAGCACCCACACCCGATCAGCGAAGAATCCCCCACCCGCCCCGGAGCCTTCGACAGTGTCCCCCCCGTGGACGTCCCCGCAGCAATATTCCCCTGCCGATCCATCGCCACCGCCCCCACCGTGTCATGCGAGTGCAGCGTCGGGTCAAACGGCCGAAGCTCCGCCGCCAGCCCCTCCTCCACCTCCGCCTCCACAGCCGTCTCCGTCAGCGCCGCGTCCGCCCCAAACGTATCCGCCCCCGAGAACGTCGTGTCCCTGCCGCCCGCCAGCTCCGCCTCCTGAAACCGCATCAGCCGCTCCCGCTCCCGCGGCACAATCAGCTCCGTGTTGTCGCACAGCTCCATCCCATGCTGCCGCGCAAACCGCTCTGCCCCCGTGCCCACAAAATACACATGCGGCGACTTCTCCAGCACCAGTCGCGCCGCCCGAATCGGATTCCGCAGCCGCTCCACGCACGCCACGCCCCCCGCCCGCAGCGTCCCCCCGTCCATCAGCAGAGCGTCCATCTGCACCCGCCCATCCCTCGTCAAAAACGACCCTCGCCCCGCGTCAAACGTGTCGTCGTCCTCCATCGAAACCACCGCCGCTTCCACCGCCTCCACCGCCGTCGCCCCCCGGCTCAGCAGCGCCCATCCGGCCCGCAGCGCCTCCGCCATCCCCCGCTCATGCGCCCCCACCGACTCGTCCGGCATCGCCCACGCCCCTCCATGGATCAGCAAAACAGGCTCGCGAGTCATAGCGTCACATCTCCTTTGTCAACTTAGCCCGAGGCTACCATCGCCCCACGTCACCGCCCCGTAGACCCAAACCCCGCCGCCCCCCGCGGAGCCTCCGCCAGCGTATCCACCTCCTCAAACACCGCCTCCATCCGCCGCACCACCCGCAGCTGCGCAATCCGGTGCCCCGGCGCCACCGCATGCGGCTCCGTCCCCAGGTTCGTCAGCACCACCCGCAGCTCCCCCCGGTACCCCGGGTCAATCACCCCCGCCAGCGTCGTCACCCCCCGCACCGCCAGCCCCGACCGGTCCTCCACCAGCGCCCCATGCGTCTCCGGCAGCTCCATCGCCAGCCCCGTCCGCACCGCCATCGTCGCCCCCGGCTGCCCCGCCGGAGCCAGCTCCACCGCCTCCGCCGCAAACAAATCCGCCGCCAAATCCCCAAATGCCCCCACATGCGCATACCGCGGCAGCTGCGCCGCCGGCAACAGCCGCTGCACGCGAATTCGGATGATCGGTGCGTCTCGATCGTTCAGCAGCATAGGCAGGAACCTTTCAGAGAAAATGCGTCGTTTCGTTCCCCTCTCATTCTCCATCACCCGCGCGCAGCCGTTGACCCCGCCCCCCATCCGCGATAAACTTCTCTAGTTTGGCGATGCGGCCGTCCCGTCCGGCTGCGGAGCCCCGCTCAGGGCAGCATCACCGCCCGCCGGTGCTCGAAGCTCGCTCCCAGAGCTCGCCCATCACGAAACATCTGGAAGGGACTGGCTGGCCAAAGTACGCCCGCCGTCGATAAGAGGTTCAACACCATGTACGCAGTAATCAAGACCGGTGGCAAGCAGTACCGCGTCGCCCCAGGCGACCTTCTCAAGATCGAAACCACACCGCACGAAAATGGCCAACTCGAATTCTCCGAGATCCTCGCCGTCAGTGCGGAAGCCGGGAAGTTCGAGGCGGAGCTCAGCGGCGCCAAAGTCCTCGCCTCCGTCGTCGGCGAAGGCCGCGGCGAAAAAATCCTCGTCTTCAAGCTCAAGCGCAAAAAGCAGTACAAAAAAATGCAGGGACACCGCCAGAACTTTGTCCAGGTCAAGATCACCGAGATCCAGGTCAACGGCCAAAGCTTCAAGGCCTAACGCAGCCACACCCTACCGAAGCGCCCAAACCCGCATCCGGGCGCGCGAAAGAGAGACACAGCAATGGCACATAAAAAAGGTCTTGGATCCTCCAAAAACGGCCGCGACTCAAACGCCCAGCGCCTCGGCGTCAAGCGCTTCGGCGGCCAGGTCGTCACCGGCGGCTCCATCCTCGTTCGCCAGCGCGGCACACCGCTCAAGCCCGGCCTCAACGTCGGCCGCGGCAAAGACGACACCCTGTTCGCCAAAATCGACGGAGTCGTCCGCTTCCAGGACCGTGGCCAAATCGGCCGCTTCGTCTCCGTCGATCCGATCGCCGCCACCGCGTAACCCCGCATCTGCTCCCAAAAGCCCCGCCCCGGCGGGGCTTTTTCACGCCCCCATCCGCTCCACCACCACCGGCTTCCCCCTCCCATCCACTCCCAGCCGCGCCCCCGCCACCGCATGGTCATGCGGAAACAGCACCCACCACCGCTCCGGTATCGCCCTCGCATACATCCGCTTACGCTCTTCGATCACCCGCAGCGGATCGAGGTCGTACCCCATCCCCCAAGTCACCTCCAGGTGCGCCGACGTCGGCACCAGGTCCCCGATAAAGCACGCATGCTCCCCGCCCGATTCGACATGCACCCCCAGCATGTTCGCCGTGTGCCCCGGAAATTGCTCCACCCGCACCCCCGGCACAATCTCCGTCCCCACCTCCACCCGCGCCCGCATCGGCCCCTCCGGCCCATGGAGCACCACCTCCCTCGCCGTCCCGCCCGGCTCCAGCAGCGTCATCTGCCCGTTCCGGATCAACGGATCATAGTTCGCCGAAACGTAGCTCACCCGGTCCCGCTCCAGTTGCCGATGCCCATGCCGCACCTCACCCAGCGCCGCAAAATACCGCGCCTGGGGAAACGTCGGCCGCACCCGCCCGTCCGCCTCCATCGTCGTATTCCACCCGCAGTGGTCAAAATGCAGATGCGTATTCACCACATGCGTCACCTCCTCCGGCCGCACGCCCGCCGCCGCCAAAGACGCCGGAAGCCACTCCCGATTCCCCAGAATCTCCCGCATCTTCGCCGTCTGCTTGTTCCCCACGCCCGTCTCAATCACCACCGTGTGCCGCCCATCCCGCAGCACGGCCACATTTGTCCCCAGAACCACCCGGTTGTCCGCGTCCGCCGCCATTCGCTTCGCCCAAAGCGTCTTCGGCACCACCCCAAACATCGCCCCGCCATCCAGCAGAAACGGCCCGTCCGTGCACACCGCGAGGTCAAACGCCCCCAGGCGCATCCGTCCGCGAACCAGCGCCTCGGGTGCCGGCCCCGCACCACACCCATCCAGCAAGCGATCAGAACCCACTCGCGTGGGAGTCTCGACCGGCGCCCGGCGTTGCCTAGGCGTGCGTCACACCGCCGCCGGCCGCCACCATCTCCGGTCCCGTCGCCCCGTCGCTCGGCGACAATCCCGCCGGCCGCTTCATCTGGAAGCAGCCCCGGCACAGCACCGGTCGGCCCTGCGTCGGCTTGAACGGCACCGTCGTCTCAATCCCGCACTCCGAGCAGTGCGTCCGCGTTTCCGTGCGCGACATTCCCGGCGAAACCGGCGCGCCGGCAGCTCGCATCTGTCCCGCCGCACGCTTACCCTTGCACGGTTTACAGCGCTTCGGGTCGTTCTTGAATTGTTTGTCGAAGAAAAAAATCTGCTCGCCGGCAGTGAAAATAAACTGCCCCTGGCAGTCCGTGCAGCACAAGACGCGGTCCACAAATTCCATGGCACAACTCCCAAAACAGAGAAGCTACGGGGCCCGGAAAGCATTTGTGGGGAGGGACTACGCTAACGAATGCTTTGCACGCGAACAACGCGCGTACGACAGTGGTGCGGGGCGACCGCCTTTCGTTTCAAAACAAAGACAGCCGCCCATAACACTAATCCTGCTCTTTACGAACCTTCTTGCGATTACGCTTCCGAGCAAGCGCTTCTTTTACGCGCTTCTTCTCGCCAGGCTTCAGATAAAAGGAGTGGCGCTTGACCTCCTTGATAATGTCTTCGGTCTGTACCTTGCGCTTGAAACGCCGAAGAGCGTTCTCGAGGGGCTCGCCTTCCTGAACTCGAACCTCTGCCAACGGGAAAACACCTCCAACCAGTCCCTGACAGGAACATCCAATATGATACGCCGCCATCCCGGCACTCGTGACTGGAAATCTCGCCTCACGCAGCGAAAACCTTAGTAACGTGACCAACCCATGCCGCACCCCTCCCTACTCCCCCGGAAAACGTCCTCCCCGCCAACCCGCGATCCGCGTCCGATAAACTGAACCGTATGTCAGTCATCTTCAAGGTGCGCGGCACGCGCGACCTGCTGCCGCCCGAAACGGAGCTCTGGAATCAGGTCGAAACCACCGCCCGCGCCGTCTTCGCCCGCTACGCCTTTGGCGAAATCCGCACCCCCATCTTCGAAGACACCGCCCTCTTCGCCCGCAGCGTCGGCGAAGACACCGACATCGTCTCGAAAGAGATGTACACCTGGGAAGACCGCGCTCGCGTCGACAGCGAGCGCGGTCTCAGCCTCACCCTCCGCCCGGAAAACACCGCCGGCGTCGTCCGTGCCTACATCGAGCACAAAATGAACGACGGCGGCGCGCTCCAGAAGCTCTTCTACATCGGCCCCCAGTTCCGCCGCGAGCGCCCCCAGCGCGGCCGCTACCGCCAGTTCTGGCAGATCGGCGCCGAAGTCCTCGGCCCACCCTTCTCCGGCTCCGAATCTCCCCTCCGCGACGCCGAAGTCCTCGAAATGCTCGCCACCCTGCTCGATACCCTCGGCATCCGGAACTGGCAGCTCTCCATCAACTCCGTCGGCTCCGCCACCGATCGCCCACGCTACCTCGAAGCCCTCCGCGCCGCGCTCGCCCCCGTCAAAGACAAGCTTTCGCCCGACAACCAGCGTCGCGCCGAAACCAACCCCCTCCGCGTCCTTGACTCAAAAGATCCCGGCGACCAGGAGATCGTCGACGCCCTCCCCCGCATCGCCGACTTCCTCGACGACTCCTCGCGCGATCACTTCGCCCAGGTGCTCTCCGCCCTCGATGTCTGCGCCATTCCCTACGTCGTCACCCCCCGCCTCGTCCGCGGCCTCGACTACTACACCCGCACCGCCTTTGAGTTCACCGTCCCCGACGGCAGCGGCCTCGGCACCCAGAACGCCCTGCTCGGCGGCGGTCGGTACGACGGCCTCAGCGAAATGCTCGGTGGCCCCAGGGCCCCCGGCATCGGCTTCGCCATCGGCGAAGATCGCCTCATCCTCACCCTCCAGGCCCAGGCCGCTGCTGCCGCCGAAAAACCCGCGATCCGCAAACTCGACGCCTTCATCGCCCCTCTCGGCATCGCCCAGAACCCCGCCGCCCTTGAGCTCGCCCGCGAGCTCCGCGCCGCCGGCCTCTCCGTCGAGGTCGGCGAAGGCAGCTTCCGCCTCCGACGCTCGTTTGAAGCCGCAGACCGCCTCGCCCACCGCATGGTCCTTGTCGGCGAAGACGAGGTCAGCTCCGGTATCCTCACCGTAAAGCACTTCGCCCGCGCCGAGCAGATCAAGATCCCCCGCGAACACCTCGCCGCTGCCCTCGCCCAGCCCTGACACCCACGCACGCAGCGGCCCCCAAACCTATCTGTAACCGAAAGTGAAACAAATGACCCTCGACTTCCTCGGCACCCTCGAACGCACCCACATGTGCGGTGATCTTCGCGTCTCCGACGCCGGCAAAGAAGCCGTCCTCATGGGCTGGGTCAACCGTCGCCGCGACCACGGCAGCCTCATCTTCCTCGACCTCCGCGATCGCTCCGGCATCACCCAGGTCGTGCTCGATCACGAACTCGCCGAAGCCGCCCACGCCAAAGCCGAGCAGGCCCGCCCAGAGTTCGTCGTCGCCGTCGAAGGCACCGTCCGTCGGCGCGAACCCGGCATGGAAAACCCCAACATGCCCACCGGCGAAATCGAGCTCGTCGCCAACCGCCTCCTCCTCCTCAACGACGCCCGCACCCCGCCCTTCTCGCCCGCCGAAGCCGCCATCGCGAACGAAGAGCTCCGCCTTAAATACCGCTACATCGACCTCCGCCGCGAAGACATGCAGGCCAACTTCCTCCTGCGCCACAAGGTCGCGCAAGCCATCCGCGGCTACCTCTCCGACCAGGGCTTCCTAGAAATAGAAACCCCCTTCATGACCCGCTCCACCCCCGAAGGCGCCCGCGACTACCTCGTCCCCTCCCGCGTCCACCCCGGCGAGTTCTACGCCCTCCCCCAAAGCCCCCAGATCTTTAAGCAAATCCTCATGATCTCCGGCTTCGATCGCTACTTCCAGATCGCCCGCTGCTTCCGCGACGAAGACCTCCGCGCCGACCGCCAGCCCGAGTTCACCCAGATCGACCTCGAAATGACCTTCCCCCGCCAGGAAACCATCTTCCGCACCGCCGAAGGTTTCCTCACCGCCGCCTTCGCCGCCGCCGGCGTCGCCATCCCCACGCCCTTCCCCCGCATGACCTACGACCAGGCCATCCACCGCTACGGCATCGACAAGCCCGACATGCGCCTGCCCGCCATGGTCGACCTTTCCGCCGTCCTCACCCCCGACCTCCGCACCACCCTCAAAATCGAGCAAGACCTCCCCGTCCTCGGCTTCACCATTCCGAACGTGGGTGAGCTATCGGGCACTGCTCGAAAGACGCTCGTTGGTGATATGCGGTCCAGCTTGGGAGATGGCGGACTAGACGTCTTGGACCTCAATCGCCTGAAGTCCAGCTCCACGTTCAGTGACCTTGCTTCCGAAATCGAGCAGATGTTAGAAGAGGAGTCCGCGCCGACGGACGATGCCCCCAACGCGTTCCGAGGCACCCACCCTATTATTTTCGATCAATCCGGCGACCTGCATATCGTCGTCACTCCAAAGCTAGGCACCCCCAGCAGCTGGAACTACGACCCCCAGTGGATCTGGAAACGCGTCGGCCAGCTCCGCCTAGAGCTCGCCAAAAAATACGCCGACCGCCACAAACTCTTCGAAAAAACAGGCACCCATACCGATTACAAATTCCTCTGGGTCACCGACTTCCCCATGTACGAGTGGAACGAAGAAAGCAACCGCTGGGACGCCGCCCACCACCCCTTCACCTCGCCCCACGAAGACGACATCACCTCCGGCCGCCTCGCCTCCGACAAAGGCGCCGTCCGCGCCCTCGCCTACGACGTCGTCCTCAACGGCACCGAGCTCGGTTCCGGATCCATCCGCATCCACCGCAAAGACGTCCAAGCCGAAATTTTCCGCTCCCTCGGCATGTCCGACGAAGAAGCCCACGCCCGCTTCGGCTTCTTCCTCGACGCCCTCGAGTACGGCACCCCACCCCACGGCGGCATCGCCCTCGGCCTCGATCGCATCGTCATGATCCTCGCCGGCGCCACCTCGCTCCGCGAAGTCATCGCCTTCCCCAAAACCGCCCGAGCCATCGACCTCATGGTCGACGCTCCCTCCCCCGTCTCCGAAGCCCAAACCCGCGAACTCAGCCTCCGCATCGCCCACCGCACTTAGGAAAGACTCCAGCAAAAGGCGCTATGCTCAATCTAGCGTGCGCACCGCCCGTGTTCTCCGCGGCAAGTAGGCTCTTGACTCTCAGCATAAAATTGACGCAGAGGAGCAACCGCCCATGCCCGCTGTAGCGCAATCTTTGGCAATCCCTGTAGGTGCGATTAGGAGATTCGGTCCGTGGGGACCCGAATACGAAGTCCTGGGTAGCGCCGATCCGGAAAGCGGCCGGTGCATGGTGAAGATTGTCCTCGTGCGCACCGGCGAAGAGCTCAACTATCCGCTCGAGTCCATCCTCCTCGACCCCGAGGCGTAATAGTGTTCGCCATCGCCTTCGATCTCGACACAAACGACACCCGCCGCGCACATCCAAAAGGCCTGACGCAGGCCTACGCCGATATCCGCAATCTGCTCGTCAACTTTAGCTTCGAATGGAGTCAGGGAAGCGTTTACATCAGCGATAACGAGGATTTGGCAAATCTCTTTCGCGCCATGAATGCGCTGAAAGCTCTTCCATGGTTCCCGGCATCCATTCGGGACATCCGTGCTTTCCGAGTCGAGCAATGGTCGGACTTCACCTCCAGTATGAGAACGTAGCTCAGCACTCCTAATCCGCGCTATCCTCCGTCAAAACCCCCACCTGCTCCGCCGTCAGCCGCAAATCCACCGCCGCCATCAACTCCTCCAGTTGCCCCACCTTCGTCGCACTTGCAATCGGCGCCGTCACCGTCGGCTGCGCCATCAGCCACGCCAGCGCCACCGTTGCCTGCTTCGCCCCCGTCTCCCCCGCCACCCGGTCCAGCGCCGCCAGCACCCGCATCCCGCGATCGTTGAAGTATTTCGTCACCCGGCTCCCCCGCGTCGCCCCCTCCGTGTCCGCCAGCGAGTGATACTTGCCCGTCAAAAACCCCGAAGCCAACGAAAAATACGGAATCACCCCCAGCCCAAACCGCTCCGCCACCGGCGCCAAATCCGTCTCGTAGTCCTCCCGATCAATCAGGTTGTAGTCCGGCTGCAGCACACCGTACGCCGGCAATACCGCCCGCTCCGCCGTCTCCATTGCCTCGGTCAGCCGGGCCCCCTTGAAGTTCGACGCCCCAATCGCCCGCACTTTCCCCTGCTCGATCAACTGCTGAAACGCCTCCAGCGTCCCCTCGATCGGACTCGCCGCATCATCCTTGTGCGACTGGTACAAATCGATCCGCTCCACCCCCAACCGCTTCAGCGAAGCCTCGGCCGCGTCCAGGATGTACTGCTTCCCCAGCCCCTCGCGGCCACCCCCCATGTCCATCCCCACCTTGGTCGCGAGCACCACCTTGTCCCGCTTGCCCGACCTCCGCAGCCACTCCCCAACGATCGTCTCCGACTCCCCACCCTGGTGCCCCGGCACCCACCGCGAATACACGTCCGCCGTGTCGATCATCGAAAACCCGCGGTAGACAAACGCATCCAGCAGCCGAAAGCTCTCCTCGGCGTTCACCGTCCACCCAAACACATTGCCGCCAAACACCAGCGGCGCAATCTCCATCCCCGTCGTTCCCAACATCCGCATCTGCATACGGCATAGGATGCCCCATACCAACAAACGCCCGCGCTAATTCATCCAGCGCTTGTCGTTCATCTTCTGGTTTCGCTCGCGCTCCGTCGTCGGCCGCCCCGTATCCGGATCGACATACCGCCCCTCGCTATCAAAGTGCACCTCGCGATTCTGCTTCCGCATGTACACCGAAAACTTCTTTGCAGCCCGCCGCCGCTTCCACCGGTAGTAATCGTTCCGAAGCCCGAAAAACCGCTCCGTCACCCCAAACGCCAGCCCCCGCCGCGGCGCCAGCTTCAGATACATCCATCCGCACAGGGCGCCGCACAGCACCGTCAGCGCCCCAAACCGGTCGTCCCCCTTCACCAGCAGCGCCAAAAAGATCACAACATACAGCACCGCCAGGTACTTCGCCTTCATGTTCAAAATGAAGTTGAACCGAATCACCTGGTCCCCCGCCAGCACCGAAAACGCCACCAGCATCGCCATCACCGGCGCCCACGCCCCGATCGCCACCATCCTCGGATATAGCCCAAACAGGTGCGTGTAGCTCAGCGCAGCCGCCAGCACCCCCGCCCCCACCGCCGTCAGGAGATAAAACTCCATCAGCCATCGCGACCCGAAGTTGTCCTCCAGAAACACGCCGGTAAACCACAGCGACAGCATCGCAAACAGCGTTCCCAAAATTCCCATCGGCAGAAACGAGTAAGTCAGTGGCTGCCACACCCAGCCGTGAAACATTGCCACCGGCTCCAGCAGCGTCACCGCCAGCACCCGCGCCCCGGCCACCGGAGCCGCCCAGTCCAGCACCGCCAACGCGAAAAACACCGCCACGTTCACCAGAATCAGCTTGCGTGTGGTACCCGAAAACGACGGAAGACTCAGCGACATGGATCCGGAGCGGGGCATAGCACTCTCTCAGCAAACACACACCCCGCCGTGGCGGCGCGCGCTCCCACCATTTGACCACGCCCGCCCCAACGCTGCCACCCTTCCCAACCAAACCCCGCCGCCCGCGCCGACCTCACCGCGGTGCCGAATACCGGCGCGTCGACCACGCCAGCCAAAGCGCTCCTCTGGCCCGGAAAAATTCCGCTGGCCGCCCGTACCCTTTTCGCATCCTATATCCCGCTGTCCCCTGGAGGGCCCAAACCATGGCTGTAGTCTGTCCCGAGTGCGACAATCCCATCGAAATCAACGTCGATGACTCCGAAGAAGGCGAAAAGCTGCACTGCGATGAGTGCGGCGTCGAACTTGAAATCGTGTCGCTCGACCCTCTCGAACTCGCACCCGTCGAAGAAGGTGCCTACGATGACGAAGCCGAACCCCTGCTCGCCGACGAAGAGGACGAGTAACCCGAAACGGTATACTCCCCGTATGACGCGTCGGCCTCATTTGTCCGCTTCCCTGCTCCGTTCCGCGCTCCTCCTTTCGCTCGCGCTCCCCGCCGCCACCGCGGTTCTGCGCGGCCCGCAACTCTTCGCCCAGCGCGGAGCCGCCAACCGCGTCGTCTCCGGAAAGGTCATCGACAAAGGCGACGCCCCCCTCAAGGGCGCCATCGTCTACCTTAAAAACGACCACACCCTCGCCATCAAAAGCTACATCGCCGACGACCACGGCGAATACCGCTTCGGCCAGCTCGCCTCCGCCACCGACTACGAGCTCTGGGCCGAGCTTAACGGCAAGAAAAGCGGCACCAAGTCCATCAGCTCCTTCGACAATAAAGACACCTTCACCATCGACCTCAAAATCGACACGTCGAAGTAACCGCCGGAGCCCTTCCTTCCCTGCAAACATTCGTCTGCGCACCTTCGCGCAGCGAGGGGCATCCTCCACCCACGCCGGGCATCCCACCCCTGTATGAGTCTGGATCCCACCTCCCCTGAACAGCCCACCCCGGCCCTCGACCGCCGCCGCTTCCTCCGCACCGCCGGCTCTGCCCTTGCCGCTTCCGGCCTTGCCTCCGCCGCGCTCGCGCAGCAATCCAAGCCCAATCAGGCCGACGCCGTCCAGCTCCCGCAGCTCCACGCCAATACCGAAGCCCCCGAAAAGACACCGGGACCCTTCGAAGCCGGCCCGGAGCGCACCGGCTACGCCATCGTCGGCCTCGGCCACCTCTCGCTCAATCAGATCCTCCCCGCCTTCGCGAAATCCAAATACTCCCGCGTCGCCGCCCTCGTCTCCAGCGACCGCGGGAAAGCCGAAAAGGTCGCCGCCCAGTACGGCATCAAGTCGTCCTCTCTGTACGACTACAAGAATTACGAAGCGCTGGCCCAGAACCCCGACGTCCAGGCCATCTACATCGTCCTTCCGAATTCCATGCATGCCGAGTACACCGAGCGCGGCGCCAAAATCGGCAAGCACATCCTCAGCGAAAAACCCATGGCCACCTCGGTCCGCGATTGCGAGCGCATGATCGCCGCCTGCAAACAAGCGAACGTCAAGCTCATGATCGCCTACCGCCAGCAGTACGAGCCCATGAACCGCGAAATCGTCAAAATGCGTGAAGCAGGCAAGCTCGGCACCCTCAAAAGCTTCGTCGCCACCAACTCCCAGGACCAGGGCGACCCCGACCAGTGGCGGCAAAAACTCGCCCTCGCCGGCGGCGGCTGCCTCCCAGATGTCGGCGTCTACTGCCTCAACGCCTCCCGCTTCCTCTCCGGCGAAGAACCCTCCGAGGTCACTGCCTTCACCGTCCAGCCCAAGGACGACCCGCGCTTCCGCGAAGTGGAAGAAAGCTGCGTGTTCCTCCTTCGCTTCCCGTCCGGCTACGTCGCTTCCCTCAACTCCGGCTACGGCGCCCATCGCACCCAGTTCATGCGCCTCGAAGGCGATCGCCAATGGGCCGAGATGAGCCCATCCTTCGGTTACACCGGCCTCAAACTGCGCGTCAACCGCGTCGAAGACGGCCACAACACCCTGGTCGAGCCGTCGGTCGAAGAGAAAGATCAGTTCGCCCTCGAAATGGACCATTTCTCCCTCTGCATTCAGCAAAATCTCCAGCCCCACACCCCCGGCGAAGAAGGCCTGCAGGACCAGCGCATTACCGACGCCATCTACGAGTCCGCCCGCACCGGCAAAACTGTCCGAGTCCCACCACCCCCCGGTCCCACCCGAGGCCCCGCACCCCAGGAACAAAGTTGATCCAAAGCTACCCAAGCTGACCCAAAGCCAGCTCACAGCCAGCCTGGCATCTTCATCGCCCACGTATGCAAATTCACCGCACGTGGCGTACTTGTTTTCCCACATCTCTATACTGGAAGTAGATGCAAAACCGGCCGGGGCCAACTTCCGCAAACGCCGGGCCTGTCTGCCACCGCTAACTTGCTGATTCTAGGTATTTTGGGGGCGAATCTCCTGGAATGAAGGAGTTACCTCCGCAACCGTCTCGTAAGTCTTTCATTTGAGAGGTTTTCGCTGCAAGATACCTTCCACCCCAGGGGTACCCAACCGGGTCCGGTCCACCGAGCTCCCCGCCGCAACCTGGCGCAGCGCGATCGACGAACTCCGGCTGTTCCACGAGCTGTCCCAATTCCCTGGTCCACGCGCGGCCGCCAGCCAGTCTAGCGCAACCCGCACACCCGAAGCACCGCTTCCTCGTCTACCCTGAAGACAGTCATGGACGCGCTCGTCCAACCCGCCGCGCCTCAGCCCGACCGCTTCGGCTTCCTCCACATCGACCTCAACAGCTTCTTCGCCTCGGTCGAGCAACAACTGCACCCCGAGTTCCGCAACCGCCCAACCGCGGTCGTTGGCACCATGGCCGACACCGGAACCATCATCGCCGCTTCCTACGAGGCCAAAGCTCTCGGCATCAAGACCGGCACGAAGGTCGGCGAAGCCAAAGCCCTTTGCCCCGACATTATCCTCGTCAACGGATCGCACTCCCAGTACGCCGAGATCTCCCACAGGATCGCCGCTGCGGTCGAACGCTGCTGCCCCGTCGCGCACACACCCTCCATCGACGAAATGGTCTGCCAGCTCCTCGGCCGCGAGCGGGAACCGCCAAGCGCCCGCGCCATCGCCCTCGAGATCAAGCAGGCCATCCGCGACGACGTCGGCGAAACCCTCCGCTGCTCCATCGGCATGGCGCCAAACCGCTACCTCGCCAAGATTGCCTCCGACATGCAGAAACCCGACGGTCTGATTGGCCTCTTGCCCTCACAACTCCCAAGAGCCATCGCCCACCTCGATCTCCGCGACCTCCCCGGCGTCGGCGCCCGCACCGAAGACCGCCTCCACCGCAAAGGCATCACCACCATGTCCGATCTCCTCGCCCTCGATCGCCCAGGCATGCACGCGCTCTGGGACTCCGTCTGGGGCGATCGCCTCTTCCACTGGTTACGTGGCGCGCACACCGGCGACGACGGCGCGCCTGTCGCCAGCGAGTGGCAAAAGTCCCTCGGCCACTCCCACGTCCTCGGCCCCGAACACCGCACCGACGAAGGCGCCTGGGCGGTCGCGCACAAGCTCCTTCACAAGGCTGCCATGCGCCTGCGCATGGAAGGCTTCTTCGCCGGCGTCCTCTCCGTCACGATCAAGTACGCCCTCACTCGCGATCAGGCCGCCCGCACCCCCAAACCCAAGCGCCACACCAGCGGCATCCAGCATTCCGGCTGGGGCATGGAAGCCCGCTTCCGCTCCGCCCAGGACACCCTCACCCTGCTCAACATCCTTCGCAACGTCTGGGCAAAGCGCCCGCAAGGCGACGACTTCGCCCGCCCCTTCTTCGTCGGCATCACGCTACGCGAACTGATCCCCGAGTCCGAGCGCCAGGTCGAGCTCTTCGACGAACCCGGCAACCGCGCCGACCTGTCCAAGACCATGGACAAGCTCAACCTCAAGTTCGGCCACACCACGGTCCACTTCGCCGGCATGCTCCCGGCGCGCGACTCCGCCCCCACCCGCATCGCCTTCACCCAAATCCCCGTCCAGTACGGCGTGGAATACATGTAACCTCCGCAGTCACGTGCAAACGACCTACATCGGCCGCCTCGCCCCGTCCCCCACCGGCCTCCTTCACCTCGGCCACGCCGCCACCTTTTGGACCGCCTTACAGCGCGCTCAGGCCGCGCGCGGCAGCCTCCTCCTCCGCATCGAAGACCTCGACCCCCACCGCTCCCAACCCGAGTTCGTCGAGGCCATCCTCGAAGACCTCGCCTGGCTCCGCATCACCTGGCAACCACCCCTCATCACCCAATCCGAACGCCTCCCGCTCTACCGCGCCGCGGCCGAGAACCTCGTCGTCGCTGGCCTCGCCTATCCCTGCACCTGCTCCCGCCGCGACCTCCAGCAGATGAGCCAGGCCCCGCACGAAGACGCCGACGACGAACCCGTCTACAACGGCCATTGCCGCGCCACGAACCCGCTCCACACCAACACCCTCGAACCGAATCGCAACTACCGCTTCCGCGTCCCCGACACGGAGCCCGTCACCTTCACCGACCTCCACTTCGGCCCGCAAGCCTTTCTCCCCGGCTGCGCTCCGCCTGCGGACTTCGGCGACTTCCTCCTCTGGCGCAAAGACGGCCAGCCTTCCTACCAGCTTGCCTGCGTTGTCGACGACGCCGCCACCCACATCACCGAAGTTGTCCGCGGCCGCGACCTGCTAAAGTCCACCGCCCGCCAGATCCTCCTCCAGCGCGCCCTCGGCCTCCCCACCCCCGCCTACTTTCACACCGACCTCTTTCGCGACGCCGCCGGCACGCGCCCCGCCAAGCGCCACGACGCCCTCGCCCTGCGCACGCTGCGCCAGCGCGGTCACTCCCCCGAAGGTGTCCGGGCAATGTTTCGCGCCCACCTCGACCGCGATCCCGCGACGCCGCATCCGATGCGAACGAGGGCATCGTCATGAACGAACGTACGTTTCGCCACCCGGTACCACCAACCCACCTCGCCCGCACACTCGTCCTGACCGCGGTCGCGCTTCTTGCCGCCGCCGGCTGTAACAAGAAAGCCGACAACACCAGCAACTACAAATCCGCGATCAACACCTACTTCAGCGCGCACCCCAGCTGCCTGTGGAGCAGCCCGAAGAAATTTCCCGTGCAGGCCGGCACCAGCGACACCGACAAAACCAGCGACTACGATTCGCTCGTCGACCAGGGTCTGCTGACCCGCACCACCGCCGAAAAGAAGGTTTTCCTCATCGCCTCAAAGCAAGTTAACAATTACGACATCTCCGACAAGGGCCGCAGCGCCTGGACCGCCGACCAGCAGGTGCCCGGCTTCGGTAATTTTTGCTACGGCCACCGCACCGTCAGCGGCATCGACAGCGCCACCGACAACAACGGGGAGGTTGGCGCATCCGCCAACGTCACCTACAACTACATCGTCTCGGAAGTTCCGTCTTGGGCCAGCGCGACAGAAACGCAGAACGCCTACCCGCAGCTGAAGACGGACCTTGCCGGCCCGCAGGCTGCGCAGGCAACGCTGACCGACACCAGCAATGGATGGCTGCTGACCAGCGCAGGCCACTGATGTTGCTCTTGATCTGACGCGAGACTCTTCCCTGCGCAACACAACCATGCGGCATCTGGTTGGGGAAGCATTGCTATCGCGCAAGATCATGTTCTAGCCACGTCCTTCAGGATGCCGCAGCTTCCACAGCACCTGCCGCAGCATTCCCAACCACACCGGAGCATCAGCCCGCGAAATGCGCGACCGCAGCAGCAACCGGCGCAGGTCCGCCTCGGTTGCCTTCGCCGGATGGTGCAGTGTGTACTCCGCCTCGTCCAGCACGTTGGCAAGCAACCCGCGCAGACGCTCTGTCACCTCCGCAGTCACCGCCTCGCTCGCCGGACCACGCGGCGGGGAGCTCCCTCCGCGCACGAGCTCGTACAGGCACACAGCCACGGCCTGGCCAAGGTTCATCGAAGGGTGCCGCATGCCCTCGTAGGTTTGCATCGGGATCGTCAGCAACGTATGGCAGTGGCTGAGCTCCTCATTCGACAGCCCCGTCTTCTCGGATCCAAACAGCAGGGCAACGCGCGGCCCAACATAGCTCGGATCCCCGGCCTCACGACCAACGCCGGAAAGCTCCGCCGCGACCCGCCCCGCGGCCACGGCCAGCAGCTCCAGCGAGTGTTCCAGCCGACGCTCTCCCACCGCCGTCGTTCCCAGCACCAGCGTGCAGTCCCGCACGGCCTCGATCACACTCGCGTAGCTCCCCGCCGTGTGCACCACGTCGGACGCATCCACGGCAGACCGCGCCGCCTCAAGCGGCACCTCGTACGGGTTTACAATTCGCAGATCGCGGAACCCAAAATCGTGCATTGCGCGCGCCACCGCACCGATGTTCTGCGGATTGCGTGCCCGCACCAGCACCACCACCACCCGCCCACGCTGATCCGGAGAAAGCACACCTCCGATTGTAGGAGACCTCACGCGGAACTGACCTCACGCGGAACTGACCTCACGCGGAACTGACCTCACGCTAAGCTAGCTAAGCAGCTTCCCGCGCCCGCCGCGGTCGTTTCTGCCTTGGACATCAACGCAGCGACCACGCGCGGCCACTTCCCAATTAGGAAAACGCCGCCGCCAGGCCCGCACTCACCATCAACCCAAGCACCCACCACCCAAGCACCACCGCTGCTGCCTTGCCCCGGCTTACCTTCGCCACAATCGCCGTACCGATTACCAGCAGGGCCAGCTGCCAGAAGCTGAAGACATCCAGAAAACTCAGTACCGACCGCAGCCACGGCGCCGCGTCCGGCATGTAGTACGCCGGGTTGGTGCCCACAGGGTTTTGCGAGTTATAGCTTTCCGTGTTCGCTCCTGCAAGCAGGGTCGCCATCGTCAGCAGACCGAGAAACAACTTGGGCAGCGAGGCATACATCCACACCGCAAACATCTGTCCATAGGTCGCCCGCGCCCCCAGCCCGAAGTTGAAACTCGCCCAGTAGACCAGCGTCAGAAACGCCAAGAATGCCAGTACCAGCACAGGAAATCCGTAAGCAATGTACCGGCTGATGCCGGCCGCCCGGTGCAATGCCGCGACCTTTACCTCCGCCGGCTGTGCGTCGAACTGATCTGCCTGCTTGCTGTTCAAGTGGATCTGATTCTCTGCCACGCGAGCGAAACCAACCTGCCGATCCACCACCAGCGTCGTTGCCACCGAAACGATCGCCAGCAGCACAAACGGCAGCCACCAGCTCGCGCTCCGCAGGATGTCCGCAAAGGTTTTCGATGGCGCGACAAAGGTGTCGGTGACCCGTTGTACTTCGCTCAGACCGGGTCGCGCCGTGTCGCCGGCCGAAACAGCTCCTGAAGCATCCATATGTCCTCTCCTCACAACCTGCTGGGTGCGCCAGGCTCGGACGCGTGCCCCGAATTTTAGCTCCGGTCACCCTAGTCAACAAAGAAAATCGTGTTCGGAGATGGAGTGCATCTTTCCCCCCAAACGAAACAGGCCTCCCACTCGGGGAGGCCCTGCTTCCGAGAACAGAGGAGCGGCTACTGCATTACAACGCCGCCGCCGGTCTTTTGTTCCTTCTTCAGCTCGTTTTCCTTGCGCGCGCCCATCGCCTTCTGCGTCCAGTCGTCCGCATGCGCCAGATCCTGCTTCACCGCATCCCCATTGCCGCAATCGAGATCAGCCTTTCGCCTGTACATCAGATTCAGGTACGTCATCGCCTCTTCGTACGTCTTGTTGATATCGGTCGCCTTATGGAGATAGTCGAGCCCCTCGTCCACCAGCGGCGTATTCGCATCCTTGATCTTCTGGCAGGCCGGCTTGCTCATCTTCACGTTGCCGTCTCCGTCGTCCGTCTTTCCGTCCGCCGCCAGAATCGTGATCGCATTCTTGTACGCCTGCATCCAGTCCACGACGCCCACCGTGTAATGTGCCTCGGCATCGTTCGGGGCGATCGCGATCACCTTCTTTTCGTACGTCTTTGCTTCGTCGAGTTTCTTGATGTTTCGATCGATCGAGGCAATCTGTCGCAGTGCAGTCAGGTCGTTCGGATCCTTTGCCAGAACTTCCTGAAATCCATCGATCGCATTCTGCGCGATTTTCAGATTTTCCGGCGTATCCAGGTTGGGAACCACTTGATAGGAGTAGGCGGTTGCCAGGTACAGCTTCGCGTCGGACGACGAGGGGTCCAGCCGGATCGCGTTCTGAAAGTGATCGACCGCATCCTCATACCGCGCGTTCTTGAACGCCTGAACACCTTTGACCAGCTGGTCGCGCGATTTGAGCTTCTCGCATCCGGTTGCTGAACCCAACAGTAGCGCCAACATAGCGGCCGTAACCGGGATCCGTGGAGTCAATTTCATGAGAGGTCTTTCTCCTTCAAAGATGGCGCTTCGACCGGGATAGTCGTGCTGTATTTTTCTTAGGGGCTTGCCGACTGATTGTAACGGTAGATCGACTCTCGTGGCCAGTTGGTTGTGCCTCGGCAGAATTTCTCTTGGTGAGGAGGGCTTCGTGAGCGTCTCGCGTCACACCACCGGTCATAGAACCACAGGTCACAAAAAAGAGCGCCTCGCTCTGGGCGAGACGCTCCTCGGTGAGTACCTTTTGACGGGGAGTTACTGACCTGCTTCGACCCGCGGTGTAATCAGGCCGATGTTGTCCACTCCCGCCTGATGACCGAAATCGATCACCTCAGCAACCTTGCTAAAGTCAAGGTCCTTGTCGCCTTTGACGAACATCACCTTCTCCTGTCGCGCGGCGAAGATCTCTGCCAGCTTCGATTCAATCTCCCCTTTGTTCACGGCAGTCTCGTTGATCTTGTAAGCTGGCGCTCCTGCCCCGTTTGCCTGAACCTGAACGACAATCGTTCGATCGTTTACGACATCCGGCTGCTTGTTCTTCGGCGGCTGCGGCACAAGGGCGTCAAGCCCTCGCGGAGTCACCGGGACGATCACCATGAAGATGATCAGAAGTACGAGCAGAACGTCGATAAGAGGTGTCACATTGATCTCGGAAACTGCACCTCCGGTGCCACCACCGCCCATTCCCATAGCTGATCTCCTTGTCTTGTATTTGAAATCCGGTTTGTTACGCGAGATTCACGCGCATGCGTCTTTGCGGAGCTGCCGTTCGCAACTTCCTAGTGGTGGCTTGTATTCGCGCCCGAGTCGTCCGTGCGCTCCGTCAGCAGTCCGAGCTGGCTTACACCGGCCGCGCGAATACCGTCCACGGCATCCATCACCTTGCCGTAATTCGCTCGCGCATCCGCCCGCATAAAGACCTCTTTGCTGGTCTTGTTTTCGAGCTTCGCCGCGATCTTCGTTCCGAGGTCGTCCAACGTTACCTGGTCGCCGCCGAGGAAGGTGCGTCCATCCCGGGTGACCGCAACTGTCACGGCATCTTCCTTATTCGCATCTTCCATCACCACTGCGGCGTCTGCTTTCGGCAGCTCCACATTCACCTTGTTGTTCAACATCGGCGTGATCACCATAAAGATGATCAGCAGCACCAGCATCACGTCGACCATCGGCGTTACGTTGATGTTTGAGTTGACCTTTTTGCCTTCGTCGCGCTTTAGCAATGCCATGGCAGAACTCCGTCACCTTTACACTCAACTGCTTTTTGGAGGGGACGGAACCTCGATCCCATCCCCTCTCCCACCATCGCTTCGCTCGACCACTCACCCGGCGTCTACCGAGTGGCGGCTACGGCGCAAAACTAGCGATGGCTCTGCTTGATGAAATAGTCCAGCAGCTCACTCGAACTGTTGTCCATCTCCACGTCAAAGGATTCCACCTTGTTGGTGAAATAGTTGAACGTCATTACGGCGGGGATGGCGACCAGAAGGCCGAACGCCGTCGTTACCAGGGCCTCCGAGATACCGCCGGCAACCGCGCCGATACCCGAGGTCTTCTGCGTTGCAATCTGCTGGAAGGCGTTGAGAATACCGACAACCGTGCCAAACAGACCAATAAACGGTGCGGTCGAACCGATGGTGGCGAGTCCGCCTAGACCACGCTTCAACTTCGCGTGAACGATCGCCTCGGAGCGCTCCAAAGCGCGCTTCGAGCTCTCTACCTGCTGCTCGGTAATCGCGCCGCCCGAACCGAACGAGCGAAACTCCTGCAGACCGGCGGTGACCACCTCGGCAAGATGCGACTTCTTGGAGCGGTCGGCAACCTTGATCGCTTCATCCAGACGGCCGTCTTTCAGAGCTCCCGCAACCTTGGGCGCAAACTCACGCGACTGCTTGCGAGCGGCCGAAAAGTAAAGAGCCCGATCAATAATCACCGCGAGCGACCAGATCGACATGATGAACAAAACGACGACGACGGCCTTCGCCAGGGCGCCCATGTTCGACCAGAGGCCGGTTACGCTGAAGTTTGGGCCGGCTGCCTCCTGGAAAAACATGGCGAGCGATGCGTGGGCGGGTGCGAGTTGTGCAAGGTGAGCGAGAATCACTGGGACGTTCCTCCTGGGTTGCCCTTCCGTTGATCAAAGCCCCGTTTGCCGGACGATCTGCTGAACGTCCGGTTGCGGGGAAGGTATGCGAGTAGGTTGGTGGGCGCCGGGAGCTAGCCGCCGAAATTAAAGTTCACCGTGACAGTTGTCTCCACTTCTGTGGGGTCTCCGCCCAGAAGATATGGCTTGTACCGCCATCCACGCACGGCGTCGAGCGCGCTTGCCCGCAGCATTTCAGGCCCGCTGATCACCTCAAGGTTTTCGATAGTGCCCGACTTCGAGATGGTGGCGTGGAGCACAACCGCTCCCGAAACGTGTGCTGCCTTGGCGATGGCCGGATAGGTTGGGTTCGATCCGGATAGCTTATTTCCGGCGATTACCCCGCCTGAGACGCGCGTCGGGCCCTTAGGCTTCTCAACCTTAACCACCGGCGTCGGTGCCGTGCCCACGCCTCCGAGAACACCACCCAGCGCGCCGCCGGCTGACCCGCCCGACATGCCAGACATGCCGGCAACACCGGCGGTCTGCGGTGGTGGTGCCGCGTCTTCCTTCAGCATTTTGATATCCTTCGGGATCTTGGTCGGGGCGTGGAGGCCCTGATCGATCTCGGAGACCATCTTAATCGGAACAATCTTGACCGCCGGTGGCGGCGGAGGTGGAGGTGGTGGCGGCGGCGGCGGCGCGGTGAGCATGGCCGTCATGGCTGTCTTGGGAAGAGCTTCTGGGTAAAGCAAGGGAATCAACACCAGCAGCGCCAGGATCGCGGCGTTGAAAATAAACGTCCCGATCATCCAGTACTTCGACTTGGTCTTGAGCTTGCCACCCGATTCCATCAATGAATCTTCAAACATAGGCCGCCTCGCTTTGGAGAAGAGCTACCTTGCTTGGACACCGGGGAGACAAGGAAGGTTCCCTGGTCGCAAAAGAAAATGCAACCTTTGGGGGATTCACGCCCTCGCCCGCTTTGCCGCAGGCAGGCTCACGGCTTTGCCGCGCTTGGCACGCCAGTCCTGGTACGCCACCAGCATCGGCGCCGCGACCGCGATCGACGAATAGGTGCCGATCAGGATGCCCACCACCAGCGCAAACGAGAAACCGTGCAACACCTCGCCGCCGAACAGGTAGAGCGACATTACCGTCAGAAAGGTCAGGCCCGAGGTCAGCACGGTCCGGCTCAAGGTCTGGTTGATCGACCGGTTGACCACGTCGCTCAAACTCTCCCGCCGTGAGCTCGCCAGGTTTTCGCGGATCCGGTCGAAAACGACAATCGTGTCGTTCATCGAGTAGCCGATCAAGGTCAGGATCGCCGCGATCACCGTCAGCGTCATCTCCTGGTTGGTCAGCGAAAATGCGCCGACTGTGATCAGCGTGTCATGAAAGACCGCGACCACGGCTGCAACGCCATAGATCAGCTCGAACCGGAACCACAGGTAGATCAGCATGCCGATCAGCGAATAGATCGTTGCCCACGCAGCCTGCTTCTGCAGCTGCCGGCCGGCGGTCGGACCGACAATATCCACCTGCTCCACCGCAAATCCGGAGTCATGGTAGTTCGCCGAAAGCGCATTTTCGACACTCAGCCGTCCCTGGTCGTGCGCCGCGTCCGACGCGGTCGCTTGCGGCAACGCCACAATCACCTGGTTCGATCCCTGCCCGGTCGTGTCGCTGATGCGCTGCACGCGGAAGTCACGCACACCCGCGTGATCGAGCGCCTGCCGGATGTGATCTTCGTTGGGCGTTCCGGTGAAACGTACACGCACCTGCGTTCCGCCCTTGAAGTCCACGCCCAGGGGAATGCCGTGCCAGAACAGCATGCTCGCGATCCCCAGAACAGAAAAGATCAGCGAAAACCCGAGGAAATACCACTTCTTCCCCAGCCAGTCGACATCCACGCCTCGAAACAGTTCCACGTTCCTAACCTCGGTATCGGCACATCGGCCGAAAACTTTGGGGGGGGGGGAGATTGGCACCCCGCGCTCCCGCTCTAGATCGACAACGCCGCGCCGCGCTGCCTGCGCGCCAGAATCGCGTCAAAGATGACGCGCGAAACAAACACCGCCGTAAATAGGTTCGCCAGCAGACCGAAGGTCAGCGTCACGGCAAACCCCTTCACCGGCCCCGTCCCGAACAGAAACAGAATAGCCGCCGAAACGATGGTCGTCACGTGCGTGTCCACGATCGTGATCCACGCGTGCGCAAACCCCTGCTGCACCGCCGCAGCGGCTGTCTTGCCGGCGCGCAGCTCCTCGCGGATCCGCTCAAAGATCAGCACATTCGAGTCCACGCCCATACCGATCGTCAGAATCACGCCCGCGATTCCTGGCAGCGTCAGCACGGCGCGCGAGAAGCCCATAAATCCAAGCAGGATCAGCAGGTTCAACAGCAGCGCCAGGTCCGCATTGATGCCAGCGCCCTTGTAGTACACCAGCATGAACGCCATGACGGCCAGCATCCCCGCCACGGCCGCGATGACGCCCTGCCGGATGGACGCCGCGCCCAGGCTCGGCCCTACCGTCCGCGTCTCGAGATACGAGATCGACGCCGGCAGAGCTCCGGTCCGGAGCATCAGGCTCAGGTCATCCGCCTGCTGCTTCGTAAATCCGCCCTCGATCTCACCCCGGTCGCGGATCGCCGAATTGATCCCCGCCACCTCGCGCACCTTGTTGTCCAGCACGATCGCCATCTGACCCGGAGTCGCTCCGCTGCGCGCATGCTCGGAGGTGTATTTATAGAAGCGGTCGCCCGCCTCGGTCGTCAGCGTAAACGTGATATTCGGTCGGCCATTCTGGTCCTGGCTCGGCTGCGCATCGCGGAAGTCCGTGCCTTCCACCTCGCTCGCACGCTTCAGCACCCACACACTCTCAGACGCCGCCTCGGTCGCCTGCCCGCGAAGCATCTCGGCATCCACCGGCAGTGTCCCGTTCGTGGCTGCCATCGCCTCCTGCTCGCTGGCATACGGCCCGCCCACCACCGCATGGATCTCGAGCTTCGCGGTGGACTGGATAATGTCCTCAACACGCGACAGATCTTCCACGCCCGGAAGCTCCACCAGGATCTGGTTCGCTCCCAGGCCGTACGGCGCCACAATGGGCTCCGAAACCCCCAGCTTGTCGATCCGCTCGCGAATCGCTTCCATCGACGTGTTCAGCGTTCGTTGCGTCAGATCGCGTTCCGCCGCCTGCTTCATCGTCAACGTCAGTGTTCCCGGCCCGCTCGACGCCACGTCATACAAACTGCTGTAGTCCGTCCCTCCGGTCACGCCGCGCACATCGCCCAGCTTCGCCGGCGGAATCCCGGACAGCACAATTGCATTCGGATGAGCTGTATCTGTCTTACCGACTGTCACTCCCGTCACACCGGCCTTGTCCAGATCCCCCTGCAGCCGTGCCACATCCCGGTCCGTGGCGGACACGATTGCTTCGGCGACATGCACTTCCAACACCAGGTGCGTGCCGCCGCGCAGATCCAATCCCAGGTTGATGCGGTTCGCGATCGACTGCTTCAGTCCGCCATGCGGAATGCCAAAGATCCCGTACGCAAAGATCACCAGAATCGTTACGATAAAGGCCACTCGGCCGGTCAGTTTCTGTCCCATGTCCTCTCATCATCAGGCGCGCAACCCGTTGAAACCGATCGCGCCCCGCCCGCCCGCAGCGGACCTTCCTTAATTCTCTGTGCGGCCGCTCCCGCAGCTCTGCCTACGCCTTCGCATCGTCCGGTGTCGTCACCGCCGCAATCGCGCTCTTCACAAACTCAAGCTTCACATTGTCCGGCTGCACGCGCACAATCACCACGTCGTCTTTCACGGTCAGCACGGTTCCCCGCAGGCCGCCGTTCGTCGTCACGCGGTCGCCGCTCTTCAGCTGCCCCAGCATCTCCTGCCACTTCTTCTGCTTGCGCTGGTTCGGCGCAATCATCAGGAAGTAGAGCACCACAAAGAACAGCACCGGCAGCAGCAGACTGCCAATGCCACCAAAGCCCGAACTTCCCAGCTGAAGCCACGCCGCAACCATCAACAAATCCGTTCACTCCACAACCGAAATCCTGGCCCGATAGCCTGCCGTTCTCGCCCGGGTCGCTGGGCGCTCGGGCATGCGCAACAAAGGCGCTGGCGCATTGACGCGACAAGAGATCGCCCAGCCCCTAAGCATCGCGTAAGCCGCACAGGCTGTCAAGAAATGCCCACGCCATTCCAACACCTCGCCACATGAGAACCCAGCCCCGGCAGACCTCGCGCCGTGTCACGCAACATTCACTTGTCAGCAATCAAGCATCCACTCCGCGCCTGCTATCAACCACTTCGGAGGTTCTTGATGAAATCGCAAACCGCAGCTCTTCTGGCTTTGGCCGCCGT
>CAXTEU010000014.1:0-117712 GCA_964243475.1 uncultured Acidobacteriaceae bacterium | reverse complement strand
AGTCGCTCGGTCTCAATCCCCAGGCGCTTGAGGCCGTTCGCGAAGAAGGAACCACTGTCCTCACCGACGTTACCGCACAGATTGCCCTGCAATAGTCGCCCACAACCAGACGTCCCACCGGACGCAGCGATCGTCGCGAGCAGTTCGTCGCGATCGCTGCGTTCGTAGTTTTCGCCTGTCCTTCTCGGTTGCGCACTACGCTTCGCCGTAATCTGGGATCCTGGCCGTGCGCTCCCTCCCCCGGCCCACCCCACCCCTCCCCTGACGGTATCTTTCGAGCTAAACCCTGTCGCGACAGCGGCTTAGGAGAGAGGTGCGGATGCAAGTTCCTGATTCCAGGATATTTCGACGCAAAATATCCGGAATCAACTACTTACGCTCCGTTTGTGGAGGAGGAGACTCTTGCCGGACCGGAGGTCAGGCTGGGATCTCTATCCAGTTTACGGTTTGGGACAGGTCGGCTACGCCATGGCTAGGTGATTGGTAGGATGGGGGTTCCGCGGTGGTGAGGGTTGACAGCTTCGGCTGGTGTTGCCCCCAAGTATGAGAACGGCGTTTACCAGGACTGACCCGAGCATGTCCCAAAGGCGGTCAGACGGGCAAGCTCGCCGAAGTTGAGGGTCACTCGGAACGGTTTGCCTCGCCAACGGTTCGGAATGCGTTCACGTGATCTCCCTTTTGCTTCTTTGAAAGGTGCCGCGTGTAAGCACAGATGATGATGAGGCTCCAGACCACGGCCCACGAAAGGCCGCCCCAGAAGAGAGTGGAACCAACTGCGTTGAAGCCGTTGTGATCTCGAAAGACGAAGGAACAGCAAATGGCGAGTGCCCCTGGGCCAACCTTTCCATGATCTCCTTTCTTTGCGGATTCATGCGCAGATCCTCTCACGTGCCCTGCTTTCCACCACCAATTCCACAGCCAGAAGACGCCAAGGATTCACTCGTCAAGGAGACCAGCATTTGCGTCCCGAGAAGCCGCATTGGCCGAGATAGCGCGGCATAAGAAGGATTGATGCTCGGTTTGGCAGTGTTCGGCGAGGCGGGGTGGGGTGTAGGAGAATGGGAGAAGCGGGTTACGAGCAGAGCTGCGCCCTGAGTGGGGCGTGGCGGTTGAGGAGTGGTGTGATGGCCGACGAGCAGGGGTTGGGCGTGGAGCGGGTGGTTGGGGTGGAGCGGGTGGTTGGGATCGATTTGGGGACGACGAATTCGTTGGTGGCGTTTATGGAGGGGTCGGCGCCGCAGGTGATTCCGGGGGAGGATGGGGATCGGCTGGTGCCGAGTGTGGTGGCGTTTCCGAGTGGGGGTGGGGTGCTGGTGGGGAATGCGGCTCGGGGGGCGTTGCTGACGGAACCAGGGCGGGCGGTTTACTCGGCGAAGCGGCTGATGGGGCGGGGGGTGGCGGATGTGCGGGAGGAGTTGGGGCTGTTTCCGTTTCGGTTGGCGGAGAGGGGCGACGGCGACAAGCAGGTCCCCTTCGGGGATGACAACCAGAAAAGCGGGAAGCAGGTCCTCTCCGGGGATGACAACCAGAAAGGTGTCACTCAGAAAGGTGAGGGACAGAGCGCCGAGCCTGCGGGGGATGGGGTGATCCGGCTGGTGGTGGGGGATCGGGTGCTGACGCCGCCGGAGGTTTCGGCGTATGTGCTGCAGCAGTTGAAGCGGAATGCTGAGAGGTTTTTTGGGGCGCCGGTGCGAAAGGCGGTGATTACGGTTCCTGCCTATTTCAATGACGCGCAGCGCCAGGCGACCAAGGATGCGGGGCGGATCGCGGGGCTGGAGGTGCTGCGGCTGGTGAATGAGCCGACGGCGGCGGCGCTGGCGTATGGGCTGGATAAATCGAAGGACGGGCTGATTGCGGTGTATGACTTTGGCGGCGGGACGTTTGATGTATCGATCCTGAAGCTGCATGAGGGGATTTTTGAGGTGGTGGCGACGGGTGGGGATACGCACCTGGGTGGGGACGACATTGATAACTTGTTGATTGCGGTAGCAATGGAGGATATTCGCGGAGATTTGGGGGTGGATGTTCGGGGGGATGCGGGGGTGGGGCAGGGTCTGCGGAAGGCTGTGATTGAGGCGAAGATTGCGCTTTCGAGCGAAGAGGTGGCGCGGATTGTGGTGGAGTTGCCGGGGAAGCAGGTCCCCTTCGGGGATGACAAGCAGAGAGGCGAGAAGCAGGTCCCCTTTGGGCATGACAACCAGAAAGGCGAGAAGCAGGTTCCCTTCCGGAATGACAACCAGAGGGGCAACGACAACAGCCAAGGCAGCGACAACAGCCGGGGCGAGGTGCGGGTGTATGCGCGGGAGATTACGCGGGGGCAGTTTGAGGGTTTGATTGGCGCGGTGGTGGAGCGGACGGCTGGGCCGGTGCGGCAGGCGCTCAAGGATGCGGGGGTGGGGGCGGAGGCGATCGATGAGGTGGTGATGGTGGGGGGGTCGACGCGGATTCCGGCGGTGCGGCGGATGGTGGCGGGATTGTTCGATCTGGAGGCTCGGGGAAAGACACTACATACGGAGCTGAATCCGGATGAGGTGGTGGCGCTGGGGGCGGCGGTGCAGGCGCAGATTTTGAGTGGGGGGGAGAACCTGGCGACGGAGGATCTGCTGTTGCTGGATGTGACGCCGCTTTCGTTGGGGATTGAGGCGCTGGGGGGCGTTGTCGCGAAGATTATTCAGCGGAATTCGACGATTCCGGCGAGTGCGACGGAGCACTTTACGACGGGGGTGGATGGGCAGACGAATGTGGCGATCCACGTGCTGCAGGGGGAGCGGGAACTGGCGAAGGACTGCCGGAGCCTGGCGCGGTTTGACCTGAAGGGGATTCCGCCGATGATGGCGGGGATGGCGCGGATCGAGGTGAAGCTGCTGATCGATGCGAACGGGATCCTGACGGTGAGCGCGCGGGAGCAGAGGAGCGGCACGGAGGCGGAAATTGACGTCAAACCGACGTATGGGCTGACCGACGAGCAGGTGGAAGAGATGATCCTGGCGTCGTTCGACAATGCGGAAGCGGATATTCAGGAGCGACAGGTGATTGAGGCGCGGAACGAGGCGGAGACGATTCTGCAGGCGGTGAAGAAGGCGAAGTCGCAGCCGACATGGCAACTGCTGACCGGGGTGGAGATCGCGGCGATCGAGCAGGGGGAGCTGGAGGTGAAGGCTTCGATCCAGGGCGGGGATTACAAGATTATCCGGCAGTCGATCGAGCGGCTGGATGCGAGCACGCGACGGCTGGCGGAGCTGATGATGGACGGGGCGGTGACGGGGGCGATGAAGGGAAAGACGTTCAAGACGGCCGATGAGGCGATGGGGTCTGGGCCGACGGCGCCCCATCCGTTTGCGAAGGCGGAGATTGAGGAGGCAGTGCGGAAGGTGGAGGATGTGGGCGAGGCGAAGGAGGGGCACTCGGACTCGAAGAACTCCAGTGCGGGCTCGAGTGAGGGTTGATTTTGGGGGGAGGCGTTAGTCTAAAGAGACGATATGAGTGAGCATGGTGTGGAGTTGCCGGTAGTGGATGTGACGCGGCCTGTGGCTGAGGGCGCGGTGCGTGTGACGTTTGAGCCTGAGGGCAAGACGGTGGAGTTTCCGTTTGGGTCGATGCCGTATGACGGGCATGGGCTGCCGATGTCGTTTCTGGATGTGGCGGAGAACTTCGGGATTTTTCTGGACCATGCGTGTGGGGGCGTGTGCGCGTGCACGACGTGCCATATCCATGTGAAGGAAGGGGCTGGCGGGGTGAGCGAGGCGGAGGATCTGGAGCTCGACCGGATGGAGACGGCGGCGGATATTCAGCTGAACTCGCGGCTGGGGTGCCAGGCGGTGATTGAGCGGCCGGGGACGTATGTGGTGGCGATTCCGAAGTGGAACCGGAACTATGTGCAGGAAGGCAAGCCGGCGGATGTGGTGAAGGGGTAGGTGGGCGATGGCGCGTGAGATTGCTTGGACGGACGTGGAGGAGATTGGGATTCAGTTGCAGGAGCTGCATCCGGAGGTGGATCCGTACACGGTGCGGTTTACGGATCTGCATCGGTGGGTGACGGAAATTCCGGGGTTTGTGGGGGACCCGGCGAAGTCGAATGAGGGATTGCTGGAGGCGATCCAGACGGCGTGGCATGAGGAGTGGGAGGACGCGCAGTAGGGGTGGGGCATCGGCGGGTGCCGGAGTGCCGGCAGCGGTGAGCTGAAATAGAGTGTTTCGAGCTCGGCTGTCCCCTCGATGGGTGCGGGAATGCGACTTCGCGGGAGCGATCGTAGTCGCCCTAACCCACCGCTTTCGGAAGCTTCGAGGTAATCGTTTATGCTTGCTGGCGATGAGTTCCGCGCGCTTCAAGTGTTGGCGACTGATGAGAGGAACCTCTAGCTGCTTGGGTTCTCTACTACTGGCCGCATCCTCTTTCGCTCAAACCGATCCCAGTCAACAGCTTCGGTCCTTGAAGCGTGGGATTGGGTATGTGTTTATAGAACGTGACCTGACTTGCCGGTATGGTGAACTAACGAAAGTCACGAATGCGGATGTGTCGATCGAAACGAAGCAAGGACGCGTGACACTCCGCATCGCAAACTTGCTCAGAGTCAGATCCGGCTTTGGTGGGAGGCCCGTCGAGAAAGACAATGCGAACCTGCCATTGTTTACGCTATATAGCGGCAGAAGTTCGTGGGCCGATGTGCTGGCATTCTCTCCCTTCGTATCGAAGGGGCATCCCTACTCAGTGGTGAAATTTTCTCTGAAGACGAAGGATGGCAAGGTTCACAGAGGCTTTCTCAGCAATCTCATCCTAAACGAAATCACGCTTACTGATCGGGCTGGGACCGCCGCTACGTTCCAGAAAGATCAGATTGATCAGATAGATTACATCCGACAGAGGCCCCTTAGCGACACGCAGGAGTTCTATTGGGAGGAGTTGGGCATGGGGATTATCTTTGATCCCGAGCTGTATCCACGGCTTTTCCATGTGGCAGATACCATGCCCGTGACTCTGTATCGCTCAACGCTTCCCGAAGACAATCTCGTCATCCAATGCGATTAACCATGTATCTCCCGAGAAGTCGCGTTTCCGGCAGTTACGGGTAATCCTGGTAAACGCTGTTCTCGTCATCTACCAAATACACGTGACATGGTTGAGCGGCATTCGCGCGTTTTGAATTCTGGAGGATGGAGCTGCGAGCTGATCAGGAGTTTCCACGTCGGCCGGGCGGTCACACGCTGGTGGAGAGGCGGAAGCTGAGGCCGATCGGTGGGGGGATCACCCCTCATGGACGTGCGCGCGGTGCGGAGGTTTGTAACCGGCCCGGGCGCACCCGAATGCTATACTTAATCTACGGGAAACCCCCACAAACTGCGGTATTTAGGCGCAATTTGCTGAGGTGGTGGGGTTTATTTCGGGGGGTGACCTCTGAGCCTCCTGGGCCCGTCTTCTGGAGAGTGAATGGCGACGACTGCACTGCCGACTGAAGAGATGTTGACAACCCAGAAGGGGACCGAGGCGAAGACTCCGGGTGGGGGGTACTCGGCCGAGAATATTACGGTGCTGGAGGGTTTGGCGGCGGTGCGGAAACGGCCTGCGATGTATATCGGGTCGACGGGGGAGCAGGGGCTGCATCACCTGGTGTACGAGGTGGTGGACAACTCGGTGGACGAGGCGCTGGCGGGGTATGCGACGCGGATCGATGTGACGATCCATGTGGACAACTCGATCACGGTGGTGGATGACGGGCGCGGGATTCCGGTGGACGACAAGGTGATCAACGGGGTGACGATGCCGGCGGTGCAGGTGGTGCTGACGATTCTGCATGCGGGCGGCAAGTTTGATGCGAGTAACTACAAGGTTTCGGGTGGTCTGCACGGGGTGGGTGTTTCTTGCGTGAACGCGTTGAGCGAAGAGTTCGACGTGGAGATCTGGCGCGATGGGTTTGCGTGGGAGATGGACTACTCGAAGGGCGACCCGATTTCGAAGCTGCGCAAGATGGGGGCTTCGACGCGGAAGGGGACGAAGGTTCACTTTCTGCCGGACAAGAGCATTTTTTCGGTGACGGAGTACAACTACGACACGTTGGCGAACCGGCTGCGGCAGTTGGCGTTTTTGAACAAGGGCATTGAGATTACGCTGACCGATGAGCGGACGACGGACGCGAAGACGGGTGAGGCGAAGTCGCAGAGCTTCAAGTACACGGGTGGGATTGCGGAGTTCATCAAGCTGCTGAACAAGGGCAAGCAGGTGTTGCACGAGAAGCCGATTTACATGGAGGCGGAGCGGGACAATGTGGCGATCGAGATTGCGCTGCAGTGGAACGATGCGTACTCGATTACGGAGTTTTCGTTTGCGAACAACATCAACACGGTGGATGGCGGGACGCATTTGTCGGGGTTTCGGACGAGCCTGACGCGGACGATCAACTGGGCCGGGCAGCAGATGGGGTTGTTCAAGGATGTGAAGGAGAACCTGAGCGGCGATGATGTGCGCGAGGGGATGGTGGCGGTGGTGAGTGTGAAGCTGTCGCAGCCGCAGTTTGAGGGGCAGACGAAGGGCAAGCTGAACTCGGATATTGCGGGGACGGTGCAGGCGTTTGTGAATGAGCGACTGGGCGCGTTCCTCGAGCAGAATCCGCAGGTGGCGCGAAAGATCATTAATAAGGCGATCGATGCGGCGCGGGCGCGGGAGGCGGCGCGGAAGGCGCGGGATCTGACGCGGCGGAAAGGTGCGCTGGATGGGGGTGGTTTGCCCGGCAAGCTGGCCGACTGCTCGGAGCGGGAGCCGGACCGGTGTGAGCTGTACCTGGTCGAGGGTGAATCGGCCGGAGGGACGGCGAAGCAGGGGCGGGACCGGAAGTTTCAGGCGATTTTGCCGCTGAAGGGCAAGATCCTGAACGTGGAAAAGGCTCGCTATGACAAGATGCTGGGGCACGAGGAAATCCGGGCCATGATTACGGCGCTGGGGACCGGTATCGGCAAAGACGACTTCGACCTGGCGAAGCTGCGCTACGGGAAGTTGATTCTGATGACGGATGCCGATGTCGACGGATCGCACATCCGGACGCTGTTGCTGACGTTCTTTTTCCGGCACATGACGGAGCTGATCAAGCGCGGGCACGTGTATATTGCGCAGCCGCCGCTCTATCGCATCAAGAAGGGCAAGTTTGAGCAGTACATCAAGGACGACCGCGAGTATGTGCAGGTGATGGTGAAGCGGGCTTCGGACGGGATGGTGATCCGGTATGGGGCGGAAGATGCGCGGCTGGAGGGCAAGGAGCTGACGAAATACATGTCGGGGCTGAATGACTACCTCGGGTTCTTCGACAAGGTGAACAAGCGGATACGGAACGATGAGGTGACTCGGGCGTTTGCGGAGATTTTTGCGAGCGAGGGCGTGGACAAAGCCCGACGTGTCGCGTTTGAAAGCCCGGACAAGCTCAAGGCGATGCAGGCGCGATTGAAGTCGCTCGAGCGCGACTGGCAATTCAAGGCTGTGAGCGATGTGACGTTTGATGAGGAGCACAAGCTGTACTCTGTGTCGTTTACGGACGCGCAGGGTGCGGAGCGGCGGATGGATTGGGCGCTGGCGACGACGCCGGAGAGCCGGCAGTTGCTGGCGAAGCATGCGGTGCTGGGGGCGGCGCTGACGGGGCCGTTTCACATTGAGTATGCGGCGAAGGCGGCGCCAGCGGCGGGCTCGCAGGCGGCGATGGACGAGGCGGACGAGGTGGCCCAGGAGGAGGGCGTGGTCGATGTGATCGCGGCGGCTCCTGGGACTGCAGCGGAGGCGAAGCCGGGCAAGCGGGTGGGTAAAGCGGGGCAGGATCCGGTGGAGAAGCGCACCGCTCGGGAGGTGTTTGAGTATGTCATCGAGCAGGGCCGGAAGGAGTATCAGGTGCAACGGTACAAGGGCCTGGGTGAGATGACGGCTCCGCAGCTGTGGGAGACGACGATGGATCCGGCACGGCGGACGCTGCTGCAGGTGAAGCTGGAGGATATTGCAGGGTGCGAAGAAATCTTTACGACGCTGATGGGGGAGGATGTGGAGGCGCGGCGGAAGTTTATCGAGGAGAATGCGCTGGATGTGAAGAACCTGGATATCTAGTGTCTTCGCAGGGCAGGGTGTTTGGTCTATACCATCCTGGTGAATGGTATAGACTTTTTCCATGGGCGGGACTGGGACAAGCTCGGGAAAGAAGAAAAAAGCTGTAGCGCGGACGGCGAAGCTGTTTCAGAATGGGCGGAGTCAGGCGGTTCGATTACCAAAAGAGTTTCGATTTGAAGGGACGGAAGTTCGGATCCGGCGGACGAAGAAGGGGGTTCTGCTGGAGGAGTCTTCGGCCACGCCAATGAGGCCTGGAGGAGATCGGAAGGCGGAGGTGGCGCGGTGGTTTGCGGACCTGGATCGCTTCAATGAGGTGGCTGGGGAGTTTATGCCGGAAGGCCGGGAGCAGCCGCCGATGCCGAAGCAGAAATTTCCGCCTGAATGGTGAGTTACCTGATTGATACGAACGTTTGTATCGCGCTGATGCGGCGAGTGGATCAACGAGTTGCGACGGCGTATGAGAAGGCGGTAACCGACGAGCGTGCAATCTCGTTATCGACGGTGGTGCTGTTCGAGCTGGAATATGGCATTGCGCGAAGCAGGCACTTGCCGCAGAACCGGGAGCGGCTTGAGCGGTTTTTGAGCTTAGGGATAGCTGTCTTGCCGGTGACGCGAGCCGACGCGGTGGCAGCGGCGCAGGTTCGGGCGGAGTTGGAACGGCGGAAGCAGCCGATTGGACCGTTTGACACGCTGATTGCGGGGCAGGCAATGGCACGTGGGTTGACGCTGGTGACGGCAAATGTGCGGGAGTTTGGGCGGGTGAAGGGGCTGCGCTGGGAGGACTGGTCGGCGCAGGGCTGACAGACGATCTGGCAATGGCATCTGATAGCTGATTTCAGATTCGGGCGAGGTGATCGATGCAGCGGAAAAGCGTGGTTCTGTCGTTGGTGTTGACGTTCTTTTTCGGGCCGTTTGGGATGCTGTACAGCACCGTGCCGGGTGCGATTGTGATGCTGGTGTTGTATGTGGCGCTGGGGATTCCGACGCTGGGGTGGGCGCTTGCGGGGCTGCACCCGATTGCGATGGTGTGGGGTGCTTGGGCGGCGCATCGGGCAAATCAGATGCTCTGACGCGGCGGGGTAATTGGGTTCGGCGCTGGTGGCCGATGCGATAATCCCGGGATGAGCGGACAACCTGGGTTAGGCGTGGTCGATCGGCGACGGTTTTTGGTGGTGTGTGCGGCGGCGGGGCTGGGGCAGACGATGTTGCCGGGTGCGCTGTTGGCTTTGGCGCAGGCGGGGGCTGCGGTTCCGGTGGTTGGGGCGGAGGCGCACGGGGATGTGCTGGCGGGGCTGTCGGCGGGGTTTGGGGAGGACACGAAGGGGCTGCCGAAGATTACGGCGGAGATGGTGCGGGCGGCGGCGGGGATTGCGGGGGTGTCGCTGACGGACGCGCAGATCGCGCAGATGCTGGACGGGCTGGGCGAGCAGAGGGAGGCGGCCGTTGGGATTCGGAAGCTGCATCTGCCGAATGCGGTGGCCCCGGCGTTTTGTTTTGATCCGGTGTTGGGTGGGGAGAGGTTTGAGACGGCCAAGCGGCCGATGCGGATGAGTAAGGATCCGGAGGTGAAGGGGCTGCTGGCGAAGCGGACACCTCTGGCGGAAGATGGACTGCTTGCCGAGGATGCAATGGCGTTTGCGACGGTGCGAGAGCTCGGGACAATGCTGCGGTTGCGGAAAGTGAGTTCGGTCGACCTGACGAAGCTATATTTAGCGCGGCTGAGAAAGTACGATCCACGGTTACATTTTGTGATCACGCTGACGGAGGGGCGGGCGATGGACGCTGCGGCGACGGCGGATCGGGAGATTGCGGCGGGCAAGTACAGGGGGCCGCTGCATGGGATTCCGTGGGGGGCGAAGGATTTGCTGGCGGTAAAGGGGTATCCGACGACGTGGGGGGCGGCGGGGTTTGAAGGGCAGGTGTTTGACACAGATGCGACGGTGGTGGAGCGGCTGGATGCGGCGGGGGCCGTGTTGGTGGCGAAGCTGACGCTGGGGGCGCTGGCGCAGGGGGATTTGTGGGGGTATCCGGCGGGGTCGGGGAAGGCGGGTGGGCGGGCAGGTGGGCGGACAAGGAATCCGTGGAACGTGCGGCAGGGGTCAAGTGGGAGCTCGGCGGGGGTGGCGAGTGCGGTGAGCGCGGGATGTGTGGGGTTTGGGATCGGGTCGGAGACGCTGGGGTCGATCTCGAGCCCGAGTACGCGGTGCGGGGTGACGGGGTTGCGGCCGACGTTTGGGTTTGTGCCGCGGACGGGGGCGATGGCGCTGAGCTGGACGATGGACAAGCTGGGGCCGATCTGCCGGTCGGTCGAGGACTGCGCGCTGGTGATGAGCGCGATCTATGGGCCGGATGGGAAGGACCGGACGGTGCGGCGGGATGCGGCGTTCAACTGGGATGCGGATTTCGACTGGAAACGGTTACGAATTGGGTTTGTGAAGGCGGCGTTTGAGGCCCCGGTGGCGCCGGAGACGACGAAGCCGGCGGAGGGGATGACGGCGAAGGAACTGGACGAGTTCAAGGCGCGGGCGAAGCGGGAAGGGCTGGAGTTTGCACAGCGGCAGTACGATGTGCGGTTTGGGACGGCGGCTCTGGAGAAGCTGCGGGGGATGGGAGTGGACTTGCTGCCGGTGGAGTGGCCGAAGTTTCCGTATGGGGAGATTGTGCCAGTGCTGGAGGCGGAGGCGGCGGCGGCGTTTGATGAGCTGACGCGGAGTGGGCGGGATGCGCTGCTGAGCGGGCAGAAGGATTACGACTGGCCGACAAGTTTTCGGGTGTCGCATTTTTATTCGGCGGTGGATTACGTGCAGGCGATGCGGGCGCGGACGCTGGCGATGGAGGCGGTGCGGCGGGTATTCGAGCAGGTGGATGTGGTGGTGACGCCGAGCGGGGGGGCGCAGCTGGTGGCGACGAACCTAACAGGGCATCCGGCGGCCATTGTGCCGAATGGGCTGCGGGGGGCGGATGCGCCGGCGGCGATCGACCTGGGGGATGGCGATGCGGAGAACGAGGGTGGGCCGGGGACGCCGGTGAGTTTGACGTTTTTGGGTGGGCTGTATCGGGATGCGGAGGTGTTGGCGGTGGCGAGGGGGTATCAGGTGGCTACGGGGTTTGAGCGGGTGCATCCGAAGCTGTGAAGGAGAGACGGGCTGGTCGCGTGCGGGCTGGCCGAGCGCTTTGGCGGCTGGGATTGCCGGGACTGACGATACCCCATAGTCTGGAACGAAACCGTTTTCCTTGCTTTGACTCACGACGGACACCCCGGGCTGGGATACGGGCTTCCTCTAACCGCTTTACCGAAGGAGTACATATGTCCACGAAACCTAACGGCGTTTCGCTTGCCGAAGCTCGATCCATTATCCAGGCCGGTCAGGCGAAGGCGACCTCGCTCGGAACGCTGATGAATATTGCTGTGGTGGACGCGGGCGGCAACCTGCTCGCGTTTGAGCGGCAGGAGGGCGCCTGGCTTGGATCGATCGACATCAGCATCAACAAGGCGTTTACTTCGCGCGCGTTTGATATCACGACTAAGGACCTGGGAGAGAACTCTCAATCCGGGGATCAGTTTTTCGGCATTCATGTGTCGAATGGTGGGCGCGTGATGATCTTTGCGGGCGGCGTACCGCTGTACCGGGGAGGCGAGGTGATCGGGGCCGTTGGGGTTTCGGGCTCGACGGGCAAGAACGACCATGCGGTCGCGGAAGCCGCTGCGAAAGGGTACGAAAAGTAGGAGGGTGGGATGCGTGCGCTGCTTCGGCGATGGCCGACGCAGTGGGGTCAACCCCGCATGGAGGTGGCCGGCGACTTGCCCGGGATGTGATGGGGGGGGAGCCGGTCTTTCTGCGGAGATGCAAAGCGTTGAGCCGGAGGTGGGCTAGCCCATGTGGCGGACGGTGAGGGTGGGGATGCGGGTGTTGGCGGGTTGGGTGGCGGCGAAGAGGATGGATTCGGCGACATGGGTGGGGTCCATCATGCGGGATTGGGCGATGGATTCGGCGGTGCGGCCGCGGCCCAGGGCGAACTCGGATTTGACTCCGCCGGGGCAGAGGACGCCGACGCGGATGCCGTGGGGGCGGAGTTCGGCGTCGAGGGATTGGGAGAGGCCGACCTGGGCGAACTTGGTGGCGGAGTAGACGGACTCATTGGCGGCTCCCTGCAGGCCGGCAACGGAGGAGATGAAGAGGATGGTGCCGGAGCGCTGGCGAATCATGTGCGGGGCGGCTTGGCGGGCGAAAAGGAAGGATGAGCGGAGGTTGGCGGAGACGAGTGAGTCGAAGTCTTCGGCGGTTGTTTCGGTGATGGGTTTGTAGTTGCCCTGGCCGGCGTTGTTGATGAGGAGGTCGAGGCGGCCGAAGTGCTGGAGGGCGAGATCGGTGGCGGCGATGGCGGTGGGTTCGAGGCCGGCATCGCCTGCATGGATGTGGGCTTGGGCGCCTCGGGCGCGGCACTCGGCAGCTACTTCAGCGAGGCGTTCTTCCCGGCGAGCGGTGAGGAGGAGGCGGGCTCCAGCAGCGGCGAAGAGGAGGGCGGTAGCGCGGCCGATGCCGGAAGAGGCTCCGGTGATGAGGGTGGCCTGGTTCTGGAGGCGGTTCATGTGTGGGGGATGGTAGCACTGGTGGGGGCTGGGTGGGTCTTCGGCAGAGAGCGGTGGAGCTGGCCACGGCCTGGGATCTTGCGCGGTTGACGCCGTGTGTGGTGAAGGCTTAGGCCGGACGGAAGATCCCTTATTGGCACGGTGGGAAGGCGGTGGCCGGAACGGCGAGCGGCACACCGTCCGGTCTGAGGTGGGATGGTTCGAGTGGTTTGCTATGAAGGTTGTCCTGCTGCGCGCTGCTGCAAGAGACATCCTTGATGTGCAGGTTCACCGTGCCAAACAGGAGGCCAGAGTTCAACACCATTGTTTCGATGAAGTACTGCTGGTTTGCAACGAGGTTGATGGGAAGGTGAGCCCCGCCTTTTGCGTGCTTTGCTATCCACCAGGTCGCTGACAAGATGTGCGGCCCCGGGGTGAGATTGAAGGTCACGAAATGCCCCGGTTCCATGAAGGCGAGTTGGCGATCTTCATCAAAGATGCGGCCTTTGAAGGCGGCGGGCTGGTGACCGGGCAGACCGCCCAGGACGGTGACGGCATGGGAATAGAAGGTGACCTGGGCCGGCGCGTCGGGGGCAGTCTGGGCGGCGGACGGAAGAACCGCAGCTTCAACAGAGGTCTTCGAAAGGACGGAGTTCAGGGCCGGAAGTACGAACCAGAAGGCTGCGGAAATGAGGACGGCGCGGCTTTGTCGGTGCTTCATGGTGAGGGATGGTAGCAGGTGGAGACAGTTGTGGATGAGGGCGGTTGAGGGCTTTCGGCAGGAGTGACAACGGAACAACAAGTGAAACGACAGTGGTCCTTCGCTTCGCTCAGGATGATGACGGTAGGACAAGCAACGGCAACAGCAAATGCAAGGACAACGGCAACAGCAGGTTCCCTTCGGGAATGACAAGCAGAAAAGCAGGGCGAGAGGGGCTATGGCAAGAGCATCGGCTACCGCAAGAGCAGCGGCTACCGCAAGAGCAGCGGCTACGGCAAGAGCAGCGGCTATCGCTACGGGTGAGAACGATGAACCGGTAAGCATGATTGGTTTGTGGATGGGAGACTGTGGGTATGAGTGATGGTGGGGTTTTGGTGGAGGGGCGGGGATTGGTGAAGGAATACGCGCGGGGGCGTGGGGTGGTGCGGGTGGTGGATGGTGTGACGATTGCGGTACGGCGGGGGGAGACGATGGGGGTGGTGGGGGAGTCGGGGTCGGGCAAGAGTACGGTGGCGCGGATGCTGCTACGGCTGCTGGAACCGACGGCGGGGGAGGTGCGGTATGACGGGGAGGATCTGCTGCGGAAGACGGCACGGGAGATGCGGGGCATGCGGCGGCGGATGCAGGTGGTGTTTCAGGATCCATATGCGGCGCTCGATCCGCGGATGCGGGTTCGGGAGATTTTGGCGGAGCCGTTTGCGGTGCATGGGGTGGACGACGAGGCTGCCGGGCTGGGGCGGGGGGCGAAGAAGGAGTGGGTAAGGGAGCGGCTGCAGGAGATGCTGGGAGAGGTGGAACTGGGAGAGGAGGTGTTGGGGCGGTTTCCGCATGAGTTTAGCGGGGGGCAGCGGCAGCGGATCAACATTGCTCGGGCGCTGGCGCTGCGACCGGAATTTGTGGTGTTGGATGAGCCGGTGAGTGCGCTCGATGTGAGTGTGGGCGCTCAGGTCGTGAATCTGCTGCGGGAGCTGCAGCGGCGGCATGGGTTGACGTATCTGTTTATTTCGCACTCGATGCCGCTGGTGCGGTACCTGTGCGATCGGGTCGCGGTGATGGAGGGTGGGCGAGTGGTGGAGGAGGGGCCGGTGCTGCAAGTGTGTGAGGCGCCGAGGGAGGGGTATACGCAGCGGCTGCTGCGGGCGACGCCGGAGTTGCCGGGCTAGATTTTTTTACCCCGGCGGGGATCGTTTTGCGGGTGCGGAGGGCCGGGGGATGCGGGAGTTGCCGACGGTGAGGGCGACGTAGGCGATGAAGGTGTACGCGATGAGGTTGCCGAGGTAGAACATGACGCGCCAAAGGCCTGCGCGCTCGCGGCCGAGGGGGCTGCCGAGAAGGCTGGCGAAGAGCATGCCGGGGAGGTTGAGGACTTCGGTGAGCATGGGGGTGATGTCGGCGCCGCGGAAGAGGCCGGCGACGTTGGCGGCGAGGACGGTGAGGCAAAGGCCGAGGAAGAGGCTGAGGGCCAGACGGCGCTGGGGGAAACGGCGTTGCTGAAAGGGCCCGGTCATTTGGTCTCGGCTCCGGCTCGTTGGTGGGGTGGGTTGGTGCGCGGGCGTTGCGATGCGCTCGAAGTGAGAGTACAGGAGGATGCGACGGGTGTAGAGGAGGAAGTTGCGGGGCGCGGGTGCGGTGGGCTGGGCGACTACAATGAAGGGTGATGATGTCTGCCGTGAGCGAGCACTGGCGGTATGGCTGGCTGGTGCTGGCGAGTTTTCTGGCAGGTGTGATGAACGCGATGGCGGGGGGTGGCTCGTTTGTGTCGTTCCCGGCGATGCTGGGGATGGGCGTGCTGCCGGTGCAGGCGAATGCGACCAATACGGTGGCGTTGTGGCCGGGGCAGCTGACGAGCCTGGCGACGCTGCGCGGAGATGTGCGGCGGGACCTGCTGGTGGCGATTGCGGCGACGTCGGTGGTGGGTGGGACGACGGGGGCGTGGGTGCTGCTGCATACGCGGGAAAGGACGTTTCTGCACATGATTCCGTGGCTGCTGCTGAGCGGGGCGCTGATTTTCTGGATAAGTGCGCCGGTGTCGCGGTGGCTGCGGGGGCGGTCGAAGAGGTCGGTCGAGGAGCTGGCGACGTGGCGGGCGCCGGGGTTTGCGCCGCTGTTTCTGGCGCTGTTTCCGGTGTGTTTTTACATCGGGTATTTTGGCGCGGGCGGCGGGTTTTTGATCATGACGGTTCTGGCGCTGTTTGGGTTGGAAGAGATGTATGCGCTGAATGCGATGAAGGTGGTGGCGGCGTGCCTGTCGAACTTGTGCGCGATTGTGACGTTTGTTGCGCGGGGTGCGGTGGAGTGGCGATTTTGCGTGGTGTCGATGGTGTTTGCGGCGGGGGGCGGGTACCTGGGGGCACGGTTTGCGCGGCGGACGAACCCGGCGGTGCTGCGGATGGTGGTGGTGGTGACGGGGTGCGTGATGGCGGGGTACTTTTTTTGGAGGCAGCGATGAGTCATGAGATACGGATTGTGCGGGGCGACCAGATGCCACCGCAGGAGACGCCGCTGCCGCGTGCGGCGGTGACGCCGGCGAAGGTGCGGGTGCGGAAGACGGAGGGGACGGGGGTGGAAATCGACTGGGCGGATGGGCAGCGGAGCCGGTGGACGTTTCCGTATTTGCGCGACGCTTGCCCGTGCGCGACGTGCAACGAGGAACGGGAGCAGACGGGGCGGGCGGCGGGGGTGCCGAAGCCGAAGAAGAAGGAGATGTTCGCGATGTTTGAGGCGCCGGCGCGGCCGACGGGGGTGGTGCCGGTGGGACGGTATGCGCTGCAGTTTACGTGGAACGACGGGCATACCAGCGGGATCTACAGCTGGGAGTACCTGCGGCGATTGGACCAGCCGCGGATCGAGGCTGAGGCTTTGGCGAAAGAGATGATGTGAGCGACGTGATGGTGGCAGGGACGGAGATGGCGGAGTTGCAGGAGCGGTTGGAGCCGATGTATGCGCGGCTGGCGGTGCATCCGCTGTACCGGGCGTTTCGGTCGATCGGGGATCTGCATGTGTTTCAGGAAAGCCATGTGTTTGCGGTGTGGGACTTTATGAGTCTGCTGAAGGCGCTGCAGCGGGGGCTGACGTGCGTGGAGGTTCCGTGGCTGCCGACCCGGCATGCGGGGACGCGGAGGCTGGTGAACGAGATTGTGTTTGGGGAAGAGAGCGATGAGTTTGAGGGCGAGGCGGTGAGCCACTTTGAGCTGTATCTGCGGGCGATGCGGGAGTGTGGCGCGTCGACGGAGGGGATCGATGGTGTGCTTGCGCGGCTGGAGGGGGGTGCGGGTGTGGAAGAGGCGCTGGCGGAGGCGCCGGGGGCGGCGAGGGCGTTTGTGCGGACGACGTTCGCGGTGATCGGGGGTGGAAAATTGCACGAGATTGCGGCAGCGTTTACGTTTGGGCGGGAGGATCTAATTCCGGAGATGTTTCGGGGGTTTATCCGGGATCAGGATGAGCGGCTGCGAGGGAAGCTGGCGACTTTTCGGTGGTATCTGGATCGGCACATCGAGGTGGATGGCGAGGAACATGGGCCGATGGCGCTGCGGATGGTGGGCGAGCTATGCGGTGGGGATGAGGCGAAGTGGAGCGAGGCGCGGGAGGCAGCAGTGCTGGCACTCGAGGCTCGGCTGGCGCTGTGGCATGGAATTTTGCGGGAGATTGAGGTGGGGCGGTAAGGTGTATGCCCCGGCTGGTTGGCCGGGGCGTCAGGTAGGTGGGAGCTAGAAGCGCTGGGTCTCTTCGGTCTCGGTGGCGGGCTCGGCTTCGGATTCGGATTCGAGTTTTCGTTCCTGGTAGTGGCCGATGTGCTGGTAGATTTCGTCGGGGAACTTGAGGTTGCGGTAGAGATTGCCGGAGTCGGGGTCGTCGGGGTTGGGGATGATGGGGAAGTCCTGCTGGCGCTGCCAGTCGAGGATGCGGTCGCGCTTGGGTGGGGTGTAATCACGGCCTTCGACCTGGCGGAGCATGAGGTTCGCCTGCTCTTCGGAAAAGTCGGGGTCGCGGGTGAGCCAGGCGAGGACTTCCTCGTGGGGGAGGAAGTGGCGGGCGACCATGGCGAAGGTGAGTCGGCCATAGTGGCCGATATCCTTGCCGGCATCGAGTGAATCGAGGAGGTGCGCCATCATGGAGTCATTGCGGAGTTCGGCGATGGCGGAAGGGTCACCGCCGGGTTCGACGTCGGCGGATGTTTGGCCCTGGTTGATGGCATCAGGGGCTTCGGGGACATGGGCGGCGCGGGTGCTGGGGGAGGGTGGGGATTTCAAGGCAGCGTCGCTGTGGGCCGGAGCGGCGTGCGGCTGTGGGATGGGGTGCTTTGCTGTAGGCGTGTGGGCGGCGGAGTTCTTGAGTTTTGCGAGTTCGGCTTCGGCGCGCTCGGCGCGGTCAGTGGCAGCGCGGAGGGCGTCAGCCTGTTCATCGTGGAGCTCGGGTTCGTCGAGCACGATTTCACGTTCGGGGAAGAGTTCTGCTTCTTGAGCCATAGGTCACCTGGGCAGGAGCGGACTTCGCTCTTTATTCGCTAACAAGAGAGACGCACGAGAGGCTGCGGACGTTGCCCGATGCGGCGCAGCGAGGGTGGTTCCGAACCTTTCTTGGAGTTTGAGCACATGTCTTTGGACACATTTTGGGCACCTTAGAGGGTTGGTTTACGGGCATGCGAAGGGCCGCTCCGCGTCTGCCTCGAGCTCGCGGCAGAGGGTTTCAGGGCTAAGGCTTAGGATCGTAAGAGGAGTGTGACGGGCGTGCAGGATCTGTTCGAAAAGATGAATCCGCAGCAGGCAGAGGGTGTGCGGACGGTGGATGGGCCGGTGCTGCTGCTGGCGGGGGCGGGGAGTGGGAAGACGCGGGTGGTGACGCACCGGATTGCGTACCTGATTCAGGAGCGCGGGGTGAGTGCGGACAACATTCTGGCGGTTACCTTCACCAATAAAGCGGCGAAGGAGATGGCGGAGCGGGTGGAGAAGATTATGGGCCACTCGACTCTGGCGAAGCCGACGGTGTCGACGTTTCACAGCTTTTGTGTGCGGGTGTTGCGGCGGGATATTGAGGCGATGCGGGTTGGGGGAAAAGGGCTGACGCGAACGTTTGCAATTTATGACGAAACGGATCAGCAGGCCGTGGTGAAGACGGCGCTGAAGCGGCTGGGGATCGATGACAAGCAAATGAAGCCGAGGGTGGCGCTGGGACGGATCTCGTGGGCGAAGAACCACATGATCGATCCGCAGGAGTATTTCCTGGCGAGCACGAATCCGCTGGAAGAGAAGATTGCGCACATTTTTGAGATTTATCGGAAGGAACTGTTCAAGGCGAATGCGCTGGACTTTGACGATCTGCTGCTGGAAACGGTGCGGTTGTTGAAGTCGGATGCGGGGGTGCGAGAAAGATACAACCGACGTTACAGATACGTGATGATTGATGAGTACCAGGATACGAATCGGCCGCAGTATGAGCTGATGAAGCTGCTGGCGGGGAGCCATGGAAATATTTGCGTGGTGGGGGATGAGGACCAGTCGATTTACAGCTGGCGGGGCGCGGATATCCGGAACATTCTGGAGTTTGAGAAGGACTTTCCGGAGGTGAAGACGATTCGGCTGGAGCAGAATTATCGGTCGACGCAGATGATTCTGGAAGGTGCCTCGGCGGTGGTGGCGCAGAACACGCAGAGGAAGGGCAAGAACCTTTGGACGGCGCGTGAGGGTGGCTCGCTGATTGGGTACTACGAGGCGCCGGATGGGGAGAGTGAGGCGCTGTTTATTGCGGACCGGGTGCAGCGATATCTGCGCGAGGCTGGGCAGGGGGAGGATGCGCCGCGGTGCGCGGTGCTGTACCGGACGAACTCGCAGTCGCGGCTGGTGGAAGAGTCGCTGCGGCGGTACGGGATCAAGTACCACATGGTGGGTGGGTTTTCGTTCTATGACCGGGCGGAGGTCAAGGACATTTTGAGTTACATGAAGCTGGTGCAGAATCCGGATGACTCGGTGGCGCTGGGGCGGGTGATTAATTCGCCGCCGCGGGGTATTGGGAAGACGACGATGGAGACGCTGGAGCGGATGGCGCTCGACACGGGGATCAGCACGTGGGACATGGTGGGTCGGGCGATCCGGGAGAAGCTGCTGCCGCAGCGGGCGTTGACGGCGCTGGACGGGTTTCGGCGGCTGATTGAGGATGGGCGGGCGATGCTGGGGCCGGGGTTTGCGGAGAAGCTGGCGGGGGATGTTGGGGCGGAGGGTGATGCTGCGAGTTTTGCGCCGGTGGATTTTGCTCCTGATTCTGTTACAGATGAAGGTGGGGATACGAGCTTTGGGTTTGGGGCGGAGATGACGCCGAGTGTGGAGGATACGGGGCCGGCGGATACGGGGTTTGATACGAGCTTCAATTTCGGGTTTGATTTTGGGCCGAGTGAGGAGATTTCGACGATTGCTCCGGAGAATGCGGTGGACACGGACGCGGCGCATGGGATGGAGGCGACGGCGAGTTTTAATCCGTTTGCGCCGGTTCCGCTGAAGGCGAGTGCGGCGGAGACGCGGCGGAACCGGATGGACGTGGCGACGGCGGAGGCGGCGGAACCGAAGGAAGAGCGGGCGGCGTTTCGGAAGCCGGGGGAGGCGGCGACGCTGCCGGAGTTGATCAAGTTTTTGAATGATCGGTCGGGGTACATCCGGGCGCTGGAGGATGAGGCGACGCCGGAGTCGTTCAGCCGGATTGAGAACCTGAAGGAGCTGGCGAACGCGGCGCAGGATGCGCAGGAGCGGGGGGAGACGCTGCATGAGTTTCTGGATCATGCGGCGCTGGTGAGCGATGCGGATGGCTACTCGGCCGAGGCGCGGGTGACGCTGATGACGCTGCATGCGGCGAAGGGGCTGGAGTTTCCGCTGGTGTTTCTGGCGGGGATGGAGGAGGGGCTGTTTCCGCACTCACGGACGTTTACGGATCCGGTGGGGCTCGAGGAAGAGCGGCGACTTTGCTATGTGGGGATGACGCGGGCGATGGACACGCTGGTGATGACGCGGGCGCGGTACCGGCGGCGGTATGGGAGCGATATGCCGGAGGCGAGTGTGGCGTCGCGGTTTTTGGAGGAGGTGCCGAGCAAGCTGGTGGAGGATCTGTCGCCGGCGACGTTTGGCGGGGGACGGGAGGAGTCGCGGTATGGGGGGGCGTATGCGACGCCGTATCCGCGGGGTGGTGGATCGCGATTTGGCAAGCAGGCGGGGGCGGAGGAGGGGGAGCGGCACTACAGCTATGAGGATGAGGACCAGAGCGGCGGGGGCACGGGGAACGGTGTGGGGCAGTATGTGCGGCAGACGCGGGTGATTGGGTCGGCTGGGGCGAGCGGATCGCTGGATAATGTGGCGAAGTTTTTTGGGGCTCGGGGGCAGGCGGTGCCGGGGCAAAAGGTGGGTGGAGGGCGACCGAAGCTGGAGGTTGCGGTGCCGACGGGGAAGACGGGGTTGAGCAAGGGGATGCGCGTGCGGCACCCGAAATATGGGGAAGGCATGGTGGCGCAGCGCGAAGGAGATGGGGACGACGCGAAGATTACAGTACAATTTCAAGGACACGGCATAAAAAAGCTGGTGGAGAAGTTTGCCCAGTTGGAGCGCGTGTAAGTTTTCGAGAAATCGACAGATAGCGAGTAGACGAGACCATGGCGAATACGAAGAGCATTACGGATACGGAAGAGCGCAAAAAGATCAAGCGGGCGGCGCGCAAGGCAGCTCCACCGAAGGCGAAGCGGACGGTTCCACGAGGATCGGCGAAGCAGAAAGTGAAGAAGGCAGCGCGCACCGCGGGCAAGCGGTAGATCGACCCATCGACGTCGCCCTGGGCGGTCTGCAGGTGATTGCAGGCTTCCGTCCGGGGCGTCGGTGTCTTTGCACGACACGCAGGACCAGCGAAGCATTTTTGGCTTAGAGCGGAACCCCCTCCCCCGTACGTGAGTTTGATGTGAGGAGCAGGCAGCTGAGCAGACAGATCTTCGCGCGGAAGTCGATCGACAAACTGATCTCGGAGTCCGAACGCCCGGAGCATGCGCTGCGGAAGACGCTTGGACCGGTGAGCCTGACGGCGCTGGGTGTTGGCGCGGTGATCGGGTCGGGCATTTTCACGGTGATTGGGACGGCGATTGGCGGAAGTCCGGCCAAGCAGGCGGACTGGATGGGATCGCCGATCCTGGACCTGGTGATCGGATGGGTGCATCACAGCAGCGGGGCGGTGGCGGGGCGGCCGGGGGCTGGACCAGCGCTGGTGCTGTCGTTGGTGCTGGTGGCGGTGGTGTGCGGGTTGACGGGGCTGTGCTATGCGGAGCTGGCGAGCATGATTCCGATTGCGGGCTCGGCGTATACGTATACCTACGCGACGCTGGGGGAGCTGATTGCGTGGATTATTGGGTGGGATCTGATTCTGGAGTATGCGTTTTCGAACATGAGCGTGAGCGTGGGGTTTGCGGCGCATGTGGTGGATTTACTGGACTGGCTGCATATTCGGATTGACCCGAAGTGGCTTTCGCCGGCGTATCTGCCACTGGGGCTGCAGGACCTGGCGGGCAAGGATATTTTTGCGACCGGGTGGCATTTCGGGTTTGATTTTCCGGCGTTTGTGATTGTGCTGCTATTGACGGTGGTGCTGGTTCGGGGGATCCGGGAATCTGCCACGACGAACAATGTGATGGTGCTGGTGAAGATCGCGGCGATTCTGCTGTTTGTTGGGTTTGGCGTCTCGTTTCTTCATCCGTCGAACTACCACCCGTTTTCGCCGAATGGGTTTTCCGGGGTGCTGGCGGGTGGGTCGATTATTTTCTTTACCTACATTGGATTTGACAGCGTTTCGACGGCGAGCGAGGAGTGTAAGAGCCCGCGGACGGATGTGCCGATCGGGATTATTTCGACGCTGATTGTGTGTACGGTGCTGTATATCGGCGTGGCGGCGGTGCTGACGGGGCTGGTGGACTGGAAGTCGGTGGCGGGGGATGGGGCGCCGGTGGTGAATGCGCTGAAGCGGGTGGCGATGGAGCCGGGGGCGCATCGGCTGCACTGGGTGCAGCTGTTTGTGCTGATTGGCGCACTGGTGGGGATGATTTCGTCGATCCTGGTGTTTCAGCTGGGGCAGGCGCGGGTGTGGTTCGCGATGAGCCGGGACCGGCTGCTGCCGGATGCGTTTTCGAAGCTCCATCCGCGGTACCGGACGCCGGCGTTTGCGACGTGGGTGGCGGGGGTGCTGGTGGCGATTCCGTCGGGGCTGTTTGATGTGGGGACGTTTGCCGAGATGTCGAACATTGGAACGCTGTTTGCGTTTGTTCTGGTGAGCGTGGGGGTGCTGGTGCTGCGGGCGAAGGAGCCGGAGCGTCGGAGAGGATTTCGGGTGCCGTTTGGGCCGGTGATTCCGGTGCTGAGTGTGGTGTTTTGCGTGTTGCTGATGGCGGGTTTGCCGGCGATTACATGGGTACGGTTCTTTGTCTGGCTGGTGATTGGGTTGGTGGTGTATGCGCTGTATAGCCGGAAGCGGAGCGAGTTTTACGTGGCGAAGCAGGGCGGCTAGGGGGTGGGGACGGGCTCTGAGGTGAAGGTGGAGGCGGGGAGGCCGGCGGCGTTGTAGAGGAAGGTGTGGACGACGTTGGTCCAGCCGTAGCGGACGTAGGTGGGGTGGGGGACGGCGGGGCTTTGGACGAGGACGGTTTGGCCGTCGATGCGGGCCTCCGCGGGATGGAAGTGGTGGTCTGGGCCGGCCAGATCGAAGTCGGTGATGGTTTGGCTGGGGGTGGTGAGGCCTTCGGCGTGGGTGAACCAGACGCGTAGGGCGGTGGTGCCGTCGAGGTGGAGCTCGGGGGTGGCCTGGCGGAAGTTGGGGGAGGTGTAGGGGACCGGTTCGCCGTAGACGGTGGCGCGGGCGGCGAGGGCGAGGCGGGCGGCGACGGTTTGCTTGTCGGGGGGGTGGACGTTGGCTGCGAGGCCGACGTCGAGGGAGACAGCCATGGAGGTCGCGGCGACGTCGAGGGTGCGGCGCTGCTGATCGCGGAGCATGCCCCAGTCTTCCTGTGGTGAGTTGAAGGACGAGATCTGGACGAAGAGGAAGGGGAGCTGGCCCTGGGCGAAGTGGGTGCGCCAGTCGCTGATAAGGCCGCGCATGAGGCTGGCGTAGATGGGGGCGCGTTCGGGGGAGGAGTTGGTTTCGCCCTGGTACCAGAGGATGCCTTTGACGGTGAGGGGAGTGAAGGGGGCGATCATGCCGTTGAAGAGGCCGGCGGGCCTCCAGGAGGCGGGGTCGGGGTGCCAGGGGAACTTGGGAGCGGGTTGGCCGGCGGCTTTTGCGGCGGCGGTTTCGCGTTGTTCGGCGGCGAGGGCGGCGGGGGCGTCGGCTTGCTGGTCGGCGAAACGGGCGCGGCTGCGGAAGGCGGGGTAGAGGTTGAGGTCGGAGGATAGGGTGTCGAGGGAGACCCAGGAGTCTGCGGGGGTGCCACCCCAAGTGGAGTCGATGAGGCCGACGGGAACGTTTTCGCGGGCGGCGATGTCGCGGCCGAAGAAGTAGGCGACGGCGGAGAAGCGGCGGGCGGTTTCGGGGGAGCAGACGGTCCAGTGGGTGGAGATGTCGTCGAGGGGGAGGTCGGAGCTTTTGTGGTCGGCGAGGAGGAGGCGGAGGCGGGGGTTGGTGGCGGCGGCAATTTCGGCGTCGCCGTTTTTGATGGGGGTGTCGGGGCCGAAGCCGGCGAGGGGGATTTCCATGTTGCTTTGTCCGGAGGCGAACCAGACGTCGCCGACGAGGAGGTCGGAGCGTTGGAGGGTGGGGCCGTCGCCGGCGACGGTGAGGGTGAAGGGGCCTCCGGCGGGCTCTGGGGCGAGATAGGCGGACCACTTGCCGAGGCGGTCGGCTTCCGCGAGGACGGTTTGGGTGTGGAAGTGGAGGGTGAGGGTAGCGCCGGGGGTGGCCCAGCCCCAGAGGTGGATGGGGCGGTCGCGCTGGAGGACGGCGTGGTCGGAGAGGGCGTTGGGGAGGCGGACTTCCGCGCGAGCGGAGGGAGCGAGGAGGGCGGTGGTGAGGAGGATGGTGGCGAGTTTTGGCATCCGATAGCGCATCACTGGTGTGTTCTCTATAAAGGCAACGACATACTTAGCAGACCACAGGTGATTCTCTATGGCTTCAGCATCGCGAGGAATTCGGCTGCCAATTTAGGCTCACCGGGAACGTTTGAGCCGCGCAGCTCGCAAAGCTGTAAGAACTGGCTGCAGTCCCTACTAATCTCTCCAAACTGCGCCTTGAGCAACAAGATTTCGCGGGCCACATTCTTCAGGCGCGCAGCTTCGGGCCAAGCCCAAAACTTTCCATCGGGATCCAGATGATCATTTTGTCCGAACAGTCCATAACGACCACGGGCGCATTTCTCAAGGCATGGAACAAGCAGAGAGTAGAACTCCGCTTCGAGTTGCAGCAATTCCTCCTGCCGAACGTTCTCGCGCTTCGTCACTCCAGATGGCTCCCGATCTCAGATAGCAGACGAGGGCAAGCGTACCTCAGCGGCTAAAGCCGCGAAAGGGTCGTCGGGTACATGGCACGGCTGAAGCCATGCCCCTTCGTCGGGGTTGTTGAGAATGGGGGTTGGCGGGTTAGGCTGGAGGGCGTTGGTTTGTTGTGTGCTCGCGATCGCGAGGGGAAAGGACGGGGCATGGTCGGGATTGCTGGGATGCGTGGAGTGGTGGCGGCGGGTTTGTGGATGGCGGGGGTGGCTGGGGGGGGGGCGTTGGGGCAGGTGCAGCAGCCGTTGACGGTGGCTCCGCCGGTGGCGGAGGAGCGGCTGGTGGGGCCGTATGCGGTGCATGTGTTGCAGGGCGGGCCGGCGTTGGCCAAGCCGATTCCGGAGGGCAGCCGGGTGCTGAAGGCGGGCGGGCGGTTCACGCTGAGCTTGTGGGTGGAGATGCGGGCGGGGACGCCGCGGACGACGATGCTGGCGGGGATGGGGGATCCGCTGGCGGAGGACTCGCGGTACCTGGAGCTGCTGGATGGGCGGCCGGCGCTGCGGTATGGGGCGGCGAAGGTGTTGCGGGGGAACAACGAACTGCCGCGGACGGGGTGGCACTATCTGGCGGCGACGTTTGATGGGGCGACGTCGGTGCTGTATGTGGATGGAATGGAGGCGGCGCGGGGGCAGTTGGTGACGGGGGCGGTGGAGGATCGGCTGGTGATGGCGCCGGTGATGGCGGTGTTGGTCAGTGCGGCGAGCCCGCATGCGGTGCCGAGCGAGGAGGACGAGTCGCCGCGGGCGCGGGGGCGGATGCTGAGGCCGACCACCGCGCTGGTGGAGCGGATGCAGGTGCCGACGGAGCACTTTGGCGGCGACCTGGCGGAGGTGAGCGTGCTGCCGGAGGCGATGAGTGCGGCTGAGGTGAAGACGGCGGCGGGGCGGATGCCGGACCTGCTGCTGGAGCGGTGGGAGGAGGCGTCGCAGCCGTGGCCGGTGCAGGTGGTAGGGGATCCGCTGTATCTGCGGCCGCAGGATCCGTCGATCATGCCGCACAGCCGGGCGCCGTTCGGGAAGCCGGTGGCGAAGCCGCTGCCCCCGGAAGGGCCGGTGCTCGAGCCGACGGGCGAGGTGGCGAGCTGGATGCTGCGGGGGAAGTGGATGCTGGCCGAGGAGCCGAAGGTGGCGGGGGATGGGGCGGCGATTTCAACCGCCGGGTACAGCGACCGGGGATGGATGCGGGCGACAGTGCCGGGGACGGTGGTGACGACGATGGTGGATCGGGGGGTGTATCCGGATCCGGATTTTGGGCTGAACAATATGGCGATCCCGGAGACGCTGAACAAGCAGGACTACTGGTACCGGATCGAGTTCCCGACGCCAGGGGAGGCACGGGGGCACCGTGCGGGGGTGGTGTTTGAGGGGATCAACTATGCAGCCGAGGTGTGGCTGAACGGCAAGGAGCTGGGGACGGTGCGGGGGGCGTTCCAGCGGGGGCAGTTCGACGTCAGTTCCCTCTTGCGGGCGGACGGGATGAATGCGCTGGCGGTGCGGATTTCGCCGCCGCCGCACCCGGGCATTCCGCAGGAGCAGTCGATGCTGGGCGGGCCGGGCGAGAACGGCGGGGCGATGGTGCTGGACGGGCCGACGTTTGTGGCGACCGAGGGGTGGGACTGGATTCCGGCGATGCGGGACCGGAACAGCGGCATCTGGCAGGACGTGGTGCTGCGGGTGACGGACGCGGTTGAGCTGGGGGATCCGCGGGTGGTGACGCACCTGCCGCTGCCGGATGTGTCGACGGCGGAGGTGGCGATCGATGTGCCCGTGCGGAATGTCTCCGGTGCGGCGGTGGAGGCGACGGTGAAGGCGGCGTTTGAGGGGGTGACGCTGGAGAAGAAGGTGACGGTGGCGCCGGGGGAGACGGTGGTGCCGCTGCGGGCGGCGGAGTTTCCGCAGCTGAAGCTCCAGCAGCCGCGGCTGTGGTGGCCGAACGGGTATGGCAAGCCGGAGCTCTACCACCTGAAGCTGAGCGTGGATGCGGGTGGGGCGGAGTCGGACCGGAAGGCGTTGGCGTTTGGGGTGCGGGAGGTGTCGTACGAGTTGAGCTTGTTTGACCACGACGGGAGGCTGCGGCGGGTGGAGGTGACGCCGGAGATGGCGCGGGATACGGTTGGGGGACTGAAGCAGCCGGTGGTGGATGTGCGGCATGAGGCGATGCGGCAGACGGCGGAGTATTGGGCGGCGACGCTGACGCCGGCGGGGGAGGCGGCGCTGGGGCAGGGGGCGGGAGCGGTACGGCCGGTGGGGGATGAGCCAGGGTTCACGGACCTGGTGCTGAAGGTGAATGGGGTGAAGATTGCGGCGCGGGGCGGCAACTGGGGGATGGATGACTCGCGGAAGCGGGTGAGCCGGGAGCATTTGGAGCCGTTTTTCCGGTTGGAGCGCGAGGCCAATGTGGACATCATCCGGAACTGGGTGGGGCAGAACACGGAGGAGAGCTTTTACGAGCTGGCGGATGAGAACGGGATGATGGTGTGGAACGACTTCTGGGCGTCGACGCAGGATGACAACCTGGAGCCGGGGGATGTGCCGCTGTTTCTGGACAATGCGCGGGATGTAGTGCGGCGGTTCCGGAATCATCCGTCGATCGTGATGTGGTGCGGACGGAATGAGGGGGTGCCGCAGCCGGTGCTGAACGAGGGACTGATCCGGATTTTTCAAGACGAGGATGGGACGCGGTACTACACGCCGAGCTCGAACCGGGTGAATCTGCGGAACAGCGGGCCGTACCACTACCAGGACGCGGCGCTGTACTACACGACGCTGGACAAGGGGTTTTCGGTGGAGCTGGGGATCGCGTCGCTGTCGACGCTCGAAAGCCTGAGGGCGTCGATGGCGGCGCCGGACCAGTGGCCGGTGGACGACGTGTGGGCGTACCACGACTGGCACCAGGCGGCGAACGGCGATGTTCATCCGCTCGAGGAGCACCTGAACGAGCAGTTTGGGGCGGCGACAGATTTGAAGGATTATGAACGCAAGATGCAGATGTACAACTACGTGGGGCATCGGGCGATTTTTGAGGGGTTTAATCAGCACCTGTGGTCGCCGAACTCGGGGCGGATGCTGTGGATGACGCAGCCGGCGTGGCCGAGCAATATGTGGCAGATTCTGAGCTCAGACTATGACACGCAGGCGTCGTTTTATGGGGTGAAGAAGGCGTGCGAGCCGCTGCATGTGCAGCTGGACTTGTCGGACTACACGGTGGCTGGGGTGGATACGACGAACGAGGCGGAGGCGGGGATGACGGTGCGGGCGACGGTGATGTCGCTGGGGGGCAAGGTGCTGCTGAGCCGGGATGGGGCGCTTGATTTGGCCGCGAATGCGGTGCACCCGATGTTTGCGTTGCCGCTGCAAGGGATGTTTGCCGGGGAGGGTGTGGTGCTGGTGGAGCTGCGGATGACCGATGCCAAGGGCGTGGAGGTTTCGCGCAATGTGTACTGGCTGGCGGGGCAGGATAGTGGGTATCGGAAGCTGAATACGCTGACGCCGGTGACGCTGGGGAGCAGGGCGGTGCAGCACCGGGATGGGGAGGAGATGGTGGTGGAGGTGGATCTGACGAACTCGTCGGCGGTGCCGGCGCTGGAGGCGAAGCTGACGCTGGAGGACGGGCGGACGGGCGAGCGGATTTTGCCGGCGTATCTTTCGGATAATTACGTTTCGCTGCTGCCGGGGGAGACGGAGCATGTGACGGTGCGGTATCCGGTGCGTGGGGGGGCGGCGAAGCTGGGGCTGCGGGGGTGGAATGTGGTGGAAGGGACGGTGGCGGTGCGGTAGGGCTGCTGCTGGCTGGGAGACGAAGCGAGTTCGGGCGCGTCAAGCAGATGTAGGAACGGCGGCCGAGGCTGCTGCGTGGAGCGGCGATGGAGTTGGAGTTTTATCCGGTAGCGGAGGATTGGCGGGAGCGGTTGGCGGCGGCGCATGGGCTGCGGGGGGCGGAGGCGCTGCGGGCGCTGCGGGCGCTGGCGCGGGTGCGGCTGGATTTCCTGCAGGTGGGGCAGCTGGACCGGGCGCTCGGGCGGGCACTGAAGGAGGACGAGGGGGCTCGGGGGAGTTTTCCGACGGTGCGGCTGGGGGTGCTGGGGACGTCGACGGTTGGGCATCTCCTGGCGGGGATTCGGGTGGCGGCGCTGGCGCGGGGGTTGCTGGTGGAGGTGTACGAGGGTGGCTACGGGATGGTGCAGGGGGAGCTGATGGATGCGGGGTCGGGGCTGCGGGCGTTTCGGCCGGAGGTGGTGCTGCTGGCGTTTGACGCGTATGCGGTGGCGGGGGCCGGGGCGGAGGTGACGCTGGAGATGATGCGGGCGTGCTGGGCGGCAGCGCAGGGGATGGGGTGCGCAGTGGTGCAGCAAACGGTGTTGCCGGTGTTTGCACCGGTGGTAGGGAACAATGAGCAGCAAATGGCGGGATCTCGGGCGAGCGTGGTGGAGCGGGTGAATGCGGAGCTGCGGGCGAAACTGGCGGATGGGGCGGGGGTGGCGCTGCTGGCGGTGGATGTGTTTTGCCGGGCGGAGGGGCTGCGGGCGTGGCATGAGCCGGCGCTGTGGCACCAGTCCAAGCATGAGGTGCATCCGCGGGCGGGGCTGGTGTATGGCGACCAGGTGGCGCGGGTGCTGGGGGCGATGCGGGGGATGTCGTCGAAGTGCCTGGTGCTGGATCTGGACAACATGCTGTGGGGCGGGGTGATTGGGGACGACGGGCTGGACGGGATCGTGCTGGGGCAGGGGGATGGGGTGGGCGAGGCGTATGTGGCGTTTCAGCGGTACTGCGCGGCGCTGGCGAGCCGGGGTGTGGTGCTGGCGGTTTGCTCGAAGAATGATGAGGCGAACGCGCGGCTGCCGTTCGCCGAGCATCCGGAGATGGTGCTGCAGGAGCGGGATATTGCAGCGTTTGCGGCGAACTGGGAGGACAAGGCGACGAATCTGCGGGCGCTAGCGCGAACGCTGAACCTGGGGCTGGAGGCGATGGTGTTTGCGGACGACAACCCGGCGGAGCGGGCGCTGATTCGGAGGGAGCTGCCGGAGGTGCAGGTGCCGGAGCTGCCAGAGGATCCGGCGCTGTATGCCGAGGTGCTGGCGAGCGCGGGATATTTTGAGGCGACGCGGGTGACGGAGGACGACCGGGCGCGGTGTGGGCAATACCGGGCGAACGCGGAGCGGGCGCGGGCGCGGGATGCGGTGACGGGCGGGACTCTAGATGGAACGGCAGGCGGGACGACGGATTTGGAGAGCTACCTGCGGTCGCTGGGAATGGAGATGACGGCGGGGCCGATCGATGAGGCGGGGGTGGGGCGGGTGACGCAGCTGATCAACAAGACGAACCAGTTCAACCTGACGACGCGGCGGGTGACGGAGGCGGAGGTGCGGGGGGTGATGGCCGACGGGGATGCGGTGACGATGCAGGTGCGGCTGCGGGACCGATTTGGGGATAACGGGATGATTGCGGTTCTGATTGCTCGGAGGGATGGGGCGGATGGGGTGGTGGAGACGTGGCTGATGAGCTGCCGGGTGCTGGGGCGCCGGGTGGAGGAGGCTTGCCTGCATGTGCTGGTGGAGGCGGCACGGCGGCGGGGATGGAGGCGGCTGGTGGGGGTGTATCGGGCGACGGCAAAAAATGGCATGGTGCGGGAGATGTACCCGCGGTTGGGGTTTGCGCGGGTGGAGGACGGGGTGGGGGAGGAGAGGTTTGTGCTGGAGGTGGGAGGGTATGTGCCCGCGGCGGTGCCGATTGCGGTGGTGGCTGCGGGTCGGTGATGTTGTGTGTGGCGTCGTGCGGTTGCGGGTTGGGTAGAACGGCGTCAGGGTAAAGTCCACAGGACGTGTTCTCGGGTTCACCTCTTTTTGCTGTTTCTGGGGGTTTGGGCGAGGGGAACGATGAACGCGGCGGTTTCGTGGCGATCGTGGGTCAGGAAGTTGGGTTGCGGGCGGCGGTGCGGGGCAGGATGTCGGCGACGGCGGCGAGGGCCTGGTCGACGGTGATGGAGAGGATGCACTTTTTCTGTTCGACGATGCAGGTCTGGAGGCGACAGCCTTCGCAGTCGACGTGGTGAAAGAGGACGCGGTGTTTCGGGCCGTAGGGGAACCAGATGCCGGCGAAATTGCGGGCGCCGTAGAGGCCGACGCAGGGGGTTTGGACGGCGGCGGCGAGGTGCATGGGGCCGGAATCGTGGCCGAGAAAGACGGCGGCGCGCTCAAAGACGGCGGCGCTTTCGCGGGGCGAGAGGGCTCCGCAGAGGTTGAGGGCGGGTTGTTGGGAGTGTTGGCGCCAGACTTGGGCGGCGGCTTCGCTGAGCTCGGTTTCGACGGGGGCGCCGCAGAGGGCGAGGCCGTGCTGGGGGTAGAGGGTGGCGAGGCGGGTGAGGAGGGCGTGCCAATTGTGCGGCTCCCAATCATTGGACTGGTTTTTGGTGCCGAAGCTGACGGCGAAGAAGGGGGCACGGGCGAGTGGAGCGAGGGCTTCGGCGGCGCGGGCTCGCTCGGCCGGGGTTAGGCGGAGGTCCCAGCTGGCGGGGTCGTCGAGGCGGGCGTCGCCGAGCTGGGCGAGGTTGCGCGTGAGGCGGGCGCTTTCGTGCTCGTAGGTATGGCCGCGTTGGTACTGGGTCACTTGGGTGAGTTCGGGCTCGAGGCGGCAGTGCTGCATTTCTTCGGTGAGGGGGACGCCGACCATGCGGGGGACGCGGCAGAGACGGAGGAAGAAGGCGTTGCGGCGGGCGGCGGGGAGGCTGGAGCGACCGCTCATGTAAACGAGGACGTCGGGGCGCCAGCGGAGGAGCTGCCACCAAAGGCTGAGAAGCTCGGTGAGGTCGCGGGTGCCGTAGTTGTAGCGGAAGTAGCCGTGGATGAGGCCGGTGCCGTCGAGGATCGCGGAAGAGGGCGGGGCTTTGGCGTTGGGGGGGAAGCTGGTGAGGAGGCGACGTTCGGCCTGTGGAAAGGCTCGCTCGACGAGGTGAAAGGCCGGCAAGGCAACGACAGTGTCTCCGAGGCTGCCGAGGCGGTAGAGCAGAACCTTCCTTGGAGGACTCGGGGAAGCGGTTTCGGACATAGGACCAGTCTGCTTGTTTGCCGGGCGTAGGGCAACCGGGAAGCGGGTCGGCGATCCAATTTGGGAAAGGTGATCCGTTTCGGGACAGGTGGAGAAAGATCGGGCGTAGAGAGGATCACTCCGGGGTATGACTCTTCTACCCCCAAAGGTTGTAAATTCTCGATGAACGGGAAGATTTGGAAGCGAAGATGCGTAACTTGGGAGCAATTTGTACCGGCAAAGTGTGCCTTAGTTAGGGTAATTTCTTCCTCCCCACTTAGTAGAAATATCGATTGGTATTCTAAGTTTGGATGAGTTCGCAGCGTGTGGTATAGCTATAACCAACCTAACTACAAGGTGCCCTGTTTAAGCCCATCTTGGTGCAGCGACGCGAGTTGGCGCGGCCGGCAGAAGTTGCCGCAGACCTTCCAGGCGTCTCCGTGCAACTAGGTGCCGCGAAGCAAGCCTGCTAAGTCGGGCCTTTGATCTACTTGACGTAGCCCTGCGTCTTTCGTGCAATTCCTTGGTTGCCTTCCCGTTGTTTGAATACAGCTAGATTTTTACAGACTTAGGGGACCGATCTATGAACCGCATGCTTCGCTTTCTTTTTCTTGCATCATTTTGTGGGACCGTAGCTCCATTGGGCGTTGCGGCGGCTCTGACGTCAGTGGATGCGTCGGCGAGTGCTCCGGCGGGCGAGACTGCCCGCAAAAGTGACGACCTTGTCAATTTCGTTGGGGTGAACGCGAATTTTAGCGGAACCGATGCGAACTGGCAGCGGACGCTGGCGGCGTTGCGGACGTTGGGTGTTCGGCATGTACGCGACGGCGTCGTGACCGGTGGCTCTGAAGTCTTTTTTGATCGGCATACGACAGTGGGAGCGATGGGCGTGAAGTCGATCTTTACGGCTGCGCATGGCACGTCGGTTTCGGCTTTGGAGCGGTTCGCGGGACGGGTTTCGAGCGACATCGAGGGGCTGGAAGCACCGAGCGATCTGGACGCCTCGTCGGATCCGTCGTGGGTGCGGGATCTGCGGTCGGATGTGATCGCGGTGCACACTTCGGCGAAGGCGCTGGGAGTTCTGTCGGTCGGACCGACGATGGCTTCGGCGGTGTCGTACAGCAGCCTGGGCAATCTATCCGGTCTCGAAGATTATGCGGGCGTGGGATCGTTGCCGTGCGTGGACGAGCAGAGCGCGTCAACCTGCGCGAGCGTGAAGCAGATGGAAGCGTCGTTGACGGGCCAGCCGTTTGTGGTGACGGGCACGACGCCGTCGACGGCGAGCCAGCTGCCGCCGGCTGTGGCCGCTCTGTATCTGCCGCGCGTGCTGCTGGAGGAGTGGAACGCGGGAGCGAAGCGGACGTACCGAGCGGACCTGGAAGTTGCATCGACCAGCGACTTTGCGCTGCTGGACCAGAACGGAGCGGAGACGCCGGCGTTTCGGGCGCTTTCCGGCCTGGTGAGCCTGTTGACGGACGGCAGCAGCGGGACGTTCCAGCCGGGCTCGCTCGCGTATCGCGTTTCGGGCGTGGACAGCTCGGTGCACCATGCGCTATTTCAAAAGAGCGATGGATCGTTTTACCTGGCGCTCTGGATCGACGCGCCGAGCTACGACCCGAACACGCGGAAGATGCTGACGGTGCCGGGGCAGGTGGCGAAGCTGGAAACGGCCGAGCCGATGGGAATGACGACTTACGAATTTGACGAAACGGGGCACGTGACGGGCAGCACGGCGACGCTTTCGACGCCGCAGATGGTTCCGGTGAGCGACCGGATGCTGGTGATCAAGCTGACACCCGAGAGCACGGACACAGCGACCACGACGGCGGCGGCGGGTGCGACGGCATCGACCAGCACGACGGCAGCAGCGACGGTGAACGTGCTGGCGGCGGCAAGTGCGACGACGGCGAGCAGCGATGTGACCTCCATGTCCAACAGCACGCTGCTGAAGACGGCGGATGCCACCACCAACGGCGGAGCGACGTACTACGTTTCGAGCAGCACTGGGAACGACGACAATGATGGGCTTTCGACGGCAAAACCGTGGAAGACGATCGGCAAGGTGAATGCGAATACCAAGTTGTATAAGCCCGGAACGTCGATTCTGCTGAAGCGTGGCGACACCTTCCGCGATGACTATCTGCGGATTCTGAACGAGATCAACGCGGGCCCGACGACGTCGTTTGACAACACGCCGCTGCCGGTGGCAGGGACGGCGGCGCAGCCAATCATCCTTGGCGCTTACGGCACGGGAGCGAATCCGCTTCTGGATGGAGCGGACCCGCTAAAGGTGACCTGGACGCGCGTAACCTCGACGACCTGGAAGGCTACGGTCGCGAGCCTGCCCTCGAAGATGTTTGTGGACAGCCTGACGGCGGAGACGGTGCAGCTGACTCCGCAGCCGAACGCAGTGGGGACGTGGAAGGCGAACACGGCGTACAAGTACCTGGATCTTGTGATGTACAAAGGCAGCAAGTATGTGGTGGTGGGCGTGGCGGGCACGATTCCGACGCCGAGCCTGCCATACGGCCAGCCGTATCTTGGGATTTCAAATCCAGCCGCGGGCAATAGCAGCCAGACGTTTTCCGGGACGAACTCCGGCCTGACGAACGTGCAGAATACGCCGGGGAGCTGGTATGGCACGGGAACGACGGTCTATGTGCACCTGGCGGACGGAAGCGATCCGAACGCGCATGTGATCGAGGGCAGCTATCGGCCGTACGGCGTGCTGTTGATGTCGGTGAACTATGTGACGGTGCAGGACCTGACGGTGGAGCGGCCGCAGATGATGGGCATCGCGATGGGGACGTGGACGGATAACTCGCTGGCCGGACACTACAAGACGAACGAATACAACTCTGTTCTGAACACGCAGGTGTGGAACTGGGGCAATCTTGGAAACGGATGCATGACGCAGCGCCACCGCTGCGGGTACTCCGGACAGGCGGGGATTGTGTCGCAGGCGTACGGCAATGTTGCAACGGGCGGCACGGCCTTAGCGGGCACGGTGATCTCCGGCAACTACGTGGGACGCTCGGACCAGTACTTTGCGATTCGCAGCATGGTGCAGAACGCCGGGATTGAGGCGATCGGGCAGAACGGCGCCGTGATCAGCAACAACCGGATTGTGACGGTGAACAACCAGTGCCTGAACTACAACGTGCAGATGAACGCGCCGTTGAACGTGGGCGGTGATATCGGGTACAACTACTGCGGCAACAACCAGGGGAACTTCTTCTTTGGGACAACGACGGGAGGCCGACTGCACCATAACATCGCGGCGAACTCGTACGGTGAAGGCATCCAGATCGGTGGCAATGACTACGGCGGGATGGTCGATCACAACCTGCTGTACAACCTGGGCATGATGGCGAGCACGGTGGGGTATAACGGGATCGACTGCAACGGCACGGGCAGCTACATGACGCTGGCGAACAACACGATCGTGAACGTGTATGCGGCGGCGATCACGCTTGAAACCGGCTGCGATCATGCCTATGTCGTCAACAATGTGCTGGACGTTCCGTTGAGTAATTCGGGAGCGTTCTACTACTACCTTCCCGCATCGTTCGCCACGGCCACCTTCCGGAACAACCTGTACAGCGAAACGTCGGGTGTGCATCCGTGGCGTTATAACTACCTTCTGGCGCAGTGGAAGGTGGTTTCGGGGGAGACGGATGCAGTTCAGGCCAATCCCGTGTTTGTGGACGCAGGGGCCGGAGATTACCGGCTTGCCAGCAACTCCCTGGGCATCAACAGTGCGCTGACGGTGACTGGCGACACCCCCGGCACTTCGGCGGCGGACTCCGGCGGAGCGAACGACCAGGGAGCAAACCTGAGCGCTGCGGGGCTGCAGTAAACGGCGGGGCCGCTCCGCTGAGCGGCCCTGTTTCTTGCACATCTATGGTTTGAGAAGAAGAAGCAGCCTGCGGAGACCGCCGGGGCTGAGCCGCACCCGCCAAGGGTGGCTCGGCGACCGATAGATCTCCCAGGCTTCGTTCTTTTTGCCATGGCGGAGGGCCTGCATCATGGCGTGGGGTGCGGACCGGGCCAGCTTGTCGGCACGGCAGGCCTCGGCGGCGGGGGGCAGGTCCATCCGGGCGACGTTCCAGTACGAGCGCAGCGCGGCGTCGTCGGTGGTGGAGCTTGAGATGGATCCGCCGCTGGTGAGCCGGTACCCACTGGTGTAGGTATCGCTGAAAAAGAACTTGTCATAACGCAATCCGAGTCGCAGGCCGAAGTCGAAGTCGCCGCCGTTGCCGACGTCTGCTGTGGGACGCCACCGGATGGCGCGGGCGGCCTCACTGCGGACCATGTAGCCGTTGTTGGGGAACTGTTGTGAGAGGCCGACCTCCCAGCCGTGCGGCTGCAAGCCTGCCTGCGCGGAGGTTCGGCGGTAGAGCTGGTTGAGCCGCTCCGACGCGGAAAGGTCACGGACGCCGTTGTGAGAGAGGATGTACTGCTTCCCGAAGGCGCCAGTGAGGTCGGGATGCGTGTCCCAGCAGGCGAGGAGGTCGGCGAGGGCGTCTGGGGTGAGGAGGTCGTCGTCGTGAAGGAGGACGAGGTGGGTTCCCGCGGCGCGGTCGAAGAGCGAGTTGATGTTGGCGTTCTGGCCAAGTCGGGGGGTGTTGCGGCGGTAGTTCAGGGGGATGGGACAGGAGCTGCGGAGCTGCTCGATGAGGTGTTGGGTGGTGTCGGATTTTGAGTCGTCGCCGAGGACAAGCTCGTCGGGTAGGCGGGTTTGCGCGGTGCAGGAGCGGATGGCCTCTGTGAGAAGGTCCGGCCGGTCGCAGGTGGGGATGCAGATGCTGATGGTGTGTGGCATGGTTCAGGAGCCTAGAGAGACGCGCCCGTCCTTTGTGGCGGAGCGGCGGCCGGGTTGGCGGGCGGCGAGATCACGATAGATGTCGACGAAGTCGGCGGACATGCGGCTGACGGTGAAGCGATCGAGGCCGGAGCGGGCCTTTTCGGACCAGGCCTGGCGCAGGGCTGGGTCGCGCAACAGGGAAGAAAGCACGTCGGCGAGTTTGGCGGGATTTTGCACCGGCACGAGGATGCCGGCGGCCCCGTGGTCGAGGGCCTCGGGGATGCCGTCGACGTCGGAGGCGACGATGGCACATCCTGTTTCGCGGGCTTCAGCGAGGACGAGCGGGCAGGAGTCCCGGCGGGAAGCCAGAACGAAGATATCGGCCGCGAGCATGAATCGCTGGGGTGTGGCATGGAAGCCGAGGAAGTGGATGTGGGAGTGCGCGGGCGAGACGGCGGCCTGGTGCTCGAAGAGTTCGCGCTCCGGACCCTCGCCCATGAGGTAAAGATGGGCGTCGGGGAACTCTCGCGCGGTGAGGGTGAAGGCTTCGATGAGCTCGGCGATGCCTTTGCGATGGCTCATACCGGCGACGGTGAGCACGGACGGATGTTGGAGTGGAGCCGGGTGCATGCTGGCAACCGGAGGCAGGCGCGGGCTGCGGGTGGTGCCGTTCAGAACAACACGGATCTTTGCTTCGGGCACGCCTTGCTCCCGCATGCTTTCAGCGACGGCGGCGCTGACGGTGATGAGGCAGTTTCCCCAGGCCATGCGGCGCGCCGTGCTGTCGTGCACATTGTGGAGGTGGCCGATGATGGGGATGCCATGGAGGCGTGCCCAGGGCAGGGCCAAAAGGAGGCCGGTCTGCATGTGGGCATGAATCACATCGGGGCGGAACTGACGGATGGCCTTGCGGACGCGGAGGGTGGCGCGTGGGAGATTGCCGGCGGTGCGGTCCTGATCGACGGGGAAGACCTGGATACCGGCGGCTTCGACGAGGGGAACGTGGCCGCCGTGACCGGCGATGAAGGCCACGGTGTGTCCACCTCTTTGCTGGTCGATGGCGACATCAACGGCGAGGTTGACGATGCCATTGCCGCGATCGGAGAGCTTGTTGACGATGTGTAGGATTCGCATTCGGGTGTCTGGCGCTCCGGAGGGGTTCGCTGGGACGCTCAGCTCCGGCTGCTGCGGAGACGGTGCAGAAGCGGGTTGAAGTCGTTGCGTTTCGGCACCAGATCGGGGACCGGCATTTTAAGGTAGAAGGGAAAGCCTGCGCAGATGAAGACGAGTCGGGCCGAGGTAGAGAGCAGGAGCGAGATGGCGGCACCGGTGATGCCGAAGCGGGGAATGAGCACAAGCATGAGGGGGACGCTGAGGGCAAGGCCGAAGCCTTGCAGCAGAGAGACGGTTCCTGGGTGATTAAGGGCCATGAAGGCCTGGGCGAGGATGAAGACGAGACCGGAAAGCGTTACCTCGAGGAGCAGGATGCGCAGGCATCCGGTGGCGCTGGTGTAGTCCTTGCCGTAGAAGACTTTGAGCAGGGTGGGTCCGAGCAGGCCGACGAACAAGGTGGCGGAAGCGGTGATGACGAGGCTGACACGGCCGGCGCGGCCGATCAGATCGCGGATTCGCTCCGGCGTTTGGCCGGTGGCCTTCGGGAACAGGACGGTGATGACGGAGTTCTGGAAGACGTTGGCCATGCGGGACAGGCTGAGCATGACGACGTAGAGCCCCATGTCGGCGGGGGTGAGGAGGCTGATGACAAGGACCTGATCGACCTGGAAGGAGAGGGTGCCGAGAAGATCGATCCAGTACGAACGCATGCCGTAACTGAGCAGCAATTTGCAGGCGGCAACGGAGGGACGGGCGGTGCTGTCAACCCACGGCCTGACGCGGCGGATGAGAACAGTAGCGACGGGGACGATGGCCAGGATGTAGCAGAGAGCGGCGCTGAGGACCGTGAGATGGTGCGTGAGGAGCAGGGCGAGAAGAGCCAGGAGCGTGAATAAAGGGTTGAGTACCTGGGACACGTTGGAGGCGGAGAACTGGCTGTGGGCCTCGAGAATGGCGCGGCCCACAAAGGTGAGCGAGCAGATGGGCGTGACGATCATGAGCCACTGCGCGTCGCGGACGAGCCAGAGCGGATATTTGTGCAGGAGCTGCGGCATCAGGATCGCGCCGACAACGCCGGTGACGATGCCGAGGGCACCGGCCATGACGAGGCCGCTGGTGATGAGATCGCCGCGACGGTCGGGCCGGGAACGAAGGAAGTACACCAGCGAACTGGGGATGCCGAAGGTGGTGAGGCTGGCGAGAAAGAGCGACCACAGCGTCATGGCGGCGAGCTGGCCGCGACCTGTGGGAAGCAGGGCGCGCGCGGTGAGGATGCCGGTGGCGGCGTTGAGCACCTGCACCAGCAGCTTGGCGCCGGTGGTTTCGGCCACGGCGCGGATGCCTCCCTGGCCCTTCGGCCTTGCGGTGTTGTTCGCGGCAATGGGGGGCAAGGGTTCTGCCGCGGCTGCCACCTCTGAGGTGCTCATGTCTCCGTGCCTCGCGGCTCGAGCCGCCTTGCCGCTAGTGTACCGTTCACGGTCTGCCGTCAGACTACCGACCATGGGTAACTTCTTCCTGCGACAAAGGACTGATTGCCCAAGCGGTTGGCTGTGTGTCCCTGCCGGGCTTCACCGGGGGTCTGTGGCCGACATCATGCGGAAGGCGGCGAGCCTGGCTTTTTGCGCGAACCAGAAGCGTATCCAAGAGGTGCGGCCGAGCTGGGGTGTGAAGCGGAGGGCCTGGAGGAGGCCGGGGGCGGCGCGCGTGCCGACCAGAGCGAAGTAGACCAGGGAGGCGAGGCGGCGCGCCGGCGACATGCTGGACCAGAGGGCGACGACTTGGTTGTAGACCGAGTCGCGGAAGCCGCTCCAGTCTGCGACGGCCTGTCCAGCGTAGTGGCGGGCTTCTTCGCGCGCGCCTTCGTAGTGATCGACCAGGACGGCGGGGTCGTAGCGGAGGGTCCAGCCACCGTTGCCGACGGATCGCGAGAGGGCCATATCTTCGCAGGCCTGCGAACCCGAGCCGCGGAGCCGCGGATCGACGCCGGATGCGGGCAGCGCCTGCCGACGATAGCTCATGTTAGCCCCCTTGAGGATGTCGACCTCGCGGGCTGGGCCGCGGCCCAGGTGGTGATTGCCGACGTGCTTGCCACTCCAAAGCAACTTGCCGACCAGATCCGCCGTGGCGGGCTGCGGGAGGCCGGCGGTGTAGCACTGATCGCGACCGCCGAGGCCGCCGAGCCGGGGATCCGCGGCGAAATGGGCGAAGATGCGCTCGATCCAGTCCGGCCTGGGTACGGCGTCGTCGTCGGTGAGAGCCAGGATGTCAGCGGTAGCTGCAGTGAGACCCCGGGCGCGCGCGGCGATGAGACCGGGTTGCGTCACGGCGACCAGGCGCAGGGGAAGGGCTTCGGGGTTGCGGCTGCGGAGATACGCCTGCGTGGCGTAGTCGGTGTCGCGGACGACGACGATGACTTCCTCGGGCCGACGGGTCTGGCGTTCGAGGCCATGGAGGCATTGGGCGAGGTTTTCGGGGCGGCCGTAGGTGCAGAGCACAACGCCAATGGTGCGGACGGGGGACTCCGGAGAGACCGGTTCTGACGAGGAAGGCACCGGAGCTGCTGCGTCCTGGTCGGTGATGACGGAGCTCGGCTTGGAACTCACCTTAGAGCGAAACCTGCTCGGTGGCTTCGACCTGCTCGCACTCGAGCACGGCTGGGCGGCCCTGGCCGGCACGCGCCCTGTCCAGAATGCGCGACATCTTGGCGGCAAAGACGGAGCGGTCGAATTTCCGTGCGTGCCGCAGCATGGTTGGAAGATCCCAATCGATGGATTCAGAGCGCAGGATGGCTGCGGCGAGGGAGTCGGGGGTGGGCTCGGGGAAGAGAACGCCGGTCTTGCCATCGATCACGGTGTCGAGAGCGCCGCCGCCTTCAAAGGCGATACACGGCCGGCCGGAGGCGTTAGCCTCGAGGGGAATGAGGCCGAAGTCCTCTTCGCCCGGGAACAGAACGGCGCGGCACTCGGCCATGCGCGCGGTGACGACTTCGTCGGGTGCCCGCCCGAGAAAGGTGACGGTGTCGCCGGCCATGCGGCGGAGGCGAACTTCGTCGGGGCCGGCACCGATGACGAGGAGCTTGCGGCCGAGCTGGCGGCAGGCCTCGATGGCGAGATCGACGCGCTTGTAGGGGACGAGCCGGGAGACGATCAGGTAGTAATCGCCGCGGGTCGAGATGGGGGTGAAGCGGTCGCAGTCGATGGGCGGAAAGATGACTTCGGCTTCTTTGCCGTAGTAGCGGCGGATCCGGTCGGCGACGACGGTGGAGTTGGCGACCATGATGTCGACAGCCTGGGCGGCCGCAAGGTCTTTGCGCTTGAGGGCGCGCACCATGGAGCGGAGGATGCCCTTGGCCCAGGGGTGGAAATTTTCCCGTGCTGCATAATCGTCGAAGCGCCAGATCCAGCGGGTGGGTGTGTGGCAGTAGCAGATATGGAGCGCGCCCTCGGGTTTGCGAATCATCTTGGCGAAGCCGTAGCAGCTGGACAGGATGGTGCGATAAGGCTCGAGCGAGAAGCTTTGGACGGCAACGGGATAGAGCAGGAAGTAGTGGCGATAGAGCCGGCGCATCCACGGCAGGTGCTGCATCCAGGTGGTATGGATGGAGCGTCCACGAAGATACGGCGACAGCCGCTCGGGCACGGAAACGGTAGAGAAGATGTCGGCTTCGGGCACCAGCCGGGCAAGCTCCTCCGCCACCCGCTCGCCTCCGCCCGCCTGGACGAAGTTGTCGTGAACAAAAGCTGTGCGCGACGGGCGACCGCTATCAGAGAGATTAGGTCGCTTGGGGATAGACAAAGGCTAGCCTCTCACGTGAGCTGAACATGCGTGGGCGAGTGCGTACTGAGAAGGTAACACAACCACCGGTCACCATGAAGCCGCAATCGACTGGGGTTATGCGAGCTTCTGACAGGCGGTGGAGGGTCGGGGAAACGTGCCAACGCATACTCCTCACGCATCACTGATATCAAACTCCGGTTGAAATGCAAACAAAACTTTGGGGGCGCGACAGACGTTGGTGTGTGCGAGGTTCATTTTGGAACGGCAGCGGCATGACGGCCAATTAAGCGGGACCGGTGGGATCACCGCACACGCTCCAGAATGCGGTCGTAAAAGTGTTCGGCAATCCGGGTCGTGGTCTCTGTGCCGTACCGCGCAAGCGCATGTGCCTGGCCGGCACGCGCCACCGTCTCCGCCGCGGCTGGATATGCCAAAACAGCGACGATCTTGTCGGCGAGCTTCTGCGGATCGCCGCGCGGCACCAGGTACCCTGTCACGCCGTCGCGCAGGATCTCCGAGGGTCCGCCACCCTCGGTCGCGATCATGGGCTTGCCCGCGGCCATACCCTGCACGACCACCTGGCCGAACGGCTCCGGAATCGTGGAGGCGTGCACCACCAGATCGAGCCCGGCAATCCGCTCCGGGATGTCCCGCTGGAAGCCGGTGAACTCAACCTGGGAGGCGATGCCGAGTTCGGCGGCGAGCCTGCGCAGATCGCGTTCAAAGGCGTCCTCGCCGAAGAGTGGTGCGCCGATCACGAGAAATCGGACATTCTGTCGGCGCGCCAGCACATGGGACGCGGCCCGTAGAAAGACCTCCTGGCCCTTCCAGGGACAGATGCGGCCGATCAACCCGATACGGATCTCACGCCCGCTGCCGATGGTGTCGGAGAGTGTCTGGGCGCCGGCGGAGGCGCGAACGAACGGCCGAAGATCGATGCCCGAGCTAATGACGGCGGACGGTTTCCGGTGCCGGAGATGGAGGCTGGCGAGGGTCGCCCGGGAGTTCGCGATGAGACCGTTCGGGAGGACCGCGCAGGCCGCACGGAAGATGCGGACGGCGCGCGCGGGCAGATAATCTTCGTCGATGCGGTCGCGGATGTGCCACACGACCGGGATGCCCGCGTAGCGCGCTGCAAGGCCTCCCATAATGTCGGATTTGAGGGAGTTGGTGTGAATCAGGTCGGGGCGGAGTCGATCGATGGTCTGCGATAAAGCCCGTAGAAACCCGAGCGTGCCGATGGCCTTCTGCCACGGGAGGCCGCCGGCGCCGTGCATCGACTCGCGGCGAGCGTCCAAGAGCTCCGTGGGCATGGGCAGAAGGTGGGTTTCGGCGATGGCCTGCATCTCCGGCAGGAGTGGGCCTTCAGAAAAGAGGAGCACGACTGGGTGGAAGCGTGTGCGGTCGAGCTCCTTGACGAGCGCGAGCAGCGCAAGCTCACCCCCGCCGAGAACGGCGGTATGGTCCAAGTAGAGGATGCGTGGTCTAGCCGTCAATGCGACGTTCATCGTGGCAGGGCCTGGACCGGCGCAGATCCCCGCCTAGTGGAACGCATAGATGGCCGAGTTGGCGTAGCCTGCCGGACTGTTGATCAGCGACATGACCTGGATCGCGTGCGTGAGTTTGTTGCGAGGAATAAAAATAATGTCTCCGGCGGAGAGGTCCATGTCGTGTTCAAAGATTTTGCTGGAGGCGACATCTTTGAGATCCAGCAGCGAGATTTGCTGGTCGGCTGTACCGAGTCCGTGAATCAGCACGACCTGCTTTTCCTTGCCGCTCGGCCGGATGCCGCCGGCCAGCATAAGACCCTGGAGGACGGTCAGGTGTTCGCGAAGTTCGTACTTTGTGGGCGTGAGCGCCTCGCCGGCAACCACGAAGTACGGATGCTGAAAGTCGACCAGGGTCAGAACCACGACCGGATCGTTGAGTCGCACCGAGGCGCTGTTTTCGACGAGCGATTTCACCTCATCGAGGGTTCGTCCGGCGACGCGGACGGATCCGCCGACCCGCAGGGTGATGAAGCCGTCCGGCTGGACGGTGAGCGTCTGGTTGAACTCAGGCGTGTACGTAAACTCAACCAAGAGCTGGTCGCCTTCATGGATGTGGTACCGTTCGCGCTGTCGCAGCTGCGGGGACGCCTGGGGCCCCAAGGTTCCGTCCAGGGCTGAGGGCCGTAGCGCATCTGGCGGGTTGTTGGCGGGCGTCGCGACCGGTGGGCGCACCGGCTCGACATGCAGCTCCGGCATGACCTGCCCGGGCGCCGGGAACTGCCCTCCGGCGGGCGGCGCGGGAGCGGGCGCCGGCGCGGGGTTCTGGGTTCCTGCGGGCTGGGTTCCGGGATTCTGGACCGGATCGGCTGCAGGCTGGCCCGAAGCTGGCGAGGTCTGCGCGGTGGCCCAGACCGAGACAGCCAGGGCCAGACCGGTTACGAGTGCGAACTGTCGCATTGTGTGGCTCACTGTGTCAGCTCCTCAACCAGCGGTAGACGCGTTCCGGGATAGGGTAGGTGCGCCGGTTGAGCACGAACCCCTTGAGAACGGAGCCAGCCAGCGACAGCACCTCGAGGGCGTGCTCGATCTGCGGCCGCGTGCTTCGGCCCGCTTCCACGACCACGACGGCTCCGTCGACCAGGTGCCCGAGCTTGGGCAGGTCCGGAGAGCTGAGCAGAGGGCCGGAGTCGAGGATAATGACGCCGAAGCGGCTGCGCAGGTGCTGCATGACGTCGCGCACGAAGCGGGGGTCGGTGTCCCATGCGCGGGACGCGTCGGCCGGTTTGCCGCTGGCGGACAGGCGCCAAACGCCGGACAGCGGCTCCTGAGCGAAGGGCTGTTCCGGCTGGTGCAGATCGTCGGCAGTGAGCTGGGCCAACTCTGCCGTGCTCACCAGCAGAGTTTCGCGCTGGGGTTGCCGCGCCAGCTCGCGAGCGATCATCAGCGCGATGGTTGTGACCCCTTCGCCCGCCTGCGGTGAGGTGACAGAAAAGATTCGGGACGGGGCCGAATCCGCCGAGATGCCGTCAGACTCGCGAAACAGCGTTCCCACCAGCTTGGGGATCTGTGACCGGTGGTACGCGTCGAGGGACTGCGAGACAGATTGACTCTTTCGCTTCATGGTTCTTCCAATCACCAGACCATCAACGGCGGAACGCCCAAACCCAACATTGCTACGATGCTTCATGGCGCACCGTCTGCATCACCGCCCTAACAGGACCAGACCTGGTGCCGGGCTCGAGCAGGCCGATCAGACCGACATGCTCGGGCACCGTGGCCAGCACCGGCGCGTCGGCAAGACCCTCGAGGTCAGCCGGCGAGAGCACGGTTGACCGCGTAGATTCGAGGATCAGAAGTGCAGCGGCGCAAAGAAAAATTCCGGCTGCGCCACCCAGAAGGAGGTTGAGCGAAAGCCTAGGCTTGACGTGCATGCGGGAGTAGGTCGGCTGCTGCGCAACGGCCACATTGCCGAACTGCCCGGCGTCGAGCAGATCTTCCATCCTGGCGGCGTCCCGCTTATCGGAGATGCTTTGGTCGACGCCGCGCATCTCAGTAACCTGCCGCTCCAAGGCGTCGTTTTCCGGCGTAATCTGTTGCAAGTGGTCCAAGCGCTGCTGGTAACTTTGCTGCTGCAAGTGGTGAATGCGCAGGCTTTCCGCCACACCTGCGCGCTGCACCTGAGCTGCTTCCAGCTGCTGCTTCAACGTCATGACAGTCGGGTTGTTATCGGTGGAAGTCGTGGCGGCGTCATGCTGCCGCAGATCGCTGAGCGTGTCTTCCGTATTGCGGATCTGAAGGTCCAGCTCCTGTACCAGGCGATCAGTCGGCTTGAAGCGCTCCAGCAACGTAATGCGCCGGTTGCGAAGCTCGGTGAGCGAGCCGATCAGCAGTTGCACGCCCTGCTGATTGGGCGTGCTGGTGATGGTCGTCGTGATGCGCGCCTCTAAGGAGTTCAGCCGTGCCGACACTTCGGCCACCTGGCTGGTCAGCGATCGAAGCTGCGCTTCTTCGTTCAGGCCGGTCGCCTCAAGCCCATGCAGATTGTCGTCGAGCGCTGTTTTTTCCTTATCGAGCGCGACAAACTGATTCTGCGTCTGGAAGTCCGCCAGCTGCTTTTCCGCCGTACCCAATTGCGTTCCGTAAGCCTTAGCCTCACCGTTGAAGAATTGGAATGTGCCGGCTGGGCGGCTAAGTTCTACGTGCTTCTGGAGGTAAAAGCGCTCCAGCTCCTGGAGGACGCGCTGCGCCAGATCCGGCGTGTAGTCCAGGTAGTTCAGCGTGATGACGTTGGACTTCTTTACCGGTTCCACGTCGAGCCGGCCGGAGACGCCACCCATGGCAAAGGCCATCTGCTTGCTTCCAGGGTCCGGTGCCGGTTCGCCCAGTTGTTTGCTGCGGAAAACCGCGAGATGCTCTAACAGATCCTTGTCCGACAGCAACTCAATCTCCGAGTTGACGCGGGCGTCGATGGAGTCGGCGCCGGAACCCAGGCTCTGCGCAGCGTCGGCCTTCGAACTGACGACCGCGGTTTCGCGCGCGTTCTGCACCAGAACCTTCATCTCCGACCCGTATTGCTTTTTCTGGCGCAGAGTCATCAGCAGCGTAAGCAGGAGGGTGAACAGAAACAAAGTGATCAGCAATCGCCTGTGCCGAAAGATCGCTCCGATGATGCTCACTGCGTTTTGCTGATCTTGGCTCATTCTTGTCGAGCTCCTCTCCCTTGCATCTCGGCCTCAACTAAGCCAAGCATCAGTAATCTTGCTTCGATCTCAGTTTCAGGTTGCTCCCGGGTAAGCCGCATCGGGCTTTGTCCCGCCGACCGCGTCCAACGTCGCAGCGGAAGCAGCATCTCCTGTGTTCCGCTGTCGCCAAGACCCCAGAACACCATCCTCAAGCGAGGACACCAGTCCGGCCCGCGGAACCAAGGGTAACGTTCTCCTCCCGGAGGCTACCACACGGCTCCGCCATTTCTGGCAGGGCACGTTTACCGCCAAAAGCTGTCCTGCGATCGTAACCAGGCTACCGTTTGGCGTACGCCTTCCTGCATGGAAACCGGCGACGGGCCAAGCGCGGCAAAGGTCGGCTCCATGGGAGTGACATAGTCTTCGGTCATGCTTTGAAAGCGTGTGGAGAAGATCGGGAATTTGCCGCCACCTTTGATGACCAGATCTCCTACTTTGGCGAGTGATTTGAGCACGATGCTTGGGACCACACGTACCGGCTTGCCGACCAACTCGCGCGAGAACGCATCGGTCCACGCCTGGAGGTCCACCGGGGCATCGCCTACGTAGAAGACCTTGCCGTGGAAGGTGTCGCCGCCGTCTAGGATACGAAGGATCTGATCGACCACATTGCCGACATAACCGTAGCAGCGCGTAACGCGGCGGCCACCAGGATGAACATAGCGTCCCTGCTTCAGAACGCGCCAAAACTCGCTGGGGTAACGCGGGTGCCGCGGCCCCCAGATATTGGTGGGGCGAATGACGGTCCAGGTATAGGGTGGATCGGCGTCGCGCACCGCCTTCTCCGAGAGCACCTTGCTCTGCCCGTAGATAGTATGCGGACGGAAATCGTGCTCGTCCTCGGGCAGCTTGCCCGGACCGACGACGAACTGGCTGGAGGTGAAGACGATGTGCTGAATGGAGGGCGTGCCGGAGGCGGCGGCAAGAACGTTTTCGGTGCCGCGATGGTTTGCCGCATAGTCTTCGACCTCAGCGCCGAACATATCGGTGCGCCCGGCGAAGTGAACCACGTGCGTAGGCTGGAAATCGGCAAAGGCCTGCTTCAGAGCCGACGCATCCAGCAGGTCAACATGGCGGTAGACTTTCTGATTCACACCGTCTTTGGGCGGAACGACGTCCAGATTTAGCAGGTCCGAATCACCCTGTCGGACCAACTCGTCAACGAAGTTGGATCCGATGAACCCGCTTCCTCCCGTGACCAGCAGGCGACGCTGCTTCATGCACTCTCCTTCTAAAACGGCCTCTTCTGTTTGCCGCGGATCCGGATCACCGGACCACCGGGCGAAGCTCGTCACGCGGCTTTTGCTCTGCTTTCAGTGTCCGGGTCAGGCGATTCCGGGTCAAGAAGCGAAGGTACTGGTCCAGCCATTCTTTTCGGTCCCGAGTGAGAATAACGGCTCAGAGTCCATCTTTTCATAGCGCAAGTTCGCCGCCTCGAATACTCTGAGGAGGTCCCTTGAGCGAAGTGTCTCCGCACCGTGGAACTAGACGAATCATGAGGATACTGTCTGTCAACAACACGGCCGATATTTACGGCGCCAGCCGGTGCATGGAACGCGTGTTCAGCCGGTTCGCCGAAGCCGGTCACGAGGTGCACGCCGTGGTTCCCGAGCATGGTCCGCTGATTGCTCTGCTGGAGGCGCGCGGTGTGCGCGTGCACATCCATCCGAGCCTTCCGATCGTCGATCGTGCGCAGCTCCGGTCGGTGCGCGGTGGCCTGCGTTTTCTGCTGCAATTTCCTGGTTCGGTGCTTTGGCTGGCGCAGCTTATGCTGCGGCTGCGCATCGACGTGGTGCACAGCAACACGGTGGTAATTCCGTCGCCAGCATTTGCCGCCCTGCTCACTCGTCGACGCCATGTGTGGCATGTCCGGGAGTTGTTGGGAGAGTTTGGCGCGCTGTGGAAGCCCTACCAGCGCCTGGTCCACCGGCTGTCGGACGCCATTGTTGCCATCTCGCGGTGTACCCGCGATCAGTTTGACCCGAGCCTGCGAGACAAGATTTCTGTAATTTACGACGGTCTGGCGGACGCGGACAGCACGGTGACGCCGCTTCATCGGGATCAGCTCCGCCGGCTTGCGCCGGTGGGTTCAACGCTGGTCGGCGTGGTCGGCCGCATCAAGTTCCATCGTAAAGGGCAGGAGGTGCTGGTGCGCGCGGCACGTTTGCTGCGGGACCGTCATCCCGAGGCGCGCTACCTGATCGTCGGCTCTGCCTCGCCCGGCAACGAAGACCAGGTGACACGGCTGCGGGCGCTCATCGCCGAGCAGGGCGTGGAGGACTTGGTCATTCTGGCCGGCGAGTCGGACGACCCAGCCTCGGTCTTTGCGGCACTGGATGTGGCGGTGGCGCCTTCGGTTCAGCCAGAGCCTTTCGGCTGCGTGGTGATGGAAGCAATGGCCGTCGGCACGCCCGTGGTAGGTAGCCGCTCGGGCGGGATTGCCGAGCAGATCCTTGACGGAGATTCTGGCCTGCTGTTTACGCCGGGAGATGCCGCGTCGCTGGCGACGGCGCTGGATCAACTTTTGTCTGACCCCGAGCTCCGTTCCGTCATGGCGGGGAATGCGCTGCGCCGGGTTCGTACCACCTTCAGCCTCGATGGCACCTATCAATCCATGGTGAGCCTGTTCGATAGCTTTGGCGGACCGGGCATCGGCATGGCTCTGAGGAGCACTCCCCAATGAATGTTGCCGTTTCCTGCGATCGCGAGACCCCCACCCGTTCCATTCTCGGACTCAACATCGCGACCAGTAGCTATGAAGAAACGGTGCAGAAAAGCATCGAGTGGGCGCGTAACCGCGAGTCGCGCGCTTTGTTCTTTGCCAATGTCCACGTTGTGATGGAAGCGTTTGATAATGCCCGCTTTCGCGAGAGCATCAACCGCGCCGACATGATCAACCCGGACGGCATGCCCTTGGTCTGGGCGCTGCGTGCGCTGGGAGAACCTCTGGCTTCCCGCGTGTATGGCCCTGACGCGATGCTGGCGATGCTGCGCAGCGCCGAATCGTCCGGCATTCCGGTCGGGTTTTATGGCGGCAGCGAGTCGGCCCTGGATCTCCTGCTGAGCACGGTGCGCGAGCGCTTCCCCGATTTGGAAATCACCTTTTCCATGTCGCCGCCGTTCCGGCCGCTCACACCGGAGGAAGACTCCGGAATCGTGGACGCCATTGCGGACTCCGGTGCGCGCATCCTGTTTGTCGGCCTCGGCTGCCCAAAGCAGGAGGCCTGGATCATGGACCATGTCGGACGCATTCCCGCGGTGATGTTTGGCGTCGGTGCGGCGTTTGACTTTCTCGCCGGCAGCAAGCCTCAGGCGCCGCGCTGGATGATGCGCTCCGGCCTGGAGTGGGTCTTTCGTTTTGTGCACGAGCCACGCCGCCTGGCCGGTCGTTATCTCAAGCACAACCCACGGTTTGTGGCTCTGTTCTTGCAGCAGCTTGCCGGGTCTCGCACGCAGGCACGCTGACCTCACGAGTGCGCGCCACCATAGGGTTGAACGGAAACGCTTCCCCTGTCGGGGTGGTACTTCCGTTGGGGGATGTATCTGCGCTGGTGGGAGTTGCCGAGGATTGCGCTGCTGCCGTTCGAAAACCTTACTTGAAGTTACGCAGCATCCAACTACAGGAGTCGTCCGCCGACCAGCGCTATCGGCTTGGTGCTGACGCGACCAGAGCTGGCCACCTCTTTTTTCGGCTCGGGTCGCATCCGGCCGGCAATACGCTGATCCCGCTGACTGACTGCATATAGAACGGCTTCAATCCGACTGGAAACGCCGAGCTTGTCGAAGATGCGGAAGAGGTGATTTTTGACCGTGTGCTCACTGAGCGAGAGCTCTTTGGCGAGTTCCCGGTTACTAAGCCCGTCGGCGAGTAGATGAAGCACCTGCTCTTCGCGCTTGCTCAGGATGGCGTCGCCGAGCTGGTTTGTGATCGGCAGCGACCGAGGTACAGAGAGCGAGCGGACCAGCAGATCCAGCTGCTCGGAGTTTGCCCAGATCTGTCCCATGGCGACGCAACGCACGGATTTGACCAGCAGCGCAAGTCCGGTGGTTGCGGTGGAGATGAGACCGCGAGCACCGGCGCGGAAGTACGCGACGACATCGTCATCGCCGATCTGCTGCGAGAAGACGATCTGCCGCACTGCCGGGCAACGTGCCGACGTCTGCTCGAGGAGAGCCAGGACATCGTCTCGATCCTGATTCAGCTCTGCGCCCACCAGCGCCACATCCGGAGCGATTTCCTGCAGAACCCGTTCCAGGTCGGAGGTGGAACGCACCGACCCCACGATGCGAATCTCACCATGATCTTCCAGTGCGCCGCGCAACAGGTCCCCAGTGATCTCTGTCAGATTCACCAACATCAGGGTGATGGTGTGCGTCGGAGCCACCCGGTTCCGGTCTGCCATGCGTTCCTCCCTAAGATCGTAACACTTACGCTGGCACAGAGAGCCGGTGCCCTACTTTGCGTAGATTAGCACCGCTAACGTAAGAGTGTCAACGAGTGACTCGACAGGCTCGATTTTCCCAGGAATTTGGTAGCTCGATGCTATTCGTCTTGTTACAGGTTTCACTTGCGTAAACGAAACCGCCCGTCCAGAGACTGGCTTCAAGCCAAGCGCTGGACGGGCGGATGTTGCTGGTGCGGAGGTGCTAATTTTTTTCGGCTTCCGTTTCTGCGGTCGAGCAGCTGAGGCTGAGGACCGTGCCCGCCGCTGATTCCAGCGCCGAAGGCGTGATGTAGGTCGCGTTCCCCCATTGGAAAGAGTTCGGACCACCGTTGCCGAGGCAGTTGTTCAGGTATGTATTGCCGGAGCCGTACTCGACGTTATCCGCGCCGTAGGCGATCGAAAAGTTCTGTCCGCCGGGCAGGGGATCGTGGCAGAAGTTATTGGAGAAGACGTTGTTGTGCATACCGACGGGATCTCCGCCGCCGAACTCACCCCACACCACGCAGTTGCGCAGGTTGCCGGTGGACACATTGTTGGTGATCACGACGCCCCAGCTCCGGCGATAGATTACGAGGCCCATCGACAGGTTGCCGGTAGTCGTGTTGCCGGTCACCAGGTGTGATCCCGTCGTTCCAGACCATTCCACCTGAATGCCGAACTGCAGGTTGTCGTAGGAGGTGTTGCCCGACACCACCATACCGTCGCCCATCGTATCCATGTGAATGCCGTTACCGGAGTTGCTCGGGATGCTTGCAAGCTTGCGGCCCGTGTTGAAGATCTTGTTATTGAGCACGTGGACATTGGTCTGCCGCGTTTCGTTGTAGCTCACAAACCGAATACCCGCGCCGTACTCGATCGCCGCGTAATTATCGTGCACGATATTGTTCTGCACCACGATATGGTCGCCGCTGATGATATCGATCAGGCCGTTGTTGTAGTTGTTGTCGAACATCGAATTCTGAACCGTCAGGTTGTTCGATGTGCAATCCGCACCACCGGCGATCAGCACACCGGAGTCCGCGTTGTACTCCGACGTGATGTGGTCGATCAGAACATTATTGACGCAATTGGTGTGTACGCCGTCGAGGGCATGGGAGGTAGTCAGGTGCGTCAGCGTGACGTACTGAACGGAATTTACGTCGATGCCATAAGACGAGTCGTTGGCACCCGTGATCGTCGGCGCGACAGGATCGTTTCCGTAGGAAACGTACTGAATAACCCTGCCCTCGACGCCGGAATGCGTGACCTTCAGCGTCTCCGCCCAGGTACTGCCGCGTTGCAGAGCCACCGTGTCACCCGGTTGGAGGTCGATGGCATTGACCTTGGCTAACGTGGCCCAGGGAGCCGACGACACCGTGCCGGAGTTGGTATCCGATCCAGCGTTCGACACGTAGTACGTGGCCGCAGAGCACGGCAAAGGGAACAGCGCAGACATGCATGCCACAAGTTGTACAACTCTCATCGTGATCTCCCCGTCTTCCTGTTTGCGGCGTAGCCTCGCTCCCACATGACTCCACGCTCCGATTGGCCCAAGTTGCGGCATCGCAGATTACCCGGTACCCCGGAACGTCATCTGCATGAAGCAACTAAAAATCCACCTTCTATATTGCCGGTGGGGCAATGCTACACGAGTTGCTGAGAATTTAGGCCGACACCTTAGCAACCTTTTGCAAAAATAAAACAAGACTGTTTCCTGAGGAATGACACAGAAGCGGCAGAGGCGAGATAGCGGAAAACGGCTAAGTGGTGAATAGCCTGCAAATCATAGTTCGACTTAGAAAGAATTTCCGACTTAGAGGGAATTTATACCCGGTCATGCTTCTGTTGGGCAGATTGCACTTTGCAGACATCATTGAGAAGATCTGCTCCGAGCCGTCCTGTCCATTGCCGGGCCGGCACCTTCGCTCTAGGCTGTGGACAGTGCCGAGTTGCCTATGATGACCAGCCCCGCCCTCTACGCCTCTGCTGAACTCGCCTCACCCGTCCGGCTCCGAGCGCGGTTTCAGATCCACGCTGCCTGCCGGTTCTGGTGGGCTTCCAAAATGGGAAACTTAAATTTCGGGTTTGGGACCACGCGGAACGTCAGTTCGGGTGGGGTATGCATCTGCTCAGAGGGGTTGCCGTCGATGGGCGCTGCCGTTTTGGTGGAGATCGATCTAACCTGGAACGGGACTGAAGTGGACGTAGAGCCGATGGAACGGGTTCTCCGCGTCGAGGGTCAGGTCGTTCGTCATGATAACGGCGACAGCGGATTTGCCGTAATGGCCACTCACACGTCCATCGAGCCTTCTTCCGTCGTTCTGGAAGGGCTGGTCTGAGAGGAACCATGTATCGCGCCGATCGATCTTCCTGCGTGCTTATTCTTGCTGCCGTGGTCTTGTGCGGAGTTGTTGCTGCGCAGAATCCTGCCGCCGAACCGCCGTGCACACCTCCGAGCAGCGATCTCTGCCTACGCCAAGACTACCGACTGCATCTGAGCGACGTCTTCGAGGTCGAGCTTGCCTTCTCGCCGGAGTACAACCAGACCGTGACGGTGCAACCGGACGGCTATGTTGTGCTCAAGGAGGTTGGCCGCGTGCAGGCCGCCGGCAGAACCGTCACCGAACTGCAGGCGTCGATCGCGAAGGCATACGCCGGGATCCTGAACCAGCCGGTGGTTTCCATCGTGCTCAAGGATTTTTTTAAGCCATCTTTTTATGCCAGCGGAGAGGTCGGCAAGCCGGGTCGGTACGAACTGCGCAGCGATGTCACGCTGATGCAGGCCCTTTCCGAAGCCGGAGGCCTGCTCAACGAGCGCGCCAGTAAAAAGCAGGTCGTCGTCTTTCGCCCCCTCGGCAACGGCACCTACGAGTCCCATATTATCGACGTCGCCACCCTGCTCAAGCCGAAGGGAGTCAATGGCATCACGGAAGATGTTCGCGTTCTGCCTGGAGACATCATCTACGTTCCCCAGAACAGGGCCTCCAAAATCAAGCCCTATCTCCCAAATGCCAGCATGGGCGCCTATCTTGCCCCGAGTACCTTCTGACCCGGCGCGTCCAAGAAATCGAGGTCTCCTCCTCTATGTATCTGCTCGAATCGAAATCGCTGCTTCCCACTCGCCGGGAACTCGCCGCACGCGTCTTCCGGCAGCGCACCATTGCGGTTGTCTGCTTTCTGCTGGTGGTGGCGGGCTTCGTGCTTTCGGGTCAGTTCACGCCCAAGTACCAGGCGGAGATGAAGATCCTGGTGCGTAAGCAACGGGTGGATCCGGTAGTGACCACCGGACAGGTGAGCAACCCGGAGTTGCAGCAGATGGCCGTGACCGACGAGGAGATCAATTCGCAGGTCGAACTGCTGCGAAATGAAGACCTGCTGCGGGAGGTGGTGCTGCAGGCTGGACTTGTGCCCACCGGCGAGACCAACCCGGTCGCGATTGCGAAGGCTGTCCGCAGGTTGCAGACCCACCTGACGGTGGCGCCCGTCACCAAGACCAACCTGATCTCCGCACGGTTTCAGGGCACCTCGCCGGAGCAGGCCCGTCTGGTGCTGGCCACCCTGGCGAAGCTTTACCTTGCTCGCCAGAGCGACGCACCGGACCGCGACTTTCAGGTAAGCTTCTTCGACCAGCAGGTCAAGGCGCATCTCCACGCGCTGGAGGCCGCGCAGGACAAGCTGGCCGCCTTTACTCGACAGACCGGCGTAGTTTCGGCCGATCTGCAGCGCGACCTAACCCTTCGCCAGCTGAACGACACTAAAGGCGAACATTTGGAGACGCAGGCCGCGATTGCCGATGCCCAGGCCCGCGAAATCGCGATCGCCAGTGAGATGGTTCACCAGCCACAGCGTATCTCGACCGACAGCTCCCTGTCCGACAACCCGCAGCTGCTGAACCAGCTGAAGGGCACCCTGCTGAACCTACAACTCCAGCGTCAACAACTTCTTGCCAAGTACGACGAGCACTATCGCCTGGTGCAGGACGTGGATCGGCAGATTGCTACGGCGCAGCTGATGCTGGACGCCCAGACCCAGGCACCGGTCCGCCTCAATGCCTCCGGCATCAATCCGACCCGGCTGGCTCTGGAAGGCGATCTCAGCAAGGTTCGGGCGGAGCTTTCCGGTTTGCGAGCGAAAGATGCGCAGCTTACCACGTCAACGGCCGGCCTTAAAACCTCAGCTGAAGACCTCACGGACAAGGACATCTCCCAGGACGCCCTGCTTCGCGACGTGAAGACGGAAAAGGATCAGTATCAGCTGTATGTGGATAAGCTGGAGCAGGCGCGTATGACGACGGCTCTGGACAAGAACGGCATCCTGAACGTGGTGGTCGTACAGCCGGCCGCCACACCTGCCCTGAGAGAAAATCCCGTGCCGGCCGTTCTTGCTGCTACCCTGTTCACAGGCGGAATCTTAAGCCTGGGCGCCGCGTTCCTGTTTGACCTTTTCGATCCCACCATTCGTACCGGCGCAGAACTGATGGACGTTTTGCAGCTGCCCGTCCTAGGCCGCTTCGGTCGTGAGGTCTATCTGGAAGGCGGGAAATCGTGATGGCAAGTGCAACCAAGTTTCTTCCAGCGACCGAGCTTGGCCGAGCTGAGCCGGAGAGTTCGTCGACCTTGACGGCATTGCCTTATCAGGGTTTGGCATCGCTGACGCGCGAGACCCGTGCGGAAATCGAACGCCTGACGCACGCGATGTTCCTTACCCGCGAAGCCGAAAAGCGGCGATCCGTTCTGATCGGCGAAATCGGCCTCGGCCCGGATGCCTCTACCTGGGTTGCCATCGGCATCGGCGCAGCTCTGGCCGCCCGCGGACGCAGCGTGCATGTTCTCTGCCTCGGCGAGCCGCGCGAAGTATCGGTGGGCAAAGAACTTTTCGCCCTTGGCCGCAAGCCAGGCAATCTCGTGCTCGAGCGAATGGACCGAAATTCTGTGCCCGACAATCTTCCGGACTCTATAGAGAGGCGCCTTTCCGAGATACGGTCGGCCGGCAACACGCTTATCCTGCATGCCGACAATCTGTTGGCCTACCCTGAACTTCTTTCGCAGGCCGATCGGCTCGATGGAGCCGCTCTGATCGTCCGCGCCTCCAAAACCCGTCGAGCCGCCATCGAAGCCGTTCGCAACCAACTTCAAGCTGTCGAGATCCCCCTGCTCGGTGCCATTCTGCTCGACCGCACATTTCCCATTCCGGAGAAGCTTTACCGGCTGCTGTAATTTGCGCGAAACCTACACGTACTCAGATGAGGTAAAGCCATGACCCACGTCAACAGGAGAACCCTACTCGAAATCTGGATGCTCGGAGATCTGGTCATTTGCGGGGCCAGTCTTCTGATCGCCTCCGCGCTTGTGTATCGCCCCCTCTGGGGCGAAGATGCCGTTCTGCTGCACCATCCGCTTCGACAACTGCTCATTACCGCGATCCTCGGCCTGGTCTGGCACTATTCCATGGTGATCGCCGGTGGCTATCGCACGTACTCCATGGCACGCTTCCGGGATCAGGCCGCCACGCTTGCCCTGGGCACCACCTGCGTGACCTTCTGGGCAGGCTGCTGGCTGGTCATCTCGCGCTGGAATCTTCCGCTCACCTCGCGCGCGCTGATTTTGGAGTTGCTCGTCTTCTGGGTCTGTACGTTTTCCCTATTTCTGCTCACACGGGGTCTCGGCCGGCTCGCCATGGGCAGGTTCCGGCAACATGGCCGTAACCTGCGGAATGTGCTCGTCGTGGGAACAAATCGTCGGGCCGTCGCGCTCGCCGCCAACCTGGTCGAGCACCCCACCTACGGCTACCGGCTGGTTGGCTTTATCGACGACCACTGGCACTTTAGTGATGCCCCGCAACGCTATAAAGACAAACTGCTTGACGGCGGCAAGATGGGCACGCTGGACCAACTACGGTCGCTTCCCATCGACGAGGTCGTGATCGCCCTGCCGCTTGCCTCGTCTTATATTTTTGCGCAACAAATTGTGGACTGGTGCCGCGAGCAGGGCATCCTGGTCCGGTACGAGGGAACGATCTTCAATCTTCAGGCGGGAGCCTCCGAAGAAGCGTTGGCCCCGGCACGCAACCTGATGACCGTGACGGAGTCGTCCCATAGCTCCTGGAGCCTGCTCCTGAAACGGGCACTCGACCTTACCGTCTCGTCCCTTGCGATTCTGCTTGCGTCTCCGGTGCTTCTGGCCATTGCTCTCGCAATCCGTTTTACCTCGCCCGGACCTATCTTTTTCAACCAGGAACGCCTGGGAAAGGGTAAGCGCCGGTTTCGCATTCACAAGTTTCGCACCATGGTGATCGATGCGGAAAAGCGGATGGCCGAGATCGAGCACCTCAACCAGTCCAAAGGACCGACCTTCAAGCTCGACAAGGATCCGCGGATTACGCCCATCGGCGGTTTCCTGCGCAAGACCAGTCTTGACGAGCTGCCGCAGCTGTTCAATGTCTGGCTTGGCGACATGAGTCTGGTCGGTCCGCGTCCTTTGCCTTTGCGTGACTACCGCGGGTTTTCTGAGGACTGGCATCGCCGCCGTTTTTCGGTCAAGCCGGGCATCACCTGCCTGTGGCAGGTGAATGGGCGGTCGTCGATTGGATTCGAGCGCTGGATGGAGCTTGACATCGATTACATCGACCGCTGGAGCCTGTGGCTGGATGTTAAGATCCTCTTCCAAACCATTCCCGCCGTGATGAAGGGGTCGGGCGCGATGTGAAGATGCCGCACCTTACTCTGGCTGGCAAGACTCTCGTCTCCCGACACGAAGGTCTCCTTAGCGTGTCACAAGTGTGATGCCATCCCACTCGCACCTGCTGAGTCAGGCTCGCCTATGCCGCGAAACATGACTCTTGCCGTCGAGTGAACGTGTCCTGCCGAAACCGACGTTAGTGTGCGGAGCCGGCCGTCTCCCAACTGCGGAAGCTCCGGCCATCCCGCAGGCGACCCTTGAGTTCGTCGCTGGCCACCTCCCGGGCGCGGCTGGCGCGCTCCAACGCAAGGTACGCGAGCGAGATCCCCAGAGCTTCCGCCATGAACGAGTAGAAGTCGAAAATGGGTCCGACGATCGACATCACTAAGAAGAGTGTCTGGATGGCTCCGACTTTCACGATCCACTCTCGGTCTCCCTGCAGCGACATCGCAACCAGCATCCACCACGCCAGGGCAAACATGGCCGAGCCCACGATGCCGGCGTCCAGCATCAGTTCGAGCTCGGCGTTATGCGCCTGGCCCGACCAGCTTACGGCCTGGATGAGCGCCTCGCGCGCGCCTTCGAAGCCGTAGCCGATAAGCACGCCGTTCCCCGCGAGTCGGAGCGCTGCGGCCCAAACTTCTTGACGACCGTCCATCGTCTCGAGTTCGCTCGCCGCATTTTTGCCGTAGATGCCCTGCACGCTGGCCAGGTATTTTTCTGGCAGAACGTTCGCGACGTTGGAGGTTTCGAGTGTCAGGCCTACGGCCACAGCGGCCACTACCACAGCGACGCCAAACGCCCGCACCGGCGTCCATCGCCGCACCAAAAGAAAGGCCAGACAACCGATGCCGACCAGCGCCGAAGAGGCGGTCCTTTCGCCGGCTAGAATGTTGACCACCAGCAGCAGAACCTGTGTGATCCAGCGTCGTCGTCCACCAAGCAGCCAGCCGAGCAAGAACATGAGCGCACACGTTTCCCCAACGCCGTTCGGGTGCGTGTCAAACAAGGCCAGACGGTTTCGGCCAGTGAACTCTTCGGACAGGATCATCGGGTAGCGGCTGGGAAAGGCTGCTCCAACCGCTAGCCCGAGCAGCACGGTAGCGACAAACCCGGCGTAAATGCCTTCCAGGAACTCCCAGGATAGATCCATCTGCGCCAGGAGATAGGCCATGCCTACGACGGCGAAGAACAGCACGGATTTTGTGAGGCTGAGCGATATGCTGAAGGAACGAAACGCTGAGGCCGTGGTGAACAGTCCAAAGAGACCGAGATAGAGCATTGCCGGGACTGGCCCGAAGCGGCGTCGCAACCCCTGACCCATGGCCATCGTGACCGTAAGGGCGCAAGCGAACATGACGGACCCAATCTCCAGGACGGCCTCGATGCCGAGCGATCCGCCCAGCGGATCACGTTTCACAAACTTCCAGAAAGAGATGCTGTAGATCGCGCCGATGAGCACGGCCAGCCACCGCCGACGCTGCTGCGCAGTCGCCGACGCCGTGCCTGTGTCGACCGCTGCCTGTTTCGTCGATGTCATGACCACGGTCTGCATGCGTCGCCTCCTTCGTTAGATCACCGTCGCCTGATCGTCCTGCGCCAGATGCGTTCCCGCCACCTCGGCCAGAATGGGCTTGTCCGGAGCGTCTCCGTTGTCGACGGACCGCTGTGCCCGCAGCACAAGGGCGACACCCACGATCGCGCGGACTACGTTGACCATAAAGAGGCCGAGCGCAGCTGCCGGCAAGCCGCGCCGATAGACCAGGGGCAGGGCGACGGCCAGCGCGCAAATGCACCCGCTCAGCTGAATCCAGAATTGCCCCTTGACCTTTTCCAAGCCGCCCAGCGTCGCCGTGGAGACCAGCGCCACCGCCTCAAACATCCACGCCAGCGCAAACATGCGCAGCAGCGGCATCTGCCCCACATAATTTGAGTGTCTGCCATAGAGGATGCCAAGCAATCCCGGCCCGGCGATCGACAGGAGAAGGAGGTAGCCGCCCACCAACCCCAGTGCGAGGACGATGAACTTGGCGCCGGCCCGGACCTGCCGTCCGGCTGACCGGGCAATCGAGGCAATAATCAGGTTTCCCATGCTGACCAGGATTGGATTTGAGAGAGCGATGAGCTGAAAAAGCGCCTGGTAGGTTGCGACCTCGGCCGTCCCATGGCGAAAGGCGATTACCCAGGGGAAGGCTTGCAGGGTGAAGAAACCCGTAAATCGTGCTGGAACGCTCCATCGTCCGAGCATCCAGAAATCGCGAAACATCGGCCGGAGTTCGCCGGGATCAGCCTGCGTGGGTCGAAGCTGCCACAGTTGCACGCCAAACGCGACGAGCGACGTAGCGCCAATGAGCCAGAGGGCGCCGACGATCGTGACCAGGTGGAGCCGGGCCAGAATGCCCACAAGCACAGCCTGGCCCAGGTAGCTGATGGCATCGGCGGGAAGTGCTGCTTTTTGCCGTAGCTGCGAGATGAAGCCGCTCCGGGCGGTATCCTGCAGCTGCCAGAAAATGAGGGCGAATGCCGCTGGAACGAACAGGCCGAGACGCCCCAAATATCCGCAAATACCCAGCATCACCAGCGCGTTCAGCAAACCAAGGCCGAAGGCGGCCAGCAAGGCAGCTCGAACAACCGATCGAAACCGCCGCCCTTGCGTCTGTGCTCCGCGAACACAGAGCGGGTACCCCACGAGGGATTGCTGCACAGTGTTGAGAAATATAATCGCGTTCAGCACAAGCGCGTATGTGCCGAAGTTGGTCGGCGTCAGCACGCGCAGCAGAAGCAGGTTGGTCAGAAAATTACCGGCACTGACCGTGCCCTGATCCAGCAATCCCCAGACTGTCTTTTTGAGCGAAGACGACTCCGACGAAGGCGCGGCGTCGGCCGGATCAGATGCAGTTCCTGCCGTCTCCGGAGATACTGCTTCTGCCGCCGCCATCACGCCACCTCCCGCTCCCTGTGGTCCCATGTCTCACGTCGTCTTGTTGGTCCAGAGACCCTGACGTGTTCGCCGCATGCTTAGTGTATCGCCCGTGCCTCATCGCACCAACACCTTTCGCCGCTTATTCTCCTGTGATTCCCAAAACGGATTGCACAGGACGGGCGGTAGGTCAGAACCGGACCGTGCCGGTGCCGATGCCGACACGGTGGTGTCAAGCGATTCGCAGGCCGATCGCTTCGAAGCTCAGGGTCGCGCGGGCGTTTGGCCGATTCCGTGTCCCGTTGCTATACTCAGCTCTGCATCCGCGATCGGCGGCTTCGGTCTCCGGCACGCTCCCGTCAGGCTGTTCCCCACCAGGAAACGTTGCCACGACTCTTCGAGCAGCGATCGCACGCGCTTGGCCGCTCTTGGCACTGCAAAGCGCGCAGCACACGCCAAGGCCAGATAGCTCAGTGGTAGAGCGCGGCCCTGAAAAGGCCGGCGTCGGCGGTTCGATCCCGTCTCTGGCCACCACATTCAAAGCAGTGAGCCACGGCCAGCTTTCGATCATCTCTGTCTGAGACACAGTAGGACACCTTCGCAAGACAACGTGGGACCTCTCAATACATCTAGTTAGGCTCTTGCTCGAAAGCCAACTCCCGGAGGACGACTTGGTCGATCGCCGCTGGAATGAATAACGGTGAAGGAGAGCAGATCGAGAAAACAGCATTCGGTCTCAGGGCAGTGCCGGCCGAAGCGGACTGCTACACCAAATAACGTGTCCGCGCGGGATCCGGCACCTCAGGCCGGTCCGCAGCGTCGGACCGACGATGCCGAGTGGCGGTGCTCCGAAAGGACGGTCTGTTGGTACTTGCCTTCAAACTCCATGTGTTCACACTCCGCGCAGGTAGGAGTAGCCACTGCGCACAAGCACTGGTAAAGACGTGATGTTTGGCTGATGTTCTCCTGTCGCTGACCCACGGCGAAATGCGCAAGTGGGTTGTTGCTCAGTGAGAATGACGTGTGAGGAGATCGACTCCTAAGGCTCAGGCCATCCAGGTCGCTACTGCGCATGCGTTATCATTCGTATCTGTGCCTCTTCTCTTGCTCACTATTCCGATCCTTTCGACGCTGATTGGTGGCGTCCTCGCGGTTCGGTTTCGTCGTTACATCAATTTGCTCATTGCGATCGGGGCGGGCATCCTGCTTGGCGCCGCCTTCCTGGATTTACTGCCTGAGGCGATCAACCTAGGGACCACGGCAGACCTGCCTTGTGCCGATGTCTTAGCTCTAACTCTTCTTTCCTTTCTCATCTTTCATTCCATCGATGTTGCCGTGGACGGCCTCGGTCGACGGCTACGGCGCTCTCGGCTCGGGGGCCTCGCCGTGCGGCGCGCCGGAGCGTCCATGCTGATCTTTCACAGCTTTCGAGACGGCATGGCGATTGGCGCAGCGTATGCGGCAGCGCATGGCGCCGGGTATGCCGTCGCCTTCGGCATCGCCGCACACGATGTGGGAGACGGGATGAACACCGTCATTCTGACAACAGGCGGGGAGAAGCCTGGTGTCACCGACTTTCTCTTCCTTCTGGCGGATGCGATCGCTCCCTTCTTGGGGGGACTCCTGACGGCATGGTGGGTGATTCCGCTTCATGGATCCGTTTTCCTGCTGACCCTTGCCGCCGGCTTTTTCCTCCAGATGGCGACCGGTGATTTTCTTCCGGAAATACGCAGAGCCGAGGGTCCCCGCAGATTTCTTCTTCCCTCCGTTCTTCTTGGTTCGCTCCTGATTTACTTGGCCAACATGCTCATCGGGAAAGCCTCCTGACCAGGCCTGTCTCACTGTGGTTACGAGGGAGCCTCCCGATGCAGAGCTCCGAACTGATTCCCGCCCGCAGAGCCTCGCTCGCCCGGTACGGCAAAGGACTTGAAGTCTTTACGATGGCCTGGGCCGCGACCGAGGCCGGCGTCGCTCTTTGGAGTGCGTCAAGAAGCGGCAGCGTGTCTCTGGCCGGATTCGGTTGGGATAGTCTGATCGAGGTGGTCTCCGTGTATGCCTTATGGTGGCGCATGTCCCACGAGATGAACCATCACCGTCGCCACCGAGCCGAGAGGGTCAGTTTGCGAATATCCGCTGCCTGCCTCTTTGCGCTTGGAAGCTACATACTCGTTGACGCGTCGCTGCGGCTTTACCGGCACGAGTACGCCGGGGTCGGAGCAGCCGGAGTGGCTATCACCGCGGCGGCGGTTGTCGCCATGCCCCTGCTCTCTCGGGAAAAGCGCCGCGTCGGACATGCCCTTGGAAGCAACGCCATGATGACGGATGCCAAGCAAACGGACTTCTGCACCTACCAGGCAGGAATCGTTCTGCTCGGTTTGTTGGCGCACGCCATGTTTGGTATCACCTGGGCCGACAGCGCCGCCGCGCTTGCCCTGGTTCCCATTCTGATCCGGGCGGCTGTGCTCACGCTACGCGGGGAACACTGCTGCGCCTATCACTAAAGAAAATCGCAGACCTTCGCGTAACTCCGCGTGTAATGTACCGGACCACCATCGCTACCGGCATGCAGCACAGCTGCCGTACATAAAGAACTCATGCCCGCTTGCGCGAAAACCCCGCGGGAGCTTCGGTTTCAACTCAATCGCGCAGCCTTCCAGCTCGAAAACTTTCCCACAAGTCTTGCAGTGGAAGTGGTGGTGGTGATCTTTGCCCGACACCTCATACCGTCTCGCCTCGCCTGGCAGCTCGACCGGGGTCAGCCATCTCTCGTCCACAAGCGCGCCGATGTTGCGATATACCGTCGCGATACTGATTCCGTTGACTTCACCCTGCGCCATCGTGAGCGTCTCTTCGGGGGAGAGAGGACGATCTGCGTGGAGAAACGCAGACCGGATCGCGTCTTTCTGTTTCGTTTTGCGTGTCGTCGCTGGCATCCTTATGACCTCGTATCGTATATGGCCTCTGTGGCGAGACCGAGCGGCTTCGGCGTCTCGTCCCCTTACCGGCGCCTTCAAGTCAACCGAGGGTCGCGTCGAAGCAATTGGCGGGAGCCTGTAAGATCGGCGACCACACATGGCGATCCCTGGCCTACTGTGGTGTGGGTCCCCGGACGATCTGAACCAGGTTCGTTGTTCCGATCCTGCGTGCGAACGCGTCCTGCACGTCTTTCGCATTCAGTGCCGCGTACCGAGCTGCCGCGAGGGCAGGCTCATTGAGCGTTAACCCGATCAGCGCGCGCGCCAGCAGACCTCCCGCCACCGCATCCTCGCTTGACTCGCTAAGCGGAATCTGTCGCAGAAGAAGGGCCTTGGCCTGGTGCAGTTCTCCAGGGGACACGGGTTCGGTACGCATCTGATTCAAGTCTCGTTCAACAAGAGCGCGAGCCTTTGACACGTTCTCCGGGTTGCAGCCGTAGGTCACCGTGTAGGTGGCCCGAGTCTCCGATGCGCTCAACCCAACGTCGACACTGTACACATACCCGGCCACCTGGCGGAGATCGTGATAAAGACGCGTTGCATAAAAACCTCCTCCGAGCACGTGGTTGCCGAGCTGCAGAGGATAGTAGTCAGGATCGAAACGGTTCAGAGCGAGTTCTTGGGAAAGCGTAACGGAATCCTGGATCTGTTCAGTGTCCGCAACATTTTGCGCTGAAGCTTTATTGACCGGCACGGATGGCAGTTTGGTGTCGGGTTTGGCGCCTGTCGCCTTCCATCCGCCAAACCATTTCTCAACCGTGGCTTTCGCCTCCCCTGGCGTTACATCGCCGATCACAACGATCGTCGTCAGGTCGGGTCGCATGGTCGCGGCGTAGTACTGCCTGACCTGGTCGAGCGTGAGTTTCGCGACCGAAGGTGGCGTGACCTCGCGCAGCGTCGGATCGTTTGCCGGCAGAAGGGCTAAATCAAGAGCTCGGGCCGTCCGGTAACTAGGGCTCTGGAGACTCCCCGCGACAAACTGCGCCGTCTGCTCCTGAACGACCTTGAATGCCTCGGCCGGCAGTGCCGGGTGGAGTTCGTTGTCTGCCAGCAGCTCGACACCGCGTGCAAAGTTCTCCTTAAGCACGCTGAGCGAGAAGCGCGCCCCGGCGCTCTCATTGGCGGCGATGTCGTCCAGTGCCTTCTGGAACGCGATCCGGTCGAGCGTCGTCGTGCCGTAGGAATACAGCCCGTCCAGCACGTCCGCAACACCCTCCTGCCCGGGCGGTGTTTCGAGGTCGGAGTTCTGCTTCACGGCGCCAAACACCGACACGGTGGCGCTGGTCGTATCGGTCCGGACAATCAGCCGGATTCCATTCGCGAGCGTGACGTCGGATGCGTTGACGGAGCTCGCGGGAAGTTTCAGCTGCTCAAGCGACGCGCCTGCCCAGTTGGGAAGTTGCACGGGCTTGGTCGGAGCAGACGTCACCTGCTCTCCTCCACCAAAACCCTTCCCCGCGACCGCCTGCCCGGAAGGCACGGGCTTCAGAACTGCACTGATCGTGCCGACGTTGAGCAGATATTGTTTCGCCACCCGGTTGACGTCCGCCAGCGTCACCTTCCGGATCGCATCCAGGTCCTCTTCGGGCGTGTTGCGGCCTTCCGCGGCAACGGCATTTGACCAGAGATTCGCAAGGCCCGGAATCGAGTTTCGCTGGAACTCCGCCTGTGCGATCTCGCTTCGTGTTGCTGCGGCAACGAGATCCTCCGGTACCCCGTTCTTCGCGTAGCCCGTGAGGATCTGCCGCATCTCCGCCATCGCCGGGGCCGGATCGGTCCCGGCAGGTTCCACAACGACGCCGAAACCGACGCTCGCCTGCCGATAGCTCTCCTCCACCGCGAACTGAGCCGCGAGGGCCTTTCCCGCCGGAACCATCCCGTAAAGATCCGCGCGCTGGCTGGCAAGCACATCGGAGAGCACCTGCACGGCCGCGAAATCCGGCGAATCTGTTCCGGGAAGCCGGTAGGCGAGAAAGCCCAGGATGTATGGAAGATTGCTGTCGAGCGTAAAGCTCTCAGACGTCACCGGCTTGAGGTCGACGGTTGGGTGAGCGGGAACCGGATGGTTGGAAATGTCGGCATAAAGCTGCTTGATTTTGTTCAGGGTCTGTTCCGCATCCACATCTCCAACCACGACAAGGACCGAATTCGAGGGGGTGTACCACTTGGTGTAGAAATCCTTCAACATGGCGCCGGTGGTCGCGTCAAACGAAGGCTTGGTCCCGAGTGGGTCGTGCGCATACGGCGTTCCGGCAAACATCGCCTCGTTCAGCCGGCTGATGAACTTATACGTCGGATTGGAGAGATCCCGCGCTACCTCCTGCTCGATTGCCCCACGTTCCTGATTCCATTCGGCATCGCTGTCGTCGACTCCTCGAAGGCAGCTTGCCTGCGCCTGGAGTGCGACGTCGAGATCGGCGGCCGGCACCGTGGCATAGTATTGCGTGATGTTCTGTTGCGTGTCTGCGTTGTTTCGTCCACCAAGCTGCGCGTAGATGGCCGAAGTCTGATCCGCCGTCATGCCGGTGCAGCCGCGAAACGCCATGTGTTCCTGCGCGTGCGCCATGCCGGGAAACCCAGCGGGGGTCTCGTCCCCACCTACCAGGAAATTGGCTTCCACGGTGACCACCGGCGCCAGCGTATTGCGGACTATGACGACGCGCATACCGTTCTGCAAGGTCGCCCGTGTGACCACCGGCTGGGCTGGCTTCGACTGGGCGGCCAGGTCTGGAAGGACTGCCAACATGACGAACATCGGAAGCACGAGCCTAAACTTCAATGGAGAACCTCTTTGTGACCTGGCCCGAAGGCCACGTTCCAGACTGCGCAGCGATTTAAGAACACGGAAGCGAATAGACCACCGGATCTCGATGCCCACGCCCAGCAACTTTGTAGACGAGCAAGGCAAGGTGCGGGTGAGCCTTCAATCGAGAGTTCCATTGGACAGGAACTGCACTCCCAAGCTCAAAGCTTGAGGGTATCGTAGCTGAGCCGTTCTCTGCCGACACACATGGAAACTCTGGCCCTTCGTTTCATCATAAATGCTAACGAAAACCGAGTCGCGGTCACCCCGGGTCGCCAGCCCTCTTCCGTCAGCGGCTGAAGCAACGCGCGAAAACGCTGTTGCTCCTTACCCTCACCAGCACACCTTGCTGTAAGATCGTGTTCCGAAACGGTGCCCAGATGAAGTGTCTCCTGCTGTGGTGTTTGTTGGCCCTTTCTGCGCCCGCTACCGCCTGGAGCAACCACGCCGATCGGGTCTCCCCGCTTGCAAGTTCCTCGCAGCTTCTGGTCGTGACGACTTCGGATTGGAGTGCTTTGCATGGAACGATGCAGCGCTTTCAGCGAAACGCTGCTGGAGCGGAGTGGGCTGCCGTAGGAAGTCCGATCGCGGTTGTCGTCGGCAAGGCTGGGTTGGGATGGTCCGTCGGAACGACATCCAATCGCAGCCTCCGTGGCTCGGGCGACCCCTCGAAACGCGAAGGCGACCACAGGTCACCCGCCGGTATGTTCCGTGTAGGGACCACATTCGGCTACGCGCCCGAAAAACCCAGCGGGTCGAGATTGCCCTACCTGTTCCTCACACCGTCGACAGAGTGCGTCGATGATCCTCACTCACGTTTCTACAATCAGTTGCTGGACCGCTCAAGCGTAGCCCCTGATTGGCACAGCGCCGAGCATATGCGTGATGCCGGCGAAGCGTACCGCTTGGGCATCGTCCTTGAGCAGAATCCAACAGCACAGCCTGGCGCTGGGTCTTGCGTCTTCGTTCACATCTGGGCTGGCGAAGATGCCGGGACCGAGGGATGTACGGCCATGCCCGAGCCGCAGATCCGATCCCTCCTCGAGTGGCTCAATCCCGACGCCCGACCACTGTTGGTGCAGCTACCCTCGACGCAGTACCTGAAGCTGAAAAGGAAGCTCCGCCTCCCTCCCCTTCCTCAATGACGGAGGCCGCATGTGCTGGCGTGGCGACTCGATCATGAGCTGCCTGCCGTAGCCTGTGAGCAGCTTCACCCCCTGCGCCGATGCAGCGCTCGCGTGCGATCACCGGCAGTGATTGGCACAGGAGCACTCGCGACAGAACGTATGGTTCATGCGGTGTGCGGTGATCATCAGCGTGCTTCCGGCAAACGTGACAGCGACCTCCATCCAGTGGTGCGGGAGATGATCGCCCCACCAGGCGGCGGCGAAGATCGTAGCCAGACCCGAGGTCAGCAGCAGAAGCACACGAGCCCGGCGATGCCGGCGGAAACCGCGCAGCAGAGCCAGGGCGCCGATCGCGGCAATCGCCACGGCAAGGGACCTGTGCACTCTTTCTTCCGAAGGCAGAAAATGCGCAAAGGCGGCGGAAAGGGACAGCAAGATCGGCGTGAACAGGCAATGCACCACGCAAAGTACCGAAGTCCAGACCCCAACCCGGTCTGCCCAGGGCGAGGGAAGCTTGGTCGAGGCGGACTGCGCGTAGAGCTCCATAGCCGAAGGGTACCATTATCACTATTGCGTTTTCATTACTGTTTTTTGGAGAAGTCTTGCCCCCTCATTCGCGCCTGTTCCCTGCGCGGAGGCGAAACGAATGCCATCCCAATAAAGCAGATTGTTGACGCCTCCTTACCAAGCTTCGGTACCATCAGGACGTGAAGGCCTTTCCTCCACAATTCTTCCTGTTTGCTCCGATCCGAGCTCTCGTCTCAACCGTCATACTCTGCGTGGCGTGTGGAACCACCTCAGGAAACAGTCAGGAACACGTCGCAGATATCCGCACGGTACTGAATGGCCGTATGTCGCCGGATGTCGAGGTAAACACCTTTGAGCGGAGCGAACAGCTGTATCCGTTCAAGGTGGTCGCGCGTGGCACCTCGGTCCGAACCCTTCCTCGTGTGACAGATCAGCTGCAAACTGTCGCGGTTGAAAGCGACGGGCGTCGTTACGACCTCTCCGACTATCTGTCGGACGATCGTGTCTCCGGCCTGCTGATCCTGAAGAATGGAAAGGTGGTGCTTGAAAAGTATGAGCTTGGCCTCACCCCATCCATGCGTTGGGCCTCTTGGTCCATGGCAAAGTCAATCTCATCCACGCTGATCGGGATAGCGCTCCAGCAAGGCCTGGTTGGCAGCCTTGACGACCCCGTAACCCGGTATGTGCCGGCACTACGTGGAAGTGCTTACGACCAAGTCAGCATCCGCAACGTGCTGCGGATGGCTTCCGGTGTCGGCTGGAGCGAAACCTACGCGGACCCAGAGTCCAACTGCCGCAAGCTCACCGATGCGCAAATGTCGCATCGGCCTGGCGCCTCGATGCAGTACATGGCTACCCTCAAGCGGATCAAACCGCCGGGAGGTGTGTGGAACTACAACTCTGGAGAGGCGAACATCGCCGGAGCCATTCTGGAGGGCGCGACCCACAAACCGCTGGCCACCTATCTGTCCGAAACGCTGTGGGCGCCGCTGGGCATGGAGGGCGACGCAACCTGGTGGACGGAATCGCCGGGAGGCATGGGCCTGTCAGGCGTTGGATTGGGCGCGACCCTGCGAGACTACGCGCGCTTCGGCCTCTTCGTTCAGAACGACGGCGTGATCGATGGCCGGCGTGTTGTGCCGGAGGGATGGTTTCGTGAGGCTGGCTCCCCACAGGTCCTTGGCGGCAAGACGGTCGACTATGGCTTGCTGTGGTGGCCGGTTCCGGCCGGAGATCCACTTGAGGCAGGAGCGTTCCAGGCCCTGGGGATCTTCGGCCAACACCTTTACATCAACCCGCTCGAAAAACTCGTGATCGTGGTGCTCAGCGCTCGCCCCAAGCCGACGAGTACGCCACCGGTAAAGGACATCGATTTCTTCACGGCGGTTGCGCACCTGCTTCACTGACATCCACTGCAGCAGCGCCGCACGTGCGCTCACTGTGTCTCGCGCTGAAATTGCTCGACCAGTTCCTGGATCTTCGGCGTGAGCTCAGCCATGCGACGCTGTGAGATGGCAAGAGACTGCTCGCTGAGCTCAGGGGTTTTGGCGAGCATGGTGCGGCCGACCGGCGTACGGTAGAACGCCAGGGTGCCCTCGATCTCGTCCTCCGTACACGCGTCGGAGTAGAGCTTAAGGAAGTCCGGCTCAAGCGCCTTCAGGTCGCCAACGAACGTAGCAGCTCAACCACCTTGCGACGGAACTCGTCATAGCTCTTCTTCTGATCAGCGTCCAAGATCACACCCAAAAGCTGCTGCTGGCTCGGCTCGACCTTGCTCAGCTCCTGTGCCTTCGCGTCTGACCCCCTCGCGAACAGGACCAGGTTGGCTGCTGCCGCCTGGCCGGCCCATCGAAGAAAGCGTGCAGAGATGCGCTTCACGTAACGATCCGAGATACCAATCTTTGCATAGTCAGCTCGCATGAACGCCACTGGCAACTCCTACCCGCGTGACCCAGGCAGGCGCAGGGCAGCCAGCTCCGGGTGGAGCTCCAGCAGCGCCGCTTCCAGCTGATCGGCGCAGAGCGACCAGGAGTGCCGCGCGGCGATGGCCAGACCGCGAGCCCGCCGTGGGTTCGCGTCGCGGGTGTCCGCCAGCGTCCGAAACGCCTGCTCCCAGGTGTCCGGCTTTCCTGGCGTGATGAAGATGCCGGCGTCGCCGAAGATCTCTCCATGCGGCGGGATGTCGGACAGGATAACCGGCCGACCGACGGCGAGACCTTCAAGCGCCGGCCGACCAAAGCCCTCGATCAGCGACGGATACACAATTGCGGCCGCGTCCTGGTACAGCGCAATCAACCGCTGCTCCGGAAGGCCATCCAGAAACTCGACGTGATCCCCGAGCCCTAGCTCCGTCACCGCCGCGCGAATCGCGACGCCGTAACGCGCCTTTGACGACACTACTTTGAGCCGGTACCGCCTTGACCACAGAGCATGATGCTGCAGCAGCTCGAGGGTATTTTTATATGGTCGGTTCGCGCTCACCACCAGCAGATAGTCGTCCCCGAAGGTCGGCGCCACGCCGTCCGGTCGCGGCTTCCAGGCGGAAAGATCGATGCCGTTCGGAACGACGCGGATCTTTTCGGGCGGTATGCCGTAGGCCTCGGAGATGGCCCTCTGTGAACTTTGCGAAACCGTCAGAAGCAGCTCCGCCCGGCGAACCACACGCGGCAAAATGTGCTTGTGGTACGCGTTCTCGACCGCATTGCGCGTCGGGTATACATCGTGGATCATGTCGTGCACGGTGATGGCCTGATGCGGCGCGTCGAGCACACCGCGCATGTGCGGCGTGTACACCAGCGCCTCGGCGTCATACCGGACACCAGCGGTGCGCCGCCAGCCCGGCCGCCGCGCGATCATGGATTTGCGGAACTGTAGCGGCGGCGGAGACACGGCGCTGTGTTTGAACGGATGGCTCCAATAGCTGGGCACCACCACCTCGCACGCAAACCGCGACTGCATCTCGCGCGCGAGTTCCACGGCGTAAATCGCGACCCCGCCCATTCCCGGAGCCAGCACCGACAGGTCCACATAGAGCTTTCGGATCATGTTGACCTCATCTTAGAGCGAGACCGGCGGGAACGCCGCGCGGGTTTGGCGGAAGCAGCGCGCGCGGCTGCGGTGCTAGGGTTAAGCGCACCGTGTCCCCCCCCGTCCAACCCGCCGACGTCGCGATTCTAGGCGGTGGCCTTTCGGGGGCGGCAGCGGCGATTCTGCTTGCGCAGGCCGGCCGCTCCGTGACGTTGATCGAGGGGCAAGCCACCGCCCACCACAAGGTATGTGGCGAGTTCCTGTCAACCGAGGCGCTGCGCTACCTCCGTATGCTGGGCGTCGATCCACTCGCACTTGGCGCCGTGCCCATCACGCATGTGCGCCTGGGCACCGGAACGCATGTGGCACAGGCGGCGCTTCCCTTTCCCGCGCTTTCGCTCACGCGCCGCACGCTCGATGAAGCTCTGCTCCAGGTGGCCTCTGCAGCGGGAGCTCTCAGTGTTCGCGGGCACCGCGTGGAATCGCTGAGCCACACCCTCCCCGGAGATCGAGGTCGCGACAGCTTCTGGCGAGCCGATCTTGCCTCCGGGCAAACAGTCGTTGCTTCGCAGGCCATGCTCGCCACGGGCAAGCACGACCTGCGCGGGTACCAACGCCCTCCCGGCCGGCAAAATCAGCTGGTCGCGTTCAAGCAGTACTTCGCGCTCTCACCCCCGCACGCCTCGGCGCTGGACCGGCACGTAGAGCTGCACCTCTTTCCCGGCGGCTATGCCGGCCTGCAGCCCGTGGAAGCTGACCCCAAAACGCAACATCCCCGTGCGAACCTTTGCCTGGTCGTCGACGGGATGCGCTACCGGCAGCTCGGCGCGACCTGGCCCGCGCTTCTGGCCCACATCACGCAGGGCTGCCCGCTTCTGCGCGACCGCCTCGCGGAGGCACTTCCGCTGCTGGCAAAACCCCTTGCCCTGGCCCGCATTCCATATGGCCTCCTGCTCGAAGACGCCTACTCCCAGGCGCTCCCCGGCGACTCGGGCGCGGACACGCTGTGGCGGCTGGGCGACCAGACCGCCGTCATCCCCTCCTTCACCGGCGACGGCATGTCGATCGCGCTGCACAGCGCCTTTCTCGCCGCCGAGCTCTTCGGCATCGGCTGTCTCCCGCAGGACTTTCACGTCCTTCTGCACGCAACTCTCAAACACCAGATCCGTCGCGCCACCGCGCTATCAAAGCTTCTGCTGACGCCGTACGCCCGGCCTCTCGGCTCGCTCGCCATCCCCATCCTTCCCTTCCTTCTTCGCCACCTCGCCCACTCCACCCGCATCCCAAGTGCCGCGCTCATCCACCATCCCACAGCCGCTACACTGCCCACGTAACCCAAAATCGCAATCCGCGGAGGCAGCCATGCCTGATCTGCCCGATCTCCCGCGAGCCCGGCGTATCAGCCCGAAGCTCGTCACCGACAACATGCCGGCAACGGTCGTCTTCTACCGCGACGTCCTCGGCTTCACCGCCGTCATGAACTCGCCCGAGTACACCATCCTTGAGCGCGACGGGCAGACAATCCACTTCGGCAACGCGGCTTCTGGTGAGATCATGAACCGCTTTCGCAACCACACCGAAATCTACATCGAGGTCTCCGGCATTCACGCTTTGTGGGAGCACGCAAGAGTTTTCCGAGACCGCTACCACATGCGTGACCTCTTCGACCAGCCCTACGGCATGACCGAGTTCCACATCTCCGACCCAAACGGCTGCCTCGTCTTCGTCGGTCAACCCACCGCGCCGTAGTCCCGTCGTTCCCCCGGGGCCAATCCGCGAGAAAATACTGGCATGACCTCCGTCCGCATGGACAAGTTCCTCTGGGCCACCCGCTTCTTCAAGACGCGCCCCCTCGCGGCCCGCGCCTGCGAGCTCGGGCGCATCTCGTACAACAGCCAGCCGGCCAAACCGGCGCGCGAAGTCAGGGTCGGCGACACGCTCACCGTGCGCAACGATTCCGGCGACTTTGTGATCGAGGTGCTGGCGCTTTCCGACACCCGCGGGCCGGCTGCGACGGCGCAAACGCTCTACCGCGAAACCGAAGCCTCCAAAGCGGCGCGTCAGCAGGCGCTCGAAGCCAAGCGCGTTGCGGCCGAGTTTGAGGTGCTCCCGGCTGGCCGGCCGAACAAGCGCAACCGCCGCGATCTGAACCGCCTTCGCGGCCGCGGCTAAGGCTCCATGCCTTCCAGTGTGATCTACGGGATGCGGTACGAGCCGCGCGGGCGAACGCTGGACGTTGTCTTCCGAGCGACAGGCGAGACGTACCGCTACTTCGATGTGCCACGCGAGGTGTGGCGGGCGTTTTTGCGGTCGTCGTCCAAGGGGACGTTTCTGAATACAACGTTTAAGGATGGAGGCTACGGGTACCGCAAGCTGGAGGGGATGGCGATGTCAGCGGGGGCTGCGCCGGACGAGGCTGCGGAGGGAGCGTTTCTGGATGTGCCCGATGAGAATGTTTGGGGGTTCTACGAGTAGGTCAGCCTGCCCGTGGGTTTACACAGCTCGTTCGGGGTGACTCCATTTCGCCACAGGAAACGCCCGGCCCGGTAAGGAGCTGCGCGGTGGATCCTAGCGGCCGGCCGGGACGAGCTTGCGGCGTTGCGTCTCGGTGTAGGTGTAGCGGATGCGGTGGACGACGGTGGTGGTGGACAGGATGGCGAGAACCCAGAGGGCCGGAGCCATGACGCCCCAGCGGTTGAAGAGCGCGCCGAGCAGGATCAGGACGACGCGCTCGGGGCGCTCCATGAAGCCGACTTTGCAGGAGCCAATCAGGGCTTCGGCGCGGGCCCGGGTGTAGGAGACCATCAGCGATGCGGTCATGACGAAAGCGACCAGGACGACGTAGAAGAAGCGGTTGCCGCGGGCGTAGTAGACCAGCAGACCGAAGAACAGGGCGACGTCCGAATAGCGGTCGATCACCGAGTCAAAATATGCCCCAAAAACGGAGACCTGGTTGGTCTGGCGGGCGACGCGACCGTCGACCATGTCGAAGATGCCTGCGCCGAAGATGACGATGCCGGCGTACAGGAAGTAGCGGACGGCGTGGTCGCCGCGGGCGTAGCCGAAAAAGATGGCGGCGACGATGTTGATCAGCAGGCCGATGAAGGTGAGCGTGTTGGGCGAGATGTGCGAGAGGGCGAGACCGTTGACGATCTTTTGCAGCAGCCATCCGCTGCCCTTGCCGAAGGCGCTTGTCCAGGTCATCCGTGTCGGTTAACAGCTTAGCGCACCCGTTCCGGCCGTGGGTTCGCAAGGTGGCAGTTAGGAGAGAATGGGGGTGTGACGGCGACGGCGGCGGACGTGCTGGATGGGCTGGCGGGGCAGGGCGCGATGCCGCGCGTGCTGGTGGTGATGGCGCATCCGGATGACGAGGTGCTGGCGGTGGGAGCGCAGATGGAGCGTATGGCGGGCTGCCGTTTCGTGTGCGTCACGGACGGCGCTCCCGAGGATGGCGCGGACGCGCGCGCGCATGGGTTTGCCTCGCTGAAGCAGTACCGGGCGGCGCGTCGGCGAGAGCTGGCGTGTGCCCTTGGCTTGGCGGGGTTGCCGGCCTCGGTGGCTGGTTCGCTCGTCTTGGACGATGGGAGTGCCGTGCCGGATCAGCGGGCAGCGGGGTTCTTGGCAGAAATCACCCGGGCGATTCGGCGCGAGGTCGAGGCATTTTGCCCGGAGGTGGTGTTGACGCACCCCTACGAGGGCGGCCATCCGGACCACGATGCCACCGCCTTTGCCGCGTGGGCGGCTGTGCAGGCGATGGCCGAGCCCGAGCGGCCATTGCTGGCGGAGGCTGTGGGCTACCATGCGGGGACAGGTGGCCAGACAGTGTGGATGCAGACGGGGCAGTTCCTGCCGGGGGCCGAAGCGGGCGACGTGCGCGTCTGCCATCTGCGCCCGGAGCAACAGGAGAAAAAGCGCGCTCTGCTTGGCTGTTTCTCGTCGCAGGCAGAGACGCTGGGGCAGTTCGGCGTAGAGCGGGAAGCGTTTCGCCTCGCCCCCGCGTACCCCTTCGGCCGGGCGCCGCACGAGGGTGTGCTGCTGTATGAGGCATACGGCTGGGGTGGCCTGACCGGCGCGGAGTTTCGGTCGCGAGCGGTCGCGGCGGTGCGGGACTTGGGCCTGTGACGACCATTCTGAGTGTGGCGTTTCCCTTTGCGGCAATGGGCGACGGGGCCGTGGGCGGCGCGGAGCAGGTATTGACCTCGCTCGAGCGGGAGTTGGTCGGGCGCGGATGGAGGTCGGTCGTGGTGGCTCACGAAGGATCACGGCCGGCGGGCGAGTTGATCGCTACGGCGGTACCGGACGGCGTGATCACGGACGAGGTACGGGACGTAGTGACGCGGCGGCACCAGGCCGGCATCGACCGGGCGCTGGCGTCCGGCACGGTGGCTCTGGTGCATCTGCACGGGATCGACTTTGCGAGTTACCGCATCCCGGACGATGTGCCGGTGCTCGTGACGCTACATCTGCCGCCGGGGTGGTACCCGGAGGAAATCTGGTCTCGGGTGGGGACGGGGAAAAAAAATGTCCGCATGGTGTGTGTAAGTGAGGCCCAGCGCCAAGCCTGTCCGGCGGCGGTGCGGGGCAGCCTGGGCGTGGTGAGGAACGGGGTTTTCGTGGCAGGGAGGAAGGCGGCCTCCCCCGGGAACGCCACGCAGAAACCCGAAGATGGCCGCCACACGGACTACGCGCTGATGCTGTCGCGCATCTGTCCGGAGAAGAATCTGCATGCGGGGCTCGATGCCGCGCGGCAGGCCGGGATCGACGTGATGTTGGCGGGCGAAACGTTCCCGTACGAGGCGCATCTGCGGTACTTCGAGGAGCAGATTCGGCCCAGGCTGGGTGACGGGGTGACGCTGGTGGGGGCAGTGGGCGAGGTCGAAAAGTCGCGCCTGCTCCAAGGCGCACGCTGTTTGCTCCTGCCCACGCTGGCGCCCGAGACGAGCTCGCTGGTGGCGATGGAGGCGGCGGCCGCTGGAACCCCGGTGGTGGCGTACCGCTCGGGCGCGGTACCCGAGGTGGTCGAGGACGGGGTGACAGGGTTCCTGGTCGAAGGTGTCGACGAGATGACGGACGCCATCGGTCGCGTCGGAACGCTCGACCGCGAGCACTGCCGAGCTGCGGCGCGGGAGCGATTCTCACTCGCCCGGATGGTGGAGGCCTACGTCGCCGTGTATGGGGAAATGCTGGCCGGGAAGGTCGGGGGGTGAGCGCGCGGATCGGAGTTCGGTGGACTGTTGGAGACGTTTCGCTGCGCGGTTGGGAGGCGCTGCGGCTGTCGGTCTGGTGTGCCTGGCGGATGTTTGGACCGGAGGCAGGGTACGTCATCTGCGTCAACTCCGTACCGTTGGCCGAGGCGCAGGAGCGGACGGGAGAGCTGCCGGCGGGCATTGCATGGCGCACCGTCGAGCGAACGGAGGCGCCCGCGTGGCTGGCGCAGCGGCTGGATCGCGAGATGGCGGAGGGTGTTGGCTGGAAGCTTCTGCCCGCGCAGATCTTTCCCGAGCGCTGGGAGCTGGCACTCGACAACGACTGCATCGTATGGGCAATGCCGGCGGCCGTGCGCGCGTTTCTGGAGCGGACCGACGCGACGCTGATGGCAGAGGATGTCGATCGCTGCCTGGGGCAGTTCGACGCGGTGGCTCCGGCGGGCCGGATCAACTCGGGCATCCGCGGTCTGCCTCCGGGGTTTCGGCTGGAGGCGGAGCTCCAATCGGTGCTGCAGGCAATAGGCCCCGACGTCCTGTTGCGCTCGGAGCTCGACGAGCAGGGCCTGCAGGCGACGGCCCTCGGCCGTGCCCGGACGATGCTGCGTGTCCTCACCGACGAGGTCACCATCTGCTCGCCCTTCTGGCCGCGGCAGCCCGCGCTGGGAACCTGCGGAGCACATTTTGTCGGCCTGAATTCGAAGACGATCCCGTGGAACTACTTCGACCGGCCCGGCATCGAGGTCCGGCGGGAGCACTGGGATCGGCACCGCGCGGGCTTGTATCGGAAAGCGGGCCTGGAGATGAGGCCTGGGTTGGCGGGGGATGTGGGATAGGTGGACTGGGATTCGTAAGCTGGCCTGTATTCCGGAGGGTGTGGCGGACATCCTATGCGTTGCGGGCGACGCGGGGGCGGTACCGCGACGGAGTGCAATGACGACGTTTGCGCTGTTGAGTGTGATTGTTTCGCTGGCGGCGCTGTTTGGGCTGCTGAGCTACCGTGTGCTGCGCTTACCGACATCGATCGGGACGACGATCCTGACGCTGGTCAGCGCGGGTGCAATCTTGGGCATCGGCCGCGCTGCGCCGGGGCTGCGGGAAGGCGCGGCGCACCTGGTGAGCGGTATCGATTTCAATGCGGTCGTGCTGCATGGGATGCTGGCGTTTCTGCTGTTTGCTGGCGCGCTGAGCTTGAACCTGGACGAGCTGCGACGGCAGAAGCTGGTGGTCGCGAGCCTGTCGCTGGTGGCGACGGGGGTCTCGACGGTGGGGGTGGGGGTGCTGCTGCGGTGGGTGCTGCTGGCGGTGGGGGTGAAGCTGAGCCTGATGGGAGCGCTGCTGTTTGGGGCGCTGATCTCGCCGACAGATCCGATCGCGGTGCTGGAGATGCTGCGCCGGGTGGGAGCGCCGAAGACGCTGGAGGCGCAGCTGGCGGGCGAGTCGCTGTTCAACGACGGGATTGGCGCGGTGATTTTTGTGGCCTTGATGGAGGCTTCGACGACGGGGGCGCTGCCGACGCCGAGCCGCTTCTTGGGGCTGCTTGCGCTGAAGTCGGTCGGCGCGGTGGCGCTGGGGGCGGGGCTGGGATGGCTGACGCAACGGATGCTGCTGCTGGTGGATGAGTACCGGGTAGAGGTGCTGCTGACGCTGGCGCTGGCGATGGGCGGGTACGCTCTGGCCGACGCGCTGAAGCTCTCGGGTCCGCTCGAGGCGGTAACGGCGGGCCTGCTGATGGGCGGTCCGATCCGCGAACAGGCAATGTCAGCCAGGACGCGGGAACATGTGGATACATTCTGGGAGCTGCTGGACGACATCTTCAACGTAGTGCTGTTTTTGTTGCTGGGGCTGGAGCTGCTGGTACTGCCGCTGGAGGGCCAGTACCTGCTTGCGGGGGTGATCGCGATTCCGGTGGTGCTGCTGGCGCGGCTGGGAAGCGTTTGGGGGACGGTGAAGGGAATCTCGTTGGTACGGCCGATGGAGCGGGGTACCGTGACGGTGCTGACCTGGGGCGGACTGCGCGGCGGCCTGGCTGTGGCGCTCGCGCTCTCGCTGCCCCGCACCTTGCGCGCGGAGCGGAATCTGCTGCTGGTCGCGACCTACGTGGTGGTAGTGTTTTCGATCCTGGTGCAGGGGCTGACGATCGAGCGGCTGCTCGGGAGACTAGGCATGCGGGCGGAAAAGGCTGCCGAGAATCTGGTTGCGAGCGCCTCAAGTTAGATCTCTGAGGCGCCTTCGAGAATCTCGCATGGCGGCTGCGTGTGGGCGGGATCAGTTCACAAGGACGTACAAACCTGGCTAGACCGCAGACGGTGTCTGTCGACGGGCGATGCAGGCACGGCTATTGGACCGACGCATCGTGAATTGTCGTCAGCTTCAACACTTCAAGCTCGCGCTTGCCGTTGGGCGTGACGACTGCGGCCAGGTCGCCGACCTCTTTGCCGATCAGCGCCCGGCCGATGGGTGACGTCGTCGAGATCAGGCCCTTGGCCACATCGGACTCTTCCGAGGTGACCAGCTTGTAGGTGAGCTCTTCCTTCTTGGTGGAGTCGAACACGACAATGGTGGAGCCGAATCCGACCTTGTCATGAGGAATGTTTTCGAGGTTCACCATGGCGAGCTCGCCCATGCGCCGCTTCAGCTGGCCCAGGCGCGCGTTCACAAATTCCTGGCGCTGCTTGGCGGAGTGGTACTCCGCATTTTCCGAAAGATCGCCAAGCGCAACGGCCTTCTTGATCTCCGCGGGGAGCTCGGTGGTGAGCTCGTACTCGAGCTGCTTGATCTGCTCGAGCAGCTGTTTTTTGACTTGTTCGGGCATCGTTCGTTGCTTCCTTGCGGGACCCGGGAGCGGCCCGCCAAAGTGAAAGGACGATTATACGGGTCGTCGAGGTATGTCCGTCGCCCGGAGGGGTCGGCTCAAAAGTCCGGCGGTGGCGGTAGCAGGCGCGGAGCCCGGACACTCAGAAAAGCGTCGAGCAGAAGAACCGCCGCGACCTGATCGATCGTGCGCTCGCGCTCCAGGCGGGCGGCGCGCGTGCGGACCCGGCGGCCGGAGCGGTCCAGCAGCGCGTGCGCCTCGGCCGTGGTCAGGCGCTCGTCCAGCCGATGCAGCCGCAGCTCCGGATACGCCTGCTGGATCGTGTCCGCGAACTCGCGCGTCCTCTGTGCCTGCGGGCTCAACTCCCCCGAAAGGTGAACCGGGTCGCCCACCACCAGGTCCGAAATGCTGTATCGGCGGATCAGCCGGACGAGGGATTTCAGGTCGGCGTTGGGCGTCTTGCGAAACAGCGTCAGCAGCGGCTGCGCCAGGATGCCGAGCGGGTCGGAGATGGCAACGCCGATGCGCCGGTTGCCGACATCGAGCGCCAGAATGCGCTCGGGCATCGCACCCTGGCCGGCGGGCGGCTCTGCCGGGTCGCGTTCCTCCCCGCCCGCATCCAGAAACTCCTCAGGATCGCAGTCAGGCACGTCACGATCCGGATCAAAGGGCAGGGGCACCGCTCCAGTGTAGCGGCGGCCGCGCGGGTGACGCCTAAAATGAACCGTGATGGAGGATCGTGGGTGAGGGTTTTGCGGGGATTGCTGCTGTTAGGTTTGGTGACGGCAGCGGCCGTTGCCTTTGTCGTCCTCGCGCCCTACGGTCCGAGGTCGGAGACGTTCGCCGACATTCCCCCCGGAACCTCGACCAGAAACATCGGCGCGGAGCTGGAACAGGCCGGCATCATCCGCAGTCGATACGGTCTCGATCTGCTGCGCGTGGGGAAAGGTGGCCGCCTGCGCGCCGGGGAATATCGCTTTGACCACCCGGCCTCGCTTCTGGAGGTGTATGCGCGCCTCCGGCGGGGGGACGTGTTTACCGTGCAGGTGGTGGTGCCCGAAGGCTTCAACCTGTTCGACGTCGCGACGGCGGTACAGGGCGCGGGTCTCGCCGGCCACGACCCCTTTCTCGCAGCCGCGCGACAACGAACCGATCTGCTGGCCGGCGTCCTTCCGCCGCATGCGCCGCGCCCGGCCTCGCTCGAGGGCTTCCTGTTTCCCGACACGTACCGCTTCTCGCGTCACGCCACGCCGGATCAGATGCTCGCCACCATGGTGCGCCGTTTCCGCCTCGCCGCGGCGCAGATCGGGCTCGATCCGGCCAACACCCTGCGCGTCGTGACCCTGGCGTCCCTCGTTGAAAAAGAGGTGCGCGTGGCGGAAGAACGACCTCTGGTGGCGGGCGTCTTCGAGAATCGCCTTGCCCGCGGCATGCCGCTCCAGACCGACCCGACCGTGATCTACGCGGCGCTGCTCGAAGGCCGATATCGCGGCACGATTTACCAATCGGACCTCCAGTCGCCTTCCCTCTACAACACCTACCGCCACGCAGGCCTGCCCCCCGGCCCGATCGCGAACCCCGGCATGGACGCTCTGCGCGCCGCCATGCACCCGGCGGCCACGGACTACCTCTATTTCGTCAGCGATGCAGCCGGCCACAGCCGCTTTTCGGCTGAGCTGGGCGAACACGGCCGGCAGGTTGAAGCCTACCGCCAGGCGGCGAGACCGTAGGTACGACGGATATCGAACGGTATACTGATTGCTCGTGCGACCTGTGAACCAAGTGTTACGGCTGGCCCTGCTGCTGGGGCTCGCGCTGCTGGCGACTGGATGCTTGACCCGAACCCACACCGTGGCGCGCGTGTCCGCTCCGACGGTCGTCATGACGACTTCGCTCGAGCAGCTGGTCACGCAGGTAAACGGCCGCTTCGACTCCATCCAGACCATGAGCGCGGCGGTCGACATCGTCGCCAAGGTCGGCGGCGGCCGCACCGGCCAGGTGAAAGAATACCCCGCCTTCAGCGGCTACATCCTGATGGAAAAGCCGCGCAAGATGCGGGTGATCCTGCAGGTGCCCATCGTGGGCTCGCGGGCGCTCGACATGGTGAGCGACGGCGACAACTTCAAGCTGTACATTCCACGGCAGAACCGGGCCATCGTGGGCAATGAGACCGTCACCACACCCTCGAAAAATGGCCTTGAAAACCTGCGCCCGGCCGTGTTCTTCGATTCCCTGCTGATTCCCGGTCTGGGGCCGGGCGAGATCATCTCCGAAACCTCCGACACCCACCTCATCGAGCCCACCCAGGCGCGCCAGCCGTTGATTGAGGAGCCGGACTACGAGCTCGCCATCCTGGCCGATCCGCAAAAGCAGGTGGCGCGGACAATCCGCGTGGTCCGCATCGGCAGGATCGACCTGCTGCCCTTCGGCGAAGACCTGTACGACAGCGCCGGGCACGTCGTCACCAAGGCCACCTACAGCGCCTACCAGACCTTCAACGGCATCGAGTTTCCAACCAGGATCGTTATCGACCGCCCCGTCGATGAGTACACCCTGACCCTGACCATGCGGCGCATCACCTTCAACGGCAAGCTCGAACCGGACTCGTTCGACCTGAAAATTCCGGAAACCGTACAGATCCAGCAGATGAAATAGATCTAGCCGGCAACTCCGGTGCGCCGCGTGTGCTCGGCGATGCTCCGGTTGATGGCGAGCGCGACCTCCAGCGCGGCCCGACCGGCCTCCGCCGGAACGCCAAGGCTTCGGTCGCGGGTCTTGACCGCCTCCAGAAACGCTTCGATCTCGAGCCGCAGCGGCTCACCGGCGGCGACCTCCAGCTTGCGCAGCGAAAGCCCGGCCGACGGGTGCTGCGCGTCCGCGGGCATTGTCGCCACCATCTGCGCGATTTGCCCCGGCGACATTCCCGCAGCCGCGGCGACGTCGATCAGCAGCAGGTCCTGCCGCGCAAAGTCCAGCGACAGGTACTGGTGCGGTTGAAAGAAGCGCAGCTTGCGAACGCGTTCGGTCGAAACGCGAGAGGCCGTGAAGTTCGCCACCGATCCGTTCTCGAACTCCAGCCGTACGTTGGCAATGTCCACCTCCGGCGACAGCACGGGGAGGCCGACGGCGCGGATCTCGCGTACCGGCGACGCCACGAACGAGAGCACGATATCGAGGTCGTGGATCATCAGGTCCAGCACCACGTCCACATCCAGCGAGCGAGGGGTAAAGATGCTGAGGCGATGCGCCTCAAAAAACATGGGCCGGTTCAGGTGCGCGCGCGCCGCGGTTACCGCCGGATTAAATCGCTCCAGGTGACCGGTGTGGACGACCCGGCCACGCTCCGCGGCCAGCGCCACGATGCGGTCTGCCTCGGCGAGCGACGCCGCCAACGGCTTCTCAATCAGCAGATCGAAGCCCGCGGCCAGCAGCGGCCCCGCCACTGCGGCATGGTGAACGGTAGGGACGCAGACCGAGGCCGCGTGCTGTCCGGGTTCCCGCTGCGTTCCGAGGTACTGCTCGGTGGATCTGTACGCCGGAACCGCGAACCGCTCACTCGCCAGCGCAGCCGTCGCCTGGTCCGGCTCGATCAGGCCGGCCAGGTGCACCGGATACCCGGCTTGTTCGAGCTCGCGGTAGATACGGAGGTGGTTACGGCCAAAGGCGCCGGCCCCGACAACCACCACCTGGATCGGGAAAGTGGCGGAGGCCGCGTCGGAGGTCGCACGGGACGTGGGTTGGGGCAGCACTACTCCGCGGCGGGAGCTTCGACGGCCTCGCGGCAGCGGGTGTACAGGTCCAGCAGCTGCTGCACCTGGTCGTCGGACTTGGCGTTGGAGGCGACGCCGAATCCGGTGGAGCCGGCGGACTTGCCGCCGACATTGGCGTGGGCGGCGACAAACTTCAGCAGATCAAGCGCAATGTCTTCGGTGCGGCGCGCGGTGGGGATTTGTTCCATGGTGTCGAGAGATCTCCTAGAGGGATGCTACCGGGGTGGTCCCGGCGGGCGCAAATGCGGCGGCGGGGCCGGTGAGGCGGCGGATGTCGGGTCGCAGGCCGCAGAGGATGTCGTAGGGAATGGTGCGGGCAAGCGTGGCGTGATCTTCGGCGGAGATGCCGGGACCGAGGAGGGTGACCTCGTCGCCAACGCTGGCTTCGGGGATGTCGGTGACGTCGACCGTGGTGAGGTTCATGGAGACGCGGCCAACGATGTGTGCTCGCTGGCCGTGAAGGATGGTCCAGCCGCCGGGATGGGTGTCGGAGGCGGAAAGGTCGCGGCGAAGGCCGTCGGCGTACCCGACGGGGAGGAGGGCGAGGCGGGTGGGGCGGGTGGCACGGAAGCTGGCGTTGTAGCCGATGGCGGCGCCGTGGGGTATGTCGGTAAGGGAGCGGATGCGGGTCTTCCAGGTGAGGACGGGGTGGAGAAGCGGCCGCAGGAGGGGAGCCTCTGGCTGGGGCTCGCGTTCCGCTGCCAAGGGAAGGGTGTGGCCGTACAGAGCAAGCCCGGAGCGGAGCATGGGACGGGCGCCGATGCGGCCGGCGAGCGGGTGAACCCAGGCGAGGGGAGAGCCAGGAGAGAGTGACTTAGAGACGAGGCTGGGGTTGTCCAGGGTAGAGGTGTTGCCGATGTGGAACCAGTCTGGACGAAGGCCGTGCCGGGCGATCTCGGCAAGCAGGACGCCGAGCTCGGCGATCTGTTCGCGGGTGTGGGCGGCGTTGGCCACTTCGGCGGAGGCAAGGTGGGTGAGGACGCCGGAGACGCGGAGGTGGCGGGAGCTGGCGAGCAGGGTGAGGACGCGCGTGAAGGCGGGGCCGGCGGTGGCTCCCTGGCGGGACATGCCGGTGTCGAGTTCGAGGTGGAGGTTGAGGCGGCAGTCTGCGGCGGCGGCGGCTCGCTCAAAGGGAGCGATCCCCTCGGCGTTCCAAAGGACAGGGGTTAGGCGGTGCTGGAGGGTGGTGGCGGCGTCCTCGGGGGCGGGGCCGCACATGACGAGGATTTCGGGCTGGCCAGCGGCGGGGATGCCGGCGGCGGTAAGGGCCTGCCGGACGCGGGCGCCTTCGGCGGCGTCGGTGACGCCGAGCCAGGGGGCGCCGGCGCGGGCAAGAAGTGGGGCGCAGAGCTCGGCGGAGTGGCCGTAGGCGTCCGCCTTGATGACGGCGAGGACGGGGAGGCCGGGGCCGGCGGTGCGGAGCAGGGCGCGGTAGTTGGCGAGGAGGTGGTGCTCGGAGATTTCGGCCCAGCTGTTCAAGGGGTGCGGCTCCCTAACGGTATGGTATCGCCGTGCGAACGGCGAGCCGGCTAGGGCGTTGAGGAATTCGGCGCCGCGGGAAAAGGTTCGGAGTGGATGCGGCGGAGGTAGTCGGCGAGCTGCTGGCCGGGTTGGGGGGTGAAGGTGTCGGGGAGGAGGTCGGTGGTGAGCATGCGGTCGAGGCGGAAGGAGCGGAAGTCATCGCGGAGGTCGCACCAGGCGAGGAGGGTCCAGACGCCGGACCAGAAGTAGAGGGCGAGTGGGCGCAGCGTGCGGGTGGATTCGGTGGCGTCTTCGCGGCGGTAGGTGATGCGCAGCAGGGTGCGGGCGATGCAGGCGGTATGGAGGAGGTCAAGGCGGTCGCGGTGCTCGGGGGACATCTGGAAGGACGGGGAGAAGAGCTGGATGGAGTCGAGGCGGTCGCGCAGGTCGGGCGGGAGGACGGCTTCGATGCGGTCGAGCGCGGATCGGGCGGCGCGGACGTTTTCGGTGCCGCCCCAGGCGGCGACGAGGCGGGCTCCGAGGACGAGGGCGGTGAGTTCTTCGCGGGTAAACATGAGGGGTGGGAGATCGAGGTCGCGGCGGAGGGTGTAGCCGACGCCGGCTTCGCCCTCGATGGGCGTGCCGGCGAGCTGGAGGTCGCGCACGTCGCGATACACGGTGCGCGGCGAAACCTCCAGCTTTTGGGCTAAGCGTGTGGCGGTGAGCAGGCGGCCGGAGCGGAGGAGCTGGACGATGCGGAAGAGGCGGTCGGCTCGGCGCATGCGGGGATTTTAGCGGGAGGGAAGTTCCGAGGAGGCGAGCCCGATGTGACTGCCTTCGGAGTCGAGGATGCAGGCGAAGGTGCCAAAGCCGCCGGGGATGGGCGTCGTGGGAACGAGCACATGGGCGCCGGAGCTCTGTGCACGGTCGAGGGCTTCCGTGAAGAACCCGTCGACGTTGAGATAGATCATGGGGCCGGAGGTGCCGGGCTGGTGCGAAGGCCGGTGAACGATGGCACCGCCAACGCCTGCTGCCGCGGCGGGAAAGAAGGCCTTGGGATCGGGGCCGTCGATCCGCCGGATGTCGGTGCCGAGGAGAAACTCGTAGAAGGTGGTGGCTCGGTCGAGATCGGTGGCGGGGATTTCAAACCAGTTGGCGGCGTCGTGTCGGGTTTCGGGCATGTGGGTCTCCTTGGGCTCTGGGTGAGCACTGAGGAGAGATTAGGTGGGGGCTGCTGACAGCGTTGTGTCAGGAGAGATCGGGGCATGGGCTGCGCGACATCGCAGGCAGTCGGTCAACCTGAGCGGTAATTGGCGCCGTGATGGTGGCCTCTCCGCGCGAAAGCTTTCGCGGAGGCTCGTAGCTCTGAATTACTTCACCAGGGCTTGCCAGTATTACTCGATCCCAACCGTTTGGGTCGATCTCAAACGAATCCCAGTTCCCGGCGGTAACGTAATCGATCAGCAGCAACCAGCGTTCTGAGAATCCCAAGATGCTGTCAAGGATGGCCGCTTTTCTTTCAAGAGAGATGGCAGCGCTCTCCGATAACTGCGAAACCACCCAGCCAGTTGCATCTTGGTCGCACCAGCCCCCGAGACGAAAGAACGATTCAGCGCGCCGACTACTGGGAGTGACTGTAATGCTGAGATTTGGACTCAAGCGGTATCTGCGTGGCGAGCAACCGTCGCGTCCGAACTGTAGCAGTGCGGCGGTAAGCGACGGAAGCACCATTTCCCATCTTGGTAGGGGGCGACGAAAGCTAAAGCCCACGAACCAGCTTGGCTGGTCAGGAGCGGTGGAAAACGATGGAACGTAAGTATGGAGGTATTGCCTCATGCGGCGTTCAATTGGGATGGCAGCGCTTTCTAAGGCGATCGGGCTTCCATCTGTCATCGAATATTTCGTGAGGCGCATCACTTCGACCGCTATCTCACTTCCGATAGAAAAATCGGGAGCTGTGTCTCGGCCAAGCGGCTCATAAGTTATTTCAGGATCTTGATAACCCAAGGAACTCAGGTATTCCGCACCACGGAGCTCATCCACACTTGGCAACTTCGCAGGTTTTGACCGCATAGATTATTCCTATTCGTAGCCACCGCCCTCGCCGCCCGAGGCGAGGTTTTCGAAACGAGTGTAGTCGGCGAGGTAGGCCATCTGGATGGATCCGGTGGGGCCGTTACGTTGCTTGGCGATGATGATTTCGGCTTTGCCTTTGAGGTCTTCATTCTCGCGGTCGTAGTACTCTTCGCGGTGGATAAAGGCGACCACGTCGGCGTCCTGCTCGATCGATCCGGACTCGCGGAGGTCGGAGAGCAGGGGCTTTTTGTCGCCGGTGCGCTGTTCGGATCCGCGAGACAGTTGGGACAGCGCGACGACGGGGACGCGCATCTCTTTGGCGAGGGCTTTGAGGCCGCGGGAGACGCTCGAGACTTCCTGGGTGCGGTTTTCGAACTTTTTCTGGCTGGCGCCGGCCGATCCGGTCATCAGCTGCAGATAGTCGATCACGATCAGGTCGAGCGAGCCTTCCTGCTGCCTCAGGCGTCGGGCCTTGGCGCGCATCTCCGCCAGCGTGATGCCGGGCGTGTCGTCGATGAACATCTTCGATTCCATCAGGCGCTCCAGGCCGGCAAGCAGTTTGCCCTTGTCTTCCCGCGGCAAAAATCCGGTCTGGATCTTGCGCGAGTTCACCATGGCTTCGGACGCAAGCATGCGGCGCAGCAGCGATTCCTTGCCCATTTCAAGCGAAAACACGGCGACCACCTTGCCGTCGCGAACCGCGGCGTTCTGCGCGATGTTGATGGCCCACGCGGTTTTGCCCATCGATGGCCGTGCCGCAATGATGATCAGTTCGCCCTGCTGCAGGCCACTGGTCATGCGGTCAAATTCAAGGTAGTGCGTCGCCAGGCCGGTAATCTCGCGGCCTTGTTCGTAGAGTGCGTCAATCGATCCGAAGGAGCTGGCGACGATCTCGCCGATGCCCGAAAATCCCCGCTGAATGGCCGAATCGGCCACCTCGGCCAAACGCGCTTCCACGTCGCCCAGAACGTCGGCCGCCATCTCCGTCTGGTCCGCCGCGCGCGACACACCATCGTGAAAGATGCCCATCAGCTGCCGCAAAAGGCTCTTGTCCTTGACGATGCGGACGTAGCTTTCAATGTTGAGCTGGTGCGGAATGCCTTCAGTCAGGTACGCGAGGTACGCCGGTCCGCCAATCGAATCGAGTTCCTTCCGCTTCGAGAGCGCTTCCATCACCGTGATGTGATCGACGGCGTGGCCGACGGACATCAGGTCCAGCATCGCCTGGTACACACGGCGGTGCGAATCGAGCGAAAAATCGTCCACACGCAGGCGGCCGGTCGCATCCGAAATCGCGACCGCATCCAGCAGCATCGCGCCAAGGATGGCAATCTCCGCCGAGATGGACGAGGGAAGACCTTCGGTTGAGGGAGTCGTGAGTTGAGCGAAGCTGGCCATAGTCGTTCTCTTATTCTCGTAGCTGGCGGCCGAAGTTCAGGTGCCACAAATGTCGTGCAGCGTCCGCACAAGGCACGAATACAGGCTGTGGAACCCTGTGCGGAACTCCCGATGTATGTGTGTCGCGTGCGGTGTTGAAGCTAAGACGCCAGCTTTTTGCCCTGGATCTCGATGAACACAGGGATGAGGCCGACCGCCGCGGGCGTGACTCCGGGGATGCGGCTGGCCTGGCCGACGGTCGTGGGGCGGACGCGGTTGAGGACTTCCTGCATCTCGCGGGACAGGCCGGAGACGGCAGTGTAGTTGAACCACGGCGGGATGGTGATGGACTCGTCGCGCTTGAGGCGGTCGATGGAGCGGCGCTGCTGGGCGAGGTAGCCGGCGTACTTGACCTCGGTCTCGACGGTCTTGAGCTCGATGCGGACCCACGAGGGGACGACGCCTGCGTGCTCTGTGATGGCATCGACCCAGGGCGCGAGAGCGGGACCGGCGGTGGCGAGGAGTTGTTGGAGGAGAACGCGAAGATCTTCGAGGGCGACTTCGGGCCGGCGGAGGAACTGGGCAAGGGTTTGGCCGTTGATGCTGGTCGTGTCGCCGGGGAGCTTGGCGAGGACGGCCGAGGGGATGTCGGCTTCGCGGAGGCGGGTGGTTTCGAGCAGATGAGTGAAGACGCGGGCGCGCTCCTGGCGTGCCTCGAACTCGGCCCAGGTGGAGTCGTCGATGAGGCCGAGGCGGCGGCCGTGCGGCATGAGGCGGCGGTCGGCGTTGTCGACGCGGAGATGGAGGCGGAACTCGGCGCGGGAGGTGAACATGCGGTAGGGCTCGTTGGTGCCCTTGGAGATGAGGTCGTCGATGAGGGTGCCGATGTAGGCTTCGGTGCGGTCGAGATGGAAAGGTTCCGCGTCCGCTTCGCCGCGGACGCGACGGACGGCGAGGGCGGCGTTGATGCCGGCCATGAGGCCCTGGCAGGCGGCTTCTTCGTAGCCGGAGGTGCCGTTGATCTGGCCGGCGAGAAAGAGGCCGGCGATGGACTTGACGCGGAGCGAGCGGTCGAGCTCGGTGGGGTCGATGGCGTCATACTCGATGGCGTATCCGGGGCGCAGCATTTCGGCGTTCTCGAGGCCGGGAATGGAGTGGACGATCTCGGCCTGGACGTCCATCGGGAGCGAGGTGCTCATGCCGTTGATGTAGACCTCGTGCGTGTTGAGACCTTCGGGCTCAAGGAAGAACTGGTGCTGGGTCTTGTCGGGGAAGCGGACGACCTTGTCTTCGATGGAGGGGCAGTAGCGTGGGCCGATGGCCTCGATCTGGCCGGTGTACATAGGCGAGCGGTGGACGTTCGAGCGGATGATGTCGAGCGTTTCGGGGGTTGTGGTCGCGATGTAGCAGGAGACCTGGCGAAGCGGAATGTGTCGGGTGCGGAGGGAGAACGGAGTTGGGTCGGCGTCGCCGGGCTGCTCCTCGAAGCGAGACCAGTCGATGGTGCGGCCGTCGAGGCGCGGCGGGGTTCCGGTCTTGAGGCGGCAGCCGCGGAGACCGAGGCGCTTGAGGGCTTCGCCGAGAAGCGTGCTGGCGGGCTCGCCGGAGCGGCCGGCGGTGTATTGCTGCTCGCCGCAGTGGATGAGGCCGTTGAGGAAGGTTCCAGTGGTGATGACGGTAGAGGTGGCGAGGATTTCGCGGCCGTCGCGGAGCTTGAGGCCTCGGACGCGGCGGGTGACTGGCGGATCCCACGTCTCGGAGTCGAGACGTGGGGCACCCGATTCCGTGGCTGGTGCGGGGCCGAGGAGGAGGTCGACGACTTCGGCCTGCTTGATGAACAGGTTCGATTGCCGCTCGAGGAGCTCGCGCATGCGGACGCGGTAGAGGGCCTTGTCGCACTGGGCGCGGGGGCTCCAGACGGCGGGGCCGCGGGAGGTGTTGAGCAGGCGGAACTGGATGCCTGTGCTGTCGGCGACCTCGCCGATGACGCCGCCGAGGGCGTCGACCTCGCGGACGAGGTGGCCTTTGGCGATGCCGCCGACGGCTGGGTTGCAGCTCATCTGGGCGATGAGGTCGAGGTTGAGGGTGAACAGGGCGGTGCGAAGGCCCATGCGGGCGGAGGCGACGGCGGCCTCGCAGCCGGCGTGTCCGGCGCCCACGACGACGACGTCGAATTGTTCGGTAAACGGCACAGTCTTATTCTAGTTTGTTCGTTCGCGCGTTGCTTGTGGTTGGGTGCTGGAGCGGTGGGTGGGCCTCCCCTGCCGACCCCCTCCCCCCAGCCATGGGGTCTTTTGGGGTCAAAATTCCTGGAGTGACGGAGTTATACGATGGTACCTGCTGCAAGATATTGATTCGAAATAGCTTGTGTACAAATTACCTGGAATGAATGACTTGCGACCGGGTACGTGGTTCGGCTGCGGCGTTTGTTCGGGTTTTTTGCTCATGATTTAAGTATAGGGATTCGGTGAAACTGGTACGCCGCCTGGATGCCGGAATATTTGCCGATGGTTGGGCCGTCCGTGTTTGCCCTGGGGTGAAGAACTGCCGCGGTGCATGCGAGATCCTTCGGTTTGGTCAGGGGACGGCGTAAAACAAACAAACCGCCACGGCAACGGCAAATGCGGGGATCCTTCGCTTTACTCAGGATGACGACGGTGGAACTGGCAACGGCAACTGCAACGGCAACTGCGACGGCAACTACAGGGGTCCTTCGCTTCGCTCAGGATGACGACCAAGAACGGGCGACGACGGCGGCGGAAACAGGCAACAGCAACGACCAATGCGGGGGTCCTTCGCTTCGCTCAGGATGACGACCAAGAACGGGCAACGACGACGGCGGCAACAGGCAACAGCGACGACCAATGCGGGGGTCCTTCGCTGCGCTCAGGATGACGACTAAGAACTGGCAACGGCGACGGCGGGAACAGGCAACAGCAACGGCAACAACAAACGACCACGACAACGGCAACGACCACGGCCAACGCGGGGGCTCTCCGCTATGTTCAGGATGACGGCGGTGGTTGAGTGGGTGAGTGGACGGGATGGAATGACGTGCTCTGGTCCTGGATGGGTGCGTACCAATCTAGGCTGAGGTCGCGCCAGGTTGGGTTGTCCGTGACGATGAGTTGGATTTTGCGGGAGCGAAGCCAGCCTTTGAGTTGCTTTTCGCGGGCGATGGCTGTCGGGAAGGTTACGAACTTCTCGTAGTAGACGAGCTTGTCGATGCGGTAGCGGGCGGTGAAGCTAGCTGGAGTGGTAGCAAATCTGTGTTCGTGTACACGGCGGGCGATGTTGTTTGTGATGCCGATGTAGAGGTGCTGGAAGGTGCTGGCCATGATGTAGACGACGGGCCGGTGGCGGGTCATGGGTGGACGGTAGTTGCGGGAGGGTGAATTTACAATGCAACGCGGGTGGGAGTGCAACGACTGAGAAATACGCAGGAGCAACAGCAAGTGCCAATGCGGGGGTCCTTCGCTTTGCTCAGGATGACGACGGTGGAACAGGCAACGGCAACGGACAATGCGGGGGTCCTTCGCTGCGCTCAGGATGACGACGAAAACAGGCAGGGGCGACGGCTAAAAACAGGTTCCCTGCGGGAATGACAACAAGAAAAGCAACTGCACGTCGGCTCTCCAAGTGCGGTAATGACGGCGGTGCGCTAGACGGCGGCGGCGATGGGTATGGCGGCGGGGAGGATTTCTTCGACGTCGACCCACTGGGTGGGGTAGTCGCCGGTGTAGCAGGCGGTGCAGAAGCTAGCGGGGGAGAGGCCGGTGGCGGGCTCGCCGGTGGTGCAGGCGTGGGTGAGGCCGACGAGGGAGAGGTAGGCGAGGGAGTCGGCTTCAATGTACTCGCAGATTTCGGAAATGGATTTGTTGGCGGCGATGAGGTGCTCTTTCGACGGAGTGTCGACGCCGTAGAAGCAGGGGGAGATAGTGGGTGGGCAGGAGATGCGCATGTGCACCTCCGTCGCGCCAGCCGCGCGGCACATACGTACAATTTTTCGGGATGTCGTCCCGCGGATGATGGAGTCGTCGATGAGGATGACGCGCTTGCCCTGGAGGAGGTTGCGGACGGGGTTGAGCTTCATGCGGACGCCGAAGTCGCGGACGCGCTGCTCTGGCTGGATGAAGGTGCGGCCGACGTAGTGGTTGCGGATGAGGCCGAAGTTGAAGGGGATGCCGGACTGGGCGGCGTAGCCGAGAGCGGCGGTGACGCCGGAGTCGGGGACGGGAACGACGAGGTCGGCGTCGACGTGGGACTCGCGGGCCAGCTGGCGGCCCATTTCGTCGCGGGATTGCTGGACGGGGCGACCGTAGATGCGGGAGTCTGGGCGGGCGAAGTAGACGTGCTCGAAGATGCAGGAGGCGTGGGGGGTGGTGGCGGGGGCGTAGCGGCGGCTGGTGACGCCGTCTTCGGAGACCATGATGAGCTCGCCGGGTTCCACATCTCTTTCGTACTTGGCATGCAGCAAGTCGAAGGCGCAGGTTTCGGAGGCGAAGACGAAGGTGTCGGGGGCGCCGTTTTCGCCGGGGATGCGGCCCATGGAGAGGGGCCGGAAGCCGTGGGGGTCGCGGGCGGCGAAGATGCGGTTGCGGGTCATCATGACGATGGAAAAGGCGCCATCGACGGCGGACAGGGCGTCGGCGATGCAGTCGACCAGGGTGGAGCAGTGAGAGTGGGCGATGAGCTGGATGATGATTTCGGAGTCGGAGGTGGTTTGGAAGACGGCGCCGTCGCGCTCAAGGCGGGCCTTGGAGGTGCCAAGGTTGATGAGGTTGCCGTTGTGGGCGATGGCGAGGAGGCCCTTGGTGGATTCGACCTTGATGGGCTGGGCGTTGAGGAGCGCGGAGTCGCCGGTGGTGGAGTAGCGGGTGTGGCCAATGGCCATGGTGCCGGGGAGCTTGGCGAGGACGGGGTCGGTGAAGATTTCAGAGACGAGGCCCATGCCCTTGAAGTCGGTGATGCGGTTGCCGTCGGAGGTGGCGATGCCGGCGGACTCTTGCCCGCGGTGCTGGAGGGCGTAGAGGCCCCAGTAGGTGAGGCGGGCGGCGTCGGCGTGGTTGTAGATGGCCATGACGCCGCAGTGTTCGCGGAGTTTGTCGAAGGGGGTTCTGTCGTCTTGCTCCATCGAAGGAACAGGGATCAGGGAACAGGGATCGGCCCGCTTCTCGAGCCTGACCTCACGCGGGTTATGCATTCGCTAGCCTTTTTTCGAGGCGGGTGGCGAAGGCTTCGAGTTCCTGGGTGTATTGCGGGACCAGGGGCAGCACGGTGCTGTTGAACGTCTCCCCGATGGATTCGGTGGACCGTTCGAGAGCTAGGCCGTACTCGAGCCACGTCGACGGTGAGGATAGGGTCAGACCTTCGTCCGCCGCAAAGCGCATCAGTTCGGCGGAGCTTAGGGATGGCATAAGAGGGTCGTCTGAGAGTTGCACGAGAGCTTCGCGAAGAGTTCGCTCGGTTACGTTGTAGGTGACTGTGACGCATTGCCAGAGGGCGTCGCGCACGATCCTGCTCTCGGGTCGAAGAGAATGCTCTTCCGTGCCGCGCTTGAGCCACTGGATGGCGCGCTTGTAGTTATCGATGTCGATCATGCGGTGACGACCTCGGAGGCTAGCTGGGATTCCAGGGTTTGGGAGTAGGCGGCGTTTGCGCTTTCTACAGTGCACTTAATGACTGACTTACGGTTGAGCTTAAGATCAACATGCACTCCACCCGTCGTTCCGATTCTTTCCATGTAGTGCGTATCAGAGGCTTCTACTAAGGTTTCGATCTGCTCAAGGAGTTTCGGGTCGCAGGTGAGAACAGCCATACTTGGGTAATCCGCGAAGTAGTCGCCCAGAATGTCGTTTCTGCGATTCTCTCGGTTTGTGTCCACCCCGAAGCCTTTACTGAATGTCGATCGTACGAGGGCCGTAGCGAGACCTCCGTCCGAAACGTCGCAGGCCGAATGTAGCAAACCCCTAGTGACCAGCAGTTGCAGTAGCTTGTGAAGTGAGGCTTCGACTGATAAATCGAGGATCGGCGGCAAGCCCCAGAACTCACCGAGAACCGTCCTGGCAAATTCTGACGATCCAAACGACTGCCACTCCTCTTTCCACCCGACCCCTTCGGACTTTATGGCCGAGAAAATGATGATGACGGCATCTCCGGCGCGCTGGAAGGAGTTGGGGACGGCTTTGGTGACGTCGTCCAAGATGCCGACGATGCCGATGACGGGGGTGGGGTAGATACCTTCGCCGCGGGTTTCGTTGTAGAGGCTGACGTTGCCGCCGGTGACCGGGGTGCCGAGGGCGGTGCAGGCTTCGGCGATGCCGTCGATGGCGAGCGAAAGTTGGGCCATGATTTCGGGTTTTTCGGGGTTGCCGAAGTTGAGGCAGTTGGTGGCGGCGACGGGGGTGGCTCCGGTGCAGGCGACCTTGCGGGCGGCTTCGGCGACGGCGTGCATGGCACCGAGTTTGGGGTCGAGGTAGCACCATCGGCCGTTGCCGGCGAGCGCCATGGCGAGGCCGCGTTCGTGTTTGGGGGTTTGGGGTTCCGTTGAACCCACCCATGACGATGGGGCTGTCATGGATGGGGCACCCGGCGGGGGTTCTTCACTGCGCCCAGAATGACGACTGGAGGCGGTGGTGGGCTCGGCCGTGGTGGAAACCACCCATGACGATGGGGCTGTCATGGATGGGGCACCCGGCGGGGGTTCTTCGCTGCGCTCAGAATGACGACTGGAGGCGGTGGTGGGCTCGGCCGTGGTGGAACCCACCCATGACGGTGAGGCTGTCATGGATGGGGCACCCGGAGCGGGGGCGCTGCCTTCGGGTTCGGCGGGAGCGAGATGCGGGGATCCTTCGCTTTGCTCCGGATGACGGGAGGTGGGGGTGGAGGCGGTGGGGCCGGTGCCCTTGATGCGGATAACGCCGGCCTCGAAGCCGGGGCCCTGGACGGTGTTGGTCTGGACCATGGAGTCGTACTGCTCGTAGATGTAGCGTTTGTCGCAGATGTTGGGGGAGGCGAGCAGCTTGAGGAGGTCGGCGGTGTAGTCGCGGGGTTTTTTGAGTTCTTCGAGGACCCAGGCCGGCGGGTCCTTGGGAACCGGCGGTTCCCAAACGCCGACTGCCCGGTGGTAGAGGGGGGCATCGTCGGTGAGGGATTTGTTGGGGATTTCGGCGACCAGGAGGCCGGAGTGGGTGACGCGCATGATGTCGTCGGCGGTGACGACCCCGACTTCGGCGCAGTCGAGGCCCCACTTCGAGAAGACCTGGAGGACTTCCGATTCCCTGCCCTTTTCGGCGACGAGGAGCATCCTTTCCTGCGATTCGGACAGCATGATTTCGTAGCTTGTCATGCCCTGTTCGCGCTGGGGGACGCGGTCGAGCTCGACCGTGACGCCGAGCTCGCCGCGGGCGCCCATTTCGCAGGTGGAGCAGGTGAGGCCGGCGGCGCCCATGTCTTGAATGCCGACGACGGCGCCGGTGGCCATGGCTTCGAGGCAAGCTTCGAGGAGGAGTTTTTCGAGGAAGGGGTCGCCCATCTGGACGTTGGGGCGCTTTTGCTCGGAGCCTTCCGTGAACTCTTCGGAGGCCATGGTGGCGCCGTGGATGCCGTCGCGGCCGGTTTTGGCGCCGACGTAGAGGACGGGATTTCCGACGCCGGTGGCTTTGGCGTAGAAGATTTCATCTTTGCGGACGAGGCCGAGGGCGAAGGCGTTGAGCAGGGGGTTGCCGGAGTAGCAGGCTTCGAAGCGGGTTTCGCCGCCAACGTTGGGGACGCCGAAGCAGTTGCCGTAGCCGGCGACGCCAGCAACGATGCCGTTGGCGACCTGGTGGTTTTTGTTGTAGTCGGTGGGGTCGGGGGTTGGATCCCACATCTCAGAGGCGAGATGTGGGGCACCCGCACCCGACGTTGCGGCACCCGCACCCGATTTGGTGGCGGGTTCGGGTGGGGTCAGGGGGCCGAAGCGGAGGGAGTCCATGACGGCGAGGGGGCGGGCGCCCATGGTGAAGATGTCGCGGAGGATGCCGCCGACGCCGGTGGCGGCGCCCTGGTAGGGCTCGATGTAGGAGGGGTGGTTGTGGGATTCGATTTTGAAGGCGCAGGCCCAGCCATCGCCGACGTCGATGACCCCGGCGTTTTCGCCGGGACCCTGAACGACGGCGCCCGGGCCCGAGGTGCGGGTGCCGGTGGTGGGCAGGCGCCGGAGGTGGACGCGGGAGCTCTTGTAGGAGCAGTGCTCGGACCACATGACGGAGAAGATGCCGAGCTCGGTCAGGGACGGGGTGCGACCGAGGGCGCGCTCGATGCCGGTGTACTCGTCCGGGGTGATGCTGTGCTGCTTGAGCAGCGCCGGAGTGATGATTGCGGGCGCGGGAATCTGGCCAGAAACGGGGATCGGCGGGGCGTGCAGATTGGGCATGGCTGGCTGCCATGATTGTCGCACGTTGGGCGGGCGGGGCGATCTGCGGGCGGGCGAACCGACGGAGAACCGTTACCGCCGCTCGATGACCAAGGGAACACCGTTTTTGGGGCGGAGATTGACCGAGGGGAGGACGGGGAGTTGGGCGGGGGCGCCTGGCGCGGGCGAAATGCGCCAGGCGCGGAGGATGGTGGCGAGGACGAAAACGCCTTCCATCCAGGCGAGGCCTTCGCCGATGCATTGGCGCGATCCGCCGCCGAAGGGGAAGTAGGCCAATTTGGGACGGTCGGCCTTGGCGGCTTCGGAGAAGTGTTCCGCGGGGTCGAAGCGGTCGGGGTTCTTCCAGAATCGTGGGTCGCGGTGGACGACGATCTGCGGAGCGAGGAGCATGGCGCCGGGAGGGATGGTGAAGCCGCGGAAGCTGTAGGGCTCGGGCCCGGCGGAGCGGCCCATGACCCAGACGGTGGGCATGAGGCGCATGCCTTCGGCGAAGGCGGCGTAGGCGGCGGTGAGGCGGGGGTAGTCCGCGGTGGCGGGTGGGCGGGTGCCGAGGACGGCGACGGCCTCCTGGTGCACGGCCTCCTGCGCCTCGGGGTGGTGGGCGAGCTGCCAGAGGGTGAAGGACAGGGCGTTGGCGGTGGTTTCGTGGCCGGCGAGGAGGACGGTGAGGCACTCGTCGCGGACCTGCTTGTCGGACATCCGGAGGTCGGCTCCGGCGGCGTCTGGTTCGGTGTCTTCGGCGGCGAGGAGCATGGAGAGGAGGTCGCCGCGGTCGCCTGGGTTCCGGCGGCGATCGGCGATCATGCCGTAGAGGATCCTGTCGAGCTCCTCCATGCCACGACGGACTTCGAGCATGGGACCGAGGGGAAGGTGCTGGAGGAGCTCGAGGAGGCGGACGGGAACCCAGCCTGGTGGGGGGCGGACCATGAACCGCCCGACGACGGCGGCGATGGCGCGGGCTTCCGTTTCCTGGTCGATATTGAAGAGGCATTTGCCGACGATGCGGAGGGCCAGCAGGAGCATGGCGGGGTGAACGTCGAGGGTGCCGGGCTGCCACTGGCCGGTGATCTCGGCGGCGTAGTGCGCGATGACTTCACCGTAGGCGGCGATGCGGGCGCGGTGGAAGGCGGGCGCGGCGAGGCGGCGCTGCCGCATGTGGAGGGGCTCTTCGCTGGTGAGGAGGCCTTCGCCGAGCAGGCCGCGGGCGCGCTGCATGACGGCGGCGCGGCGGTTGCGGCGCTCGTTGTCGACCACGAGCTCGCGGATGAGATCGGGGTGGTTGAACTGGAAGACGTGGCCTTCAAGGGAGCGGAAGTGGACGAGGTCGCCGTGTTGGCGGGCGTTTTCTGTGAGGAACGGGATGGGATCCTGACGGAAGGCGCGACCCGTGACGAGGCGCGGAAGAAGGCGGGGGCCGGGCGGGAAGGGCGCGCCGGGGGTGCCGCGGATGTCCGGTTCGGCGGTCATGGTCTCCATGGTATGGGCTGCGGCGTCTGGGCGAGCGATGCCGCGCGGTGCGGCGTTGATGGGCTCGATGGTACTCTCAAGGATTGCCGTAGGCCCGTACCGAACTCGCATGCGCGTTCTTGTGCTTTCCGATATTCACGCCAACCTTGAAGCGCTGAGCGCCGTGCTGGACGCGGCCGCGGGCGGCTTCGACACGGTGTGGAATCTGGGCGATTCGGTGGGGTATGGGGGAAGTCCGAACGGTGTGCTGGACCGCATTCGGCCGCTGGCGACGGTGAATGTGCGGGGCAATCATGACCGGGTGTGCTGCGGCCTGACGTCGCCGGCGGGCTTCAACCCGGTGGCGCGGGAGGCGGCGCTGTGGACGCGGAGCGAGCTGACGCCGGACAACCTCGAGTGGCTGCGCGCGGTGCCGAAGGGGCCGGTGCATCCGGTTTTGGCGAGCGAGGGAACGCCTGGGGTGACGTGCGTGCATGGGTCGCCGATCGACGAGGATGTGTACATCCTGACGATGCGGGATGCGTGGATGCCGCTGCAGGAGCTTTCCACGGCGGTGACGTTTTTCGGGCACACGCATCTGCAGGGCGGGTTTTCGCAGAGGGAGCGGGAGTGGAGGGAGTTTCGGCCGCAGTTTCGGGCACGGGCGGGCGGGGTTTCGTGGACGCTGCCGCTGAACCCGGGAACGCGTCATCTGATCAATCCGGGGTCTGTGGGGCAGCCGCGCGACAACGACTGGCGCGCTGCGTTTTCGGTATTTGATACCGAAGCGCGCACACTTACGTTTCGGCGGGTGCCGTATGACCTGACGGCAAGCCAGGGACGGATCCTGATGGCGGGGCTGCCGGAGCGGCTGGCGGAGCGGCTGCGCGAGGGACGGTAGCGTGATGAGGAATGGGCTGCGCGAGGGGCGTTCGCGCAGCCGGCTTGATGCTAGTCGCGGGCGGCTTCGATTTCGAAGGTCATTTTGACGTCATCGCCGAGCATGTTGTCGCCGCTGGCGAGAGTTCCGTTCCAGGTGAGGCCAAAATCCTGGCGGTGGATGAGGGTGGTTGCGGAGAAGCCGCGGTGGGGCTTCTTGTCCATGCCGATCTGGTCTTTGCTGGGCTGCTCCATGTGGAGCGTAACGGGTTTTGTGATGCCGTGGAGCGTCAGATGTCCGGCCACGTCGTAGCCCTCGCCGGTCTTGGTGACGGCCGTGCTTTTGAAGGTGGCGGTGGGGAACTTGGCGGCGTCGAAGAAGTCGGGGCTCTTGAGGTGGCCGTCGCGCTGCCCGTTGCCGGTGTCGACCGAGGCGACGTCGATGGTGGCGGCGACGGAGCTTTGGCTCATGTCCTTCTCGTCGAGATGGACGATGCCGTCGGTGATGCCGAAGCGTCCATGCACGGTGGAGATGGCCATGTGCTTGATGCCGAACTCGACGGCCGAATGCGCCGGGTCGATCTTGTAGACCTGCGCGTTGAGAGCGGTCGCGCTGCCTGCCATGACGAACATGGTCAGCAGCCCTGCAGCTGTGGATCTCATTTTTTTCGTTCCCCTTCGGCGGTTTCCCGCCGGCTCCTATCGTACCTGCTGGCTGCGGCGCGGTGACGGCGAAATCTGTGTGGAGGGTCGCGGCGGAGGCGGTGCCGACCCAGAGGTCGGAGGTGTTGCGTAAGGTGACGGTGGCGGCCTGGGTGCGGGTGACGAGCGCGGGATCCTCTGGGAGATCGATTTGATTCGGCGGCTTCGATGGTCACACCCATGGGAGATCGGTGACCAGGGATTTGTGCCTGCGACAGGAACACTTGCGCGGAATGTGACAAGGCTAGTCCGCCTTGCCGTAACCCTCGTGGTAGGCCTTTTGTAAAACACCGAAGGCAGCTTTTTTCTGTCCCCCATCGCTGATGAGGCCTTTGCGGTTGAAGTAATCCTGGATGCCGGGGAGCTGGCGGGAGGGGGAGCGGAAGTCCATCAGGATCCAGGGGCTCATGCCGCGGACCTGCGGGATTCGTGCGAGCATGGGCAGCTGATGCCGGTAGATGGAGGCTTCGTACTCTTCGGTCCAGCGCTCCGTGGGTGCGCCGTGCAGGCCGGCCTTCGCGCCACCGCCGAACTCGCTGACGATGACGGGCTTTTGGTAGGCGACGGTCCAGTGCATGGTGTCGGCGGCTTCGGGCCGGCCCTCGTACCAGCCGATGTACTCATTCATGCCGAGCACGTCGAGCGCGGCACCGAGCTTGTCGTCGACGACTTTTTCGGTGGGCCCGGCGCTGCGGACAAGAAGCGCGGCGGTGACGAGGCGCTGGTCGTCGAGGCGGCGGACTTCGCCGGCGAGCTCGGTGAGGAAGGCTGTGCGCGCGTCGGTAGCGGGAGTTTCGTTGGCGATTGACCAAAGGGCGACGGAGGCCTTGTTGCGGTCGCGCGCGATCTCTTCGGCGAGCTGCTGCTTGGCCTTGGCGAGCACGGCGGGGTTCGAGAACTGGATGGCCCAGTAGGTGGGGATTTCGGACCAGACGAGCAGGCCCATGCGGTCGGCGGTGCGCGTCATGAGTTCGTCGTGCGGGTAGTGCGCGAGGCGGACGTAGTTGCAGCCGAGCTCCTTGGCCCAGCCGAGCAGGGTGGTCATGTCCCCCTGGGTATCGGCACGGCCGGTGCGGAAGGGCGCCTCGGCGTGGATGGAGACGCCGCGAAGGAAGATGGGCTTGCCATTGAGAAGGATTTCGTCGCCGCGGACCTCGATGGTTCGGAAGCCCATCTGCTCGTGGAGGGTGTCGGCGCCGGCGGTGAGGTCGACGGCGTAGAGCCTGGGGTGCTCGGGCGACCACGGAACGAGGTTGGGAGCGGGAATGGAGATGGTGGCGTGACCGCTGCGGTCGAGCGTGGCGGTGAGGTGAGCGCGGAGATCTGGAACGTCGACGGTTACAGTCTCGCCGGGGGTCGCGTTTTCGACTTGCACCCAGCCTTCGATTTTTGAGCGGGTGGGGCGGTCGAGGTGGAGATCGTAACCGTGGATGTAGCTTGTTGGAACGTCGACGAGCGCGACGGAGCGGGTGAGGCCACCGTAGTTCCACCAGTCGGTTTCGCGCGTCGGGACGCCGTCGGCGAGGCGGGTATTGTCGACGGCGGCAACGACGAAGTTGGCGCCGTCTTTGAGTTGCGCGGTGACGTCGCAGTCGAAGGTGGTGAAGCCGCCCTCGTGCCGGCAGACTTTTTCCCCGTTGACCCACCAGGAGGAGCGATAGTTGGCGGCGCCGATGTGGAGGAAGGTGCGCTTGCCCGCGGCGGGGTGGTAGGCGAAGTCGTGCTGGTACCAGAGCGGGCCCTCGTAGAAGAACAGCGAGTCGCGCTGGGTGTTCCAATCGCCCGGCACTTTGAGGGTGGGCGAGCGTGCGAAGCTGTATTCGACGAGCTTTCCATCGCCCCGCTGCCACTGTTCGTTGCGGAACCAGCCGTCTTTGCGGAGCTCGTGGTGGAAGTTGTACAGGCCGCTGAAGTAAGGGTCGACGATCGTGTGCCAGTCGCCGTTGAGCGAGGTTTGCGGCCGGCGGTCGGCGCCTTCGAGCACCGTGGTGGCCTCCGTGAAGGAAGTCTCGGACGTCACGGCCGCGGAGTTCTGCTGGCCCACTAGCGGGGCGCACAGCACCGCGCACACTGCTGCCATGCTCACCAACACCGGTCGTCGCACCTGGTCGCCCTCACTCTCTCGATCAGAAGAGAGTACACCGCAATCGCGACCCCCGGTGTAGGCGCGCCTGGGTTACGGTGGCGGCTGCGCGTCGAGAATGCGGCGGGTTCCCGGCTGGGACGACCGCGCGTTGTCGCTCGACGCCGGCGCGGCCGGGTCGCGCTCCTCCGCCCGGACACGCGGAAAGCTGATGCCGGCTCCGCGTACAGTTACGTGCGCCCTGCTGACCTTGACAGCAAGATCGTGCGCTCCAATGTCCAGGAGCGCGGGTCGCTCAAACTCCAGGATGTAGCGCTCTCGGAGCATGCGCACGATGTCGTTCACCGCGCCTTTTACCCCCGCGGCATCGGACCGAACCAGCGTTCCGCCGGTCAAATCGCACAATGCGGCCAGGGCATTTGGCTCGGCAGGCGTCCACCCGGCAGGCGTTCCGGCTGTCCACGAGCGCGGCAGCACGGGCGGCACGCTTACCACGAAAATTGCCACGCTGCGGGTGGTCGCCATCTCCCGCAACTCCCGCCAGGAGATCGTGCTGCCTCGGTCCACCCCGTCGGTCACGAGCAGCAGCACGCGCCGGCCCTCGCCTTTCTCCAACTCCACGCATGCCCGTGCGATCACCTCCCGCAGCCGAGGCCGAGCCTCGCACTGCACACCGGATGCGGCGGTGCTCTGCGCGCCGGTCACGGCCGTACTCTGCGCACGAAACACCGTGGCGACCTCCGCTTCGAGAGCCGTTGCCGTGGTCACCGCAAAGGGGCCGGTTTGCGAGAGAGAGCACCCGTTCACGGCTTCGGTGGTGACCCGATCCCGTGGCGAGAGCGACCGCTCTGCAAGCGTTCCCACCGCAGACGGCAATCTCGCCTCCATGGCCGCGCCCGACCCACTCGTATCCAGCAGAATCGTCAGCGCGAGAGGATCGTCTCCCTCGCGCCGCACATACGACAGCTGAAACAGCGGGCCGGAATCCACGCTCAATCGAAACTGTTTGGGCTTCAACCCAAGCACCGGGCGCCCCGCCTCGTCCAGCACCAAAACCGGAATCTGTAACAGGTCGGTATACACATGGAGCGTGAGCGGAGCCGGCAGATCGGGGTCTTGCGCGGTGGCGGCCGAGGCGGCCAGACCGGTTGCGACCAGGGCCGCGAGGCCCCATCGAACGGCGCGAAGCAGCGACTCCCGTACCCGCATCCGACACCTCCAGCAGCCGCTACCGCCTGCGTCGCTGAGGGGAGCAGTGTACGCCCTAGGCCAGCTTTTGCTCTTCCAGCTGCCCGGACATTTCTTCCCACTCGCGCAGGAGCTCTATCTGGCGGGTGCGGAGGGTTTCGGCTTCGGCGGCGAGGCGCTGGGCTTCGGCAGCGTTGGTGAAGGTGCCCATCTCGGCCTCGACGGCGGCAAGACGCTCTTCGAGGCGCGGCACCTCCTGCTCGGCAAACTCGACGCGCTGCTCAAGCTCTTTGAGCTTGATCGGGTTGAGGCGCTTGACGGGATCGCGTTTGGGCTCGGGGATGGGCGGCTTTTCCACGGCGTCGTCTGGCGTGGGCCGGTTGGTGGCGGAGCCGACGACGCTGCGCTGCGCGAGCGAGGTGACGACCTTGGCCGGGCCGCCGGATTTGCGCCACAGGTAGTCTTCGTAGTTGCCCGGGTAGATGTGCACGCGGCGATCCTCGACCTCGAAGACGCGGGTGGCGAGGCCGTCGATGAAGTAGCGGTCGTGGGAGACGAACAATACGGTACCGCTGAAGTTACGAATTGCGTCGAGCAGGACGTCTTTGGCACGGAGGTCGAGATGGTTGGTGGGTTCGTCGAGAAGAAGCATGTTGCTGGGGGAGACGAGCATCTTGGCCATGGCGTAGCGGTTGCGTTCGCCGCCTGAAAGGACGCCAAGTTTCTTGAACACATCGTCGCCCGAAAACATGAAACAGCCGAGCAGGCTGCGAAGTTCGACAACGGGGACTTTGGGGGCGGCGCCGGAGATGTCGGAGAGCATTTCGGCGTTGTGGTCGAGCACCTTGTACTGGTCCTGTGCGAAGAAGTCGACGAGGGCGTTGTGGCCGAGTTTGATGTCGCCGGAGGTTGCGGCTTCCTGCGCGCTCAGAAGGCGGATCAGCGTGGACTTGCCGGCGCCGTTCGCGCCGACGAGGGCGATGCGGTCGCCGCGATCGATCTGGAAACTGACGTCGTCGAGGATGGTTTTCATGGTGCCGTCGGGGCGCGGATACTCTTTGCGCAGACGGCTGACCTCGATGACGGTGCGGCCGCTCGCCGGCGGCTGCGGGATGGAGAAGTGGATGGTGGCTTCTTCGTCGGGGATCTCGATGCGCTCGATCTTTTCGAGCTCCTTGATGCGGCTCTGGACCTGCTTGGCCTTGGTGGCCTGGGCGCGGAAGCGGTTGATAAAGGCTTCGAGGGCCTCGATGCGATCGCGCTGATTTTTGTGCGCGTTCAGCAGCTGGGTGCGGCGTTCTTCTTTTTGCGTGACGTATTTTTCGTAGCCGCCGACGTAAAAGTGCGCGTGCTTGTTCCACACCTCGGCGATCTTGCCGACGGTTTGATCGAGAAAGTAGCGGTCGTGCGAGATGAGCACGAAAGCGCGCTCGTAGCCCTGGAGGTATTCTTCGAGCCAGTTGCGGGTTTCGAGGTCGAGGTGGTTGGTGGGCTCGTCGAGCAGCAGGAGCGAGGGTTTTTGCAGAAGCAGCTTGGCGAGCGCGATGCGCATCTGCCAGCCGCCCGAGAACTCTTCCGTGCGGCGGTCCCAGTCTTCCTTGGGGAAGCCGAGGCCGCCGAGCACGGTGCCGACCTGGTAGTCGAGGGTGTAGATGTCGTGGACCTGCATGAGGTCGGTGACCTCGGAGAAGCGGTCGGCGACGGCGTCGTACTCGGGCGTGCCCATGGCGAACTGGCCGAGCTTGGCGCCGAGCTCTTCGTACTCGCCTTCGAGATTGCGAATGGCGTCGAAGACCGACAGGCACTCTTCGAAGACGGTCTTGCCACGCATCTCGAGGCCGTCCTGCGGGAGGTAGCCGAGCGTCATGCCCTTGGTCCTCGAGACGGTGCCGTAGTCGAGGCCTTCGATGCCGGCGAGCACCTTGAGCAGGGTGGACTTGCCGGTGCCGTTGCCGCCGACGAGGCCGGTGCGCTCGCCCGGCGTGATGAGCCAATTAACATCTTCAAAGAGCAGCTTCTGCCCGAAGCGCTTTCCCGCGCCTGAAAGTTGCAACATACGTCCATCTTCTCATTGCGGCGGCGCCGGGTGGCTGCGGAGGGGGAGGGTCGGGCTGCGAGCGTCTCCGGGCTGCGGTGGCGTTCCCGGGCTTCGGCGCTGCCAGGCTGCGGTACACTCCCTCCATGCTTGATGAAGAACTTTTTGCCGCCGCGCTTCGCAGCAAGGGCCACACGGTCGCTCATATTCACAAGATCCCCGACAATGCGGGCGAGTACGAGGTGGAGGTGGACGGCCGCGTGCTGACGCTGGAGCAGGCGCGGGCGCTGCTGGAAGAAGAGACGTCCTAGGCCGTCTCTTTCCTGGTTCCCGCGAGCTGGAGGCCGGTTGGGCTAGCGCACCACCTCCGCGACGACCGAGACGTTGATGTGACGCGTGCTGCCTGGGACGTCGAGCGCGCCGAGCATCAGAGGTTTGCCGGGGACGAGGTTGGCGGTGCCTTCGATCTGTGCCTGGCGGATGATGGGGTCGTCCGCGCCCAGGCTGGCGCGCTCCTCGGGGGCGACGCTCATGCGTTCCACCTTGCTGCGCAGTCGCAACCCCTGCGACGATTCGTCGAGCGACGCATCGACGTTGAGGCCGATGTCGAGGTAGGTGACCTGCTTTTCCGACCCCTTCGACGGATCGAAGCTGCCCGTCACAATCGGGACCTTGCTGCCCACCTTCGTTGTGGTTCGACCGCCGGATGCCACGACGATCGCGAAGTGCTGCGTACCGACGACCTTGTCGCCGTCCATCTCCTCGGTGGCGAAAGTGAGACGGTAGGTTTTCTTCGGGCGATCGAGGTCGTCGAGCAGCTGCCGCGCTACTTTGAGCTGCTCGGGCGTCGCGCTGATTAGGATCGCGTTCTGAGTTGGCATGTAGTAGATCTTGTCGCGCGGATCCAGCATGTTTCGCATCGCGGTGAGGAGGTCGTTGGCGTCTCTCTGCTCGCTGACGTTGGCCAGGTAGAAGGTCTGCATGGAGGGTTCAGCGCCTTTGTCGGGCGTCTGTGCCCAGATGCTGGGCAAAAGCATCGCCGTGGCGATCGTCAGGGTGCAGAGGCTGCGTTTGCTGATGCGTTGCTGGACTCCGTGGTTCATCATTCGCTGTCTCCTGTTGGGGTTGGTCCGAAAAACTTTCGAAAATCTGCTTTGTCCGACCTGGCCTGCGCGTCGCGGGCGTCGGGGTTGAGGACGGCGAACTGCTCCGGAGCTCCGCGGTGCGCGATGCGCAGGAGGAGGCGCTCTTCGTCGGTGAGCGGCGCCTCGGGAGCGGGGTGGTTGCCGCCGGCGAAGAGGTCTGCGGCGGGCTTGGGCCTAAGGCGCGCCGAGCTTGCCCGCAGCCACTTTGCCCTTGGATCGGCGGCCGTGCCGGGATGGGGGTACGCCAGCGGCGGAAGTGCCGCGAGGTGGACTGGCGAAGCAGAGCCGGGCGCAATCGTGGGCTCCGCACGCCTGGTGTTGTCGGTGGCGTTGCGCCTGGGTTCTCCGTGGCGCGTCTGCCGGTGGATCGACCCGAGCACGAGCATCCCGACCAGAACGGCGGCAGCAATCGCCGACCCGTACGGAAACATGCTCCAATGGCCAGCGCGTTGTGCGTGGATCACGCCCGGTGCTCGTTCGCGCACCGCACGCAGCATCCTTTGTTCAAGGCCTTCGGCGGGCCGGGCTTCCCGGAGCCCCTCCAACACCCGCGCGATCCGCTGCTCGTCGGTGATCTCGTTCATCGCACACCTCCCTTCTCCAGCCGCTCTCGCAGGCGGGTTCGCGCGCGGAACAGGAGCGCCCGCACGGCGGATTCACTGCGTCCCAGGACACCGGCGATTTCGGCGGTCCCGAGCTCGTCGACGGCGGAGAGCAGAAGCACCTGGCGCTCGGCGCGGGGCAGGCGATCGAGCTCGCGCAGGACGGTCTGCATGCGCTGTGCCTCGTCGAGCGCCTGGTCGGCGGCGATGCTGGCCGAGGCGAGGCCGGCGGCAAACGCGGCGTCCATCTGCTCGGGCCGGACGCGGCGGCGGCGGTCGAGGGCCAGGTTCCAGGCGATGCGCACCAGCCAGACGCGGGGGTCGCGGACGTCGGCGAGCGAGCCGCGATACCCGAGCACGCGCACGAAAACGTCCTGCACCACCTCTTCGGCCTCGGCCGGGCTGCGCAGCACCGAGTGGGCAACACGGAAGAGCAGACGCGAGTAGAGCTCGACCAGGGACGGGAGATCCGCCGCCGATGCTCGATCGTCCCTCACCGGCAGTGCCACGCTCCAACCTTCCATCGACGCCATAAGTGCCCTTCTATGCGGAAAGACGCGGGCGGGGACGGGCCGCTCGGAAATATTTGCGAGGTCTGCTTCTGGCGTAGGACACCTTCGCTGGAGAGACACGGCGAGAAGCGCTCTGCTACGCTCAAGCTGAGCGCCTGATGCCCTCTCAGCCCCATCTCTTTCCCGAGCCCGTTGCGCCCGAACCGACCTCTGCTTCGGGGTCGGTGCGCTCCGGGCGCGACCCGTCGGCTCCGGAAACGAACCGCACCGGCGGAACGGCTCCGGTGTGGCTGCAGCGGATGTCGCTCTTTATTCTGGTACTGTTCTGCGTGTACCTGGGCGTTCTGGTGACGGTGCTGCCGTGGTGGAGCCGGTTGTGGGACCACAACAGCTGGATCCTGGCGCGGCCGGCGCTGTCGGCGGTGATGGGCAACGGCGCGGTGCGGGGGCTGATCTCCGGCCTCGGCCTGCTGGACATCTGGATCGGCATCTCCGAAGCTGTGCACTACCGCGACTTCCGCGGCTGAAACGAACCAACTCTATGACCGATCAACCTGCTGCTCTTCCTCGCGCTCCGCTTGCCTATGAGAACGCTGCGTTTCTGGATTCCCCTGATGGCCGCCTCTTGCGCATCATGGCCGAGTACCAGGAGCCGATGGCGCGGTTCCGCCGTGAGCGCATCCAGGACACGGTGGTGTTTTTCGGATCGGCTCGATTTCGCGCGCGGGATGTGGCGTGCGCCGATCTCGAGCTGCTGGAGACGAGCTACTCCGCCACGCCGGCGCCTGAGCCCGACCAGCCGGCAACGCCCGAACAGATGCGCAGCGGAACGGCCGACGAGCACAAACGCAAGCTGGCCGAGGCGGCGGTGGACATGGCGCGCTACTACGAGGACGCGCGTACGCTCGCCGGCATGATGGCGCGCTGGGCGAAGTCGCTGCCGGGGCGGCGACACCGGTTTGTGGTGACGTCGGGCGGCGGTCCGGGAATCATGGAGGCGGCGAATCGCGGAGCGTACGAGGCGGGGTGCAAGACGATCGGGCTCAACATAAAGCTGCCGTTTGAGCAGGCGCCGAACCCGTGGATCACGCCGGCGCTGAACTTCGAGTTCCACTACTTCTTTATGCGGAAGTACTGGTTTGCGTACCTGGCAAAGGCGCTGGTGGTGTTTCCAGGGGGCTTCGGAACGCTCGACGAAATGTTTGAGCTGCTGACGCTGGTGCAGACGCACAAGCTGGCGAAGGAGATTCCGGTCGTGATCTACGGCTCGGACTACTGGCGGTCGATCCTGAACCTCGACGTGATGGCCGAGCGCGGTGTCATCGCGCCGAAGGACCTGGACCTGTTTCAGTGGGCGGACACGCCGGACGAGGCGTTTCGGCTGCTGCAGGATGGGCTGACGCGGCTGCATGTCAATCCCGCGCGGCCGGATCCGGCGGACGAGGAGCCCGCGCCGGCCGCCGAGCCGCCCACGCATCCGGCGCCGTCGGCGCAGGATTTGCTGGGTCCGGATATTACGCGGACGCGCTAACGCCGGCACAGGGAACTGCTGCCGCGCACCGGCTACACACGGAGGAGACGGTATGTTGCCCAAGTTCACTGCCCTGTTGCTGTTTGCGGCTTTGCCGCAGAGCCCGTCTGTTTCCGCCGCCGATCCGACGCTGCCGCCGGCTACCGCGCCGGTTCTGTTCGCGGCGCTCGGAACGGGGGTGCAGATCTATGTGTGCGCCGCCGCTGCGCCCGCGTCGGCGCGCTGGGTGCTCCAGGCGCCGCAGGCCACGCTGACGGACGCGGCGTCCGGCCGGAGGCTGGGCACGCACACTGCCGGGCCGACCTGGACGTGGAGCGACGGGAGCTCGGTGCATGGCGTGGTGGTGGCCAAGCTCGCCTCGCCGGAACCGGACAGCGTTCCGTGGCTGCTGCTGGCGGCGCAGCCGGCGGGTGGCGAGCGACATGGGGCGCTGCGGGATGTGACGTGGGTTCGCCGGTCGGAGACGCATGGCGGGAACGCGCCGGCAGGGGGCTGCGATGCGGAGCATGTTGGCGCGTCGGTCCGAGTGCCGTACCGGGCCACATACACATTTCTCGGCAGCGCGGCGGCGGCTGGGCACTAGACCGACTCGGAGCCTGCGTCATTCCCAGTCGGTAGGCAGATCGGGGGTGCGCCAGTGCCCGAACATGCGGTGGAGCTGGTGCGGCAGGGTGCGCTCGCGGGAGAGTTCGTCAAGCGGGAGCTCGGCCTCGGCGAACCAGCGGACTTCGGAAGTTTCGGAGCTGGGGCGGGGTTCGCCGCCGACGAGTTCACAGAGAAAAAAGAGCTTGGCGCAGGAAAAGACGCGGGGTGCGTGGCCCTGGCGCGTGCGGTCCCAGACGGCGGCGAGCTTGCGGACTTCGGCTTCGTAGCCACTTTCTTCGCGCACCTCGCGGAGGGCGTTTTCAGCTGGGGTGAGATTGACGTCGGCCCATCCGCCGGGCAGGGTCCAGCGGCCGGCGTCGGCGGTTTCGCGCACAAGCAGGAGACGACCGTCGAGGTCGAAGACAGCGGCGCGCACGTCGACCTTCGGCGTGGCGTAGCCGGTTTCGCCGCGGAACAGACCTTCCACGCGTTCGGGCGTCCATGTGCCGCCACCGCCGGCGGCGGCCATGATCTCGGAGGCGAGGGTGCGGAGGCGCTCGTAGCGCTCGCGGTCGTAGGGTCCAGGGTCGTAGGCAAGACCGGTCTGGGCGATGGCCTGGAGCTCGCGCGTCCAGTGCAGCCAGACCGGCTCGTTTGCTTCGTCTGCGCTCACGGAAACCGCCTCCGGCCGTGTGTACGGCGTCTCTCCACGATACTGCCTGCGGCGGCTGCGGCAGGGTAGCGCTGACTTCGGGCTGGATTCGGCGCGCATTTTGACCCGCACCTGTCACTTTCTGTTTACACGACCCGCTTACTGTCGAATCTCCAAACCAATTTCGGCCGGACTTGGCAGAAACGCCCGCGGCCCAGGAGTGTCCTTTGCAGCGTGTTTCGTCGCCGTTTCGTGCGTCCCGGCAGATCGCCCATCGCCTTCCGATGTCGTTTGCCGTCCTTGCCACCCTCCTTGCGACGCCGGAGATCAGCCGTGCGCAGTTCGAAACCGCCTCCGTTCTGGGATACGTTCGTGACGTCACCGGCGCCGCCGTCGCCCACGGCACCGTCAGCCTGATCAACACGCAAACCGGCCAGAACATCGCCGTCCAGACCAACGCTCAGGGCGAGTACAACTTTCCGGACGTCAAGGTCGGCGAATACAAGATCGATGCGACCGCGGCAGGGTTCAGCGAAACCACGACGGAAGCGTTTGCTGTGGCCGTAAACGCGCGGCAGCGCGTGGACGTGAGTCTGACGGTGGGCAGCCAAACCGAAAGTGTAACCGTCACCGGTGCGGCCAGTCTGCTAGAAACGGAGAGCAGCGAAAATGGCATCGTCATCTCCCCGACCGAAGTACAAAATCTTCCGTTGAACGGCCGGGCCTACGCGGACCTCACCCTGCTCGCGCCGGGCGTGAGGCGCAACAATCTGGAAAACCAGACCGTCACCAGCCGGGACGCGTCCTACAACGTCAATGGACAGCGGTCGGAGTTCAACAACTTCCTGCTCGACGGCCTCGACAACAACGCGTATGGGACATCGAACCAGGGTTTCTCGAACCAGGCCATCCCTCCATCGCCCGACGCCATCAACGAATTTCGCGTAGAGACCAACAACTACAGCGCCGAGTACGGTCGCGCTTCCGGCGCCGTGATCAACGTCTCCATCAACAGTGGGACCAACAAGTTGCACGGAAAGGTCTGGGAGTACAACCGCAACACCGTCTTCAACGCCATCGGTCCGTTCCTTCCCCCCGTCAACGTCCTCACCGGAGAGCACCAGAAGCCCGTTCTGATTCGTAACCAGTTCGGTGGCAATATCGGTGGTCCCATCCTCCACGACAAGCTGTTCTTCTTCATGGATTACGAAGGGAACCGCCAGGTGCAGGGGCAGTACGCCACGGCCACCGTCCCCACCGTGCAGCAACGACAGGGCATCTTCCTCACCTCCACCGGCGCGCCGGTGCCGCTGCGAAACCCCGTCACCGGCACGCTCTACGCGACGGGCGTGGTGCCCCAGAGCGACTGGAACGCCCTGGCCAAGCTGGTCATCGCGGCCCTGCCCGCGCCCAACGTCCCCAATGCTCTCTCCAACAACTACGCGTCCTTGCCGAAAGCTACCCTGGCCGATGACAAGGGTGACGTCCGCATCGACTTTGTGGCGGGACCGAAGACTACCGGCTTCGGTCGCTTTTCCGATCACGAAGGCAACATCGTCGACGCCAGCTCCATCCCCGGAGCCGCCGGTGGAAGCAGCAGCAACGGGCAGATTCACGCGTACAACCAGCAGGTGGCGGCTGGGGTCACGCATTCCTTCAGCCAGAATGCCGTGCTGGATGCGCGACTCGGGTTCACCTGGACGCATGGCGGCAAGACACCCTACGGGTTCGGCCAGCCAAGCCTCGACGTCGCGGCCGGCATTACCGGCCTGCCCACCGACCCCACCGTCGTCCGCAGCCTCAACGTGCAGAACGTCACCAGCTACACGGCCTTCGGCGCGCAGGGGTCCAACCCGCAGTTTCAGAACCCCTTCGTCATCAATCCCAAAGTCAACGTCTCGCTGCTGAAAGGCCGAAACAGCGTTAAATTCGGCTGGGAATTTCTGGCCATCAACACCGAAATCGATGACTTCAACCCGGTCTACGGACAGGACAACTACGCCGGCGCCTTCTCGCAGGATGGTGGTGGAACCACGGACACGGGCGCACGCGAGGCGGCCTACCTGACGGACTTCCTCACCGGCGCACGGTCGACCTACCAGCTCAACAACGACGTGGTCGTCAACTACCACCAGTACATGAACTTCTTCTACGCGCAGGATGACCTGAAGCTCACGCCGAAGCTGGCCCTGAACGTTGGCTTGCGCTACGAACTCGTCACGCCCCAGTTCGTCTCGGGCAACTACCTCGCGAACTTCAATCCTGCGACCAACTCCCTCGTCCAGGCGAAGGACGGATCCCTCTTCGATCGAGCGCTCGTCCACACGCCGAAGCTGGACTTTGCCCCGCGACTTGGCCTGTCCTACCAAGTCGATTCGAAGACCGTCATTCGCTCCGCCTACGGCATCTCCTATGACCAGTTCAACCGCGAAGGCGGGGAGAATCTGCTCGCCTACAACGGTCCGCACATTGTGAACTCTTCCCTCACTCAGGTCGCTCCATTTGCCTTTGCGGGCACACCGCAGCCGCTCTGCACCGGACAAAACTACGCCGGGTGTTTCCGCGCAACGCAGCAAGGTTATCCCACCAACTTCGTCGCACCGTCCAACTTCAGCACGCTGCTGGCGGAGACGCGCTACATCCCCAGCACCATCCCGACGGGATATGTCCAGAGCTGGCATCTCGATCTCCAGCGCGAGGTCGCGCCGAACACCGTCCTGACGGTTTCCTATGTCGGCGAACACGGCGTCCACATCTGGGTCCTCGCCGACCTCAATCAGGCCGCTCCCAACGCCATCACCGCCACCTGCAACACCACCACCACCAAGGGCTGCCTCAGCCTGCAGGCGCGGCGACCCATCTCCACCTTTACCGGCATCGAGGAGTCGGTGCCCTACGGATTCCTCAGCTACAACGGCCTTCAGGCAAAGCTGGAACACCGCTTTTCTCACGGTCTGTATGTGCTCAACTCGTTCACCTATTCGCGCGCGATCGACAACGCTTCAGGTCATCTCGACACGCCGAACGGCGACAACTCTCGGGTGAACCTGGCGAACCTCGCAGGCGAGCGCGGCGAGTCAGCCTACGATCAGCCGCTCAACAACACAACCACGATCCTCTGGGATCTGCCGTACGGCCACGGCCGCAGATTCGGCGGGGGCGCACCCGCCCTGGTAAACGGTGTGCTCGGCGGATGGCAGATCTCGGCCATCAACTTCGCCACAAGCGGACAGCCGGTCAACCTGGTCTACTCGGAGACCGCCGCCTTCGATGTAAGTGACATTCTGGCCTATCGCCCAAACGTCACCGGAAACCCGGTAACGCCACAAGGGCAGCGCGTAAAGACGGCTACCGCCCTCTCGAACTTCCTGAACAGCGCCACCGTCAGCGTGCCGACCAACCCAGGCACACCCTACGGAAACGCCGGCCGAAACTCCCTGCGCGATTACCCCTTCCATCAGCTGGATACGGGCCTGCACAAGGCCGTTCGGCTGTGGAGCGAGTCGTCTGCCCTGGACCTCCGGTTTGAGGCCTTCAACGTCCTCAATCAGACCAACTACGGCCCGCCGGACTCCAACCGGACAGACGGAGCCTTCGGCAGCATCACGTCGAACTTTCCCGCACGGCAGCTGCAGATCGCAGCGAAAATCGTCTTCTAACCACCAGCTTCGGAGCGACCTGCGGTCTCGTTCGCGTCGCTCCGAAGAACGCAGGCGGGATGCGCCTTCGCAAAGGACCTTGGTCGATGAAAACAAACCGCACCCCTGCTCGGCACGCTTGCGCACTTACGGCGTCATTTCTCTTCCTTGCGTCTGGCACACTCGAGGCACAAACCCCGACCGACAACGACGTGCATCTCAACCAGATTCAGGTCATCGGCACGCACAACAGCTACCACGCAGGGCTTTCCCCCGGCGTGGGCAAGTTACTCGCGCAAAAGAACCCGAAAGCTTTTGCCGCGCTGGACTACCACCATCCTTCTCTCACAACTCAGCTCAATGAGGGTGTTCGCCAGCTCGAGATTGACATTTTCGCCGACGCAAAAGGTGGCCTCTATGCTCACCCGTACATGGAAACCATGCTGGCGGCGGCAGGGCTGCCGCCTGATCCGCCGTACGACCCGAACGGAGCCATGCGCAAGCCCGGATTCAAGGTGATGCATGTGCAGGACATCGATCAGCGGAGCGTCTGTGAGCCCTTCACGGCTTGCCTCGCTGAAGTTCGTGCCTGGTCCGCGGCGCACCCCGGACATCTGCCCATCTTTCTTCTCATCGAAACCAAGCAGAGCCCTCTCAAGGTCGACTTTCCGACCGTCACGCCGGAGCCCTTCACCCCGGCCGTCTTCGACGCCCTGGACCATGAAATCCGCTCCGTCTTCTCTGCCAACGAACTCATCACGCCCGACGACGTGCGCGGCCGGTACGCCGACCTAAACGCAGCCGTGACGAAAGGCCAATGGCCGACCCTGGCAAGCGCCCGCGGCAAGGTCATCTTCCTCATGGATCAGCGGCCGATGGAGCCGGTCTACACGCAGGGTCACCCATCCCTTGAGGGTCGCATTCTCTTCACCAACGCAGCGCCGGGAGCGCCGGATGCCGCGTTCACCGAGGCCAACGATCTTCCGCCCGAGCAGATCGACGCTCTTGTGCGCCAGGGCTACCTGGTCAGAACGCGGACCGACGCCGATACCGTCCAGGCTCGCACAAACAACACCACGCGTCGCGATGCCGTCATGGCCAGCGGAGCCCAGATCCTTTCCACCGATTACCCGAAGGGGGAGGCTGCCCCGAGTGGGTTCGTGGTCGAGTTTCCGGCAGGCGCAATGGCCCGCTGTAATCCCGTGGAGAAAGCGCCGAACTGCACCGCGCAAGAACTTCAGCCCATCCACCCATAGTCCCTTCATCGGGTGTGGCCGCGTCAGGGGCGATCTGTCCCCGTCTACAATTTCGGAGCGGACATCCGCGCAATCTGGGCCATCATGAAGTTAGGTGCAAGGCGGCTCATCACGCCAAGAACCTTCGCCAGGCCGGGACGAATCTCATCCTGGCCCGCTTCCATTCCGGCGATGGCCTGCTTGACGAGGACAGTGACGTCCATCGCCTTTTGCCCCTTCATCTCCTTCTCAAACTCGCCACGAAACAACGGCGTCTCCGTTCCCGGAGGGAGCAGCTCAATTACGCGAACGGATGTACCCTTCATCTGCGCTCGCAGACATCGCGTGTAGGCGTGCAGGCCCGCCTTCGCCGCGCTGTAGACCGGCGAGATCGTGAACGGAATCAGCGCGAGGCCGGAAGAAACGTTTACGATCAGCGCCTCGCTCTGCTCGCGCAAGTGAGGCAGAAACTCCTGGTTGACCAGGATCGGACCACTCAGGTCGATCGCGATCTCTCGCGTCACGTCGGCAGGGTGGGCGACCGTGTTCAGGTTCAGGTTGCGCATGATTCCCGCGTTATTGACGATCACGCTGAGCCTGGGAAACCTCGCCAGAACCTCGCGATGCAGCTTCGCTATCTCCAGCGGATCGCTGGCATCGCTCTGAAACGCATGAACGTCCGGGAGCGCCTGCTGCACCTTCTGGATACGTCTGCTGTCGCGGCCGGTGATCAGCACGGTATTGCCGGCGGCCAACATCTGTTTCGCAAGTTCCAGGCCAATGCCGCTGGTCCCACCGGTAATCAGGATCGTCTTGCCTTCCAATTTCATCGGGTTTCTCCGTGTCGCTCGCGGTCAATAAATCCTGAGGCTGGGCTTCGGGGGATAGCCGAGATCGTCGGCTTGCCCAGGCAAAGTGCAAGGTCGCCTGAAGCTGCTCAGTGTGCCGAAGGTAGTTCACTGCAGACGGTGTTGTCAATGCATACTTTGTTGCCGGAGTATACTTGGTGTGGTAGGTGGTGCACCTCGTGGCAGGCAAAAAACACAAACCGTACCATCACGGACATCTTCGCTCTGCCCTGCTGACGGCAGGGGAGGAGATGATCGAGCGCGTGGGTGCGGACGCTCTTTCCTTACGTGAGCTTACCCGTGAGCTCGGAGTCAGCAACAATGCGCCGCGCAGACACTTTCCCACCAAACAGCTTCTGCTGGATGCTCTTGCCCTGCAGGGATTTGAACGCCTTGGAGCGGCGCTGAATCGGGCCGCCGCACGAGCCGAACCGAACGTTGTGCCACGTCTGATCCACCTCGCTCACGCTCACATTCGCTTTGTCAGAAAGCATCGATCCCTGTTCCGTCTGATGTTTGCCGCCAAGCAGCGGCCGGACGCCTCACCGGAGTTGCTCGAAGCCAGCCATAGGGCACTGATGGCCGGCCCGCTGACGATTGCATACGGTCAAAGCACCGGCGAGATCGTTGCCGGTGACCCCGAGCGTCTTGCCATCACAGTCTTCGCCACCGTGGAGGGCCTGGTCTCTCTCTCTTCGGGAGGCAAGGTGAATGGGGTTCCCATCGATATTTTGGCCGAAAGCTGCATCGCAGCCATGATGCTCGGCCTGAAGCCGAGGCAGTGAAGCGGCCTATCATTCATAGCTCCGCGCCCGCCAAGAGCCAGGCAGGAAAAATCGCATGTGGGTCACACCCTCGGCGGTCAAACCGAGTTCACAAGGCCTGCCTTCATCTCGCGAACCCGTCAATCAACTCAGCCACCGCCCTGCGAATCTGCAGGCTCGGTGTCGGTGCGTCTTGCTCGAGGCTTGGTGCCAGAGCGTCCATGCCAAACAGCGCTCGGGGAAACTGCGGCAGCAGCACCTGCGCGACCAGTTTCTGCGCCGCATCCACACTCACCTTTGTTGAAAGATGGAACGTCGCCTTCAGGTACGCGCTCAGACGCGCCTGAACCTGGGTGAACAGCACATCAAAGTAGAGTGCCGACTGCTCCGGGAAGCGTTCGCTTTCCGCCATGCTGATGCGGCACATCTGCACCGAAGCTTCATAAATCATCGTCTGCAGGTAGCGGGCACAGAACAGCACAAGCGCCTCCGCGGGCCGGTCCGAGTAGTCGCCGGGCTGTTTCAACCGCGTCAGAAACAGTCCGCGAACCAGTTCGATCACTGCCAAAAACAGCTTTTCTTTATTCTCGAAATGCGCATAGACCGACCGCTTCGAGGTTGCTGCCCGACGGGCGACGATATCCATCGACGCCCGCTCAAACCCCATCTCGAGAAACACATCCTTCGCCGTCCACAGAATGTGTTCGCGCAGCTGGTCGCCCCGTCGTGCCATGCTTCATTGTCGCTCACAGCCGGGGTTGACGAAAAGTAGACTCTACCGTACCGTTTACCTAAGCCCTCTCCCTTACGGATTCGGCATAGGAGACATCCCATGATCGTCATCACCACACCCACAGGCTCCATCGGCCGCCAGGTTCTCGAGCACCTTCTCGAAAGCGGCGAACAGATTCGCGTGATCGCGCGCGATCCCTCGAAGCTGCCCGCTAACGTCCGCGAGCGCGTGGAAGTCATCGAGGGCTCGCATGGAGACGCCGACGTCGTCAATAAGGCCTTTGCCGGCGCTGACGCTGTCTTCTGGCTCGTTCCGCCCAACTTCCAGGCGACGAGCCTCGAGCAGGCCTACGTCGGTTTTTCACGCCCCGCAGCCGAGGCCCTCAAAAAGAACGGCGTCAAGCGTGTGGTCATCGTCTCTGCCCTCGGCCGCGGCTGGCCTCGCGACACAGGCTATGTCTCCGCGTCGATCGCCATGGACGACCTCATCGAGAGCACCGGCATCAGCTGCCGCGTGCTGACCATGCCCGGATTTATGGATAACACCCGCCTTCAGGCGCAACCGATCAAGACCCAGGGCATGTTCTTCGGGCCTCTCGACCCGGACCGCAAGCTCCCGTTCTGTGCCACCCGCGACATCGCCACGGTCGCCACGAAATGGCTGCTTGACAGCTCCTGGAGCGGCCAGGAGGACGTCGCCGTCCTTGGCCCTGAAAACATCTCCATGAACGATATGGCGCAGATCCTCTCGGAAGTCCTCAACAAGCCCGTTCGCTATCAGCAGATTCCCCTCGAAGCCCTCAAGTCGCAACTCGCCGAACGAGGCGCCAGCGAAGCCATGGCGCAGGGCATGATCGACATGATGGCCGCAAAAAATGAGGGCCTCGATCTTTCCGTGCCTCGTACTCCGGAGGCGACGACCCCCACCACCTTCCGGCAGTGGTGTGAGGAAGAACTCAAACCGCTTATTCTCAGTTAGCACCTCTATGTCGATCACCGATGGTCACGACGCACAGGTCGCTATCCGCCGCGTGAGACAAGCAGCGAAACTCCTTAGGCCTTTGCCTTGGGCTAGCTCCCAGAGTGGCTGTTGCCCCCGAATAGAACATCGCCGCCACCGACGTTTGCGAGGCATATGACACAGCAACTCGTGTCTACTTTGTACCAATGCCAGTAGTGATTGATTTAATTGGTCGGGGCGGAGGGATTCGAACCCCCGACCCTCTGCTCCCAAAG
>CAXTEU010000013.1:88073-136701 GCA_964243475.1 uncultured Acidobacteriaceae bacterium | reverse complement strand
TAGCTCGTGTCGCGAAAGTACGAGCAGCGTGTACGCTGAAGTACATTGCCGCCCAGGCGAGCCATGTTGCGTAGCTGTTGGGAAGCTGCCTGCCAAAGGCTTTCCGTCAAAATTGGGTAATCGCGAATCACAGACGGGGCCGCCTGCAATTGCGCCATGGAAACCAGCGAACCGATCCGAAGTCCACTTTCGGTTTGAACGATTTGATGCATCGCTCCATCGCGGATTGTAGTGATGTCAATTACGGTTGTTGGCTGCATGACATCGAGCTTCATCAAATCAATCAGCGTTGTGCCGCCGCCTTTAAACTGCGCAAGCGCGGTGACATGTGCACTCGCTCGGACTGAGCCGAGGGCAACGGCGGAAGCGGCGTCGGTTGGTGCTTCGTAAAGGAAAGGTCGCATCAGGCTTTCTCCATTCGGGTCTTGGCCTGGTTCACGGCGGCGACGATGTTGGGATAGGCCGCGCATCGGCATAGATTACCGCTCATGTATTCGCGAATGTCTTTGTCTGATTTAGCATTTCCTTCTCGTACGCAGGCGATCGCGGACATGATCTGGCCGGACGTGCAATAGCCGCATTGGAACGCGTCATGGTCGATGAACGCCTGTTGCATGGGATGGAGCTGATCCCCCTCAGCAAGGCCTTCCACCGTTGTAATACGGCGCCCCGGAGCTGCGACCGCGAGCGTCAAGCACGCGAGGTGGCGTTCGCCATCAATGTGAATCGTGCAGGCACCGCATTGACCCTGATCGCAGCCCTTTTTAGATCCAGTAAGGCCCACCTTCTCACGGAGGGCGTCAAGCACTGTCATCCGGGTGTCGACCTGCAACGCATGATTCACGCCATTTACTGTCAACACGACTTCGCGCATAAGGGGCGCTGTTCTCGTTTCTGCCGGTACGCGTACTTCGGCGGTAGCTGGATCGATGAGGAAGGACGCGGCTGCCATCGCGCCCGTGGCAACGAAGGTTCGACGGTCGATGGGAAAGTCAATCATTAGGGCCCTCTATGAACTTTCTATCCGACGTGCATGCTCGTCGGCCTGACTGCGTCTGCAAGCGTTGAGTACAGAGGTCGCGTGCTCAACCTGTTAATTCTAGATCTCCTGATGGCAGAGAAGTAGGTGCTTAACCTACCAAACTTGTATCTAATCCTGTCATGCAGAGAGACTTAACGAGCATGTCTTGGAGTTCCGAGTGTTCCTTGTCACTAGAAAGGTCGAAGTCAGCGAAGTGAATTCAAAACTGAATTCGGACCATCGCTTCCCTGTCGTATATACGCCCCCGCGCAACCTTATCCATGAAGTCCCTTGGCTCCGAAGAGATCAGGACACCAGCATCTGGAAAGACGCCTGCCGCGGCGAGCAGAACTTCTGCGGTATCGGTTGCTCCAATCACTTTTAAGTGGCTGAAAGCGTCCTGCACCCAGCTAACGGCAGCGGTCTCCTTCGATAGCGTAGCTGCGCCCTCTGCGGACAATGCGACATACGCAGCGTCAAAAAGCACGGAGGAACCGCCGGCTAGTTGGAAATCTGCGGGAACGAGAGTGCCATCCGATCCCCTTGCTCCGCCGATTCTGGTGGCAACAACCTTCACCTCTGCGCCGCCTTCGATAGCCGCTTCTCTAAGAGCATCGATCAGCTTGGGGTCCGTGCCGTTCGCCACGAGAACTCCGATTTGTTTCGTCTTAATGCTTGGAACCATCTTCTTGATCATGCTGAGAGCGGGAGATGGTGCCAGGTCGGTGCGTGCCGGCTGAGTGGTCGGCATAGGGGTGATCGGATCCATAATGCCCAAGCCCGCGGCGACGCGTTTGGCAATGTCGGGGCTGACGTTCGCGAGCTGGCCGAGCATGGTGAAACGGACGTGCTCAGTCTGGACCTTGCTGAGTTCGAAGATGAAGGCGGCAATGATGTGGTTCTGCTCCGATTCCGTCTGCGAATTGAAGAAAAGCAGCGGCTGGCTGAAATGATCGCTGAAGGTTTCTGAACGGACTCTGAGCTTGTCGCCTTCCTCGTGCGCCGGAAAGGACCTGTAGCCGTTCCTCGGGTCCTGACGGGGCGTATCGGCTTCGAGCGAGCTAGGGGAATAGCTGACACGACCCTTCTGCGGGATCATTGTCATGTGCCCGTCGCGCTGCATGTTCATCACGGGGCAGCGTGGCCGATTGACCGGTATCTGCTCGTAATTGGGTCCGCCCAAGCGTGTGAGCTGCGTGTCGATGTAGGACAGATTGCGGCCCTGCAGCAGCGGATCATTGCTGAAGTCTATGCCGGGAACAACGTCCGTGGTGGCGAACGCAACCTGCTCGGTTTCGGCAAAGTAGTTATCGACGTTTTGGTCCAGAACCATGCGGCCGACGATGCGCAGGGGCAGAATCTCTTCCGGTATGAGCTTGGTAGCGTCGAGCACGTCGAAGTCAAAGCTGTTGGCAAAGTCCTCATCGAAGAGCTGCAGGCCTAATTCCCACTCGGGGAACTTCTTTGCTTCGATAGCATTCCAGAGGTCGCGACGGTGGAAGTCTGGATCGGCGCCGCTAATCTTGAGCGCCTCATCCCAAACCACTGATGCCATGCTCAGCTTCGGTCTCCAGTGAAATTTTACGTAGGTCGACTTGCCTTCGTTGTTGACCAGACGGAAGGTGTGTACACCGAAGCCTTCCATCAAGCGGAAGGAGCGCGGAAGCGCTCGGTCGGACATGATCCAAAACAACATGTGGGTGGACTCAGGCGAGAGTGATGCCCAGTCCCAGAACGTGTCGTGTGCGCTTGCCGCTTGGGGAAAGCCACGGTCGGGCTCCTGCTTGACCGAGTGAATGAGGTCCGTGAACTTGATCGCGTCCTGGATGAAAAACACCGGAATATTGTTGCCAACTATGTCCCAATTCCCTTCACTGGTGTACATCTTCACGGCGAAGCCCCGAACGTCCCGTGCAAGGTCGGACGAACCCGCGTTGCCGGCGACTGTGGAGAACCGCACAAATACGGGGGTTTTCACACCTGCTTCTGTGAGGACTTTGGCCCTGGTGATGCCCGCTAGCGACTCGGTGAGCTCAAAGTAGCCACGCGCGCCGTAACCACGGGCGTGCACGACCCGCTCGGGAATGCGCTCATGGTCGAAATGCTGCGTCTTTTCGACGAGCATGAAGTCCTCGATAAGGACCGGGCCGCGGGCATTTGCCTTCAGTGAGTTTTCATCATCACCGATGATGGTGCCACGCTGGTTGGTCATCGGGGGATGGGCTTCGTTGGCAACTTGGTGCAACTCGCCGCCAGTACCAATCAGAGCCTCAGAGGTGTCAGACGTCATTGGTGTCGACCGTACTTCCATGTGTTTCTCCTTTTACACTTCGTTCTTTACTAAGTCGAGGAAGCTAGAGAATCGGGCGAGTTTGCCCGATCTCCTCCTCGCAAGTGGAAGCATCAGCATCTGCCAGTCCGGCTCCAGGGAGGTCAGCCGACACCCGGTTCCACGACGCGTGGCCGTGCGTTCGCTTTGCCAACCGCGCGACCCCAGGTCATCAACTCGGAGGTGCAATCGTCCTTATCGATTTGGCACTCAATCAGGGTTGGCCCGAGACGATGTTGTGCTGCCTTGGCGAACCCCTCGGCAAGTTCGGCTCCCGTTGTCGCCCTCCATCCGCAGCCCTGGCCGTCCTCTGCGTTGAAGACGGAGATCAAGCCCGCGTAATCCCAATTTTTGATCTTGTTGTAGGGACCATCATGGATTTCTGCCTCGATGGTATAACCACGATTGTTGATCAACAGGATCAAGATGGGCAGTTTCTGGCGAACCATCTGAGCGACTTCCTGCGCGGTAAGCTGGAAAGATCCGTCACCCACCATGAGAATGAGCTTGCGTGACGGCGTCGCGAGCGAATACCCGAAGGCGGCCGGGACCGACCAGCCGATTGCCCCCCATTGCATCTCGATCTCAAAACGAGCGCCAGCCGGCAGCCTCAGGAGCATGCCATTGAACCATGAGTCACCCGTCTCTACCATTACTGTAGTGTCTGGCGTAAGTGCCGCCTGTAGTTGGCGCAAAATCTCCGTGCGCGTCAGCCTCGCATCAGGATTTGTGTTCACGGCTTCAGGCGGACTAAGGACAAACCGCTTGTGCTCAACCATAGATGCATCTTGCCTCTGCACCTTTCTGCTCAGCGCCTTCAACACGTCGGCCAGTTGAACCTCTCCGAAGTTCTGGTCACCAAACGTGACCTGATGCACGTCGAGCATAATCGCACGCTCTGGCTCCGGCATCGCTTTCCAGCCAACGGTCGAGTAGTCGTTGAAAATGGTTCCAATACAAACGATCGCATCGGCCCAGTCGACAATCGCCTGTGTTCCGGGGCTGCTGACCTCTCCCCATGAGCAGCCAATGTATTGAGGATGTTCCTCGGGAAAGAAACTCTTTGCAGCGGCCATTACAGCGACCGCGCAACCCATAGCCTCAGCTAGGGCAATGACCTCGGCTTCGGCTTTCGCCGAGCGCACCTTGCTACCGATCAACAGCAGGGGCTTCTTCTTCTTTGCGAGTAGAGCAAGCAAAGCCGACACTGCTGCGTCAAGACTGGTCGGATCACTTTGATATCCGGCCGCCAGATCACGCAGCGGACCCGGCTCCGCACATAGCTCGCTTGCGATGTTGCAAGCTATTTCGATGTAAGCAGGCTTTCGTTCCCTCATCGCCGCTCGGATGGCTAGGTCGATCTGCCTCGGAGCATCGAGTGGATGAGTGATGGTCACGGCGGCACAGGTGATATGTCGCGCCATCTCTCTCATGTAACTGAGGTCGTGAGTGTCTAAGGTGTGATGGAGGAAGCGCCGCGACGCGTAGTCATTGGAGTTTGGAGCTCCTGAGATCAGGATCACAGGCAGGTTTTCAGCGTAAGCGCTACCCACTGGTCCCAGCGCGCACAGGCCACCCACGCTGAAGGTAACGACTGCCGCGCCAGCACCGTTTCCACGGGCATACCCCTCCGCGCTATAGCCGCAGTTCAGCTCGTTGCAGCAGTAGACCTGTTCCACGTTCTCGTTGGTGAGTAGCTCATCCAGCAGAACCAGGTTGTAGTCACCTGCAACGGCAAAGTGGTGCTTGATCCCGATCTGTTGAAGCCGAGCTGCGAGATAACTACCGACGGTGTAAGTCATAGCTCTTCCTGTACTGTCTGGCGCCCGCGACCGTTAGCGACCGTGGGTCTGGTGTCAACTGACTAATGCAGGAGGTCCTGCCAATCGGGCGGAAGCCGGTCAGGAGGCCCAGGCACAGCCTGAATGACCGGATGATGACGGGGTGGCGCCAGAGTCGCACTCAACACATTTTGTTCCGCTAGGTTCAACGGCGTTCACACCTTCTTTCGTGCTCATCTGTGCTCCTATCCGTGCAGCTGGGTACCCGAGACGCCGTCTAGCTCGCGATACATGGGCAAATCGCGGCAGCTACACAGGCTTCGCGTCTGCGGGCGGGTTACGTACGCCATCAAGAGTGACCGGCTTTCCAAACATGCCCCAGTTCTCAGCGGGAACATCCCGGATAAGAACAAACACCGGTGCACGCTCGCTTGGGGAAAGCTCCGTGTGCGTCTTCACGGCCTCCGTAAAGCGGGCGATCATGTTTGCTTTAGCCTCCGCGTCGAGCGCACCTTCAATGCAGTTCACCTCGAAGCTAATCACCTTTGTTCCTCCCGCCTTGCCGCCGTGAAACACCTTTTCAGCTGCATACTCGTTGGCGTACACCCAAATGTTGCTTCGAACGTACGGCGTGTCCGACAACTTCTCGCATTCGAGTCCAATCGTAGTCAGTTCTTCTGCGAGCGAATCAAGCGCGGCTTGAGAGAATGCACTTGTCGGATAACTGATATAGTTCTTTGGCACTGGTCATTTCTCCTGAGCTTGCACACTGACCGCAGAGTCATCTTCACCAACAGCCGCGGACTGCTCGCTAAGGTGACTCTACGCGGGACAAGGTTGCGAGAGCTCCCCTTTGCAGGTTTCAATATCGTTTTGAGAGGTACGGGCCATCATGAGTGTTAGAAATTGACGATAATGTTCACCCCGACGGCTAGTGCGTTTGGCACTGTGCCGTTCGGAGACAGTGAATTTGGGATGGTACTGAGGCCTTTAGGGTGAATGAGGTACTGAAGATCGGGCTGCAAAAGAACTCCCGGTTTGACGGCAAATCCGTAGGTCAATTCGAGCGTCTGTTCATTGGGCGGCGTTTGCAAGGAGCCGGATCCTGAACTCGACACCGGAGACGTTGCGAGGGGCCCTCGGCTCATCGACCCATACGCGAAACCAGCACCGAAGAAATCTCGCGGGCGTTGGGCGCTCAACCCGTAGCTCATCAAGCCAAGATTGAAGAAGTACGGAACCACATTGGTGCGGGCTTCAGGCACCACGACCAAAGCCGCGAAAGCACCTAGGTGGCGCTGATCCTCAGCGTCGCCCCAGCGCGACAGCTCGGCAGTGGACTTTTCTGAACCCTCTGGAACTTTATAGTGCAGGATCTGCTGGTCAACCAAGGCGTAAAGGCCAAATAGACCCCGCACTGGTGCGAGGGCATGATTCGTCACCTTCTCGTGGGTCCCGCCGGTGTAAAAGCCACCAGTCTTTATGTTTCTAGATGGCTTCAGATCCCGATCGTGAGCGTAGTGTTTCAGTCCGATCTCACCAATCGTGAACAGGGGACCGTGAAGCGACAAATCGAGGCCATGCTGAGAGCCCTCAAGTTGGTGCGTGTCGGCGTTGTACCCGGCCGCCTGAACATATAAGCGCTTTGTCGGCGCGTATCTGAACCTCGTTCCCCAGGTGGTGTGGGGGTATCCCGATGCGCCGGATGCATTCAGAAACAGTCCCTGAGGAACCAGATCAAAACCAACAGATACCAGGCTCTTGAAGTAATCGGACCCCAGGAACTCTTCACCAAAGACCGAGTTCACGGTGAGGCGGCCAACGCGGAAGCTGACACGGTTCTCCGCAGAAAGTTGGGTGTAGCTGAGATAGGTAAGCCGTGGTTGCCTTCCAGCGACATCTGCTAATTGGATGGGGAAGGCGTTACCTACATAGCCGCTGGATAGGCTGTTTCCGAAGTTGACAGCCCCCCCGATCTGAAACTGACCTCCCTTCCACCCTAGGAGTTTTTCTGTGTTCACTCGAATATCGAGGCCAACGAGGTTGTACGCTGTCGCACCGGTCTGCTCACCCCCATGCAGATTGCCGAAGGGGTCGGAAATCAGGATGATGGTCGGTACCACTCCCTGCCGGCCGAGTGCGTTCCTGAGCCCGGCCCAACTGCCAAGGGCATACTGCCGAGCCAATGAGGGAGTGCTCAGGGCCTCCGAAGAAGGCGAGGCCGAGAGATAGGAATGGCTGGAGCCTTCGACCGATGGCGTCGACGGTTCTTGTGAGCTGCTCTGCGCCGGTCCGCGAAGTACGGAGAAGGCAAGAACGAAGAGCGTAGCGCTTCGAATACTGAAACCCAACGTCTTGGCTTGCAAGTACGCCTAGTTCTCGACGGCTTTGAGTTCGCTCAAAGCTTCCGCCGATGGCATACTGAGGATGAGCTTGCCTTCGTTGATCGATGCAACACTTTCGAGCTTTAGATAGTGGTGCTGGTCGTGAGCGGCTGGGTCATTCTTCGTCAGCTTAATTCCCAGGTTATCGACAGTTCCGACATGAATGCCATCTGAACCCACCACATCCATATCGTTCTGAATCTTCGACACATCAATCATCGCGTTGTCCTTTTCATTCCCGAAGTGCGGCCGGCCTTTCACAGCGCGAACGAGTAGTTCTGATTACAGAACCTAATCATTTGCGGCACAAGACCTTCCGCCTAGATCAACCTTACGTGCACGTTGTTGACAGAACCTGAGCGTGCTAGGTTTAGGCCATCCTTTGAGAGATTCTTGTTCACCGTTGCGCTGGGTTGTGATGGTCACTCCCGGGGTCCAGTCCAAAGCGCGAACCGGATGCTTGCCAGCGCATGTCATCCGCCATCTCCAAGACGGCGAGACCGCCAGAGTCGTGTAGGCCGCGACCACGCCATCAAGTAATCCTGTGCGCAAACTTTTTTGAAATCGTGATGAACCGGAGGGTCGTTCGACTTTAGTGTGGTCCCACAATCAATGCTTTTGCCGTCGGAACGTTCTTCAACACAGACTTGTCAATTTGCAGGTTGGCCCGGACCATCTCATAAGGGGTGAATGCTAGCCATTGCGCAACGGACACATCAGAAAATTTGGGTGCTCTCCAGATTTCAAGAAAGCGAAGAATGGTGGTGCCTGTGTTCTCGACATAATGCGGAGCGGTTCGCGGAACATAACCTACATCGCCGGCCTGGTAATCGAACGTTCCCGCATCGGTTCCCGAGGTGTAGACCGTCATGCGTCCTTGACCCTCCAGGTAATACTGCAGCTCATCCGACGATCGGTGCCAGTGCAGCTCCCGCATCGCACCGGGCGCCACTTCGATCAACGCCCCCGAAATGGTGGAGGCCGCAGGAAAGATCGTTGAATCCGTCATGCGGACTGACCCGTTGTTCGATTTGATTGGCTCCTGCGCCCCCATGCGATGGGTGTAGATGATCGGTGTCGGGCCGGCGCCCGCCACGCAATCTTGTGCGAGCGGGCCGGGAATCTGACCGCGAAAGATGTATTTCTCGGCCTTGGGGATATTCGCGAACGCGCTCTCGTCAACGCCGAAGTTTTTCGCTAGTACCGACTTCGGGATGTGAGCTAGAAAGTCGGTAACGAGAAATGTCTCCTCCTCGTTGAACGCACCATCATCAAACACCAGGAGAAACTCACAGCCGTCCCCGGCTAAGCCCTGGATGGAATGCGGTATGCCCGATGGGAAGCTCCAGATATCGCCCTCTGTGCAGTCAGCCTCGTATGTTCTCGCGTCCTCGTCGACACACGTGACTCGGGCATTGCCTTTGATCATGTACCCCCACTCAGCCGGCTTGTGCCAGTGCATCTCACGGATGACACCGGCTTCCAGACGCATGTTGACGCAAGCCAGCTCAACCGCGACCGACATCTCACGAACGGTAGTCTGACGTGCCCAGCCACCTTCCTCCAGCTTGTTGTGGCTGTCGGCGAAGGTCCATTTGAGGTTAGGTAGCGTACCGTGATCCGTAGCGGGAGGGGTGAGGCGACTAGGGCTTTCCGCCTGCCGTCGCTCGTTTGACGGCCCGATGATCGGAGCGCCCTTTGTGCCGCGAACGGGCTGAACAACCCCATCAGGCGTCGTGTCGATACCTTGTTTGAGCATAATCAGGATCTCCAAGTTGTTCCATAGTGCAGATCTAGTCCCAATCCACGGCGGCGTCCGACGGACATCAGCGTCAAACCCACTTGCCTCATGTGTGCGCGAGCATGACACTCATAGATCTCGTCGGGCCGTGGAGCTTCGCTTCGCGATGCCGCCTAACCTCTCGCGTCTTTACGACGGATATACCGCTTCGTACTCAATCGACGAAATAAGCTTGTCGACAGACGCTGGTTTGTCAACCCGCGCGAGATCGAGCTTGAAGATGCGCTTCGCGGCCTCAACTGCCGTAACATGTGAGACCCTCTGTATCTCTCCTTGCGGAGGAAACAGCATACCTTTGTCAAGCTGGGCTTCTGTGACTTGGTCTGCGGTTGCGCGGGCGGCCGCGATGAAAATCTCATCCGGTACGTGCTTCGCCGCGGTTGCGACGATAGCCATGCCCACAGCCGGAAAGACGTAGAAGTTGTTGGCTTGGCTCGGTTCGTAGGTCTTGCCCCCGATCGTCACCGGATCGAATTGCACTCCCGCGGCGTAAATTGCTTTGCCGTTGGAATACTTGTAAGCCTCCTCGGCGGTACATTCCGCGTGGTCGGTCGGATTCGAGAGAGCGAAAATCACCGGCCGTTGATTCAACTCCGTCATGGTCTCGATGACCTGTTGTGTGAAGGTCCCCTTGATCGTGCTGACGCCGATGATCACTGAGGGCTTCAAGGCCTTGATTGCCTCTACGAAGTCCTTGGTGGGCTTCGCATCATGCGCGTACTTCTGCTGTTCCGGAGAAAGATCTTTTCGTGATGGCTCAAGCAGGCCGTTCACGTCGAAAAGAGAGATATGCTTTTGTGCCTCTTCCTTGCTCAGCCCTTCCAGTTCCATCGCCGAGACGATCATGTTGGCAATGCCAATTCCCGCAGACCCCGCGCCCAGGAACAGCACCTTTTGATCCTTAAGCTCGGTCTTGGCGATCTTCGTCGCGTTGTACAAGCCGGCTACGGTGACGCTGCCGGTTCCTTGAATGTCGTCGTTGTAGCAGCTAATCTTGTCCACATAACGCGCAAGTAAGCGGATCGCGTCCGTTCCCTTCCAGTCCTCAAAGTGAATGCAACAGAGTGGAAAGCGATCCTGAACGGCGTCGACGAACTCCTGAACGAAGGCATCGAGTTCGTCCGTAGAGGTTCTCTTTTGCTTTAAGCCAAGATACAACGGATCGTTGAGCAACTGCTCATTGTCCGTCCCGCAATCTAGAAGGACAGGGAGCAGAACTTCAGGCTGCACGGCGGCGCAGGCGGTGTACAACTGCAGCTTCCCGATTGGGATCCCCATACCGTTCGCCCCAAGGTCGCCAAGACCCAGGATGCGGCCGCCTGTAGAAACGCAGATAACCCGTACGTCATCGACCGGCCAGTTCTTGAGCAACTCCTTTACCTTGCCTCGCTGATCCATGGAGATATACATGCCGGACGGCTTGCGGTAAATGAGGCCGAATTCCAGGCAGGCGGTACCGACAGTCGGGTCATAGACGATTTTCAGAAAACGCGCAGGATCGGTTGCCAGCACGGCAAAGAACAGCGTCTGGTTGTCGTCCGAAAGTTGAGACAAGTAGATGTACTGCTCCAAATCGTTGTTCTTCTTGCTGAGCTGGAAAAGACAACGCTTTACCTGATTCTCGAGCGACTCGACACTTGGAGGCAGTAAACCGACCAAATCTTTGTCGGTACGTTCTTCGTGGCTAAAAGCTGTTCCGTGATTCTGCTTCGGATCTTCGAGTAGAGCTACGCCGGCGAGGGTCGATGACATGATTCACTCCTTGTTGAGATGGTGCGAGGTAAGGAAGTTATTCTGGAGTCCGTCGCTCACATTTCGAAGCGAATGACGGATAACTGAGTGGTTTGTAAGTTGTTGTTAGGCGCGGAATGTCAGGGTTGTATCACCCACCATCTTCTGCGGGTTCACAGCTTCGTCAAACTGTTTTTCATCAACGAAGCCAGTTTTAGTAGCAGCTTCGCGCAAAGTGCTCCCATCTCTCTGTGCAGTCATGGCAACCTTCGAGGCCTTTTCGTAACCGACGACAGGGCTCAACGCCGTGACCAACATGAGTGAATCCTTGACGTAATCGCCAACCTTCTTTTGGTTCACCTTGGTGCCTTCAACGGAATACATCCGGAACTTCTCGCAGCCGTCGGCAAGAATGCGAGCGGAATGTAGGAAGTTGTTGATGATGATGGGCCGCATCGCATTAAGCTCAAAATTGCCTTGGGAACCGGCAAACGCTACAGCCGTGTCGTCGCCGATCACCTGGATGGAGATCATCACGATTGCTTCGCATTGCGTGGGGTTGACCTTGCCCGGCATAATTGATGACCCAGGCTCATTCGCCGGGAGAATCAACTCGTCAAGCCCGCAACGTGGGCCAGACGCAAGCCACCGCATGTCGTTCGCGATCTTCATGAGGGAGACCGCAAGGCCGCGCAGAGCGGCATGCGCTGCGACCATGCCGTCAAGCGACCCTTGGGCTGCAAACTTGTTCGGAGCCGTGATGAAAGGAAGGTTTGTTAGTTCCGCAATCTTTTTCGCGATCTCAGCACCAAAGTCCTTGGGAGAATTCAGACCTGTGCCAACTGCGGTACCGCCTGCAGCAAGTTGATATAACCCCGTAAGCGAATCTTCCACGCGGTCCAGCGCGCCGCGAATCTGTACCGCATAACCTGACCACTCCTGACCAACCGTCAGCGGTACTGCGTCCTGAAGGTGGGTGCGACCGATCTTGACGATACCTTGCCATTCATTCGCTTTACCCTCGATTGCGGTGAGCAATGCGCCCGCCTTCGGAAGCAGGACCTCCTTGATTTCTTTCACCGCAGCGATATGCATTGCAGTCGGAAAGGTGTCGTTGGAGCTCTGCGACATATTGACATCGTCATTCGGATGAACTGGCTCTTGGGAGCCGACTACCCCATGCGCCATCTGGATGGAACGATTGCTGATCACCTCGTTGACATTCATGTTGCTTTGCGTGCCGCTCCCGGTCTGCCAGACGTACAGAGGAAAGTCCTCGTCCAGGGTGCCGGCGATCACCTCATCGGCACTCTTGATGATCAAATCCGCCTTGTCCTGCGATAGACGCCCAGAACGAGCGTTGACGATTGCAGCAGCCTTTTTCACATAGCCGTAGGCGTGGTACACCTCCAGCGGCATGCGATCCTTGCCGATAGAAAAGTGAATCAAAGAGCGTTGTGTCTGTGCTCCCCATAAACGCTCAGCAGGCACCTTCACTTGGCCCATCGAGTCAATTTCTACGCGCCACTTACCATCTTCTAGTAAACAGCCGGGTTTGTATGTGCCGTCCGTGATCTCCGTATCCTTTACCTGTGACAAGTTGGGCTCCTAACTCTACAAGCGTTTGGACCCGACCTCACCATAAACGTGCTCTGGTGTGTTGCCGGGTGATGATTGGCTAAAGTTTCTACTCGAAAAGCTGCACGACGGCGGTCATGTTAAGGCTCCCCAGGTTGTCGTTTATAGCGTTCCGAAAAACACCGAGCGCCGCGCTTACAGTGGGCACCGATGCTTCTCCACCAGCAGTCTTTATCGAGTAGCCAAGATCCTTCACGAGCAACTTGATAGGGAAGTGCGCCTCAAAATCTCCACTCAGCATCGAGTCAGCATCTGTCGTTAGGTGCGCGTTCCAAAGAGGTGTGCCTGCTACCGCCTTCAAGACCTGCTTTGGATCGACTGGCTGCTTCTTCAGCATGCCGATCATCTCCGCCAAAGTCGTTAGTTCAACGCCCATAAATGTGTTTGTAATGAGCTTGGCCAACGCTCCCGCTCCGATCGGCCCTGCGAGCTGAATGCTGGAACTGAGTACCTTGAGCACAGGCTCAGCATGCTGCAGCGCCGCCGCGTCCCCACCGATCAGGAAGACCAACTGAGCGCTCTCCGCCTGGGGGGTGCTCCCGGAGACCGGCCCTTCAAGAAACGCGAACCCTGCCTTGCTGACCGTTTCGCCGAGCTCACGGATCCATGCTGGCGTCACCGTGGACATCTCAATGCCGACGGCTTCAGGCTCCATGCCAGCAAGTGCGCCCTTATCAGCATCCAGCCAGACCTCCTTGGAGATCTGATCGTTGGGCACCATCGTGAATACGAATTCATTTCCCTTGGCGGCCTCTCGCGGAGACGTTGCCGACTTGGCGCCAGAAGAAGCAAGCTTCTTGACGGCCTCCGGATCTAAGTCAAAAGCAGTGACTTCATGATCTGCCTTAAGAAGGTTTGCGGCGATTCGCGAACCCATTGCTCCGAGGCCAATAAATGCTGTCTTACTCATCCTAGTACCCCTTTCCGCTGCTCTCGAAATAGAGAGCCCCGGATATCCTTCGTTGTCGGTCCGAGTCGATGCAACTTTCAGGTCTGCTCAGGTGCGTTCTGTCCAGACGGTCTGCGCATTCGTGAACGCATGCGCACCGAAATAGGACAGCTCCCGGCCATACCCACTGTTTTTCACGCCTCCGACAGGTACTCGAGGATTTGAAGCTGTTATGCCGTTGATGAACACGCCTCCGGTGTCAAGATCGCGAGCCACCTTACGGGCCAGCGCTACGTCGCTGGTCCAGATGTTCCCGCTCAGGCCGTACTGACTCGCATTTGCTGCCTCCACCGCGGCATCGAGATCGGGAACGCGGGTGATGGCTGCAACCGGGCCAAACGTCTCTTCATCGAACGCCGCCATGCCCTTTGTTACTCCGCTCAGCACGGTCGCCGAATAGAAAGCACCCTTGTCTCCGACAGGATGTCCTCCACATAGAACGCGCGCTCCTTTTGCTACGGTCGCGTCGACTTGTTTGTGCAACCCGTCACGAAGATCGACACGCGCCATCGGTCCCATCTGCACTGTGGGATCCATCGGGTCGCCAACCTTTAGCGCCTTGGCCTTCTCCACGTACAGCTCCTCGAAGTTGTCCGCGATCTTTCCTGTCAGGATAAACCGCTTCGAGGCCAAGCAAACTTGGCCCGAGTTGCTGAAACGTCCCTTGATCCCCGCCTCGACCGCTCTTGTGATGTCCGCGTCTTCGCAAACGATGAACGCGTCCGATCCGCCCAACTCCATCACGGTCTTTTTGATGACTTTGCCAGCTTCGGAGGCGACGGCAGAACCGGCTCGCACGCTCCCAGTCAAAGAGGCACCTTGGACGCGAGGGTCATTGATGACCTTGACGATATCTTCCGTTTTAAGAAGCAGATTCTGGAGGGCGCCTTCGGGGAAGCCGGCTTCGAGTATGACCCGCTCCATTTCAAGCGAGCATCTCTGCGTATTCGGCGAGTGCTTCACCAGAACCACATTCCCGGCAAGCAGCGTCGGAATCGCCATGCGTGCGACCTGCCAGATGGGAAGGTTCCATGGCATGACAGCGACAATGGGACCGAGCGGCAAGTAAGAAACATAGGCTTCAGCACTGCCGCCGGTAGAAGCGGGCTCATCCGCAAACATCTGTGGTCCGTGCTCGGCATACCACTCTGCTTCCAAAGCGGTCTTCTCGACCTCGGCTTCGGCTTCAGGGAGGATCTTCCCCATCTCCTTTGTGATGAGTTTTGCAAGCACCGTTTTGTTCTTTCGAAGGGATTGCGCGAAACTCGCCAGAAGTTCGGCACGCTTTTCGATCGGTATTTTCCGATAGGAGCGGTAGCTCTGGTCAGCGCATGCGAGCCTGGCCTCTGTCTCTTGAGGCGTGAAGAATGTGAAGGTCTCGATCTGTTCTCCGGTAGTCGGGTTCACAGTAGAAAAAGTGGATGAAGTCATGAGCAAGTCTCCCTATGGGTTTGTCGAATGGTGGTTACAACTGTCCTGGCGCGTTTGCACTCAGAACAACATCGACATGCGTGCCACTTGTTTGAGTGGACAGCAAAGGCCGGATCGATCCAGTCGATCGTCAAAGCACCTCTAGCTGGAAGCTCCATCACGTTCTCGCGGTGTCCACTTCGACGCAGGAGTCTCAGGCGTCATCTCGTAGCACTTTTGGATTTTGGGGTCCCGAGTTCCAAGTTTTTCCTTGATATTCTTGGTCCAGGGAGCCTCGATGTTCTTCTTTGTCTCCGCGATCATGGACTTGGGCTCGAGATTACGGTAGGTCTCGATTTCCCCTGCAATAACTTTGGTCATCGTGGCGATCATGATAGCTGGATCGAACTGAGGCGTGGGAAATGCAAGTTTCGAGTAGTCGAACAGCCTTTCGGATCGGTCGTCTTCCCAACTGTCTGTAACGTCGTATCCGCGATCATTGAATCCGGTCAGGAATGGACCAGGGTTAATCGTAGCGACTTCGATCCCGAACTCCTGAAGTTCCATGCTCATCGTCTCCGCGATAGCTTCAATCGCATGCTTCGACGCAGAGTAAATGCCTGTAAAAGGATTTACGTTGATGCCTTCCCGGGAGGAGACCCACACGATCCGTCCTTTGCCCCGTATGACCATCTGCTTTGCGATACCCTGCGTCAAAAGAAGCGGCCCAATCACGTTCACTTCAAATTCATGGCGCATATTGCTGCCCGGAATGTCCACCACCGAACCGCCCTCCAAAACGCCGGCATTGTTCACGAGGATCTCGATGTTCCAGCCGAGCGCTTTTTTGCGGTCGCCTTCCAGGGTAACGTCGAGTTTTACGACCTCTACTTTGAGACCTCGTGCCGCGATATCGCGTTTGAGCGGCTGAACCTGAGCATAGATCTCAACAGCAGCGATAACTTCAAATCCCTTCTTCGCCAGCTGCATGGCCACACCGTAACCGAAACCCGTAGCTGCACCTGTGATCAAGACCTTCTTCATGCGCTTCTCCCGCCAACACCAGCGTTGTGAGCCGTGGAACATAAGTCCGCACCTGTATTTTGAGGCGGCCCGTCGCTCGAAGCAGTATGCTGCTTCACCCTACTGCATTAGAGGCGAGACGCACTTGTTGTGGGCCGATCAAACTTATCAAGTGTGCGTCCAATCCTGTCACCCGGCTGCCATCCGGTCTGATTTGACAACAGTGGTCTCGATCTCTGAGTAAATCAGTCGTTCAGATCTTGGCATTTGGCATGAAGCTGTTTGCGAAAAGCAGGATCGAAGCGCCTCAGGGTATGAAGGGAGTCAGGGCGATTCTTATATTTGTTTAAGAAGAATCGGAATCCGTGCACAGTAGGCCAGCGCGCGCTACGCCCGACTCTTGCTGCTCTTGTGCGTAGTGTTTCAATTGCTAAAGCTCGTGTTTATAGGTCTACTCACAAAGCCTCGGCGTAGCCGAAATCGGTGCCGCAATGCGCGCCGTCTACCCAGCTCGGCACCTTGCCGCAACACCGTCGTTCTATGCGCGCGCGGAAACCGCTCCGCAATCCCCAGTTGCGCTCTGCTGTCGGCTACCTCAACTGTCCAACCTAACAGCGCGCCCATCTCCACCAGCGGATTTGCATCCTCAACCGCGCCGAGCACGAGCAACCGTTGCGGAGCCTCTATCCTCTCCACGAACCGTCCCCCGCACTCAACTCAGAGGCGTATCCCCCCCGCGCAGGCGATTTCTACCGTCGACAATCCAGCGCTCGCGAAAACTACCGCACCCTCTGCATCCAGCACCAAGCGCCGCAGTCCTCGCTTTCCATCCGGAAAAAAGCTCACGATAGTCGACTCCCACCCGTCGAGCGACGCCTTCATTGCGCGCAGCAGCGCCTCACCTTCTGGAGCCCTGGCCGGCTCGAAAAGCAGGCCGAGCGTACCGCCGCAGCCCAACCCGTAAGGGATCTCCGCCGTATCGTCGAATGTCGTGGCATACTCCTCGATCGCCGCCCCGTCGCGCGCAATCCAATTAGCACGCCGAATTACATCCGCCTCCAGGCACCCGCCACTGATCGTTCCCGCATGCTCACCGCCCGTACTCGTCAGCAGCCGAGCCCCGGGCCGCCGGTACGATGAGCCCTCAACGCGCACCAGCATCACCAAGCCGCTCCCCCGCCCTTGTGTCCACAGGTCAACAATTCGGCGGCGTTCCATCATCATGACAGTCATCTCCAAAGCAGCACGATGTCGGTTCACCCCCGATCAGTCACGTAAACGGACAGTGAAAAGCTAAGAATCCTCACGCACCAGCAAGTCTCGGCGTGGCGGCTTACCAAACATCTTGGTGTATTCGCGGCTGAAGTGCGAAGCACTCGTATATCCGACCGCGTAGGCGACACCCTTTACGTTAGAATCGCCGGCGATCATCAAGCGTCGGGCTTCAAGCAGACGTAAGCGTTTTAGGTATTGCAACGGCGATGTGTCCGTTATCTCCTTAAAATGACGATGGAATGAGGCGGGACTCATGCCAACGGAGAGTGCAAGTTGCTCGACGCAGATCTGATCGCCGAAGTTCTCTTGAAAATGTTTTAGAGCTTGCACAATTCGCTTATCGTGACCGGCTGTCGTAAGCATCCCAAGAATACGTCTGCCGCCATGAACTCTTAGTAGCCGATAAGCAATCTCACGCAGTATTCCTGGGTAAAGCGCAGAGATCGCTTCTGGGGTTTCGAGGAGTCGTACGAGTCGCAAAACACAATCTTGCAGTTCAGGCGTCAGCTGTAAAACTGCAACGTCTGAGGTGCCGCTTGTAACTGCGTCTGAGGGCAGTTTCTGAGTGTCCGCGAGTTCACGCGTGTAACCGCGACTGAACTCGATGACAAGCCCTAGAAACGGCTCTGTGGGGCTGGCGACCCGAACAGTACAGCCGGAAGACAGCTTGTCAGTCGTGATGAACGCCTCTCCAGCGCAGCACTCATAACTCTCCTCGCCGACCACCGTGGATATCTTGCCTTGGACTGTGATCCACAGTGCTGGTTCGAGAGCGCAATAGATTGGTTGTGCTTCGTGATCCGAACGAACGATCGAGATCTCCGGCATGCCGGTCTTAATAATTTTATGGTCCGCCACAAACCGAGTGAAATGACGAAGCGCGAGCGCTAGGCTATGCATTCCAGGCCTTTTGAAGGCGAGGTCCGCGTGCCTATCGCGCGGGAGGTCAGACCAGATGCTGACATCGTTTAGGAGTGGACGCGCGAGCGCACCATCCCTAGTACTTTCGGACTCTGTGAGAATCGCAGATCCTACGGTGTTCCAACCTGATCCGTTGCCGACATCACTTCCCATAAGCACGGCCTCCATCCGTAGTCACCGTACTGTGATTATCGAATCGGTCGGCCCCGAAACCAAAATCCTGGCCGGTCCACCATGCGAACGTTGTGATTGCGTACATCCATGAAGCCACGCCAAGGAGGCCGGGCAATCACAAATCACTACTCAGAGATGAGGTGTCGTGCTGACATGACGAGCGTTCAGTCGTGCCTGTAGCTGGCTTGCCGCAGTGCGGAGTTGGACCTGATCCGCTCGATCAACTGCGTGAATCCGTGCGCAGAATCCGCGGGTGCAATAGCAGATCTACGAAGAGGGTACCGCTGCCCACGTTGTCGGCAAGGTTAATTGGTGTAAATCGTTCCGCGCTTGGACTTGCGGCCAGGAGCTCTGCGCCAGAACATGACATAAACTATTGATTCGAGGGGCTTTTGATGAGCAGCTATGGAGACGAAGGACGAGCTGCGACGCTACGCTCTGAGAGAACGTTTGATCTCCCGGCTGCGGAACCAACCCAGACCGACGTGGGTGCCCGATTTCCATGGTTGAAGCTGGCTTTGACTATTATGCCAGCGGGTTTTCTGATGCAAATGGATAAACAGGCATTCGCCGTCCTGGCCCCTCAGATCCAGAAGGAACTCAACGTCGATCTCGTCACGATTGCTTGGATACTCGCCATCACCGCCTGGTCCTACGCAGCTTTCCAACTACCAGGAGCTTGGCTTGCTGCCCGACTGGGGCCACTTCTCACACTAGGCCTTTGTGTCTTAGGGTGGTCCTGCGCAGTCGTCATCACGCCTCTTGCGATCGGTCCAATGAGCCTTATGTTTGTTAGAGCATCGATGCGAGCCATGCAGGCGCCGGACTGGTTGTCCAGCGTGATGATACTTGAACGGGAGGTTCCAGTTGCTTCGCGCTCGCGTGGCAGCGGGGCGCTTCTGGCTGCGGCCTATTTTGGAATAGTTCTCACCGGACCTTTGGCGGTTGCGGTCGCAAGTCACCTGGGTTGGCGTGCATGCTTTAGGATTCTGGGGGCCATCGGGTGCGTCTTCGCCATCGGATTGCTTCTATATGTCCGATCATCGCGCCACCTGCCTACGACTACTAAGCCAAAGAAAGAGCCGTCTTCCCTTGGCTTAGCCGAAACAATGAAGGATCTCCGCATCCATGCTCTCGCGTTTGCATACCTCGCGTTCTCTGCTGTTCAAAGTTTCGTTTACGTCATGCTGCCGCTGTATCTCGCGCAGGACCGCCACACCTCACTAACCCACATTGGTTGGTTGTCTTCCGCACCCTTCGTCACGTTGTATTTGGCGGTTGTGACCGCCGGCTTTCTTTCGGATGCTCTATGGAGGAGATCTCGATCACTGTTCGTCGCCCGTGGACTACTCGGCGGATTTGCCATGCTCTGCAGCGGCGCCTGCTTCGCTGTTGGCATGTCTATGAGCCGGACCAGCGCAACGATGGTTCTCACGTGCGCGGGAATGGCGTTTGTTGGAATTGGGGACGTCGCCCTTTGGTCCGCAGTACAGGATACAAAGCCAGGAGCGGGAGGATTCAAGACGGCATGGGTTCAAATCCTCGGTGCAGTCGGCTTCGGCCTTGCCCCCCTGATCGCCGCCAAGATGGTCGAAACCTCCGGCAGATGGGGCGAAGTGCGCTTCCTACTACTTGCATCGGGCGTCGTTGCAGCTGCATCTCTCCTTATGGCCCAGATTTGCCCACCCACGGTAAATCCGGACACAGCGGAGTCAGCACGGTGGCTCAAGAAGCCAACAGTGGTTGGCTGAGCAGCGCTAAACTAGATTCGGTTTCTCCTTAATCGCACTCAAAAGGCAAAAGGATGCGTGTCAACTCGGTTGTGGATGTGGCCTTTGCGTTCGGACCTTTCAAGCTCATCCCGCGGCAACAGCTCCTTGTGCGGGACAACCGCCCCGTGAAGCTGGGTGGAAGAGCGCTCGACATCTTGCATCTGCTGTTGATGCGCGCTGGAGAGGAAGTCAGCAAGACCGAGTTAACAGAGTTTGCGTGGCCCAACGTGTTTGTCGACGAGTCAAATCTGAAGGTTCACATCAGCAGCTTGCGCCGCGCGCTCGATGACACAGTTCCTCAAGCAACCTACATCGCGACAGTAGCGGGACGGGGATACCAGTTCGTCGCCAGGGTCCAAAGTGTGCATGTCGAACCTCCCGACCTTTCCGACGACTGTCAATTGATTGTATCCGGCTTGCCAGCACTCCCCACACTGGTTGGCCGCCAGCGTGATGTCGAAGGTGTGGCCCGAGCACTTGACTTCACGAAACTTCTAACCCTCGTCGGTCCGGGTGGTGTCGGAAAAACAAGCCTTGCGATCGCGGTAGCACACGCGAAACGGGGCGAGTTCCCGGACGGCATCCATTTTGTGGATCTATGCGCGATCAACCATCCAACCCTAGTTGGACATCTTATGGCCGCAAATTTGGGAGTTCGCGGCGATCCAGCAGACTTGCTCTCCGCCGTGGTCGGACACCTTAGAAACAGGCGCATGCTGATCATCTTGGACAATTGTGAACACATGCCGCATGCTGCTGCAGAGATTGCTGAACGGCTTACTGAGGCGAATCTCAGCAGCTGCTTACTTGCCACCAGCCGAGTACCGCTTGGCGTCTCTGGTGAAAACCTGCAGCGGATTGAGCCTCTAGCGTTTCCAAACCCGGCACAAGTTGCCACCGCCAGCGAGGCCCTGGATTATCCATCGGTAGAGCTCTTCGCGTTGCGCGCCTTCGAGAGGGCTGACTATGAATTGGCAGATGGAGACGTCCGTACCATTGCGAGCCTTTGCGAAGTTCTCGACGGTCTCCCCCTCGCAATCGAGATTGTAGCTGCGAAACTTGATCGGTTCTCTCCTGTTGAACTTATGGCTTCCGTAGGGCGACGACTCAGTGAGCTTCGGAACGACGACGAAGGAACGCATTCTCGGCATCGGACGCTTTGGGCGACGCTGGACTGGAGCTACCAACTGCTCTCCACGCAAGAAGCGTCGATCTTTCGGCTGCTTTCGGTGTTCGCGGGCTCCTTCGAGTGGAGCGACGTCAGCGGTATGGCTCGGCTAGTCCATTACGACCCGTATCAACTCACCGTGGCACTTGGTGGCCTCGTCTCAAAGTCACTGGTCACCACGGAGGTCGAGGGGGAACAGCCCTGTTACCGATTGTTGCAAAGTGCCAGGTCCTACGCAGCAGAACATTTATTGCAGGATCCCTTGGCTGAACCAGCGCAGCGTCGCCATGCTCAGCTTGTGCTCTCGGTTCTCCAGAAAGCCGAGTCGGAATGGGCCTGGGTTGACAATCACATCTGGCTCGCGCGCTACGAAACGCGGATCGGAGACTTGCGCAAAGCTCTGGATTGGTGTTTTGGGGAAGGAGGCGACGCATCCCTCGGAGTCGACATTGCCGCCTCCGCGATACGGCTGTGGAACGAGCAATCGTCGGTTCGCGAGCAAACGTACCAGGTCGATAGAGCGTTGAAAAGCTGCGCATCCCTTGCAAAGGCGCCGCAGCATGCAGCGGTTTTGGCCACATCTTCGGCTTGGAGTAAGGTACTTGCGCGCAAACTCGACGCCGAAACGGACCGCGCGTGGAACTCCGCACTTAGCTTTGCAGAGCGCAGCGGGGATCCTGGTCAACATCTCTCGGTTATGTTTGGCTTAGCGGTCTTCTTTGTCTACACGGGCCGGAGCGAACAGGCCGTTCGTCTTTTGAACAAGGCCGCTAAACTAGCTCAGACAGCTGATAGTTCATCGCTGCTTGATGTGGAGAGGATCAGCGCGTTTGCAGAGATCCAGCTCGGCAGGTTGCTTCCCACGAATACCACGCTTGCACGCCTCGCTGAAAACCTTGCCTCACGCACGCCACCTTCCAGAATCACGCGCTATCAACTGCAGCGGTATGTCGGAATACACAGCACACTTGCCTTTTCGACCTGGCTGACCGGTCGACCTGAGCTAGCCCTCACAATGGTCGAGGAGATGGTGTTGAAGACGGGACAGACCGGTCAATTGATGGGGCAGTCGCACATCCTAGCCCTCACCGCTCTCCCGCTCGCACTCTGGAGCGGCCAAATCGATGTTTTGGGACGATATGTTGCCTGTTTACGATCAAATCTCGATCGCGAAACCATCGCTCTCTGGGAGCCGGTACACCGCTTTTATGATTCCGTGATCCGACATATACGGGCGGATCCGGACGCCATTCATGACATGCGGTCAACTGTCGAGGAGCTTGTTCGTGATAGGTTTTTGTTGCGCGCTCCGAGTTACCTCGGGGTCCTCGCCCAAGCTCTTCTCGAAAACAGCAACGCCGCCGAAGCGGACGAGACTATCGAACGAGCGTTCACGCTCCAACGCCTAACGGAGGAGAACTGGTGCCTTCCAGAACTGCTCCGGATCAAGGCGCAGATACTGGCCGTTCTCGGCGAGCAACGACGTGCCTGCACACTGCTCGCTAGAGCACGCTCAAAGGCCCTAAAGATCGGCGCCCGATACCTGGAACTGCGAATCGTCAATGATCTGGCTGGAATCGCCATTGCTGACGGGAGCAACGAGAAGGCTGTCAAGCTCCTCAAACCTTTATACGAAACTTTCGGAGAGAAGACTGTTACTGAAGATTTGAGAAGAAGCGCTCAACTGCTTACTGCAGCAGGCGCGCCCATGGCTCCTGGGCCGCTATAGGGGCATCCTTCACAACGACGTAGTAATCCTTTAGATTGTCACAGACGTCCAGAGGTGAACCCTGCAGGCCACTCAGTTCAGCGCAGTCAGGCGGCGACCGCGGTCTGTATCGCATTCCCCGCCGCGGTTTGGTCCGTTACAGTTCCCATAATACGTGCTCTAGAACGTCTGCAAAACACGATGACAGGTCTAGGCAGATGGTTGATAGCTCTTTGCATTCTCCTCGAAGAAGAGCGGGCATCACATTAAAAGCCTGTCCTGTCCTTACAATGATTTGCGGAGTGATCCTATGAAGGTCTTCATCATCGGTATTGCTGGAGAGACGGGTTCGCGTGTCGCTAAACTCCTTGCCGATCAAGGAAACGCGGTAGACGGTCTTTATCGTCGCCCTGAACAGCTGGACTCGTTAAAAGCAATCGGTGCCAAGGGAACCTTGGGAGACCTGGCGAAAATCTCTGAGCAGGCTCTAGCGTCTGCAGCTTGTGGCGCTGATGTCGTCGTCTTTGCCGCTGGTGCCGGAGCGCAGGACGGCGATTGCATGGTGGATGCCGTGGACGGGGATGGCGTTCGCAAGACGATCAGTGCTGCTCGCCTGGCAGGTATAGCCCGAATCTTGCTTGTTTCAGTATTTCCAGAGGCATGGCGGGAAAGAGATATGCCGAAAAGCTTCGAGCACTACATGGAGGTCAAGAAGACGGCTGACGTAGATCTCGTTCATAGCGGTCTAGATTGGGTGATTCTTAGGCCCTCTGCGCTCACCTATGATCTCGGGACTGGAAAGGTTAGTCTCAGTGCCGCTGAGATTCACACCCACATTTCCCGCGACGATGTCGCTGAAACGATTGCATGTCTTCTTCAAACACCTGGTGTGCGCAAGACGATACTTGAAGTGACCGCAGGCGACACGACGATCGCAAATGCCGTTCTAGCAACCCTGAGCTAGGATCTACTCGCTACGTAGCTGACCAGCAGCAATCTCGCCGCACTCATCGACCGAAAGTTGGCCCCATGTCGGCTGAGCCCACATCTCTCTACGTCCGAGACAGTAGAAGCTATAGAAAACCCGGCATCGCCGATAGCCGTGCCCTGCCCAATACCTGAAAAGGCCAATTGAGCTGAGTCGTCCTTCTGCTCTCTCGATTAACTAGAGATCAAGTTGGTTTAGATCAACTTGTCCAATGTGATCGGTAGTTCTCTAACGCGAACACCCGTGGCGTTGTAGATCGCATTGCCGATAGCAGCAGCAACCCCGACAAGCCCGATCTCCCCAAGTCCCTTCGCTCCGATGGGGTTGACGATGTCATCCGCCTCTTTTACGAATATGACCTCAATATCATGCACATCAGCATTTACAGGCACGTGGTACTCGGCGAAATTGTGGTTCATGATGCGGCCGAACTGGTGATCGGTTTCGGCCTGCTCCTGTAACGCCATGCCGATGCCCCAGACGATGCCGCCGACGATCTGGCTCTGCGCGGCTTCGTGGTTGATGATGCGTCCACCGGCGATGGCGCTGACGATACGGCAGACCGACACCGTGCCGAAGTCCTCATCGACTTCAACCTCGGCGAACACGGCCGAGTGGGTGTAGCTCTTGTATCCGTGCTGCTTGAACATGTTGGGGCCGCTCTTGGCCGTTTCCTCGATGGGTTTACCGTTCCCCTGCTCTAACGCGCTCTGCAGGGTAACGAACTTCGAAGGATCCTTGCGCAGCAGGATGCGTTCGTCGACAAAATCCACGTCTTCGAAGGAGGCATGCTTCAGCGGAGAATCCTCGATGCCCGAAGCGAGCTTGAACACCTTCTCCGCAACCGCTTGGCACGCCTGCGTAACAGCTGTACCGACGGATGCGACCGTCCAGGAACCACCTTCGAGCGGAGCCACGGGCAACTCACTATCGCCCAGCTTCACCACCACACGGGCGAGCGGCAGGCCGAGCGCTTCGCCGGCCAGAATAGCCATCACCGTGTAGGTGCCGGTGCCGATATCCGAGGTTCCGCTGGCTACGGTGAGCGTGCCGTCCGGCGCGAGCGTGGCTTTTGCAGCAGCCGGCATCTGCGGCGATTCCCATACACCGCCGGCCATCCCACGGCCCACCAGCGCCGTGCCGCGCCGTTCGCTGCGTGGTTTCGCCACTCTTTCGTCCCAGCGAAACAGGGCCGCGCCCTGCAGGTAGCAGGCCTTCAGCTCTTTACTCGAATACTTCTTGTCGTGGTTCTGATCCTTCTCGGCGTAGTTGCGCAGACGCAACTCTACCGGGTCGGTGCCCGTGGCCACGGCCAGCTCGTCCATCGCGGTCTCCATGGCCCACACCCCCTGGGCGGCGCCCGGGGCGCGCATGTCGCCTGGGGTCGACGTGTCCATGGAAACCGTTTTCTCTTCCATGGTGGCGTTCTCGCAGAGGTAGCTCAGTCCGCTCCAGTTGGCGATCACTTCGAAATAGTTTTCATAACGCGAGGTAGCCTGCATGGACTCGTTATGCACCGCGAGCAGTTGCCCGTCTTGGTCCGCACCCAGGCGGATTTCCTGCAGCGTTTCCGGCCTGTGGCCGAGCGTAAACATCTGGTCTCGTGTGAGGGTCAGCCGCACGGAACGCTTGAGCGCCTTGGCGGCGAGCGTGGCGAGATAAAGCTGATACTGCGGCCGCAGGGCAGAACCGAATGCTCCACCCACGAACGGCGACTCGACGCGTACGTCGTCCTTCGACAAGCCGAAGATGTTGCACACATACGTCTGGCTATTGGTGACGCTCTGGGTCTTGTCGTAGATCGTCAGGGTGTCATCGTCGTTATAGATGACGGTGGTCGCGAACAACTCCATCGGGTTGTGGACTTCGGTCGGCGACAGGTACGCTTTTGCGATTTTAATCGGCGCACCGGCATACACCTGGGCCGAGTTACCGCGAGGCTTAGGAGGAGCCTCGATGCCGGTACGATTGGTGCTCTTCACCTCTTTCGCCTCCTGCACGGCGATGCGCATGTTCGTCTGGTGCGTCAACGACGTGTAGGTCACCTCCACCAGCCGCGCCATATAGCGTGCGGCCTCAAACGTTTCAGCGACGCAGAGTGCGATGGGCTGAGCGCTGAAGAGGACTTTGGCGTCGTATAGCGGGCGCAGAGGTTTGCCGTCCAGAGGCGCATCTTCATCCAGATAGGACTTGTTGAACCAGGAGACATGCGGACGATTTTTGTGGGTAAAAACTTCGACCGCACCCGGTACCTCCATCGCTCTGGCGGTGTCGATCGTGTCGATCTCACCGCGGGCGATTGCGCTCGAAACCACGACCGCATAGAGCAGGTCCGGCGCAAAGAACTCTGCCGCATATTTTGCTGCGCCGGAGACCTTGGCCGGCCCATCGATCCGGTTGACGTCGGTTCCAATCACATGGGTATTCATGCCTGTTCTCCTTCGTGCGCCGCCTGCTCGAGCGCGCGGACCACGGTCACCGGGGCGAGCTTGAGTTTGAAGTCGTTTTCGCCGTAACCCTGTGCACCCGCCAGCAAAGCAAGCTGGAAGGCATGGTAGGTGTCGCGGTTTGCCGGTTTGCCGATCAGCAGGCTTTGTTCAAGCTGCGCGTTACGCCATGGTTTGTGCGCTACACCGCCCAGAGCGACGCCCGCTTTGGTGATCACGCCGTCCGCAAGCTCGAGCCCCGCCGCAACCGACACGAGCGCGAACGCGTAGGACTGCCGGTCTCGCACCTTGATGTACGCGGAGCGGCTCGCGAAGCCGGCCGCGGGCAGGTCGACGGCGGTCACGATCTCGTCAGCGGCCAGCGTCGTGTCCAACTCGGGTCGGTCTCCGGGCAGACGGTGGAACTCCGCAAACGGGATGCTGCGGCTGCCCTGCGTCCCGGCCACCTGTACCGTGGCGCTGAGCGCGGCTAGGGCCACGCACATATCGGACGGATGGGTGGCGATGCAGGACACGCTTGTGCCCAAGATGGCAAGAATGCGATTCACGCCTTCTTTGGCCGGGCATCCCGTGCCGGGCTCGCGTTTGTTACAGGGCACAGCCGTATCGTAGAAATACACGCAGCGCGTGCGTTGCAGCAGGTTTCCGCCGGTTGTGGCCTTGTTGCGCAACTGCGGGCTGGCCCCGGCCAAGATTGCCCGCGACAGCAGCGGGTACCGCGCGGAGACAACCGGGTGGTAGGCCACGTCGCTGTTTGTCACCAGCGCGCCAAGGCGCAGACCGCCATCCGGAAGCTCAGTGACTTCGCGCATGGCAAGCCGATTTAGATCGACCAGCGCCGTCGGTTTTTCGACGTTGTACTTCATCAGGTCGACGAGATTCGTCCCGCCGCCAATAAACTTTGCGCCCGCGTGCCCAGCTACAAAGCGCGTCGCTCCGCTCAAACCTTCTGCACGCACGTATTCGAGATTGTTCATCGCGTACCCTCCGTCTGGCTTGTCGCCATGACATGACGTACAGCAGCGACGATGCCCGGATACGCTCCGCAACGGCACACATTGCCGCTCAACTGTTCGCGGACGTCCGCTTCGGTTTTGACGTGGCCTTCCTTCAACATGCCGACAGCCGAGCAGATCTGCCCCGGCGTGCAATAGCCGCACTGGTAGCCATCGTGATCGACAAACGCCTGCTGCATCGGCGACAGGTTTCCCTCACTGCCAAGTCCTTCGATCGTCGTGATGGCATCGCCATCGTGCATCACGGCCAAGCAAAGGCAACTGTTCACGCGGACATCGTTCACCAGCACGGTGCAAGCACCGCACTGGCCGTGATCGCAGCCTTTTTTGCTCCCCGTCAACTGCAGCCGCTCCCTCAACAGATCGAGCAGGGAGGTCCAGGGCTCGACTTGCAATGTCTGAGTTGTCCCGTTGACCGTCAATGTGGTCGCAACGGCTAAGTCTTGTCGCTGCTCCAATACATATTTTCCGGCCATTTACATCCTCCACATCGTCTCAACCGCTATACCGCGCCGCCGTCGCGTCCACGAATCGCTCCAGCATGTTTACGGCGGCAAGGGGAAGCCCATGAGACCATGCTACTCGCGAACATGTACCGGTGTGGTTAATCGTGGTAAAGATCGAGCTCAGGCACCGCCTGCTCCAAATATGGACGTGCCCGCGCTTAAGCGGGTGAGCGGACAATGGCGCAGATTGATTCTCAAGACACTCTCCTCGGCAACGATCTTTGGCAGATGTTGCGTGACGAGGCGACGCAAGTCTTCGGCACTTCCAAACGTGAAGTACAAGCTGTCACGCTGTCTCTCGCTTTGGTATTTCTCAAGCGCAGCAAGCTGGACCCTGTTCGCGGTTCGCACGACTGGAGCGCCGGAAAAATACAGCGCGACGTGTCGACCGGTAGCGCGAAAACTGTTCAATCTCTTCGATTGTGCCCGATTCCGCTTCGCCTGTTGGCGTTTCCAAGCGGCTACCGAAAATTGCGATCAGGAAGTGAGCAGATTCCACTATTTGTTTGTTCACGAGGGCTTGCGGCCGATCTCCGGCTGAGGGATATGAGTGCGTCTCCCATCACACAGGATGGAGCATGATTCCCGTTTGCGCGTAGTGACTTGCATTCCACTCGTGTATGGCGCTCGCGACGGCGTCTCTCTCCGCACCAACGTCCGAGGGGGACGCATCAGAACGTTCAGGATTGACGCTTGTATAGGTTTCAGCGATGTCGGAACAACCCCTGCCACTTTCTCAACGGAGGACTGCTCCAAAGCCGCAGTTCCAGCTCCTGTGATTCGCAAGTTGGCCGCATCCGCCAGACCCTCGGAGCCCCGCAAGGGCTTTCCTTCAATCAAGCCTCGCACAAGCAGACCATCTACCGTTCGCAACAACTGCGCCGAATTCGAGCCAATTTCCATCCGAGGCGCCAACTCATGCAGGTGAAGCTTATCCGGATACGCTTCGTTGAGAATACTCAGGACGTTCAGCTCTTCGTGACTCAGAATCTGCGGCATATCTCTATTTTGCCTTGTCCGCACAGTCGCGGTGGCGCGCGAAGACGTAATCATTCTCTTCGACATGGAGAAGTTAACCTCCAGAAACTATGACTTACTGCCCGCCTCCTCACGTTCCTCATTAGAAGATCTTCCCTTCGAGAAACGATCGTTAGGTCTCGACGCGAAGACTCGGTATCCAGCTCCGCCATCACTGCGGAAACAAACCCCTCCAGCGTTCTAGAAACCAAGACAACATGAAACGTCCTCACTCAGAGGGATTAACAATCGCAAGTCGGGAAATCGGTCAAAACGCCAACAAACAAGGGACACACTCCCGCTGAGGGAGGAGATCTCCTCCCTTCTCCAGCTGCTCTCGCATCCTCCGAACCCGCCTCTGTGGGCCTGTTCCTGCCCGCAACGCCGACCCTAAGAACAAACGAGAGGCAATCTCATGCGCTTCGCGCCCAGCAAGGAAACCAGACTTTCCTGAGGGGGTTGAGTGTACCGGAACATCCATTACGTTTTGGACCGGGCACATCCGTTACAGGCCCTTGCAGGGAACGAAGTCCTCTTTTCAGGTTTCTATATGTGCTCGCCGTCGAGGCTTTGGGAATGTGGGAATCCCGAAGGGATTTCCAAGGAGTGTGAGAAGGGTGGAAAGCCAGCTTTATGGCTTTCCATGCTTTCCACACTCTGTCATTTCCATGGCCTGTCTGAGTGTTCGCTCGGCTGCGCTCTTCAACGTCTGTTTGGGACGGACGACAGATTCTTCTGCTATTGCGACTTCGCGGTACTAACCTGTCGCTTGTCCCCATCGCACGTCGAGTATCGGCACTGTCGTGATCTCTAACAGCCCGTAGCAAAGCTTGTCGGCCCATGTTCCTGAAGGAAGCAGAGTGGCTTGACGCTCAATCCCCTCAAGGCAGAAGCCGAGCTTCTTAGCGATCCGTTCACTGGCTTCGTTTCCACGAGAGTGTGTGAACCCCACTCGCCTCATGCCAAGCGCTCCGAAGGCATAACGGACAAGAGCATTCACGGGCTTCAGTGGCAACGCCTTGACCTTGAGCACTTGATCGGACCCAGCACCCGGTGCGGCATACCCCGGTTGTCCAGTCTAGGTCGTAAAGGCTGCACCAGACTACCGGCTCACTCTTCCCGTGTTCTAGGCCAACGAGGTTGAACTCCGTACGCAGAATGAAGAGTCCGCAAGGTGGTGTCGGCTTCTGATCTCCTGCCGTTCGGCAGTAAACTTACCCAGCTCCTTTGCCCAGGGCATCCAGAGCTGGAGAGTGCTCCAGGTTTCCGCGACGGCCACCGCATTCGCAGCTCCATCACCAGCCTGCTTGGGACGGATCACGAGGCGTGGAGTCCGAATAGGCATGGGAGCTTCGATCAGGATGGGGTCTTTGCACTCCATGACTCAATGATATCGGGGCAGCACTGCCACCTGTCGCTCTGACCGGTGTCCGGATGTGAGCTCTCCCCGGATCAACTTCCGACAATGCGACTTGTGAGGACTAATGGTCAGTCTTACCTGCGACATCGACTTGACGAAGGAACTCGGTCAGTGCGGACCATCCAGCATCGCGACCGTCCTGGTTTCCTAATGCGGTTCCGCCGAACTTGATCACTCTGGTCGCGTCCGGAGATTTGTACGTTTCTGTCGGGGCGCTCGGCCCTTGTCCGAGAAGCCGGTGGCTGGCATTGCTGAATACCAGAAGCGTCACTGGAGCGTCATGGTGATCTTTCTCCAACTCGCTTGCGATCTGACGTGCCATCTGGCCGGAAGGCCAAATCGCGTCGCTGTCGGATGCGGTGATGAACACCTGCCCTTTGATCTTCTGGACGGGAATCGTCGCTGCATCAGCTCTTGTCTTTTCAAGAAGGGCCGTGGCGAAGCCTGAGTCGTCCGTTCCCTGTGGTGAAGGAAGCAAGAAAGGGAGCGGTTTCCCTTGGTAGGACCACCCGCTTGGCCCAGTTTGGTCCGTGGAACCCATCGCTCCCCAGACGACGCTGGAAGGGGAGAACACAGCCACGTTCGGGACTTCTGCATCAAGAGAGGCCGTGAGAAGTGCTGCCTCTGTTCCTCTGGAATAGCCGAGGGCGACAATGCTAGCTCCAGGTGGCAGTCTGGCCTTCAGCCAAGATGCCGCGCGAATAAAGCTCTCAATCGGAACATTTGAGAGTTTCCGGCCGCCATCGTATGCGTCATGATAATCCACGCCTAAGACGGTGTAGCCGAGTGCCGCGAGCTTCGGGCCAACCTCATCGGCGGTATAGAGATGACCCCCTGTGCCACCTATCAGCAGTACACCTGCGCGGTGAGCTGAGGTGGTAGAGCCGCCCACGGAAGCTCGATCCCTTCACTTCTTCCGTCGTGGTTCCGTCGTGAAGGGTTGCGGCAGCGGGCTGTCCTTCAGCGCCGGTTCCCGCTCCCCCAGACAGACTGGCTACCGTCTGCTCGACGAGTGGATTGATCTGCGCGCGACTGAGACGCGCAAGCGCAGGGAAGGTCCAGCCATGTGCAATTAGGTCGCCTACTACAAACCAACCTCCACAATATGCTTCGCGTGTCTCACCAGAAGCACCGTTGCCGTAAGTGAAACGCGTGATCGCCGGTTCATCTGTTTCCAACAGGTGAGGCTTCAGTCCCTTTAAGACCTCGCGATGTGTCGCCCGGCAGGTGGTATACCAATCTGGAACAAACGAAACGTATGAAAACTCGGGCTGCCCCGGCACAAGGCGCTCGGATGCCCGCATCGCTAGGCCTTCGGTAAACATAAGGGTAGCGACGGTCTGAGGCCCTCCGCTCCAAAGACTGCCAAGCTTCGCGTTCACGACGTGAGTGAACTCATGCGTCATCGTGACTTCGCTACCTTGCACCTCGACCGGTACCGCGATCATCGGTTTTCCGTCAGATGACTTCGCTGCAAAAGCGTTGTGGTCGAATGTACCGACGAAAGGTACCAAGACGATCTCCTCTGAATGGCCGCCCACCGGGGCAGGAGCTTCCAGCAGTGCAGAAACATCATTCAGAGCATTCTCTGGCGAGGGATGCAGGCCAGAAACGCCAAGGTTGATGCGCGACATTGCAGCAGGGTACTTAAGCCAAGCTTGATCGAGCAGCTTGCGGCTTTCCTCTTGGCCCCGCTCAGTCGGAGGAACGGCAAGGAAGCCATCCAGCGTTTCAAAAAGCGCCCACCGCTCTGGCTCGCTCGTAGGCCTGCTGCTCGCGGCAGCGTAGAACGTACGGAACTTAGAAGTAAAATCCCGAACGTCGACCTTGAAGGGTGGTTCACCATTAGCCGTTGCTGTTTGCCCAGCACATGTGCCTACGCAGAAGAGCGTTGCTGAACTGACGAGCACAGCCGATAACGCAAAACGCGAGAACATCCGGTAAACGTTAGCCATGTCGTCCTGTTCACAAGTAGGATCATCGAAATTGACCACAGTAGGCGTTTACGTGAACGAGAGATTTGATCGCGCGGAGTTTTGATCTGGACATACATGTCGGACCGCTTCGACGCTTTCGCAACACTTGCATACGAATGAGGGGCCTCCCCCTCCGACGCTGTTGCGAACGCCTCGCCAGTATTGCTGGGTAGTCGCCCGTATGGATGGCCGATTGGATCTTTGTTGGCGTGTCGGCTCAGCAGTCAGCAATCGTTAGCCTAGGGGACCCTTCCTCAGCGTCGTTGCACTAGAACTCTCACAGGTGCACCCGGTATTTTCACATGGTTAGCTCGGGACGTCATGGTTTAGTAGCACGGTCGGAGAACATCTTGGACACTGCCCCCAACTGAGATTCCATCTCTCGAGCTTCGTCCCTACCTACTACCTTGGCGATCCGCTGATTGAGTTCTTCCCTGACCTCGACACAAGCGATCTTGACCGCCTTGCCACGCGGCGTCATTCTTATGACCTTCGCGCGTGTATCGTTTGGGTCCGTGACCTGTTCGAGATAACCCTGGCGCTCCATCATGCGCACCAGTTGACTCATCGCCTGTTTGGTCACTCCCGCGCGTTGTGCAAGAAGAGTTGATCTCGTTCCAGTCTCGTCCATCAGCCATAGGAGACTCGCCGACGCAAACGGGAAATCGGCGTACCCGCGCAGGGCCAGCCGCTCCATCACGGCACCGGTGTGTGCCCGAGCAGCCGCGACAAGGACTGCGGCGACATCTGGTGACGGCTTTTTCATTGAATCTAGTAAACCTACTTGACCATTCTTAACGCGCGTGAGAGGCTTCCATTATGGTCAAGTACCTTGACCGCTACACATGGGTTACGCCACCGAACGGCGCTCTGAAAGGATCTTATGCCAACTCTACTAAACATCCAATCCAGCCCGCGTGGCAACGACTCATACTCCCGACTCCTTAGCCAGGAGTTTGTCGCCGAGTGGAAGAAGAACAACCCCGAAGGTGCTGTCGTCTTGCGGGATCTCGCGCAAAGCCAACTCCCCTTCGTTGGTTTGCCTTGGATCGGCGGCGTCTTCCTACCTATCGAGCGGCAATCTCCTGAAATGCAACAGGCGTTGGGTGTCTCGGATGAACTGATCGCCGAACTACTTGCGGCCGACCATATTCTCATCGGGACGCCGATGTACAACTTCACCGTGCCCGCCAATCTGAAAGCCTGGATCGACATGGTCGTTCGTCCGCATGTCACGCATTCCGGACCGCCGGACCGCAAAGGGCTGGTCAGCGGAAAGCGTTGTTCGATCATCATCACCTCGGCCGGCAACTACGAGGAAGGGCTTCCGTCGGCGGCGTCAGACTATGAATCAGGTTATCTGAAGCGGATTCTCCGCTTTATTGGCATCACCGACGTTGAAGTTGTGCTTGTGGGAGGGACGGAAGCAGCCTTCTTCGGCTCTATAACAACTGAGGAACTGATTCGTCGATTCCGCCCCGCCGTTCTTGCCGCTGTCCGATAAGTCCTGGTGCTGGCTGCGGTGTGACCGTGAAGAGCCGTGACCGTGAGGGTTCTATGCAAAGCCTTGGACGGACGATAATTCCACTCGCGTCATCTCCCAACTTGCGTAGCGGTCCGATGGTCGCCGGATAGGATGGAACACCTTCGCAGCCGCACAGACCACTCATTTTACAGCAATACGGGACCGGCCGCGGATTCCCTTGACGGAATGGCTACAGATTCTGGTCCGTCATTGGCCGCCCAGAGCCATCCAAGAGGACCCTTGCGCTCTATCTACCATTCTCCTTTGGGAGAAGAGAGCGACGACGTCCAATCGTTTCCGTCCAAAATGGCTTGTAGGGCAGAAGTCGTTTCCATTGCTTGCGCGGCGCTAAGATGGGCCGCGAACTTCTCAGCTAAAACTTTCCGATACACCGGCTCCGCCCGCCGAAGCGCGTCAACTCCGGCAGGCGTCAGCACGGCAAAGGCACCGCGGCCATCGTCCTCACACGCTTCACGGCGAAGCAGTCCGTCCGCTTCGATACGGGAGACTAGACGAGTGACGCCACCGCGAGACAACACGGTCCATTCCGCCAGATCGCTCATCCGCAGCTTTTGTTCTGGAGCATGGCTCAGCTTCAGGAGCAGGTCCAGCCACGTCGGCGGTAATACGCCGGCTTCCGCCGTTTGTTTGTCTAATTCGGCTACCATTCGGGCCTGCACCTGCAGCACTGCTTTGAACGCCTGGTAAGCCTCCCCGAAGGGTGCCGCGCCTCCTACCTTCTTTGCCATAGAGACAGCATAATCTTTTCCTCCTAGTTGATGAGTCAATCACATGGAGCCCTGCATCTGTAGTTGACGAAGCAACTATCATTGCTTTATGGTTGCTTCGACAAGCAGTTTACGCTGCCCTCGGCAGCTAAGGAGAACAAAATGCCTCGCCCACAAACCAGCCACAAGACCGTCTCGATCGACGGTCTGAACATCTTCTACCGTGAAGCCGGCTCGCCCGATGCGCCGACAATTCTTTTGTTGCACGGATTTCCGTCCTCTTCGTTTATGTTCCGCGAACTCATTACCGAGCTCGGGAACGACTTCCATCTGGTTGCGCCGGACTATCCGGGCTTCGGCAGCAGCGATGCGCCCGGCGTCGAGTCGTTTGACTATACGTTCGACCGCTTCGCGGACATCATCGAGAAGTTCACGGACAAGCTGAATCTGAAGCGGTACACGATCTACATGCAGGATTACGGTGCTCCGGTCGGCTTTCGCCTCGCGACCCGGCGACCCGAGGCGATCACCGCGATCATCACGCAGAACGCCAACATCTACCCGGATGGCCTGACGCCCTTCTGGGGTGCCGTCAAGGCCTACTGGGAAAACCCAAACGCAGAAACGGAGGCACCGATCCGTGGCCTACTCACCCCCGAAGCCATGCAGCACCAGTTTATGGCGGGCGTACGGAATCCGGCTCACGTCAGCCCCGACGCGATCATCATCAATCAAGCCGGGCTGGACCGGCCCGGCAACAAAGATGTGCAGATGGCGCTCTTTCTCGACTATCGCAACACCCCGCCGCTCTATCCCAAGTGGCACGAGTACCTGCGGCAGCAGCAACCGCCCGTGCTTGCCGTTTGGGGCAAGAACGATCCGATCCTGAAGCCGGAAGGCGCGCTGGCCTACAAGCGTGACGTGCCGGAAGCCGAAATCCATTTTCTTGAATCCGGCCACCATGCTATCGAAGAGGATGTCGACGCAATCGCTGGGCACATCCGCCGCTTTCTGAAGGAGAACGTCCCTCAAGCTGCCTGATGGCAGCACCGAGGCGACTCATCGAGGCGTCGGCCAATCCTTCGCTTGGTCGGTCGACGCCGTTTTGAAGGCACTTGGCTTTCTTACTATGAGAGAGGAGTTCTGCATGGAGCAGAAGCGGCAGCTCAGCGGCCATGTTGTTTCCGTTAATGTGGGCAAACCTCAGCTGATCGAGTGGAGAGGGCAGAAGGTTCGCACCGCTATACAGAAGTCTCATGCTGCCGGGCGCGTCATGGCCCGGCAGCTTGATCTTGAAGGCGATGAGCAGGCAGATCTTGCCGGGCACGGGGGCGAGAATCGCGCGATGCTTGTGTAGGTTCTTGCGAACCGTCTTGATGGAGGCCAGCGCGCCCTCGAGCAACTGCCGGTTCTTCATCGAAGAGAAGATCTCTTCGATCAGGATGTGCTTGGGGACACCAAGATTGGCAGGCTCGTAGAGCACGTCATTGATACGGCGAAGCAGCCATACCATTAACGGCTCGATCAGGTCGGCATATTGCTCGTTGTTCACACCGGCGAAGTCGAAGCATTGCACACGCGACAGCGAGAGCGAGTCCTCGACGTTGTCAAAGATGGCGTTGTAGACGCCCTTGCCGACCCATTTCGACATGTACCGGTCGAGCTTCTTCGGCAGGAAGAGATTGGAAAGCCGGGGTTCTCCGGGTCGAGCAGGTACATGTCCTGCACGGCCTTGTGGATCACGTCGTCGTCTTCGGGCTCCAGATCAGCGCCGCCTTTCGTCAGCAGCAGCTTGATGAAGCTGTACAGAAACTGAACGTTGTTCTCGGTCGGCTCCGAGGCGAACGGATTGACGCGAGGCCCGTCCTTGCCAATGCGGTCTACCCGCCCGCCGTAAAGCTCAATAATGCTTTCGTAACTGGCACCGATGTCGAAAACATAGGTAAAACCACCGTACTTCTGCTCAAGTGCGACTAGGGTATTACCGTGAATCGACTTCCCGGTCCCTGTGGGACCCAGGATAAGCATGACGCGCACACCGTCGACATAGGCGTCTTGAAAGAAAGGCGTCCGGGTACGCGTTTCCAAGACGTTCAGGTATTCCGCATCGAGGTCTTCCGAATATGGATGGCCCAGATGGGGCGCAAATATGGAGGAGAGCCGGGCGTGGTGCTGCTCAGAAAGCCATAGCGGAAAGACGCTGAACTTCTGATTGCCAGGAAACATGGCGTTGAAGGCGCACAGGTTCCCAAGCGTCTCTTCCACGACCTGGGCGCGAGCGCCAACAAAGACGCGGTGAACTGTAGGCACAGCATCGCGTAGCTGGGTTTGGCTGTCTGCCGCGAGCAGCAGTCGCAATGTGTACTGCCCTTGCGCCTTCTTGTCGAGGGAGCGGGTCACCTCGCTCAGGTCGTCTACGGCGTCATTGGCGGCCTTCGCGCCCGCGCCCGTATCGAGCGATGCGGTGTCGCGTCCGCTCACCACGCGGGTCAGAACGCCGACTTTGAAAAACGAAATGAACTTCTCCTGCTGATCGATCTCGCGGCGAGCTGAGGCCGTAGACTTCACCCGCCAGGTAGAGCACAGGATGCTGTCACAATCGAGCGTCAGCAGATCCGAGAACAAACCGGGACGCGATGCCTCCGGTGTGGCCTGGAGAGAAAACATCTGAACATGCCGCTTGCCGAGTTCTAAGTGATCGCTGTGCCAGGCAACCGGATTCTTGACGACCTGGCGATCTACTCCTTCGTTACTGCGAAGGTTGTCCTGCTCCGACCAGTCTTGCAGGTTGAACAGATAGCTGAAGAACTGGAAGGCCTCTTGCTTTCCCAGCAAGCGAAGACCGATGGTGCTGCTGAGGTGGCCCTCAAGCAGGACTGCGGTCTTTTCTAGGTCCGCGAGCATCCGCGTGCTGCTGGAAGCGTTCTCCTCCGGCTTGCGGGACAACGCCTTCACCTTGGGCGGCTCCAGCGTGAGGCACCAGTGAAGGTCGATGCGACGGAAGCGCGCGCTCTGGTCCAGATGAGATAAGCGGTCGGTTGCGAAGCCTTGGGTCGCTGCATTGCTGTAGCTACCTGCCGCGGCAGTCGAGCACCGGAGAGTACGCGCGTGTACTGGTACAGGCAAGAACCCTGCGGCAGTCCACGCAGGGCTCCCTCAACGGAGAGCACGAGCGAATCGAGCTCCTGGTCGGTTCTGCCCTCCTCGTCTACACCCGACAGCGAGAACAGGCACCCGAAGCCGCCGCCCTTGAGCGCGAAGATATGCTGGATATGACGGATGCTCTCCGCCCCGGCGAACTCTTCGCTTTACGCTGGCGGTCCTTCGACAACGTGAATACGTTGTCGCTGACGGAAACAGTTTACCGGAGGCAGTTGCGGCCGTTCGGGAAGACCACAAAGAGTCTCGGCAAGATGCATCTTCCCGATGGTCTTGCGGCCGAGCTCAACCTCTGAAAGCGGCAGTGTCCCGATCCATCACCGGAAGCGTTCATCTTTGCGAGCGCGGAAGGTGGCGCCATCGACACCGCCAACTACCGGAGCCGGATTCTAAGACCTTTGGCAGAGGAGCTGGGCATTCCCAAGCTGAACTTCCAGGTGCTGCGCCGCACGATGGCGACGCGGGCTCAGAACCTGGGATCGGTGAAGGACATCCAGTCCCACCTGCGGCACTCGCGAGCGGATACCACGGCGAACGAGTACATGCAGGAACTGCCGGAGAGTGTGCAGCAGATGGTCGGTTCGGTCTACCAAATGCTCATCACAGCAGCGACGCAGCAGCGGGCGATGTAGGGAGGATGCAGCCGGGAAGAACCGGCTCGCTTGATGCCAACCGGCGCAGTTTGGCATCAAATGGCATCAACTTACCTTTGCCAGGGCCGCTAAGTTGTTGATTTGATGGTGGGCACAGCAGGATTCGAACCTACGACTTCCACCGTGTGAAGGTGGCACTCTACCGCTGAGTTATGCGCCCAACCCGTTCGCCGACGGAGGTATTCAGAAACACGCCGGCAACACGCCCGACCGGCGACTGACGTGATCCATCATACCGCAATCCCACCCGTATCATCGTCGATCTCGCAACTCCGAATCCCACGAGGCTCCCTCTGCGGCGGTACAATGACCGAGCTACGATGCCCTCATCGCCTCAGCCGACCGGCCCCGAATCACCCGCAGACACCGCCCCTCCCGCTCTGCCGGAAAGGTCTGCTAAGACACCGCAACCCCTGACCAAAGATGGGGTTTCGGAAGATATGGCTACGCTGGCGATCCATCCCGGAACACTCCGCGACATCCCTTCCGCCCCCGCGGCGCACCACATGCCCGGCGACTTCCCCTCCATGGAAGACTCCGCTATCATGCTCGAGCTTCGCTCCGGCAACATGGCCGCCTTCGACTTCCTGATCACGCGCTACCGAAAGCCCATCATCAGCTTCATGTACCGCATGACGCGCAACCAGGCCGTCGCCGAAGAGCTCGCGCAGGAGGTCTTTCTTCGCGTCTTCCGCTCCCGCGAAACCTACCGCGCCGAAGCCCGCTTTTCCACCTGGCTCTACCGCATCGCGACCAACCTGGGCGTCAATCATGCCCGCGACCATCGCCGCGAGCGCACGGCCCCCACCACCTACCTGGATGAGCCGGACGCTGAGACCGGCACCACCCCGGACCTGCCCGATACGACCCCCGGTGCCGAAGCCCGCCTGCTCCGCACAGAGCGCATGCGCCAGATCCGCGAGCACGTGCATGCCCTGCCCGAACGCCAGCGCATGGCCGTCCTCATGCACAAGTACGAAGGTATGGACTACCGGCAGATCGGCGAGGTCCTCAAACTTTCCGAGTCCGCCACCAAATCCCTTCTGTTCCGCGCATATCAGACCCTGCGCGAAAAACTCAAAGACTTCGTCTAGCTCTGGCCACCGTCCCCGTGCATCGCCACAGCCCGCGAAAGGAACTCCAATGACCTGCTCCGCCTGCCAGACCGCTCTGCCCGATCTTCTGCTGGACCCAAGCTCCGTGGCCGCACGCCGTGCCGCGCCACACCTTGAGGCCTGCACCGACTGCCGTCACGCGCTCGCCGAGCTCGAGTCCACCTTCGCCCTGCTCGACGACTTCGAGACCCCCGAGCCAACGCCCTGGTTCGACGCACGCCTTGCCGCGCGCGTCCGCGAAGCTCAGGCCGCCCCCCCGGATTCCCTCTGGGAGCGCCTCCGCGCCACCCTCCTGTTCTCCACTGGCCGCCACCTCCGACCGGCCCTCGCCGGAGCTCTGGCCGTCGTGCTTCTCGCCGGCGGCGGCACCGCGGCCGAGTTTGCCGGCGCCTTCCGCCACACACCGGAGCAGGCCTCGGCGACGGTGCAGGACCTCCAGATCCTCGACCGCAACGACCAGGCTTTCCAGACCATGGACCAGCTGCTCGACGACAACAGCTCCTCCAGCCAGGACGACAGCTCCTCCGACGCTCCGGTCAGCTAGACCTTGGCCCTCTGGCGGAAGCAGCTCCGAACCCGGTACTCTCGATGCTGTACCCGGCATCTGAACCGCACCGCGCAAACGCTTTCCGGCATCACCTGCTCGACCCGATGATGTTCCGCCGACTCCCATCCCGGCTCCTCTTCGCCGCTCCGCTCCTCGCGGCCGCGATCCCCTTCGTTTGCACAGCCGCCGCCAACGCCGGCCCACATCTGCGCGCACAGCCGGTCTTCCAGCAGCAACGTTCCTACCCAAACCCCGGCAGCCACATCGTCCCCCAGGGCGACCACCTTGCGCAGTGGATGAGCCACCACCGGGACATGTCGCTTACGCAGCAGCAGCGCGCCCTCGAGCAGGAACCCGGATTCCACGATCTGCCTCCCGAAACCCAGCAGCGCATGCGTAGCCGCCTCACCGAACTCAACAACATGTCGCCCGAGCGCCGGGGGCGCCTCCTCGCCCGCACCGAAGCCATGGAGCGCCTCGCCCCCGAGCAGCGCCAGCAGGTCCGCTCCGCCATGCAGCAGCTGGCCAGTCTCCCGGAAGACCGCCGCCGCCTGGTCGCCCGAGCCTTCCGCGACCTCCGGGGCCTCCCGCCCCAGCAGCGCCAATACGCCTTCAACACCGACCCACGCTACACCTCCACCTTTTCCCCTCCCGAGCGCGCCACACTCGGCAACCTCCTCGTCATCGAGCCCTACCTTCCCCCTCGTCAGCAGCAGCGCCCGCAGAACCTGTATTCCCCCCCCGGAACACCATACGCTCCGCCGTCGCCGCAGCCCTTCCACTAGACCCCTCCCTCTTGGAACCGTCACCGCGTCGGCTTGACCCCCATCCCAATCTCCCCTACCCTCTAGCTCATGCCGACCGCGCCCTCCACTCGCTGTTGTTGCCGCCGCTCCCCGCAGGCGCACACCAGCCGCGCGTGTTCCCGCCGCTAACCGCAACCCCCCTTTTAGACCTCCGTAGCCCCAGAAAGCCGGCACACCCATGAGCTTCTACGCCCGTCGCCTCGCCCTGCTTGCCCTCACGCTTCCCTTCGCCGCCGCCGCACAAACACCCGTTGCCGCACAAACATCCGTCGCCGGCACCTATACCGGCACCGCCACCTACCGCGGCCAGCAGGTCCCCCTCACCCTCCAGCTCACCGGCCCCGCCACGCACCTCGAGGCCGCCCTGGTCAACGGTCCCGCCGCCCTCGCCAAAGGCCTCGATCGCTCCCTCGCTTCCTCCGTCTCCGTCGAAGGCCAGCACCTCGCCATCGAATTCAACTACTTCAACGCCCTGCTCGACCTCACCGCCACCCCCGACGGCCACCTCACCGGCTCCTTCGGCCCGCCGCCCGCCACCAACTCCGGCCGCATCCCCGTCGAGCTCCAGCGTGCCCACCCCGTCGCTCCCGTCCACGGCGCTGCAGGCATCAACGGCTCTTGGGAGGTCGCCGTGCACTCCCCCAAGGGCGAATCCGCCTGGCAGCTCCTGATCTCCCCCGCCGGCCAGACCGGCGAAATCCGCGCCGTCTTCCAGCGCATCGACGGCGACAGCGGCTCGCTCTTCGGCCGGTGGGACGGGACCTCCTACCGCGTCTCCCACTTCAACCCCGACGGCCCCACCTTTTGGTCCATCACCCCCCACGGCTCCGAGCTCCACCTCACCAACCTCCTCGCCTCCGACGCCAACAAACCCTGGCAAACCGACATCACCGCCCGCCGGCCCGCCGAAGCCCGCAAGCTCAACCTTCCCGCCCCCACCAAACCCACCGACCAGGCCTCCCTCAAGAACCCCTCCGCGCCCCTCCACTTCTCCGGCAAAACCCTCGACGGCCGAGAAATCACCCAGTCCGACCCATCCCTCCGCGGCAAGGTGGTCATCGTCGCCATCGGCGGCTCCTGGTGCCCCAACTGCCATGACGAAGCCCCCTTCCTCGAGTCGCTCTACAAGCAGTTCCACCCGGGGGGCCTCGAGATCGTCAACCTCAACTTTGAAGACGGCGACCAGTTCAACAATCCCACCCGTCTCCGCGCCTTCGTCGCCCGCTACGGCCTCACCTACAACGTCCTGCTCGCCGGCCATCGCGACGACCTGAACCAGGTCCTTCCCGGCGTCAACAATCTCAACTCCTGGCCCACCAGCTTCTTCATCGGCCGCGACGGCCGCGTCCAGGAAATCCACGCCGGGTTCGCCGGTCCCGCCAACCCCACCGGCAACGCCGAGCTCCGCCAGGACATCACCACCCTCGTCCAGCGACTCCTGGCCCAACCCGCCCACACCCCCGCCGGCGAGTAGCCCCGCACAGCCCCAAGACACGCACAGCCCCACAACTAAAATGGAGCGGTGACCAGTCACCGACGGCCCGCTCCACTTTTCTTGTTTGTCCTTCCCGAAGGGAACCTGCTGTCCCCCGCCCTACATCGGCGGCGGATGCTTCACATCCACCGCCTCCTCAATCTCCTTCTCCACCTTCGGCGACAGATGCACGTCGATCTCGCCCCCATGTGTCTTCCGGTTCACCAGATCCCGCAGCTCCTTCGACGGTTTGAAAAACGGCACCCGCTTAGCCGGCACCTCCACCCGCGATCCCGTCTTCGGGTTCCGTCCCGTCCGTGCCTTCCGCTGCCGCGTCCGAAACGACCCAAACCCGCGGACCTCGATCTTGTCCCCCGACTTCAGCGCCTCGATCACAGCCTCAAACATCGTGTCCACAATCACCTCGCCATCACGGCGCGTGAGGTCACCCAGGGAGGTCACTTTGTCGACCAGGTCAGCTTTCGTCATCGGCAACACTGTCCTTTCGTGCGAGTGGGGAGGATCACCCGGAAGACTATGGGCTGATTGTAGATGGGATTAGCTTCCGCTGCCGCGCGTTGCTGCGCCCGCTCAAACCCGCTCACTTCCACATGAAATAAAAACCCGGAGCCCGGTCCAGCAGCTTCGACGGATTCGGGAACAGGTCGTCCGGATCCGAGTTCAGCAGCGCCGCCAGACCCTTCTTTTCTTTCGCCGGCCGAACCACGTTCGGCTCGCCCGAGATCCCCACCGACCGCGCCGTCTCCATCAGCGCCGTCCGAAACCCGCCCTGCCTGTCGATCAGCCCCAGCGGCAGCGCCTGTTGCCCGGTCCACACCTGCCCCGTCGCCAGCGGCCGGATCCGGTCGTCCGTCGTATGCCGCCCCGTCGCCACATCATGCACAAACTGCGTGTACATGTTATCCACCAGCGACTGGAAGTACGCCGCCTCCTTTGGCGTCAAATCCCGCGACGGATCCCCCGCATCCTTCAGCTCGCCCGCATGGATCACCACCGATTTCAGCTTCGCCCACCGCAGGAGATCGCCGTAGTTGGTCCACTCCATAATCACGCCGATCGACCCCACCACCGACGCATCGTTGGCATAAATCTTGTCGCACGCCGAAGCGACGTAGTACGCCCCCGAAGCCCCAACGCTCTCTACCGACGCAACCACCGGCTTGTGCGTCTCCTGCCGCACCCGCAGCACCTCGTGGTACATCTCCTGCGACGCCGCCGCACCTCCACCCGGCGAGTTGATGTGCAGCACAATCGCCTTCACCGAGCTGTCCTCGCCAAACTTCCGCAACTGCGTGTCAAACTTGTCGGCGTCGATGAGAACCCCCGACAAATCGATCACCCCGATCGACGATCCCGCAAACGCGCCCGTCGCCGTCCCGCCCGTCACCTGTCGCATCGCTGCCCACATCAGCAGCCACATCATCAGACCGACCGCGGCCACCGATCCGCCAATCACCCCGACATAGAACCACGCCGAGCGCTGCGGCCGAGGCGGCAATCCAGCCCCGCCATAGCCATACCCCGAAGCGTATCCCGGACCGTATCCAGGGCCGTATCCCGGCCGGGCTCCGTACGCTGCCGAAGCCCCTCCAGGCGGCATCGTCGGTGTGGTGGGTGGAGGCGGGGGAGGCGCGGGCGGTACAAACTCTTCCGGCATGCAACGGAGTGTAGCAGCAAGCCGACCGCCTATCTTACAAACTCCAGGCCGATTCACATCGTCAAACGTCCAACAATTAGGGTATTATCATCGGCGGCATGAGGATGGTACCCTCAGCTTCCAACAACTTAGAACCGCCTCACCAGAAGGCAGGACAGAAACAGGTCGACCGCATGGCGCATCCGCAGTTAAGCATCGTGATTCCGGCGTACAACGAGTGCGCCCGCCTTGAAGGAACTCTCGACCGCGTCCTCCGCTGCGTGGAAGAGCGGGGCTGGGATGCGGAAGTCCTCGTCGTCGACGACGGCTCCAAAGATCAAACCAGCGCCATCGTCGAACACTGGATCGAAACCCACCCACGCCTCCACCTCATCCAGAACCCCGGAAACCGCGGCAAAGGCTACTCCGTCCGCAATGGCCTCCTCCAGGCCGCCGGCGACATCGTCATGTTCACCGACGCTGACCTGTCCGCCCCCATCGAAGAAGCCGAGCGCCTCATCGCCGCCATCAACGCCGGCGCCGACGTCGCCATCGGCTCCCGCTGGCTCGACAAGCAGCGCCAGACCAAGCACCAGCCCCTCCACCGCCGCTTCTTTGGCCGCTGCTTCAACGCCGTCACCCGCGAGATCATGGGCCTTCCCTACCAGGACACCCAGTGCGGCTTCAAAGCCTTCCGCCGCCCCGCCGCCCAGGTCATCTTCCGCCTCCAGCGCATCGAGCGCTGGGGCTTCGACCCCGAAATCCTCTTCATCGCCCGCAAGCTCGGCTACAAAGTCCAGGAAGTCGCCGTCACCTGGGGCCACGACGAGCGCTCCAAAATGTCCTATCTCAAAGACGGCATGAAGATGCTTGAAGAAATGGCCGTCATCCGCTCCAACTCAGTCGCCGGCCGGTACGACAAAGACATTGCCGCCCTCACCGACACCACCTCCATGATCACCCCGCAGGACGTCCACATCTCACCGGTCATCGCCGGCGGTCCTGCCCGCAGCGCCGACATGGCCGTCCAGAAGTAGCCCCGCTCTCTGCCGAACTCGCACCGCTGCATGCAAATCCACACCTGTCCCAATGCCACTGTCCCAACAGCGCCACAACCGTCTCAGCAAAGCCACACCGTCCCAACAGCGCCACAGCTGTCCAGCAAAGCCACAGCTGTCCAGCAACGCCACAGCTGTCCAGCAACCCCACAGCTGTCCAGCAACGCCACAGCTGCCTAGCAAGTAACAGCAGTCCCAGCAAAGCCACAGCCATCCCAGCAAAGTCACAGCCGACCAGCAACGCCATAGCTGTTATAGAACGGGCACGGCTTCAGCCGTGCCATCAAACCAGCGGCAGAAAGGCGACCTCAGTCGCCGAGGTCAGCTCGACCACGCCAAGGGCGCCTCAGCAGCAATCTTCAGCCTGACCCCGCTGCTGCAACACCCATCCTGCATGGGACAATAAACCAGATCGTCCCCCCGCGCCTCTGGAGGCCCCGCCCATGCTCCGCTCCGGCTTCATCGCCCTCAGTCAGAACCGCCAGGCTCGCGCCTTCTCCGAGCGCTCCCCCATCGGCCGCCGCCTCTCCTCCCGCTTCGTCGCCGGCATGTCCGTCCCCGAAGCCCTCGACGTCGCCCGGCAGCTCAACAACGACGGCATCTCCGTCTCCCTCGACTCCCTCGGCGAAAGCGTCCTCTCCCCCGACCAGGCCCACGCCTCCGCAGCCATCTATCACCAGATCCTCGACCAGATCGCCGCCCGCGACCTCCGCGCCAACGTCAGCGTCAAGCTCACCCAGATGGGCATGGACTTCGATCCCACCCTCGCCGAGTCAATCGTCGGCGACATGGTCGCGCACGCCGCCCGCATCGGCACCTTCGTCCGCATCGACATGGAAGGCAGCCCCCTCACCGACGCCACCCTCGCCCTCACCGAGCGCCTCCACGCCCTTCCCGGCAACCGCGGCCGCGTCGGCACCGTCCTCCAAGCCTACCTCTACCGCACCGAGCGCGACGCCGAACGCCTCCTCGCGCAGGGCATCCGCATACGCCTCTGCAAAGGCGCCTACCAGGAACCCGCCAGCATCGCCTTCCCCCAGAAATCCGACGTCGACCGCAACTACATCACCCTCATGCACCGCCTGGCCACCTCCGGCGTCTTCTGCGGCATCGCCACCCACGACGAGGGCATTGTCGCCGACATGCGCCAGTTCGCCGCCGACCACAAAATCCCAAAAAAGAATTTCGAGTTCCAGATGCTCTACGGCGTTCGCCGCGACCTCCAGCGCCAGCTCGCCCGCGACGGCTTCGGCGTCCGCGTCTACGTCCCCTTCGGCACCGAGTGGTACCCCTACTTCATGCGCCGCCTCGCCGAACGCCCCGCCAACGCCCTTTTCCTCGCCAAAAATTTCTTCCGCAACTAGCCCCGGCCCAGTCGACGCCGCACCACACCCACAGCCCCGAGCACCCCCGTCCCGAGCAGCGCCAGACTTGAGGGCTCCGGCGTCGCCGCCGTGCTCAGGTCCGTAACCGTCAGGAAACCATCTCCGCCACCTACCGGCCCGCAGTTCAGATCATCTGCCTGGCATCCAGGCTCAAACACCGTCGCCGCCCCGGATCCTGCAATAAAGGTCGGCGAGGAGGTCGGTCCGATGAAGGGTGACTGACTAAAGTCGTCGTAGTAGAGCAACGCATATTTGCCGTTGCCTTCAATCTGTATCTGGACCGGGCCGCCCCCGCCCCCCACTCCAAACGTAATCCCCTCTCCCGCGCCATCGACCGGATGCTGCAAAATCTCGGGGTGCAACACCGTGAACGTCGTATCCGTATAGGAGTCCGGCACCACAGGCGTGGACACGCGAAACTCAATCACCTCCGGCGCACAGTACGGGGAAGAGAAGTTCGTGCAACCAGCATCCAGCGACGTCTGCTGATAGAGAAAATCAAAGACATCCGCCCGCGCCACCATCGGCGCCGTCATCACCCCAGCCAGAACCACCAAGCCAAATCGCATCGCAACCCCCAGCCAGCCTCGTTCGTTCGCATTCTGCGCCTCTCCCACGCCTCCGTCAATCCGCTTCTCTGAGCCCACTCGCCGGACACACCCCATATGGCGTAGCATCAAACCGACCGAAACCCGACCAACCCATGACCTCCCGCCGCCAGTTCCTCCGCACGTCCGCCCTCACCACCACCGCCGCCCTTACCGCCCGCAGCTACTCGCAAATCCTCGGCGCCAACGACCGCCTCCACTTCGCCGTCATCGGCCTCAATAGCCGCGCCTACGCCCACCTCTCCTCCCTCCAGGCCAACAAAAAAGACGCCCGGGTCACCGCCGTCTGCGATGTCGAATCGACCATCCTCGCCAAATTCGCCGCCGCCGCAAACACCGCCATGGGCGATCCGCCCCGCACAGAAAAAGACTTCCGCAACGTCCTCGCCGCCCGCGACATCGACGTCGTAACCATCGCCACCCCCGACCATTGGCACACCCCCATGGCCATCCTCGCCCTCCAGGCCGGCAAGCACGTCTACGTCGAAAAGCCCTGCTCCTACGACCCCTACGAGGGCCAGCTCCTCGTTGCCACCCAGAAGAAGACCGGCAAGCTCTGCCAGATGGGCTCCCAGCAGCGCTCCTCCCCCCACACCATCGAAATCGTCGACCGGATCCACAACGGCCTCATCGGCCGCGCCTACTGGGCCGAAACCTGGTACACCAACCGCCGCAAACCCATCGGCATCGGCAAAGCCGTCCCCGTCCCCGCTACCCTCGACTGGGACCTCTGGCAGGGCCCCGCGCCCCGCCGCGACTACAAAAGCAACATCCAGCCCTACAACTGGCACTGGTTCACCCACTGGGGAACCGGTGAATCCCTCAACAACGGCACCCACGAGGTCGACGTCGCCCGCTGGGCCCTCGGCGCCGAGTTCCCCACCGTCATCACCGCCTCAGGCGGCCGCTACGCCGCCCACGACGACTGGCAGTTCTACGACACCCTCGAAACCACTTTCCGCTACCCCGACCAGATCCTCACCTGGAAAGGCGACTGCTGCTCCGGCAAATCCACCTACAACCGCGAGCGCGGCACCTGCGTCCACGGCACCAACGGCTCCGTCATCATCGACCGCGACGGCTACGACATCTTCGATCTCAAAGACAAGCTCACTGGCACCTACCGTGTTCCCGCCAAGCCCGCCACCTCCACCACCGACCTCGTCGGCGCCGACTCCATGACCGACGCCCACTTCGCCAACCTGATCGCCGCCATCCGCACCGGCGCCCCACTCCGCCAGCCCGTCGCCCAGGGCAACGTCGCCGTCACCATGCTCCAGCTCTCCAACATCGCCTACTTCACCGGCCGCAACCTCACCACCGACCCCGCCACCTTCGCCATCCAAAACGACCCCGCCGCCCAGGCCATGACCCGTCGCACCTACCAGCCCGGGTGGGAGCCAAAGGTCTAGGCCTGGCCCTCGCCCTTGGCCTTTGCGTTTAGCCTTTCTAGTTGTC
>CAXTEU010000013.1:62278-87973 GCA_964243475.1 uncultured Acidobacteriaceae bacterium | reverse complement strand
ATTCCCGCAGGGAACCTGCTGTTGCCCTTGCCTTTCTAGTTGTCATTCCCGCAGGAAACCTGCTGTTGCCCTTGCTTTCTAGTTGTCATTCCCGAAAGGAACCTGCTGTTGCTCTCGCCTTTCTAGTTGTCATTCCCGCAGGGAACCTGCTGTTGCCCTTGCCTTTCTAGTTGTCATTCCCGCAGGGAACCCGCTTCCGCCCTTGCCTTTCTAGTTGTCATTCCCGCAGGGAACCCGCTTCCGCCCTTGCCTTTCTAGTTGTCATCCCCGCAGGGAACCTGCTTCCGCCCTTGCCTTTCTTGCTTGTCGTTCCCGAAGGGAACCTGCTTCCGCCTTCGCCTTTCTAGTTTTCGTTCCCGCAGGGAACCTGCTGTTGCCCTTGCCGTTCTAGTTGTCATTCCCGCAGGGAACCTGCTTCCTAAACCGCCACCGTCCCCATCCCCGCAATCACCCGCCGCATCGCCGCAAAGCTCTCCATCATCCCCGGCACCGGATCCTCCGGCTTGATCTCATACTCCAGGTCCACAAACCCCGGATACCGCATCCGCACCAGCGCCTCAAAGATCGCCTCGACCGGCATCACTCCCGCCCCAACCGCCACCTGGCTCTCCTTCGAGTTCCGGTCGGCCAAGTCCTTCATGTGAATATCGAACAGCCGCGGCCCCGCTGCCTCAAGCGCCCCCACCACATCCACCCCCGCCCGCATCGTGTGCCCCACATCCACGCAGCATCCCATCCGCGCATCCATCCCCTTCACCGCCGCCAGCACCTCCATTGGCGAAGGCCACTCCTTGTCCTCCGGACCATGGTTGTGGATCGCCACCCGCACGTCATACTCCTTCGCAAACCGCTCCACCCGCCCGAGCGTCGCGTGCGTCGGCGCCGCCACCATCAGCTTCACCCCCGCAGCCTTGCAATACTCAAACTTCGCCCGAACATCCGCATCCTCGTCCTTCGTAAAGTAGATCGTTCCCACCGCCGTCAGCACCATCCCCGCCGCCCGGTACGCCGCCGCCCGCGGCCCCACCTCGCTCGCCGGCTCCATCGGCAGATGCACATCCTTCAGGTTCAGATACGGCGTCCCGAGCCGCTTCATCGCCGCAATCACACCCGCCGGATTCAGCGTCCGCAAGCTATAACTCGCCACTCCCAACCGCACCCCCGGCGAACTCGCCACTTGGCCAACGCTCGGCCGGCAAAGTAGCCCCGCCCCCAACACCGCACCACCCCACACCACATCCCGACGAGTCACCATGCACAGCATGGTAGCCACCACCCAGGAACCTGTCCACACGCGACGAACCCACCCCGGCTGCGCTACCCTTGTCCCGACGTCCCGACATCCCGGAGCAAACACATCATGGCCCCCCTCACCCGCCGCACCTTCCTCACCACCGCCGCCGCAACCACCCTCACCCTCCCGGAGATCCTTCGAGCCCAGACACCGAAATCGCCCTTCAGAATCGCCGTCATCTCCGACGAGATCTCCCCCGACTTCGACCACGCCTGCCACGTCATCGCCAACGACTTCGGCCTCGGTTTCGTCGAGCTTCGCGCCCTCTGGGGCAAGAACCTCCAGGCGAGCTCCGATGCCGAAATCGCCGAAGCCCAGCGCATCCTCAAGAAGTACAACTTGGAAGTCACCGACATCGCCAGCCCCCTCTTCAAAACCGACTGGCCTGGCGCCCCCAAATCCACCTACAGCTCCGCCGGCGACCTCCATGGCGCCGCCGAAACCACCTTCCGGCAGCAGGCCGACATCCTCACCCGCTCCATCTCCCTCGCCAAGCAGTTCGGCACCGACAAGGTCCGCTGCTTCGACTTCTGGCGCATCGACGACCCCGCCCCCTTCCGCCACGCCATCGACGACCACCTCCGCCAGGCCGCCGAAACCGCCGGCAGCCAGGGCGTCCTGCTCGTCCTCGAAAACGAGTTCGAGTGCAACACCGCCACCGGCCGTGAAGCCGCCCGCACCCTAGCCGCCATCCCCTCGCCCCACCTCGCCCTCAACTGGGACCCCGCCAACGCCGTCATGCGCGGCGAGCTTGACGCCTTCCCCGCCGCCTGGCAGCTCCTCCCCAAAAACCGCATCCACCACTGCCATGTCAAAAACGCCCGCACGGACGCCGCCGGCAAGATCGTCTGGTCTCCCGTCGGCGAAGGCTACATCGACTGGTCCGCCCAGTTCCGCGCCCTCGCCCAGGTCGGCTACCACGAGGCTGTCTCTCTCGAAACCCACTGGACCGGCGGCGGCTCCCCCGAAGCCTCCTCACGCATCTCCTGGGCCGGCATGCAAAAAGCCCTCGCGTCTGCCTAGCTCCGCATCGCGAACACCCCGTCAACCCGGTACCCAGGGAGGCTCTCCCCCCATTGTGCTATGTGTCAAACCCATGAATATGCCGTATATCTCTGAGCAGAGGCGGAGCAACCCGCCCACACACCTCTTCCGGAGACCGTGCATGGACACCGAACAGCAGAACAGCACACCCCAGCGAACCCGCCTGCTCACCTGTTATCTCACCCCTGCCGATGACGGTCTCAACATCGACTCCGTCATGCTCTGCGAAGTGATCGGCGAAGAAATCCAGAGCGTCTCTCTCCGCGTAGCTGCAGACCCCATGACTCGCTGGGTCCGCTCCTAACCCGCCAGCCTTATCCGGAAATCACGGTGGCGGCGCCCAATACTCCGCCACCGGCATCTCTAGAAACATGCCCGGTCGTCTGGTGCATCCGGCCGGTTCTCCCCCAGAAACTCCACTTCACCTACTCGCTGAATGGCACCCCGTACGCCAGGGACGCCGTCCTCGGCGGCCGGTGTCGCCGGGCCACCACCTCCGGCACCCGCCCCATGTCCCGCCAAACCCGGATCGCCACCGCATTCATGTACAGCCGGCGAACCTCCTCCCGCGTCTCCCCGCGCTCCCCGTAAATCGAAATCTCCCGAAACAGATCCTCCTGCCCCGTCTCCACCAGGTACGCCCCCATGCTCACCGCCGGCGCCCCATCCGGCGTCCGCACCTCATCCACCCCCTGTCGCACCACCCAGTAGTTCCCTTCCCCAGCCACACCGTCCTGCATATCTCCTCCCTCCCCATCATCGCATCGGCCGTGGCGTATCAATTCCGTCGGCTCGCTACAATGGAAACAGAGCATCCCGGAAGACGAACGCAGCCGCCGCGGCTCACGTAGAAGGCAACACGCACCCGCCCGACGCCGCGTCAGTGTTCAGATCCTCGGCACACCGGCCAGCTCCGGAATCGCTCGGGAACATACCTGTAAGTTGCTCAATCTAGAGAATTTGGACCGAAGTTCCTTGGAATCAAAGTTCTAACGGGCACCCTGTACCGTATCTCCCTCAATCCAAACCGGATGCGCCCAAAATCCAGGAGGCGTGGAGGGGGATACCCCACACGCACCGAGGCCCCCGCCGCAGCGGAGGCCTCGCGGTCCAAGCCGCGCGAACTAGCTCGTACGCAGAAACAGCAGCACAAACGTAAACAGCGTCAGCGACTCAATAAACGCCAAACCCAGAATCAGGAACAGCTGGATTCCCGGACGAGCGCCCGGATTGCGCGCCAGCGCCTCAGCCGCCGAGGCCGTCGCACGACCCTGACCCAGACCGCAAAGACCGGCAGCAATCCCCATGCCGATACCGACGGCCAAAGCACCATAGTTGGGGCCAGCCGGTGCTCCGGCAGCCTGCGCAAACGCCGGTCCAGCTAGCAACAGCGCCGACAGCGTCAGAAAGAGATACTTCGAAACCTGCAACAAACGAACCATCACACAACTCCTTGCCCCCGTTTCGGTCGCCGCCAGTGGGTGGTTGATGCTCACCGTGCTGGCACCCTCACGCTATGCGGCGTTTACAGCACCCGAGTTCGAGGGAGCGCCCCAAACCCCGGCAAGTCCAAACTCTAATGGTCGTGCGCAACTGCCAGCGAAAGGTAAACCGTCGCCAGAATCATAAACACATACGCTTGAATCACCGCCACGCCCAGATGCAGCCCCAGAAAGATCAGAGGAACCCCAATCGGAATCAGCGAGAAAAACGCCAGCGTCACCATGTCGCCGGCAAACATGTTCGCGTACAAACGCACCGTCAGCGACAGCACCCGCGCAAAGTGCGAGATAATCTCGATCGGCAGCATCAGCGGATACAGCCACCAAACCGGCCCCAGAAACTGCTTGATGTAGGAAAACCCATGCACTCGAAGGCCGTGGTAGTGGTAATACAGAAACGTCACCACCGCAAACCCAAGCGGCACCACGGGATTCGAGGTCGGCGATTCCAGCCCCGGAACCAATCCCATCAGATTCCCGATCAGGATAAAGATCACCAGAACCGTCAGGTATGGCACAAACCGCTCGTACCCGTGCCCAACAATGCTCTCGCTCTGCTCGGACACAAACTCGTGCGTCATCTCCGCCATGTGCTGGATCGCCTTCGGCCGCTCGACAGACAGCGAAGCCCGCACCAGCACGAAGTACAGAAGAAGCCCCACAAATATCAGCAGCTCCATGGCAAACGCATTGGAAATCGGCGCCTTCGGATAGGTCGGATGAATCCGCAGCGCCTCCAGAAAGTGGTCGACGGAACCGGCAAAGTGGTCGTTCAGAACGCGAGTCAAGGCAAGTTGTTTCGGCATCATCATGTGTGTCGGTGATGTCTCCAGAGCTCCGGGACGTGTTCAGTATAGCGAAGTCATCGCTTCAGCAGACGTATTGCTTCGACCGAAAGCGCAACCACACCCAGCGCCAGCCCCGCCGCCAACGCCAGAACCGTCCCATGCAGGAACCGCACGCTGCCGTACAGCACGAGGAGCGTCACCCCAAGCCGCAGCACAAAGCCCGTAACGATCGCTCCGGTCGGCCGCGACGTCCGACCCGCATCCATGCGCTCGTTCATCGCCGTCATCAGCCGCTGCCACTCCCACAGACTCGCCCCGGAGATCGCCGCCCCCACCGTCGCCAGCAAGGCACTTTGCCAGCCGGCTCGCCACCAGAACACCGCCGCGACCACCGCAGCCAGCATTGCCAGCAGCCGCAACGACGCCAGCATCGTCTGCCGCAGATCCAGGTCACTCAGCCCGGCAGTCCACTCCGGCGGTCCGTTCCCCTCCGCCACTAGAGCTTCTCCTTCGAAGACCGGATCGCCGACGTAAAGATCTGCACAAAGCCGCCGATCGACCCGAGAATGATCCCGGCCATCGTCATCCAGTGCTGATGAAAGTGCCGGTCCAGCCACGCTCCCAGCAGCAGCCCCGCAACGCAGCCCGCGGGCACGGCCAGCGCCAGCTGCACCATCGCCTCGGCCTTCACCAGCTGGCTTCCCATTCCGCGACCCTTGTTGTCCTCATCCGCCATGGCGCCGTCCCAAGGTGCATTACATCACGCGCGCCCGAGCTCCCGCGACCCACACGCTCGCTCTGACACAGACCGCCAGCACGTGGCGTATTCTCCCGCTACGCTCGGTAGAATAAGAGGTAGATCCCATGAGCACAAACCCCTCCGAATACGAACAGGGCCTCCTCGCCCAGCGCCGCTCCAAGCTCGCCGAGATCGGCGCCATCGGCCAGCGCCTCGGCCTTTCCGCCGCCGAAAGCTCCTACCCCAGCCGCTTCCCTTCCGCCGGCGAGCCGCTCACGCTGGCACACATCCCCGACCTTCTCCAGCAGTATGACGGCCCCACACCAGTCACCGCCGACCAGCTCGAGGCCACGAAGCCCGCCGTCGCTATCGCCGGCCGCCTCATGAGCCACCGCCTCCAGGGCAAGGCCGGCTTCGCCCACCTGCAACAAGGCGGAAAACGCCTGCAAATCTACATCCGCAGAGACGATGTCGGCGAAGACATCTTCGCCCTGTACAAGCTCCTCGATCTCGGCGACCACATCGGCGTCCGCGGCACCATTATGCGCACCCGCACAGGCGAGCTCACCCTCAAGGCCCACCCCATCGGCGGCCAGCCCGCCATCTCCTTCCTCGCCAAAGCCATCCTCGCCCTGCCCGACAAGTACCACGGCCTCGAAGACGTCGAGCTCCGTTATCGCCACCGCTACGTCGACCTGATCATGAACTCCGGCACGCTCGCCAAAGCCGAGCCTGCTCTCTCTAGAGATGTGTCATCGCAACCGGAGTCAGGGCCCAGCGCTGACGCAGCGGAGAGACCCGCAGTTCTCCCACCTGGAACCAGCGCCGTCACCGACACCGCCCTCCCCAACAACGAACACCTCGACGCTCCACGCAACGTCCGCGAAGTCTTCGTCAAGCGCGCCGCCATCCTGCGCGCCATCCGTAAGTTCTTCGACGACCGCGGCTACCTCGAAGTCGAAACACCCATGATGCACACGGTCGCCGGCGGCGCCGCAGCCCGCCCTTTCAAGACCCACCACAACGCCCTCGACATCCCCCTGTCGCTGCGCATCGCACCCGAGCTCTACCTCAAGCGCCTCGTCGTCGGCGGGCTCGACCGCGTCTACGAGATCAATCGCAACTTCCGCAACGAAGGCGTCTCCACCCAACACAACCCCGAGTTCACCATGCTCGAGTTCTACCAGGCCTACTCGGACTACCACGACCTGATGAACCTCACGCAGGAGTTCATCACGGAGATCGCGATCGAGGTGAACGGAACCACGATCACCCATTTCGGTGGGCAAGAGATCGATCTTGGCAAATGGCAGAGACTGAGCATGCGCGAAGCGATCATCAAGTTCTGGCCAGAGGACTTCGGCATCCCTCTTTTTGAGAGTGACCTAGGAACATCAGAGGCTCTGTTCCTCAAATTGCAGTTAGCAACGGACGGCGGCGAAGAACCTGTAAGTGAACCTGAGTGGGACGAGGACATCGCTCCAGCGGGGGAGGTCAGCAGTCGCCTTCTTAGGCAGCTAAACCTCGCCTTCTACGGCCTGCAAACAGGAGCGCCTCTCGGCATGGTAATAGCAGACGTATTTGAAGCTCTCGCCGAGCCGCACCTCATCCAGCCCACCATCATCTACGACTTCCCCCTAGCCGTCTCCCCCCTCTCCAAGCAGAAACCCGACGAGCCCGACTGGGTCGAGCGCTTCGAGTTCTATATCGGCGGCTTCGAGGTCGGCAACGCCTTCTCCGAGCTCAACGACCCCGACGAGCAGCGCAGACGCTTCGAAGCCCAGCTGGCCGAACGCGCCCGCGGCGACGAAGAGGCCATGGCCGAGATGGACGAGGACTACGTCCGCGCACTCGGCTTCGGCCTTCCGCCCACCGCCGGCGAAGGCATCGGTATCGATCGCTTCACCATGCTCCTAACCGGATCGCGCTCCATCCGCGACGTCATCCTCTTCCCGCTCTTGCGGCCGCAGGGTCGCCCAACCGCGGCCGGAGACGGACGGGCGTTCCTCGATGGCGAGGGAGCAGAGCTCGCCGGAAGCGAGGTCGTCGAGACCGGCGCCGACGAGTAACCGTCCGTGCCAAGACTCCCGCTAGGGCTGGCGCAGCCGCTTCATCGCCTGCGCCAGCGTGGTCTCGTTCATCGCCGTGATTGCGTCCTTGCGCACGCGCTTCAGCAGCGGATCCAGACCGGCCGCATCGTCGCCCAGGCTCAGCCAGCCGACGTGCGCGGCGGCATACAGATCGCCCAACCCAATCTGCTTGGCCGGAACCTCCAGCCGCGCGCCACCGCTCGGCCCCTTGCGTTGCGAGATCAGCCCAGCCTTCTGCAACAGCAGAAACGTGCGTCGCACCATCACCGCGCTCTCGCCCAGTTCTTCGGCGATGGCCGCGGAGGTGTGCATCGCCTCAGGCCCTCGCGCCAGTACCGCAAGCACCCGCACACTCAACCCAAATCGCCCACTCTGCGCCATGCCAAGCAAACTACCACAGAGCAGGCGCGACAGCGCGATCGGCGCACCGTGCTACCCTCGGGAGCGATGAACATCCTCTTTGTCGGGGATGTGTTCGGTTCCGCGGGCCGGCACATTGTCCGGGAACACCTTCCACACGTCCTCGAATCCAACGCCGTCGACCTTCTGGTGATCAACGGCGAGAACGCCGCGGGCGGCTTTGGCCTCACGCCTGGGTTGGCCGAGGAGATCTTCGACCTGGGCGCCCACGTCATCACCACCGGCAATCACATCTGGGATAAGCGCGAGATCTTCGAGTACATGACGGTTCCGGCCAGCTCGCATGAACGCGGCCGGCGTGTGCTGCGGCCGGCAAACTACGCCGTCGGAACACCCGGCTTCGGGCTCTATCAGGGAGAGCTGCCCGGCGGCCAGAGCTATGCCGTCATCAACCTGCAGGGACGCGTCTTTATGAGCTCCTGCGACGACCCGTTCCGCAAAGCGGATGAGCTGCTCAGCGTCGTGGCAAAGGAGTCCGGCGCCAAGGTGATCCTGGTCGACGTCCATGCCGAGGCGTCGAGCGAGAAGGTCGCGCTTGGCTGGTATCTGGACGGCCGCGTGACCGCGCTGTTAGGCACGCACACGCACATCCCCACCGCCGATGAGCGCGTGCTGCCGGGCGGAACGGCCTATCAGACCGACGTCGGGATGTCCGGTCCATACGACTCCGTGATCGGCGTCGAACGCGAGCTGGCGCTCCATCGTTTCCTGACCGGCATGCCGGGCAAGTTCGAGGCGGCCAAGGGCAACCCGAAAATGTGCGCCGCGCTGATTACCTGCGATGGGACGGCTGGTCGAGCCAGCAGCATCCGCCGGCTGATGCTTGGCGAGTAGCGCGCGTTACCAGCTCAACCACTCAGGCAGCAGGCTGCCGAGATGGCTCCACAGCGGAGCCGGCGATCGAACAACCTCGCCGGAGCGGACGTCCTGGAGCTCACGCGCATCATGAAATCCCGTGCTCCCGAAGATGACCTGACTGGTGCGTGCGAAGACAACTCCAGATCGAGTCGCGTGGTTGCGTTCGGCGGCAAGGAGGCGGTGCGCGAAACGCTCTCGGCTTTGCTCCCGGAAAGCCAGGTAGGCCTCCGGAGCCAGACCAGCCTGGCTGAACTTTCCCACGGAGTCCGCCAGAAGCATGGACCTCCAGGGGTGAGTGCTGGTGTGCGACGCGGGATTGGCAATCCGGCGAACCACCGCGTTCCGGATCGGTGCGCCCGTCGCGTCCATCGCATGACCTTCAACGCCTGCCGCGGCTTTCGCGAAGGCTGGCGCAGCGGAACACAGACAGGACCCGAGGGCGGCGGCACAGACGGCAACACGGAGAGGAAGTGCAGCAAAGGAAGCCATAGCGGCATCCTGCGCTGTCTAGGTCGGAATCACCATCCCCCGAAAGTAGAGACAAAGGGAACACCGCAGCCGGAGGTGCTGGCCCACGAAGTGCCCTGGCCTAAAATGCCATCGGGCGAGCCGGAGAGATCCGGTCCGCCCGATCGCTGCTGGTGCCTTGCTGTCTAGTGGTGCGTCGTGTGGTGCGTCGGTGTGGTCGTGCGTTTCGCAGCCTTCGCCACGATGGCTCCGTCGGACATGGTAATCATCAGCGCACCGCTCGAGGAGGCTGCGCTGCCGGCTCCAGCCGCCGTGGTGCTGCTGGTCGCGGCAGTCGTCGTGGTGCTGCCACTCGTCGAGCTGTCCGTCGTCCCGCTCGCCGCTGTGGTCGACGCAGCGCCTGTGCCCGCATCAGTCCCGCCCGTGCCCGAACTGGTGCCGGAGGACGCAGCCGAGCCACCCTTCGTGTAAGAGGAGTAGGTTCCCGTCAGCGTGACCTTCGAGCCAACTGTCGGCACCGTCTTGAGCGGCTCCTTCATGTTGAAGGTGAAGTCGGCCGTCTTGGACTGAACCGCGTCGTCGGAAACAGCAGCGGTGATGATGCTGTCCGTCGCCGTAATGACCGTCGCATCCGGAATTTCGACGGTCTTGCCCTTTACCGTGGCCCATACCTTGTCGGCATCCTCGGACTTGCCGTACTGCAGGATAAATTCCTTGTCACTCAGCGCCAGGGTCGCAAGATCGGAGGTCGATTTGACGGTCTGGTCAGCAATGTCGGCGGGCGAAGGAGCGGGCGTGATCTTGAAGTCTGCCGGCGGATTCAGGTTCGCCTGCGCTGCGGTCTGCACGGCGGAGTAGCCGTCCGTATTGCCGTGGTACTTCTTGTAGCAATACTGTGCGGTCGGCAACATTTGCGTCTTGTACGGGTCCGGAGCGAAGGCCGTAAACCGCGTGACGTAGAAGGTGCAGTTGATGTAGTCAGGCGGGTTCGACTGCAGGTACGCCAGACCGAGGAAGTAGGTGTCCTGCAGCACGGGCCCGGGCTGCTGCGTCTGGGCAACCGGCACAGCGGCGAGTTCCTTCTTGAAGTTGTCAATCGCGGTCGCCGTATCCTTGCGGCTCAGCGCCGCCGTTCCGATGGCGCTATAAAAAATCGGATATGCGCTATCCGTGATCTTCTTAAAATCATCATCGCTCATGTCTTTCGGCTTGGTTGCGGCAAGGCCCTTCTGGGCGTAGCTCGATGCCTGATCCAGAGCCGTCTGCTTCGCCGAGGGATCCGTCACCTGGTCGGCCTGGGTTTTGCGGAAGTACACCTCGAAGGTAAGCGCGCGGATATTGTTCGGGTCGACCTGCAGGAGACGGTCAGCCGCATCCAGCGTCTTGGTCGGATCGAAGCTGCTGTAGGCGATCATCAACTGTTGCAGCACATCGGCTTTGACCGCGGATTGCGGGTACGCCGTCAGGTAGGCCTCAAGCGCGGGCGCCTTGGTCTGCGGCGTCGTCTGCGCCACGGCGCTGTTATAGGCGTTGTACTCCGCCTGCGACATCTGTACCTGGCCATTGGCTCCCTGCTGCTGCGATCCCAGGTTCACCTGAGCCTGTGCGATCGCCATGGGAGCTCGGGAGGCCAGGACTGCCACTGCCGACGCAGTTGCCAGGAAAGATGCAACGACTGCCTTCTTCATTCAACACTCCTCGGGAAATCCGTCGTTCTGTAGATGCGCGATCGCCGTGCGCGTCGACGCATGTGAAACAGATCATAGACCATCGTGCGGGACGCAAGCGGCTCGAGGCCGTTGCTGCGGACTTCGTATGCGACTGCACAAAGCTGTTTGCCGGATTATAGAAATTGCCGGGCAGGCGGCGCAATTCCATTCGGCTTTGCTGTTCCCCGAGTAGCCCGATTGGGACGGGAAAGCGATTGACCCATGCCTGCGTAACCGATCCTCGTCGTTAGGCCTCTGCTTCCTGGTAGATTTGCACGCGCTTCCCCCTACGGATCACAAGGTCGGAGAAAACTGCAAGCGACACGCCAGGGCTTGGGTTCGCTCCTGCTTATCCACAACATGTTGGGCCGAATGATTGCTTCGTCCTTTCTGGCCAGTTAGCTTGGAAGAAGATCAGGCTCAGGGTGCGCCCCTTCGCCGATCGCCACCGGAAGGAGTTCGCCCCATGCTGAAGCTGAAAAAGGTTCAGATCCTTGGCTTCAAGTCGTTCTGCGATCGAACCGAGGTGCAGCTCGCGGGCGAGGGCATCGCGGCGATTGTGGGTCCAAACGGCTGCGGCAAGTCAAACATTTCAGACGCCATCACCTGGGTGCTGGGTGAGCAGTCGGCAAAGAGCCTGCGCGGCGTCAAGATGGAGGACGTCATCTTTGCCGGAACGCGCGATCGCAAGCCGACCGGTATGGCCGAGGTGTCGCTGACCCTGGTCGATCCAGAGGTGTACGACGCCGCGGGGCAGGACGGACCCGAGCTGGTGATGGGCGGCGACGCGTTGCCCCAAGACTGGGACGAGAACCGGCTTCGCCAGGAACGCGCGGAGGAGACCGAAGAGGCTGTGGCCGAGGCGCAACCCGGAACGACCTACGAGGTAGAGCCAGGGGAATTGAAAGCGCTGCCAGCAGATGCAACCGTTCCGGCAGCTGCGACGTCCGATGCCGACCAGGTCGTGTTGAAGATTCGCCGGCGGAAATTTGGCCGAACCCCGGTACGCGCCGGCGAGGTGACCGTGACGCGGCGGCTGTTTCGCAGCGGAGACTCCGAGTACCTGCTGAACGGAAAGATCTGCCGGCTGCGAGACATCCAGGACATCTTTATGGGCACGGGTCTGGGTGGGGAAAGCTACGCCATCATCGGGCAGGAGCGCATTGGGCAGCTGCTGAGTTCGAAGCCGCTCGACCGGCGCGCCATTTTGGAAGAAGCCGCGGGCATCACGCGGTTCAAGAACAAGAAGCGTCTGGCGGAGCTCCGTCTGCAGTCGGCGAAGGAGAATCTGTCGCGCGTCACCGATATCTTCGACGAGGTGACGCGGCAGATGGGAACACTGAAGCGGCAGGCCGCCAAGGCCGAACGCTATGCCGCTCTGCGCGATGAGCTGCGTGCCAAGCTGCGGGTGGTGCTGGCCAGCCGTCTGCTTGAGCTCGACACCGAACACAAATCTGCAACGTCCGGGATCGCCGATCTGACCGGCCGGATCGACCAACACGCGGCTGCTCTCGATCAGACGGATGGGCAGCACCGTTCCGGCGTGGGGCAGAGTTACGAGCTCGATGCGGCGCTGCGGCGGGCGCAGACCGAAGCGAACCAGGCAGCGGTGGAGGCGGAGCGCATTACGTCGCGCACGTCCGCCAACGCGGACCGGATTGCTGATCTTTCGGCCCGAATGTTGGCCGGCGACGCGGATCGTGCGCAGGCGCAGACACAGGTGGAACAGCTGGTGGGCGAGTTGGAACAACACCGGGCTTTCCTCGAAGGTGCGGCTGAGGAGGCCGCGGCCGCTCGCCAGGCAGCATCGGAGCAGGGGGTCGTCGCACTGGAAGCCGCGCACGCGGTCACGGTGGTCGAGCAACAGGCGGAACAGCACCGACGCAACGCCGTGGCGGCGATGCAGCGCGCCGGCCAGGTACGCAACGAGGTGGCGCAGGCCGAGGCGGCGCTGGCCGGGCTTGAGCGCGAGGCGGAGCGGCTTGGGCGCGAGGCGGACGTGGCGCGGCAGGAACTCGAAGCACTCGGGATCCAACGCGGCCAGGCGCGGCTTTCGTTTGAGTCGGTCACGGATCGGCTGCAGCGGATCGAGGCGGAAACGGCCCAGCTGCGGCTGGAGATCGAGGCGCGCCGGTCGGAGGAGGCGCAGTCCAAGCGCCGTGGCGACCAGCTGCGGGCCGAGGTCGCCACGCTGCTCGGACACCGGGCTTCGCTCGAAGCGCTGATCCATGAGCACAGCTATTCCACCGACACGGTGCGCAACCTTTTCAAGGCGAACGCCAACCGTGCGCGCAGCAGTGAGGGCGGCCTGGCTCCGGTGGGAACGCTGGCTGATTTTCTGGAGGTCGACGGCAAGTACGAAAACGTCGTCGACGAGTTTCTGCGCGATGAGCTGAACTACATCGTGGTGAAAAGCTGGGACGCGGCGGACGCGGGCGTTCACATGCTGCAGTCGGATGTGGCCGGACGCGCGACCTTTCTGGTGCACCCGAACCAGGCCCAGGCGAAGTTCCCGTTCCTGGAGGGCATGGAGAGCGCGGCTCCGCGAAGCGGGGATGCCGTGCCGTTGAAGGACTGCGTCCGCGTGCTGAACGGCTTCGGGCGATCACTGGAAGTGATTCTGCCGAAGCTGCGCGAAGGATTCGTAGCCACGGATGCGGCGACCGCTCGATCGCTTGCGCTCAGCAACCCGCAGGCGTTCTATCTCGCGCCGACGGGGGAGACCTTTCACAATGTGACCGTGACCGGCGGCCGGCCGCGCGCGCAGGGGCCGCTGGCCCTGAAGCGCGAGCTGGCCGGGGTGCAGGCGAAGCTGGCCTCGACGGAAGAAGATCTGGCGAGCACCGATCTTGCAACGGCATCTCTGGCCAGACGCATTGCGGAGCTGAACGCGGCGCTCGACAGCCACAGTCACGAGCGGCGCGATGCGGAGCGGGAGGCGGCCAACTCCGGCGCGGCACTGCGGCAAATGGAGTCGGAAGCGGCGCGCATCGAGCGGCGCTTGGCGGACTGGCAGCAGACGACGGAGCGCAACCGCGACCAGCGCCAGGCGCGGGGGGAGTTGATCGAGCGGCGGCAACGCGAGGCGGGCGACCTGGAGTCGCAGCACGCGGCCTCCGACATGAGCTTTCACGAACTGCAGGCGCGGCTTGCGGATCTGCGCCAGCAACGTGAGGTCGTCCGCGAGACGGCAGCGGCAGCTTCGGCGGCGCTCGCCGGGCTTGAGGAGCGGCGGCGCAATGCACAGGCAAACTTCGACCAGACGAACCGCTTGCTGAACGGGCAGCGTCAACGGCTCGGGCAGGTGGACGCACAGCTGGCCTCGGCGTCGGCAGAGCGGCAGCGACGCGAACAGGAGACGGCCGAGCTCGCCGCGCAGCATTCGGTGGTAAGCGAGACGCGCGCTGCGGCCACAGCCGAGGGTGCGCGGTTAACCGCCGAAGCGGCCACGTTGCGCGAGCAGGTGGCGGCCCTGGACACGAAGCTGCGCAGCCTGCGGGCGGAGACCGAACACCTCCGCGAGCAGCGGGCGACCCTTTCGGCGCGCTCGGCCAAGCTGTCTTCAGACATCGAGCACCTGGAGGCGACCTGCCAGAACGATCTGGCGGTGATGCCCGCGGAACTCCGTGCCGATCAGAGCGTTGCTCGCATCGACGGACATCCCCTTTCTGAACAGGAAGAGGCCTGCCGCGCGCTCAAGGGCAAGCTCGAAGCCATGGGACCGGTCAACATGATGGCTCTCGAAGAGTACACAGAGACAGCTACGCGCCATGGATTTTTGGAAACGCAGCGGCAGGATCTGCTGGATTCGATCGGCAACACGCAAGCGTCCATCAAGGAGATCGACGACGTCTCGCGCGTGAAATTCGATGAAGCGTTCAAAGTCATCAATGAAAACTTCGGTGCGACCTTCGCAAAGCTCTTCGGCGGAGGCCAGGCGATGATGCGGCTGACCGACGAGGAGAATGCGGCCGAGTCCGGCATCGACATCATCGCATCGCCGCCGGGCAAAAAGCTGCAAAACATCCTTCTGCTCTCGGGTGGAGAAAAGGCGCTGACCGCCCTTTCGTTGCTTGTCGGTATCTTCCAGTTCCAGCCGGCCCCGTTTTGCATTCTCGACGAGGTCGACGCACCGCTAGACGAGACCAACGTCGGTCGCTTCGCCAAGCTGATTGAGGACATGAGCACCACAACGCAGTTCGTCGTGATCACGCACTCCAAGCAAACCATGGCACAGGCCGGCGTGATCTATGGCGTCACGATGCAGGAGCCCGGCGTGTCCAAGATCGTCTCCGTCAACCTCGGCAACCGGCGAGATGCGAGCACCACCTCCCCGCGTCGCGCCGTGGCGTGACTCCCACGGGTGTGGCTTGGCCCAGGCGCGCCCGAGACTTTACCCTGACGGCATGCACCTGCCGTTGACGTACTCCGTTCTTTTGGCCGTGGCCGCAGCGCTGCTTGTGCTTCGCCGCAGATGGCTGACGCTCTCCCCAGTTGTCCGGGGTGTGCTGCTGGGAACGGCCATCACGGCGATCGCTCTGCGCCTGCTCAGCATCGTGCTGCGCCTTAGCCCGGCCTACTTCCGAATCGATGCCCTGCTCTCCTGGATGTGCATCGTCGGGTACGGAGTTTTGCTGGCGCGCTTCTCGCTCCTGCAGCCGCGCTGGCTCACCGCCCTGGTGAGCCTTGTGCTCGCCGTACCGGTCGGGTTTGCAAGCCTGGTGCTGCCGTTAACTGAGCTCTTCGACGTGGCGCCGCCGGCCGTGACCCAGATGGGTTATGGCCTTTACAGCGAGCGACGGCTCCTCCTGACGTCGCCTGTTTCCGTGAACAGTGTGGAGTTCGATATCTACAGTCGGCCCGCGTGGGCTCCGTTTCTGCGGCGCCAGCGTGAGACGGCGCGGCTCTTCGACACGCAGTGCAACACGGCAGCAACCTACGCTGTGCTGCTGCCCGGCCACCAAGCAGTCCGGGTCACCTGCCCGGACTGGCCGGGACGCACCCCCGCCCTCGATTACTCTGCGGTCGTTCCGCTGCGCTAGGTCGCTTCCCTGCCGCGCGCAGATGGTACCGTCGATGGTGATGAGTGCCCTGCTCGAGACCGACCTTGGCTCCCTTGCCCTGACCGCGCGCGGCAAGGTGCGCGACATCTATGCCCTTCCCGACGACCGCCTGCTGTTTGTTGCAACCGACCGCATCTCCGCCTTTGATCACGTCCTGGCGACCGGAATTCCGGACAAAGGCCGCATCCTGACGCAAATTTCACTGTTCTGGTTTGAGCATCTGCGAGAGCTCGTGCCGAACCACCTGATCACGGCACAACTCGACATCTACCCGCCCCGGCTCTATCCCTTCGCGGACCAGATCGCCGGGCGCAGCATGCTGGTGCGCCGGGCCGCCATGTTTCCGATAGAGTGCGTGGTTCGCGGCTACGTTTCGGGGTCGGGATGGAAGGACTACCAGAGCACCGGTGCAATCTGCGGCATCCCCTTGCCCGCCGGCCTGCGCGAGTCCGACCGCCTGCCCGAACCGATCTTCACGCCGGCCGCCAAGATCAACACCGGCGGCCATGACGAAAATATCTCGTTCGACACAGCAGTTGACGCGGTCGGCGGCGCTGCGGCCGAGGAGCTTCGACGACTGACGCTCGCGATCTATGCCCGTGCCTCGGCGCACGCCGCGAACCAAGGTCTGATCCTGGCCGACACCAAGTTCGAGTTCGGGACCATCTTGACCGAAGCGGGCGACACCGAAATCGTGCTGGCCGATGAGGTTCTCACACCGGACTCATCCCGATTCTGGCCGGAGGACACCTGGTCTCCGGGAGGTGCGCAACCCTCGTTCGACAAGCAGTTCGTGCGGGACTACCTCGAAAGCATCGCATGGAACAAGCAGGCGCCGGCGCCGGCGCTGCCCGTGGACGTGGTCGATCGCACCCGCGCCAAGTACATGGAGGCATTTCATCGGCTCACCGGTCGAACCTCCCTCGATAACTGAGGTCGCCCTGTTTTCCTGGGCGACGCCATCCCCCGCGTCGTAGACTCATGGATTGCCATGTTGCCTGCACCGAACACCCTCGCCGGTCCCCTCGCGTCCCTGACGGCGTTTGACTGGCTGCTGCTGGTGATCCTGATCTGGTCGACGGTGCTGGCGCTGGTTCGCGGCCTCATCCGCGAACTTTGCTCGCTCGCCGGCTTGGTCGCAGGCGTTCTTCTGGCCAGCTGGTACTACGGCCCGGTTGCCCGGTGGCTCGAGCGCTGGCTCCCGTCGGAGTCGGCCGCCAGCATGACGGCATTCCTGCTCATCGCTATCGGTGTCGGCATCGCCGCCGGTCTGCTCGGCCGCCTGTTCCGGCGCACCGCGTCCACCATCGGCCTGGGTCTGCTCGATCGCCTGGCCGGCGGCGCGTTCGGCTTTGTGCGCGGATGCCTGCTGGCGACGGTCCTGATGATGGCCATTGCCGCGTTTGCTCCGGCGTTTCAGGCCCCTCGCACCTCCCGTCTGGCCCCCTATTTCCTCGGGGCCGCGCATGGGATATCCTTCATCGTGCCCCACAACCTCGAAGCGCAGATCGCCGGCGGTATGAGCGCGCTCAAGCACATTCCTCCCCATTGGATCAAGGGGCGGCGCTAGAGGGACAATAGGGCTCTCGTCCCGTCTCTTCCGGACGCGACAGCAAGTGAGGAGCAACAACCTTGAAACGCGAACTGCACAGCCTCGTCACCCAGATGCATAGCGCGGGCGTCTCCTACACCGAGGCCGTCCGGCAGTTCAAGCGACGTTACATCCTCGAGGTTCTGGCCCATCACCACGGCAACCAGTGCAAGGCTGCCGAAGAGTTGGGCATGCATCGCAATACCCTCAGCCGCACCCTGGCCGAGTTGGACATGAACACGACGGCGATCCGCAATGGGATGCGCCGTCCGCCCGCTAGCGAGCGCGCCGCGCCGGATGTCCAGAGCATCGCGAGCGCCCGTTAGGCTCGCGCCTGCCGTGATCGTTCGTCTAACCGCCAGCGTCCCTCCCCGGACCTCACGCCGCTTGCGCCCCCTTCCTCCATCGCGCGTTCTCGCCTCCGTCGCCGGGCTCGCCCTTGCCGCCTCCTCGGTCGCGTCCGCCCAGACTTCCCCCGCCGTGTCCGACCACGATCGGCGCCTGGCGCGCGACGCCTATGACAGCGGTGCGCGCGACGTGAGTCGTGACCAGCTGCAAGCCGCCGAACAGCATTTTTCCGCGGCTCACAACCTCGACCCCGCCAACGCGGACTACAACACGGCCCTGATGCTGACGCGCGAACATCGCCTGACCGAGCTGGTGCAGCATGCAGGCGTCGCGCGCGCCGGCGGCGACCGCGTCCGAGCCGACGCTCTTCTCGAGCAGGCGCGCCAGATCGACCCGGAGAACGCCGTCATTGCGCAACACTTTCCCCCACCGGCGGCGCTTGAGCCGGCAGTCGATCCGGCCGATCGCTTCCACGACTCTCCCGTTCCGGCGGCAGGCATCGATCTCACGCCCGCAGCCGGACCGCGCAGCTTTCACATCCATGCCGACGGCCGGTCCGCCCTTGGGCAGGTCCTCACCGCCTTCGGCATTCGTTCTGTGTTTGACGAGTCCGTTCCGCGCGATGCCTTGCGATTCGACCTTGAGGGCGTGACCTATGCGCAGGCGCTGCCCCTCCTGCTGAGCATGACGCACAGCTTTCTCGTTCCGCTCGACGCGACCAGCGTCTTGATCGCGCGCGACACGCCGGAGAATCGAGACCGTCTCGAGCGCCTGCTCGAAGAGACGATCTACGTTCCCGGATCCACGCCCGAGCAGATGGGCGAGCTCGGCAACCTGCTCAAAAGCGTCTTCGAGGTCAAGCAGGTCGCGGTCCGCAACAGCTCCGGCGACCTTGTCGTGCGCGCTCCCAGCGAAACCCTGCGTGCGATTAACACCACGGTCGCCGACCTGGTGCAAGGCAACAGCGAGGTGGTCTTTGACCTCCGCCTCTACGAAGTCGATCGCACCCGTACGCGCACCATTGGTCCACAGCTGCCGCAGGGCTTCGGCGTGTATAACGTCGCGAGCACAGCGCAGAGTCTCGTGTCCGCCAATCAGACGATCATCAATCAGGCGATCGCGAACGGCCTCCTAACCCTCACCGGCAATGCGGCGCGTGACCTCATTCTCGAGGCCGTGTTTCTGATCAGCACCGGAGTGGCCAGCAGTTCCGTGCTCAGCAACACGCTTGGCTTTTTCGGCGGCGGCCTTACATACACCGGCGTGACCGAAACCGGAGGCGCTAGCTTCTCGCTTTCGCTCAACTCCAGCGACGCACGCATGCTCGACGACATCACCTTGCGCGCCGGCGACCGGCAGACCAGTACGTTTCGCGCCGGAACGCGCTACCCGATCGTGACCGGCGTCTACAACAGCGGTGGCAATGTGAACTCCGCCGCGCTCTCCGGGGTCAGCATCAATGGTGTCAGCGCATCGACGCTGCTAAACCAGTATCTCGGTTCGACGTCGTCCTACTCCGTCCCGCAATTTCAGTACGAAGACCTGGGCATCACGCTCAAAGCAACCCCGAACGTCGAGAAGTCAGGACAGGTGCGCTTGCATCTGGAGCTGAAGATTGAAGCTCTGGCCGGTACGTCGCTCGATAACATCCCGGTGCTCAACAGCCGTCAGTTTGTCTCTGACGTCACGGTTCCCGACGGAGACACCGCCCTGATGGTCAGCAGCCTGAGTAAAACCGAGTCTGTGGCCTTGAGCGGCACGCCCGGGCTTGGCGAGATCCCTGGCTTTCAAAGCCTTGGCTCAGCCCGCACGGGCGAGTTAGACACAGGGGAGCTCGTCATGCTCATTACACCGCACATTGTGCGGCGCCGCCCGGAAAACCTGCTCGGTCCAAGAATTGTGCTTACGGAGTCTCAGCGGCCGACAGATTAGATTTCGGCTCAACCGGGAGCCACACCGCAAACACGGTACCATGCACTTCATCCGTTCGACTCCGCACCCGGATATGCCCTCCGTGCTTCTCCACAATCCCTTTGCTGACCCACAGACCAAGCCCCGTTCCGGTAGCTTCTTTGGTGGTCTGAAAGGGCTCGAAAAGCTTGCCCGCAATGCTTGGCCGGATCCCTTCCCCCGTGTCGGCGACGGTCAAGCGAACACCCGGCTCGCCTGTCGTCCAGTCGTGCTGTGGGCGCACCCGCAACATCAGGCGTCCGCCGTTCGCCAGGGCGTCCAGTGCATTCCGCAGCAGGTTGTTCAACACCTGGCGGACCTCGCCTTCAAGGCACAGAATCTGCGGTGCGGGTGCAAGCTTCCACGCCATCCCGATGTTGCGCACCAACAATCTCCCCGTGTAGAGCGTCATCACGGCCCGTGCCAGGTCGGCCAGGTCAACCATCGTAGCCTTGCTGTGCTGCCGGTGAAACCGCAGGGTTTGCAGCGTAATCTCGGTCACGCGCGCCAGCTCGCTTTGCGCCAGCGCCGCGTATTGATGCACTTCGTCCATCGTGTCCGAACAGCGCACCAGGTACAGCAGGTTGGTGATTGCCTCGAGTGGGTTATTGATCTCGTGCGCAATGGAGGAAGCCAGCTGTCCCACAGCAGCCAGTTTTTCGTTTCGCCGCAGCGCCTCTTCCTGCATGCGCGCCTGCGTGATGTCGGTGTTGACCGCAACGCCGCCGAGGATCTCTCCATTCAACATCACCGGCGCGCCCACACTATGAATCCACCGCTCTCCTGTGCGAACCACTTCGGTAAGGCATTCGCCTTGCAAGGCACCCTCCAGGGTCTTAAGCTCGAATGGGAACGCATCTCCGCTCAAATCACGAGCGCGTCGATTCGTGCGCAACGTGCCGTCTCGCCTGGCCACATACACACCGTGCGGAATACTTTCAATCACGGCCTCGAGCTCCGCGCTGCGCATGGCGGCCTGGTCATAGGCCTCGCACGATCGCTGTTCCTGCGCCCTGGCCTCCGTCACATCGCGGAAGGTGACAACAACGCCAACCACTTCGCCCTCAACCGAAACCGGTTGCGCCGAAACTTCCGCCACAAATCCCGAACCGTCTTTACGAAAAAGCGTGTCTTTGCGTTGAAAGAATGGCTCATTTCGACGCAGCACGTCGTAGATCGGACACGCCTCATCCGGAAACGGCGAACCGTCTTCCCGGGTGTGGTGCACCAGCAGATGCATGTTCTGTCCGAGAAGCTCCTCGCTCGAAAAGCCGAACAACCGCATCGCCATGCGATTGACGAAGGTACAGTTCCCTCGCAGGTCCAGACCCCAGATACCCTCTCCGGCGGAGTCCAACAACGCCTGCCAGTGCTGCATCTGTTGTTCAGCATCCAGTTGCCGTGCCATGGTCAGCGTAACCACCTGGTGATGTGATGCAGGATGGCTTGGACGCGTCTCAGTGCACGGGTCGCCTACACCGTTGACCCTCCAACCCGGTCGACCGTATACTCACGAAAGTGAGCGGGAGTAGCTCAGTGGTAGAGTGCTTCCTTGCCAAGGAAGATGTCGCCGGTTCGACCCCGGTCTCCCGCTCCAAATCAGCCTCCCTCGTGTCGCGCTGAGCGGTCCATGGGCCACGAGCTGGTCATGAGCGGGATCCCCACCGGCTCATCTCAGGTAAGGCGCGGTACCCAAGTGGTAAGGGAGAGGTCTGCAAAACCTTTATGCGTCGGTTCGATCCCGACCCGCGCCTCCATCCTTCTCAATACCTTTGTTAGCGTCCTTCACCCATAGCGGAGTAAATGGCTCCCCGCACGCCTCAGTGGTGCAGCATCAGGATGATCCCCGCAGCGGTGCACGCCAGAATCATTGCCACAATCGCATACTTCTCTCCGCCACGCGTGAGCTGTCCAAACACGCCCAGCATCATAAAAATCACCCAACTCAGCAGAAGAAACTCGGCCGCCTTAGCCAACACATGCCACATACCGAATCGTCGCAGCCTCGGCCCTGCTTTGCAAGGGAAACTGCCCCGCGGTCTCCACACCCGGCCCGCTTCGAATCCGAACAACTCCCCAAGAGTGCGCCCGTTCAGAGATCGTCTCAAGGCTTGTCCCAAGCTGAACCGGAACCACGCCACCGCCTCCTCACCCCCGGAACTTCCGCGAAACCGTCAGTCCCGTGCCGTATACTTCGCTCTGGGCAGACCCCGCATCAACTCCCGCTCACCTGAGTCCTCGCACCGCCGGGCTGCACCCCATCGATCCCCCCCATATCCAGAAAGGCCATACATGCCACACCGCTCCACCGGCCGCGCCGCGTTCCTTGCCGTCATCGCCACCCTCGCCGCCCCGCTCGCGCCCGCCCAGACCGTCACCGGTTCCGTCACCGGAACCGTCACCGATCCCTCCGGCGCCGTCGTCCCGGACGCCGCCGTGACCGTCCTCAACACCGCCACCGGCGTCTCCACCTCCGCCACCACCAACGGCTCCGGCGTCTACTCCGTCCGCTTCCTCCCCATCGGCTCCTACGCCGTCACCATCAAGTCTCCCGGCTTCAACACGTTCAACACCCCGGAGTTCACCCTTTCCATCGACCAGACCGCCAAGATCGACGCCCACGTCAGCGTCGGCGCCTCCGCCTCGGTCGACGTCACCGCCGAAGCCGCTCCCATCCTCGATACCACCGACGGCACCATCGGCGTCTCCATCACCGCCGAGCAGATCGGCGCCATGCCCCTCAACGGGCGAAACTTCTCCTCCGTCACCCTCTTCCAGCCCGGGGCCGTCTCCACCGACCCCCAGGGACTCGTCGGCTCCAATGGCCTCGAGCGCAACACCCTCAACAACGGCATCGTCGCCGTAAACGGCAACCGCTCCCAGGCCAACAACTACACCCTCGACGGCGTCGACATGAACGAGGGCCAGAACAACCTCATCGCCTACAACCCCTCCCCCGACGCCATTGCCGAGATCAACGTCATCTCCGCCAACGCGCCCGCCACCTACGGCAATGTCAACGGCGGCGACGTCGTCTCCGTCCTCAAGACCGGCACCAATGCCTTTCACGGCTCCGCCTTCGCCTACCTCGAAAACCAGAAGCTCGACGCCAACACTTGGTCCAACAAAGACCAGACGCCCGTCATCGCCATCAACCCCTTCACCCAAACCATCTTCGGCGGCACCATCGGCGGTCCCATCCGGCGCAACAAGCTCTTCTTCTTCGTCGACTACGAAGGTGTCCGCGAGCACAACGGCGGCTCCGGCACAGCTTCCGTCTTCACCACCGCCATGCGCGGGGGCGACTTCTCCGCCGTGCCCCATCAGCTCTACAACACGCAGGCAGACTTTACGCCCTACGCCAACAACCAGATCCCCATCGTCAATCCCGTAGCCGCCTACCTTTTCGCCCACCCGGACCTCTACCCGCTCCCCAACGCCACCGCGCAGGATGGCCTCGTCAAGAACGACTACCAGGGAGCCACCGGCAACGCTCGCGTCAACAACCAGGGCGACGTCAAGATCGAGTGGGACCCGCGCAACGCCGACAAGATCACCGGCTTCTACGCCCAATCCACCGCCTACGACATCAACATCGCCGTCCTTCCCATCACCTTCCCCGCTCAGAACCGCTATCCCACCAAAATCTTCGGAACCACCTGGGTCCACACCTTCTCGCCCGCGGTCGTCAACGAAGCCCGCGCCGGCTTCACCCGCGTCCGCTGGGATAACAGTATCCCAACCGACCCCACCGGCGTCTTCGGCTTGAACGGCAACAAAATCGTCGGCATCCCCTTCGGTGTCCAGGCCTACGTCGGCTTCTCCAACCAGCACCTCCAGAACGACAACTTCAGCGACGTCGGCACTCCCGGCGCTCCCCAGATCCTGCGCGACAACAACTTTTACTACGGCGACAACCTCACCATCCAGAAGGGCAAACATCTCTTCAGCCTCGGCGCCCAGGCCATCCGCTACCAGCAAAACTACGCCCTCACCGGCGCCCAAGGATCCCTCGGCCAGTTCAACTACACCGGCGCGTTCACCGGCAACGGCTCGGCCACCGGATACACCGGCGCGGACTTCCTCCTCGACCTCGTCCAGCAGGAGTCCATCGCTCTTCCCGGCAGCGGCCTCGCCGGAAACCGTCAGTGGCGCACAGCCGGCTTCTTTCAGGACGACTGGAAGGCGACCGACAAGCTCACCATCAATCTTGGCATCCGCTACGAGTACGACCAGCGCTGGAACGAGGCCCACAACCGCCTCGGCAACGTCCTCCTGAGTGGCCCCCAAATGGGCACCGTCGAGTACGCCGGTGCCGTCCCCGCCGGCGCTCCCGCAGGCTCCATCGTGTGCGACAACATCTCCTGCTACCAGGCCACCAAGGACCAGATCCAACCCCGCTTCGGCTTCGCTTTCCAGGCAACGCCCCGCTTCGTCCTCCGCGGTGGCTACGGCATCACCTCCTTCTTTGAAGGCGACTCCAACAACCAGCGCCTCACCTACCAAAGCCCCTTCCTCGCCTTCGCCAACCCCAACGCCGCCACCCCCGTCGCCGCCAACGCCTCGATTCACACGCCCTACAGCCCCGGCACACCGCTCCACGCCACCGACGGCTTCTCCGTCTCCTCCATCTCTAACCAGGGGGCCGGCTTCGGTGCCTGGCCGCAGCACATCCAGCCCGCCCTCATCCACGAGTTCAATCTCACCACCGAGTTCGAACTCTCCAACAAAATCTCCCTCGCCGTCTCCTACGTCGGCGAAACCGGCCAGCACCTCGCCGACTACCGCAACGGCAACCAACTCACCCTCGCCCAGGCGCAGAGCGTCGCCGCCCTTCCCAAAGGCGCCGCCATCCCCGTCGCCGACGCCGCTCCCTTTGCCGCCCTCGTCGGCCAGGGTGGCCCGCTCCTCATCACCGAGTCCGACTCCATGATGAACTACAACGCCGGCACTGCCACCCTTCGCGATCGCGGCAGCTACGGCTTCACCTACACCTTCAATTACACCTACGCCCGTGCCATGACCAACTCCGCCGGCAACTATAACTTCGCCAACACCTCCGTCCAGAATGGTTCGTTCCAGGATGGCTACAACGGCCACGCCGACTACGGCCCATCCGGCTCCGACGTCCGCAACAACTTCAACGGCACCATCCTTTACACCGTGCCCTTCGGCCGCGGCAAACAGTTCGGCGGCCACACCGACAAGGCCCTCGACCTCATCGCCGGCGGCTGGTCCGTCTCCGGCACCATCGTCGCCTACTCCGGCTTCCCCATCACGGTCAACGGCCCGCAAAACAGCAACACCAGCAGCGACGGCCAGTCCCGCGCCAACCAGTACCGCAAACTCAAAGTCGTCGATCGCTCTGTCAAAAACTGGTTCGGCACCGATCCCTCTGCCACCGCCTGCACCGGCCCCGACAACGGGATCTGCGCCTACGGCCCCACCACCACCATCAGCTTCGGCACCGCCGCCGTCGGCTCCCAACGCACGCCCGGTTACACCCAGGCAGACTTCTCCGCCTTCAAGGACTTCCGCCTCTTCGAGTCCCACACCATCGGCTTCCGCGCCGACGCCTTCAACGCCCTCAACATCGCCAGTTACGGCAATCCCGACAACACCATCACTGACTCCAACTTCGGCCAGATCACCAACACCCGCAGCCTTCCGCGCATCCTCCAGCTGGCCCTCCACTACACCTTCTAACCCCCACTCACCCGCAACAAAAAGGGCCGGTCGCTACAAGCGCCGGCCCTTGCTTTTCTTGTTGTCATCCCCGCAGGGGACCTGCTTCTCGCCCTCGCTCTTCTTGTTGTCATCCCCGCAGGGGA
>CAXTEU010000013.1:0-62178 GCA_964243475.1 uncultured Acidobacteriaceae bacterium | reverse complement strand
CCTGCTTCTCGCCCTCGCTTTTCTTGTTGTCATCCCCGCAGGGGACCTGCTTCTCGCCCTCGCTTTTCTTGTTGTCATCCCCGCAGGGGACCTGCTTCTCCTTCTACCGCCGAAACTCCAAATACCCCCACCGCTCCGGCACATGCATATCCACCAGCCCCTGCGGCGACCAAACCCAGTTATCCTCCCGCGCCTGCCCCGCCTTCCACTCCACCCGGCTGAAATTAGTCCGCCACTCCGTCCCATCCACCGGTGTCGGCACATGCTGCCGGCTCTCAAATGCATCCATCGGGTACGCAATCTCCACCGTCCACCCGCGATCCACGTCCGCCGGCCGGTTCAGCGTCCCATCCACATGCACCGCCGTCCGCAGCCCCCGAATGTCCCAGCTGTTCTCTGGCTCCCCGTGCATTTTGTACGGCTTCGGCAGAAACAAATCCCACCCCGTATTCAGCGCATTCATCTCAAACTCGTAGTAACTCGCGGTCTTCGGCAAAGGCTTCACAAACACCTCAAAATCATCATCCTTAAAAATCACCGAGTCATGCTGCGTCAGCGTCGCATGCACATTCGGCTCCTCCATCTCCGCCGCAATGTACAGATACCTCGCGTCCCACAGCATCTTCGCTCGCGTGCGAAACCGCGGCTTCGGCTTCGCCGCCCCCTCAATATCTACAAAGTCGCTCGTCCACTCCGCCTTCGCCCACGCCGCATCGTCCAGCTTTCCATCGACAACGATCGGCGTCGCCGTGTAGTGACACGCGTACCGCAGCGGCGGCGAATCCATTGGCCCCGCACCCACCGCTACAGCCGCACCGAGAACGAAAACCCCCAACAAACGAACGATCAAGAAAGCTCCTCTTTTCGTTACAATTACGTACCATCCCTCTTACAGACTAAGCTCGCAACAGCTCCGGCTTCCGCATGGCCACACCCGCCACCATCTCGCCAAACAACGTATTCGCCCAAGCAAACCACGGCCGCGTAAACTCCTTCGCATTGTTCTTGTTGTAACTCTCGTGGATGTACCCCGTCCCCGCCGTGCCCGCCACCAGCATACGCACCATCCGCCTGACCTCCTCATCGCTCTCACTGGTCAGCGCAAACATCGTCTGTGACATCGGCCAGATCATGTCCCTTCCCTCATGCGGCCCACCAATTCCTTCCCCTGCTGACCCCTCGAACCACCACGGATTCCGTGCGCTCCACACCATCGCCCGCGTCCGCCGATACATCTCCGCATCCGGCGACGCCCCGAGATACGGCAGCCCCAGCAGACTCGGCACGTTCGCATCATCCATCAGCACCTGCCCGCCAAACCCATCCACCTCGTACGCCCAAACCGTTCCAGCCGGCGTCGTCGCCACCGCATATTGCCGCAGCGCCCGCTCCACCTCATCCGCCAGCCCACGCGCCTCCGCCGCCAATGCCGCGTCCCCCAGCACCGCCGTCGCCATCTCCGCCATCTGCCGAAGACTTGTCACCGCAAGTAAATTGCTCGGCACCAGAAACGGCAGCACGCACGCATCATCCGACGGCCGAAACCCCGAGAAGATCAGCCCCACCGGTCGCACCGGCTGCCCATACCCCTTCTCCCCCAGCGTCTCCGTCGGCGTCGGGGACTCCCTTTGGAAGTGATACGGTCCCAACCCCTCCTTCCTCTGCTGCACCCGCATCGTGCGCACCACCAACCGCATCGCCTCACCCCACCGCGCGTCAAACGGCTCCACGCCGCCCGTCTGCTTCCAGTATCCATACGCCAGCCTCAACGGATAGCACAGGCTGTCCAGCTCATACTTCCGCTCGCCCACCCCCTGCTTCATCTCCGTCTTGTCCGTCCGGCTCCACGGCAGCGCAGGCGCATTCAGGTCCGCCATAAACGCATTCGCATACGGATCAATCAACAAACACCGCGCCTGCCGCCGCATCACTCCCTCCAGCAGCGCCCTAAGTCGCAAATCTCCCTTCGCCATCGGCAGATACGGCCAAACCTGCGCCGACGAATCCCGCAGCCACATCGCCGCAATGTCCCCCGTCAACACCGCCGTATCCGGCTTCCCCTCAAACGTCCCCGGCTGCACCGTCGTATCCAATGTGTTCGGAAAGCAGTTACAAAATAAATTCCGCAGCGCCGCATCCGGAATCCGCCCACCCACCTCCACCAGAAATCGCTCCACCCCCTCCGACCGAAACCGCCGCTCCCCCACCGGCAGCCGCCGACCACTCGCCGTAGGCAGCTTCATCGCCTCTGCTGCTGAAACCTCCTGCCCAAGCCCCTCCGCAACCCCACCCTTCTCGCGAGCGGCAGCACGTAAACCGCCGGAAACCCCAATCGCTGGCACCGCCCCGGCAACCCCCGCCACCAACCCCGCCCGAACAAACCCACGCCGCGTCATCCCAAAATTCATCCCGTTCCTCCCTTGCTCATTTCCCATCGTGTCCGTCACACTGAACAGCACAGAACCTGCGCTGGAAACGATACCACGCACCCCGGAGCCCGCCACGTGATCTCTCGCCGCACCTTCCTCCAGTCCGCCTCCGCCGTCGCCGCCACCGCCGCCTTCCCCCTTCCCACCTTCGCCCAGCCCTCCGGCGCCGACGCCCACGATCCCCTCCACTGGGTCGACCCACGCATCGGCACCGGCGGCCACGGACACTGCTTCCCCGGCGCGTCCGTCCCCTTCGCCGCCGTCCAGCTCTCGCCCGACACCTTCAACGATGACTGGGACTGGTGCTCCGGCTACCACATCTCCGACTCTTCCATCATGGGCTTCTCCCACACCCATCTCTCCGGCACCGGCTGCGGCGACCTCCTCGACTTCCTCATCATGGCCGGCACCGGGCCGGTCAAGCTCCACCCCGGCGACCGCAAGAACCCTACCGAAGGCTACCGCTCCCGCTTCTCCCACGCCGACGAAATCGCCGAGCCCGGCTTCTACTCCGTCTTCCTCCAAGACCCCAAAGTCCACGTCGAGCTCACCTCCACCGAGCGCACCGGCCTCCACAAATACACCTTCCCCGCCTCCGAAGCCGCCTGGCTCATCCTCGACCTCTCCCATTCCTACCTCACCGACGGCGCCTCCTCCGTCTACGCCGCCCAGCTCGCCAACCCCTCCCCCACCTCCCTCGCCGGCGGCCACACCACCCGCGCCTGGGGCCACGACCGCCAAACCTTCTTCCACCTCGAACTCTCGCAAGCCCCCACCTCCATCACCCTCTACTCCGACGATCAGATCGCCAAACCCGTCACCGGCACCACCGACATAAAGGGCGACAACCTCAAAGCCGTCCTCCACTTCACCACCACCCCCGACACCCCCGTCCTCGTCCGCACCGGCATCTCCGGCGTCAGCCCCGAAGGAGCCGCCCGAAACCTCGCCGCCGAGCAGCCCGACTTCAACTTCGCCCGAACCCGCTCCGCCGCCCAACAAAAATGGCGCGACCAGCTCAACCGCATCCACGCCGACATCCCCAACCCCGAGCACAAACGCATCTTCTACACCGCCCTCTACCACATGTCGCTCGGCCCCCAGCTCTTCGACGACACCGACGGCCAGTACCGCGGCATGGATCGCCAGGTCCACCAGCTCCCCCAGGGCCAGCGCAACTACACCACCTTCTCCCTCTGGGACACCTTCCGCGCCGCCCACCCCGCCTACACCCTCATCCAGTCCGACCGCGTCCCCGACTTCGCCAACACCCTCATCCGCATGGCGCAACAGTCCGAGGCCGGCATGCCCGTTTGGCCCCTCCAGGGCACCGAAACCGGCACCATGACCGGCTACCACTCCGCCTCCGTCATCGCCGAAGCCATCGTCAAAGGCATCCCCGGCATCGACACGGAAGCCGCTTACAAAGTCATGGAGCAGCGCGCCGAAGTCGAAAACTTCGAAGGCCTCGGCTACTACCGCGAGCTCGGCTTCATCCCCGCGGACCGCCAGGGCGAGTCCGTCTCCAAGTCCTTCGAGTACTGCTACAACGACTGGGCCGTCGCCCACGTCGCCCACGCCCTCGGCCACACCGCCGAGGCCCAGCACCTCACCGAGCGGTCCAAAAACTACCGGCACTTCTTCGACCCCAAAACCAACTTCATGCGCGCCAGGCTCATGGACGGACAGTTCGCCGAGCCCTTCGACCCCATCGACCTCGGCCACTCCAAACGCTGGCGCGACTACACCGAGTCCAACGCCTGGCAAACCTCCTTCGGCATCCAGCACGACCCCGCCGGCCTCATCGCCCTCTACGGCGGCCCCGAGCCCTTCACCAAACGCCTCGATCTCCTCTTCACCGTCCCCTCCACCCTCCCGCCCGACGCCCCACCCGACATCGCCGGCATGGTCGGCCAGTACGCCCACGGCAACGAGCCCTCACACCACATCGCCTACCTCTACAACTACGCCGGCGCCCCCGCGCACACCCAGGCCCGCATCCGCTCGCTCCTCGACACCCAGTACCACGACGCCCCCGATGGCATGGCCGGCAACGAAGACGTCGGCCAGATGTCCGCCTGGTTTCTCCTCTCCGCCCTCGGCTTCTACCCCGTAGACCCCGTCAGCGCCACCTACGTCCTCGGCTCCCCCGTCATCGACCGAGCCACCGTCACCGTCAACAACGGCAAAACCCTCACCATTACCGTCACCAACCAATCCCCCAAAAACCCCTACATCCAGGCCTTCACCCTCAACAACCAACCCCAGCAACGAACCTGGTTCCAACACGCCGAAATCGCCAACGGCGGCACCCTCGCCCTAACCATGGGCCCCAACCCCCACCCCACCCTAGGCAAAGACCCCAACCAACTCCCCCCATCACTCACTCTGTAATGATGTACAACGTGTTCATCATTCCAGAAGTCAACGACTAGCGTGAATCCCAGGCGCGCCATCTTCGGAGAGATCGCTCAGTACCACTTTGTAAGAAATGTGGGTGCAAGGGTGACCGGCATAGACGCCCCCGCGCTTCTAAGCAGATTACTGTTCTTTGACGAGGTAATTGTTCGATCAGTTCAACTACAGGAAGTCCCCTTTCTGGTAAAGCTGTTCGGGGTAGAGGGTTTTCAGGAGCTAATGCGTTCCGGAACGTTAAAGCTGTCGTGCGAAGTCATGACAACCGCTCTGGATAGTCACATCAACGGGAAACGGGAGCTGCCTCTAATGGAATTTAGGCAGGCCATTGTGGATACGCCTGATCACCGTGAGTACATTCGCCCCTTTGCAAGTCATCTGCTCGCCATCTCTGGCCTACAAAATAAAGACAGAGAAGAATTGTTCTCCGAGATTGCGAGCAGGCTGGTACGCCCGTTACCAACTCATAGAAGCGAACTACTTGGCCAGATCAGGAAGGATCTGACGAGCAACTTCGAGCTTTTACGAGTCTTGTTAGCTCGAGCAGACAGAAGTCTCGAACTTGCCCCGAACGCGATTGCAATCCGTGTAGAACAGGTGGCTCCTGGTACCCAGCGGTTCTCGAGCAACTTGAGAGAGCTGACGGATATCTCTCCGGAGAAAGAACATCAGCTTTTCTCAAAGGTCGCAACTGCAGTAGCAAATTTGAATCAGCGGCTGGCAGATATGCAGTCCTATTCGGCTATCTCCTCGTTCGAAACATCGGAGGCTCCTCTTCTCTTCGGGAAAATCCACGGGATCCTAGCTCCGCTGAATCCAAGCTTCGAAGAGGAAGCTTTTCTCCGAATCTTGACATTCACGGACATACCAGAATATTTAGTGAGCGGACGTATAGATGTGGAGAAGTTGTTGTTAGTCCGTAGCAGTTCGGAGTGCCGGGAGTTTAAACATTGGTTATCAACGACGACCGAGTTAAACGATGCTCAGGTGAAAGGACTGGTCGCTGGCCTTCGTGCGAGAACGGCGAGTTTCTTGGCTAGCCCGACAGGTAAAACGGTACGATTCATCACCAACGCTGCTCTCGGCTTCATTCCCCACTACGGGACGGTTTCGTCATTGGCCGAAGGAGCGGTGGACTCATTTCTCCTTGATAAACTTTTGCCTTCATCTGGCATTCTGATCTTTCTTAGCCAGCAAATCCCATCGGTTTTCGACAGAGCGTATGGCAAGGCGGGTGGGGCGGGTGGCCCACATCTCAATCTGAAAACGAAAAACACGGGTGCCCCACATCTCGCGTCTGAGATGTGGGTTCCTCTCCTGCAAGGTCCTCATCCACACCATCCCGCCGAGCCGCCGTCCAGCCCAATTCCAGTGGGTCGAAACACCACAAACCAACACGCGTTCCCACCAAAGCGGCCTGAAGGCCCGCCCTAAACCAGCCGAGGGCGGAGCCCTGGGTCCACCGCTCCCCAAGGCACTCCACCACTCTGCCGAAGGCCGGAGCGCAGCCCACAGGGCGAAGCGACAAACCTGCCCTCCTCCGCCGCGCCACACCCCTCCCCGTACCGCAACAAACCCGCACACCCACCGCGCAAGAAGCCACCCAGACCCAAAATCCACCCCAAATCAGGCCATTCCACCCCTAAACACACCACCACCGCACCCACAAACACCTCCGCACCGTGCACACCGCCGTACGCCCACTGCTTACGGCCGTTCCTCCCCTTCCCTCCTGATTCCAGAAACCCGCCAGCACTCAACCCACTAAACTATAGGTATGGACTTCCAGCTCGCCACGACCTACACCCCCCAGGGAGACCAGCCCCGAGCCATCGCCGAACTCGTCTCCGGCCTCAACTCCGGCGAAAAAGATCAGGTCCTCCTCGGCGTCACCGGCTCCGGAAAAACCTTCACCATGGCGTCCATCATCGCCGAGTCCAACCGCCCCGCACTCATCCTCGCCCACAACAAAACCCTCGCCGCCCAGCTCTACCACGAGTTCAAATCCTTCTTCCCCCAGAACGCCGTCGAGTACTTCGTCTCCTACTACGACTACTACCAGCCCGAAGCCTACATCCCCTCCGGCGACCTCTTCATCGAGAAGGAAGCCACCATCAACGAGGAGCTCGACAAGCTCCGTCTCTCCGCCACCCGCTCTCTCTTCGAGCGCCGCGACGCCATCATCGTCTCCTCCGTCTCCTGCATCTACGGCCTCGGCAGCCCCGAAGCCTACTACGGCATGCTGCTCCTGCTCGAAAAAGGCCAGCGCATCAAGCGCGAAGACATCACCCGCCGCCTCGTCGAAATCCTCTACGAGCGCAACGACGTCGACTTCCGCCGAGGCACCTTTCGCGTCCGCGGCGACATCATCGAGGTCTACCCCACCTACGACGAGTCCGCCTTCCGCATCGAGCTCTTCGGCGACGAAATCGACTCCCTCTCCCAGATCGACCCCCTTTTCGGCACCGTCAAGCAGCGCTACGGCCGCCTCCCCATTTACCCCAAATCCCACTACGTCGTCCAGCCCGAACGCAAAAAGTCCGCCTCCGAATCCATCCTCGCCGAGCTCTTCGAGTGGGAAGCCCAGCTCGAAAAAGAAGGCCGCCTCGTCGAGTCCCAGCGCATCCACCAGCGCACCCGCTTCGACCTCGAAATGATCAAGTCCGTCGGCTACTGCCACGGCATCGAAAACTACTCCCGCCACTTCTCCGGCCGTCTCCCCGGCGAGCCCCCACCTACCCTCCTCGACTACTTCCCCCGCGACTACCTCCTCTTCATCGACGAGTCCCACGTCACCGTCCCCCAGCTCCACGGCATGTGGCACGGCGACCGCTCCCGCAAGCAAAACCTCGTCGACTACGGCTTCCGCCTCCCCTCCGCCATGGACAACCGACCCCTTAAGTTCGACGAGTTCGAAGGCCGCACCGGACAAATCATCTACGTCTCCGCCACCCCCGGCCCCTACGAGCTCACCAAGTCAGCCGGCGTCGTCGTCGAACAAATCATCCGCCCCACCGGCCTCATCGACCCCCAGGTCGAAATCCGCCCCATCAAAGGCCAGATCGACGACCTCCTCGCCGAAATCCGCGACCGCACAGAAAAAGACCAGCGCGTCCTCGTCACCACCCTTACGAAACGCATGGCGGAGGATCTAGCCAACTACTACACCGAGGTCGGCGTCCGCTGCCGCTACATGCACTCCGAAATCGAAACCCTCGAGCGCATCAAGCTCCTCCGCGACCTCCGCAAAGGCGAGTACGACGTCCTCATCGGCATCAACCTCCTCCGCGAAGGCCTCGACCTCCCCGAAGTCTCCCTCGTCGCCATCCTCGACGCAGATAAAGAAGGCTTCCTCCGCTCCCAGGGCTCCCTCATCCAAACCATCGGCCGAGCCGCCCGCCACCTCGAAGGCCGAGCCATCCTCTACGCCGACAACATGACCGACTCCATGCGCCGCGCCATCGACGAAACCGACCGCCGACGAGCCACCCAGGTCGCCTACAACACAGAACACGGCATCACCCCCACCGCCATCAGCCGATCCCTAGAAATGGGCCTCGCCGGCATCCTCAAAGCCGACTACGCCGACCTCGTCGAAGAAACCGCCGGCATGCCCGACTTCTCCACCCAATCCGATCTCGACACCTACATCACCAAACTAGAATCCGACATGCGCGAAGCCGCCAAAAAATTCGAGTTCGAAAAAGCCGCCAAACTCCGAGACACCGTCAAAGAACTCCGAACCAAAGAATTCCTGTTCGCGTAACCGGCATATACTCACTTAGAAGATCCGATGGCAACACAGCCCAATCCGTCAGGTAGCCGTACCGGCGACGAACAAGGTCCCGAGAAGCGTCTCTCCTACGACGAAGGCTGGGACCTCATCGAAAGCCTTTTCGGCAGCGCTGGCGAGATGTACGCCTCTGCAGGCGGCGCCGCGGCCTTCATGCGCGCCGAACGAGCGTCCTGGGACGAGGACGACGTCACGTAGTGCGCCTGTACCTCGACACAATGGTCTGGGTCTACGCGCTGGAAGGTCGCAGTCCGTCCAGCCCACTTGCCCAGGACCTCTTGCGCAGTATCCGTGCCGGACGGCATACGGTCGTCGCAAGCCACTTCCTTCTGGCCGAAGCACTTGTCTTACCGATTCGCGACAACAATGCCTTCCTCGTCGCAGCTTACAAGCGTGCTTTGCTCAACTCTGATTTTGTCTCGATCACGCACTTCGATGCCGCGGCGGCAACGGCCTTCGCAACCCTGCGCGCTTCGGCACGGATCAAATCGCCCGATGCCATCCACCTCGCCCTCGCCGCAACGGCATCAGTCGACGCCTTCATCACAACCGACGACCGCTTGTTGAAACTCTCCGTACCGGGTCTCCCGCGCATCAGCGACCTCCGAACACACCTGCCCTGACGAGAGCATCCACGACTTTCGCGGCATCCTCAAGCCGACTACGCCGACCTCGTCGAAGAAACCGCCGGCATGCCCGACTTCGCCACCCAACCCGAACTCGACACCTACATCACCAAACTAGAATCCGACATGCGCGAAGCCGCCAAACTCCGAGACACCGTCAAAGAACTCCGAACCAAAGAATTCCTGTGCAGCTAAGGACATCAGCAGAGACGGAGGCAGGGATGTCATTCGATCTAGACAAATGGCTAGAAGTCACCAACTCGGATCTGAGCAAGGAAGACATTCCGCACATACGCCGTCCTTTTGAGGCGATGCGAAGACTGAACCTTGAACGCAGGGTTAGTTTCATGCTGTCCTCTCCGCTTGCGAAGCACATCATTCGGTGGTTTGAGGAACATTCGCCGACTGGGTCGCACGGCATCGGCGCAATGTTCACCAGCCTTTTCTACTTTGACTCATACTTCTGGAAAGTCGACGTCCCTCTTGCATACGGAACGGTTCAACTCAACGCACTGGATGCACTTCGCGAAATGCCCGAAGTGATAAGGGATCAACTTCAGCGTAGTACTCCAACACTGTGGGTCTTCATAGCTCTTTGGGTAGATTCACTGGATTACGCTTTCGGTTTCGAAGAGGTGGGTAGAGGATCGCGCCTACCCGCGATCGGAAATGTAGCTTTCGCCGAGCAATTGATCACCAGCGCCCATCGCGAACTAACAGCGACAGTACGTCTCCTTACCGAGGAAAGACGACCTAATCCCAAGGCGATGGAAACGGGAAGAATGGCGACTGAGATGTTCCTGAAGGCATACTTAGCTCTTCACGGTTCATTGTCCGAACTGCATGCACAAAGGAAGCTCAGTCACGACTTAGAGAAGGCTCTTGCGGAGTGTGAATCGGCACGTCCGCACGCGGACTTGAGTGACTTGCGCCAATTCTTAGGTCTCTACCCCCAGATAGGAGCAAGATATCAAGCCCTAAGCTTCGACAGCCATCAGCTTTGGTCTAGTTATGCAACCGCTCTTCGATCAGGCGTTACTGTAATAAGGTCAATCACAAACAGAGATAGCCGCAGCCAGATCCGCCCAGTGCCTAACACAGAGGCTTATCCGCCAGCAATGAGTTAGCCGGGTGCCCCACATCTCGCCTCTGAGATGTGGGTTCCCTAAACCCTCACAGTCCCACACTCACCCCCAACCCACCCCGCCGAGCCGCCGTCCACTCCGACTCAATCTCCACCACCCCAACCTCCCCCGTCCACCAGTGACGAAAACTCGACCACGCCCACTCATCCGGCTCCCCCACCAACCCCCGCGTCACCGGATTCCGATGAATGTACCGCCTCTTCTCCACCACCTTCCGTTCACTCCAAACATTGAAGTCGTAATACCGATGACTCCAGAACGGCCGCTCCGTCCGCTGCACCGCAACCGATAACTTCACCGCCTGCAGAGCCGTCGCCAGCCGCACCCTACGCGGCTCACTCACCAGCAGATGGACGTGCTCCGGCATCACCACATACGCGCTAACAAAGAAATCGTACCGAAGACGCATCCGCTCCAGCGCCCGCTCAAACAGATCCCTAACCTCAGGTGCCCCCAGGTATGACCGGCGTCCATAGCAGGAAAACGTGACAAAATGCAGATTTCCCGTCTCCTGATACCGCACTAAGTCCAGAGGCACCCAAACATCCTACCTCCATGTCTCAATAGCGAGGTATGGCGCACCTACAACTTTGGTACTAGTCGCGGCCTGTCGTCGGCGGGCCAGCCCACCTCTGAATCCAACAAACCCTCAGAAGCGGGTGCCCCACATCTCGCCTCTGAGATGTGGGTTCCCCGAACCCCACAATCCAACCACCCACCCCACCCAGCCGACGCCCACTCCGACTCGACCTCCCGCCAACCTCGGCGAAAGGTTCTCATCCAGCAACAGCTTCACGCCATCACCATCTCCACCTTCCTCTCACGGTCCGCCGCAAACGCCAGGCACGCACGAATGTCCTCTTCCGTCAGATAGGGGAAGTCTTCCAGAACCTCCGCATGCGTCATGCCCGACGCCAAATACTCCAGCACGTCTCCCACGGTCATCCGCAGACCGCGAATGCAAGGCTTCCCGCCCCGCTTGCCCGCTTCCATCGTAATGATCCCTGAATAGTCCATATCGGGAGACTAGCCGTTACGCCACCTCCGGTAAAGCAAATTGGCTGGGGAGGGGTCGACCTCCACGACCGATGGCGAGACGACCCCACATCACTCCAACAGATTTCCTACTCCACCCACCCAATTGGGAATTCCTTTTCCTCTTCGCCGGTTCCCGCTCGAAAACCATCCCCCAAACGTTGTAGGGGAGCCCCATCTTCTGGTGAAAAAACCGAATCGGTATTGGCCCCGTACTTGCTACAGTGCAATGCGTTGCACTGTTTTACAGGAGCCCTCCCCTATGAAGTTCGTCGCTCTCACCCTGCTCGCCTCGGCCATCTCGGCCACTGCTGCCTACGCCGACAACGTCCCCTACCCCAACACCGGAACCGTCGCCCCCACCGTCGGCCTCACCGCCTCCGCCACCGGGAACATCGTCGGCAACTTCGTCGGCTACAGCGCCTCCGACACCGACGAAATCCGCCTCGTCGATCTCACCAGCGGCACCACCAGTGCCTATTTTTTCACCAACAACACCACCACCCCAGGCGCCACGGCCAACTTCGGCTCTGTCAGCGCCGGCGACACCCTTGCGTTCGAAATCCTGAACGAGAACACCGGCCTGATCTACAGCTCAGACCCCGCTCTCAGCACCGACGGCATCAACCACGCCTACATCACCAGCTTCTCCGGCGGAACCCTCGACGGCGTCACCTACGCCTCCGGCAACTACACCTACGTCGGCATGGAAGATCTTACCCACAGCAGGTCAGACCTCGACTACAACGACGACCAGTTCCTCTTCACCGACGTCGCCGCCACAGCCGCCACCCCCGAGCCCGCCAGCCTCGCCCTTCTCGGCACCGGCCTCCTAGGCGCAGTTGGCACCCTCCGCCGGCGCATCCACCGCTAGCCGCCACAGCAACCCGAACCCGGACTGCCGGAACGGAGATTACGAGCCCGGCATTCACCGTGGTCCTACAGAACATCATCCGAAAACCAGGTTCGTTGCGGCATGCAGTTACGGCGAAGGGGCGGGAACGCCCCCTTCGCTAGACCCCGCCGTCCATCGTCATTACGCAGACGAACTGCATTGCGACCACTTCGTCAATATGTGTGGCGTAACTATTCGCACCTTTCGCTAGAATGGAAATAGAACGACTTCACCGTTCGGGCGTTATGCAGGAAGCAACTCCAGGTAGTTGATTCCAGAGATTTTGCAGACAAAACTTCTCGAATCAGCAATTTGCACTGGTTGCCCCCTCGTAATCGTAACATTCCAAAGGTTTTGCTCACAAAAGACCCTTCCCCGGGGGGGAGAGGGACACCCGAGGTCACCCAGCTTTCCAACACCCCGCATCCGCGCACCCGCTGCAAAGAAAGCATCGGACACCCAAGCTCGACCGTCCCATGGGAATGCGCACCACCCCCTCACGCTGTAGCACCCCAGCCCGAACCATCGGGCATCTCTACCGATCGAGCTGGTCCGCAGTTCTGCCCTTCCTTCTGTGCGCAGGCGCAGCGGCCCAAACACAACTCGCGCCCAAGCCCGAAGCCACCGAAGCGTCCCTGGTTGCCCGAGTCGACCCACTCGTCTCCAGCTCCCTCGACAACGCCGACCCCTCAACGCCATCCTTGCCCGACGCGCCACAGTCCCAGCCCGACCGTGCGCCATCCAGCAAGCGCATCCTCGGCATCATCCCCAACTTCCGCACCGTCAGCACCGACCAACGACTTCCCCCCCAAACGGTCAAGCAGAAGTTCACCACTGCAACTCAGGATTCCTTCGATTACTCCTCCATCTTCATCCCCGCTGCCATCGCCGGCTACTCGCTTGGCACCACCGCCGATCCCGAGTTCGGCGGCGGCGGCGTAGGTTACGGTCGCTACCTCTGGCACGCAGTCGTTGATCAATCCTCCGAGAACTACGTCGTCGAGGCGATCCTTCCATCCGTCACTCACCAGGATTCCCGCTTCTACACCCTCGCTCGCGGTGGAGTGACCAGGCGAGCTGTCTACGCGGTGACGCGCGTCGTCGTCACTCGATCCGACTCCGGCAAGGAAGTGTTCAATTCGAGCGAGGTCATCGGCTCCGGCATCTCCGCCGGGCTTTCCAGCCTTTACTACCCAACCCGAGAGCGCAGCTTCGGCAACACCGGAAAGCAGTGGGGACTGGATATCGGCATCGATGCCGTCTCGTTCGCCTTCAAAGAGTTCTACCCGGATCTGAACCAAAAGCTGTTTGGAAAGAAGAAAGACACACCCTGACCCTCACGTGCTGCCAGCCCGTCACGGCTTGCCGGCCTCAAGCACAGCGCCGCGTTCCTCTCTTCCGGAAGCAGTGAGCGCGGCGACCAGCAAGGCAACAACAACAACTGTTCCCGTCAGCACCGGATCCAGGCGACCGCCAAAGTAACGCGCCGCCAGCCCAGCCTGAAAAACGCCGTTTCGCGATGAGAGCAGATTGCCAAACTGATAAGCGACACCCGGAAAGGTGGCGCGAACCGCAGACGGGGATAACTCATTCAGGTGAGCCGGGATTACGCCCCAAGCCCCCTGCACCGCGAACTGCATCAGAAACCCGCCCGCGCCCAGAAGCGCAGCGGTGTGCGACCACATCCACAGCGGAATCATTGGCAAAGCCAATAGCGACGCGGTAAGGATGGCGCGCCGCCGCCCCCACCGTTCTGACAACGAGCCAAACAGAACACCACCCACCAACGCTCCTACGCTGCCTACGGCCACCAAGGTCCCGACCATCGCAGGCGCGAACCCACGATCCCGCTCGAGAAACGTGGGATAAAGATCCTGCGTCCCATGGCTGAACGATGTGAAGGCCGTCATGAGCAGCGTAAGAAACAGAAAGGAAGGCAGGTACTGTCGCACACTCTGGAGCACCACACCGTGGGCTGGCTTCGCCCGGATCTGCTGACGAGAAGCTAGCCAAGCCGGAGACTCGTCGACGTGCGCTCGGAAGTACAACGCCAGCCCCGCGGGAAGGGCCCCGATCATAAAGAGCACGCGCCAGGGAGCGAACAAACCCACCCCATGAAGATGAGAGAACAATAGGCCATAGAGCGCCGCAGCCAGTAAATTGCCGACCACATATCCTTCCTGCAGTAACCCGGAAAAGAAGCCACGCCGTTCCGGCGGAAGTACCTCCAACGCCAGCGCCGCACCAACGCCCCACTCACCGCCCATGGCAATGCCAAACAGAGCCCGCAGGACGAGAAAGCTGGCGAAGTTCGGTGCAAACGCAGACAACAGCTCGAAGACAGAAAATGAGATCACGTTGATCATCAGCGTCGGACGCCGTCCAAAGCGCTCTGCCATCGCTCCAAAAATCAGCGCCCCGACTGGACGCATGACTAGCGTCCAAAAGATTGCCTCCGTCATCTGTTTCAGCGTCACATGAAAGTCGGCAGCTACGGACCGGAGGCATAACGTCAACAGGAAAAAGTCGAAGGCGTCCAGCATCCACCCGAGAAAACAGGCGATAAAGGTACTTTTCTGCTGTGAGGTAAGAAGGACTTTCCTTGGGGACGACATACTGTCGGATGCTAGCACCGCAGTCCGTCCTGGTTACACGTGTCCGTTTGGGGTGAGTTTACTTGGCTGGTATGGAGACACCGACCGAACCGTTTCGCGAAACCCCAGCCAGCATTTCCGCTTCGGAATCCTGCACGTACTTCTTCAGCAGTTCGTGGTGCAGACAGTAGAGCGCCAGTTCCAGCCGGTCAGAGACGCCCAGCTTGTCATAGACCTTACGAAGATAGTTCTTCACCACCTGCTCGGTCGTGCCAATTTGGTAGGCAATCTCCTTGTTGCGCATGCCGCGTGTGATGCAGCCGATAATCGCGAGTTCCTTCTTCGAGAGTTTCGGCTGCACGCGCGGATTGGTGAGCGTGGCCGCCTGTGAACGGTAGGCCTCGATCACCCAACTGATTGACTGGTTGTCAATCCAGGTTTCCCCATCCGAAATCTTACGCACACACTTAATCAGCAAATCCGGCGAGATGGAACGCGGAACGACACCTCTTACACCTCGGCGGTAAAGTTCCACCGTGTTCGCCTCGTCGGCTCCGGTCACCTGGACGATCAGTTTGGCATTCGGAGCCTTTCGCACCAGATCCGGAACGGCATCAATCGCTCCCGCGATCAACTGTCCTTCCAGCAGCACCACGTCCGTCGGGTATCGCTCCAGCGCCGCGTACAGGTTGGTCAACGTCTCGACCTGAGCCACGACACGGATGTCGTCTTCAAGCGCAAACACCTTCTTCATCCCCACGCGATAGATTGCCTGGGAGTCGGCAAGGATTACACGGATTCCCACCGAAGTGCTTTCACCGTGCGCGTCGGAGCCGTTGGGAGCAACATCACGAGTTTCGGGAGTCATTATCAGGCCTTCAAGAGATACTCATCGATCACGGCGGCCGCCATCGTATCGGCACCGCTCTGCTGGTGACGAACGATCCGGCCCGAACAATAGACCATCACGTCCGCTTCGGTTCCCATCAGTTCAGCCGGCATGGACAGCGTAAAGGAGACACGGGTGTCGACTGCCGGCAGATTCGGTCCGGTAAACAGAAGTCCATTCGCGGACACGTTCTCGGTCAGGGCCTCCACCCAACCCTGCCCCGTTTCGACATGCAGCGGCAGCCGGAGGGGAAACCGAACCGACGTCCGAACTGGGTGGTCTTCTGGTGGTCGTTGCACTTCGATTGCGCGTTGCCCTACTCGTACGTTCATGGCCGTCCCGGTTGAATAAGCTGAAGTTTACTCCACGGAAACGCCGGTGTCGCAAGAGAAACCGCGTCCCTGTGCGAAAGAAGCCTCCGACATTCCCTAAACGGGAAAAAACGCCACCGTTCCACCAACCCAGCGCTGATTACGGTTGTGATCGACGCCCATCATCTTGCCCCGTCCCATTCGAGCCAATGTCGTGACTGGCGTAAACCCATGCTCGCCGTCCCGCCGAACATACATAACCCGAACCTCCACCTGGGTCATCCCGAGCGGTGTCCGGATGACGGGCTCGAAGTCGACCCGCTCCTGCATGAGGTATTGCTTGCGCGCCGCGACCGGGATCTCCCGCAGCGTCTTCATCGCCGGCCCGAACTGGATTCCCTTCCCCGCAAAGGAGTACAAGGGCTTCAGCAGCAGCCGCTCCGGCGGAAGCGCCAACCGGCCCGGGTCGGCCAGCCACGCATCCAGCAACATCGCCTTCGGTACAGCCGTGTGTTCGAGCCAAGGCAGCGAAAATTTGCTGATCCGGAAATACCAGTTCGGATGGCCGGCCCACTCCACGTCAAAGTCGCCCTGGTAATTAAATCCAGGCTGAATCCCGTCACGCTCCATCTCGTCCGCAATCGCCCGGTTGAAGATGCGCCGGATCGGCACCTGACGTCCATCCCGCCGATAGAAAAGCTGGCGGCCTTCCGGGCGTACTGTCGTGATGTCCACCGTGCGAATCCCGAGCCGATCCTCGAAAACATGAAAGTCCGGCAAGGTCTTCTGCTGTTCCGGCGCGACCTCCATCAGGATGACATTTTCTGGGTCGTGTTGCCCCACAATGACGTCGCGCAGCAGCTGCCAGTACTGCTGCTCGGTGCGTCCACAGAAGCGCCACGCCAGATTGTCCGGAAGCCCGAAACTTTCGACATACTGCTGCGAGATCAGATCCTGGAACGCGAAGATGGATGGAAACGCCTGCATCTCCACCAGCTTGGGCCGAAGTGTGCCATCCTCCGCCCGCGTCAGGCCGAAGTCGACCGTCATGAAATGCGGCCGGCTGTCCACGCCGTGAACGCGGTATCGCTCCGGAACCGCGGCGGTGGATGCCGCCCTATACTTCGGATTGCCGAGCAGCTGTTCGGTCAGCTCCAGTCCCAGGTCAACCATCTCGTCCAGCGTCGACGCCGGAAAGAAGCACGGCGTTTCGCTCATCTGGAAAGTGATCTCGGTTCGAGTTTTTGCGTTCAGCGCACGCCGAAGATCGTTGTACTTCGCCTCGGTGAAGTTGGCGTTGAACTCACCCCGGTATGGCTCGATCATCCGTTCCCTTTGTTCTCTCGCCGCCGCCTAGACCTCGAGCAGAAACGTCCCGTCCTGCATGATCTGCTCTTCTTTCCCGTCCGCGTTTCCGAGCCAGACGTTGAAGCCAAGCCCGACCACATCGATGTGCGTTGAGGACTTCCACGGAGCACCGGTGTGCGCTCCATAGGGATCGCCGAAGGCGATGTGGACGCCGGGAAACTTCTCGTCCTGCAGGATGTTGCCGATGACGCGCTCGACGCCGATGTTGGTGCCGATGGCGAACTCGCCGACTCGGTCAGAGTTTGCATCCGTGTGCGTGTAGGCCCAGAAGTCCCGCTCGAGCGCCTTGTTTTCGCATTGGACGCTCACAATTCGGTTTTCTTCGATCCGAATAGTCAGCGGTTCGTTGCGCAGAATCCCATAGCGGGCGCACAGGTAATCGCCCACCACGCCATCCACCACGAACACGCCATTCACCTCTTCCGGAGCCGTGAAGCACTCGCCACCGGGCAGATTGCCCCACTTCTCCGGGCTGATGATGCCCGAGGTTTTGAACCAGCGATAGTCCGGCGTCAGCCTGGCGTGGATGTCGGTGCCGGCGGCCGTCGTGGCCCGCACATAGGTGGCGGCGCGCACACGGTCCAGCACCGCCTGGCTCAGGCGATCAATCGCCAGGAAGTCCGCCCGCATACCCTGCCGCATGATCTCCGGGGTAATGTTGACCATGTGCGCGTGACGCATCTTGCGGCGGTTTACCACGTCGGTCATCTGCATGCGGCTGCGCAGTTCGTTCGGCTCCACCGTGACAGCAAAGATGCTGACCTGCGAACTTTCCATGTCTTCGAGGATCGCCTCCGGCATTCCGACCAGCGGCCGGTGCGCGATCTCCTCGAGCACGAACCCGTTCCACGTGCAGCCGATGCGTTCCAGTTCCCGGCCGATGGATGCCGCGATCTCCAGGCAGCTCCGGTCCGTGATCAGAGTTACCTTTTCGGCCGCTTCAATCCGCAGGCACGTCGTCACGGCATTGTGAGCTCCGGGAGCAAACTCCGCTGGAAACTCCACGGCGCGAAGATCAGTGCCCTGCCCCGCCTGCTGCTCTGGCATCGTGGTCATGTTGATTGTTGCGTTCCTTTCTGTTCTGCACCTAGCCTACAGGTCGGCCCTGGTTTCTGCTGCCATGTAGTCGACCACGGCACGCAGGCTGCCCGTCTCACGGAACACCCGCAGCTGGCGGTCCGCGCCGGATCCCTGCTCCAGCATCGTCTGAACGTAGCCGATCGCCTCCCGGCTGCCCAGTTCGTCCAGCACATCGTCCACAAAGTGAAGGTACTCGCCGATCAGCTCGCGCACCGGTACTTCCGTCTGCTTGCCGAAATCGATCATCTGCCCGTCGAGCCCGTAGCGCACCGCTCGAAACTTATTCTCCATCAGCAGTGCCCGTGAGTACTGCCGGTAATCGACGTTGCAAGAGTGCAGCCGCCACAGTTTGCACACGGTGGCCTGGATCAGCGCGGCAATCGCAATCGATTCCTGCGCCCGCATGGGGATGTCGCACACGCGCACCTCAACCGTATCGAAGAACGGGTGCGGCCGGATATCCCACCAGATCTTCTTGGCATTGTCGATGCAGTTGGTCTTAATCAGCAGGTTCACATAGCTATCGAACTCCGAGTAGCTGGCAAACGAGTCCGGCAGATTGGTCCGCGGAAAGTGCTCGAAGACCTTCGCCCGGTAACTCTTGTACCCCGTCTCCATCCCCAGCCAGAAGGGCGAGTTCGTGCTCAGCGCCAGGATGTGCGGCAGGAAATAGCGCAGCGAATTCATGACCCGGATGGCCGCTTCCTTGTCTTCAATCCCCACATGAACGTGGAGCCCGAAGATGAGGTTCGACCGAGCGACCAGCTGCAGATCTTCAACCACCTTGTCGTACCGCGGATCGGGGTAAATCTCCTGGTCGCGCCAGTCGGCAAACGGGTGCGTCGCGCCGGCGACCAAAAGCAGGCCGTTCTCCTCCGCCAGACGGATCATGTTGCGACGCAGATCGTACAGGTCTTCGCGCGCTTCTTCGATCGAGTGGCACACCCGCGTGCCCACCTCGATCACCGACTGGTGCAACTCCGCTTTCACCCGCTCTTCGAGCCGGATCGCTCCCTGCCGCAGCATCTCGGTCGCGATGTGCGACCGCAGATCGCGCGTCTCCGGATCGACCGTCTGATACTCCTCCTCGATGCCCAACGTAAACGACGGTCGCATGAACCCGTACCAGCCTTTCCGGAACTTCGAGCCTACACCAGATACCCTGCCTACTTGGCCGCGCCGCCCTTCTTGCCACCCGGCGCGGCCTTCGCTGTCTCACCCGGTGCCGGCGCCTGTGTTCCGGCCAGAAACCGCGCCCACGTCAGTGGAGCCAGCTCCTCTTCCGAACTCTGTGCCTTGGCAACAGCGAGCCGAGCGACCGCGTCCACAATCCAGTGAAAGTTCTCCTCGCCCACCGAAAACAGGTCCGCATCCGGTGCGGGGTTCATGAAGTCGATCGCGTACGGCACGCCATCCTGCACGGCGAACTCAACCGTGTTGAGGTCGTAGCCCAACGCCCGGCACAGCGTCAACGCATCCTTCTCCACCCGCGCCAACAGTGCCGGATCGTACTCCGGCGGCTCCTGCAGGTAACGCTGCTCGTGCGGCCGGCGCGGGTCGTACGGCATGATCCGCACCTCGCTCTGCCCCACGACGTAGCATCGAAAATATTCGTTGAAGTTCACCGCCGCCTGCAACGTCATGCACAGGTCCCGCGTCTGGCCGTACGCCCAGAAGAACTCCTCCCGATCATGCACGTGGTGCACATCGCGCCATCCACCGCCATCGTGCGGCTTCAGAAAAGCCGGGAACCCGACGTACTCAAAGATGGCGTTCCAGTTCAGGGGATATTCCAGGTTGCGCAGCGAGTTCGAGCCGATCTGCGGCGGAAACTCCTTGTGTGGCAGAAGCACCGTTTTCGGCACCGCAATGCCCAGCTTCGCCGCCAGGGCGTAGTTGAAAAACTTGTCGTCGGCCGACCACCAGAACGGGTTGTTGATCACCTTCGTCCCGGTCAGCGCCGCATTCTTCAGAAATGATCGGTAAAAGGGCAAATCGTGCGAGATGCGGTCCACGATGACCGCGTACCCCGATGGCACCGCCATCTCAACTCCGCCCACCTGCACAAACTCCGCCAAGAAGTCTTTCACGCCCATCCCGTTGATCCGTTCCACCAACGCTCCCGGAAAGGTATTCTCCACCCCAAACAGCACACCAATTTTCTTCATCGCTCGTCTCTCCTGTTGCTCCGCCATGGTTACAAGTAGACCTGCATCATGCGCTGCCAGAACGGCCAGTCGTGCCCGGTTCCGTCGCCCCAGACATCCAGTCGATACGGGATGCCCTTCGACCGAAAAACCTCGGCCATCCGCTCGTTCGCCTCCCAGCACTGGTCATGCACGCCCGTAGCCAGCACGTACGTATTTCGCCGATGCCGTTCCATCTGCGCCCGGTCATCGAGGTTGGCCACAAAATGCGCGGGCGTGTTGAAGTAGCAATCGTCGTCATAGTAGCCGTGCAAGAACCGGCACGGATCAAAGATGCCGCTCATGCTCAGAAAGCCGCTAAACGTCTCCGGGTAGGTCAGCGCCAAATTGGCCGCATGATATCCACCGAAGCTGCAGCCGAGCGCAATCAGCTGCGGCGCATGGTTTCCCTGCCGGATCAGCGGCACCACCTCCTGCATCACGTAGCTGCGGTACTGCACCTGCCGCGCCACCTTCCCCCGCGGGGGCACGTCGCGGTTGTACCAGCTTTCCCGGTCCACCGAGTCGACACAAAACAGCTGCACCTCTCCGGCCTGGAGCTTGCCCTCGACGGCATGCACCATGCCGTAGTGCTCAAACTCCCAGAAGGTGCCGCAGGACGAGGGAAACACGATCGCCGGCACACCGCGGTGCCCAAAGATCAGCATCTCCATGTCACGCCCAAGCGATGGCGAAAACCACCGATGGTATTCACGTTGCATCCCGGCTACCCTTTTGTTCTGTTGAAGTCATCCTAGCGCACAGAGACGCCGTTGCCCTTTGACCCAACCCATCGCATCGCCGAGCTTTTCCCTTGATTCGTCTCTTCTCCGGCGCCCTGCGCCCGCCTTCTTGGACCGCATCAATCCGGCAATCATCTCGGACGACCTCCGTGCCAACCCGCGCTACCACGTCTACAAACTTCACTCTGCGGTGCTGCCCGACGACCGGAACGTCGTCGTGTACGTTCCGCCCCAGTACGACGCCGAGCCAGACCGGCGCTTCCCCGTTTTCTATCTCCACGACGGCCAAAACCTGTTTGACGGCCGAACCTCTTACGTTGCCAACTGCACCTGGCGGGCGCACACCACAGCCGACCAGCTCAACCAGGAAGGCGCGATCGAGCCTGTCGTCCTGGTGGGCATCGACAACACCGGCATTCGCCGTATGCCCGAGTACACCCCGACGCGCGACCTGCGGATGGGCGGCGGAGAGGGTCCGCTCTACGGCCGCCTGCTTGTCCATGAGCTGAAACCCTTCGTTGACGAGCTGTACCGCACACTTCCAGATCGCCACAACACCGCCGTGGGTGGATCATCGCTCGGCGGCCTGATCTCGCTTTATCTTGGGATCGAGCATCCCGAAGTCTTCGCCAAGGTTGCCGTGCTGTCCCCCTCGCTCTGGTGGAACCACAGGAGTCTGCTGGACCGCATCCGCCGTCTCCGGCCGAACCCCACTGTCCGCATGTGGCTGGACATGGGCACCGCGGAGGGTATGCGCCATGTCCGCGACACCGACCAGCTCGACGAGGTGCTGCGCAAGCTCGGCTGGCAGGCGGGCACGACGCTGCATTACCTTCGCGCAGAAGGTGCGCATCACGAGGAGTCGGCGTGGGCCGCGCGCTTCGGCGATGTTCTTCGGTTTCTGTTTCCGCCGTTGTAGATCACCGCGCGAAGTGTGCCGTGATCCGCGCATCAGAGCAGGATCCACTGCCGCGTCCGAGCAGGGCAGGATTGCAGATTTGCCCTGTTTCCGCGATACTTAGGTGTTGGTTCGCGTGCTTCGCGTACGGAGTCGTAGATCTCGCTCCGCCACCTCGCTCCAAACTCATGTTGTGAAAGGTTTCCTCTGTGTTGATGATCCGTTTGGCGCGCGTTGGTGCGCGGAAGCAGCCGCACTACCGAGTCGTTGTGATCGAAAAGGACCGCGCCCGTAATGGTCGGTCGGTCGAAGTGGTCGGCACCTACAACCCCCGCTCAACCCCCGCGGCGGTTGAGCTGAAGCGGGACCGCATCGCCTACTGGACCGGCAACGGCGCCCAGCTTTCGGACCGCGTCGGCAAGCTGCTGGCCAAGCAGCCCGAGGCTCCCGCAGAACCCGTCGTCGCCTCGTAAGTCACTCTGCGCTGGTAACGTACGAAGCACTGATGGTGCCCAAAGACTTGCCGTGCTCGGTCGCTTCCCACCATAAAAAGCCGGAAGCTGACGTAGACTCGCGACAAGCGGTGCTTCGTGCTGAAGTGCCGCCACCGCCAGCAAACCGTGCATCGTTCGCCTGGCGGTGAACGTAGTTGTTTCCGACGAGTTTCGCTCTGGAACACTCTCACCTCGAGATGAGACGCCAGACCGGGATGGGAAACAGCGCGGATTCCCAGAGGGGTGTGGTGATGAACGAGCCTGTCCGTCCAGTGGAGCTGGATGCCTCCGCGCAGATCCTGATCAATCTTGTGAAGGAAATTGCACAGTGCCTTGTCGACGACTCCGCGAGCGTGACCGTGGACGCAACCCCGGACGGCGATGGAACGCTTTTGCGCCTGCGTGTGGCGCCGGGTGAGGTGGGCAAGGTGATCGGGAAGCAGGGGCGAACGGCCCGCTCCCTGCGAACGATCCTGAGCGCGGCGGGCATGAAACTGAAACATCGCTTCGCCCTCGACATCATCGAGGAAGGGCGCGAACGGCAGCGCACCGAACACCAGGACGGGGCCTTTGACGAGGCTTGACCGGATACGTTCTTGACGAAGCCATCAAGCCACGCCGACGCTGCACAGGAGACTGGATTGCCGACCAGATGGCTTGTGGTCGCGCACCTGGTCCGTCCGCAGGGCCGAAAGGGCGAGCTGCTCGCGGAGCTCCTTACCGACTTTCCTGAGCGCTTTGCCGGTGGTCCACGTGTCTACCTTGCGGCGCCCGGCTTCGAGGGCGAGACGGACGCGGCGCGCTCGGCGATCGTCACTTCTTTCTGGCTGCCGCAAGGCAAGCAGGTCGGCCGCATCGTCCTCGGTCTGGATCTCAGCCAAAGTATCTCGGACGCAGAGCTGCTCGCCGGCAAGGACGTGCTCGTTCCCATAGGCGAACGCCGCCTTCTCGACGAGGATGCCGTCTACATCCACGATCTGATCGGCTGCCAGCTTTTCGACCGATCCAAGTTCGTCGGCACCGTCGACGATGTTCTGTCGATCTCAGGAACGTCGGCGGTCTCCGAAGCGATCGAGGTCGCTCCCGTTCTTGTTGTTACCGGCGCGAACCAGACCGAGTACCTTGTGCCGTTCGCCCGGGCGTTTCTGCGATCCATCGATCTCGCGCAGCGGCGACTCCATATGGAGCTTCCCGAGGCGCTTCTGGATGTTTACCGTCGCAACAACCCTGATCAGAACCGGTAGCCAAACCCGACCGACAGCACCGGATAAAATTTCGTGTAGCGCAGATCGTTATTAATCTCGTTCTGCTCCTGTTTTATGTTGCTCAGCGTGCTCGGGTCAGTCGCATTGTTGAAGCATCCGTCCGTTGTGCACGATGTTCCGTTCAGCTGCAGCGTACTCGTCGGCGCGCCCATGTACGCGATACCGACCTCGATGGGGAAGGTCAGATGCCGGCCTGTTCGCGGAATCAGGTTGCCCCATCCGAGCAGTAGCATCGGTGCGACCTTGCGGTCGTACTTGAGCGATGCTGTGCCGGAAACCGGGTCATCGATGCTGTTGATGTACTTTGTGCCGCCAAGCGTGTAGACCTGACCCGGCTGTACGGCGGCCAAACCGGAGAACCCATTGCGAAAATAAAGCGCGCCCGCGCTGACGTGGAACTCGCCGTTGCCGGGAAACCAGTCCAGCGTTCCCTGTCCGGATTCGAGCTTGATCTGCGGCGTGTACTGCACACCGTCCTTGGTGAAGGGATACTGGAATTGGAGGAAGTTGCCTCCGACGCGGAGGTTGAAGCGGTTGCCCAGAGGCGTCGCCAGCTGAGCGCTGCCGCCGAGCGTGCTGGCGCTGACGCCGAAGGCAAGGTGGGAGAAGGGACCGTAGGGCGTTTTTCCGAAGATGTCGACGGGCGGCGCGTAATCCACCTTGTCGCGCCGGGTTGATCCTGGCGTGCCCTCGATGGCGCTTGACTCGGTATAGAGCTTGGCCTCCGAGGTCGAGGGATCGTATCCCGCGGTCGACATCATCTGCGGCTCGACGGCACTGGCCGCGTATGCGGGGGCTGCCGCAATGGTCGTGAGTTCCACCAGCAGCAGCGCCGCGACGGCTCCAATGTACTTCACATCCACGGCTCTGGTCCTTTCCGTCTGGTGGTTGCAACGCGCTTGCGGCCTTCGGGAAAGGCACAACCCGGCTCGTGTGCTGACCGTAGCAACCGGCATGCCAACATGCGATACCGCTTCCGTTGTAGGAGCCGCTACTCTGGGATCATGCGCTTCGACGTGATCACGATCTTTCCGGGCTTTTTTGCCGGGCCGCTGGACGTCGGTGTGCTTCGGCGGGCACGTGAGACGGGGCTTGTCGATGTGCATCTGCACGATCTGCGGAGCTTCACACACGACCGGCATCGCACCGTGGATGATCGGCCGTTCGGCGGTGGAGAGGGCATGGTGCTGCGCATCGAGCCGATCGCGGAGGCGTTGCGATCCATCGGCATTCAGCCGAAGTCCGAACGCTTCCCGGCTGCGGAGTCAGTGGTGTTGCTGTCTCCGCAGGGTCGACACTTTACGCAGGCGGTTGCTCACGAGCTGGCGGCGGTCGGGCGCGTGGTGATGGTGTGCGGCCGATATGAGGGCGTTGACGAGCGGGTCAACGAGGCCTTCTGCGACCGCGAGCTGTCGATCGGAGACTATGTTCTGTCAGGCGGTGAGCTGGCGGCCACGGTGATCATCGACACGGTCGCTCGTCTGCTTCCCGGAGTGTTGGGCAACCCGGATTCCGCGCGGCATGAGAGCTTTGGGGCTTCGGAGGCTCGGTCGACGCACTTGCCCGGAGCGCCGCCGCGCTCGACCTACGGGGCGGGTGGCCTGCTCGACTACCCTCACTACACACGGCCGGCGGACTTCGATGGACTGCCGATCCCGGAAGCGCTGCGCGGCGGCAACCATGAAGAGGTCCGGCGATGGCGGCGGCGGGCGGCGCTCGGAAAGACGCTGCGTAACCGGCCGGATCTACTTGCCGGCGCGGAGCTCACGAAGGAGGATCGCCGGATTCTCGAGAGCTTCGGGCATCCCGAAGATAAGCTTGAGTAGCAGAACCTCCGCTCCGGCGGGGCGAAGATCGTGTAAACTCTGGAGTTGAGTCCAAGATCAGGAAGTCGCTATGTCTATCAATCCCATCATGCAAAAGCTGGCCGCCAAATTGGAGCGGACCGACCTGCCCGCGTTCGCTCCCGGCGACACTGTCCGAGTTCAGGTGAAGATCAAGGAAGGCGAAAAAGAACGTCTTCAGGCGTTTGAAGGTATCGTGATCGCCTCCCGCAAGGGACCGCAAGGCACGTTTACCGTTCGCAAGATGAGCTTTGGTCAGGGCGTCGAGCGCATCTTCCCGTACAACTCCAAGGTGGTCGACAAAGTGGAGAAGATTCGGTCGTACGAGGTTCGCCGCGCCAAGCTGTTCTACCTGCGCGGTCTGCGCGGAAAAGCCGCTCGTCTGCGCGAGGTTGAGCGCGCCAAGTAACACGCATCTCTTCCCGGAGAGCCACGGTCCACGACCGTGGCTCTTTTGCTCTTCTGCTGGGCGCTTGTGGACGCGCACACGAGCGGGCTAGCGTGTGTGCGTAGCATCTCTCTTCTCTGCTCCGAGTTGTACACTGCGATTACGGCATGGCTTTCCCTTCCCCTCACATTCAGACTCAGCCAGCGGTGACCAAGGCGACCGCGAAGCAGCAGATGCTAAAGCAATTGGTGTGCAGCGATGCTCCCGAGCAGGCGCTGCGGTATCGCGGGTTCCGGTCGATCGCGGGTGTGGATGAGGTTGGGCGCGGGGCGCTGTTCGGACCGGTCGTTGCGGCGGCGGTGATTCTTTCGCCGCGAACGGCAGGTTTGGCGCGGGCTGGGCTGAAGGATTCCAAGCAGATGACGCGGGTGGAGCGGGAGCGACTGGATCGGAGGATCCGGCGGGTTGCGGTTGCGGTGAACGTGGTTGAGGTTTCGGCGGCGGTGATCGACGAGATCAACATCTATCAGGCGACGCGGCGGGCGATGCTGGAGGCGGTTGAGGGCTTGCCGGTTGCGCCGGACCATCTGCTGATCGACGCGATGCGAATTGAGCATGGCTGTGCGCAGACGAAATTGTTCTACGGCGACGCGTTGAGCCTGTCGATCGCGGCAGCTTCGGTGGTGGCAAAGGTACATCGCGATGCGCGTATGCGGGAGCTGGACCAGGTGCATCCGCAGTATGGGCTGGCGCAGCACAAGGGGTACGCGACACCGAAACATCGGCGGGCGCTGCGCGAGCATGGACCGTGCGCACTGCATCGGCGGAGCTTCGCGCCATGTGCGATGGCGGATCCGGATGCGCGGATCGACGATGCGGTGTCGCTGGAGTTGTTGTTCGCGGACGAGGACCTTGAGGTGAGCGATTGGGCCTAAAGCTGATGTGCGTTGTGGCGCATCCGGACGATGAGTGCTTCGCGTTTGGTGGAGCTTTGGCGTTGGCCGCGGATCGAGGGGTGGCGACGTACGTGGTGTGCCTGACGGATGGGCAAGCGGCGACGAACCGGGGTGATGCGGCGAGCGGCGAAGAACTTGGACGGATGCGGCGGGCTGAGTTCGCGGCTTCCTGCCGAGTCTTGGGTGTGCGGCAGCATGAGTTGATGGACTACAGCGATGCGCAGCTGGAGTTCGTGGATGTGTCTGCGGCCGCTGGGCGGCTCGTGGAGCGAATGCGGCGGTTTCAGCCGGATGTGGTGCTGACGTTTGGTGCGGATGGTGCCTTGAATACGCATCCGGATCACACGATGACGTCGGCGCTGGCGACGGCGGCATTTCACTGGTCGGGACGGGAGAAGCGGTATCCCGAGGTGGGCGCGGTGTTTCAGCCGCGGCGGTTGTTTCACCTGTCGACCGACTTCTTTATGCCGGATCGGCAGGCTCCGATGCCGGCGCCGTGGACGGTGCGGCTGGACATCGAGGCGGTGCGGGCGCGGAAGGCGGAGGCGTTTCGGACGCATGCGTCGCAGGCGCCGCTGATGGAGCGGACCAAGGATCTGTTTGCGAAGCATGGCGGCGAGGAGTTTTACACGCTGATGGCGAGTGCGGAGGCGGTGCCGGCTCGGCAGATGCTGGATCTTTTTGAGGATCTGTCGGCGCTGTAGTGGGTGGCTTCCTCCTTCCCCCTCACCCACCTCTCTCTCCCCCTCCCCCTGCGCGGTAATTTGAACCTAAGTTCTCTCCTTTCAAAGGCTTGCACAAGGCCTGCGCTGCAAAATCCTGACCGGAAAGAACTTAGCTGCAAATTATTCTGCATCAATGATTTAGATCTCCCTTTGCCATCTCCTGTGCAGGGTTGCTGGGTTTGTATGCCGGGCGCCCACAGACGCCTGCAGCTGCGAGATGTTTCTTTTTCTTTTGGGTGTTTTCTTCTATTTCCAGTGTAGCGATTCGCGCGATTTAGTACGCCAAGTGCTGTGAGTATTTCCTATCGGCAGGCGGGAGCATCTTAGGAAGTTTGAGAGGCAGGGGCCGCCATGGGAGACGCGAGGGTGGAGGGTGGGCCGGAGCGGATGCAGCTGGGGGCAAACGGGTGGATGCCAAACAATGTTGTGCCGGTGCTGGTGTGGCGGGGACGGTTTGGCGGAGAGCGACCAGGGGATGGGATGGCTTCGGCGATGGAGCGGGAGTTCGCGCGGAATGGCTGGCCGGCGCAGTGGCGCGATGGAGTTTACAGCTTTCACCACTATCACTCCACGGCGCACGAGGTGCTGGGGATTGCGGGAGGCGAGGCGAGGCTGGTGCTCGGCGGTGAGGGTGGGCGGGCGGTCTCGGTGGGGGCCGGGGATGTGTTGCTGCTGCCGACGGGAACGGGTCACTGCCGGACTTCAGCAAGTGCAGATTTCCTGGTGGTGGGCGCGTACCCGGTGGGGGAGACGTGGGATATATGCCGGGAAGCACCGACGGCAGCGATGCGCGAGGGGATGGGACGGGTGCGCTATCCGGCGACAGGGCCGATTGGCGGGACGATGCAGACGTGGTGGGGGTAGGTGGGCAGTTGACGAGTCGAGGGCGCTGGCGTCGGATTCCCGATTCGGGAATCCTGGTTTGGTGTTGCGTGGATTTTGCTTGCCTGGAAGCGAAGGTGAGGCGAATATAGCTGTGGATGAGGGCGGCGGCGACTAGGCTCACGTCTCGGGGGAATGCGCATGAGGGTCGGAAGTTGTAGTATCTGGCGCGTCGTGCGATGCGAACTTTGAGCCGGAGAGCCTTGCGCAGCGATGCGGGAGATTGGAGCTTAGGCAGTAGAGGATGAGCGCGGAAGAAGGGTATAGGTGAGGAGGGAGGCGAGAGACATGGCGACGCACATGAAGGAGAAGATGCAGGCAAAGTTGAGGGCGTAGACGATGGCGTGGCCGAGGAAGATGGATTGGGCGAGCAGGGCTATGGTCGTTGCGGGCAAGCTGCGGGAGGCGGAGGATGGAGCGGCGGTGGGGCGAGAGGGACTCGGGTAAGACGAGGGTGAGGAACAGAAGGAGTACGGCGAGAGCGGCGAGAAGGGAAAAGATGAAGCGCTAAGAGCCACGGCGTAGGACGGATGCGCCGGCGATGAGGGCGAGGAGGGGAAAGACGCCGACGACAGTAGCGATGCGGCGATGCGGCGGCGGGCGAGGCTCCGGTGAGCAGGTCGCGGGTTCTGGCTAGGGGAAGAGCGACGCAGACGCCGGCGGCCGAGTCTTAAAAGGTGGCGGGCGGCGAGGACGAAGAGGGAAGGTGAGGCGGCGGCGGCAAGGAGCTCGGCGAGGACGAAGAGGGTGAGGGCTGCGAGAAGGACGAGGCGGCGGCGGTCGGCGAGTTGGCCGCCGAGGACAGGGGTAATTGCGTAGCCAGCGAGAAAGGGCTGAGGTAGGGATCCGTTACCGGGGCGAGGCCGAAATCGCTCTCGATGGCAGGGACGGCGGGGACAGCCGTGTCGACGGAGAGGAGGGTGAGGGGCGGAGATGCCGGCGAGGAAGAGAGTGAGGTGGAGAGGTCTGAGTGGCGCAGGCGTGGTCATGCGGCGGGGGTGCGGCGGGCGAGGTGGAGATGGACGCCGCGGGCGGGGCGGAGGCTGACGGCGGGGCGCAGGGCGAGTTGCGCGGGGGTGCGGGGCGTGGGGGTGAGGCGCCAACCGCGGGCGATGATGGAGAGGCAGAGAGTGCCTTCCATCCAGGCAAGGCCTTCAGCGATGCACTGGCGGGAGCCGCCAGCGAAGGGAAAGTAGCTGTAGCGGGGGCGGGTGGATTTTGCGGCTTCGGTGAAGCGGGAGGGATCGAAGCGGTCGGGGTTGGGGTGGAAGCGAGGGTCGCGGTGGACGGCGAACTGAGGGGCGAGGAGGGCGGCGCCGACGGGGATCTGGTAGCCGGCGATTTCGTACGGTATGGCGCACTCACGGCCGGTGACCCAGACGGGTGGGTAAAGGCGCATGGCTTCGGCGAAGACCTGTGTGGCGAGGGGGAGGGCGGGGTAGTCGGCGGCGGTGGGGGGACGGGTGCCGAGGGCGGCGGTGGCTTCGGCAGCCAGGGCAATTTGGGTTTCGGGGTGTTGGGCGAGGAGGTGGAGGGCAAAAGAGAGGGCGTTGGCTGTGGTTTCATGGCCGGCGAGGATGATGGTGACGCACTCGTCGCGGAGCTGCTGGTCGGTCATTTTGTTGGAGCTTGGGGGTGTGGTGCTTCCCTGCTCTGCGGGTGTTTCGGGGTCGGGGTCGGTAGCGGAGAGGAGCATGGAGAGGAGGTCGCCGCGGTCGGTGGGGTCTGCGCGGCGTTGGGCGATGATGCGGTAGATGAAGGTATCGAGGAAGGCGCGGCCGCGCTCGAGGCGGCGCATGGAGGGTATGGGGAGCTGCTGGATCTGGCGGGAAAAGGGGAGAAAGGCGAGGGGGACGAAGTTCATGAAGCTGGCTACAGCAGAGGCGAACTGGGCGGTGGCGGAGTCGTCGTTGTCGGGTTCGGCGGGTCTGCCTAGTTGGGCGGGGGCGGCGAGGGAGTCGAGGTCGAAAAGGGTTTTCGCGACGATTCGCAGGGCGAGCTCGAGCATGTCGGCGTGGAGGTCGCGGGTGGTGTCGGGCTGCCAACGGGTGGTGAGGTCGAGGGTTTTCTGGGAGATGGTGTCGGCGTAGGCGGCGATGCGGGCGCGGAGGAAGGCGGGCTGCATGAGGCGGCGCTGGCGCATGTGAAGGGGTTCTTCGGAGGTGAGGAGGCCGTGGCCGAGGACGTCGCGGGAGCGCTGCATGACGAGGTTGCGGTGGTGGTTGGGGGCGTCTTTGGTGAAGAAGTCGGCGATGAGGTCGGGGTGGTTGAGCTGGTAAAAGTGGTGGCCGAAGACGGTGTAGTGGTTGAGGTCGCCGAAGCGCTCGCGGGTGTCGATCATGCGGAGGGCGGCGTTGCGGGGTACCCGGCCGGCGAGGAGGTCACGGGCGACCGCCGGGCCGGCGGGGTAGCGGGGGTCGCGCAGGTTGGGGCGGATGTCGAGGGTGAGAGTCACTGAAGGAGAGTGTAGCCGTGCTGCTTTCGTGCCATCGTGAGCGATCGCGCGGCTACGCTGGGAATTTAGTGGATATGCACAAGGGGATCCGTGAGCGGGGTCGATGGCCGGTGTTCGAGCTGGCCCCGGAGGGTTTGTTCCACGCGTTGTGGGGTCAGCTTTCCGAAGCTGTGCAGGACGGATTCGAGCACGGGCCGCATCCGTGCGGCGCGGCGGGCACGCAGAACGGTGTCCCACAGGGGCTCGAACTTCTTCCATCCGGCGGAGTAGGCCATGTGACGGGCGACGCCGATCAGATTGGGTTTGGACCGAGCGGCGGCGAGGATGTTGGGCCAGCGATAAAACTGCTGGTAGGCGCGCCAGTACCCCCTTTTCAGATGCTCCGCGGACATGCGGGCGGGCTGGAAGACGGTGTGTCGCGTGTCGTAGAGATCCCAGTTGCGGTGAAGCAGCCGGCCGGCTTGTTCCATGCGGGTAAACGTGGAAGTTCCGGGGTACGGCGTGAGGATGTGGAAGGTAGATACGCGGCCAGACCTGCGAGGCCGAGCGGCGGAAAGAGGGAGTACTTGACCGGACGAGAGAGCGGACTTGTGGCCTCGGTCAGTGCCGGCAGGATCAGCTTGACGAACATGTCACAGACTACCCCGCGTGGATGGCAACCAGAGGAAGGTTTTCCGATGCTCCACCAACGTGGCCCAAAGCGGGAGGCGAGCGGTTACGGTTGGCGGGGGGAGAGGCCGACGCGGAAGAGGACTTCGAGGATGCGGGTGCCGGCTTTGAGGGAGGCCTGGAGGTTGCCGGCGACCTTGGATTCGCCGCCGATGCGGTTGCGGTAGTTGACGGGGAGCTCGAGGATGCGAAGTCCGTGTTGGGCGGCTTTGATCTGCATTTCGAGGTTCCAGCCATAGGTGAGCTCGGACATGCGGAGCTGACCCAGGCAGTCGCGGCGGATGGCGCGGAAGGCGCCCATGTCGGTGTAGCGGGCCGCGCGGCGGACGGAAGGGACGAGGCGGAGAAGGGTGCCGACGAGGTGGGCGGCGAAGATCTGTGAGGAGAGCATGGAGCCGGGTTCGCGTTGGCCTCGGATGCGGGAGCCTATGGTGAAATCAGCGGTGTTGGCGAGGATGGGAGAGGTGAGGCGGGGGAGGTCGGCGATGATGTCGGCGCCGTCGCCGTCGAGGAAGACGAGGACTGTGGAGGTGGGGAGGGCGGCGAGCGAGCCGGCGAGGCAGGCGGAGCCGTAGCCGCGGGGGGCGGTGACGACGCGGGCACCGGCGGATGTGGCGTTGGCGGCGGTGGCGTCGGTGGAACCGTTGTCGACGACGAGGCACTCGGCGATGAGGTGCCAGGGCATGGAGCGGACGACGGGACCGATGGATTCGGCTTCGTTGAGGGCGGGGATGATGACGGAGATCTGGTCGGGCGGCATGGGGTTCAGGCTACGGAGGTGAGTTGGCGGTAGGTGGGCCAGCGGAGGAGGGCGACGTGGATGCCGGCGGCGAGGAGGAGGCCGGCGTAGAGGTATTGGTTGAGCAGGAACTGCCTGGGGCCGGAGCCGACGGCGAGGGCGGTGGTGCAGAGATAGAAGAAGCCGAGGAGGTAGGCGGCGAGGGGGAGATTGGGGAGGAGGACGAGGAAGGGGATGAGCCAGGCAACGTACCAGGGGTAGTGGGGGGAGAAGAGGAGCATGAGGGCCCAGGCGAGGGCGAGGGTGGGGAGGAGGAAGTTCGCGTCGGGGGTGGGTTCGGTAGCTGTGGCGTAGACCTGGTCGAGTCTGACTGGGACTGCGGCCGGGAGCGGTGTGGGGATGGGAGAAACGCCGGGGTCGCGTCGATTCGGCTGAGTCGTCGGTTGTGAGGACGGGCTGCCCTGGGTTGCGCGGAGGCGGAGGTTGTTGGAGCGGAGGAAGGCCCAGGCGGTGAGGGCGAGGAGGGTGGCGCCGGCGAAGAGGGTGTAGGCGGTGGAGGAGAGGGTATGGAGGCCGGGGAGGTGCTGGGCCTGTTCGAGCAGGAAGTAGCGGGCGCCGGTGGACATGCCTTCTTCTGCGACGTAGCCGTGGAGGAAGCCGAAGACGCCGAGGCCGACGGAGGAGTAGACGGCGTAGAGGACGATGGCGAGGGCGAGCATGGTGGCGGGCATGTGCCAGTCGAGGCGGCGGATGACGGATTTGGGGGTGGGGCGAATCGGGGTGAGGTCACTTCCCCCTTCGGGTTTGAGGAGGTAGAGGGCTGGGAAGAGGGCGAGGGGGTAGAACTTGGTGAGGACGGCGAGGCCGAGGAAGAGGCCGGTAAGGAGGCGGTGGCGGCGGAGGCGGGAGAGGACGGCGAGGGTGGTGAGGGCGATGACGGCGGCGTCGATGTGGCCGGAGCCGGCGATTTCCCAGATGAGGAGAGGGCACCAGGCGTAGAGGATGACGTATTCGCGGGGGCGGCCTAGGTGGTGGAGGATCTGGACGAGGGTCCAGAGGGTGAGGCCTTCAAAGAGGACCAGGATGGTTTTCATGCAGACGATGGTGGGGGAGATGAAGGTGATGACGAAGTAGAGGATCTGGGCGAAGGGGGGATAGATGGTGCGGGCGTAGTTCGCCCGGTTGATCATGGGGAAGATGTTGCCGTCGGAGGCGCCGCGGAGGAAGGCGAGGGCGGGGTCTGCAGGGACGTAGCGGTAGGGGTTGACACCCGCGTGCTGGACGACCCCGTCCCAGACGTAGCGGTAGATGTCAGAGGAGAGGACGGGGTCGGAGGGGAGGACGGTGAGGCGGCAGGCGACGGCGACGGCGAGGATGAGGGGGAAGGTGAAGCGATCTGTCGGGCCAAAGAGGACGAGGAGCGCGGCGAGGGCGTAGCACCAGACCGACCAGCCGGAGGTGCCGGAGAAGCCGATGGTGAAGTCGTTGTACTCGAAGGGGAGGTGGCGGGAGAGGAGGAAGAGGAGGGCGCCGAGGAGGGCGAGGGCGAGGTTGGTTTGCCACGGACGGGCGTCTGTCCAATGAACGGGCTTTGAGCGGGCGTTGATTTGCGTGGGGGTCATGCGGCGGGGAGATCTCCGGTGGTTTGGAGGTCGAGGAGGAACTGGCGGGTCTGGGGGGCGGGGTGGCCGGGGTGGAGGGTGAAGGGGGGTGGGGTATCGGCGAGGAGCTCGGCGGCGAGGAGCTGGAGGGTGGCGGCGTCATCGACGTCGTACCAGAGGGGGAGCTCGACGAGCTCGAGGGCGGCTTCGCGGCAGCGGTTGCGGGTCTCCTCGGCGACGGACTCGGTGGACCAGGTGATACGGCTGAAGGGCTCGGGGTGGGGCTGTTTGAGGCCGATGAGGTAGTAGCCGCCGTCGTGCGAGGGGCCGAGGACGACGCGGTCGCCGGGGCGGGCGAGCTCGGAGACGGCGCGGTCGAAGGCGGCCTGCGGGACAGTGGGGGAGTCGGAGTCAATGAGGCAGACGGCCGAGAAGCCGCAGGCGAGGATGTCGGTGGCGGCGGCGAGGAGGCGCTCGCCGAAGGTGTCGCCGCGCTGGGGGATGAGGCTGAAGGTTGGGGGGAGGAGATGGTCGAAGGCGGCTTCGTCACCGACGGGGGTGTAGCAGACGAGGCCTTGGGCGCCGGCGACGGCGGCGAGGTTGGCGGCCGTGTCGCCGAGGAAGCAGATGTTGAGGGCGGCGGTCTGAGTAAGGGTCAGGGGCGGGGCCAGGCGGGTTTTGACTTTGCCGGCGCGAGGGGCCTTGCTCATGACGGCGAGGGCGCAGAGGCCGGCGAACTCTGGCCGGGGGGAGGATGGGTCGAGGATGGGGTAGGTCATTCCGGTTTCAGGGTACTGGAGTTGGGTGGGAGATTGGGGTGAGACAAGGGCGGAAGCAGAGCGAATGCAAAGAGCGCGAAGGCTGCGCAGGGATTCGCGAGGGGTCTAGGTGGCGTCCCCGCGCTGGCAGATGGCGTACTGGTACCAGCCGTCGTAGTGGAGGTCGATGCTGGCCCAGGGTTGGGACTCGATAAGTTTGCTGAAGTCGGGGTGGCTCATGACGTCGGCCTGCTGGGGCTCGCGGTATTTGCCGGCGGGCGAGGTGGTGAGGCGGGCGAGCAGCCACATGAGAGCGAGGGGGAGGCGGGTGCGGAAGCCGGAGGTGGGCTCGGCGACAAAGACGCGGCCGGTGGGTTTGAGGACGCGGAAGATTTCGCGGACGATGCCTTCTTTATCGGGGACGATGAGGAAAAGGCGGGAGACGACGATGGCGTCGATGGAGTGCGAGGGGTACGGGAGGGAGTGCGCGTCGGCGTGCTGGAAGGTGCAGTTGGAGAGGTGGCGGGAGGCGGCGCGGGACTCGGCGCGGCGGATGAGGGTTTCGGAGAGGTCGACGCCGGTGGTGCGGAGATCGGGGAACTCTTCGGAGAGTCGACAGGCATAGAAGCCTGGGCCGCAGCCGAGCTCGACGAGGCGGGTGCCGGGTTCGGGACCGGTGGGTGGAAAGAGCGCGCCGGTGATTTCTTCGGTGTGATCGCGGAAGAGGTACTCGCGACAGAGGGCGTAGAACCAGGCGACGCGCTCGAAGAGGCTGTCGGACTTGGGTTGCACGGTACCAGCGGTCACGTCGCCGTTTGTTGTTCGCATGGGCCTGAAGTTGCTCCGTCCGGCGTGCTTTTATGGGGTGTTGCGTCCATGAGCTCCGTCGCCGCCCATCAGACGCTGCTTCGATCATAGTGGTTACGCGCGGGCTGACAAGTAGGATGTGGTGCTGGGTGTATGCGGAGTCTGCGTGTGGGATGCGGAATCGGTTGAGGACACCTAGTCAGCCCAGTGGAGGAGCACCTTTCCGGAGTCGCCGGAGCGCATGACGCTGAAGCCTTGCTCGAAGTCTTGCCACGGGAGGCGGTGGGTGATGATGCCGGAGATGTTGAGGCCGCTTTCGAGCATGACGGTCATTTTGTACCAGGTCTCGTACATTTCGCGGCCGTAGATGCCGCGGAGGGTGAGCTGGTTGAAGATGACGTGGTTCCAATCGATGGCGATGGGTTCGGGGGGGATGCCGAGCATGGCGATCTTGGCGCCATGGCTCATGTTGGCGAGCATGTCGCGAAAGGCGTGGGGGTTGCCGGACATTTCGAGGCCGACGTCGAAGCCTTCGGACATGTGGAGTTCGGGCTGGATGTCGGCGAGCGATGTGGCGCGGGGGTCGATGGCGAGGGTGACGCCGACTTTCTCGGCGAGCGCGCGGCGGAAGGGATGGGGGTCGGAGATGACGACGGAACGGGCTCCGGCGTGGCGAGCGACGGCGGCGGCCATGATGCCGATGGGGCCGGCGCCGGTGACGAGGACGTCTTCGCCGAGAACGGGAAAGGCGAGGGCGGTGTGGACGGCGTTGCCGAGGGGGTCAAAGATGGCGGCGATCTCGCGGGGGATGCGGGGCGAGTGACGCCAGACATTGGCCATGGGAAGGACGATGAACTCGGCGAAGCAGCCGGGGCGCTGGACACCGGTGCCGAGTGTGTGGGCGCAGAGGTGGCGGCGGCCGGCGAGGCAGTTGCGGCAGCGGCCGCAGACGACGTGGCCTTCGCCGGAGACAAGGTCGCCGGGGTGGAAGTCGGTGACGTTGGAGCCAGCCTCGATGACTTCGCCGACGAACTCATGGCCGACCGTGAGGCCGAGGGGAATGGTGCGCTGAGCCCAGGCATCCCAGTCGTAGATGTGGAGGTCAGTGCCGCAGATGCCGGTGAGGAGGACGCGGATCTTGACGTCGTTGATACCGGGGGTGGGTTCGGGGACGTCTTCGAGGGAGAGGCCGGGCTGGTTCAAACGTTTGACGAGAGCCTTCAAGGAGCGGTGCCTTTCGCGAGCGTCGCTTGCCGGGGACGCCCGGGTCTATGGTATCCCGGGCTGCGGCGTGGGTGACGGGCGGAGGGACGGAGGTTGGCGGCCGTGCGCGAGGCTCGAACCGCCCGCTCCGTACTGGCAGGGGGCCGCCTACCAATGTCTGGCTCCAGGCGAGCTGCTGGAGCGATCAAAGGGTGTCGGCTTGGGACGGGGGGCAAAGACGTGGTGTGGGGGGGGGGTGCTCCCTGGTGTGGTCCGGCCGGCTGGGTCTCAGTATGTTCCGTCTGGCGAGAGCCATGCCTGACGGCAATCTGACTCATTTCTGACCTGGGGCAGTACGGGCGAACGCACCACCGAGCGGGAGACCGATTACCTTCGGCTAGCCCGATCTGCCGATAGAGATAGCCAGTGTGACGGGCAATCCTATACTGGTGGCCTCATCGCCGCTGTCTCCCCGCCGCGGTTTGATGTTCCCCAAGAGAGGCCACACCATGTTTCCGCAAAGATCGCCTTTGCTGCATTTCGGTCCGTTCACGGTCGATCAAGCCGGGCACTGCCTGCTGCGCGACGGGGTGCGGGTGGTGGTGCAGGAGCAGCCGTACCGGATCCTGCTGGCGCTGCTGGAAAATCCTGGGCAGGTCGTGACGCGGGAAAGTCTGCGGCTGCGGCTGTGGGGCGAAGAGACGTTCGTTGATTTTGACCAGAGCCTGAACAGCGCGGTGCGGCGGCTTCGGGTGGCGCTCGATGACAGCCCCCGGCAGCCGGTGTACGTGGGGACGGTGCCACGGGTGGGGTTCCGGTTTCTGGCCGAGGTGCGACGAGAGAGTGCGGCGGTGGCGGCGGAATCGGTAGAGGCAGGCGAGGCGGAGATGGGCGGGGCGCCGTTTCCCGTTGCTCCGGATTCACTGCCGGCCTTGCTGCCAGCAGGGGCGACGGCGTCGAGTCGGTGGCCGGTGTGGTCGTTCGTTGTGCTGTTTGGGCTGGTGGCGGGGGGATGCGGCGTGCTGGCCAGCGCAGGAGCATCGCGCGTGGGAGGCTGGTTCGGTGTTGGGCGGATGGGAACGGTTGTGGACGTCGGGACGACCTTCGTGGACCGGGATGCCGGGGGAGGACGTGGGACCCCGCCGGGGGCGGGGGACGATGGTGCAAGCGCACCGGGGGCGGACCACGGCGCGGACAAAGGAAACGCGACGACGTCGACGACGCCAAGCGGAGGTGGCCAGGGCCGATTGAGCGATGCCGGGGCGCTGTTGCCGGTGCTGCTGCGGACAGGGCGTGGGGCGGAGGTGACGCGTCCGGAGCGGCTGACGGAGCTGACGGGGTGGTATCACCTGGGGCTGCGGACGGAGATGGATTACGGCTTGGCGAGACATGCCTTTGGACAGGCGATTGCGGCGGACCCGAAGTCGGCGACACCGCTGGTGGGGCTGGCGGAGACGGAAATCCTGATGGCGCTGAACGGATCGGCGCCATCAGAGCGGCTGCGGGCCGCGCGCGCGTGGCGGGGGAGAAGGCGGTGCGGCTGGCGCCAGAGCTGGCCGATGCGCATGCGGTGGTGGGAGCGGTGGAGGCGCTGGAGCGATGGGACCTGCCAGCGGCGGAGCGCGAATTTCGCGTGGCGCTGGCCCTGGATCCGCATGCGAGCCTGCCGCGGCTGTGGATGGCGGTGTTTGTGATGCTGCCGGAGCACCGGTATGCGGAAGCGGAGGGGGAGACACAGGCGGTGATCCGGGAGACGCCACTGTCGCTGACGGCGCATACCAACCTGGGGTGGATTTACTTCAACCAGGGGCGGCGGGCGGCAGCCATGGAACAGTACCGGTTCGTGCTGGGTGCGAATCCTGAGTTTGTGCCGGCGCGGTTTCATCTTTCGCAACTGCTTCGGGCGGAGGGACGGGGCGACGAGGCGCGAAGAATGCGGCCGAGCGATCCACCGGGACCAGAGGACGCGGCGGAGACGACGGGTCGAGGGACCGGGGGTGCTGTGGGCGCGAAGCTGTGGCCGGCGGAGGATATGACGGCGCAGCGGTGTGAGCGGACGTGGGGCGAGTACGTCGGCGGAAGCACGGATGCCATGTCGGTGATCCGGGCGGCGGTGCGGGATCGGTGCTCGAACTTCTTCTTTTTTGGGCAGGACCCGGAGTTTCGACAGCTCCGGGGGGATCCGGAGTTTGCCGCGCTGGAGCAGACGGCGTTTGCCGGGCAGCGATAGCGGCCTGCGTGGGACGGCAGGCTAAGCGGGGGTGAGGCGGGTGCGCCGGCGCGTGGGGATGGAGATCTGCTCGACGATCTCGATGCCGAAGCCCTGGAGCGCGGGGACGTGGGTAGGGGTGTTGGTGAGCAGGCGGATTTTGCCGACGCCGAGGTCGGAGAGGATCTGACCGCCGAGGCCTGTTTCCCGCAGGGTGCGCTGACTAAGGGGGTCGGGGTGGTCGCCGGTGCGAGGGCGGGCGCCGCGGTGGAGGCGGAGCGAGGGCGGGATGGTCGCAGGTTCGACGGTGAATCCGGGGGTGCCGTTGTGGAGGTAAACAAGCACGCCGCGGCCGGCTTGGGCGATGGCGCGGAGGGAGCCGTCGATGACCTCGCGGCAGTCGCAGAGGGTGGCGCCGAAGACGTCGCCGGAGAGGCAGTGGGTGTGGACGCGGACGGGGATGGGGTCAGCGCCAGCGACCACGCCCCTGACCTCTGCCCCAACCTCACCCAAGACGAGCGCGACGTGGCTTTCACGGGGGTCGGTTTCGCTGCCGTAGGCGATCATGCGGAAGTCGCCGTGGTCGGTGGGGAGGGTGGACTCGCCGACGCGGTGGATGTAGCGCTCGTGCTGGAGGCGGTAGCGGATGAGTTCGGCGACGGTGAGCATCTTGAGGCCGTGCTCGTGGCAGAAGCGTTGGAGGTCAGGCAGGCGGGCCATGGTGCCGTCGTCATTGAGGATTTCGCAGATGACGCCGGCGGGAATGAGGCCGGCCATGCGGGCGAGGTCGACGGTGGCTTCGGTGTGTCCGGCGCGGACGAGGACGCCGCCTTTGCGGGCGCGGAGGGGGAAGACGTGGCCGGGGCGGGCGAGGTCTTCGGGGGTGGAGGAGGGGTCGACGGCGACGCGGATGGTGTGGGCGCGGTCGGCGGCGGAGATGCCGGTGGTGACGCCTTCGCGAGCCTCGATGGACTCGGTGAAGGCGGTGCCGAAGCGTGAGGTGTTTTTCTGGGAGGCGGGCGCGAGCTGGAGGTAGTCGGCGCGCTCTTCGGTGAGGGTGAGGCAGATGAGGCCGCGACCGAATTTGGCCATGAAGTTGATGGCTTCGGGGGTGACATGCTCGGCGGCCAGAGTGAAGTCGCCCTCGTTTTCGCGATCTTCGTCGTCAATGACGACGACCATGCGACCTTGCTGGATGTCGGCGATGGCCTCGGGGACGCTGGCAAACATGGGGACTCCTTTGAAGCAATGCGTGTGTTCAGGTTCGCACCGGGCGGAGGTTTACGGCAAACGTTGGTGTGAAAACAACGACGCCGCCCCGATGTGTGGGGACGGCGTGCGCGATGGGGAGTCGGACGTGATGGAACGGTTTTAGAGGGTCGACTCGATTTCGAAGCCCCAGGCTTCGAGGAGGGCTTCGGGGATGTACTTGGAATTCTTATTGCGGCGCGCCCACTCGCGGAGGCGGGTTGACCGGACGTACTGGTCGGGGGTGAGCTTGTATTCTTTGACAACCTGCTCGAATGAAGTCACGGTCGGGACGACGGGTCCGATCGGCTCCGGCTTGCCCCAATTTGGATTGCCACGACGCTTTGCCATTTTGCGACTCCTCACGTTCGGCGCGGCGGTTCCGCGTTGCCGGGTTGACACTTTAGTTTACTGCGCTTTCGGTGTGTGGGGCAAACGTTGGAGGTGCACGTGTGCTGGAGCAGCGGAACGATGATCGGGACGGCGTGTCTCGGCTTTATACGGCTCGGTACGAGAGCATCTTTCGAGCGGCGGGGTTCGTCTATGATGAAGGCGATCCCAATGTGAGTCCCTTCACGCCCGACTCCCCCTGAATCCTACATTTTGAGCTTCCCAAATTTTTGAGCTTCGCGAGGTACGTTGAATGAGCACTTCTCCATGTGAGGACTTGCCGGTCGAAGAATCGACGACAAGCACCAGCGCCGACGTTTCGCGCCGCACCTTTATCAAGGCTGCCGGCGTGTTGTCGGCGGGTGTGGCGACTGGATTGCCGGGTTTGGCGGTTGCAGAAGGTGCGCAGGCCGAGCAGCAGACCGGCAGCGTCACGCTGAAGGTGAACGGCGAATCGAAGAGCCTCGCGCTGGATACGCGAACGTCGTTGCTGGATGCGCTGCGCGAGCACATGGGCATGACCGGATCGAAAAAGGGTTGTGACCATGGGCAGTGCGGCGCATGCACGGTGCTGGTGGATGGACGACGGGTGAACTCGTGTTTGACGCTGGCGTTTGCGGCGGAAGGTGCGGAGATCACCACAATCGAGGGGCTGGCCAAAGGCGATCAGCTTCATCCGGTGCAGGAATCGTTTCTGGTGCATGACGGCTACCAGTGTGGGTACTGCACGCCGGGGCAGATTTGCTCTGCAGTGGCGCTGCTGGACGAGCAGAAGCGCGGTGAGATTTCGGTAGTTTCGTTTGAGAGCGGCAAGACGTCGCGGCCGGAGCTGACCGACCACGAGATTCGCGAGCGCATGAGCGGCAACATCTGCCGCTGCGGCGCGTACCCCAACATTGTCGCGGCAGTGCGCGCGGCGTACCAAGGAGTTCCTCAGGTATGAATCCGTTTTCTTATCAACGTGTGACAAGCGAGGACGCGGCGCTGCATGCAATCACAGCGGGCAAGGGCGCGAAGTTCCTGGGTGGCGGCACGAACCTAGTTGACCTGATGAAGTACGACGTTGAGCACCCGACGGCGCTGATCGACATCAACCACGTCGCGTTGACCGAGGTGACCACGTTGCCGGACGGCGGTCTGCGGATAGGGGCGCTCGTACGCAACAGCGATCTGGCCAACAATAAAGCGGTGATTGCACAGTATCCGCTGCTGTCGCAGGCGTTGCTGAGCGGGGCGAGCGCGCAGCTACGCAACATGGCGACGACGGGCGGCAACCTGCTGCAGCGGACGCGCTGCTACTACTTCATGGACACGGCGTTTCCGCAGTGCAACAAGCGGATGCCGGGGTCGGGTTGCGGCGCGATCCAGGGGTTCAACCGGATTCACGCAATTCTGGGCCAGACGGACAAGGGGACGAACAGCCCGGAGACGTGCATTGCGACGAACCCTTCGGACATGAACGTGGCGATGTCGGCACTGAGTGCGACGGTGCTGGTGGAGGGACCGAAAGGCAAGCGGTCGATTCCGGTGCGAGAGTTTCATCGGCTGCCGGGATCGACGCCGCAGGTGGATACGGTGCTGCGGTCCGACGAGCTCATCACAGCGGTAGATCTGCCGGGGGCGAAGTTTGCGCGGAACTCCTGGTATTTGAAGGTGCGCGACCGGCAGTCGTATGCGTTTGCGCTGGTGTCGGTGGCGGCAGGGCTCGAGATGGATGGACAGACAATCCGGTCGGCGGGGCTGGCACTGGGAGGTGTAGCGCACAAGCCGTGGCACTCGCCCGAGGCCGAGCACGCGCTGGTGGGGCAGCCGGCGACTCCGGAAACGTTCGCGAAGGCCGCGGACTTGGCGTTGCGCGGGGCGAAGGGGTACCAGAATAACGAATTCAAGATTGCGCTTGCCAAGCAGAGCGTTGTGCACGGCCTGACACTGGCGGCACAGGGAGTAAAGAGCTAATGCTGCTTCAAGAAGAGAAGGATGACGTTCGGCAACCGCAGCTGGACCACCGGTATGAGGGTGTGCTGAAGGTGACCGGCAAGGCGAAATACGCGTACGAGTTCGAGGTGCCGAACCCGGCGTACGCGGTGATGGTGCAGAGCACGATCGCGAGCGGGAGCCTGAAGGCAATCGATCAGACAGCGGCAAAGGGTGCGCCTGGGGTCTTGGCGGTGATCACGCCGTTCAACGCACCGGAGCTGCCGAAACCCAAGCCGCAGCCGCCGGCTCGTCGACATATCACGGTGCTGCAGGAGAAAGATGTCTGGTACAACGGTCAGCCGATTGCGGTGGTGGTGGCGGAGACCCTGGACCAGGCGCGGTACGCGGCGAGTCTGCTGAAGGTGACGTACAACCGCGAGCCGGCGAAGCTGGACTTCAAGGGGCGGCTGAACGAGGGCCGGCCACCGAAGCAACAGGGCCGCGAACCGGCGGACACGAAGCGTGGCGACGTGCCGTCGGCGATGGCGGCAGCGGCGAAGAAGATCGACGTAACCTACATGACGCCGGTGCAGAACCACAATCCCATGGAGCCGCACGCGACGATCGCGCAGTGGGTGGGCGACAAGCTGACGTTGTACAACGCGACGCAGTACATCGATGGGGACCGCATGACCATTGCGCGCAACCTTGGCATTCCAACGGACAATGTGCACATCATGTGCCCGTACACGGGCGGTGGTTTCGGTTCGAAGGGGTCGATGTGGTCGCACGCGGTGCTATGCGCGATGTCGGCGAAGGTGGTGAACCGGCCGGTGAAGCTGGCGGTCGAGCGCAACCAGATGTTTGGGCCGGTAGGAACGCGGCCGACGACGGTGCAGAACATCAAACTGGGCGCGACAGCGGATGGGAAGTTGACGGCGATCCAGCACGACGTGATTGAGCACACTTCCGTGATGGAGGATTTCCTCGAGCCTTCAGCGTTCCAGACGAGGTATCTGTACGACTCGAAAACAAACCAGACGAGCCATCGGCTGGTGGAGACGAATCTGGGCGTGACGACCTTTCAACGCGCTCCCGGGGAGGCGACGGGAACGGCCGCGTTCGAGTCGGCGATGGACGAGCTGGCGTATGAGCTGAAGATGGATCCGCTGCAGCTGCGCCTGGCGAACTATGCCGAGAAGGATGTGGAGAAGGACAAGCCGTGGACCTCCAAGCACCTGCGTGAGGCGTACGGGCAGGCTGCGGACCGATTTGGCTGGTCGAAGCGACAGGCGACGCCGGGCGGGATGCGCGAAGGGTCGAAGCTGATCGGGTACGGCATGGCGACGGCAATCTATGGCGCGAATCGCAGTGCGTCCCAGGCGGTGGTGCGGCTTTTGCCGAACGGACGTGGGTACGTCGGTGCCGCGACGCAGGACCTGGGGACGGGCACGTACACGATCATGGCGCAGACGGCGGCGGATGCGCTGGGGCTTGCGCCGACACAGATTGACGTGAAGCTGGGCGATTCGACGCTGCCGAAGGCGCCGGTTTCCGGTGGCTCGCAGACGGCGGCTTCGGTATGTCCGGCGATCCCGGCGGCGGCGTTGCAGGCGATGCTGAAGCTGTCGGAGATGGCGGTGGCGGATGCGCAGTCGCCGCTGCATGGGCTGGTAAGCGCGGATCTCGACTTCAAGAATGGACGCTTGTTCTCAAAGAAGGACCCGTCCAGGGGGGAGACGTATGCGGCAATTTTGACGCGCAACGGTGGGCAGCCGGTGGAGGGCCAGGGTTCGGCGGAGCCGGAGCAGAGCCATGAAGCATTTACCTCGCAGTCCTGGGGAGCGGTGTTTGCCGAGGTCGCGGTGGATGAGCACACGCATATGGTGGAGGTACGGCGGGTGGTGGCCACCTACGACATTGGAACGCTGATGAATCGGAAGACGGGCATCAACCAGCTGGAAGGCGGCATTGTGTGGGCGGTCTCGATGGCGCTGCATGAAGAGGCCCACATCGACCAGCCGACCGGGCGTACGGCGAATGAGAATTTTGCCGAGTACCACGTGCCGGTGAACGCCGACATCGGTACGCTGGACGTTACGTGCCTGAACATCGCGGATACGAAGTTCAGCCCGCTGGGCGCGCGCGGTATCGGCGAGATCGGGATTACGGGCGCCTCGGCCGCGGTGGCGAACGCGATCTTCAACGCAACGGGCAAGCGGATTCGTTCCTTCCCGATCACGGTGGACAAGATCATGGCGGCGACGGCGGTGACGGCGTAGAGGACGCGACGGCGGCACGGTTGACGTAGGATCGGGGTATGGCTCTGATGGATCGCCGCCACTTTCTCTCTCTTTCTGCCGCTGCGGCCGTCGCGGGTGCTATGCCGATGCGCGCGCAGGCTCTGGCGGTGGCCGGGTCGCTGCGGATGGTGTTCTTTACGGACACGCATAACCAGCCGGAGCTGCGGGCGAATGAGGGAACGGCGCTGGCGATGCGGAAGATCCGGTCGATGAAGCCGGACCTGTGCCTCCAGGGCGGCGACCATGTGATGGACATGGCGAGCGTGCCGCGGGAGCGCTCGGTGATGTTGCTGGACGAGTACGAGAAGACGGCGCACGCGCTGGACGGGATTCCGGTCGAGCACGTGATTGGGAACCATGATGTATTTGGGCGGTCTCCGGATTCGGGCGTGGCGACAACGGATCCGCTGTATGGGAAGAAGGCGTTTGAGCAGAGGTTCGACCGGCGGACGTACCGTTCGTTCGATCGGGCGGGGTACCACTTCGTGATTCTGGACTCGATCCAGATCACGCCGGAGCGGGAGTTTGACGCGATGATCGATCCGGCACAGATGGCGTGGTTGCGGGGAGATCTGGCGGCAACACCGGTGGGAACGCCGATTGTGGTGGCGACGCATGTGCCTCTGGTGTCGGCGGCGCCGCAGTACTCGCCCAGCGACGACAAAGCGGCGAAGGCGATGCAGCAGCAGGTGCTAGCGAACCTGCATGGATTTCTGGTGGGCAACTCGCGGGAGACGATCTCGTGCTTCGAGGGGCATCGCGTCATCGCGGTGCTGCAGGGGCATACGCACATCAACGAGACGGTGTGGTGGCGGGGTACGCCGTACGTGACCTCTGGGGCGGTGTGTGGGAACTGGTGGCATGGGTCGCGGTGGGGCACGCCGGAGGGGTTTACGGTGCTGGAGCTGGCCGGGGGTGTGGCGCACTGGCGATATGAGACGTACGGCTGGACGAGTGCGGCGCCGACGCCCGACCCGCTGAAGCCGATGGACCATCCTGAAACGCAGAGCTAGCAGAGCATCGCGCCGCTGACCCGAAATGGGAAACGCGGATGTCCTATTCTGCGACACAGGTGACCTTCGGGCTGTGGCGGAGGAGGGGAACCACTATAGTAGACAGGGCCGAAGGGGAAGCATTCGCTCCTCGATAAGGCCAGGCTCCGCGAGGATGCGGGCAAGGAATGGCAGCGGTGGATGACCCACGGATCAGTCGGATGTATGCTCGGCTGCTCGGACGACACCTGCTCACGCTGCCGCGTCGCGTAGCACGATGGGTATCGACCCACCGCTCGACGGCGTCCCTGTTTGTTCTGCTGGCGGTGTTGGCCTCGGGTGGGCTTGCCCTTCGGGAGCGAGGCCGGGGACACCTGTCGAAGTTGAAGTCGGAGCTGAAGCCGGAGGGGCCTGCGGATCTTCCCGCGCCGCCGCAGCCAGGCGGGCTGGACCCGATCGTGCTGCAACGGTCGCAAATGGCGGGAAGCACGATGCCGGAGTTTCTGTCGGCGACCGTGTTGCCGGGGCGTGGCATGAATACCTTGCAGATCACGGCTTATTTGCCGGACAGGGGTGAGGTGCAGCTTTTGGCGTCGCCGACCGTGGAGGAAGCGACTGAGCGGCTGAGCGGGACGGGGGCGGACCAGGCGGGGGCCGGAAGTCTGCAGATGGGTGGGGCGATCGAGCTGCCGTGGTCGGGGACGCTTCCGGGAACGCGCGTGTCGGACGAGAACAGCGTGCAAGCCAGCTGGCACGGGCATCTGTTGACGCTTCCGGCGGGGCTGGGCGCGGGGTTGGGGGATGCATTTTCAGACGGGGGTTTGCTGCTGGCGGGGCGCGCGACCAACATCTCTTCGAACGTGATGCCGGATGGGGGCGAGTCGCAGGCGATGTTTGCTGCCGGGGACTTCGGCGGACACTGGCTTTCGAAGACGGACGTCATGGTGACGGTGCTGCTGAGCGGACGTGCGGTGGAGATCCACGTCGTGGCCCATAATAGCGGGACGGAGCCGGAGCCGGTCGGGATTGGATGGCGGCCGCGGTTCGCGGTGCTGAGTGAAGATCGGTCGCAGGTGCGCCTGCATCTTCCGTCCAGCGTCCGGATCGAGCGGCGGAGCGGGTCGGATCTGCCGACCGGACGTCTGCTGCCGGTAAGTGGCACGGCCTTCGACTTTACGAGCCGCGATGGCGCTCCGCTGCGTGGGACCGAGCTTGCCGACACGTTTGTGCATCTGCGGCCGGCGCTGCTGGACCTGGGACCGATGGTGGAGCTGCGCGATCCGAAGAGCAACTACGGCCTGCGGCTGACCGCCATGACGCCGACGATCCGGGCGGTGCGAGTGGAGAGCCGGCCGGGGAGCAATGCGATCACGGTGGATCCGCGATTCAATTACGATGATCCGTTTGGTCGCGAGTGGAGCGCGGACGAGGATACGGGCATGGTGGTGCTGGAGCCGGGGCAGACGACGCAGTGGCGGATTCGGCTGGAGCTGTTTCCGCTCTCGAGCGGGATGACGCCGCCACTGTAATGGTGAGGGCGTCGGCGTTTGACCCCGGCTTCTGAAGCCCCGTACAGTGAAGAGGAAGAGGCATTCTCGGGTGACCGGCAGACGCTGCGCCCGCGGCAAATCTTAGCCATCTTGTGGAAGGCACCCCCTTGAGCCAGACAGAAACGACTGAGTTGAGCGAGACGACCCCAGAGCAGGGCGCGACGCAGGACACAAGCTCCTTTGAAGCACACGAGCATGCGCACGGTGACGACCACAGCCACGACCACCACCAGCATGGCCCGGCGCTGAACCCGGATCTGACGCGCGAGATCGAGGTGGAGGCTCCGGCCGAGGAGGTGGAGCGCAGCTTCAAGGCCGTGGTCAAGCGGTACCAAAGGCAGGCGCGCATTCCTGGTTTCCGGGCGGGCAAGGTGCCGGAGAGCCTGGTTCGGTCGAAGTTTGCGCGGGAGGTGCGGCAGGAGGTCTTAGAAAGCCTGGTTGGGCAACGCTTCCGGCAGGCTCTGGACGAGCAGAAGGTGCGTCCGGTCTCCGAGCCACAGGTGCGGGACCTGCAGCTGTTTGACGGGCAACCGCTGCGGTTCAAGGCGGCGTTCGAGGTGATGCCGGAGATCGATCTGGCGGGATATGAGAGCACACCGGTCGAGCGGCCGGACGTTGCTCTGACGGAAGACGAGTACCAGGCGGAGCTGGCGCGGGCGATCGAGAGCCAGGCGACGGTGGAGCCGGTGGAGGAAGATCGCGAGCTCGCCGATGGGGACTGGGCGGAGATCCAGTTTCGCGGCGAGATCAAGGACACGGCGCAGACGGTGACCGAGGAAGGCGTCGAGAACGCCACACCGACGGAGCCAATCACGGGTGATGACGTGCTGGTGGAGGTTGGCGGGAAAACCACACTGCCAGCGTTCAACGAGGCGCTGCGTGGATCCAAGCCCGGGCAGGAACTGCGATTCGAGGTAGATTATCCGGCAGAGTTCGGTGAGCCGCGGCTGGCGGGAAAGACGGTTGGCTATGACGTGACGGTGAAAGGGATAAAACGCAAGACGTTCCCGGAGCGGGATGCAGAATTTGCCAAGCAGCTGGGAGACTACGACAGCTGGGAGGATTTTGAGATCAAGCTGCGTGAGCGCGCGACGAATCGCAAAAAGGACGCGCTCGAGAATGCGGCGAAGGACAGGATGCTCGAGACGATGATCGCGCGCTTCCCTTTCCCGGTGCCGGAGTCGTTTGTGCAGCAGCAGATTGAGGCGCGGCTGGACCGCGGCCTGCGGGCGCTGGCGCAGCAGGGGATGTCGACCGAGGAGATGCGGCAACTGGACTTTGTCCGGCTGCGCTCGGCGCAGCGCGACCAGGCCACCAACGAGGTGCGGGCGTCGATGATTCTTGACCGGCTGGCGGAGACCGAGGGTGTGCAGGTAAGCGACGAGGATGTGGACCGCGAACTGTTGATCGCGTCCATCCAGGCGCGCGAGCCGATGGAGTCGCTCCGCGAGCGCCTGAGCAAGGACGGAGGCCTGGATCGCATGCGCGACCAGATGCGGCGCGAGCGCACCGGAACCGCTGTTTACGAGAAACTCGCCCGCTGATTGGAGCCGGCCAGAACCGAGGAACGAGGAGAACAATGGGTTTAGTACCGATGGTGATCGAGCAGACGAGCCGGGGCGAACGCGCCTACGATATCTACAGCCGTCTGCTGCGCGATAACATTATTTTTCTGGGAACGCCGATCGACGACAACATTGCGAACGTGATCATCGCGCAAATGTTGTTTCTGAGCGGTGAGGATCCGGAAAAGGACATTCAGTTGTACATCAACTCGCCCGGTGGATCGATCACGGCCGGCCTGGCGATCTACGACACGATGCAGTACATCAAGAATGATGTGGTGACGTTCTGCATTGGACAGGCGGCGTCGATGGGTGCGTTTTTGTTAATGGCGGGAAAGAAGGGCAAGCGGTTTGCGCTGCCGAATGCACGCGTTCTGATTCATCAGCCGTCGATGGGCGGCCTGTCGGGACAGGCGACCGACATTGACATTCACGCGCGGGAGATTTTGCGGATTCGTGAGATCACCAACAAGTTGATGAGCCAGTCTACGGGCCAGCCTTTGGACCGGATCGAGCGCGATGTGGAACGGGACTTCATCATGACGGCACCGCAGTCGAAGGAGTACGGGATCATCGACGACATCATCGACCGGCCGCGCATTTAGGCCGCCCTCGCGACCTCGCTAGGAGCCCGGAGCCACGCGCTTCGGGCTCCCCCATTTGGGGGATGCCGAGGCAGACGACAGGCGCCGCGGCCACCGCGGCGGGGTGTAAACTTACGTAAGCGTCTTACGGTCAGGCCAGGAGTCAGTGCAACTATGAAAACATCACGAGGCTCGGAAGACTCGCTTCGGTGCTCTTTCTGTCACAAGTCTCAGGACGCAGTGGCGAAGCTGATTTCCTCGCCCTCGGACTACCCCCGGGCGTACATCTGCGATGAGTGTGTTGCGGTGTGCAACTCGATTCTTGAGGACGACCGGTCGGAGGCGCAGCCTGGATCGGCTCCGGCGCACCTTCCGAAGCCGCAGGAGGTGAAGGCATTTCTGGATGAGTATGTGATCGGCCAGGATCAGACGAAGAAGAAGCTGGCCGTGGCGGTGTACAACCATTACAAGCGGATTCAGATGAACAAGACGCGCGGCAATGATGTTGAGCTTGCGAAGTCAAACATTCTGCTGGTTGGACCGACGGGCTCGGGAAAGACGCTGCTTGCGCATACGCTGGCGAAGATGCTGGATGTGCCCTTTGCGATTGTGGACGCGACGACGCTGACCGAAGCCGGGTATGTGGGCGAGGATGTGGAAAACATCATTCTGAAGCTGCTGCAGGCCGCCGACGGCGATGTCACGCGATCGCAGAGCGGCATTATCTACATTGACGAGATTGATAAGATTGGCCGCAAAGATGAGAATCCGTCCATCACTCGCGACGTATCCGGCGAGGGCGTGCAGCAGGCGCTGTTGAAGATTCTGGAAGGCACGGTGGCGAATGTGCCGCCTCAGGGTGGACGCAAGCACCCGCATCAGGAGTTCACGGCGGTCGATACGACCAACATTCTGTTCATCTGCGGAGGCGCGTTTGTTGGCCTGGAGAAGGTGATTGGGCGGCGAATCGGCAAGAAGGCGCTGGGCTTCAAGGCGCTGGGCGAGGTGGAGTCCCCGGACGGAGATGTTCGGCCGATCCGCGCGCAGCGGGACGCTGAATTGTTGCGTCAGGCGGAGCCACAGGACTTGCTGAAGTACGGTTTGATTCCGGAGTTTGTCGGGCGGCTGCCGGTGCTCGGCATTCTGGACGAGCTCGACGAGGCGGCGCTGGTGGAGATCCTGACCAAGCCTCGCAACGCGATTCTGAAGCAGTACGCGAAGCTGTTTGACTATGAGGGCGTCAAGATCACCTTTACCGAGGACGCGGCGCGGGAGATTGCACGCGAGGCGATGCAGCGGAAGGTGGGAGCGCGTGGCCTGCGCATGATCCTCGAGGAGCTGATGCTGGACCTGATGTATTACGTTCCGGGTAATAAGAAGGTAAAGGAATTCGTCATCACGGCTGACATGGTGCAGAAGCGTGCGCTGGCTCTGCCGCTGACGCTGGAAAAAGCAGGCTAGGCAAGCGCAAGCAGAGTTTCAGCCGACTGCGGACCTTTGGGTCCGCAGTCGTGTTCTGCGCCAAGGATTTCCCGAAACAGTTCTGCTGGGACGGCTTCCCTCACTTCCCTGTCAGCGGGCACCGTCGGCGAAGTACAATCACCGCAGCTGTCGCCGGCAGGCTGCATCGTTCATTCGGAATTAACGTCTAAAGGGGAGCATGATGAATCCATCCAAAGAAGTTCTGACCGGTGACGTTCGCAAACTGCCGATGATGCCTATTCGCGACATGGTCATCTTCCCGTACATGATGACGCCCTTCGTTGTGGGCCGTGAGTCGAGCGTGCGTGCGCTCGAAGAGGCACTCACGGGCGATCGAAAGATTTTCCTGGCAACGCAGCATGATGCGTCGGTGGATGAGCCGAGCGCCGATGATATCTACCAGACCGGCACCATCGGCAACATCGTCCAGAGCGTAAAGATGCCCGACGGCAACATCAAAGTACTGGTGGAGGGTGTGGAGCGGGCACGCGCCAGCGAGGTGCATGACGACGACGGTTTTTTCGTCGCGACCGTTCGCACGAGCAATAATCGCCTGGAGATGACACCGGCGATGGAGCAGCTAGTGCAGCGGGTTCATGCGCTGTTCGAGCAGTACGTAAAGCTGCAGCAGTCGCTAAACTACGAGACCGTGGCCGCGAGCGTGCGCGCCGATGATCCGGCGAAGCTGGCGGATACAATTGCGGCAAACCTGCAGCTTTCGATCGAGGAGAAACAGCAGCTGCTGGAGATCTTCGACCCCGAGGTGCGACTTTCAAGTGTGGCCGACGCGCTCGATGTGGCGATCGAGAAGCTGAACATGGATCGCACGATTCAGTCGCGGGTAAAGCGGCAGATGGAAAAGGCCCAGAAGGAGTATTACCTCAACGAGAAAATCAAGGCGATCCAGAAGGAACTTGGCCGCGGCGAAAAGTCGGAGTTTGACGAGCTGAAGAAGAAGATTGAAGCCGCCGGGATGCCGAAAGACGTGCTTGAGAAGTCGATGCAGGAGTTGAAGAAGTTGGAAGCGATGCCGCCGATGTCGGCTGAGTCGACGGTTTCGCGCAACTACCTGGAATGGCTGCTGGCGGTGCCGTGGCGTAAGCGCTCGAAGGAGATCCGCTCGCTTGAGAATGCAGAGCAGGTCTTGAACGAAGATCATTATGGGCTCGAAAAGATTAAGGAGCGCATCCTAGAGTTTCTCGCGGTGCGGCAGCTGGTCAAGAACCCGAAGGGATCGATCCTGTGCTTTGTCGGGCCTCCGGGCGTGGGGAAGACGTCGCTGGGGATGTCGATCGCAAAGGCTACCGGACGGAAATTCGTGCGGATGTCGCTGGGTGGCGTGCGGGATGAAGCCGAAATTCGCGGACATCGGCGCACCTACATCGGCGCTTTGCCAGGGCAGGTAATCCAGTCGATGAAGAAGGCCGGCACGAAGAACCCGGTTTTCATGCTCGATGAGATCGACAAGATGGCTTCGGACTTCCGCGGCGATCCGGCGAGTGCCCTACTCGAGGTCCTGGATCCGGAGCAAAACACGACCTTTCAGGATCACTACCTCGATGTGGAGTATGACCTGTCGCAGGTGCTGTTTGTTGCCACAGCGAACGTGCTGCATACGATTCCTGGACCGCTGCAGGATCGGATGGAGATTCTTCGGCTGCACGGCTATACGGAGATAGAGAAGCTTGAAATCGCCAAGCAGTACCTGGTGAAGAAGCAGCGCGAAGGGACCGGGCTGACGGAAGAGCAGATCACGTTTACGGACGATGCGCTGAAAGGGATTATTCGCCTGTACACGCGCGAGGCCGGTGTGCGGAATCTGGAGCGCGAGATCGGCAACGTGTGCCGCAAGGTGGCGCGGCGCGTCGTGACGAACGGCGCGGAACACAGAGAGGCGATTTCGGCCGAGAACCTGTCGGAGTTCCTAGGCGTCCCGCGCTTCAAGGACACGATGGCGCATGAGGAGAGCGAGGTAGGCCTGGTAACCGGGCTTGCATGGACCGAGGTCGGGGGCAGTATTCTCCAGACCGAGATTCAGGTGCTGGACGGCAAGGGCAAACTGACCACCACGGGCCAGCTCGGCGACGTGATGCAGGAATCCGCACAGGCGGCGCTGTCTTACATCCGCTCACGCGCGCGGCACCTTGGGCTGGCGCGGGATTTCTATCGCAACGTCGACATCCACGTGCACGTGCCGGAAGGGGCGATTCCGAAGGACGGGCCATCGGCCGGCATCACGATGGCGACTGGCCTGGCAAGTGCGCTTACCAAGATCAAGGTGCGTCGCGATATTGCGATGACGGGTGAGATTACGCTGCGAGGCAAGGTGCTACCGATCGGTGGTCTGAAAGAGAAGCTGCTGGCGGCTCATCGGGCGGGCATCTTTGAGGCGATTTTGCCGGAAGACAACCGCAAGGACCTAGCGGATCTGCCGGAGCTGATTAAGTCATCGATGAAGCTTCACTTCGTGAAGGAGATGGACGAGGTGCTCGGCATCGCGCTCGAGGGCAAGTTACCGGAGCTGCAGGAAGAGACGCCGGAGGCACTTGTTGGAGTTCTTCCGCCGACAGCGGGCGAGTTGCCGCATCAGCCGGTCGCGCACCAGTAGCACTTCAGTCACGCACAAAGGCCGACCCCATTTGGGTCGGCCTTCTTGTGTTTTCGCGGCCGCTATGCTGCGCGACGGCCCATGACGAAGTGCAGGATGAACGAGATAACGGCAAAGACGAGGAGCAGGTGGATCGCAAGACCCGCTGCTTTGAACGTGACAAGACCGACGACGTAGGCTACCAAGAGAACAACCGCGAGAATGATCCACATGCAACACCAGCTTTCTTACCGAGAAGTCGCCGTCTACGTAGACCGGGGCACTTCCTTAGGTGCGCCACGGTAAGACTCTCGTTGCTTGGCGTCAAAGGTTAAGATGCTTCTCCTCCCCTCAGGACTGCCATTCCCGGTGCTCAGGCAGACGTCGATCCTCCGGCGATGGACGGAATGAGCATGACCTCATCGCCATCCTGGAAGGCGTAGGTGTCGCCGCCCAGGAAACGGATGTCTTCCTCGTTGACGTAGATGTTGATGAAGCGACGCAGCTTGCCATCGTCGCCGCGGATCTGGCTTGCGAGCGCAGGAAAGGCTTGGTCGATTTCAGCAAGCAGGCCGGGCAGATTATTGGCGGAGGAGTTGAGTTGTTTCTGGCCGTCGGTGTGGCGCGTGAAGGCGGTGGGCAGCGTAACTCTAACTGACATAGACGCCTCCCGCAGTGACGAGGTCGGCGCCCAGCGCTGCCTGTTCGAGATCTTCCATGTAGGTTGTGAAATCTGCGAGCCGCGGCCGGATGGCGCGCTCCTGCTGAAAGCGGCCCACGATTGCGTCGGTGGTCTTGAGACCATTGCCGGTGATGCAGCTTACGGTCACCTGGTCACGGCTGATGCGGCCATCGGCGTAGAGCTTCGCTGTGACGGCCGTGGTGACGCCGCCTGCGGTTTCGGTGAAGATGCCTTCCGTCTCGGCAAGCTCCTGCATGCCGGAGACGACCTCGACATCGGAGACGTCCTCGGCCCAGCCACCCGTTGCGCGGATCATCCTGGCGGCGGCGGGACCGTCGGCCGGGTTGCCGATGGCGAGCGAACGAGCGATGGTGTTGGGACGCTGCGGCTCGATCCAGTCCAAGCCCTCGCGCACGGCGTGCGAGATGGGCGAGCAGCCGGTGGCCTGTGCGCCGAAGAAGCGCACTGGCTTGTCTTCAACAAGGCCGAGCGAGATCAGTTCGTTAAAGGCCTTGCGGATCTTGCGGATGAGCGAGCCGCCGGCCATGGGACAGACGATGTTGTCCGGAAGCCGCCAGCCGAGCTGTTCGGCGATTTCGTAACCGACCGTCTTTGAGCCTTCGGCGTAGTAGGGCCGCAGGTTGACGTTGACGAAGCCCCAGCGATACTCGTCGGCGATCATGGTGCAGAGGCGGTTGACGTGGTCGTAGCTGCCATCGACGCGAACCAGGCGCGCGCCGTAGACGAGCGTATTGAGGATTTTTGCCGGTTCCAGATCCGCGGGGACGAGAATCGTGGCCTTGAGCCCGAGACGAGCGGCCTGGGCGGCGACGGAGTTGGCAAGGTTGCCGGTGGACGAGCAGCCCACGGTCTCGAAGCCGAAAGCCTGCGCATTGGCCAGGGCCACGGCGACGACGCGGTCTTTGAAGGACAGCGTTGGGAAGCAGACAGCATCGTTCTTGACGTAGAGGTTTTCGGCGCCAATTCGTTTGCCAAGGCGACGAGCGCGTACCAGGGGCGTAAAGCCGACGGGCAGGTCGGGCTCGAAGCCTTCCGGGATGGGCAGGAGCGAGGCGTAACGCCAGATGTTCCCTGGTCCGGCCTCGACGCGCTCACGGGTAAACTCGCCGCGTATCGCATCGAGGTCATACATCACTTCGAGGGGCGCCAGGCAATGCTCACACGCGGACAGCGGCTGGTTGCCGTAGGTGCGGCTACACTCGTTGCACTTCAGTTGGTACGCTCGACACGAATAGCCCATCGCTTCTCTCCTGTGGCGGAGGGCAAGGGGCGCGTGACGTGTCTCTCTGGGTCTGCCGGCGGAAGGAGGGAAATGCGGAAATGCAGGCCGGCAAATTTGGCGATGCGCTCCGAATCTCATGTTCCCTGTCGCCAGGAGAGAGTTGACACCGGTACGCATGTTCTGTCCGGTTGTCGTGGCGTCACAGGGCTCGTCCCTCAACCACTCTGCATGAAATTCAAATCTGCCGAAGCAGACTGGAATGATTTCTTTGTATCACCGGCCGGGCTTGGCTGCAAGTCACGGAGCGGTTATGTTTTCTCTTGGTTACGTTTTGCGGATGCGGGCTTTGCAGCGGACGAGTGTTTTTCAGCACGCTGCGAAGCACGCTTTGCCGCCGGCGCGGCACTTCCCTTCTTCGATCGCGGGACGGTACGCGTTCCCGAAGCGTGGTCCGCCTGCTGTGGCGTGGCCTCTGCCTCGTGCCGGGCATGGCTGGCCGCCTGCGTGTTCGCGACGAACTGCTTGCCTTCTTTGGACCCCTCCACCTTCTTCGCGTTCGTGGCTTTCTTCTGGGCGGGCGTGAGCTTGTCCCAGGCTTCGGCCGGAAGGTAGCGCGTGGTGCCGCCGTCGCGTTCCGCCGGCTTGCCGTCCGAGGTTTGCCAGTGCTCCGCGGTCCACTCGTGGAGATGCTCCTGGGTTTCGGTCCGCTCGTGCTTGTAGCCGCCGCCGCGCGCTTCGTACTCGTGCGCGACGATCTGGGCTTTGCGGGCGCTCCACTGCCCGGGCTTGCCGCCCTTATCGCCGGCCATCACCTCGGCCTTGATTTGTTCGCGGAGGTCCGGCCGCGTGTACTGCTCGTCGTTTGCTGTTTTCTTGGCCACCATGTGCTGCCCTCGTCTCGTGTCTTCGATGCGGAGCCGGCCTAGTGGCGCAGAACGGCGCGGCGAACGCCAGCCACAAATGCGGTGGGATCGAACTCTGTCCGCAGAATTTCGTTGGGGCAGTCAGTCAGGTGGGCGACGCGCCAGTTACAGACGAAGGCAACGATCTGCTCGGGCTGCGCGGTGCGGATCTCCGAGCAGAGGTGCTCGGCCTCGTGCACGCCGGCTTCGCCATCGACATCGACCAGAACCAAGTCGTACTGCTGAGCCCAGAACATGGAGAGCCCCTCAACCACGTTGAGAGTGGAGTCGACATGGAACCCGGAAAGGCGCAGGATCTGGTCGCGCAAGGGCCGCAGCATTTCGCGCTTGCAGATATGCAGGATGGCCTTCTTGACAGGGGTTGGCATGTCCATCGAGTTGTGCTCATTCTACGTGCTCGGTCGCGCCGCTCTCAAGCAACAATCGCGTCAGACGACGAAGTACTTGGCCTGCGGATGATGCACCACAATAGCGTCCGTGCTCTGTTCGGGCTCCAGGTGATAGCCCTCGGTGAGACGGACACCAATCGAGTCTTCGGGCTTGAGCAGGCGGAAGATCTTCTCCTGGTCTTCGAGGTTCGGGCATGCGGGATAGCCGAAGGAGTAGCGCGATCCGCGGTATTTCTGGTGAATCAGATCGCGGACCGTGTCGGCGTCCTCGCCGGCGATGCCGATCTCTTCGCGCATGCACTTGTGCATGTACTCGGCGAGCGCTTCGGCAGTTTCGACCGAGAGGCCGTGCAGGTAGAGGTAGCGGGTGAAGTCGCCTGCCTCAAAGAGGCGCTGTGTGACCTGGCTGGCGATGCTGCCAACGGTGACGACCGAGAAGCCGATGACGTCCATGCGGCCGTTGGCGCGGGGTGAGAAGAAGTCGGCAATGGAGAGGAGACGACCTTCGCGCTGGCGTGGGAAAGAGATGCGGAGGAGTTCCTGCGAGTCGAGCGGCACTTTGTCTGCATCTGCGGGGTCGTACACGACGACGTCGTTGCCGTCGCTGGCGGCGGGGTACCAGCCGTAGACGACCTTGGGTTCGAACCAGCCTTCGCGTTTGACTTCGGCGGAGAGCTCGCGCAGGATCGGGCGGTACTTGTCTTCGACCAGGCGGATGTAGTCGGTCGCGGACGCGGTTTTGAGCTGCCACTGATTCTTGAACAGGGCGGTTTCGTTGATGTAGGAAAACAGCGTGTCGAGCGAGAAGTTGCGCTCGACGCGTGGACCGAAGAACGGCGGACGTGGAATCTCCGGGACGTCGTGGACGATCCTCGAGCGTTCGGTTCCCATCGGCGCAGGTGCGGAGCTTGCCCCAGAATTGGGGTCGGCAGCCTGCGCGCGGGTGAAGGTCTTGACGGTGGCTCCGTCGGCGAGGCGCTTCGATCTTACGGCATCGTCGGCGTCGGTGAGGTCGCTCATGACATGGAGGCCAGCAAAGGCGTCCTCAGCGTAAAAGACGGCGGAAGAATACTCGCGGCGCAGGTCGTCTTCCACGTACTTGCGGGTGAGCGCCGCTCCGCCGCAGATGACGGGGATTTTGGAGTCGATCTGCTGCAGGTCCTGGACGACGTACTTCATCTCGAGGGTGGATTTGACCAGCAGGCCGGAGAGGCCGATGGCGTCTGCGTTGTGCTGGTGAGCGGCCTCGATGATGGCGCTTGCGGGCTGCTTAATACCGAGGTTGACGACCTTGTAGCCGTTGTTCGAAAGAATGATGTCGACCAGGTTTTTGCCGATGTCGTGCACGTCGCCCTTGACGGTGGCGAGGACGATGGTTCCCTTCTGATTGCCGTCCGACTTCTCCATTTTGGGCTCGAGATAGGCGACGGCCGCCTTCATGGTTGCGGCGGAGTCGAGCACGCTGGGCAACTGCATCTTGCGGTCGCCGAAAAGGATTCCGACGGTTTTCATGCCGTCGAGAAGGACCGTGTTGATCAGGTCAAGCGGCGTGTAGCGCGTGAGGGCTGATTCGAGAATCTCTTCGAGGCCTTGCTTGCGGTCGCCTTTGCCGAGGGTGCGTTCGCCGTTGATGATGAGGTGCTTGAGCTTGTCCTCGTCCGACATGGTGTCGGTGACGACAGCGGCTTCTTCGTCCTGACCGGCGGTTTTGGACAGGCCGGTGAAGTACTGCATGTAGATCTGCAGCGGGTCTTGCTCGGTTTCGACGTTGCGGAAGATGAGGTTGCGGGCGAGTTCGACTTCCACCTCGGGGATTTTGTAGAGCGGGTAGATCTTGGCGTAGTTGACGATGGCGGAGTCGAGGCCGCGGTCGACAGCTTCCTTGAGGAAGACGGAGTTGAGAACGCGTCGAGCGTAGGCGTTGAGGCCGAAGGAGATGTTGGAGACGCCGAGGATGGTCTTGCAGTCGGGCAGTTCCTGGCGGATGCGGCGGACGGCTTCAAGGGTTTCGATGCCTGCGGTGCGGTAGTCTTCCTGTCCAGTCGAGATGGGCAAGGTGAGGGTGTCGAAGATGAGATCCTGCGAGCGCAGGCCGAACTCTTCCGTAGCGAGCTTGTGGATGCGGTGCGCGATGGCGACTTTCTTGTCGGCCGTCAGCGCCATGCCGTCTTCGTCGATGGTGAGGGCGACGACGGCGGCACCGTAGCGCTTGGCCATCGGGAGGACTTTGCGGGTGCGCTTTTCGCCGTCTTCGAGGTTGATGGAGTTGATGATGCTCTTGCCGGGGATGCGCTTGAGGGCTTCCTCAATGACGTCGGCTTCGGTGGAGTCGACGAGGATGGGCGCGGGGACGCGGGTGGCGATCTTCTCGAGCACCGCGTTCATGTAGGCCTTTTCGTCTTCGCCGACGACCGCGCAGCAGAGGTCGAGCATTTGTGAGCCTTCGGCGACGAGGCGTTTGGCCATGGTGAAGATGCCGTCGAAGTCTCCGTTGCGCACCATGTCGCGGAAGCCGGCGGCGCGGGTGGTGGTGTTCATCTCCTCGGCGACAATGGCGGGTTGGCCGTCGATCTCGAGCGGGACGGCGGTGAAGGCGCTGGCGGCAACGGACTGGATGCGCGGGTTGCGCTCCAGCGGCTTGGCGTCGCGGACGGCTTCGGCGACAGCACGGATGTGTGCGGGTGTGGTGCCGCAGCAGCCGCCGACGACCCCAACGCCGTATTCGGTGATGAAGCGGCGATGGTAGTCGGCGAGCTCTTCGGGCTTGAGGCCGTAGACGGCGCGGCCGCCGACGTTTTGGGGAAGGCCGGCGTTGGGGAGGACGCTGACGGGCATCGTGGCGTTGCCGCAGAGGAAGCGAACGGCGTCGTTCATCTCCTTCGGGCCGGTGGCGCAGTTGAGGCCGATGATGTTGGGTTGGAAGCATTCCAGAACGGCGAGGGCGGCACCGATCTCCGAGCCGAGCAGCATGGTTCCGGTGGCTTCCATGGTGATCTGCATCTGGATCGGCACGGTGACGCCGAGGTTGTGCATGGCGTCGTGGCAGGCGGCGAGGGCGATCTTGGCCTGGAGGAGGTCCTGCGCGGTCTCGATCAGGAGGACGTCGACGCCGCCTTCAATGAGGGCTTCGGCCTGCTCGACGTAGGTGAGAAGCATCGCGTCGTAGCCGATGTGGCCGAGCGAAGGGAGCTTGGTGGTGGGACCGATGGAGCCGGCAACGAAGCGCGGTCGATCGGGGGTGGAGAACTCGCGGGCGGCTTCGCGGGCGACGCGAGCGGCGGCGAGATTGAGCTCGCGGGCGCGTTCGGGGATGCCGAATTCTTGGAGGACGAGCGACGAGGCGCCGAAGGAGTCGGTCTCGATGACATCGGCGCCGGCTTCGAGGTAGCTGCGGTGGATCTCGCCGATGACGTCGGGACGGGTGACGGCGAGGATCTCGGAGCAGTTCTCGAGGCCTGCGTAGTCGCCGTCGACGGATAAGTTGTAGTTCTGGATGCTGGTTCCCATCGCGCCGTCGTAGACGAGGACACGTTGCGCGAGGGTTTGGAGGAAGCTGGGCATCTGTATCCTGGGCCGGGTGTAGGCACGCGCGATGCATCCTCGCTGCCGCAGAGCTGACCTACATCAAGGATACAGGTTGGACGGGGTAACTACGCCAGCGGCGAAGCGCCTGGCGCGATGACACGGGTGGTGCGAGCGAGCGCTATTCGAGGATGTCAGCGAGGTCGCGGCTGGAGCGGCCTTCGAGGGGAAACTCGGGGAGGACCTGGACGAGGAGGTCTTCCTTGCGCATCACGAGGTTGGTGGCGTTGAGGGAGGCTAGCTCGAAGCCGTGGCCGTGCGTGATGGCGTCTGTTGGGCAGGCTTCGACACAGTAGCCGCAGAAGATGCAGCGGTTGTAGTCAATGTTGTAGACCTTGGCGTAGCGCTCGGCGGAGGAGATGCGGGTCTCGGCGGTGTTCTCGGCGGCTTCGATGTAGATACAGTTCGAGGGGCAGGCGGCGGCGCAAAGGAAACAGGCGACACACTTTTCGAGGCCGTTTTCGTCGCGCTGCAGCTGGTGCTTGCCGCGGAAGCGCTCCTGGAACTGGGCGCCGCGCATGGGTCCGGGACCGTCGGGGTAATTCTCAACCTCGGTCGGCTTGAAGGCTTCGCGGAGCGTGATGCTCATGCCTTTGACGATCGCTGCGGTGTTGCCGACGATGGACATAGATGAAGTATAGCTCCTGTGGGGCCTGCCGGGCGGGTAGGTGGGGGCGGGAACCCCTCCCCCGGGCGGCGCTGACATCTTGGGGGCAAAGTACCTGGATTGAGTGAGTTACAGGGCGGTGCCGGGCGTAAACTACTGAAAGGAAGGAATTTGTGTGCAAGTTTCCTCCGATCAAGGATTTACAGCCCAACTACGATCGATTGCGGGCTTAGGGGCGCTTTGTTCCTGGATTCGGACCGCGGAAGGCTTTCGTCTGGTTTCGGCGTTGCCGTGTGTAGACCGAGGCTCATCCAAGCTCTGATTCGATGATAGCGAGTTGGGTGAACTGCTACGCCATGCCTTGCGAGATACCTGCCGTACCTGACGGGAGTTGGAGGGAGCCAAGCGTACCTCAGCGGCTAAAGCCGCGTTTGGGGAGATGCGTTTGCGGCATGGCTGAAGCCATGCCCCTTCGTTGGGGCGGGGGTGTGGGAGCCGCGTTTGGGAGGCGACCCGCATGGCTGAAGCCATGCCTCTTCGTTGGGGCGCGGGTTGATGGAACCCGGCGTGTGGGCGGCGCGAACGTGGGGGAGGCGGAGGGTGGAGGGAACCCACGTCTCAGGGGCGAGACGTGGGGCACCCGGCGTGAACGCGTGGGGGAGGCGGAGGGTGGGGGAGGCGGAGGGTGGAGGGGAGCACACGTCACAGGGCGAGACGTGGGGCACCCGGCGT
>CAXTEU010000012.1:0-146941 GCA_964243475.1 uncultured Acidobacteriaceae bacterium | reverse complement strand
AGGAGCGCAGGGTGGGGGGGCGGCGCAGGCTGTAGGAGCGCAGGGTGGGGGGGCGGCGCAGGGTGGGGCGGCGCAGGGTGAGGGGGCGGCGCAGGGTGGGGGGGCGGCGCAGGGTGGGGCGGCGGCGCAGGGTGGGGGGGCGGTGGGTGGGCAGCAGGTGCAGACGGGCGGCTTTACCGGTGTCGGGCAGCCACCGGTGCGGCGGCAGAATCCGGGTGCCTCGACGGCGCTGACCGTGACCGTCGAGGGCCGGTCGGAGACGCTGACGGTGCAGCAGCTGGAGGCGATGCGGCAGCAAACGGTGACGGTGCACAACGGCCATACCAACGTCGATGAGACGTATACCGGGGTGGCTGTGAGCGACCTGCTGGCGGGGATGGGGCTGAAACTGGACGACGGGGATGCGCACGCAGCGGGCAGTGCCCGGCAGCGACTTCTGCGGAGCTTCCTGCGGGCGACGGGGACGGATTTCTACTTCGTGGTGTATTCGGGGGTGGAGCTCGAGCCGGGTATGCATGCGGGGGGTGTGATTGTGGCGACAAAGCGGAACGGGCAGGAGCTGGGCGATGCGGGGGCGCTGATGCTGATTTCGAGCGAAGACAAGGTTCCGGCACGGTGGGTGCACAATCTCACGTCGATGACGTTGACGGCGGTGGATTGAGCGGTTCGGTACTCCACCTGCGGGGAGCCTTCCTTGTGGTTGGCTGAAATCGCGGGTAGGCCAAGGATGCGCACGGAGAGGCCAACCTCCCGACTGGCTTTCCACTCTGAAGAGAGAGGTGCTTGACCGCGAGGATGTCGGTCGCGCTTCGCCTGTGCCGTGTGTGTGTCCCGCTTTTGGGTGTGACCTGAAGGCCCTCTCCCTCTTTTTGCACGTTGCCCCCGCCGCGAACGACCAACCCAGACTATGTGAGGAATTTATGTTTTATACCGACAAGAAGTTGCAGTATCCCGTGCGCGTTGAGAAGCCGAATCCCCTGTATGCGAAGATGCTGCAGCAGGCGATCGGCGGGGTGGAAGGCGAGATCCGCGTGTGTATGCAGTACTTCTTTCAGGCGTGGGGATCGCGTGGTCCGGTGAAGTATCGGGACATGCTGCTGAATACGGCGACCGAGGAGATGGGCCACATTGAGATGCTGGCGACGGCGGTGGCTCTGAATCTGGAAAACGCGCCGGTGGAGTTGCAGGACGAGATGGCGAAGGACAGCATGGTAAACGCGGTGCTGGGCGGGATGAATCCGCGGCACATCCTGTCGACCGGGCTGGCGGCGATGCCGGCGAACTCCAATGGAGTTCCGTTCGATATGTCGCACATCTACGCGAGCGGCAACATTGCGGCGGATATGTACTGCAATATTGCGGCGGAGACGACGGGACGCGCGCTGGCGTGCCGACTGTACAACATGACGAGTGACCCGGGTATGCAGGAGATGCTGAGCTTCATGATTGCGCGGGACACGATGCACCAGCAGCAGTGGATGGCGGTAGTGGAGGAGCTTGGGCCGGAGGCGCTGCCGATTCCGAACAGCTTCCCGCAGAGCAAGGAAAACGGGGAATATGCCTATAACTTCTTCATTACGACGAAGGACGGCGTGGTGGGGGACCAGGAAGGCCAGGCTTGGACGAGCGGGACGGCGCCGGATGGACATGGAAAGTTTTCGACGTTTATCAATAAGCCGTTGGGTGAGGAGCCGAACCTTGGATTTGGGCGGCCGGACACGTTTGGGCAGAAGGAGCAGACTGCCGGGACGGCGGCTGGTCTGAAGGAGAAGGCGAAGGACCTGTATGAGCAGGTGACGGCTTCGAAGAGCTAGTCTGCTTTGGAGGGCGAGACGCGCCAGTTCCCTGCTTGGGGGCTGGCGCTTTTTGTTGGTGGGGGCTGAGAGCGAGAAGCAGGTTCCCTTCGGGAATGACAAACAAGAAAGGCAAGGACAAACAAGAAAGGCAAGGACAAACAAGAAAGGCAAGGGCAACGAAGGAGAGGGTGGAGGTTAGACGAGGCTGCGGAGGGATTTGCGGCCGGTGATGGCCATGGCGGCGGTGGCGGCGGCGGTGAGGAAGCACCAGGAGCAGAGCTTGTTGAAGCTGGTGAACTGGCGGACGGTGTTGACGGTGGCTATGCCGGTGTCGACGGCGAGCTTGGGGCCGACGAGCTTGCGGGCGACGGGGTTTTTGGGGGCGAGAAGGACGAGGACGAGGGTGGCGGAGTAGCTGCCGAGGCCGAGGGCGGAGTCGGGGACGCCAAGGATTTTGGACTTGTGGCTGGTGACGACGCGGTTGGAGTTGAAGCGGTGGTGGTCGGGATCCGGGAGGTTGCGGATCAGTTTGAACTGGCGGAGGGCGACGGGGACGAGGGTGGCGAGGGCTGCGGCGGTGGCGAGGGTGAGGGGGACGTTGAGGGGCTGCGGGGTGAGCTGCGGAGCTTGTTTTGCGGCTGCTTCCGCGCGGTTTGCGGCGACGAGGAAGAGGGGCGTTCGGTCCGAGCGGAGATACGCGGCAACGGTGGGAGGGAGGCCGGACCGGGTGCGGGCGGCGGGCAAGGGACGCTGGTCGACACGGAGGGGAAGGTTGTAGACAAGCTGCACGGGGGTAGTGGTGGCGCTCATTTGGATCTCCTGGTGAGGGCGGTGGCTCCGGCGGCGAGGGCGAGCGTGGCGCCGAGAAGGACCCAGTGACGGTGGAGGGTGAGAAAGACTTCGGCGGAGGTGCGCTTGGAACGCTTGTCGAACTTGCCGCGGGCGCTGTGGACGCCGGGAACGTACTGGTACAGGTTGTTGAGGGCATCGGGGTCGCGAGGCTGGTCTTCGAGTTGCTGCGACTTGTAGCCGGTTTTGCCGAGGTAGCGGTCGAGCAGGCCGGGGATGAATTTCTGGCCGACGATGGCTTCAACGGTGGGGGTGCCGAGCCAGTACTCACGGCGGGGATGTTTGCTGAGGCCGGCGGCGAGGACGACTTTCGCGGCGATTTCAGGCTCGAAGATGGGGGGTACGGGTTGGGGGTCGTTGGGAAGGCGATTCTTGACCCAGTTGAACTGGATGGTGTTCATGGCGGGCATCTGGACGGTGGTGATTTTAATGTCGGAGCTGTCGTGGGAGAGCTCGCAGCGGAGGGAGTCGGTGAAGCCGTTGATGGCGTGCTTGGCGGCGCAGTAGGCGGACTGGAGGGGGATGGAGCGGTAGGCGAGGGCGGAGCCGACCTGGACGACCGTGCCGCGGTTGCGGGTGAGGAAGCGGTTGTAGGCGGAGAGGGTGCCGTGGACGTAGCCGAGATAGGTGACGTCGGTGACGCGGCGGTAGTCGGCGGCGGTCATTTGCTTGACGGGGGAGAAGACGCTGACCATGGCGTTGTTGACCCAGATGTCGATGGGGCCGAGGTGTTGTTCGGCTTCGGTGGCGGCGGCTTCGACGGCGTCGGGGTCGGAGACGTCGGTGGGGATAGCGAGGGCGTGGGGGCTGCCGAGGGTGTGGCACTCCGCTACGGCGGCGTGGAGGGCTTCGGGGTTGCGGGCGAGGAGGGCGAGTTTGGCGCCGGTTTTGGCGAAGGCGTGCGCGACCGCTCGGCCGAGGCCGGCGGAGGCTCCGGTGATGACGACGACCTTGGGGGTCGCGGCGGCGTGGTGCGGGAGTTCCGTTTCGGGCTGGGTTTCGGATTCGATGTGGGATGGATCGTTGGTGGGAGCTGGTGAGTCGGGCACGGGATCTCCTCGGAGTTAGGGAGTTGGATGCGTTTGCGTGGGGGGTGGGGTTTTGGGGTAGTTAGCGGCGGTAAAAGCCAAAGCAGGGGCGAATGCGGGGGTCCTTCGCTTCGCTCAGGATGACGACGGTGGAACAAGCAACGGCAGCGACAACTGCAACGGCAGCGACAACTGCAACGGCAGCGACAACTGCAACGGCAGCGACAACTGCAATGGCAGCGACAACTGCAACGGCAGCAACAACAGCAACGGCAACTGCAACAACAACGGCAACTACAGGGGTCCTTCACTTCGTTCAGGATGACGACAAAGAACAAGCAACAGCAAGAAGCAACAGCGAGAAGCAGGTTCTCTGCAGAATGACAAGCAAGAAAGGAAAGGCGGTGCGCAAAAGGATGATTCGAGCTAGTGGACCTCGGTGTCGAAGACTCCGGTTTCGACGGTGCCGGCGTGTTTCATCTGGACGAAGATGCGGTAGCGGCCGGGAGTGGGGAGGCCGTAGGGGAAGGTGACGGTGGGGGAGAGGGGGCCGGTGCGGTGAGGGTCGTTGGTGGAAGCGGGGGCTTGCATGTCGGGCATGGAGGCTGGGTTGGCGAGCATCGGGTTAGCGAGCATCGGGTTAGCGAGCATCATGGAAGGCATGGGGGCGGAGCCTTCGGGGTGGGTGTGGGCGAAGACGGAGCCGTCCCATTTGACGAAGGCGGCGTGGCCGGCCATGCCGAGGTAGGGTTCGATGTCGGTGGCGGGGTGGCCGGTGGGGTCGAGGAGGGTGAAGCGGAAGAGTGTGGCGGTGTTCGCGGTGAGGTCCGCGGAACGATCCCAGTGCATGGTGTAGCCATCGGGGAGCTTGTAGTCAGGGCCGAGCGGCCCGCCGCGAACCGCCACAGGGGTGACTGGAAGCAGCGCGGCAGATTGCGGAGCTTTTACCCAGTCCAATGGAGGAGGAAAAGCGGAGGCATCTTCGGGGTCGAGAGGCGCGGGCGGTACGTCGGCGGGGATGGTGAGGGTGGCCGTGAGGGTTTCGGGGAAGCCGTTGCTGTGGACGACGTCGCCGAAGAGGCGGTAGGCGCCGGGGGGCATGGAGGGGAGGGTGAGGCGGAAGTCGCCGGGGGCGGCGAGGGCGGGGTGGAGGTGGAAGGCGGCGTCCATGGCGGGCCAGCGGATGGCGTAGAGGTGCATGAGGTGGCCGTGGTCGGGAAGGAAGTCGTCGTTGGCGCGGGAGTGGTATTTGCGCTCGGGGGCCGCGGTGTAGGGGGTGACGTGGAGGTCGAGGGTGGAGCCGCGGAGGGTGGCGGTGGTGGTGAGCGGACGGAAGACGTCCCCGGCGTAGGTGGCGGCTTCGACGTTCCACCAGCGGTTGCCGAGGGCGGCCAGGAGAGCGAGAACAGCTAACGCGGCGAGAGAGGCGAGAAGGCCGCGGCGGCGGCGGGCGGGATCGGGGGTGAGGCCGGGCTGGAGACGGGCTTCGCGGACGGCGGCGCCGACGGTGGCGGCGAGGGCGAGGATGAGGAGCGTTCCGAGGAGGGCGAGGGTGATGCCGAGCGGGCGCTGCATGCGGAGGGTGGTGGTGGACCCCGCGGGGATGGGGACGGCGGCGGTGTAGGTGCCGATGGGGTCAGCGACGGTGAAGTGGATCTGCCAGGCGCCGGAGCTCATGATCCAAAGGGAGCCGGTGTAGAGATTTGGGTCGGTGGGCGATTGCTGCATGACGTCGGGGACGGGTGGGTGGAGGGAGGCTTCGCCGGTGAGGAGGGTGGGGGCGATGGTGATGGCCGTGAGTTGGTGGTTGGAGGGTGGGGTGGCGCGGACTTCGACGGCCGCGATGCCGGGGAGGACGACGGGCATGCGGACGGTGACGAAGAGGGGGTAGGGGCCGGCCTGGATTTGCTCGAAGACGTCTTTGGAGCCGACGTGGGCGAGGGCTGGGGCGGCGGTCACGAGGAGGAGGAGGGTGAGGAGGTGGCGGAGTGGGGGCATGTTTCGGGCTCGGTTGGGGTGAGGTTTGCTGCGGGTGAGGTTGGGGAGCGAGGGAGAGAAGCAGGTCCCCTGCGGGGATGACAAGCAAGAAGGGCAAGGGCAAGAGAAGCAGGTCCCCTGCGGGGATGACAAGCAAGAAAAGCAAGGGCAAAGGCGAGAACAACGGCGATGGCGACGCAGGAGCAACTACAGGGGTCCTTCGCTCCGCTCAGGATGACGGCGGTGGAACAAGCAACAGCAACAGCAACATCAACAGCAACTACGGGGGTCCTTCGCTTCGCTCAGGATGACGGCGGTGGAACAAGCAACAGCAACGGCAACGGCAACAGTAACCGCAACAGCAACGGCAACGGCAACGGCAACGGCAATTACAGGGGTCCTTCGCTTCGCTCAGGATGACGACGGTGGAACAAGCAACGGCAAAGGAGAGAAGCAGGTCCCCTGCGGGGATGACAAGCAAGAAAAGCAACGGCAAGGGCAAGAGCTGCGGACTAAGTGGAGTGCTCGGGTTAGCGTTCGACCTCCCGCATCCAGCGGCCGAAGCGGAGGCCGATCCAGGTGGAGACGGTGGCGTAGAGGGTGGCTCGGAGGAGGCCAAGGGTGAGGGTGTAGCCGCGGTCGGGGTTGAAGAACTGGCGGAGGCGGTCGAGGCCGTCGGGGCGGGAGTTGTAGTCGAAGTAGATGGTGCCGAAGAAGCGGTTTTGGCTCGCATGGGAAAGGAGGAAGTTGGCGAAGGGCCACTCCGCGGCGGTGAGGAGGGCGACGAAGAGGAAGCCGGAGGCGAGGGCGATCTGCCAGGGGCGCCAGGTGCGGGTACGGCGCCAGAGCAGGTCGAGGGCGAGGGCGGGGACGATGAGAAGGATGGGGAACTTGGCGGGGACGAGGTGGGTGACGGGATAGAAGACGGGGCCGAGTTTGGGTTGGGCGGGGACGAGGGGGAGGATGAGGATTTCGGCGAGGACGAAGAGGGTGTAGACGGCGGTGGTGACGGTGGCGGCCCAAGGGGAGCGCGAGGCCTCGTGGAAAAGGGCGAGGACGAGGGGGATGGCGATGGCGAGGGCGATGTAGGCGGCCGCCTGGTGGAGCTTGACGTCCCAGGTGTACTCCTGGAGGAAGAACATCTGGCCGCCGACGGTGAGGCCGCCGAGGTAGAGGAGGAGGAGCTGGAGGCGGCGGAAGGTGCGGCGGTCGGCGGTGTCGGTGCCGGGGAGAGTGGGGTTGGCTGCGCGGTTCATGGCGGCGAGGGTGAGGAAGAGGATGCCGATGGAAATGCCGCGGATGCCGAGGATGAGGAGGGTGTGGGGAGGGGAGACGATTTTGACGTCGAGGCCGTAGGCGGCGTGCCACCAGTTGTCGAAGGGGGCGGAGGTGAGCATGGCGAGGCCGCCCCAGGCGGCGATGAAGGCGCCGAGCGGGGCGCGGAAGCCGAGGACGGAGACGGAGGACGGGCGGAGGGGGGAGCGGCGGTTGAAGGTGGTGGTGAGGATGAGGAAGGCGCAGATGAGGCCGGTGAGGAGGCCGCAAGCGTAGATGGCCATGTGGGCGGGGGTCCAGAAGGTGTCGCGGCCGATCGATCGGTGCCAGGAGACGTCCCACGCGCCGCCGATGGTGGCAGAGGTGATGGCGAGAGCGCCGAGGGGGATGTACCAGGGAATGCCGGTGGTGCGGTTGGGAAGGGCGAAGGAGTTGGTGGCCATAGGGTATGCGGTGTTTCCCCATGGTACGCCGGAGGAGGAGGTGAGGAGCGGGACAGCTTTTCCTTGCAAGGATGGGGCTGGACAGGGATGCTAAAGGGATGGATTTTTGTGGGCAGCGATTTGGGTCGGGGTGGGCACGTGGGTTGGTGGTGCTGGCGGGGTTGGGCGTGGTGACGTCGCAGGCTCCGGGGGCGGCGACGAAGGCGGCGGTGACGGGGCAGGCGGGAACGGGGCAGGCGGGGGGGAGTGCGGGGACGGCGGAGAAGGTTTCGGCGGCGGGGGCGGCGGGAGCTGTGGAGCAGGCGGCGGATCGGGCGGGGACTGCGGCGGCGGGTGGGGCGGGGGCTGCGGGTGGGAGTGGGGCTGCGGGTGGATCGGCGGCGCGGGCGGCGAATGGGACGGGGGTGCCGGGGATTTCGGCGGCGGAGGCGACGCGGGTGTTGCCGCCGCCGGCGGGGTTTGATGTGGGGGGTCGGAACGCGGAGGTGTTGGCGCACCTGAATGCGGTGATCCGGTTTTACCGGATGAGTGTGACGCCGACGATCCAGAAGGTGGGCGAGCCGAGCGACGCGCTTTACCGGGAGCAGGCGGTGAACGGGGCGGAGCGGGTGGGGGAGCTGGCGTTCCAGTCGGCGCGGGCGGAGGCGCTGCTGCTGACGACCTACAGCAAGCGGGCGGGAACGACGGCGGAGCAACCGCAGGGCGAGGCGCAGACGCTGCAGGCGACCAAGCAGACGGTGACGCAACGGTTGTTGGACATGAAGGCCGAGGACAAGGCGTTGGACGCGCAGATGGCGAAGGCGAAGGCGAGGCAGCTGCCGGCGCTCGAGCAGCAGAAGGAGCAGGTGGAGGGGGCGATCGAGCTGAACACGGCGATGAGCGATGCGCTGGGCCGGATCGTGGGGATGAGCGACACGGGCGGGCAGGCCGGCCTGGGTGGGGACATTGCTCGGCTGGAGCGGACGGCACCGGAGCTGGCCGAAGCGACGCTGAAGCCGGTGATTGCGGCGCCGCTGGCGAGCGTGACGAGCGAGCAGAGTTCGGGGGTGAGCAGCCAGGCGGTGATGCTGTTTCAGCTGCTGTCGACCGAGCATGCGATCGACAGCTGGATGGGGCAGGAGGAGGCGCTGCACGCACAGGCGATGCAGCTGCGGACGCCGCTGACGAACCTGGTGCGGAGCACGCTGGCGCAGGGGCAGGCGCTGTCGCAGCAGACGGAGCAGAGTCTGGCGTCAGCGTCGGCGCCGGCAACGGGCGCGGGAGCGCCGGGATCGGGTGGGGGTCCGGGGGGCGGGGCGGCGGCGAGGGCTCCGGTGGTGACGGCGGAGGGGGCCGAGGCGGCGGCACTGGCGGCGACGAGGAAGAACTTCGGTGCGGTGACCTCGACGTTCAAGGTGCTGAGCGCGGCGGCGGTGCCGCTGTCGGAGGAGATTCTTACGCTCGAGCAGATGCGGTCGAACCTCCTGGTGTGGCGGGCGGCGGTGGATGCGGAACACCAGCAGGTGCTGCGATGGCTGCTGTTTCGCGTGATGATGATCGCGCTGACGCTGGGGATGCTGTGGACGGCGGGCGAGGTGTGGCGGCGGATGACGGTGCGGTATGTCCGTGACGTGCGGCGGCGGCGACAGCTGCTGGTGCTGCGGCGGATTGCTCTGGGATTTCTGACGGGAGTTGTGCTGATCTTCGGGTTTGTGACGCAGTTTACGTCGCTGGCAACGTTTGCGGGATTTATTACGGCGGGCCTGGCGGTGGGATTGCAGTCGATTCTGCTGAGCGTGGCGGCGTACTTCTTTATTGTGGGGCGGTATGGGGTGAAGGTGGGCGACCGGATCACGGTGGCGAGTGTGACGGGGGACGTGATCGATGTGGGGCTGGTGCGGTTCTACATGATGGAGCTGGCGGGGTCGGGGACGGAGCTGCGGCCGACGGGGCGGGTGGCGGTGTTCTCGAATTCGGTGCTGTTCCAGACGGGGACGCCTTTGTACAAGCAGATGCCGGGAACGGAGTATGCCTGGCATGAGCTGACGATGAAGCTGACGGCGGGGGCGGATTACCGAAAGACGGCCGGGGCGGTGGAGGGCGTGGTGACGACGGTCTATGACGGTTACAAACAGGAGATTGAGCAGCAGCACCGGGATTTGGAGAGCTGGATGGAGGCGAATGTGGATCGGCCTAAGGTGGAGTGCCGGATGCAGCTGGTGGATGGTGGGGTGGAGCTGAACCTGCGGTTCCCGGTGGCGATTCGCCAGTCGGCGCAGGTGGATGAGCAGATGACGGAAAAGATTTTGGCGCTGCTGCAGGGAGATGCGGAGGTGAAGGCGGCGGTGGCGAGCGGGCCGGAGATCAAGGCGACGGTGAAGGGATGAGGGTTTTGCGCGAGGGTGTGGGACGCGGGTTGGGGATGGCTGGAACTGCCGGCGCCCCGACAACGTACGCTGGTGGTATGCGCGCAGTCCAAGTCGGAGCTGCTTGATGGCGTCTGCTTCGCTTCCGATGGGCGAACGGCTGCGGCGGATGCTGCGCGGCGGCTCTGGGGCGGCTGCGGCCGAGAGCACGGCGGCGGTGTACGAGGAGCTGCTGTATCTGGCGGGCAAGACGCAATCGCTCGAAGAGTTGCTGACGCGGTTCCCGGAGCAGCTGTGTCGGGCGCTGCAGCTGTCGGCGTTTCATGTGTTTTTGCGGGAACGGAATGACTATGTGCTGTTTCGGATGCGGCCGGGGGCTGGACCGCGGATCGCGCTCGCGGCGAGCAGTTTTACGGTTTTGCGGATGAAACGGGATCGCAAGCCGGCGGTGTTTGTGGCGGATGGGGTGGAGGGGGAGAAGGACGGGTGGCAGATGCTGGCGACGTCGTCGGAGCTGCTGGCGCTGGAGCAGGTGGAGGCGCAGGTGCTGGTGCCGCTGGAGGGGCGGACGGGGCTGATGGGATTTGCGACGCTGTCGCGGGCGGGGCGGCGTGCGTTTTCCGCGGGCGAGCTCGGGTTTCTGCGGGATCTTGGGCCGCAGATGGGACGAGGCCTGGAGACGGCGCAGATGATCCAAGCGCTGAGCGAGCAGGCGGCGGAGCGGGTGCGGGTGACGCGGGAGCTGGAGCTGGCGCGCGAGGTGCAGGAGGCGCTGCTGCCGCGGGAGCTGCCGTCGATTCCCGGGATGGACGTGGCGGCGGCTTACCGGAGCGCGGCGGAGATTGGCGGGGACTACTACGACGTTCTGCCGGTGGGCGATGGCTTTTGCCTGGTGGTCGCGGATGTTTCGGGAAAGGGGGTTGCGGCGGCGTTGCTGATGGCGGCGTTGCGGGCCTCGTTGCATACGCTGGTGCTGGAGCCCAAGGCATCGGTGACGGCGCTGGCCGAGCGGCTGAACCGGCTGTTGTACAAGGGGTCGACGTCGAGCCGGTATGCGACGGTTTTCCTGTCGGTGTATGAGCCGGCGACCGGGACGCTGCGGTATGTGAATGCGGGGCATAACCCGCCGATGCTGCTGCGGGCAGATGGACGGGTGGAGCGGCTGACGGCCGGCGGGACGGTAGTGGGGCTGATGCCGGAAGCGAGCTATGCGTGTGAGACGCTGCAAATTGGGGCGGGGGATGTGCTGGCGGCGTTTACGGACGGGGTGACGGAGGCGACGAACGGGAGGCTGGACGAGTGGGGTGAGGAGCGGTTGCTGGAAGCGCTGCTGCGGGATGTAGATGGGACGGCGCGGGCGAAGGTGGGGCGGGTGATGGAGGGGCTGAACGGGTTTGTGCAGGGGGCGGCGCAGAATGATGACATTACGCTGGTGGTGCTGCGGGGGATGTAGCGGGTGGCGCGTCTGACAGGCGAAACAGCCATACCTTGTTCTGGTGGCAGGTATGGAAAACAGGGAGGCGGTAGCGAGATGTGAAACCGCCTCCTACTCCTATTAGCTCGCCTGCCTACGTTCCGGAATGCAGCCCAGCATCACGAGCCGGGAGGCAATCGCACCGTTGCTTCGTCCGTGGCAAGTCGCAAGTTCACGAATAGATTTTCCAGCCTCGAACTCCGCTTTCAGTTGCGCTTCCTCCTTCTTGAGCCAAGCCTGTCCGCGGCGGTTTGGTTCTAATGGAGCGTCAGGTACGGAGAAGGTGGACACAGACGTTTTTTGGCGCGATCGATAACGCCACCCCATTTGCTTGAGCGCCTCAGCAGCGAAGAAAAGAGCTCGGATCACTTCGGGATCCTTGAAAAGGACTACGTGGTCCAGCTTCGTTTGGGAGCGTGGGTCGAGACCTCGAGCCAACGATCGAACGACCTGTTCTGCCTGCTGCAACTCTGCTGCGTCCTCGAAGATGCTGGGCATCGTGCCTCCTCGCCTTGCTTGCGCAGAATACGCCGAGCAAAACGAAGAGGCGCTGCCCGTTTGGGTAGCGCCTCTGCAACTTTGAGGTTAACGGATGTTAGAACTGGCCCCAGAGGAGCTGGTTATAGACGTCGTGGTGGAACTGAATTTCGGAGGGTTTGACGATCGTTCCGAGGAGACGGGGGCAGCGGTCGGCGGAGGCTTGTTTGAGGTCGGCGTAGCGGGCTTTGACGTCGGCGCCGAAGAGCTCGGTGGTCCAGTCGGCGGAGCGGAAGCCTTCGAGGGCGGTATAGATATTGTCAGGGAGGTAGCGCTCGGCCTGACGGAGGTTGGCGATGTCGGCGGTTTTGCCGTCGAGGCCGGTTTTGAACAGGGAGTAGAGGACCATGTAGGGGTTGGCGTCGGGGCCGACGGAGCGGACTTCGACGCGGGCAGATTTCTCGTTGCCGATGGGGATGCGGACCATGGATCCGCGGTCGGTGGCGGAGGCCTTGATCTGGTTGGGGGCTTCGAAGTGGGGGTCGAGGCGGCGGTAGGCGTTGACCGAGGCGTTGAGGAGCAGGCAGAGATCGTTGCCGGCGGTGAGGATGCGGTCGACGAAGTCCCAGCCGAATTTGGAGGTTTTCTCTTCGCCGGCGGGATCCCACATGAGGTTCTTTTTGTTCTGGCTGACGGAAATGTTGGTGTGCATGCCGGAGCCGTTGACGCCGGTGACGGGCTTGGGGAGGAAGGAGGCGGACATGCCCATCTGCGTGGCGATCTGGCGGCAGACGAGCTTGTAGAGCTGGATCTGGTCGGCGGCGGCGACGACTTCGCCGTAGCTATAGTTGATTTCAAACTGCGAAGGAGCGACTTCGGGGTGGTCCTTTTCGTTTTCGAAGCCGAGGGCTCGCTGGACCTCGGCGGCGGTGTCGATGAACTCACGGAGGGGGTCGCCGGGGAGTGCGTGGTAGTAGCCGCCGGAGTTGGTGTAGGCGAACTCGCCGGTCTCGACGAAGTTGCGCTCGGCGTCGACGCCGTCGAAGAGGAAGCCCTCGATTTCGTTGGCGGCGTTGAGGGTGTAGCCCTGCTTGTCGAACAGCTGCTGGGAGTATTTCTTGAGGACGCCGCGGATGTCGCCGGGGTAGGTGCCGCCGTTTTTGTCGATCACTTCGCCGAAGACGAGGCATTTGCCGGAGCCGAAGATGTCGGCGGGGGTCCAGTAAAAGGCGGACCAGTCGATGCCGAGGCGGAGGTCTGACTCGCGCTGGGCGGTGAAGCCACGGATGGAGGAGCCGTCGAAGGTGAGATTGTCGTAGGAGCCGACGAGGAACTTCTTGTCGTAGTCGAGCAGGTGGAGGCGGCCTTCGAGGTCGGAGAAGACGACGGTGACGGCCTTGATGCCCTTGGTGTCGGTGAGGTACTTCAGGCGCTCTTCCTGGAGTTGATCGGGCGCCACGCGCTGCTTACGCTGCTCTTTCGCCTGGAGGTTAAGCTCTTCGAGCTCTTCGTACGGCAGCTCCAGAAAGTCACGGAATTCGTTCGGCATGTGGCTCCTTGTTGGGTCACAAGAGGATCGCGTTGGAGCGGGATCGTCTTGCGAGCGGGCAAGCGGATGAGAGTTTTCGGGAAAGGAGCGGCGGGGCCGCGCCTGAGAGAAACGTTACCAGAAATTCATGAGCCGGCCATAAAGAAAGCGTAAGTTCGGCGGAGCTGTGGGCGCGACGCTCGCTTTGTCGCTTAGGGGTTACGAGCGGCGCGGGATGCGCTCCATGCCGGTGAAGAATTCACACTCCCCGCTGCCCGGCGTGGATGTTTGCATGCCATACTTACTGTTGGGTCTGGTCTCAGAGTAGACCTGCTTCCACTCTGGTCTCTTATCTCCTGTCTTCTATCTCTTGGATATCTCTTGGAGGATTTTCGAATTGGGCAAAAACATGGTTCCCACGCGGCTTTTTTTTACCAAGGGCGTGGGCAAACACAAGGAGCGTCTGACGTCGTTTGAGATGGCTTTGCGTGATGCAGGAATCGCGGCACAGAACCTGGTGCGGGTGTCGTCGATCTTTCCACCGCAGTGCAAGCTGATTCCGCGCAAGGACGGGCTGAAATTTCTGAACCCGGGCGAGGTGGTGTTTGCGGTGGTGGCGGAGAACTCGACGCGCGAGGCGCACCGTTTGGTGGTGAGCTCGATTGGCGTGGCGATTCCGACGGACAAGAACACGTACGGATATCTGAGCGAGCATCATTCGTTCGGCGAAACGGAGGACCAGGCGGGCGACTACGCCGAGGAGCTGGCGGCGGAGATGCTGGCGACGACGCTGGACGTGGAGTTCGATCCGGATACGAGCTGGGACGAAAAGAAGGAGATTTACCGGATCTCGAACAAGATTGTGCGGACGGCCAATGTGACGCAATCGGCGGTGGGTGACAAGAATGGCCGGTGGACGACGACGATTGCGGCGGCGATTCTGTTGTTTGACGACGAATAGGCGCTGAAGTGCGAGCGAGACGTCGGCCTATGGGTCGGCGTTTTTTGCTGGGTGCTACACTGAGTTGGTCATCTGGAGGTGACCAGTGGCAGCTACCGTGAAGGGTGTGCCTCATCAGACACTTTCGTTGGCAGAAGCGAAGGCTCACCTTTCTTCCGTTGTCACTGGGGTGCAACAGACACGGACACCCGTCACGATTCTGCGGCGGGGTGTTCCGGTTGCGGAGATCGTTCCGATAGCAAAGGAAGAGTCATCTTCGGGCTTCGGTTACATGCGCGGAACGGTGGAAGTGCTGGGTGACATTGTTGGGCCAACGGGAGAAGACTGGGGCTTCTGACGTGCGCCGGGATGCAGGCCTCTTACTGGACACACACGTGTGGGTGTATTACGCACGTGGTGCAAAGGAGTTGCCGTCGATCGTGATCCGAGCGATTGACGATGCGCGACAGCAGGGAACGCTCTTTGTTTCTGTTATTTCTGTTTGGGAGATTGCGCTGCTGGTTCGTAAGAAGCGTCTGGCTTTGCCGATGAGCCCCTTGCGCTGGACAGAAGAGGCCCTGAAGCTGCGTGGGCTGCATCTGCTTCCGCTGACTCCCGAGGTCGCGATCGAGTCGGTGTATCTGCCTGAACCGATTCACCGGGATCCATCCGATCGCATCCTGATCGCGTCGGCGCGCTTAGAGGGGATGACGCTGGTGACGCGGGATCGAGAGATTCTGTCGTTTGCGAAGGCGACAAAGCTTTCTGTACTAGAGGCATAGGAGTTGAAGATGAGCAAGGGGCGGACGACGCGCGTTGCGCTGATTCAGATGTCGATGGCGGCTGATACGGAGCTGAACCTGGACAAGGCGGCGGACCGGGTGCGGGAGGCGGCGGCGGGTGGGGCGGATGTGGTGTGTCTGCCGGAGCTGTTTCGGGCGCAGTACTTTTGCCAGCGCGAGGACCATGCTCTGTTTGGGATTACGGAGGCGATTCCGGGTCCATCGACGGAGCGGCTGTCGGCGGTGGTGCGGGAGACGGGCGTGGTGCTGATCGCCTCATTATTTGAACGTCGGGCACCGGGGCTGTATCACAATACGGCGGCGATTCTGGATCCGAAGTCTTCGGCTCCGGACAACATCGCGGGGATTTACCGGAAGATGCATATTCCGGACGATCCGCTTTACTACGAGAAGTTTTACTTTACGCCGGGGGACCTGGGGTTCAAGTCGATCGACACGAGCGCGGGCAAGCTGGGGACGCTGGTGTGCTGGGATCAGTGGTATCCGGAGGCGGCGCGGGAGACGGCGCTGCGGGGGGCGGAGATTTTGTTTTATCCGACGGCAATTGGGTGGCATCCGGCGGAGAAGGCGGAGTTTGGCGAGCGGCAGTATGACGCGTGGCAGGTGATCCAGAGGTCGCATGCGATTGCGAACGGGGTGTTTGTATGCGCGGTGAACCGTGTGGGGCATGAGCTGGGGGATGTGCTGATTGACGGTGTGGTGAACCGGGTTCCGCCGACAGTGGGTGAGGTGGTGGGGCAGACGGGGGATTTTGTAGTGGGGCCGAACCCGGGGCTTGAGTTTTGGGGCGGGTCATTTCTTGCGGATCCGTTTGGGCGGGTGCTGGCGCAGGCGTCGCACGACCAGGAGGAGATCCTAGTGGCGGAGCTGGATATGCGAGAAGTGGAGGTGACGCGGCAGCACTGGCCGTTTCTGCGAGATCGGCGGATCGATGCGTATGGCGGGATTACGAGCCGGTTTCTGGTGTGAGGGGGTGGGGTTCGGGGGCTGTGGCGCGAGGTGATGGCGCGCCCGTGATGCAGTAGGGGCCGAAAGGGTGCGGGGATGAGCCACCTTTGTGGGATGGTTCCGTGCGGGGGAGCAGCGCATAGTGCGGAGTGTGCGGCACTGCAGGACGGCACGGGGGACACATGGCACTCGGACTTGGGTTGGGGTTGCGGTTGGGGTTGGGTTGGGCGCGGGTGGGATTTGCGAGTATGTTGCTAGGTTCGTTGGGGGCGACGGCGATAGCGGAGCGACCGGGCATGCCGGGCGACTCGGCTGAGGTGAGCGAGAGTGTTGCCCCGGGTGCGGTGCAGGGGCGGGTGCAGGATCCGGATGGGGCGTGGATCGTGGGGGCGTCGGTGCGTTTGGAGGTGGGCGACGCGCAGGTGAGCCGGATGACGGAGACGGATGCGCGGGGCGAGTTTGTGTTTCGCGATGTTCCGGCTGGGGCGTATCACCTGGTGGTGACGGAGCCGGGGCTGGCGCCGTGGAAGACGGAAGGCGAGGTGGACGGACGGACGGGGTTGGATCTGGCGGATCTGGTGCTGGGGAAGGCCGTGGCGAGCGCCGAGGTGGAGGTGACAGCGACGCAGACAGAGATCGGTGCGGCGCAGGTGCAGATGGAGGAGAAACAGCGGGTGCTGGGGGTGATCCCGAACTTTTATGCGGTGTATGTGTGGGATGCGGAGCCGCTGACGGCGCGGCAGAAGTTTGACATGGCGTGGAAGATGTCGGTCGATCCGGTGTCGATCGTGACGAGCGCGTCGATGGCGGGAATCGAGCAGGCGCAGAACAGCTTTGCGGGATATCGGCAGGGGGCGGCGGGGTACAGCAAGCGGTTCAGCGCGGCGTATGGGGATGCCTTTGCGAGCACGATGCTGGGGCAGGCGGTGTTTCCAGCGATTTTTCGGCAGGATCCGCGGTACTTCGTGAAGGGCAAGGGCAGTGCGGTGTCGCGCGGGCTGTATGCGATTTCGTCGGCGGTGGTGTGCCGTGGGGATAACCGGAAGTGGCAGCCGAACTACTCGAATTTGCTTGGAAACTTGACGTCGGCGGGGCTTTCGAATGTGTACTACCCGGCAACGGACCGGCATGGGGCTGGGCTGCTGATGCGGAACTCGATGGTGACGACGGCGATGGGTGCGGTTGGCGGGTTGTTCCAAGAGTTTGTGGTGAGGCACTTTACACCGCATGTTCCGGATTACGAGGCGAATTAGGCTTCGGTTCTGGAGAGCGAACGCAAAGAAGGCTGGATTGTAGACTGATGAGGGTGTGGGTTCGCGGGTGGTGGGACGCGAACGGCACGACTTCCAGGTAAGGATCTCTCCTCTTCGCGCATGAGCGACATTTCTTCACAGCGCAAATTTCGGATGCCGGCTGAGTGGGCTCCGCACGCGGCTACGTGGATTGCCTGGCCGCACAATGCGGAAGACTGGCCAAACAAGTTTCAGCCGATTCCTTGGGTGTATTGCGAGATTGCCCGGCATCTTTCGCGGGAAGAAGATGTACACATTCTGGTGAACGATGAGGCTGCGGAGCGGCGGGCGACGACCATGTTGCGGCGGCAGGGGGCGAACCTGGCGCGGCTGCACTTTCATCTGTGGCGGACGGACCGGGTCTGGTTGCGGGATTCGGGGCCGATCTTTGTGCGGGATGGTGAGGGACGGGTGGCGTTGACGGACTGGAAGTTCAATGCGTGGGCGAAGTATCCGAACCATCTGAACGATGACCTGATTCCGCAGCAGGTGGCGGAGATGTATGCGATGGAGAGCGTGCAGCCGAAGGTGCGGATGGCCGATGGGAGCGAGCATCGGCTGGTGCTGGAGGGTGGGTCGATCGATACGAATGGGGAGGGTGTGCTGCTGACGACGGAGGAGTGTTTGTTGTCGGAGGTGCAGCAGCGGAATCCGGGGGTGAGCCGGGAGCAGATGGAGGCGGCGTTTGGGGAGTATCTGGGGATCGAGCAGGTGATCTGGCTGAACCGCGGATGCGCGGGGGATGATACGCACGGGCATGTGGATGATGTGACGCGGTTTGTGGGGGCGAATACGATTGTGACGGCGGTGGAGCGGAACACGGCGGATGAGAATCATCTGCCGCTGGCGGAGAATCTGCAGCGGCTGCATGAGGCGCGGAACCTGGCGGGCGAGGCGTTTGAGATCAGGACGCTGCCGATGCCGGCGCCGGTGGTGTTTGAGGGGCAGAGATTGCCGGCGAGCTATGCGAACTTCTACATCGCGAACAACCTCCTGCTCGTGCCGACGTTCAATGACCCGAATGACCGGGTGGCGCTGAACACGCTGGCGGAGTGTTTTCCGGAGCGGGTGGTGACGGGGATCCATTGCACGGACTTCATCTGGGGTTTGGGAGCGCTGCACTGCATGACGCAACAGGAGCCGGCGTAGTGGCGGGGGCTTGGCCGCCGCCGCCGGATCGGGCGTCAGTGGAGGAGCTGGTGGCGACGGCGGATGTGGAGGGATTTCTGGCCGAGGGTGCGGCGGCGGATGAGTATGAGGGGGAGGCGGAGGCGCTGTTTCAGGCGATCGGTCACTTCCCTACAGCTGACCTGGTGGTGGCGAAATTGATGCCAGTGCTGGAGGGAATTTGGCGGGAGAGTTTTTCGCTGGATGATGCGGGGCTGGCTGCGCGGGAGGCGGCGCTGCGTGGATTGGCGGAACAGATTGCGCGGTTCTTTGGGCCGGAGGCGCGACCGGTAATGCGGGGGGAGAGCTAGCGGGGTGGAAGGATGAGGGGGTTCTGCGCGAGGGTGGGTTTGTCGCGCCAGAAGAGGCGACGCCAGGCGGTGCGGAGAAAGCGGATGCTGAGAACGACGACGACGACGGAGGCGACGGCCAGGGTGGCGGCGAGACTGCCGGCGAGCACGGGGTGGTGGGTGGCGGCCCAGGAGAGGCCGACGGCGACGGCGTCTTCCGAGGTGCTGAGGGCGATGTTGGAGACCGGCTCGGGGCTGGGGGTGACGACGGCGCGGAGGGTGGTCTTAGAGCCGTGGGCGACCGCGGCGAGGAGGCCGCCGGCACACGTGGCCAGGAGCTGCAGGCCGGGCGAGAGGTGGGAGCTGGCGGCGTAGGCGAGAAGGGCGGCGGCTGGGACGCGGACGACGGTGTGGAGCGCGTTCCAGATGAGATCGATGCCGGGGATCTTGTCGGCGACGAACTCGCCGGCGAAGAGGAGGGCTGTGGCGGAGAGGATCCAGGGATGGCTGAGGGTTTCGAGAGCGCCGGGAAGGGTGACCCAATGGTAGCGGGCGAGGAGGCCGAGGGTGAGCACGGTGGCGTAGAGGTTGAGCCCGGCCGCGAAGCTGACGGCGACGATAAGGGCCGCTACATCTCCTGCCGCGAGGCCAAGGGTTCCCATGGTGTGAGAGCGTAGCACGTGTCTGGCGGGGTTAATCCTCCGAGGTTTGGGACGGACGTACAACCGACGCTGCAGGGTGGCGGGGGCGTGGGCCGGGCGCATCCAAAGGGGCATGACTTTTCGGCGACCTGCTCTGGTGTTGGCTGCTTCTGTGGTTGGGTGCTCGGTCTCTTTGCCGGCGCAGGCGGGGTTTGCGCTGCGGGATGCGACGTTGATCGACGGAACGGGTGGGCCGGTGCGGGCGCACATGACGATCGTTGTGCGCGGGGAGACGATCGTGGCGGTGCAGCCGGATTCGGCGGCAGTGATGCCGAAGGGGGTGCGGGTGGAGGATGTGCATGGAATGACGGTGATGCCGGGGCTGATTTCCGCGCACTCGCATGTGGGTCTGCTGGAGGGTGGCGCGGCAAATTCGGCGACGGCGTATACAAGGGAGAATGTTCTAGCGGCGCTCGAGCAGTATGAGCGGTATGGGGTGACGACGATTGTGTCGCTGGGGCTAAACCGGGATCTGGTGTACGGGATTCGGGCGGAGGATCGGGCGGGGACGGTGGGTGGGGCGACGCTGCTGACGGCAGGTCGAGGGATTGGGGTTCCGGGGGGTGCGCCACCGCTCCCGACGCAGCCGGACCAGGTGTATCGGCCGGCGACGGCGGAGGAAGCGCGGGCGGATGTGGATGCGATGGCCGGGCAGAAGGTGGACATCGTGAAGGTGTGGGTGGATCCGCTGCACGGGACGAAGCCGGAGATGCAGCCGGGGGTGTACGGGGCGGTGATTGCGGAGGCGCATGCGAAGCATCTGCGTGTGGCGGCGCATGAGTATGCGTTGGCAGATGCGCAGCAGCTGGTGACGGACGGGGTGGACGTGCTGGGGCACTCCGTGCGGGACCAGCCGGTTGGGGCGGAGCTGCCGCGGCAGATGGTTGAGCGGGGAACGTGGTACATCCCGACGTTTACGGTGGACGAGAGCGCGTTTCGGTATGCGGAGCGGCCGGAGTGGATGCAGACGCAGTTCTTTCGCGAGGCGGCTGGGCCGGCGCTGCTGGCGAAGTTCGAGGCGCCGGGGTATGCGGATGGGGTGAATGCGGATGCACAGACGGCGCAGCATCGGAAGGATTTTGCGATGGATGGGGTGAACCTGAAGGCGATGCACGATGCCGGGGTAAAGGTGGCGTTTGGGACGGACTCGGGTGCGGCCCCGGGGCGGATCGCGGGGTTCTCGGAGCATCGGGAGATGGAGGATATGGTGGGTGCGGGGTTGACGCCGATGGAGGCGTTGCGGATTGCGACCGGGCGGACGGGGGAGTTGATTCATGAGCTGGATCCGACTCTGCGGGTGGGGCAGATTGCACCGGGGTATTCGGCGGATTTGCTGGTGCTGGCGGCGGATCCGTTGGTGGATACTCGCAATACACGGCGGATAGCGGAGGTGTACCACCGGGGGCGGGCGGTGGAGCACCCGGCTCCACAGAATTAGGAGTCGCGGCTAAACTGCTGGCTATGGATGCGGCAGAGTGGATGCGGCTGGCGATTGCGGAGGCGCGGGCCGCAGAGGCGGCGGGTGAGGTGCCGGTGGGGGCGGTGGTGGTGGCGCCGGATGGGGAGACGGTGCTGGGGCGGGGGAACAACCAGGTGATGCGGACGCATGATCCGACGGCGCATGCGGAGATTGTGGCGATGCGGGCGGGGGCGCAGACGTTGGGCAATTACCGGCTGCTGACGGGCGAGGGTGGGTGCACGCTGGTGTGCACGCTCGAGCCGTGTGCGATGTGCGCGGGGGCGATGATGCATGCGCGGATTGCGCGGCTGGTGTATGCGGCGGCGGACCCGAAGGCGGGGGCGTGCGGGAGTGTGCTTTCGGTGATCAACCACCCGCAGCTCAATCACCGGATCGAGGTGGTTTCGGGGGTGCTGGGGGAGGAGTGTGGGGCGATGCTGACGCGGTTTTTTCGCGAGCGACGTGGCGGACGGGTGAGCGAGGCGACGCGGGACGCCTAGCAGGACGTCATGTGGGGGTCGGGGCGCATCTGAGATTGCAACGTGCTGCTGCGCGTGTGAGGAATGTTATGGCCGGTCGTCTTGCAGGCAAGGTTGCGGTTGTTACGGGATCGTCTTCGGGGATTGGACAGGCGATTGCGGTTCGGTATGCGCAGGAGGGGGCGAACATTGTGATCGACTTCCGGAGCCATCCGGAGGGCGCGAGCGATACCAAGACCGCGGTGGAAAAGGCAGGGCAAAAGGCCGTGGTGGTGCAGGCGGATGTGTCCAAGGTGGCGGACACGGCGAACCTGGTGGAGCAGGCCTATGCGCAGCTGGGTGGGTGCCACATTCTGGTGAATAACGCGGGGGTTGAAAAGGGCGCGGACTTCTGGGATGTGACAGAAGAGGACTACGACACGGTGCTGGATGTGAATCTGAAGGGGGCGTTTTTTATCACGCAGGCGTTTGTTCGGCGGCTGCGCGATCTGAAACAGCCTGGGCGCGTGATCAACATTTCGTCGGTGCATGAGGACATGGTATTTCCGCACTTCGACACGTATGCGGCGTCGAAGGGAGCGATGCGGATGCTGATGCGGAACCTGGCGGTGGAACTGGGGCCGTTGGGCATTACGGTGAACAATGTTGCTCCGGGGGCGATCAATACGCCGATCAACGCGAAGATGATGGCGAACAAGGCGGAGCTGGATCCTCTGCTGGCGAATATTCCGCTGGGACGGATGGGGACGTCGGAGGAGGTGGCGGCGCTGGCGACGTTTCTGGCTTCGGAGGAGGCGGGGTACATCACGGGCTCGACGTATGTCATCGACGGCGGGCTGATGCGGAACTATCATGAGCAGTGAGGGCCTCCCCGAGATGGACTTGACTCTGTATTCCGCAAGCTGGTGTCGCGACTGCCGCGAGGCCAAGAAGTTCCTTGAGAAGCACAACATTGCTTACAAAGAGATCGACATCGAACGAACGCCGGGCGCGGCGGACGAAGTGATGCGGCATGTGGGCAAGCGCGCGATTCCGCAGTTTGTGATCGACGGCAAGTGGGTGCAGCCGTACAAGCCGGGGCGTGGGTTTTTGTATGAGGAGATGGGGCGGTTGCTGGGCGTCAGCGGCTCCTGACGTCGTGAGATAGGTGGCCTGCGCGCGCCGCTCGGAGGTTCCGGGCGGCGTCGCTGTTTCCCGTAGGATGGAAAGCGGATGGATGAGGAGATTTGCCTGTGATTGCCCGCTACACGCGCCCTGCGATGGGACGCATTTGGTCTGACGAGAATAAGTATCGGTGCTGGCTGCGGGTGGAGGTTGCGGCGTCTGAGGCTTTGGCGGCGGCTGGGATGGTGCCGCAGACGGCTGCGGAGGCGATTCGCGATCGAGGTGGGTTTACGGTCGAGCGGATCAACGAGATTGAGGCCGAGGTGCGGCATGATGTGATCGCGTTTACGACGACGGTGGCGGAGCACATTGGGTCGCCGGACGATTCGCGATGGCTGCACTATGGGCTGACCTCGACCGATGTGGTGGACACGGCGCAGGCGCTGCAGCTGCGGGAGGCTTCGGGGATCATCCGCGAAGGCATCGTTGGGTTGTCGGGTGTTTTGCGGCGACGGGCGTTGGAGTTCCAGCACACGCCGGTGATTGGGCGGACGCATGGGGTTCATGCGGAGCCGACGACGTTTGGGTTGAAGCTGCTGCTGTGGTACTCGGAGATGCAGCGGAGTCTGCAGCGGTTCGACGCGGCGGCGGAGGATCTGCGGGTGGGCAAGCTTTCTGGGGCGGTGGGGACGTTTGGACATTTGAGGCCGGAGCACGAGATGGCGATTTGCAACCGGCTCGGGCTCAAACCGACGGACATTGCGACGCAGGTGGTGCAGCGGGATCTCCATGCGGCGTATGTGAGCGTCCTGGCGATCTTGTGTTCGACGCTGGACAAGATTGCGACCGAGGTGCGGCACCTGCAGCGGACCGAGGTGCGAGAGGCGGAGGAGTTTTTTTCGGAGAAGCAGAAGGGATCGTCAGCGATGCCGCACAAGCGGAACCCAATTACGGCGGAGCAGATTTCCGGGCTGGCGCGGGTGGTGCGAGCGAATGCGCAGGTGGCGTTTGAGGATATTGCGCTGTGGCATGAGCGGGACATTTCGCACTCTTCGGCCGAGCGGGTAATTTTGCCGGACTCGACGACACTGGCGGACTATCTGCTGGCGAAGACGGCGGCAATGATTGATCGGCTGCTGGTGTATCCGGAGCGGATGCTGCGCAACCTTCAATCGACCGGCGGGCTGATTTACTCGGGGCAATTGCTGCTGGATCTGGCGGAGTCCGGGATGAGTCGGGAGGACGCGTACCGGCTAGTGCAGGGGCATGCGATGCGGTCGTGGACGGAAGGTCTGGTGTTTCGCGATGAGGTGGGGCGGGACCCGGAGATCGCGGATCGGCTTTCGCCGGAAAAGCTGGATCGGGCGTTCGACTACGAACGGCAGTTGAGCAATGTGGACGCGATTTTTGCTCGGGTGCTGGGGACGGTGCCGGACGCGGAATAAGTCGGGTGGGCGATCGACGATAATGGGAGCATGGAAACGCTCTCTGGCGATCGATCGAGGCGCCTGACGTTGGCGATTACGGGCGCGAGTGGAGCGGTGTATGCGCGCGCGATGCTGCAGGCGTTGGAAGCGGACGCGCGGGTGGGGCGAGTGCATCTGATTCCGTCGGAGAACTCGCTGCGCGTGATGGCCGAGGAGCTGGGACTGAGCGGGCGGAGCCAGGTGCTGGAGACGCTGCTGCCGGGCGGGGCGGCGAAAACGCGGCTGCTGAGCGATGCGGACATCGGCGCGAGCGTGGCTTCGGGAAGTTCGCCATCGGATGGGATGGTGGTGCTTCCCTGCTCCATGGGGACGTTGGCGGGCGTGGCGCATGGGATGGCGTCGAGCCTGATTGAACGGGCGGCGGATGTTTGCCTGAAGGAGCGGCGGCCGCTGATTCTGTGTGTGCGGGAGACCCCGTTCAATCGGATTCATCTGCGCAACATGACCCTGGTGGCGGAGGCGGGTGCGACGATCTTTCCGGCGATTCCCACTTTGTACAACCAACCGCAGAGCACGACAGAGATGGCGCGGCAGTTTGTCGAGCGTGTGTTGGCGCACATGGGACTGCCGCAGCCGGGTGCGTACGAGTGGCGTCCGGAGGAAAGCGCCTGACGGGCTGGGCGGTGTCCCCAGAGAGTTCTTGCTGCTTGCTTCGGATTGTTGCATTTACGCTGTGGCGAGTCGGTATGAGTTGAGCGATGTGCCGTCGAAGCGGAGTCATCGCACGCTTCCGGGGCGTGTGGAGTGGGTAGGCAGGACGGCGGCGGATGACCAGGTATTGCTCGATGCTGTCGACTATGGACCCAGCTCAGAAGCGGCCTAGTGTCTCGAGGTTTGTTGGCAACAATGGTTGCATTATGAACTCTCCGTGTAGCGGCTGATCTAACGTCGTGCACTCTTCCAGCGTCTTCGTGTTTCCTGCCTGCAGGCAGACAGCCGCTTTCGCTGCTGACCAGAGACACAGATGAAGGGTCTGTAAGATGGGGGCAAGCTCTGGTCAAAGGTCCACTCCCGTCTCGAGGTCAACGATGCCACCCTCTCCGCTTTACCTTGGCGCAACTTCCCGACGGAGGGTCGGCGCTTCATGCTTCTCGGACCTACGGCGATGGGCATCGCTCACCGTTCGCCTCCTCCTTTTGGCCGCTTTCACGCCTGCCTCCTCTCTGATCCTGGCGCAAAGCAAGCAGATCCACGCGGCCCAACGCTATCTGAATATCCCTATCGGCCGACAGGCGAAGCAGCGCATCTTCACCCTCAATGAGGGTGGCAGGGTAAAGCGCACCATTCCTCTGCAGCTTGCGGAAGACACCGTTGACTACTGGATCTATCTCGACATCAGCGAGTTCAAGGGTGAGACCATCACCGTTTCCGGACCTGCGACTCAGCCCGCCCTCGATCGTATCTATCAGGCCGCCAGCATCCGCGACGCTGCCACACTGTACAAGGAGGCCAACCGGCCGCAGTTCCATTTCACCGTGAAACGCGGCTGGAGCAACGACGTAAACGGGCCTATTTTCTTCAAAGGTCAGTATCACCTGTTTTGGCAGGCTTTTCCTTTTGGCGTCCATTGGGATACAGGCTTTATGTATTGGGGGCACGCCACCAGCAAAGACCTCGTTCACTGGACCGAGCACTCGCCAGCCTTGATGCTCGACCGCCTCGGCTCACCCTGGTCCGGCTCTTCTCTTATCGACCATCGCAACACCGCCAGCTTCGGCAAAGATGCGCTCGTGCTTGTCTATACCGCATACGACCGTCAAACCCAAAAGCAGGTTCAGGCCCTCGCTTCCAGCACGGACAATGGCGCCACCTTCACCCGCTTTGAAGGGAACCCTATCCTCGATACCAATGCAGAGGTCGGCAGCAAGGATACCCGCGATCCGCACGTCTTCTGGTACTCCCCCACCCAGCAATGGGTGATGGTCCTTTTTGAAAAGGACGGTTTGTCCATCTTCAACTCCGGCGACCTGAAGCACTGGACTCGCAAAAGCCACCTGAAGGGTCTTTACGAGTGCCCCGATCTCTTTGAGCTTCCGATCGATGGCAACGTGCAGCATACCAAGTGGATCATCCATGGTGGGTCCTCGACATACTTTGTGGGCAGCTTTGATGGCACGACCTTCACTCCTGAAAGTGCCGAGCTCCGCTATGCGGAGGGGAAGAACGCCAAGGGCTCGGATCTTCTCTATGCCGCGCAATCCTTTGCTGAGATGCCCGATGCCCGCCGGATCCAGATGGCCTGGGGACGCATACCGGAGCAGGACATGCCGTTCACCCAGATGATGCTGTTTCCCACCGAGTTCCGACTCATCAATACACCCGACGGACTTCGGATGGTCGCCAACCCCATTCAGGAGATTGATCTCCTTCACGCCACACGACACACCTGGAGCGGACTCACCGCCTCGAACGTAGACGCGACGCTTCGATCGATTGGTCCGGGCCCTATCGACGTGAGGATGGACGTTACGCTCCCGTCGGCTGGGGCGCTCACCTTGCAATACCAGGGCACACCTCTTGTGACCCTCCACCATGCGGATTTCCCGGATGGGCACGGCTCCGTGCAGATCTTGATTGATCGAGCGGTAGCCGAGCTCTTTGTAAACGGCGGACGCCGCTACATCGTCCGCGAGCTCCCCGCTTCTGACAGCCACACCGGCTTCACTTGCAGGCTTGAAGGCACGGGTACCACCGTTGACCACCTTGACCTCTATGATCTCAGGTCCATGTGGGGAGGCAGTGCACGATCCGCACCACACTAATGCCTGCCTAGGTCTCCCGTGTCTTCAAGCGTACGTTCTGGGCGCTTCCTTCTCCCCACGGGTGAAGCTGGTGCCGAACCGATTCCGCTGCATTGCGCGGCTTCTGGATAGTCCGTAACTCGAGGAGCATATTGGGGAACAAAGCTGTCACGATCGAGGCTCTAGTGAAAGCGGAGAAGGATACCCGGGAGTGCTGCAAGCTGCCCAAGCTTCGCAGGCCCGTGGCGGGACGTCGGCCGAACTAGCCGACGACGCGGCCGCTGGCCAAAAAAATCACCACCATGTCTGCCGGACTGCCATCGGAGGCGAACATGCATTCGGCTTTACCGGACTTCGAGGGCCAAAGCCGAGATAGTTCGTAAGTCAATCAGTAACTGGTGCCCGGAGGGGGACTTGAACCCCCACGACCGTTTCGGGTCTGCGGATTTTAAGTCCGCTGTGTCTGCCGATTTCACCATCCGGGCTTTTCCTGCTCTGCCAGCGCCTGATCAGTGATTGGCGGCGGTCAGCTGGCGGTACATTTCGCGGTTGCGGAGGATGGCCTGCACGTATTCGCGGGTTTCGGTGTAGGGGATGGATTCCACAAACTCCGGAATGTCTTTGTAGTCGCCGCTGGCCATCCACTGCCGTACGGGGACGTCTCCCGCATTGTAAGCGGCGAGGGTGTATTCGGGCTGGCCGCCGAAGCGGTCGAGCACCTGGCGGAGGTTGGCGGTGCCGAGGCGGAGGTTGGTGTCGGGGTTGAGGAGCTGGTTGGCGCTGAAGTTGCGGATGCCTTCGCGCTTCGAGAGGGCTTTGCCGACGGAGGGGAGCAGTTGCATGAGGCCGTAGGCGTTGGCGCGGCTGACGGCGCCGGGGTTGAACTCGGATTCCTGGCGGATGAGGGAGGCGACGAGGAAGGGATCGACGCCGTTTGTCTGCGAATCTCCGAGGATCTGGGGCCAGTAGGGCTGCGGGAAGAGGAGGCGCCAGTAGGCGATGGGGACTTCTTCAAAGGGCAGGGAGAAGAAGGGGATGCCGCTGTGCTTCATGCTTTGGAGGGCGCGGGTGTGCTCGCCGAAGGAGTCGTAGATTTGGGCCTGGGCGAGGGCGCCCCATTCATCGGCGGAGGGGCTGGACTGGATTTCGGGGCCGATGTACTCGTTGAGGGCGGCGTTGGCGAGGAGTTTGGCCTTGATGTAGTGGGGGTCGTTTTCGGGGATGATGTCGGTGAGGGGCGGGACTTCGGGCGGGTGGACGGCCGAGAGGACGGCGGCGGGCGGGGTTTCGGGTTGCGCGCCGAGGACGGCGAGGCGTTTGCGGGCAAGAAGGGCGTAGTAGAAGTTGCGGTAGGTTTCGGAGACGACGCTGTAATAGTTGGCGGCCTGCGCGAGGTTGTGCTCGGTGTCTTCGAAGATGCGCGCGCGCCAGTAGAGAGCGGCGGGAACTTCGATGCCGACGGTGTAGTGGGCGATCTGCTCATCCATGAGGCGGGCGGCCTCGGGGTAGCGGCGCAGACGGTAGTTCATCCAGGCGACGCGCCAGTGGGCGGAGGGGGCGTAGGTGCTTTCGGGGAAGAGCCGGAGCAGCTGGGAGTAGTGGAAGATGGCCTGCTCGGAGTCGTGGCGGAGGAGGTACATGTTGCCGCCGGAGTAGAGGGCTTCTTCGGTCCAGTGACTCGCTGGGAAGCGGGCGATCATGTCGGCGATGATGCTGTCGTGGCCGGGTCGGTCGTTTTCGGTGCGGGAGATTTCCGCGAGCATGTAGAGCTTGAGGGCGGCGCTGTCGTCGGCGGTGTCCGGGAGACGTTCGACTTCGCGACGGGTGATGTTTTTGAGTTTGAGGTCGCAGACGGCGGCGTAGATTTCGAGGGCGTTGCGGTCGGCCTGGCTGAGGGAGGCGTCGTTGGTGCTGACGGAGTGGTATTCGGCGCTGGCGTCGGCGTAGCGCTTGGTGTTGAAGAGTTTGTCGGCGTGAATTTTGCGGTCGGCGGCGGAGAGGGGGGAGCCGAGGTTTTGCAGCTGGGTTCTGGCTTGGGCGGCTTCGCTGGAGAGAGGCAGGTTGGTGTAAAGCGTGCGGAAGGTGCTGATAGCCTGGGCGGTGTTGCCGCTGAGCTGCGAGGCGCGGCCGAGGGTGTAGAGGAAGTCGGCGTGGGTGGCCTCGGGGGTGGAGCGGAGGGGATCGAGGACGCGGAGGGCGCTGGTGGGATCGTTCTGGCTGAGGTAGGTGTTGGCGAGGAGGATGGGGGCGGTGCTGTCGAAGATGCTGTCGGGGTGGCGGTCGGCGAAGTGGTCGAGCAGGGCGTAGGCGTCGGCGGGATGGCCGGCCTGGAGGGCGGCCTGGGCGCCGAGGTAGTCGGTGTAGTCGCTGAGGGCGTCGCCGCGGCCGGCGGCGGCGTGGAAGGCGGTGATGGCGTCGGGGTAGCGGTGGTCGAGGGTGTAGGCGTGACCGATGGCAAGCCAGGCGGCGGAGGCGGGCTCGCCGGGGTGGGAGGCGGCGTAGTTTTGGACGCCGGCATAGGCGGCCGAGGAGCGGGTGCTGGCAAGCTGCTGGGCCATGGGGCGGAGCTGGGTGGTGGCGACGAACGCCTCCGTGAGCTTGATGCTGCGGGCGGTGGGAGCAACGTGGGCGCGGCCGGGTCGGGTGTGGATGCCGGCCGGTTTTCCGTGAGGGGAGTGCGTCGTCCGGGATCTGGAGGCGGCTGCGTGGTGGGATTTGGCGGAGGCTTTGGCGGCTGGTTTCGAGGCGGCGGCGGGTTTGTGCTTTGTGGCGTGGTGGGTGGCGGTCTGCGCCCCTGCGATGGGCACGGCGAGCAGAAGCAGAAGAAGCGGGATGGCGGTGTTTCGGGGGGACGCTGGTCGCCGTGCCTTCAACGCTGGTTGCCGAACCTTCAACGCTGGTTGCCGAAACTTCCACGCTGGTTGCCAGACCTTCAACGCTGGTTGCCAAAACTTCAAGGCCGGGAGCTCCGCTTTATTGACATAGCTCCACTGTAAGCTGTCCGGCGGGAGGGCGAAAACGTTACGGAGCCCATGTGGACTCTGAGCAGGTACGTCGGTGTTTGCCGGGCCTGTTGCTTGTGCGGGCGGGAGCTTGCATTGCCGGGTGGAAGCTGGCCGTTTACTATGAGGTTTGGGTGCGCCGATCGGCGCATCGTTTGCTTATGGCCGCCATCCAATCCCCAGCCGCGGAAGAGATTCACCCTGACGTCGCGCTTGTTGCGCGCGCGAAGGAAGGGGATACGGCGGCGTTTGAGCAGCTGGTACGGCAGTACGAACGGCAGATCTTTCGGGTGGCGCAGCACATAACGCAGAATCGCGAAGATGCGGAAGATATCACGCAGGATGTGTTTCTGAAGGCGTACGAGAAGCTGGAGCAGTTCCAGGGAAACTCGAAATTTTCGACCTGGCTGGTGCGGATTGCGGTGAACGAGAGCCTGATGCGGCTGCGTAAACGGAAGACGAGCAAAACGGTGTCGATGAACGAGGATGTTCATACCGAGGATGGATCGATTCCGCGGGATTTTGCGGAGTGGCGGCCGAATCCGGAACAGATCTTCGGGCAGTCGGAGCTGGGTGACATTCTGCGGCGAACGATCCAGGGATTGCCTCCGGGATTTCGAACGGTGTTTACGCTGCGGGACATTGAAAATCTTTCGACCGAGGAGACGGCTGAGGCGCTGGGGCTGAGCGTTCCGGCGGTGAAGTCGAGACTTCTTCGGGCGCGGTTGCAATTGCGCGAGCGGTTGAGCCGGTACTTCCGTCAGCAGAAGAAAGAGAGTCAGCCAGCATGACGTGCACAGATTTTCTGAGCAAGCTTACGGATTACTTCGACGGGCAAATCAGCCCGGAGCTGCTGGACGAGGTGCGGACGCACACGGCGGGCTGCAAGCACTGCGAGGTGGTGCTGAGCACGACGCGGCAGACGATCCAGGTGTACCGGGACAACGAGCTGTATGAACTTTCGACCGAGTTCCAGGAGCGCCTGCATACGGCGGTTCTGGCGAAGTGCAGCGGCGGCAAGTAAAGCAGAAGTGGCTGGTCAACGAGTTCCGGGCAGGCTTTTGACCTCGTACTGAGGGTAACTTGCCGGGCAGTGACTTTGTGTCGGTCACCCACGTCCATGATCGCAACGACGGAACGAGAGAGTGTGTGGTGAGGTATGTGGATTGTTAAGCTGGCCCTCCGGCGGCCGTATACCTTTGTTGTGCTGTCGATCCTGATTTTTCTGCTGGGTGCTGGATCTGCGCTTGAAGCGCCGAAGGACATTTTTCCGTATATCAACATCCCTGTTGTGACGATCGTGTGGACCTACGCGGGTCTGACGCCGACGGAGATGGAAGGCCGGATTGTGACGGTGTGCGAGCGCGCGCTGACGACGACGGTGAACGACATTGAGCACAGCGAATCGGAGTCGTACCAGGGCGTTTCGGTTGTTCGCGTGTACTTCCAGCCGACGGTGAAGGTGGAGCTGGCGGTTTCGCAGATAACGGCGGTGGTGCAGACGATTTTGCGGATCCTGCCGCCGGGAACGTACCCGCCGAACATTCTGAAATACGACGCGTCGAGCGTTCCGATTGTGCAGCTGGCGTTGAGCGGCGACGGTTTGTCCGAAGAGGACCTGTACGACCTGGGTTTGAGCTTTATCCGGCCGCGTCTGGCTACGGTGAAAGGTGCGTCGGTGCCGCTGCCGTACGGGGGCAAGGTGCGGCAGATCATGGTGGATACGGATCCGAACCTGATGTATGCGAAGCACCTCTCGGCAACGGATGTGTCGACGGCGATCAATCAGCAGAACCTGATCCTGCCGGCGGGCACGGCGCGGATGGGCGATCTCGAGTACGTGGTGAAGCTGAACAGCAGTCCGGCGGATGTTTCGGCGTTGAACGATCTTCCGATCCGGGCGACGAACGGCTCTGTGGTGTTTATCAAGGACGTGGCACAGGTGCGTGAAGGGTACGCGGTGCAGACGAACATTGTGCGGGAAGACGGAAAGCGGTCTGCCCTGCTGACGGTGCTGAAGAACGGGCAGACGTCGACGATTGACATTGTGAAGCAAACGATTGCGTCGATCCCGCGGATCAAGGCGGGGCTGCCGCCGACGCTGAAGGTCACGCCGCTGTTTGACCAGTCGGTGTTTGTGAGGGAGTCGATCTCGGAGGTGGTGCGTGAGGCGTCGATCGCGGCGCTGCTGACCGGGTTGATGATCCTGCTGTTTCTGGGCAGCTGGCGATCGACGCTGATTGTGTGTACGTCGATTCCGTTGTCGATTGCGACGTCCATCGTGATCCTGACGGCGTTGGGCGAGACGATCAACGTGATGACGCTGGGAGGCCTCGCGCTGGCGGTGGGCATCCTGGTGGACGACGCAACGGTGGAGATTGAGAACACGCACCGAAACATGGCGGAAAAGAAGCCGCTGGTGCGAGCGATTCTGGACAGCGCCCAGCAGGTGGCAGCGCCGGCGTTTGTGTCGACGCTGTCAATCTGCATTGTGTTCATTCCTGTGGTGCTGCTGACGGGCGCGGCGAAATACCTGTTTACGCCGCTGGCGATGGCGGTGGCATTTGCGATGCTGGCCTCGTACTTCCTCTCGCGAACGCTGGTTCCGACGATGATGCACTTTTTGCTGGGGTCGGAGCTGAAGCTGTACCAGGACGAGGGGGAGTCGGAGCGTGAGGCGAAACACAATTGGGTGTGGCGCTGGCACCTGAAGTTCGACGAGAAATTTGAGCGGATGCGGCACGGATACAAGGATGCGCTCGAGTGGGCGATCCACAACCCGACGGTGACGCTGCTGCTGTTTGCCGGATTCGTGGTGTTGAGCCTGCCGTTGATCTTTGTGATTGGTCGGGATTTCTTCCCATATGTGGATTCGGGGCAGATGCGGCTGCATGTCAATCCGCCGCCGGGAATGCGCATCGAGGATTCGGAGCAGTACTTTGCGGCGGTGGAGAAGGAGATCCGGCAGGTGGTTCCGCCGGATCGGCTGAAGCTGATTCTGGACAACATCGGTCTGCCGAGCGGCGGCATCAACCTGGCTTTTGGGAGCAATGCGACGATCAGCAACACGGATGGCGAGGTCTTGATCGCACTGCAGCCGGGGAAAAAGGACACACAGGAGTACATGCGACTGCTGCGAGCGGACCTGCAGAGGAAGTTTCCCGACGGGACGTTCTTCTTCACGCCGGCGAACATTACCAACCAGATTCTGGATTTCGGTTTGCCGGCGCCGATCGATATCCAGGTTGTGGGCCGGGGCAAGGGCAACTATGAGCTGGCAGAGAAGCTGATGCGGAGGGTGTCGGCACTGCCAGGGGCGGTGGACGTGCATATCCACCAGCAGGTGACGTATCCGACGATGCTGGTGAATGTGGACCGGAGCCGGGCGCGGCAGATTGGGCTCACGCAGGAGGATGTAGCGCAGAGCATGCTGATTTCGCTGACCGGAACGGGACAGACGGCGCCGAATGAGTGGCTGAACCCGCTGAACGGCGTGAACTACCAGGTGGTGGTGCAGACGCCTATTTACCGGGTGAATACCTTGCAGGATCTGGGGCGGACGCCGGTGACTTCGCCGAACGGGAATGCGAGTCAGCTGCTGGGCAACCTGGTGAACTTCAAGCGCGATGCATCGCCGATTATTGTGGATCACTACAACATCCAGCCGGTGTTTGATATCTATGCGGACGTCGACCGGCGAGACCTCGGTGGGGTGGCGGACCAGATCCGGCAGATTATGGATGACGAGCGGAAGACGCTGCCGGTGGGAACGACGCTGGAGCTGCGCGGCGAGGTGCAGACGATGAGTGAGTCGTTTACACGGCTTGGCATCGGCATTGTGTTCGCGCTGGGGCTGGTGTACCTGCTGATGGCGGTGAACTTCCAGAGCTGGCTGGATCCGGTGATTATTTTGATGGCAATTCCGGGGGCATTTTCCGGGATTTTGTGGATGCTGTTTGCGACGCAGACGACGTTCAACGTGCCGTCGCTGATGGGCACGATTATGACGATCGGCGTGGCGACGGCGAACAGCATTTTGATGGTGGTATTTGCCAATGACGAGCGGGTGGCCGGCAAGGATCGGTACGAGGCGGCGCTGAATGCCGGGTTTACGCGGTTGCGGCCGGTGATCATGACGGCGCTGGCGATGATTATCGGCATGCTGCCGATGGCGCTGGCGTTTGGCGAAGGCGGGGAGCAGAATGCGCCGCTGGGCCGGGCGGTGATTGGCGGTCTGCTGCTGGCGACGGTAGGCACGCTGTTTATCGTTCCGGTGATCTATTCCCTGCTGAAGAAGGACGCACCGGTGGACTACGACCGGGAGATCGATCAGGAGTACGGCGAAGGCGCACCGGCAACCCAGGAGCAACACGCGTGAGCGACGAGACGAAGCGGTTAGAGGACGGGCGGCACGAGCTGGGCGATGAGTTTCAGAGGGCACGGGGCCACGAGGATCGGGAGCTTGGGCCGGCATTCGAGGAGACGCAGCGCGGCGACGCACCGACGGTGGGGGACGAGTTTGCCGACACGGGCTTTGCCGACCGGCACCAGCTGGCGGAAAGCTTTGCCGACCCAAACGCGCAGGACGACCAGAAGCTAGGCAAGGCCTTCGAGGCGACGAACGCGTCCGGCAAAAAGAAGAAGACGGAAGACGAGGGGCGTCCGAAAAAGCCGACGAACTACCGCATTCTCCTGCTGTTTGCCTTGGGGGTGGTGTGCGTGTTTGCCCTGGTGTTTTTGCTGGGCGTTTTGCCGCGGCACCGGCGCAACAAGCAGATTGACGAGAAGGCGCAGCAGGAGAAGGACGCGCCTCCGGTGTTGACGGTGGAGAAGGTGTCGCGCTCGGGCTCGGGCGGCGGTCTGGTGGTTCCGGGGACGACGACGCCGCTGACCGAGGCGTACCTGTATGCGCGAGCGAATGGATATCTGAAGCGACGGCTGGTGGATATTGGCGACCGGGTGCACCGGGGACAATTGCTGGCGGTGATCGACTCGCCGGACCTGGACCGGCAGGTGGACCAGGCACGGGAGCAGCTGCGGCAGGCGGATGCGCAGCTGGTGCAGCAGCAGACGCAGCTGGCTCTGACGCGGATCACGGTGGAGCGGTACCGGGTGCTGGTGGCGAAGGGGGCGGTTTCGCGGCAGGATGGCGATCAGCAAGAGACGAACTACGGGGCGCAGGAGGCGAATGTTGCGGCGGCGGCGCGCAATGTGGAAGCGTTCAAGGCGAATCTGCAACGCATGATTGCCCTGCAGGAGTATGAGCGGGTGACAGCGCCGTTTGACGGGGTGGTGACGGCGCGCAATGTGGACGTGGGCTCGCTGATTTCGGCGCAGGGTTCGGCGGGCGGCGATGCGGGTCAGAGCCAGGAGTCGGGGACGTCCGCGCTGGGCATTGCGAATACGGGTGGGGTGAATGGGGCTCCGCCGACCGCGGCGACGCCGACCAACGCAGGCGGACAGGGTGGACCGCTGTTTACGATCTCGCAGGTGAACCGGCTGCGGGTGCTGGTTTCGGTGCCGGAGGGGTACGCGGGTGCAGTGCACACGGGACTGCCGGCGACGTTGCATGTGCAGGAGTTTCCGGATGCGGCCTTTCGCGGCACGGTGACCCGCACGGCTGGGTCGATTGATCAGAACACGCGCACGCTGCTGACCGAGGTGCAGGTGGACAACCGGGACGGCCGGCTGCTGAACGGGATGTACACGGTGGTGACCTTCGACGCGGCGGGCGGAGCCGGGCCCCTGGTGATCTCCGGAGACGCGATTGCCGTGCGGAACGATCGAAATGTGGTGGCCGTGGTTCAGAATGGTTTGGTCCACATCCAGCCGGTGAACGTCGGCCGCGACTACGGGCCGGTGGTGGAGGTGTTGGGCGGGTTGAACGAAGGGGATACCATTGCGTCGACCTTTACCGACGAGGTGCGCGACAACGTGAAGGTTCAGGAGAAGATGGGCAAGGAACCGGGCGCGCAGGCCGGAACCCAGGGTGCGCCGAATCAGAATCAGCCGCCGGGTGGAAGCACCCAGTATGGCAATGAAGCGGTCACGGATGCCAACATGCTGGGGCAATCGGCCAAGCAGCAACAGGGGGGTGGCGGCAAGAAGGGTGGCGGAGGGCAGAGCGGCGGGGGGCAGCCGAAGTCCAGTGGCGGAAGCGGCGGCGGGAGCAAGCCATGAGGACTGCTGCGCGACCGACGCGACGAGTTCCGTTCAGGCGACGGCGCGGGATGTCCTGTGTCGCGTTGCTGCTGCTGCGGGGGGCGGTTGGAGGTGCGCAGATTGCGTCGCCTGCCTCCGGACCGGCGCCACCGACGCCTGAGCCAGCGGTGGTGGCGGCACCACCGATTACGCATCTTGCCGCACCGCTGCCGAGGCCGGACACTCACCAAGCGGAAGAGAATGCGCGGTCTACGGGGCGGTTGCAGCCGACGGGGGTGACGCCGAATTACCTGGGATTTCTGGGGCCGTTCCGCCGGCCACATGTGCCGGAGTTGTTTCCAGGGTCGCCAGCTCGGCTGAACGCGCTGGTGCGGGACGACAAGCTGTACCTCTCGCTGCATGACGCGATTGCGCTGGCGGTGGAGAACAACCTGGACGTGGAGGTGGAGCGGGACAATCTGCTGCTGGCGGATGCTGACCTGCTGCGCGCGAAGGGCGGCGGGTCGCTGCGCGGAATCGACTACACCATCCAGGAGCCGCCGAATGGCGTGGGTGGACCGGGCAGTCCCCTGCTGGCCGCGGCGGCGACCAGCAGCAATCCGGTGGCGCCCGCGTTGACGGATCTGACGTCGCTGAACTCGACGACGCAGGCACAGACGAACCTATCGGGGACGGGCACGGTTGGGACGTATGCGACAGGGCCGCTGGTGCCGCTGTTTGATCCGAACTTTATTCTGACGTCGGGGTACCTGCGGCGATCAAACACGGTTTCACTGGTGAGCACGACGACGACGGGCACTGGATCTGGAACGAGCGGCGCCGGTGGCAACGGGTCGGGAACGACGGATGAAGTGGCACCGCTCGATTACGTCGCGTTAAATGCAGCCTATCTGCAGGGGTTCAGCAGCGGCGCGCAGCTTGAGGCGATCGTCAACAACGATTCGCAGGTGATTTACTCCACGACGTCCGAGTTGAATCCGTTTTATTCGCCGTCCACCAGCGTCACGCTGACACAGCCGCTGCTGCGGGGTGCTGGTCGAGCTGTGAATCTGCGGTATGTGCGGATTGCGAATGTGAACCGAAACGTGTCGCGGTTGCTGTTTGAGCAGCAGGTGCTGGAGCTGATCTACGGAGTTTCGCGGATTTACTTCGATCTGGTGAGCCTGGGCGAAAACGTTTCGGTGAAGCAGGAGGCGCTGCGTGCAGCGGAAAAGCTGCGGCAGGACGACGCGAACCAAGTGATCGAGGGGACGCTGGCACCGATTGAGCTGACGCGGGTTGCGGCGCTGGTGAGCAGCAGCCAGTTCGACCTGGCACAGGCGCGAGGGCTGTACCGGCAGGAAGAGGTGATTCTGCGGAACCTGCTGGTGCGCACGAATTCGCCAGTCTTTACTGCCCGCTTCAGCGAGGTGGTGCCGACGGATCGGATCATTGTGCCGGACCTGCTGGAGCTGCCGCCGGTGGCGGACCTGATTGCCGAGGGGCTGGCGAAGCGGCCGGATGTGGCGCAGTCTGACCTGCAGGTGAAGGCCGGGCAGATCAGCGTGGCGGCCTCGCGGAACGAGGTGCTGCCGCAGCTGAGCGTGTATGCGAACTACCAAGGGCGCGGAAGCTCTGAGGTGAGCTATGAACAGTTGGGAAGCACGGGAACGGCGCTGCCGACGGCTCCGGTGAACCTGGCGACGGGCGGGCTGCGGACGTCGACGATCTACCAGGCTGGGATCCAGCTGACGCTGCCTTTGCGCAACCGTGTGGCGGCGTCAGATGCGGCGCGGGACGCGGTTCAGCTGCGCCAGGTAGAGGCGCGCACGGAGAAGCTGGCGGAGCAGGTGCGCGAGGATGTGGAAAACGCGGTGATTGCGCTCGAGACCGCGTTTGCGGCGTACAAGGCGGCGGTGGCGAGCCGAAGCTACCAGGAGCAGCTGCTGGAGACGGAGCGCGAGCGTCTGCAGGTGGGGCAGTCGACGAACCTGTCGATTGTGCAGGACGAGGCGTATGTGGCGCAGGCGCGATCGACCGAGATTGCGGCGCGCAGCAACTGGGCGAAGGCACAGGTGGAGCTGGATCGCGATGTTGGCGACCTCCTGGACAAGAACCACGTGCAGTTGGACGACGCGATCCAGGGCTCGCTGCCGTAGGCGGCTTTACTGATCTCGCGGCCTTTCGGGAGTCTGCCGTAGGTTCTTCTGATAGACTTTGTCTTGTCGATCTGCGGTGTTGAGACTGTTTGGTGGTTTCCGGCGCGATCGATTTTGGGGACGTAGCTCAGTTGGTTAGAGCGCTGCCCTGTCACGGCAGAGGTCGCGGGTTCGAGCCCCGTCGTCCCCGCCATACATTCTAAAGAACTTAGAAGGTATGGCGAACCACAGTGACAATGAAATCTGGGCACAATAAAGGCACAATAAGCGTTTAGGCACTCTTGTCCCCGTGCACGTTGATCTCATTGTGCCCACGCCGGGCACCATCATCCTTACAATCTTGCTCTGCGCGGCCCGCTTATGCGAATTCACCGCCTGCGTATACACCTCCAGCGTAATCCTGCTGTTGGCGTGCCGTAAGAGCTCCTGAACCGTTTTCACGTCTTCCCCATTCGCCTTCAGCAAGGTGCCGTAGGTGTGACGGAAGGTGTGCCAGCCGATGTTCTTGGTGATCCCGTTGGCTCGCTCCACGGGACGGATATAGCGCTTCATGAGGTTGTCCGGCCAGTAAGGCTGTTTGCCCCTCATGGTCGGGCTTGCGAAGACCCAGTCATCTCCCATTCGATACGGGCTTTGACGACGCCACCGGAGCAGATCCTCGGCCATGTAGCTGTCCAAAGGAACCGGCTTGGCGGTAGCCTCCGTCTTGCAAACACCCACGACCTGATGCCAGATCGACTGCGTCACGCTGAGCTCAAGCCGTTCGAAATCGACATCGCACCAGCGCAGTGCGAGCAGTTCGCTCACGCGCGGACCCGTGCCCGCATCAAGCAGAGCCAGCGTCCTTTCCCGAAGCTGGAGCTTGCTGAGAAGCAGTTGTATCTCATTCGGGTGCGGCTACGCGCACCAACACGACGCTGATCGACACACCGCAATCGGTCCAAGTTCTTACCAACACGCTGATCGAAGAGCAAGTTGCCCGCACTCTGGCGGACGCGCTGGTGAACGTATCGGGCGTGACTCCCACCAAGCCGGAGGAAGCTGTATTGGCCGAGCCGATTATTCGCGGCTTTCCCGCCGAAATCTATCTGGACGGCCTACCCGCCTATGGCACCGACGCGGTAATCGACCCTACGAGCCTGGTGGGTACCGAGCGGATCGAGGTTCTCAAGGGGCCGAGTTCGACCGTGTACGGCGGCGGAGTGGGGGCGCCTTTGGCGGCCTCATCAACGTGGTCTCCGAGCGGCCGGGAGCTAAGGCGGAGGGCTTTGTGGCGCTTCGTGGCGGCGGCTTTTCCACGCTGGACCCCTATGCCGACCTGAACGTGCTGCTTGGGTCCGCAGTGACCGCGCGGATTGCGGGCGAGTACCAGCGCAACGACAGCTGGATCGATTGGGTCGGAGGCAATCGCTTCTCCGTGAAGCCGAGCGTGTTGTTTCAATTGGCCTCCGGTCCGAGTTCCTCGTGCAGGGACAATATGACCGGCGCAGCCAGTTAGAATATTCCGGCCTGCCCGCAGCCCAGGCGTTGGCCGGTCAGTTGGACCGCAATGCGTTTCCGGGCGCGATCACGGGCCAGCCGCGGACCACAATCGACAACAGCCTGGAGACCGCCGAGTATCGGCACGGGTTCAGCGACAACGTCCGGCTGACGGTTACGGGGCGGTTCTACGGCAGCAAGTACGGCGAGTATGGAAGCTTCGTCTACCCAAACCTGTTGGGACCCGATCCGGCTACCCCGAACGCTTTCTCGATCTTCACGATCTACCTGCCGACCAAGGTGGAGGAGGGCACGGGCGACGCCCATCTCTGGTGAATGCGCATGCGCTGGGCGGTCGCCACGAGCGGCTGGGAGGCGTTGATTACGACCACACCCGTTTTGACGGCGATCTGGGGTTCACAGGCGTGCCCGTGGGCGTTCTCGACCTGGCACAGCCGAACTACACGCTCTCCTTTGGAGCAACGCCCGCGCTGACCACGTTTCAAACCGACCGTTACGAGACGGTCGCCGAGTACGTGCAGGATCAGGCGACCTATGGCCGATTCCATCTCCTGGGTTCACTGCGCTCCACGCACTTCAGACTGCGCCAGACTCAACAGGGGTACGACACGCATTATCTGCGCGCAAACCCGAGGCTTGGGGGAACGTTCGACCTCGTTCGCGGTGCGGCGCTGTATGCGGCTTATGCAACCGGGTTCCGCGGCGCGGTCAACTTCATCGGTCTCGAACCGCCCAAGCCCGAAACATCACGTAATGCCGAAGGGGGGCTGAAGCTGGCGCTGAACCGCCTGGGTTTATCGGGCACCCTCGCCGCCTTCCAGCAGACGCGCCGCAATGTCACCACGGTGGATCCGGTGAATCCGCTTTACTCGATCCAGGCCGGCGAAGAGCGCGCGCGAGGGGCGGAAGCGGATCTCCTATGGGAACCGACCCACTCCTTTTCGCTCCTGGCAAACTATGCCTATACGCAAGCGGAAGTGACCGAAGATACGACTCTTCCGATCGGCAACAGACTACCGCGTGTACCGCGGAACAGCGGGCGCGTGGCCGCGCACTACCGAGTACAGCATGGGCTCGCCGAGGGCCTTTCGTTCGGGGCCGGCGTCACCGCGTTCAGCCGGCGTCAGGTTTACCTGCCAAACACCGTGTCGACCCCGGGTTACGCGATCGTTGACGCGCAGGCGGCATACCGTTTCGGCAGGTACACGGTCGAGGCTTCCGCCGTCAATTTAGGCAATCGCCACACCTTTGATCCCTACGAATACCTTTCACCCGTCGTGATCCCTATCCAGCCGATCTCCGCCTACATCACGCTAAAAGCAAGCTTTTGAGGAGCTAACTATGACCTGTATCAATCGCCGCGAAGCCGTTCTGTTCACACTTCTCGCCCCGTTTGCCCGTTACTTCGCTCGTCCTGCGGACGCGCAGAGGACGCAGTCCCCGCATAACATGCCCGATATGGGGCCCGGCATGAGCAAGGTGCATTGGGAAGGCAACGAGGAGATCGCGATGCTGATCTATCCGGGCATGACCGCGCTCGACCTGATCGGACCGCACTTCATGTTCGGCTCGCTGATGGGTGCGAAGATCCATCTCGTTGCGAAGTCGCTCGCGCCCGTGACCAGCGATACGGGGGTCACGATCACGCCGACGGCAACCTTCCGGACCTGTCCGCGCGAACTCACCGTGCTGTTCACGCCGGGCGGCACGGACGGCACACTGGCGACCGCCGCGGGCCCGGAGACGCGTGCTTTCATGGCTGATCGGGGTGCGCGGGCGAAGTACGTCACCAGCGTCTGCTCGGGCTCGTTGATCCTGGGGGCGGCGGGATTGCTGCAGGGTTACAAGGCGACCTCGCACTGGTCGGTGCGTGATGTCTTAGCTGGGTTCGGTGCGATCCCAACCGACGCTCGCGTGGTGCGCGACCGCAACCGCATCACTGGCGCGGGCGTAACCGCGGGGTTAGATTTCGGCCTCACGATGGTCGCCGAACTGCGCGATCGGATCTATGCCGAATGCTGTCAGCTCATGGGCGAGTACGATCCCGACCCGCCGTTCCATGCCGGCTCGATGAAGACAGCTCCCGCAGAGGTGAAAGCGCCTATGGTCGAACTGCTTGCCGACTTCAGAAAGAAGGCCGAGGAATTAGCGACCTCAAAGAACGTACAGCGGCACATTGAGGTGTGCAGCAGCCTCGTAAATCGGATTGAAGTCTGGGTGGTCCAGATTGCGCTGCTGAACGCGGCCGGAGAGCAAAGCTCCTTTCAGCCGACATTTGTAACTGCCCTCTCGAGCTCGTGGGCGGCAGCGCGCGGATCCGGCGACGGGAGGGTAGCGAAACCCTCGAATCGCGTGGGACGTTGTCGGATCGTCTCCGCAAGCAAATCATTGAAGTCGCGGGCGAGTGGCACTGCTTCTCGCGCTGTGAAGTTATGCAACCCGGAGGCTGGCAAGGACAAAACCTGAACGTCGACTCCACTCTCATCTATGGCGCGTAAGCGACCTTGACCGACATCGCTCAACCGTGCCAGGAGATCACGCTTGTTGAACGAAATGCTTACGTCCTGCCTGTCAGAGGAAGCTTCCCAGGCGTCGCTGGTGAACTTTGGCACGATGTGCTCTTCCAAAGCGACGATCTTCATGTCGTTTCCCTCAAACCCGCACGCGCGATTCGCGATCCAGCAGAAAGTTACAGCCCAGAGTCTGTGTGTGGAACCTCTGGGCTGCGCCTCCGCACGATCTAGTGCTCTGGGGTCGGGGTGGCAAGCGTGATGTGAAATAGGGCTACCTCCCATTTGCCGTTCGTCTGGACGAGTACCAGCGAGTAGGTGGCTTCGTGCCGGCCTTCTAGCGGACCGCTGGGCGATTCTAAGACAGCTCGGATTTGCGCCATCGCCACGTCCGGCCGTAGTAGTCGCACATCCGTCACGTTGAAGTGGTTTGTACTTCCGGCATAGAACGTGGAGAGAACGTCGATGTGACTGTCTACCACCGCTTCGCGGCCGTAAAGGTGGTCCGCTCGAATCGTGATGAAGTCCACGTTTTCAGCCATCGGAGCCGCAAATGCCTTGGCGTCCCCTCCATTCCACCCGTCTTCCATCCGTTTGACGACAGCGGCGATCGCTGTGCGGTCTGCTTCTGGGGTGTCGATACTCATGTACATTCTCCTCTCGAACTTCGTCGACTATGCTTTAGATGTAAAGTATAGAGGGCGGTTGCGTGTTTCATATTCAGTACGGGTAGAGTTGCCTAAACATGGCCGAGCGTCCGACACTCAAAGAATTACGAGAGGTTTTCGAGACGGGTGAGCCAAAACGCCCTGAGGATGTCATCGGCGTTTGGGTTTGGCGCATTTCGCTGGCGTACCAGCGTCGCGCGGAAACGAGGGTAAAGGAGTTCGGCTTGACGCACCTCCAGTTCGTGCTTCTCATTACCTGCGCATGGCTCAATCTAACGACCGACGCTGTGAGCCAAAGAGATCTGGCGCTGGAGATCGGGATGCAGGAAGCGCAGCTATCAGTGATGGTAAAGGCGCTTAAGGCCAGAAAGCTCGTCGCCCAGCGTGCGAGCGCGGCGGATTCCCGGGTTCGCGAAGTCACGGTCACCACAGCAGGTTTGCGACTTCTTGCCACCGTTCTGCCGCACATGCGCCGCCTACAGTCGGAACTGTGGCCCTCCGAAAAGCAGAACGAGCAACTTACGAGAACCATCAAAGCGATACTCGGAAGATGGACGTACGACAAACCCATGCTGCCGTAAATTGACTCTGGCTTTTCATAAACACATCGATGTCTATGGTCACCGATGGAAGACCTTTGGGCTTGTGAGGACCGCAACAATCAGCGTTGCCAAGGTGGTGTGGATGAGCGCTAACGCCATCTGCGCAGCCGGGGTGACCCCAAAGAAACGGTGCGATTTCGTGTAGCTCAATCGGATAGGGAGAGCGAACGAAAGTGCAAGTAGGGTCATCGCGATGAAGAGGAATGCGCGATTCGGGTTGCCGACGACCGACCGAAGAATCAGGTAGATGACCGTAGCGCCGAGATAGCCGCCCACCACGCCCGAGAGTAGGGGCAAGACGGTGAAAGGTGGAAACCCCTTTGGAACGCCGGTTGATCGCATCGCCAAGGACGCGATCAACCAAATGAGGAAGAAGGTTCCAGCCGCGGCTACAAAGATGGTGCTGGTGGCTTTCATTCGAGTTCCTTTGACATCTGCCGCTACGCAGAGCGGACTGCGATTCGCCCGTCGTTACTAGGTATTATAGCACGACCGGTCGTACCCGTGCTGCACAACAAACAAAGATCTTGTGCCGGATATGTACCTCGATCCGTACGGTCGGGCGGTCGCTCGGCTTTCGAAGCACGGTCGCTCTTACGTGGCGACGAACCAGGCGAGACTGGCATGTGAGTCTGCCGCGTGAGGTCACGAAGGGCGGTAAGTCGCAGCACCCGGAAGCGGAATTCCTAATCGGCGGTCGCTAAATGTTTGCTCAACGCGGAGATTGTAAGCAACAGATGGCACCTGAAGGCAGCAGCCTTCATCCCGTGCGCGTTAGGAATAGCCTCCGGTGACGTTGAAGGTCATGCGGAGCACCTTGGCCGTTCGGAGAATTCCGGCCGGCGAATGTGCGGTGCCCCTTCTGTGGTGAAACAGGTGAAACGTCCATAGTCCCCCAGTAGTCGCGGCTAGACTCCGCTGAATGGTCCACCAGCACAGCGGTAAAGGGTGCCCCGGCAGCGACGACAAATCCGGTTTGGTTGCCGTCGGCCTGCATGAGAACGCGGTCGATCGTGTTCTCCCGACGCATGGTGACGTGGGCGTTGCCCCTGTCTTCATCCAGCTTGACGTCGTCCCAGTAGCGGACTCCGGCGATCCGGCAGATCGAGGGTCTCACGATCGACTTGCAAGGCGCATAAGCTGTTGGGACGTGGACGTGGACGTGTAGTAGAGATAGCCAGTCCGCGCTTCAAAGCGAATACCATTAAGTGGTAGTGTGTAGGTTCGAATCAGGACACCCCGATCGGCGGCTTGTCCGAAAAGAGCTGCTCGACGCCCAGTGGAGCCCCGTACTGGTAGGTTCGCTTGTCACCCCAAGGCTGATGGTGCATCTGTCCCGTCCTGTCTACGACCTGGTAAGTGGATTCCAATGGCTTGCCCTCCGCACGATCCGACAACCAGTCCGCAACGATCGTGAAGAAGGGCAGCCCAAGTTGAGAAGAACGTGACCCTCCCATGCCGTGTTCTTCGCCCGCGTACAGCACAAGCGTTTTCGGCCCAGGCACGGCATTCATATGCTCGATGGTGCAGCCAATATCGCTCAGGGAGTCGTCCTCACCCGCCATGACAAAGTAAGGCGTGTGGAGTTTAGGGCTAAGCGGCCTTACATCCATCTTCACCATGACAGCGCCAAACGACTCTTCCTGTTCGACCCCTGTCATATACATGAAGCGCTGCTTGAACGAGGGCGATGCCATCTCAAACAACGGTAACAATATACTTGACACATCGTTCTGTTGTGGCGGATGATGCCCTATGTCCACTTGGATCATTGGCCTATCGTGCCTGCTGTTCGCTATCCCCGGTGGCATTCACGATTCTCTGCAACCGTACGACAGGTGGAAGGCGCGGGATATGAAGCGTCCTCCGTTCTGGCCTGCTGTAAAAGTGTTTGGATGGTTAGTTCTTATGATCATGGGCATTACAGTCCTCGTTGAAGCTCACGCTAACCGAAAAGTCGCACCTTCAGCGTCTGTACCACCTTCTCCGTCACCCGCACGCATTAGTCCAAATTCATCTTCCCTGCAAGTGCCCAAGCCTTCCGCACCGCAGGATGAAACGAAGCCCAGGACTCCCGCTAAGCCTAGGTCCAAAGAAGACCAACCACAACAATCAGCGATCATTCCTGAATCTTCGCCCAATCCGCTGAGTCCATCACAACCGACCTATCAGCAGCAATGCACTACGGGTTCGCAATGCAATACAGCCACGGGGGGAGGTACGATAAATAACCCAGTCGTCAATAATTACAAAGATCCGCCCCCTCGGGTGCTTGACGTAAAGATCCGTCCCTTGGAAGCGGTTCCGCGATTCGAAGGATTACCCGGTGAAACTGGGTCCGATAGGTTGATGCGAATCCATCGCTACCGCGAGTCTTTAGGCTTTGAAGCAGGCTTAGCAGATGCGGCTGTTCTACCAGGACTCTCCATCTCATTTCGGATATCCGCACCTTTCTCGGCCCGCTTTTCGGGTCATTTGTGACAACCCTTGTAAAATAACCAGCCAATCGGTTGGGTTTAGCGATGGGCAAGGCAGGTCTTATCATCCGCCAACTTACCAAGTGTTATAGATACGCACTCTTATGTCACGATGACTGTCCGATCAAGCTCCGACAAGCCCATATCCACCGCCGTGGTAGAACCGGTCGTTCAAACAACGGAGTAAGTCTATGAAGCATGAATACCACGAAGGTCCGGACGCCCTAGACAAGTTCAACAAGCTGGCTACGAAGCTCTTTCGCGCGCCGAAGCCTCCCGCGAAAGAGGCTCCGAAGCCAGCGCCCAAACCAAAGAAAGCCAGCAAGGGTTAGCGTTTGTGCTGACCACGCCCTTGCCGATCCTTAGTGTGACGTGGCGGCTCCCACGCCGGTCAGTTCGGAATATGTCAACCGCCGTCCCGCAACGTTGCCCATCATCTTTTCGAAGCGGGTTTGATCGTTCATCCCCTTGCGGTAGTTGTAGCGGAACGTCTGCTCATCCAAGTAGCGGAACAGGGTGGAAGGGCTCAACCGAAACGTAGGTGCCATGCATGTTTCGCTTGAGCAAGCTCCAGAAGTTTTCGAGGCCATTGGTATGAATCCGACCGTTCACATATTCGACAGCATGGTCTACGACCTGATGGGCATACTGCCCCGCCAGCCCCTCGTAGGAGAGCAGGAAATCGGTATACAGCGCCGATCCCGCCTCAACATGCTTCTTCACCTCGGCTTGCAGCGCGTGCTTCTTGCGGTTGGGTACAACCGTCGTCACGACTTTGCCGCCGCGCTCAAGAATGCCCATGACAGCAACCTTGTCCTTCGTTCCGGTGCCGGTGATGCGACGAGCTTTCTTGGCGAGGTGCATGTTGCGAGCCTTGCCGCCAATAAATGTCTCGTCAGCCTCGACCTCCCCGCAGAGCTTGACGGTGGAGTCCTCATGCATGATCTGACGAATGCGGTGGAGCATGAACCATGCCGACTTCTGTGTAACTCCGATGCTGCGGTGAATCTCGTAGCTGGAGACGCCATTCTTGCAAGCGCCAATCATCCAGATAGCCATCATCCACTTATCGAGGCCCAACGGGGAATCCTCGAAGATGGTGCTGACTTTGAGGCTGAATTGCTTCTTGCACCCGTAGCACATCCAGATACGGCGCGTTTTGACGAAAGAGTGCTTCTCCGACCCACACCGAGGGCAAGTGACCTTACCGTCAGGGAACCGAAGATTGAGCGCGTACTGGAAAGCACGGTCAGGATCGCTGAAGTAAACAATTGCTTCTTGCAGTGTGTGAGGGGCTTCCATGAACTAAGAGTAGCCCTTTTGACCGATGTGTCAACTATATTGTTGCCCTTAATAGCTCTCCTACTAGGACCGGCGTCCGACAGCTAAAACTTGCCAGCGCCGTTGTCGGAGGTCATCTCACGCTTGAGGGAGTAAAGATCTTCGCATCTGACGACTGCGCGCTTGATGGAGAGGAGTTGGAGGTGCACGAGACTCTTAGTATCGGAGCACTCGTCGAGAAGGATGGTTGTCTTCCGAAGAGATCCGTCTTTCGGGGTGAGATCAACCTGCGGGGCGCGCGAAAGTCGATGGTCAGCTTTTGTTTGAGGGAGTAGAGATGACCGCACTACACCCTCATCGAGAACCAATGGCCGGTGGAGCAGCAACGAAATTACTGCGACTATCTTTCGCTCTGAACTCGGAAGGTGCTGTTGTCGGAGGTGACATACACTTTCGAGAACACGACGACAATCCTGCACACCCTTGTGTGATCACGGGCCAAGTCGATATCTCGGGCGTAACTGTAAGAGGCGAGGTGCTTTGATCCAGAGAAGTCACATTCGCCTTTGATGCACTTGCGAACACGTTTTCGCCGAAGACGCCTCAGCGATGCCTAGGGTGAAACATCAAGTTGAGCATAGCCTCGGTACACCTGCGGATTGCGCTGTGGTTTTGTACGCGTGTTGGCAGCGTACTTGTATGGGGATACTTACTTGGAACGGTTCAGGGCGTTGTGGGGACGACCGTTCCTCGCGCGTCTAGCGGCATGGCGACCCGTGCCGGCTCGCGTTTTCCCCGGTTGCAATGGATTCCATTCTCCTGTAAGAAAGAGGGACCACATACATTGAAAGCCCGCCTCGTGCGGGGTTCGTCCTGAAGGCCACACTCACGAACGGTGCGCGCTGGCGTTGCATTCATGTTTCCGGGGAGAGCTTTAATGATGCGTCGTTGCGCGTACTGCCTTTTTGCGTTCATTTTTGCGTTCTGTGTCGGCGCTTCTGCGCAGAATGCCACGACGTCCCTGCGCGGGGTCGTGCGCGATCCGAGCGGAGCGGTTGTTCCCGGAGCCACGATCACGCTGCACAATGAGGCCGCCGGGCAGAACTTCAGCACGACGTCGAAGGCCAGCGGCGATTACCAGTTTCAGCAGATTCCGCCGGCGATGTACAACATTGTCGTTTCGGCTCAGGGGTTTGGCGATCAGACCAAGCAGGCGGAACTTCTGGTGAATCAGCCGGCCACGGTGGATTTTGCGTTGACGCTGCAGACGAGCACCGAGGTCGTGAATGTGACCGAGAGCGCGCAGACGCTGAACACGACGGATGCTTCGCTGGGCAATTCGACCGACAACGCGACGATTCAAGCGTTGCCGAGTGAGACGCGGAACATTCCTGATCTGCTGTCGCTGAACCCTGGTGTGTTCTTTATTCCCGTTCCCGCGGGGACCAACCCTGCGCTGCAGGACAGCCGCTCGGGATCAGTGAACGGGGGCCGCTCGGACCAGAGCAACGTGACGCTTGACGGTGTGGATGATAACGATCAGGAACGTGGCCTCGCCTTCACCGGCGTCCTTCGCGCCACCCAGGATTCCACTGAAGAGTTTCGCGTGACGACCAGCAACGCCAATGCGGACGCGGGCCGGTCGTCCGGCGCGCAGGTGAGCCTTGTCACAAAGTCAGGCACCAATACTTTTCACGGCGCGGCATATGAGTACAACCGGCCAACCATTACCGTTGCCAACGACTTTTTTCTTAAGAACGCCCAACTGTCTTCCGGCGAAGCAAATCGCGCGCCTAAACTGATCCGCAACATCTTCGGTGCGGACGTCGGCGGCCCTATCGTGAAGGACAAGCTTTTCTTCTTCGCCAACTATGAGGGAACTCGACAGGCGGAAAGCAGCATCGTCCAGCAGACCGCACCCACAGCCCTGTATCAGCAGGGGGTGCTGCAATATATCGGAAGCGGTAACGAAACGGTCACTCTCAGCCCCGCCCAGGTGACTGCGCTCGACACCGTTAATGGCTGCTCCGCTTGCAACACAACTGCCTACCCATACGGCCCCGGTCCCGATCCAGCTTCCCTCGCCTACTTCCAATCCTACCCCGCCGCAAACGGCACGGAACTCGGTGATGCGCTGAACACCGGCTCCTTCACGTTTTCCTCGCCTCACCCTGTCACACTGAATACCACCATCGTCAAGTTTGATTACGTTCCGTCCTCCAAGCACCGTATCTTCGGTCGGGGCAATCTTCAGAAAGACACGACGGGCGGCGTGGAGCAGTTCCCCGGCCAGCCTGCCTCCTATATCCTCGTTGATAATTCGAAGGGCATGACCTTCGGCGACACGTGGACAGTGACGTCGAATTTGGTCAACGACCTCCGTTACGGCTACATTCGGCAGGGTTATAGCAATCGTGGAATTGGCAGCGGGGACTACGTTGACTTTCGGTTAAATCCGACTATGTCCGGTACCAATCCCACTGCGGAGACCCGGACAACGCTTGTCAGTGTGCCGGTCAACAACATCATTGACAATCTTAATTGGACCAAGGGCAGGCACAACATCGAGGTTGGTGGGAACTGGCGACTCGTTCACCAGAACCGGGTGTCGGATAACGACTCCTACCTGTCGGCCTCGACCAACCCGTATTGGCTCTCCGGGAGCGCTCCGGATCCCTCCACGCTCAGTGCCAACGGAAGCGCACTTGACACCGTCAACTCGGGTTTCTATAACTCGTACCTTGTTGCATACGCCAACCTGGTTGGCACCGTCCCGTCGATCACCAATGAATACAACTACCTTGTCACGAGCCCGACCTCAGGCACGCTGCTTGGCGATGGGACTCCGCTCACGCGTCATTTCAAGGCGAACGAATTTGAATATTTCTTGCAGGATTCCTGGCGTGTTCGACCGAATTTGACCATGACCTTCGGTATTCGTCACACACTTCTTCAGACGCCGTACGAGACCAGCGGTCAGCAGGTGACGCCGACCATCGACACGCATGCATGGTTCACGCAGCGCGAAACGTCCGCACAGCAGGGAGCGGTGTACGAGCCGAATCTACAGTTTGCGCCGAGCGGACCCTACTACGGCAAGCAGGGCTACTGGCCCAAATCGAAGGACAACATCGCGCCCCGCTTCGCCATAGCCTATGCTCCCGGAAGCAAGACGACGATCCGTGCCGGCGCCGGCATCTACTTCGATCACTACGGCGAAGGGCTGGTCAACACCTTCGATCAGAACGGATCGTTCGGCCTTTCGAGCGCGGTCACGAATCCAGCCGACACCTACACCATTGCGGCATCGCCGCGCTTCACCGGGAGGCGCAGCTTCCCGCCTAACGGGGGCCAGGCACCCGCCTCTGTCACCTACCCGTACACACCCAACCTTAGCGCGGCTTCAGCGTTCGCGATCACGTGGGGGCTCGATAACAAGCTCAAGACGCCCTACACCGAGGCATTCGATCTTTCGTTTCAGCGGGAGATTGGTGGGGGATTTACCCTCGAGACGGCATACGTGGGACGGTTGGGACGGCATCTGCTACAAAGCCTGGATCTGGCGGAACCGGTCGACCTTGTCGATCCGCAAGGTGGCGGAGATTACTATGCGGCCGGCTCGCAGCTTTCTGCTCTAGTCGATCAGAACGGCGGCAACCCAAACGCCACCGTACCGAACATCCCGTATTTCGAGCACGTTTTTCCCTTTATGGCCAACGCCGTGTCTACGGACGCGCAAGGGAATATTACCTATAATGGGACCGGTAAATCAGCCACCCAGAACATCTACTCTGCAGAGTGGGCTCCTTACCGGTATACCTACGGCGCAACGACGTCTCTCGCCGACATCGATTTCTTCTGCGCTTACGGCTGCCCTAGCGGGTATCAGTCGCAATTCTGGCAGCAGCAGTTCTCGTCGCTCTACGCCCTGTCGACGATTGGCATGAGCTACTACAACGCTGCGCAGATCACACTTCGCCATCCCATGAGCCACGGTCTGCAGGCCGATATCAGCTATACCTTTTCCAAGTCCATCGACTTCGGGTCGGATGCCGAACGTACGTCCGAGTTTTCGAACGGAGTCGCTCCCGCCGCCAGCGAGATCATCAACACATGGAAGCCTTACCTCAACCGCGCCGTCTCTGACTTCGACACGCGGCACCTCCTCACTGTCGATTACGTCTACCAACTCCCGGTCGGCCGTGGGCAGCGTCTACTTGGGGGAGCCAATCGCGCGGTGGATGCGGTTCTTGGCGGATGGCAGCTGTCCGGCATCCTTCGCGCCACCAGCGGCTTGCCGTTCTCGCTCTTCGAGCCCGGCTACACCACAGACTGGCAGATCTCCGGCTTCGGAGTTGTGACGAACAAAGCCGGCGCACGGCTCCACCGTCACTTCAACTCCAGCGGAAATCCGCAGTTCTTTGCGAACCAGGCTGCCGTCAATAATGTCCAGAGCGCCACGGCTCCCGTTCGGCTGCCGTATCCGGGCGAAGCCGGTGAGCGCAACAACTTCCGCGGGGACGGCTACTTCGACCTTGACAGCGGTCTTGCCAAGGCCTGGAAACTTCGTGAAAGCAACACCCTCAAACTTGCCTGGGAGGTCTACAACGTGACCAACACCTTCCGCTTCGATCCCCAGTCGATTGGAGCGACGTTGACCGAGGGCAGCAACCTCGGCGTGGCCGATACACAGCTCGGATCCACTCGCCGCATGCAGTTTTCGCTTCGCTACGAGTTCTAACCGGCTCGCTGCAGCGAAGCACGGCACCGGTCCCCGCACCTTGCCTGTTTCTCAGCGATAGTAAGGCGGTTCTTTTCTCGGCTGCCTAAGAGCTTGCAGTAGACGCGCTGCGTGCAGGAGAGCGGAGTAAGAGCTTCGCGGTGGTGGCCCGGGCAGGAGTCCAACCTGCGACCTTCGCGTTAGGAGTGCGCTGCTCTATGCAACTGAGCTACCGGGCCACGTGGGGCTAGTGTATCGCGGGGTCGAATTGGGGTGATGGGCAGGTGCGAGGGCGACGCTGGTAAACTTGAAGTTGGGGGTCGTTATGCCAGAGCTGGTTCGTCGACGTGCCGTAACGGTGGATGTGGGTGGGGTTCGTGTGGGGTCGGATGCGCCGGTGGTGGTGCAGTCTATGACGAACACGGATACGGCGGACGTGGAGAGTACGGTGCAGCAGGTGGCGGCGCTGGCGCGAGCGGGCTCCGAGCTGGTGCGGATTACGGTGAACAATGATGCGGCGGCGAAGGCTGTTCCGTACATTGTTGACGGTCTTGCGGCGAAGGGGTGGTCGACGCCGATCATTGGGGACTTTCATTACAACGGCCACCTACTGCTGAGGAAGTATCCGGAGTGTGCGCGGGCGTTGGCGAAGTACCGGATCAACCCTGGGAATGTGTCGATCGGGCGCAAGGACGACGACAACTTTCGGACGATGGTTGAGTGCGCGGTGGACAACCAGAAGCCGGTTCGGATTGGGGTGAACTGGGGGTCGCTCGATCAGGCGTTGCTGACGCGCATGATGGACGAGAACTCTCGCTCTCTGCGGCCGCTGGAAGCGCGGGATGTGATGCTGGAGGCGATGGTGGTCTCGGCGCTCGACAATGCGGCGGCGGCCGAGCGGTACGGGCTTCGGCGCGACCAGATCATTCTTTCGGCGAAGGTTTCGAATGTGCGCGACCTGCTGGACTGCTACACGGAGCTGGCACGCCGCTGTGACTATGCGCTGCATCTTGGCCTGACGGAGGCCGGCATGGGTATGAAGGGCATTGTGGCTTCGACGGCTGGACTGGCTCCGCTGCTGCTGCAGGGGATTGGCGATACGATTCGGGTTTCGCTCACCCCCACACCGGGGGGCGATCGCTCGGAAGAGGTGCGGTGCGGGCAGCAGATTCTGCAGTCTCTGGGAATCCGGTCATTTATGCCGCAGGTGACGAGCTGCCCTGGTTGCGGACGGACGACGTCGACGTACTTCCAGGAGCTGGCGGAGCGCATTCAGAACTATCTGGTGGAGCAGATGCCGGAGTGGAAGCAGCAGTATACCGGCGTGGAAGAGCTGAAGCTGGCGGTGATGGGGTGCATTGTGAATGGGCCGGGCGAGAGCAAGCACGCCAATATCGGGATTTCACTGCCGGGGACCTTTGAAGAGCCGAAGGCACCGGTGTATGTGGATGGGAAGCTGTTCTGCACGCTGAAGGGCGACCACATTGTGGAAGAGTTCCAGGTGATTCTGGATGAGTATGTGCAGAAGCGCTATGGGCGAAGGCAGGTTGAGGTGCTCGCGGGCGTGTGACGGTTTGCGGCTTTGACTTTACGTGAGCAGGCTGTTGTGCCGGCGCAGCTCCCCGAGTGAGTAGAAGGTACCGCGCCACCATACACCGCCCTGCGCGAGCGTGGTCACCATGGACCGAAGCAGTGAATAGATGAGCAACACGGCGCCTGCCGGATAGAGCCAGAAACTTTGCCTTGGCAGTCGGCTGTAGCGCCACAGCAAGCCGTACATCCAGGCGATGCACGCCACGGCAAGCGCCGATGGGACGCGCGTTGCCGCGAAGCACAGACCTACGAGCGGTGCCAGCGTCAGAACGGCGATGCCGCCGCATCCCACGAGCAGCAGCGCCGGGTGAAAGTCGAAGAGCGCGAAGAGGTTTTTCGTGAGGACGTTGACCAGTCCAAGTGCGCCCTCGGCCCAGCGCAGCCGCACCATGCCGACACCGAAGGCTGCCCGGGACTGCAGGCCAGCAGCCTTGATTCGGCGGGCGAGGCTTACGTCTTCGAGCACCGCCATGCGCAGCGATGACCAGCCACCGATGTGCTGATAGGCGGATGTGCGTACCAGGCCGAAGGCGCCGATGCCGAGGACGTCGCGTTTTGCGCGCGGGTCGGAAACGCGCCACAGACGAACGCTCCATGTGCCCATCACCTGAAAGAAGCCGAGCAGGGCTAGTTCGCCTGCTCCCACAAGGATCGGGGAGGGTGGGACGACCAGGTGATCGGTCTCGAGGGCCACGGCCATAGCAAGCGCAAGTCGTACGGCTGACGGGTGAAAGAGCACATCGGCATCGGTGAAAAGCAGCCATTCCGCTGGGTGGGTCGCCTGCGCGTGCTGGGCCGCGACGGCCATGGCGTGTGTCTTGCCCAGCCAGCCGGAGGGGAGGTTGCGCAGGTGCAGGGCCGCCATGCGGGCGGGTTGCTCCGCCGCGAGCGCGTCGAGGATCGCCGGCGTTTCATCGGACGACCGATCGTCGACCGCGACAACGCGGAGGTTGGTGTAATCCTGCGCCAGCAGCGATCGGAGACATGCCTCGACTGCGGTCGCCTCGTCGCGTGCGGGCACAACGACGTTGACGGCCGGCATGCCTTGCGGCTGACTCGCAGGGTCGATCCGCAGCAGGTCTGGAACACGCGGCAAGCCCAAGGCCGCTGTTGCCGTGCGGTGCACCCATGCGAGCGCAACCAGCCACGCTGCGAACTTCGCCGCCCGAACGAGAGTGCTCATAGCTATCAGCGTAGCAAGATGGGCGACGCTCCCCCGCAGTGGACGGAAAGCGGGGTGGACGTGGCGCACTGTACGCTACGTTGCCGCCGACTGTCCCACACCCTGAAGCGGCGGAGCGTGGCGAGCGCCGAGAAAGAAGATCGCCGAACCGAGCAGCAGCGCCACCAGAGTCGACCCCAGACCTAATGCGAGGTTACTCCGGTCTGAGACCGCACCGATGATTGTCGGCGAGATGGCGTCGCCCAGCGCGTGGATCAGGAACAGCTGACCTGCGAGGGCCGTGGCGCGGATCTCCGGACGGACGGCGTTCACGGTTGAGGCGTTGACCGGCCCCGTTCCGAGGAAGATCAGAAAGATGGCAACCGAGAGTCCGGCAATCGTCAGCGACCTTGGACCGAAGAAGCAGACCAGGGCCGGCGGCACGGCCAGCGCTGCGCCAATTGCCGGGATGAGATAGAGGGCCTTTGCGGTTCGCCGAGACCATCGCTGCGCGAGCCAGCCGCCGATCACGGTTCCGCCCAGGCCGGTGACCACGGTGATGGCTCCCATCAGAAACGCCGCCGAGCTTTGGGTGCGCCCTGTGATGCGCTGGAGGAACGAGGGCATCCACCAGGAGATGCCGCCGAGGGAAAATGTCACCGCGGCATACCCGCCGATGGAGCACAGGTATGCGGGGTTTCTAAGGAGCGACAGCAGCGCTCCACTTTCCAAGCGGGGTTTTTGTCCGCTCGACTTTCCGCGCGCTGGCTCCTTCATAAGCGCCGCGATCAGTAGCGCGATGATGACTCCCGGCACGGCTGAAACGACGAAGCTCGACCGCCAGCCGTAGCGCTGCCCGACGCTGCCGCCGATGAGATATCCCAGCGCGGCACCAACGGGGATGGCGATGTTGAAGATGGTCAGCACGCGATTGCGCTGATCGGCTGGGTAGAAATCTGCGAGTAAGGATGGGGCGAAGATGCCGAAGCTTGCCTCTCCCACACCGAGGGCGGCATGCCGGAGATTGAGCGAGTCGTAGGTGTGCACGGTAGCGGTGAGGAGATTGATGCCGCTCCAGAACAGGGCGGCGATGACGATCATGGGCTTGCGGGGAAAGCGGTCGCCGAGCCAGCCGGTGATGGGTGAGGTGGCCATGTACGCGAGCATGAACCACAGGGTGAGGCGGCCAATCTGCGCGTCGGAGATGGTGAAATCGTGCTTGATCTGCTCCTGCACGCCGGGCAGGATGTAGCGATCGATGTAGTTGACGAAGTTGAGCGCGGTGAGCAGCACGAGGGCCGTGGTGGCTCCAGCGATGGCGGTGCGGGATGCAGGTGCAGCGACGGTTGCTCGTGCCTCGGGCATGGTGCGCTGAGGATAACAGCGTCCGCTGCCCGGTCGCACGTGGGCGGTCAGCTGCGGTTGCGGATAGCCTTTTCATACACGGCGACGTACGCACGAGCGGCAGTTTCCCACAGGAAGCGCTGCGCCATGGCGCGCTCCATCATGTCTTGCCAGGGAGCCTTGTTGGCGAAGAGGTCAAGAGCGCGCATGATGGCGGCCAGCAAATCCCGGGATTGGTAGCCGTGAAACTTGAAGCCGTTCCCTGCCCCGTTCGGTTGCTCGTCGATGGTGTCATCGAGGCCGCCTGTCGCTCGCACGACGGGAATCGTTCCGTACCGCAGGGCATAGATCTGGCTAAGGCCACACGGCTCGTAGCGCGAGGGCATGAGGAAAATGTCCGAGCCGGCCTCGATTTTATGGGCCATCACGGTGTCGAAGTTGGTGAGCACGCGCATTCTCTCTGGGTGTCGCGTGGCCAGTTGCCCGAGCAGGCGCGTGTAGTGCTCTTCGCCGTCGCCCTGGATGAGCAGAACGACGTCGAGCTCAAGCAGCGGATCGGCGATTTCGGCCAGGAAGTCGAAGCCCTTCTGCGTGGTGAAGCGGGATACCATGCCCAGCACGGCGGTGCGCTCGCTGACGCCCGAGAGGCCGAAGGCGTGCAGCAGATCGCGACGACACTCGCGTTTGCCGGTGAGGTCGGTAGCGGAGAAGTGCGCGGCAATGCTGGGGTCGGTTTCCGGATTCCACTCGAGGTAGTCCGCTCCGTTCAGGATGCCGGTCAGGTCGGAGCTCCTGTTTCGCAGGGTGTCCTGGAGGCCGTTACCGAACTCCGGCGTCTGGATTTCGCAGGCGTAGGTGGGGCTGACAGTGGTGAGTGCGTCCGCGTAGACGATGCCGCCCTTCAGCAGATTCACCTCGCCACCCTGCTGCAGGCGCTCCGGCGTGTACACCTCCGCGGGAAGAAGGAGGGTGGGCACGGTGGAGGGCGGAAACCAGCCATGGTAGCCGGCGTTGTGAATTGTAAGCACAACAGGCACATTCCGCAGGAGCGGGTCGAAGTAGTACACGCTGCGCAGCATGACGGGGAGCAGGGCAGTGGGCCAGTCGTGTACGTGGAAGATTTCGGGCGCGCCGAGCAGCTTGGTGGCTTCGAGCACGGCGCGGCAGAAGAGACCGAAGCGCTCGGCATTGTCGGGGTAGTTGCCGGAGGCGGTGGCGTAGATGGCTTCGCGATCGAAGAACTCGGGGCAATCGACGAAATAGGTTTGTACAGCGTCGTTGCGGCCGCCATCGAGCACACGGGCAAAGCGGTTGTACGTGGGAAACGGGATGGTGAGGCTGGGCACAGAGACCGGCGGGAACGGCCGCTGTTTGGCCACCTGGCGGTAGTACGGCAGATAGAGGGAAACCTCGTGCCCTTGCCGAGCCAGCTCGCGCGCGAGCGAGCTCACCGCTTCGGCCAAACCTCCGGTGGACGCCCAGGGCGTGCACTCCGGCGTTGCAAAGGCGATGCGCATGCGGACTTCCTCCAAACCAGTAGTCTATAGGTGCTTGTGGACGTGACGGTACGATGGCGATGCAGCAGCGAAAACCCAAGCTCGGACAGAACTTTTTGGCGGATGACCGTGCGCGCCATGTGATCGCGGACGCGCTGGGGCCGGTGCACGATCGCACGGTGATCGAGATTGGGCCGGGGCACGGTGCGATCACCGACCTCTTGGCGGGGCGAGCGAAACGGCTGATCGCGATTGAGGTTGATCGGGATCTTGCAGCGGAGTTGCGGGACCGGTACGCGGGGCGGACTGATGTCCAGATCGTCCAGGCCGATATCCTGGCCACGGACCTGTCTGTGTTCCTCGCGCCGGGCGAGACGGCCGACGTGCTGGGCAACCTGCCTTACTACATCACGTCGGATATTCTGCTGCACTTGTTTGGCGCGGGGGCGCGTGGCCTGGTGCGACGGTCAGTGGTGATGATGCAGCGCGAGGTGGCTGACCGGGTAGCCGCCAAGCCGGGGACGCGCGATTACGGTATGCTTTCCGCGACGGCTGCGATGAACTGCGCGGTGGAGCACCTGCTGACGCTGACGCCGGGTGCGTTCCGGCCTTCGCCGGAGGTTTTTTCGAGCGTGCTGCGAATGCACACGCACGTTCGGTACGCTGAGCTGGGTGTCGAGCCGGAAGCATTTACGCGCTATCTGCGGGCATCGTTTGCGCAAAAACGCAAGACCCTGGCCAACAATCTACGCGGGGCGGGGTGCTCGCCCGAGGCACTGCAGACTGCGTGGCCGACGGATCTGCCGACGGGTGTCCGTGCTGAGGCTGTGCCGATCGAAAGCGCTGCAGCGCTTTGCCGGGCGCTGACACGGCTTGGGCATTTTCGTCTGCTTTGAGTCAACGCTCCGCCTGCGCCCGCTCCAGCAGCTTTCTGGCACGCAGGCGGACGCGCTCGAGCAGATCTCCATCGGCCACGAGCGACTCGAGCGTGGGGGCGATGGTGGCCAGCTCCGGCGCGTGACCTGCGTCGGATTGCGCCAGCAGCGTTGCCATCTCCTGATCGAGGCCGAGCCGGTCGTACCGGTGACGAAACTCCAGGCGGCGACCCTCATCGAGGGTATAGCCCACGCTCTGGAAGAAGTCTGTCAGGAACACGACCGTCTTGTTTTCCGAGTAGTTGTAGACACACGAACCGGCGCCGTCGGGGCCGGCGTAGGTGAGCGTCTTGTGACCGGTGTCCGCGATGTTTTTTGCTTTGGAGTTGCAGGGGATCCCGAAGAGGTTTGTTGCACGGGCGCCGGCAAAGACCTTGGCCGTGCCGGCGGCGCTGAGATGGATTTCGAGCCGAATGGGCTCGGATGTGGCGTTCGCCGGATCAGCGCCGTAGCGGCTCGATAGGGTAGGGGGCGCAGCCACTGCGTCGTACGTCCCTGAGCCATCCGGATGCACGGTGATGACGAAATGGGAGACGTCTACGCCGGCGCGGTCGATCGTAAAACTGACGTGCGGCTGTCCGGCCGGGGGGCTTGCCCGCGCTGTCTGCTGCGCCAACGCGTTTGCGGCCACTGCGCCCAGCAGCAGCAGCAGCCAAAAGACTTGCCGCATCAACGCCTGTCGCCCCCGACGCGGAGCAGGGTTTCCGCGGTGTGGATGTGGCAGATGGCGATCGCCAGGGCGTCAGCTGCGTCGGGTGACTCCGGAGCGCGCTCGAGCTCGAGCAGGCGGGTGACCATGAACTGTACCTGCTCCTTTTGCGCGAGGCCGTAGCCGACCACGGCGCTCTTGATGGAGAGCGGGGCGTACTCGGCGACCGGCAGACCCGATGTCGCGGCAGCGAGCATGGCGACACCGCGGACCTGTCCCAGCTTGAGCGCGCTTTTGGCGTTGGCGGAGAAAAAGACTTCCTCGATGGCGACGACCTCGGGCTGGTGTATGCCAAGCAGCGCTTGCAGCTCGGCGTAGACCTGGAGCAACCGCGCCGGCGTCCGCTCCTTTTTGCTGAGGCGAATGGTGCCTGCGGCGAGGTGCCGTAACTTTGGCAGACGCGCCGCGCACTCGACCTCGACGACACCCCAGCCCGTGAACTCGGTTCCACAATCGATCCCAAACACCCGCATGCGCGAAGTGTACCGGAAGTTGGCGGATGCGCTCAGTTGCCCCGCAAGGGTCTTGACCGCGACGGCCGGGACGCAGCGGGGCTCTAGCGCGAGATGCCCTCCATGGGGGAGCTCGCCGTGGCGTAAAGCTTGCGGGGCATTCTGCCGGCGAGATAGGCCTGTCGTCCGGCGAGGACGCCGTGGCTCATTGCCTCGGCCATCAGGATGGGGTCACTCGCGCCGGCGATTGCGGTATTGAGCAGGACGGCGTCGAAGCCCATTTCCATGGCCAGTGCGGCGTCGCTTGCGGTACCGAGCCCGGCGTCGACGACGAGCGGGACTTCGGTGATCAGCTCGCGCAGCATGCGGAGGTTGTGGGTGTTGGCGATGCCGACACCGGTGCCGATGGGCGCTCCGAGCGGCATGACCGCTGCAGCGCCAACATCGATGAGGCGACGAGCGAAAACGATGTCGTCGGAGGTATAGGGCAATACGGTGAAGCCTTCCTTGACCAGGACACGCGTTGCTTCGACGGTGGCCTGGATGTCTGGGTAAAGCGTTTTGAGATCGCCGATGACCTCGATTTTGACCCAGTCGGACAAGCCGACCTCGCGCGCGAGCCGGGCCGCGCGGATGGCTTCCTCGGCGGTATAGCAGCCGGCCGTGTTGGGCAGAAGGAAGTAGCGTTGGGGATCGATGAAGTCCAGCAACGATTCAGTGGAGCGGTCGAGGTTGACTCGCCGGACGGCCACGGTGACCATCTCCGCGCCTGAGGCTTCGATCGCTGCTTGTGTTTCGGCGCCGTCTTTGTACTTGCCCGTGCCCACAATCAACCTGGACTGAAAGGCTTTGCCTGCAATGACCAACGGATTCATCTTTCGCCTCCTGCAAACAGCGTGCTTCTATCGCAAACCAAAGCTGCGGAAAATGCAAACGGCCCGCTCTCCGCAAGGAGAAACGAGCCGTTTGGCGGTGATCTGTTGAGATTGACCTGAGGACATCCTGTCTTTGGATGGGCCTCGGCGGGGAGTTTCAGCTGTGTTCAGAAACCGCCAGGTCTAGAGCAGAACGCCCTAAGCCTCAGTCACCTCACGTACTGTGTTGATGCAACTGTGTGAATCAGATTTCATAGGCTGGATCATCCTCCTTTCCCGTGTAAGAACAAAGTATCGCGACGCCCACGGCGTCGTCAAGCGACGTCATGGCCAACTTCAGCGACGTCAAAAACTGCTTGATCCTGCATCATCGCCTGTGTTCGTCGCAAACCACCTTTCTTACAAAATTTTCACGAGAGATCTGTCATCATAGCGAGTCCCTATGCCACGACCTGATCCACTGTCCGTTATTGCACTCTGCGCTTGCCTGCTTATCGTTGCCGGCACTACCCAAGCACAGCAGACCGATCCCGACGCTCCCGTGCCCAACGCGACCGCGGTCCGCGACGCGCCCGCCGTGGAGAGCGCAGCACCCACCCTTTTTCCGCACCCGCCCTCAACCCGCTATCTTATCTCCGGCCAGGCCAACATCATCTTCCAGGCCCACGGCCCATTTCACTCGCCCTACCAGGGTCCCAATTCCCTGCTCAGCCGTGGCGAGTACAAGACTTCCCTTCTCGGAACCCTGTATCTCGGCTACCAACTCCGAAAAAGTCCAGGGACGGCAACCGACTTCATCTTCGATCTCGAATCTGCCGGCGGTCGCGGCATCTCCGAAGCGCTCGGCCTCGCCGGCTTCACCAACCTCGACGTCGTTCGCAACCCCAATCTCGGTTCTACCCCCTACATCGCGCAGGTACAGCTCCACCAAGTCCTCGGCCTCAGTAAGACGCTTGTCGACACCGACCGCACCCAGTTCTCGCTGCCCACCAAAGTCCCCGAGCGCCGCATCGAACTCCACGTCGGCAAGATGGGCCTGCCGGACTTCTTCGATCTCAATTTCAGCGGCTCCGATTCCCACCTGCAATTTATGAACTGGACCGCGGACAACAACGGCGCTTGGGACTACGCCGCCGATACCCGCGGTTACACCTACGGCGCTGTTGCCGAGTTCGTCGACCGCAACTGGACCGCGCGCTACGGGCTAGCGCTGATGCCCACCGTCGCCAACGGGATCAATCTCGACTGGGCGCTGCGCCGCGCCAGCGGACAGAACGCCGAGTTCGAACTTCGCCGGCCGCTGCTCGGCTCGCTCCTCCCCGCCAGCCGCAGAGGCGTCCTCCGTGTTCTCGGCTATGATAACCACGCCCACATGGGCAACTATCGCGACGCCAACAAGGCCTTCCTGGAAGGCGTTGATCCCGTCCCCGACATCGTCGCTCACGAGAGGTTCAGCGCCGTCAAGTACGGCTTCGGCGCCAACTTCGAGCAGGAGATCACTGCCGACTCCCACCTCTTCGGCCGCTTCGGCTGGAACGAGGGCCAGCACGAAAGCTTCGCCTACACCGAGGTCGACCAGACCGTCGAGATCGGCGGCGATCTTGCCGGCAATCGCTGGTCCCGGCCCTTCGACAAGCTCGGCATCGCCTTCATCTCCAATGCCATCAAGCACGACCACCAGCAATACCTCGCGCTCGGCGGAAAGGGCTTCCTGCTCGGCGACGGCCACCTCCACTACGCCCGCGAGGATATCCTCGAAAGCTACTACACCCTCCACAGCTGGCGCGGTCTCTACTATGCGCTGGACGCACAGTTTATTGAGCATCCCGGCTACAACCAGGACCGCGGCCCGGTGTTGGTCGAATCCGTCCGCATGCACGTGGACTTCTGACCACTTACCGCTTTCTCCTACTGCCTTCGCCGACTGGGACCTGTTTCTCGCTACGCCAAGGCTGTCCGAAAACGTACGACCTAGCGGCCCACCTATACTCACGATATGCCGCCGCTGCTCGCCTTAACCCTCCCAGCCTTCCTTCTGGGCCTCCTTCTCGGCAGCTTCCTGAACGTTCTCATCACCCGCCTTCCTGCATGCCAAAGCATTGTCAGCCCCCGCTCCCACTGCTCCCGCTGCCTGCACCCCATCCGCTGGTACGACAACATTCCCCTGCTCTCCTTTGTCCTCCTCCACGCTCGCTGCCGCGACTGCCAAACTCCCATCCCCTGGCGCTACCCCGCCGTCGAGCTCGCCACCGGCCTGTGGCTATTTTTCACCTGTGCAAACGCCTTCGTGCGAACTATGAATGAGCACAACGGGCAGGTTGGCGGGTATATGCATGAGCGAATTCTGAACGCGTCGTTTCCCGGTATCGCCGCCGCCCTCCTCGGCCTCTTCCTCATCCCCCTCTTTGTTATCGACTGGCAGCACCACCTGCTTCCCGACGCCCTCACCCTCCCCGGCATCCTGCTCGGCTTCCTCCTCGTCTGCACCCAAGCCATCTTCGTCGGTCCCAACGATGACGCCCTTCTCCTCCACCGGCGGGTGAACATTACCAGCGCCGGGGCGGGTCGCGATCAGGGCAACGTCTTTCTGACCGGGCCTGAGCACTTGGTGTTTGGTCGCTTGCTCGCCGTTGTGGGTGCCGCCGTTCTTTTGCTCGCGGTTCGATGGGGGTATCAGGCGTTGCGCCGCAGGGAAGGCATGGGCCTTGGGGACGTCAAGCTGTTCGCCATGATCGCGGCCTTTTTGGGCTTCTGGCCCGCGGTTCTCGCACTGTTTGCCGGGGTCCTTGTGGCTTCGGTCTTTGGGGTCGTTCTGCTGGCTCGACGCAGAGCCGACGCCGCCACCCGGCTTCCGTTCGGCTCGTTTCTTGCGGCGGGCGGTCTCTTTTCCGCCTTGTTCGGGTCGTCGGTGCTGTTTTGGTACAAATCCCTGCTCTGATCTGCGGTTTCGCGCACGCGCGCGCCATCGATCCTTGACACTCGACAGGGTCGCTCCTAAGCTCGAAACTGGCCATGCAAAGCATTCCCTACGTCTGGAATTATCTCCCGCTGGTGCTGCAGATCCTGGTTGCCGTAGGTGTTGCCGGCGGCATGGTTGTTGGCTCGTTCTTGATCGGCAAACACAAAAATTCGCGCACCAAGGCCGGGACCTACGAGTGCGGGATGGATCCTGTGGGCGACGCCCGCGGGCGCTTTTCCGTGCGCTTCTATATGGTGTCGATGCTGTTCATCCTGTTCGACGTGGAAGCTGTGTTCATGCTGCCCTGGGCGGTGATCTTTCGCCGTCTGCCGGCGCTGACCGGATCCCGCATGTTCGGCTTCTGGGAGATGCTGGTCTATCTCGGCTTTGTCGCGGTGGGCCTCTTCTATGTTTGGAAGAAGGGCATCCTTGACTGGTCCAACGACGTAGGAGATCTTTGATGTCTGCTCCAGTTCCCGCCATTACGGGTCTTGACCAGGTCCGTGACGCCCGGCCCGGCCATCCTGCCCTTGACGCGCTCGCGTCCATAGCGACTGACGCGAAATGGGATCGCGGGGAGATCACGCTGACTGTTCCGGGAGAGTCGATCGTCGGCGCCGCTGAGGCACTTAGGGCGGCCGGCTATAACTTCTTCGAAGACGTGACCGCAGTTGATTGGTACCCTTCTGAGCCGCGCTTCCAGGTGAGTTACAGCTTCCTGTCGCATCGGCTGAAGCAGCGGGTTCGTGTTGTGGCGCGGATATCCGGGAACGACCCGCGTCTGCCGTCGATCGTCTCGGTGTGGCCTTCCGCGAACTTCTATGAGCGCGAAGTGTTCGACCTGTTCGGGATCCACTTCGCCGGCCACCCTCGCCTCACCCGTATCATGATGCCCCTTGACTGGGAGGGGCACCCGCTGCGTAAGGATTACCCCGTCGAAGGCTATCGCTAACCGCTTCCCTCCCCCGCAGCACCGCAGCAGGAGATGTCTTCATGGCCCCACTCGCCGCACCTGACATGCTGGTTCCCGACGTTGAAGACGTCCTGGAACGCTCCAAGCAGACCAACTCGCAAGACTCCGGTGACCCGATTGCCGATCAGACCATGATCCTCAATATGGGACCGCAGCACCCCTCCACCCACGGCGTGCTGCGCCTTGTGCTCGAGGTGGACGGGGAAACCGTGATCTCCTGCGCACCCGATATCGGCTATCTCCACACCGGCATCGAGAAAACTTGCGAGGCCAAGTTCTACACCCAAGTCACTCCATTGACCGACCGCATCGACTACCTCGCCCCCATGGCCAACAACCTGGCCTATGCCCTTGCCGTCGAAAAGCTGCTCGGCCTCGAAATCCCCGAGCGAGCCCAGGTGATCCGCGTTCTATTCCAGGAGCTGATGCGGCTGAACTCGCACCTGGTGTGGCTCGGCACGCACGCCCTCGACCTCGGCGCTCTCACCATTTTTCTCTACTGCTTTCGCGAGCGCGAGCAGCTCATGCGCATCTTCGAGGCCGTCTCCGGCCAGCGCATGATGACCTCCTACATCCGCATTGGCGGCCTCTCGCTCGAGATGCCGCTCGGCCTCACCGACATGATCAAAACCTTCCTCGACGACTTCCCGTCCAAGGTTGCCGAGTACGAAAACCTGCTCACCGGCAACCCCATCTGGATGGGCCGCCTCAAGGGCGTCGGTTACCTTTCCGCCGAGGACGCCGTCGCGCTCGGCGTCACCGGCCCCTGCCTCCGCGCCTCCGGCGTCGACTTCGACCTCCGCCGCGACATGCCCTACTCCGGCTACGAAAACTACACCTTCAAAGTCCCCGTCTCGACCGAAGGCGACGTCTGGGCCCGCTACGTCCTTCGCCTCCAGGAGATGTACGAATCGGTCAGCATCTGCCAGCAGGCCCTGGCCAAACTCCCTGCCCTCGAAGGCCAGCCGATCGTCGCCGATTCCCCCAAGGTCATCCTCCCCTCCCGCGAGCAGATGAAGACCCAGATGGAGTCGATGATTCACCACTTCAAAATCGTCACCGAGGGCTTCGCCGTCCCCGCCGGCGAGGCCACCAGCTCCATCGAAGCCCCCCACGGCATGATGAACTACTACGTCGTCTCAGACGGCACCGCCAAGCCCTACCGCGTCCACATGCGCAACGCCGACTTCGCCAATCTCCAGGCCCTCGAAACCATGTGCAAAGGCCGCCTCCTCGCCGACGTCGTCGCCGTCATCGGCTCGCTCGACATCGTTCTCGGGGCCATCGACCGGTAGACATGTCGATTCCGAGCCCCGAGGACACCGCCGAGCAGGATCGTGAGTCACGCAGTGTGCTGTGGAACGAGCTCGTCAAAGGTGTGCGAACGCAGCTCGAGCGGTTCGAAGCGGAGGGCAAAGTTCAAGAACCACGAGTCGACGAGCCACTGTCGAACGAGTTCATCGCAACAACGCGGGTCGGCTTCATCAGTGTCTGGCTTCATCTAGAAGATGGAACGGGCAGTTGGAACCAAATTGCACCGGTTGATCAATGCGAACCATGGACTCTGGGCAGCGACGGGACAGCCGTCCTTAGCGGAGATCGGATGACGGTTCACGAACTCGCAGGTGCCTTCGCGTCGAAGCTTGTCGGACTAGACCGGTGACTCCCCAACTCCAAACCGAACTCTGGACATCCTGGGCCTCCCTCCTCCGCTCCTACACCTCCCTCCACGGCCTCACCGGCACCCACCACGCCATCGTCGAAGTCTCTCCCGACCTCATCCTCGTCCGTGTCGACACCCGCACTCTCCGCTGCACTCCCACCACCCTCACCGACACCGACGGCGACACCCAACCTTTTTCACTCAACGAAGATGGAACTGTTAAGATAGGTACACTTACCGACGAGATGGACCTCGCAGCCGAACGTCTCGCCCGTGAAATGATGCACCCGTGAAGAGCGAGGAGCTGACGATGAACAACACACAGCTGTACCTCAGCATCGGCATACCAACTCTGACAGTGATCCTAGCCTGGTTGTCCAATCGATCCGACCTGAATCGACTGAACGATAAAGTGGACCGCATGGACGAACGAGTCAATACAAAAATTGATGGTCAGGGCACTTCGCTGCGGGCCGAACTCCAAGCCATCCGCGCCGATCACCACAAAGATTTTGTCTCCCTCATGAGCTACATGGTCCCGCTGCACGAGCGCATGGCAAAGCTCGAATCCCGCGACTAACAACCTACACGCACCACCGAGACCGCCCAAGCTCATGGCCACCGTCACCAACACAATCTTCTCGCCCGCCCTCGCGGCCCGCTTTGACCACCTCGTCACCCTGTACCCCATCAAGCGCTCCGCCCTCGTCCCCATGCTGCTCTACGCGCAGGACGAAATCGGCTACGTCTGCGAAGCCTCCATCCACGAGATCGCCGCCCGCCTCGACCTCTTCGAGCTCGACGTCCGCAACGTCCTCTCCTACTACTCCATGCTGCGCACCGTTCCGGCCGGCAAGTACAACGTCCAGGTCTGCACCAACATCTCCTGCATGCTGCGCGGCGGCTACCAGATCCTCGACCACTGCAAGGCCAAGCTCGGCATCGGCCACAAGGGCGTCACCCCCGACGGCCTCTTCTCGCTTGAAGAGGTCGAGTGCATCGGCGCCTGCTGCTGGGCCCCCGCCGTTCAGGTCAATTACGACTTTCACGAAGACCTCACCCCCGCCAAGATGGACCAGATCCTGGCCGACTATGCCGAAGGCCGGGGAAAGGACGTCAAGTAGCCACAAATGACTATCGGACGAATCCCCACAAGCCACTTGGATATGGGACTAAGAAGAACAGTGCTGCGGTCCCAGCTAGAAGCAGCAGAGCGTGCCACATGTCGGCCTTTCTGTAACGGTAGCCGGGGGACGAGACGACTCCAAATCCCATGAGAAATCCGAGGATTACGTACATCACGAAAGCCGCGCCGCGAGCGTGTCCGGCAAAGACACGGATCATGTAGCTCCAATAGAGCAGCCAAATAATTGGGAATACACCGAATTCGAGACGTGTTTCTGATAGCGCTTCCCGCAGAGATTCGCCTGTAGAACGCGTCATTAAGAGCCACGTACCGAAGCCCGTTAGGTACCGCAGTATGAGGACAGAAATCAACCAAAGGAAGAGAAACTTGACGAAGTTCATGCGTTTGACGATCACTCGACTTGGTCTAGATTAGGAAGTATATATGCCCAGCCCCGTCTCCCACCCCGATGAGGTTCGCGTCCTCAAGCGGCGCTTCCTTCAGGGCGCCGCAAACATCGACAAGTACATCGAGCTCGACGGCTACAAAGCCGTCCAGATGGCGCTCAACAACGGTCCCGAGTGGATTATCAACACCATGAAGGCTTCCGGGCTCCGCGGCCGCGGCGGCGCCGGCTTCCCCACCGGCCTCAAGTGGTCCTTCGTCCCCAAGCAGTCCGAAAAACCCAAGTACGTCCTGGTCAACGGCGACGAGTCAGAGCCCGGCACCTGCAAAGACCACGTCCTCTTCCTCCAGGACCCGCACGCCATGATCGAAGGCACGGTCATCGCCGGCCTCGCGATCGGCGCCAAGATGGGCTTCATCTATCTTCGCGGCGAGTACCGCTACCTCCTCAAAATCATGGAAAAAGCCGTGGCCGACGCCTACGCGAAGGGCTTCCTCGGCAAAAACATCTTCGGCCGCGAGGGCGTCGACTTCGACATCGTCACCCAGACCGGCGCCGGCGCCTACGAGGTCGGCGAAGAGTCGGCCCTTATGGAATCGCTCGAAGGCAAGCGCGGTGTCCCTCGCATCAAGCCGCCGTTCCCCGCCGTTGTCGGCCTCTACGGCGGCCCCACCGTCATCAACAACGCCGAAACCATCGCCGCCGTCCCGCACATCCTGCTCATGGGCGGTGAGGCCTACGCCAAGCTCGGCTCCGAAAAGAACGGAGGCACCCGCCTCTTCGGCATTTCCGGCCACGTCGAGCGCCCCGGCGTCTACGAGCTCCCCATGGGCTACAACCTCAAGCGCGCCATCTACGAGGTCGCCGGCGGTGTCCTCGGCGGCAAACCCATCAAAGCCGTCGTCCCCGGCGGCAGCTCCTGCCCCGTCCTCACCGCCGACGAGCTCGACGTCGGCCTCGACTTCGACCAGATGGCGAAAGCCGGCACCATGCTCGGTTCGGGCGGCATCGTCGTGCTCGACAACACCGTCTCCATCGTTGAATTCGCCCTTCGCACCATCAAGTTCTACCAGCACGAGTCCTGCGGCTGGTGCATCCCGTGCCGCGAAGGCACCGACTGGATCAAAAAAACCCTCACCCGCGTCTACCAGGGCGGCGGCATCCCCAAAGACGTCGACAACGTTCAGTACCTCGCCGAAAACATGCTCGGCCGCACCTTCTGCCCCCTCGGCGACGCCGCCGCCATGCCCACCATCGCCTTCGTCAAAAAGTTCCGCAAAGAGTTCGAGGACTACATCGCCGGCAACCGCGCCGGTATTCCCATCATGACCGAAGAACACGACCTCGTCGGAGTCGGCCACTAACCTGATGAAGGTTCGCGACGCGATAAAGTTGATCCAGCAAGATGGTTGGTATCTCTACGCACAGCGAGGTAGTCACCGGCAGTTTGTACATGACGAGAAGCCGGGGCGCGTCACAGTTCCAGGTCACACATCGGACGAGCTCAAACCCAAGACACGCGACAGCATTCTCAAGCAGGCAGGTCTGAAATGAAACGTCGATACCTGGTCGTCTATGAAAAGGGCAAGCGCAATTACTCGGGCTTTGCTCCGGATCTGCCCGGCTGTGTCTCCACCGGGAAAACTCTCGAAGACATGCGATCCATGATGAAGGAAGCGGTAGAGTTTCACGTCGAAGGCATTTGCCAGGACGGAGAACCAGTTCCCGACGCGTCCACCACATCGATTGAGATTCCCTTTGAACAGGAAAGTGACGGCGTTCTCGGATACTTCGTCGAATGGATCGAAGTCACCCTGCCAAAGATTCAGTCCCAAACACGGCGACGCGCGCGCAAAGCAGCCTAAGGACCCACCCCATGCCAGACGTAACCTTCACCGTAGACGGCAAACAGATCACCGCCCCCGCCGGCACCCTGCTCATCGAAGCCTGCAAGTCCGCCGGCATCGAGATCCCCGCCTTCTGCTACTACCCCGGCCTCTCCCTCCAGGCCGCCTGCCGCATGTGCGTCGTCCGCATCGAGAAAATGCCCAAGCTCCAGACCGCCTGCACCACACCGGTCGCCGAAGGCATGGTCATCTCGACCGAAACGCCGGAGATCGCGCAGGCCCGCAAATCCACCCTCGAGCTCCTGCTCGGCAATCATCCCCTCGACTGCCCCGTCTGCGACGCGGGAGGGCAATGTGAACTTCAGGACATGACCTTCAAATACGGCGCCGCCTCGTCCTTCTACGCCGAGCCCAAAAACCACCGCGAAGAGCAGCAGTGGTCCCCCGTCGTCTTCTTCGACCGCCCCCGCTGCATCCTCTGCTATCGCTGCATCCGTATGTGCGGCGAGGCCATGGACGTCTACGCGCTCGGCATCCAAAACCGTGGCGCCGCCTCCGTCATCGCGCCCAACGTCCCCGCCGCCGAGTCGGGCGATAACCTCGCCCACGTCGACTGCGAGCAGTGCGGCATGTGCATCGATGCCTGCCCCGTCGGCGCCCTCACCTCCGGCTCCTACCGCTACAAAACCCGCCCGTGGGAGATGAATCACGTTTCCACCATCTGCACCCACTGCGGCGACGGCTGCAAAACCACCCTCGGCATCCGCACCACCACCGAAGGCGCCGAGATCATGCGCGGCGACAACCGTGACAAATCCGGCATGAACGGCGACTTCCTCTGCGTCAAAGGCCGCTACGCCTTCGACTTCGCCTCGAACGAACACCGCATCACCACGCCCCTGCTCCGTCAGCCCGACGGCACCCACAAGCCCGCCACCTGGGACGAAGCCCTCTCCTTCGCCGGCAAGCGCCTCCGCGAGATCCGCGACACCAAGGGCGGCCAAAGCATCGGCGTCATCGGCTCCAACCGCATCACCAACGAGGAATCCTACCTCCTCCAGAAGTTCGCGCGCACCGTCCTCCGCACCAACAACATCGACCACCACCGCACCGCCGACTACGTCACCTTCGCCCAGACACTCTCCCGCCACCCCGGCCGCACCGCCTCCCAAAAAGACAACATGACCGCCCCCGCCGTCCTTCTTGTCGGCGGCGACCCATCCAACCAGAACCCCCTCACCGCCTGGAACCTCCGCTCCGACGTCCGCCTCAACCGTGCCAGGCTCTACATCGCCAACCACGCCGAAATCAAGCTTCGCCGCCAGGCCCGCGCCGTCCTCGGCCTTCCGTCCTTCGGCTACGGCGCTCTCGCCTCCTTCCTCGCCGGCGACGAGACCGCAGCCGAGTCCCTCCTCGGCCCCGGCACCGACCACACCAACCTCACCAACTTCCGCGACACCCTCCGCTCCGAAGAGTCGCTCGTGATCCTGATCGGCAACGAGCTCCGCGGCGTCGACCTCAAGCGCCTCATCGACTTCGGCCTCACCCTGCCGAATACGAAATTCGCCCTGCTCGCCGATTACGTGAACTCCCGCGGCGCCTCCGACATGGGCCTCCTCCCCGACATGCTCCCCGGCTACACCCCCGTCGGCCACCCTTCCTTCGCCGAGTACACCGCCCCCGGCACCCCCGGCCTCGACCTCGTCGCCATGTTCGACGCCGCCGCCGCCGGTACCCTTTCCGCGCTCTACATCGTCGGCAGCAACCCCGTCGCCCGCTTCTCCGTCGACCCCTCCGCCCTCAAGAACACCTTTGTCGTCGTCCAAGACATGTTCCTCACCGAGACCGCCCGCCTTGCCGACGTCATCCTTCCGGCCGCCAACCTCTACGAAAAATCAGGCTCGGTGACCAACTCCTACGGCGACCTCCAGCAGGTCAACAAAGCCGCCGACCGTGCCGGCGTCCGCTCCGACTTCGAGATGATCGTCCGCCTCGCCGATAAGATGGGCGCCCACATCCCCACCTTCGTCCCCTTCGGCCGCGCAGGTTCCGCTGGCCGCTCCGACCTCGGCCAAACCCGCGGCGCACAGACCGGCGAGGCCGACCGCCACGCCATCTGGCTCACCGCCAACAACCTCGAGCCGCGCACCAGCCCCTTCGACCCCCTCGCCATCCTCGACGAAATCCAGCGCCTCGTCCCCGGCTACAAAGACCTGCTCCGCCTCCAGTTCCTCTCCGGCAACGACCAGCACCTCAGCCTACCCGCCGATCTCGTCCAGATAGACAGCACCCGCCGCGACCTCGTCCTCCCCGCCAACGACAACCTCTTCACCTCCGGAACCCTCGGCCAGTACTCCGCCAAACTCACCGAGACCCGCGACTTCGAGAGCCGCACTCTGCCCATCCTCGACCAAACCGCCGCCGACTGATTTCGATCGGAGCTTAGGAAAATGGCAAGAAATGCCCGATTTAACCCGTTAGCCATCGACTTGGGAAACGAGCTGCTTAAACGACACAGAGCCATCTGCTCCTCGATGCCAAGTAGCCCGGAACTCATTACTGAGGAGCAAATCCAAAGCTCGATCATCTCGTACAGCAGTTTGCTTGCACAGATTGGCGCTCCCATTTCCCTCGCCCACTCCGTTGGCAAATACCTGTATGAGGTTGCGGATTGGTGTGCTGGACGCGGGTATCCTCCCATAAATGCTCTTGCGGTCAACCAAGCATTCGGCATGCCCGGAACAGGCTACTTCCTTGCTCCAGGAGGAGATGATTGGGAATCTGAGATCCGAAGCTGCATAGCTTATCGCGGCTACCCGATGAGCATCGTCTAGCTTTTCCGTCGAGAAGTCGCTGGAGGCCTTGTACGATATACCTGCACACCAATAAACGATGACCACCCACCCCACCTTCCTCACCTTCTTCTTACTCACGGTTGCCAAAGTCGCCGTCGTGCTCGTCATCCTGCTCACCTCGGTCGCCTACACCGTCCTTCTCGAGCGCAAACTCCTCGGCCGCATGCAAAATCGCTGGGGACCCTCGCGCACCGGCCCGTTCGGCCTCCTGCAGCCGCTCGCCGACGGCATCAAGCTCTTCCTCAAGGAAGACCTCACCCCGCTCGCCGCCGAAAAGCCTCTCTTCATCGCCTCCCCGCTCATCGCGCTCTCCTGCGCCCTTATCTCCATCGCCGTCGTCCCTTTCGGCCCTGTCTTCCAGGTCCGCGGCGTCGACCTCTTCGACATCGCCAACGTCAACATCGGCCTCCTCGTCATCCTCGGCGTCACCTCCATCGGCGTCTACGGCATCGCCCTCTCCGGCTGGAGCTCCAACAACAAGTACTCCCTTCTCGGCTCCCTCCGCGCCACCGCCCAGATGGTCTCCTACGAGCTCGCCCTCGGCCTGTCGCTCGTCGGCATCGTCCTCCGCGCCGGATCGCTCAATCTCCGCACCATCGTCAACTCCCAGGCCGCCCACGGAGCCCTCTCCTGGAACATCTTCGGCGGCCCCGCGCGCGTCCACACCCCCAACGGAACCACCGTCTGGGCCATTGTCGGCGGCTTCCAGATCGTCGCCTTCCTCGTCTATCTCCTCTCCGCCTACGCCGAAACCAACCGCGCCCCCTTCGACCTCGTCGAAGCCGAATCCGAGCTCACCGGCGGCTACCACACCGAGTACTCCTCCATGAAGTTCGCCATGTTCTTCATGGCCGAGTACGCCAACATGGTCACCGTCTCCTGCGTCGCCACCATGCTCTTCCTCGGCGGCGCCTCGTCCCCCTTCGGCCACCTCTTCTCCGGCTTCCTCAACACCCCCGTCCTCGCCTCCGTCATCGGCATCGGCTGGTTCGTCGCCAAAGTCTTCTTCTTCCTCGCCCTCTTCATCTGGATCCGCGCCACCGTCCCCCGCTTCCGCTACGACCAGCTCATGGCCTTCGGCTGGAAGTTCCTCCTCCCCGTAGCCATGCTCAACATCGTCGTCACCTCGCTCGTCCTGGCCCTCCACGGGTAGGACAAACGTACCCGACACCCCCCCTCATGGCAGGGTCCCAAGTGAATAGAAAGAGATGGGGAAACTCGGTGTTCTTAGCTATTTTCTTAGCTGGCTGTAATCAGCCTGCCAAAGAATCCGTTAAGATCCTTTCTCCAGATAGCAGATGGGTTTTAGAAGCAACAGGAACTGACCACGGGGCGTTGGCTCCATCTGTGACAGTCGTCAATATTCATCCAGCGGCAGAGGGATGGAAGTCCGAAGATAATGTACTTGTTGTCCCCGGCGTCCACACTGTAAACGCGTTTTGGGAAGACAATCACACCGTTCGCATTGACTGTATCCATTGTCCCTTGGGCGACGCCGAAACTATCGTCAGCAAGATGGGGCCACTCCAGATCCGGTATGAGACGCCATCTCGATAGACTGTTGGGAAGCGGTAGTCAGTATCGTATTTGCGATACGAGCCATCGTTCTGCCTACACGGCCAAGATGAATCTGAGACCATCCATAATTGCTGAGTGCTACCACTAATTGGAGAACCGATCTCCGACGTACCCTACTGCCCATCCAACAACGCAAACATCTCCCCCACATCCATCCAAATCCCCGTCCCTGCCACCTCCAGCCGAGTCCCCTCCACCGCCTTCATCCCCGCCCGTGTATACGTCGCCGCCGACCGGTCCATCGGATCCACAATCCACAGATGCTCCACCCCCATCCCCACAAAATCATCCACTCGCCGCATCACCTGCCCCGGCCGAATCCTCCGGCGACAAGATCTCAAGACACAGCTGCGACCGGCTACCGATAGGCGTCGCGGCGATGGCGAACGGAGAGGACTTCGACGGCATCGGGGAGGTCGTGAAAGCGGAGCCGGTAGTCGCCGACGCGCAGCCGGAACTCGGGCGGGTCAATACCTTGGAGCCGTCGAACATCGCCCTCGCCGGTGGCGATCAGCCGGGCCAGCGCGTGGAGGATGCGAAGGGCGGTGTCCTGGTCGATGGCGCGAAGCTGGGCCTTGGCCCGGTCGTTCCAGAGGATCTTCCTACCCATCGTTACCGGCCCGCTCCGTTGGTTTCGGGCGGGGTTTCGGTAGTGGTCCGTCCTATGCGGTCAAACTCCTGTTGGGTAAGGCCGTACTCGGCCAGCACCTCCTCATGGGAGACGCCTTCGCCCCGGTCGAGCGAGGCGTGCGCGGCTTCAATCTCGTGGGCCTCTTCTTCGCTGACCGGCTCGTCGTCAAAGGGTGCGTTGGCAAGGGCGCGGGCAAAGGGATCTAGCATCGTCTCCAGAAGCCCAACGACGGCGGAGACCTGGCTTGGCGCCATGCGGTCGATCAACTCGTGCGCGTGTTCTCTGGTACGGGGGTAGGGCATCGTCAGCGTCCTTCCCCAACAGTATGCCCCCGCTCAGCGAAAGATGCACCACGCATAACCATGCCGCCCGCCCACCCTCCTGCTTTACAATCAGGGGGACCGAACAGCTTAGCCTCACCAAGGCCCACCGAACCACCATGGAATACGCCCTCTTCTTCATCTTCGGCGGTCTCGCCGTGCTCGCAGGCCTCAACCTCCTGCTGCAGCGCCACCCCATCAACTCCGCCCTTTCGCTCGTCGTTGTCATGATGTCGCTCGCCGTCCTTTACTGGTCGCTCGGCGCGGAGTTCCTCGCCGCCGCCCAGGTCATCGTCTACTCAGGCGCCATCATGGTCCTGTTCACCTTTGTCATCATGCTGCTCAACGCCGGCGAAGAAGAGCACACCACCGGCAGCCGAGCCGCCTACCTCGTCGGCTTCCCCGGCGCCGCCGCCATCTTCTGCCTGCTCGCCTTCGTCTTCCTCTCCGAGCGCCAGGCCCTCGGCGCCTCCCCCCTCGGCGGCTACCTCGACAACGCCGTCTCGAACATCGCCGAAATCTCCACCGTCCTCTTCACCCGCCTCCTCCTCCCCTTCGAGGTCACCAGCATCCTCATCCTCGTCGCCATCCTCGGAGCCGTCGTGCTCGCCCGCAAGGAGTCCTGAGCCGTGTCCTCCATCGCCCCCGGGAAACTCTCACCCCGCTCTTTCGTCCCCCTCGCCGCCTCCATGCTCGCCGTCTTCGCCGCCCTGGTCGCGCAACAGGCTGTCATCGACGCCGCCCAGAAATGGAGACAGCGCTAGCCCATGGTTCCCACCGCCTGGTACCTCATCCTCTCCGCCATCCTGTTCTCCATGGGCGTCGCCGCCTTTCTCATCAAGCGCAACATCATCACCATCTTTATGTCCATTGAGCTCATGCTCAACGCCGTTAACCTGTCGTTCGTCGCCTTCGCCCACATGTGGCATCAGATCCAGGGCCAGATCTTCGTCTTCTTCGTCATGGTCGTCGCCGCCGCCGAAGCCGCCGTCGGCCTCGCCATCATCATCGCCATCTTCCGAACCCGCAAAACCCTCAACGTCGACCAGATCAACCTCCTTAACAGCTAACCGTCTCACCCGCCTCCGTGTCTCTGCTGTCGCATTTGTCTGTCGTTGCCCTTGCCGTTGTCGTTGCTGTTGCCCTTGGCGTTCTTTGTTTCACGCCGTCATCCTGAGCGAAGCGAAGGACCCCTGTAGTTGCCGCTGCCCTTGTCGTTGCCCTTGCACTTGCTCCTCTTGTTGTCATCGTTGTCATCCCCGTAGTGGACCTGCTTCTCGCCGTTGCCGTTGCGCTTGCCGTTTGAGAACCAAGAATCGAGCCCCCAAACACGATGAACCCCAATCTCCTCTGGTGGATCCCGTTCCTCCCCTTCCTCGGCTTTCTCCTCAACGGAACCCTCGGCCGCCGGCTCCCGCGCGTGGGCGTCACCGCCATCGCCCTCTTCTTCACCTTTATCCCAGCCTGCCTCGTCGCCTGGCTCTGGTCGACCCTGCTGACGCCTGGCGCCCCACTCTCCATCTCCACCACCGCTGGCGACTGGATCGCCGTCTCCGGCTTCCACGTCCCCTTCTCCTTCACCGTCGACCACCTCACGCTGATCATGCTCGCCATCATCACCGGCGTCGGCTTCCTGATCCACCTCTACTCTGCCGGCTACATGGCGCATGAGGAAGGCTACTGGCGCTTCTTCGCCTACCTCAACCTCTTCATGTTCTTCATGCTCGTCCTCGTCCTCTCCTCCTCGTTTCTCCTCCTGTTCGTCGGCTGGGAAGGCGTTGGCCTCGCCTCCTACCTGCTCATCGGCTTCTACTTCAAAAAGGACTCCGCCGCCAACGCCGGCAAAAAAGCCTTCGTCGTCAACCGCATCGGCGACTTCGGATTCCTCCTCGCGATGTTCCTGCTCATCGCCCACTTCGGCTCCCTCACCTTCTCCGAAGTCTTCTCGCAGATCGCCGCCAGCTCCATGCACGGCGGTTTCCTCACCGCCATCGCCCTCCTGCTCGTCGTCGGCGCCACCGGCAAGTCCGCCCAGATCCCCCTCTACGTCTGGCTCCCTGACGCCATGGAAGGCCCCACCCCCGTCTCTGCCCTCATCCACGCGGCGACCATGGTTACGGCAGGCATCTACATGGTCGCCCGCACCCACACCCTGTTTGACCGGTCCCCCTTCGCCCTTGGCGTCGTCGCCCTCATCGGAGCCGTCACCGCTCTCTTCGCCGCCACCATCGCCATCGTCCAGCACGACATCAAACGCGTCCTCGCCTACTCCACCATCTCGCAGCTCGGCTACATGTTCCTCGGCTGCGGCGTCGCCGCCTACTCCGCCGGCGTCTTCCACCTCATGACCCACGCCTTCTTCAAGGCCCTGCTCTTCCTCGCCGCCGGCAGTGTGATCCATGCACTGAGCGGAGAACAAGACATGCGCGTCATGGGCGGTCTCCGCCAGCGCATCCCCGTCACCTTCTGGACCATGACCGCCGGCGTCTTCGCCATCGCGGGTATCTGGCCCTTCGCCGGCTTTTTCTCCAAAGACGAAATCCTCTACCAGGCCTTCACCAGCCCCAACCCTCTCGGCAAACTACTCTGGCTCGTCGGCCTCCTCACCGCCGGCCTCACCTCCTTCTACATGTTCCGACTCTGGTTCAAGACCTTCTTCGGCGCCCCGCGCTTCGACGAGCACGCCCTCGCCACCGGCCACAGCCAGCACACCCTGCCCGACACCCACGAGACCCACGGCACCACAAACCAGGCCGCCGCCGCGGAGCACGACTCGGGTCAAGCCACTCACCCCCACGGCGTCCACGAGTCCCCTTGGGTCATGCTCCTCCCCCTCGTGCTCCTTGCCCTTCTCTCCCTCGTCGGCGGCTGGATCGGCGTCCCCGCCGCTCTCGGCGGATCCAACCACTTCGAGCATTTCCTCGAGCCCGTCTTCGCCTCAACTGCCGCGCTCCAAGGCGAAACCGCCGTCAACGCCGACGCCGCCCCCCACTCGACCGAGCTCGCCCTCGCCGCCATCTCCCTCCTCACCGCCTTCGCCGGCCTCGGCCTCGCTTGGCAGTTCTACTACCGCAAACCCGGCACCGCCGCCGCCCTCGCCCGACGCGTCCGCCCCATCTACTCCCTCGTCGACCACAAATACTACGTCGACGAAATCTACAACGCCGCCATCGTCCAACCCCTCCAGATAGCCACCCGCATCGTCCTCAACCTCTTCGACAAGCTCCTAGTCAACGGCTTCGGCGCCGGTGCCGCCGCCGGAACCCTCGGCCTCGGCTCCCTCGTCCGCCGCGTCCAGTCCGGCAACATCCGCTCCTACGCCGGCTGGCTCGCCCTCGGTGCCGCCGCCGTCCTCGCCATCATGATCTGGACCCGCTAACCATGGACACCTTCAATCCCATCATCCTCACCCTCCTCCTCGCCATCCCCCTCGTCGGCGCCATCCTCCTCGCCTTCCTCCCTGACCGCGGCAAGCTCATCCCCGCCACCGCCCTCGCCGTCACCCTCCTCACCTTCCTCGCCACCCTCCACCTCCCCGCCCATTTCAACTACGCCGCCGCACACACCGCCAACACCTTCCAGAGCGCCAGCGGCAGCTTCCAATTCGAACAAAACCTCTCCTGGATCCCCAACCCCGCCATCCGCTACCACCTCGGCATCGACGGCCTCTCCATGTGGCTCGTCGTCCTCACCGGCCTACTCGCCCCGCTCGGCGTCCTCGCTAGCTGGAACGTCGCCTCCATCCAGTCCCGTGCCAAAACCTTCTACGTCCTCTTCCTCCTCCAGCAAGTCGCCATGCTCGGCGTCTTCCTCTCGCTCGACCTCTTCCTCTACTATGCCTTCTGGGAGCTCTCCCTCGTCCCGATGACCATCCTCATCGCGACCTTCGGCCGCACCGCGAACCGCCGCCGCGCCGCCATCAAGTTCTTCGTCTACGCTTTCATCCCCTCGGCGCTCCTCCTTGTGGCCATGCTCTGGCTCTACGCCCGCACCGGCACCTTCGACCTGCCGCGCCTCCAACAACTCGCCGCCGCCCACAGCATCTCTCCCAGTAACTCCGCTCTCTGGCTCGCCTCCCTCGCCTTCCTCCTCGCCTTCGCCGTCAAGGTCCCCGTTTTCCCGCTCCACGGATGGATGGTCGACGCCGTCGCCGAAGCCCCCACGGCCGCCGTCATGGTCCTCGTCGGCAAGCTAGGCCTTTACTCCATCCTCCGCTTCGCCTTCGGCATCTTCCCCAACCAGATGCACCGCGCCGCCCCGCTCATGATTGCCCTCGGTGCCATTGGCGTCGTCTACGGTGCCCTCCTCGCGCTCATCCAGAAAGACCTCAAGCGCCTCGCCGCCTTCGCCACCCTCGGCGCCCTCGGCTTCATCGTCCTCGGGATCTTCTCTTTCACCACCCCCGGCCTCTCCGGCGGCATCTTCCAGATCCTCTCCGAATCCCTCTCCGGCGCTGGCCTCTTCCTTCTCCTCGGCTTCCTCTACGAGCGCTTTGGCACCTACGACATGCGCGATTTCGGCGGCCTCGCCGGCAAGCTTCCCTGGCTCGCCACCTTCTTCGTCATCACCGGGCTATCGCTCATCGGCCTCCCTCTCCTCAACTCTTTCGTCGGAGAGTTCCTTATCCTTACCGGCGGCATGCAGTCCGTCTTCGGCCACCACATCCTCTGGACCGTCGTCGCCACCACCGGCGTCATCCTCTCCGCCGCCTACATGCTCACCGCCACCCAGCGCGTCTTTTATGGTGAGCTCGGCCTGCGTTCAGAAAACCCCGCCGCCGATCTCCTCCCCCGCGAGCACCTCGCCATGTGGCCCCTCCTCGTCCTCTTTCTCGTCCTCGGCACCGCCTCCCCGTACTGGATGCGCGCCATCGACCCCGTCGGCCACCGCCTTGCCGAGACCGCCCCCACCAACACCCGCTTCGACCGCAACGCCACCGCCGAGATGAACGATGTTCCCTCATTCCGCACCGGTTCTAACTACGTGAATCCCAGAGAGTGCAGGCTGCCCCATCCACCGCAAAACGGTGGGTCGGACGCAAGAAAGCAGTCCACCGACCCAGCTGCAAAACCCTTCGTCGACCCCAGTCTCGCCGCCGCCGCCCTCAAAAAACCCGCTCCCCCGACCAACCCAGGAGCCCATTACTAAATGTCCCCCAACACCCTCGCCCTCCTTCCCGAGCTCGTCCTCACCGTCACCGGCATCATCGTCATGGTCGCTGAGCCCTGCCTGGCCCCGCACGCCTCCCGCAAGCCCCTGGGCTGGATCGCCATCCTCGGCTCCCTTGGCGCCGCCGCCGCCACCGCCTTCCAGTTCCACCACCTCGGCCCCGGGGGCATCGTCTACGCCTTCTCGAACACCCTCGAGATCTCCTCCTTCTCCGTCTTCTTCCACTTCCTCATCGCCGCCATTGTCCTCGTCACCCTCCTCACCTCGCTCGACTACTTCGCCCGCACCGCCGCCAACGACCCCCAGCAACCCATGCCCGGTCCCGGCGCTCCGCCCGCGTCGCTCACCGAGGTCGGTGGCCATGCCGGCGAGTACTTCGCCCTTCTCCTCTTCGCCGCCGTCGGCATGATGCTCATGACCTCCGCCGTCGAGCTCCTCGTCGTCTTCGTCGGGCTTGAAATCTCCTCCATCGCCACCTACATCCTCTGCGGTTTCCGCAAAGGCCAGGTCACCGGTGCCGAGTCGTCTATCAAGTACTTTCTCCTCGGCTCCTTTGCCACCGCCTTCTTCCTCTACGGCATCGCCCTCGCCTTCGGAGCCACCGGCTCCACCACCATCGCCTCCATCGCCGCCGGCCTCGCTACCACCGCCACCCCGCGCCTCGCCTTCCTCGCCGTCGCCCTTATCCTCATCGGCCTCGGCTTCAAGGTCTCCGCCGCCCCCTTCCACGTCTGGACCCCCGACGTCTACCAGGGAGCTCCCGCCCCAGTCGTCGGCCTGATGTCCACCGCCCCCAAAGCCGCCGCCTTCGCCGTCCTGCTCCGCATCCTTTTCGTCGGCTTCCCAGCCCTTCAAAGCCGCTGGTCGGTCCTCCTCTGGATCCTCGCCACGCTCTCCATGTGCGTCGGCAACCTCGGTGCCCTCCTTCAGCGCGACGTCAAGCGCATGCTCGCCTACTCCTCCATCGCGCACGCCGGATACCTCCTCGTCGCCTTCACCGCGCTGCCTCACGACGGCATCGCCGCGGCCATGTTCTACACCGCGGCCTACTCCGCCATGAACGTCGGCGCCTTCGCCGTCATCACCAGCATCTCCGGCTACAACGAGCGCACCCGCACCCTTGACGACTACACCGGCCTCGCCCTCCGCCAACCCATGCTGGCCGCCCTCCTCGCCTTCTTCCTCCTGTCCCTCATCGGCATCCCCTTCACCGGCGGCTTCTTCGGCAAGTTCTACGTCTTCACCGCCGCCCTCCACGCCGGCCAGGTCTGGCTCGCTGTGATCGGCCTGCTCAACTCCGGCGTCGCCTGCTTCTACTACCTTCGCCTGCTCGCCGCGATCTATACCCGTCCAGCCACCGAGGACGTCGCTGCCGCAGGAAGTGATGCGTACGCCAAGAGCACGGCTGGAAGCACAACAGGGTTGACGCCGGTTTCGCATGGCCTGAGCGTGCCTGCCGGCATCGGCCTGGGCTTTGCAGCGCTTGCCACGCTGCTGCTTGGCATCCTTCCTGGACACGCACTTAGGCTAGCTCAGAATGGAGCGGCGTCCGCTCTGAGCGACACCCAACCGCTGCACCCGAAGGCTACTAACATCACGGCTGAACGATAGCTTGGTTCGGCGTGAGACGCTCGGCGCTGGCTGGAGTTCCGTTGCTACGTCGTTGTAATCCCGATGACCGCCATCATGCGACCGGTAAACCCGTGCTCGTCGCGGTGCGAGAAGTACTGTCTCGCTCCATCGGTGTCCCGCGTACATGCTGTGCACTGGCCCACCACCGTGATGGACCCCGGACGCAATCCAGCATCCAGCAGCTGCCGCCGGTTCGCCGCCTGAAGGTCGAGATGTCTCTGCGGCCCGATGGGCGAGTGGCCCGGGGCACGAGCTGTCAGGAACAGCAGCGGATACTTTTCTCGCACTGGATCTGAGATGTACTGCTCAGAAAAGAGTTCGGCTGCGTACCCGAACTGTGACTCGAACTCGTGCTCGACTTCTTCGCCCACGGCATAGCAACAGGCGCCGATGGATGGCCCGATGGCTGCCACCAAATTCTCCGGCCGCGACCCGTACTGAAGTTGCATGGAGCCGATCCCCCGCTCGACAATGCGCCCCAGCGTTCCCCGCCAGCCTGCGTGAAACGCCGCCACGGCTCGCTGGTGCAGGTCGGCTACCAAGACCGGGACGCAATCGGCGGTCTGGATCCCCAGCAGCACACCGGGTGCATCCGTCATGAGTCCGTCGCCGCGCAGGACTGCGTGACCGTCTCTCGTTTCGAGATCTGCATCGCCGGCCCGCACCAGTCGGATCATCGGCGAGTGAATCTGCCTCACGGTGACCAGGCGCATCGGATCGCTGCCTGCGACGGCCTCCGCCAACGCGCGGCGGTTGCGCCGGACAAGCGCGGCATCATCCTCCCTGGTCCAGCCCAGGTTGAGGGACTGACTACCGTAGACGGTTGAGAACCCGCCGCAACGCGTCGAGAATGCATGCCGCAGCCACGGCTCGGCGGGCCACGCGGCCCGCACGACCCCGGCTTCGGTTGCTGGTTGCGTTGGGGGCGGCGCTAGACCGTCTGCTTGGGAACGCAGCGCCCCCGTGCCACGTCCTGACCGCTCCCCGCCCTGCCAGCTTCCCGCACGGGTGGATCGCCGACCGTGCGCGAGTCCAACGGCGTCCAGTCTCGCATCCACTGCCGCGATCGCCTCTGCTGTCTCCTTCGTCTTCATCCACTTGATTCTAAATTCCGGAAGGAAAAGTTTGGCGGGCGCGCGGTGTTGCATAGCGTCCGACGGGCCGGTAAGATACGCGCCATCCTCTCCCAGAAAGCCTCCGTGCCCAAGTCACATCGCCAGCAGCTTCACTCCCACTTCGGCCCCATTTGTATCGCGCTCAGTGCCAGCACTGCCACCGAGATGCTCGGCAAAGCTGCAGCAGCGCTCGCGGACAGCACCTTTCTCGAATTTCGTCTCGATACCCTCGACCATCCTCTCCGTGCAATTCCCGAGCTGCAGGCCTTCCTTGCTGCGGAACCGCGCCTAACCGGGATCGCGACCTGTCGCCGCTTGCCGAACGGGGGGCGCTTCACCGGGACTCTGAACGAGGAACTCGAAGTGCTGACCGCGGCGGCAAGAGCCGGATTTCCGATAGCCGACCTTGAAATCGAATCCGCCGAACAGATGTCGCCCGAGCAGTTCGCCAGCCTTCGCGCCACCGGTCTCGCTCTGATTGTCAGCTACCACGACTTTCACGGAACGGGCGATCTGGTCGCTGTTGCCGCCCGCATCGCTCGCTTCCAGCCTGAGTTCTCGAAGATCGTGCCAACAGCCCAGTCGCTCTCCGACAATCTGCCGCTGTTCCGGGAGCTCGATCGCTCCGGCCAGAACGGCGAAATGATCGGCATGGCGATGGGCGAGCGTGGATTGATCTCGCGCGTGCTTGGACCTCGCTTCGGGAGTCGGTTCACCTTTGCCAGCCTCGCGAAGGGAGAGGAATCTGCACCGGGGCAGGTGACCGCGCGCACGTTGCTCGACCTGTACCGGCTTGATCGGATCACCCCGAAGACCAGGCTTTATGGTGTGGCCGGGAGCCACGTCCGGAGTTCGCTTTCTCCGCTGATGCACAACACAGCCTTTCGCTGCCGGGCGCTCGACGCCGTCTATTTGCCCCTGCAAGTCGACGCGGTCGATGATCTTCTGAACGTGGTTCGCGAACTGCCGATCGACGGGCTAAGCGTGACCATGCCGTACAAGCAGCAGGTTCTGTCGCATCTCGACTCTGTCGACGCGCTCAGCAGGCGCATCGGCGCGGTGAACACCGTTCTACGCGCGTCCGACGGGAAACTTTATGGTTTCAACACCGATGTCGCGGGAGTGACAGACCCGCTCGAACAGAGGCTGCGGCTCAAGGGAGCGCGGGTTCTGCTGCTCGGCGCCGGAGGTGCTGCGCGAGCCGCAGCGTTCGGCGTGGCCGACAAGGGAGCGACCATCGCGATTGCGAATCGGACATCCGAAGCCGCGCAAACACTTGCGGAGCAGGTTGGAGCGGCGGTGCTGCACCGTGGCGAGCTTCGCCACGAACGCTTCGATGTGCTGATCAATGCGACACCGATGGGTATGACGGGATACAGCGACGCGCCGCCGCTGCTCCCGGAAGAGATGCGCGCCGACCTCGTCTTCGATCTGGTTTACAACCCGCTTGAGACGCCTCTGCTGCGCATGGCTCGCGAGCAAGGCTTGGCTGTGATCAGTGGACTCGAAATGTTCCTTGCACAAGGCGCACGGCAGTTCGAGATGTGGACCGGAAATGTACCGCCACTCAATCAGATGAGAGAGGCTGTGCAGCGCGAGTTGGAGGTCAGATCAGGACGCTGAACAGAACCTGACAGACTGCGCTCTTTCTTGTTGGAACATCATGACGAGAGACTCTTACCCTCGGCAGAGGCGATCTTCTCTTCCGCCTTGCGCGCCAGCGCGTTGGCCTCATCATACTTGCGGCCGTCGTCGCCGGCTTCGTTCCAGAGTTTTTGGGACTTCTGCAGTTCGCCTTCGGCCTGGGCGCGATCGATCTCCTTTGGAGGCAGCGCCTCCTCGGCAAGAATCGTCACTCGTTCCGGCAGCACTTCGGCGAAGCCCCAGGCGACGAAAAACTTCTGGTCACCCGAAGAGCCGCCGTGCAGCCGGACTTCGCCCGCATCGAGCTCAGCCAGCAGCGGCGCATGACCGTAAAGTGCCTCCAGGTAGCCGGAGCTGGCCGGCAGCTCGACGGCATCCGCTGTCCCGTCCAGCAGGATGCGGTCGGGCGTGACTAGGCGAACAACCAGCTTGCCCTCGTGACCCGCGTTCGGTGTCGTGTCTGCCATGGCTACGCCGTCTGCTTCATCTTCTCGGCTGCGGCGAGCACGTCTTCGATGCCGCCCTTGAGATAGAAGGCCTGCTCGGGAATGTTGTCATGTTTGCCGTCGATGATCTCTTTGAACGAGCGCACGGTGTCTTCGACCTTGACGTAGGCGCCGGGGATGCCGGTAAAGATTTCGGCAACGTGGAAGGGCTGCGACAGAAAGCGCTGTACCTTGCGCGCGCGAGCGACGGTGAGCTTGTCCTCTTCCGAAAGCTCGTCAATGCCGAGAATGGCGATGATGTCCTGCAGGTCCTTATAGCGTTGCAGGATGCGCTTGACGCCCTGAGCGACGTCGTAGTGCTCCTGCCCGACGATGCGCGGCGACAAAATGCGCGAGGTGGAGGCCAGCGGATCGACGGCCGGGTAGATACCGAGCTCGGACAACGGACGGGAGAGCACGGTGGTGGCGTCGAGATGCGCGAAGGTGGTGGCCGGCGCGGGATCGGTGAGGTCGTCGGCCGGGACGTAGACCGCCTGTACGGAGGTGACGGACCCCTTCTTGGTGGAGGTGATGCGCTCTTGCAGCTCGCCCATTTCGGTGGCCAGGTTTGGCTGGTACCCCACGGCGGACGGCATACGGCCGAGCAGCGTCGAAACCTCAGAGCCGGCTTGCGTGAAGCGGAAAATATTGTCGATGAACAGCAGCGTGTCCGCGCCCTCATTGTCGCGGAAGTACTCGGCGACGGTGAGGCCGGTGAGGGCCACGCGCAGGCGAGCTCCCGGCGGCTCGGTCATCTGGCCGTAGATGAGAGAGGCTTTGGATTTCTCGAAGTCCGTCAGATTGATGACGCCGGACTCCTGGAATTCGTGCCAAAGATCGTTGCCCTCGCGGGTGCGCTCGCCGACGCCAGCGAAGACCGAAAAGCCGCCGTGGTTCGAGGCGACGTTGTTGATCAACTCCTGAATGACCACGGTCTTGCCCACGCCGGCTCCACCGAAGAGGCCGATCTTGCCGCCCTTGAGGAAGGGCTGGATGAGATCGATGACCTTGACCCCGGTCTCGAACATCTCTTCCGACGTGGACTGCTCGTCGAAGGCCGGGGCCTGCCGATGGATAGGCATGTGCACGGTGGCGTTGACGGGGCCGAGCTCGTCGACCGGCTGGCCAAGCACATTCAGCACGCGGCCAAGGGTCGCCCGACCCACAGGGACTGTAATCTCGGCGCCAGTGTCGATCGCCTTCATGCCGCGGACCATGCCTTCGGTGGCGACCATCGCGATACAGCGAACACGGCCCTCCCCGAGGTGCTGCTCCACCTCAACGACGACGTCCAGAGGCGTCGGCACGTCAAAGCCTTCGCTCACGATGCGCAGCGCCTGATAAATGGGAGGCATCTTTGCTTCGTCAAACTGCACATCAACGGCGGGGCCGCTGATCGAGATCACTCTGCCGGTACTTTGCTGTTTATCTGCCATAGGTCTCTCTTTTTCAGAGCGCCGCAGCGCCGCTGACAATCTCGATAATTTCTTTGGTGATGGCTGCCTGACGGACACGATTCATGGTGAGCGAAAGTGCATCGATCATGTCGCCCGCGTTGTTGGTGGCCGAGTCCATCGCGGTCATGCGCGCGGCGTGCTCGGCCGCGGCGCTCTCCAGCAAGGCATGGAAGATCTGCGTGGCGAGGTAGCGCGGCAGCAGATGCCCGAAAAGCTTTGCCGGATCCTGGTCGAAGATGTAGTCGACGTCGGCGGTGCCGAACTTTTTGGCCTCAGAGTCCGCCACCGAATCTTCAGGCTCGCGAACAGAAATACCGGCATTCTGCGCGGCTTGCACCGCTGCATCGCGCTGCTCTTCGGTCATTACCTCGGCTGCGGTCACTTCCTGCGATCCGAGCTTGCGGATCGGCAGCAGCTTCTCGACGATGACGCGTTGCGCGATGACGGATTTGAACTCGTTATAGACCAGGTAAACGCCGTCGATCTCCGATCGCTCGTACCGTTCAATGATCGATTGCGCAATCGCCGTCATCGAAGCGAAATCGAGCTTCGCCAAGTTGACATCAACCTCCGTGACCTCGATGGGCTGCGCGCGATGACGGATCACGTCATAGTGGGTCGACAGGTCGTTGTCATAGTGCTGCTCGGTATGCTCATACCGCGCAGCCGGGTAGCGACGACGATAGCTGTCGCGCGCCTTTCGGCCTATGGGTTCGACATCGACATTCTGCCCAGCGGCCCGGCGCTGATCGATAAACGTCTGCGCCGCCTTCGTGATGTTGGAGTTGAAGGCGCCGGCAAAGCCCTTGTCGCCGGCGACGACGATCACCAGGACCGACTTCTCTTCGCGCTCCACCAGCAGCGGATGGAGGACCTCTCCTGTTTGCTCGTCGTAGAAGTCGGCGCGGCGGACGAGCGACTGAAGCACGTTCGAGAGCATCTGCGCGTAAGGCCGCGAGGTCAGCACATGCTCCTGAGCGCGACGCAGCTTAGCGGCTGAGACCATCTTCATGGCCTTGGTGATCTGCCGCGTGTTCTTGACGCTGCGGATGCGACGACGGAGATCGAGAACGTTCGGCATAGGTTAGGCTGTGACCGGCTGCGCGGTATTGGGCGTGTTCTGCGAGGGAGCTCCCGGTGCACCGGACTTCGGTTCGGCGCCGCCTCCGGTGGCCTTTGAGCGATCGGCGAGGAAGCCTGCCTTGTACTCCTTGATGGCGTCGGTCAGCTTGCCTTTGAGGGCATCGTCGAGTGCTTTTTTGTTACGGATCTCTGAAAGTACCGTGTTTCCGGGACCGTCGAGATACTGGTAGAAGCCGTCCTCGAAGGCGCGGAGATCGGGGACCTGGACGTCGTCGAGCAGGCCATTGGTTCCAGCGAAGAGGATGGCGACCTGCTTCTCAAACGGCAGTGGCTGGAACTGCGGCTGCTTGAGCAGCTCCGTTAGGCGCGATCCACGGTTGAGCTGCTGCTGCGTTACCTTATCCAGGTCGGAGCCAAACTGGGCGAACGCAGCGAGCTCGCGGTACTGGGCGAGGTCGAGTTTCAGGGTAGAGCCGACCTGCTTGGTCGCCTTGGTGGCGGCCGCGAATCCGACGCGCGAGACTGACAGACCGACATTGACGGCAGGACGGACGCCCGAGTTGAACAGGTCGGTCTCAAGGAAAATCTGGCCGTCGGTGATCGAGATGACGTTTGTCGGGATGTATGCGGAAACGTCGCCGGCTTGCGTCTCAATAATCGGCAGAGCGGTAAGGCTGCCGCCGCCGAGCTTGTCGGACACTTTAGACGAGCGCTCCAGCAGACGCGAATGAAGGTAGAAGACGTCGCCAGGATAGGCTTCGCGGCCCGGAGGACGGCGCAGCAGAAGCGAGATTTCGCGGTAGCTGGCAGCGTGCTTGGACAAATCGTCATAGATCACCAGCGCATGCTTGCCATTGTCGCGGAAGTACTCGCCAATGGCGGTCGCGGCGAAGGGTGCAAGATACTGCATCGGCGCCGGCTCGGACGCCGTGGCCGCGACGACGACGGTGTAGGCCATGGCGCCGTACTGCTCCAGAGTCTGCACGACCTGGGCGACGGACGAGCGCTTCTGGCCGATGGCGCAGTAAATACAGATCAGGTTGTTCTTGGCCGAGTTGATGATGGTGTCGAGCACAATGGCCGTCTTGCCGGTCTGACGGTCGCCGATGATCAGCTCGCGCTGCCCGCGGCCAATCGGGATCATGGTGTCGATCGCCTTGATGCCCGTGGCCATGGGCTCCTTGACCGACTGCCGGTCGATCACGCCGGGGGCAAGCCGCTCAACGGGCAAGGTCTCAGTCGTGTTGATCGGGCCCTTGTCATCGATCGGCTGGCCCAGGGCATCGACCACGCGGCCAATCATGGCTTCGCCGACCGGAACGCTCATGATCTTGCCGGAGCGCTTGACCTGATCCCCTTCGCGAAGCTCGGCGTAATCGCCCAGCAGCACAGCGCCGACCTGGTCTTCATCCAGGTTCATGGCAAGGCCCGAGACCCCGTGCGGAAACTCGATCAGTTCGCCGGCCATGACCTTGTCCAGGCCGTGGACGCGCGCGATGCCGTCGCCGAGCGAGATGATGGTCCCGACCTCGTCGACCTGAATGCGCTGCTCGAAATTTTCGATTTGCTGCCGCAGTATCTCTGTGATCTCATCTGCCCTGATCTGTGCCATAGTGTCGGTTCAGTCCTGTTGCTGCGTTGCTGGGCCGCTTGGACGGTTAGAGTACCGGAGCGGCGGTGAGTGTCTGCTTGAGCTGTTCGAGTTGCGCGCGAAGGCTGCCGTCGTGGACAGTGGATCCGATCTTCACGACGGCGCCGCCGAGCAGCGTGGGATCGAGCGAATAGGTAGTGCGGACGCGCGATCCGGCGAGCTTGGCGACCTGCGCTTCGAGCTCAGCCCGATCCGCCTCATTCAGCGGCCGCGCTGTCACGATCTCCGCTTCGGACATACCGACCTGCTGATCTGCCAAGGCGGCATACTCCCGGAGAATCTCGTGCAGCTCCTCCAGCCGATGATGGGCGATCATCACGGCGACAAAGTTCCGAACCTCCCGGGCCATGCCAAGACGTTCGGCCATCGCGTCCAGCACCTTGAGCTTTTGCGGCATGGGGATCGACGGATTCAGCATCACTTCCCGAAGCGGACGGCTGTCGCCGAGTGTGCCGGCAAAGTCCCGCAACTGCGTTTGAGCGAGGTCGGTGTCGAGGTGAGCGGCGGCGGCTACCTGTGAAAACGCACGAGCGTATCGGAGGGAAAGCGTGGACATGCTAATTCTCTCCTTCGCCGCTGGCACGGGTTAGGCGCCTTGCGAAATTCTGTATCAGCAACCGGTCCGTTTCAGCAGAGATGACCAGCTTCTTCGCCGCCTGATCGATGGCGAGCTCGGCGGCGTACTGCTGCAGCTGACGCCGTGCCTCGCCCGTCGCTGCCTGAATTTCCTGCTCCGCTGCAGCAAGGATCTTGGCCTTCTCCGCCTCAACCGAGGCGTGCATGCGTTGCTCTTCGGCTGCGGCATCGACCTCAAACTGTCGCCGCATGCCGGAAATCTGCTCGTCCAGCTTGCCCAGACGATCTTCGACACTGTTGAGCCGCACGCTGGCCTGTTCGGTCGCGGCGCGAGCCTCGACGAGCTGCTTTTGGATGCCTGAGCTGCGGGCGCGAAAGGTTTTAGGCAGCGCACGCGCAAGCGCCCAGATGACCAGTGCGGCGAGAACAAAGAAGTTCAGGAACTCAAACGTCGTGGCTGCTCTTTCCGGGCTCATGCCGAGCTTGCGACCAATAAACCGGACCGTCGTCGAATGACGGTACACGTCGTTCTCGTCTTCTTCCCGGTGCACATCGACCGAGGACTGCTGCGATGGCGTGGCCGGCTGCCCGGACACGCTTAGGCGCTCCGGATCCTGAGCGTGGAGCAGAGATGTCGGAGTCGCCACGAGAGCAAGTTCAAGAACAACGGCAAGGAGGGGAGTTCGACGTACTTGGCGCATCACTGGATCGGCTCCCCTGCGGAAACGCCGGCCGGAAGCACCGCGGCGATCACACGCGAGCTGAGATCTGCGCTGAGACCTTCAATTTGTCCGCGGGCGGCGGAGGCGCTGGCTTCGATGTCGGCACGAGCAGCTTTGACGCGGTCGCCCGCAGTCTGTCGAACCTCATGGAGAACACGATCGCGCTGCTCGGCCCACTGCTTCTGCCGCTGCTCGCGCGCCTTGAATAGCTCTGCCTTGGCTCCGCGCAGTTTGTCCTCATACACGGTGGTCTCGGCTTCGGCTGCGGCAATGGTGCCGCGGGCCTGCTCCACAGCACCCGTAGTGCGCGCGCGACGCTCAGCCAGCAGGCTGGCCAAAGGTCGGCGAACCAGAAAGTTGTACGCTAAGATCAACAAAATGAACAAGATCATGGTCGGCACAGAGCCGAGCACAAGATCGCCGAGTTGTTTCAGGATAAGGTCCATGAAGGATAGGAGGTAAGGCCCACACCGTCCAAAGCCGTCCGCTTGAGGTGGTCCGGGACGGCGCAGTCGCGCGGGGAGGACTCTTATCTTCTAGCAAAGCGAAAGTAGGGTGTCAACCCAAGCGCGCCTGCCGAGCCGCATCTCCGGCGGGAAGTGCGCGCCCTGTTCGCGCCTTCCGGAGCGCCGGAGTCGCTGACGTACTTTGCTCAACAGGTATGACCTCGATCCAGTAGGCTTGAGCTATCCTGACCGGTCCTGGGTCACACAGGTCGTCGGAACACAGGACCCATCTCCGCTTTCTGCTCAGGCGACTCGCGTCGCGCTTAGTCCCCACGCACGTGAGGCTGGTTCGACTCCGGCAGCGCAACCTTCTCCCGAAATCGACGATACCGGCTCAGCAGCGAGGTCGGCCCGATAGCGGAGAGATAGATGAGATTCCCCTCGAAACGCTTGGCCGTGATCGTCGCTCCGCCTTCAAGCGCCGCGAGCACGCGTCCTTCAGACTGCGGAATGCGAAATGCCACTTCAAGGAGCGGATCCGCCACCAGAGCGCGATCAATGGCGTCCAGAAGCTCCTCAAGGCCGATGCCCCTTTTCGCGGAAACAAGCACGCGGTTCGGACGTCGCAGAGCATCCCGCTCGGCCTCGGGCAGCAGGTCGAGCTTGTTATACACCTCAAGGATCGGCTTGGCCGCCACGTCCAGCTCGCCGAGCACTTTTTCCACCTGCACGCGCTGCTCGGCGGCGATCGGGCTGGACGCGTCCTGCACATGCAGCAGCAGTTCCGCGCGTTCTACCTCTTCGAGCGTGGCGCGAAAGCTTGTCACCAGCGTGTGCGGCAGATTGCGGATGAACCCTACCGTGTCCGAGAGCAGAACCTTGCGGCGAGACGGGAGGCGCAGCTGCTTGAGCTTGGGATCGAGCGTGGCAAACATGCGCGACGACTCCAGGACGCCGGCCTCCGTGAGGGCGTTGAAGAGCGTGCTCTTGCCGGCATTGGTGTATCCCACCAGCGCAACCACCGGGACAGGCACAGCCTCGCGCCGCCCCCGTTGCTGCCGGCGAATACGGCGGACCGATTCGAGCTGTTGCTTCACATGATCAATGCGCAGATTGATCTTTCTACGGTCCGTTTCGAGCTGCGTCTCCCCCGGACCTCGGGTTCCGATGCCACCGCCGAGCTGGCTCATGCTTTTGCCGCGACCGGCGAGCCGGGGCAGCTGGTACTCCAGTTGTGCGAGCTCCACCTGCAGCTGACCCTCGCGGGTGCGGGCGTGACGGGCAAAGATGTCCAGAATGAGCTGGGTTCGATCGATGACGCGGCAAGGCAGGGCCTCGTCGAGATTACGTAACTGCGAGGGCGTCAGGTCGTGGTCAAACAGCAGCAGATCAGCACCGGTAGACGCAACCACGCCCTGGATCTCTTCGAGCTTTCCCTTCCCGACCAGCGTGGCAGAGTCCGGCTTTGGCCGCCGCTGGCGCAGCGTTTCAAGCACCTCCGCCCCGGCACTGCGTGCCAATTCCTGGAACTCCGCGATGGCTGCCTCCGCCTCGAAGTCACCATTGTCAGCGTGCGGGTGTACCGAATCAGTCGGGTGTACCGAATCAGTTTCGGAGACGTCGGGCAATGCGCCTGCATGGACGGCATTGCGGGCAAGCCTTGCGGTCGAGGACAACCGGGCATGCCCGGCGGTGAACTCAACCGTTACCAGCACAGCGCGCTCAGTGGACATCGACCCTCCGGGAGTGGATCGCCCGGTTGGTCGCGCTCCTCCCGGAGCAGTTGCCTGTAGTTGCTCGGCCGGTGACTTCCCTGTCCCGATCTTCGTTTTCAATGCCCGCCGGATCCCGCAACTTCGTGAGTCGTACCCGGCGCAATGCCGGACGGCGATCCAGGCGCTACCGAGCGACCTTCCGGGCGCTCCGGGCGCACCTCACCCGGGTGCGGCGCTCGTCCACTCACAACAGTCGAGATCGCGTGCTTGAAGATCAATTGCTCCTGGCTGTTGTTCTCGAGCAGAACCGAGTATTTGTCGAAGGAGCGGATCCGTCCGGTCAATTTCACACCGCTGACCAGATAGATCGTGATCGCGCTTTTATCCTTACGGACCGTATTGAGAAACGTGTCCTGTATGTTCTGTGCCGGCTTGGGTTCCATGGGCCGATCTCCCTTTGATCTAGAGTGCCAAAGCAGAAGGTTTTGCCATCTCGCGAGGTTTCACGAATGGTACACAAGTTCTCTACGGTTTGGGGAACTTCCGCAGCGAGCTCCAAGTTGCTTCGAAGCCAGACGTGCGAACCCCTTACCCCGCTTGGCTCGCAACGCATCGCGCGCATTGCGGGTTACCATGCTGGATGTGACGCAGCAGAATGCCACACCCGTTGTGATGCTTGATCTTGCCCGTCAGTTTCTGCCCCTGCGCGAGGAGATCCTGCTCGCGATTACGCAGGTGTGCGACTCGCAACGCTTTGTCCTCGGGCCGGAGGTGCAGCAGTTTGAGGCGGCGGCGGCGACGATGCTTGCGGTCGAGCATGCTGCGGGGTGCGCCAGCGGCACGGATGCCCTATGGCTGGCGATGGCCGGCGTCGGCTTGGGCGAAGGTGACACCGTCATCACGACCCCCTTCTCGTTTTTCGCGACGGTCAGCTCCATTCTGCGCTGCGGCGCAAAACCGGTGCTGGCCGATATCGACCCACTGACCTTCAATCTCTCGCCGGAGGCCGCGCGTGAGATCGACGGAGCGCGGGCTGTGCTGCCGGTGCATCTCTATGGTCAGACCGCGGATTGGGATGCGTTTGCTGCACTGGCGGAACAGCGAAGCTGGTTGCTGATCGAAGATGCGGCACAGGCCTTCGGGGCACGCTGGCGCACCACTCCGGCCGGGGCGCTGGGAGACGCCGCAGCGTTCTCGTTTTACCCGACCAAGAACCTGAGCGCCTTCGGGGACGCAGGTCTGGTGAGCACGCCGTCCAGAGCCACCGATGAGCGTGTCAGGATGCTTCGGGCGCATGGCATGCGGCGTCGCTACTTCCACGACGAGGTGGGTGGGAATAGTCGGCTTGACACCATCCAGGCAGCCATCCTGCAGGTGAAGCTGCGTCATCTCCCTCGCTGGAACGATGAGCGTCGGGGTGTCGCCGCGCGGTATGACGACCTTCTGCGCGGGACGGGTTTGGTTGCTGAGTTCGACCCAACGAGGCAGCTGGCCGGTGTGGTTCCGCCGTACACCGACCCACGCGCCTTCCACGTCTTCCACCAGTACGTCCTCCGGGCACCCCGGCGCGATGCGCTGCGCGCGTTTCTGGCCCAGCGCAGCATCGGCACGGAGGTTTACTACCCGCTGCCGCTGCACCTGCAGACCAGCCTGGCAAGCCTCGGCTACAAGGCGGGTGATTTCCCGGTCAGCGAGCGCGCCGCCGCTGAGGTGCTGGCACTGCCGATCTACCCGGAACTGCGGGAGGATGAGCAGGAGCGGGTAGTTGCCGGCATTCGGGACTTCTACGCCGGAAGCCCCACCTGAGCAGCGGCCGCGGCTAGCGGCGCCGTTTGTGCTTGCCCGGCTTCTCGTCTTCCGGCTCCGGATGTGCCTCGTCCGGCGGCTGGGCTCCCGGCGGAAGCACGCGGCGAACGATGTTCCCTTCCAGCCGGTAGGTCTTCTCGATGGTCTTGCCGGGGGTGATGGAGCCGGTTGCCGGATCGGGGATGACGGGCGGAGCATCGGCCGTCAAGACGCGGATTTTGAAGGTCGGCGCCGGCCCTGTGGAGATCGCCTGCTTGCCATACGGATCGCGCGCCATGCCGGTCACCACGGGCAGGTAGCCCTCGATGTTCCGCTGTCGGAACGCCGTCTCGTAGCGATGTTTTCTGACGTTCCAGATAAAGACCCGTACCTGATCGAAGTCGTACGGCAGGCCGGACTTAAACGGGCTAAGCACTGTCACGTACTCGGGCACGTCTTTGATGTCGCCCTCGATCTCCGGATCGTTGGCCTTGGTCAACACATAAGCGCCGACGATGCGCTGACCTTCGGCGTAGCGCGTCAGCGCGTCCGGGGCGTCCACGTCCATCATGCGGCTCAGCAGCCATCCCGTGCGACCCTCGGCGTCGCGGATCAGCCACCAGTCTTCCATCGCCGGAGCGGTAGCCGCGGCAGCAATTTCGGCCGGCGTCGGCGCGTCTCTTGCAGAAACTGCCTTGCCGGGCGCAGCAGCCGACGCAGACGGTCCGGCATTGGGCGGCACCTTCCCCGGTCTCGCCTGCGGAGGTCCCGCCTTCTGCAGCGTGGCACGCCGGATCAGCGTCAGCTTGTCGCCCTCGGGCAAACGAAACAGCCGGTCGGTGTCGCGTCCCGGAGCAGCATGGAGGTAGACCTCGTCACGAACCACGGCCGACGCAACGGACGGATCAGAGCGGTGCTGGCTCTTCAGGGATTCGAAGGCGTCGAAAACCGACTGTGGCGCGGTTGCCTTCTCGTCAATCCATCCCTGCTCACCCTTGGGCGTCTGGACCTTCAGGAACCTGCGGCCATGCTCAAGCACCTCCAGGGCTTCGCCATTGTCAACCGTTCCGGTGCGGTTCGACACGGCAGCCACGCGGTCGCGCAGAAAGGTCTGCTTGGCAATGACGTACACGTACTCATGCGAAAGCGGGGTCTTGAGGTGCGAGCAGCCGCTGGCAAGCATCGCTCCCGAGGCAGCACACCAGAGCCAACTGCTCGAACGACGCTGACGTTTTCCCACTCTCACGCTCTCGTCCGACGCCCCACGCCTGCTCTGCTGTCTGACATCGTTCCTCGGTTCCTGCCCTATGCTACGCGACATGGCCGGACGACGGCACCTGCGCGCACACCGGCGATCCCTCGATCGAACATCCATTTGTTCCGCCCTACCGTAAGCCGTATCATGAGAGTCACGTATGCCGAGCCTCGGCGATAGTGCCCTTATCTTCTTCCTTGCCCTTCTGCTCTTCGGCCCGAAGAAGCTCCCCGAGCTCGCCCGACAGCTGGGCAAGCTGATGGGCGAATTTCGTCGCGCGTCCAACGAGTTCCGCATGCAGATGGAAGAGGAGCTCCGCGTCTCCGAGCAGGACGAGCGTCAAAAGAAGATCGCCGCCATCGAGGCAGCCGCGCCAGTCGCCGCGGTTCCGCAGCTCACGGTCGAGACTGGGATGATGTCCACCGATTCCGCAGCCGGGACGATCGCTCCGCATGCCCCTCTCGCCGACCCGCTTGACACGCACCCTCACATGATTCCGTCCGACGCGCCGATGTCGCCGACCCCCGTGCCCATCGCGACCTCCGGCGATCTGAACCTGATGCCACCCTCAACCGGTCTGCCGGTTGGCCGCTCGAACGCCAGCGCCGACCTTACCCCCATGCTGGATGCCATCCCGCATGAGCCGGAGCCACCGGAACGCCACACCGGCCACCTCGTCACCGCTGAAGAGAGCGAGGCGCAGCTCCATGGCTGACGTCATCGACAACGTACGCGCCGCCGTTGCGGACCGGGCTGAACTGCCCGGCATGAGCCTGATGGAGCACCTGGCCGAGCTCCGTACGCGGCTCATCCACTCGGTGATTTACCTCGTCATCGGCTTTGCCATCGCCTACGCCTTTCACGAGAGGATCTACGGGTATGTGCAAGCACCGCTCGACCAGTTGCACATCCAGCTGAACTTTACCCATCCGACCGACGGCCTGAATCTTTACCTCAAAACAGCCTTCGTCGGTGGCGCGATCTTGGCCTCGCCGTTCATTTTGTATCAGCTTTGGCTGTTCATTTCGCCCGGCATGTACGCGCATGAGAAGAATTACGTCGTTCCCTTCATGACCGCTACCATTGGCCTGTTTCTTGCCGGCGCGTGGTTCGGCTATCGGTACGTCCTGCCTGGCGCGATTAAGATCCTGGTGCTCGACTTCGGCCGCCGCTTCCACCCGATCCTCACCATCGAGGACTACACCGGCTTTTTCCTCGCGGTCATTCTCGGCCTAGGGATCACCTTTGAACTGCCGATCCTGATGGGCTTTCTTGCGCTGTTCGGCATCGTCGACGCCAAGTTCCTGGTCCGTCACGCGCGCTACGCTGTGCTCATCATCTTCGTCATCGCCGCCATCATCTGTCCGACGCCCGACCCCTTCGGCATGACGCTGTTCGCCTGCCCCATGCTGGCGCTCTACCTGATCGGCATCGGCGTGGCGTTTCTCGTGCATCCTGCCCGGCGCAAGCCCAAGAAAGTCATCTCCGCATGATGCGATCCCGTCTTCTGCAGGTGCTTGCCTGCTTTGTCGTCGCAGCGACCTCGGCGCTCGCGCAGCACACCGCCGGACACGTCAGCGGACAGGCTGCCTATGCCCTCACCCAGCAATATCTCGCCGCCGCGCCCAAGCGCTGGATCGGATCTCCGGGCCATGCGGCGGCGGAGCAGTTCATCAAGGCACATTTTGAGCCGGAAGCCGCCAAGGGAAACTTCGAGGTCGACAGCTTTTCCGCGTCAACGCCGGCCGGTCTTCTTCCGATGACCAACTTCATCGTGAAGTATTCGGGCAAGCGGCCGGGCATCATCGTCATCGCGTCGCACTACGAAACGAACTACCCGCTGCGCGACATCAATTTCTTCGGAGCTAACGATGGAGGCTCAACAACCGGCCTTCTGATCGAGCTCGGAAGTTACCTGCGGGCGCATCCGCCGGAGGGCTACTCCGTCTGGCTTGTCTTCGACGACGGCGAAGAGGCCATCCGTTCGTGGTCCAACTCGGACTCGCTCTACGGAACGCGCCATCTCGCCGCGAAGTGGTCTCAGGATGGAACGCTCGTGCAGATCAAGGCATTGCTGGTCGCGGACATGATCGGCGACAAGGACCTCAACGTCGATCGCGACAGCAATTCCACCGCTTGGCTGCTGGATTTGCTGAACACGGCGGCGAGGAACACCGGGCACACGGCCTACGTCTTCCGCAACAGCACGACGGTCGAGGACGATCACCTGCCGTTCAAGCAGCGTGGCGTCCCTGTGCTCGACATCATTGATCTGGATTACGGGCCGCCGACCCGGGAGCACCCGGAGGGCGGCTACCACCACACGGAATTGGACACGCTGGATAAGATCAGCCCACGCTCACTGCAGATCGCCGGCGACCTGTTCGTCGAGATGATCCGGCTCATCAACCAGCACGCATAATGCCCCGCTGACGTCCGCCGGGAATACCTCCGGAGAGCGATGATGGTTCCATCCAACTCGCCTGTGGATGCCTCCACGCCGATCTCGTTCTGGGTCGGCTTTCATGTCCTGCTTCTGCTTCTACTAGGGGCGGAGTTGCTCTACGCGCGGCGCCGGGTGAACCGGCCACCGCAGCAAAATGCCGCCTCGGAGCATCGCACGGCCCTTGTTGCGACAATCCTCTGGATTTCCGCCGCCGTTCTGTTTGCGCTCTTCATCCTGGCAGTGTTTGGCGGTCACAGCGCGGTCGAGTACATCTCCGGCTACGCCATCGAAGAGTCGCTTTCGGTCGATAACCTGTTCGTCTTCCTTCTTCTGTTCCGCGTCTTCCGCATCGAAGCCGCGGGTCAGCCGCGCGTTCTGTTCTGGGGCGTTGCCGGCGCGATTGCCATGCGAGGCGCCTTTATCGCCGCAGGTCTTAAGCTGCTGGCGCACTTCGAATGGATCAGCTATGTCTTCGGAGCCGTCCTTCTAGTCGCGGCTGTCCGTCTGGTGCTGCCGCAGAACAGGCGCACGCCGAATGAGACGCCGCGCTGGCTTGGCTGGCTTGCCCGCATTCATCCAGTCAGTTTGCGGCAGGATCGCTTCTTTGCCGTTGAGGACGGCCAGCGGATGGCAACGGTGCTCACCCTGGCGCTGATCGCCATCGAACTCACCGACATCGTCTTCGCCTTTGACTCCATTCCAGCGGTGCTTTCCGTCACGCGGCACCCCTTCTTGGCGTACACCTCCAACATCATGGCCGTCATGGGCCTGCGCTCGCTGTACTTCCTTTTGGCGCATCTGCTGGAGCGGCTACGATTTCTGCATCTCGGCCTTGCCGGCGTTCTCGCCTTTGCAGGGGTCAAGATGCTCGGCGAGCAGTGGATCACCGTCGGCCCGCTGCTTTCGTTGGTCGTCATCGTCGCCATCCTCGGCATCACGATCGGATTCTCGCTTACCGGCCGCGGGCATGGGGCGAACGCGCGCTGATCCGGGCACAGCCGCTCACACCCGTGACGGTGGCGCAGGTTTGCGGAAGGCGAAGGCAATCGCCAGCAGCGGCGGCGCCAGAAGCACGCCCCAAAACGGGATCACGATTCCCAGCACGATCGGTCCCAGCAACGCCGCCCACCACGGCACTCGCGTGGTCCGGTGCAGAACGTAGGGCCCGATGACCAAACCTTCCAGAACGGCAATCAGACCGTAGAGTCCCAGCAGATATCCGAGGCTGTACCAATCCCGCGTGCTGCTGAGAGCAAGGGAGATTGCCGGTCCAATCAGCGCAATGGCTCCGCCGAATCCGGGCACAAACTGGCAGAGAGCTCCGATCAGCGCCCACATCGGCGCGAGCGGGACGCGCAACAATTCCAGGCCGATCCACCACAGCACGCCAACCAGCAGCGCGTCGAGCGTCGCCGCGCGCCACCATCCCAGCAGCGCGGACCCCGCCTTGCGCAGAGGCCCCGGCGGTGCCTCCGCTCCTTGTACGCGCAGCTGCTTCGATGCCACTGCCAGACCTCCGCCACAGGTTCGATGCGGCGGCGCGCCGATGCTATTCTTGGCCCATGAAGTTCGGCGTTCTGGTTTTTCCCGGGTCCAATTGCGACCACGACACCTACAACGTCGTCGAGGATCTGCTGCGGGAGCCGGTGACCTTTCTTTGGCATGCGTCGGAAGATCTCGAGGGCGCGGACGTGATCCTTGTCCCGGGCGGCTTCGCCTACGGCGATTACCTGCGCACCGGCGCCATCGCGCGCTTCGCCCCGGTCATGCAGGCGGTCAAGCGCTTCGCGGCTGCGGGCGGTCCGGTGATGGGCATCTGCAACGGCTTCCAGATCCTCTGCGAAGCCGGCCTGTTGCCGGGAGCCCTGATGCGCAACGCAGGCCAGCGTTACCTCTGCCGCCAGGTGCACCTTCGCACCGAGACCGGCGACTCGCTGTTCACGCACGGAATCGCACGCCACGAGGTGCTGCGGATGCCGATCGGCCACATGGAGGGCAATTACTTCTGCGACGCTGCAACCCTGGCGGAGCTGCACCGTGACGATCGAGTCGCCTTTCGCTACGCAACGGCCTCCGGAGACGTGACGCCCGAAGCCAACCCGAACGGGTCGCTCGACAGCATTGCCGGGATCCTGAACCAGGGCCGCAACGTTCTCGGCATGATGCCGCACCCGGACCGTTCCAGCGAAGCGTTGCTGGGCTCAGCCGACGGCCTGCGGCTCTTCCGGAGCCTGGCACAGACCCTTGCCGCGTCCGCCCGTTAGTTACCCCTAGGTGTAACCGCCGGTGCTAGCCTAGTTCTGATGATTGATATTCACCATCATCTTCTCCCCGGTCTCGATGATGGCTCCGTGACGGAGGACAACTCGGTCGAGATGGCGAAAATTGCTGTCGAAGACGGCATCACGCACGTTGTCTGCACGCCGCACGCGAACCACCGTTACAGCTACGAACCGGAACTGATTTCAGACAAGGTCGCCGAGTTGGAACGGCGGCTCGCGCGCGAGGGTGTGGACCTGAAGCTGGGACGCGGCGCGGACTTTCACCTGACCTACGACAACATTCAGAGCGCGATCGCCGAGCCGGCCCGGTTCTCCATCAATGGCCTTGGCTATCTCATGGTCGAGATCGCCGACTATGGCCTGCCGCAGGGGCTGACCGAGACCTTCTACCAGATGCAGCTTGCCGGCCTCGTACCGGTGCTGACGCATCCAGAGCGCAACCCGACGCTGCAAGGCGACCCGGCGCGCATGATGGATTGGCTCCGCGGCGGTCTTCTGGTGCAGATCACGGCCGGCTCCGTGCTCGGGCACATGGGCCGGCGCGCAAAGACCATGGCGCATGAGCTGCTCGAGAAGCGCTGGGTGCACTTCCTCGCAACCGATGCGCACAACGTTACCAGCCGGCCGCCGCGCATGCGCGACGCACATGATGAAGTCGCCAGGCGCTACGGGCAGGATTACGCGCACCTGCTGTGCATTTCCAACCCGCTGGCGGCATTTCAGGGCAGGCCGTTATCCCCGCAACCCGAGCCGGCTGACCTTTACGAGGAGTTCGAGCCCAAGAGCTGGTGGCGGCGTCTAGTTGGGTAGACCCGTCAGAGTCCCAGGCCGCCGTCCACTGTCAGGATCTGTCCGGTAATGAAGTGCGGTCCGGTGGCGAAGAACACGACCGCCGCAGCAACGTCCTCGGCCGTGCCGTTGCGCCGCATCGGCGTCTTTTCGGCAAAGTGCTGATACGCCTCGCCTACTTCGCCCTGAACAATCATGCCAGGAGCGACACAGTTGACGCTGATCTCCGGCGCCCACGCCTTGGCCATGGTTTGCGACAGCATGTGCAGCGCCGCCTTCGAGGTGCAGTAGTGCGCGTGCGTCGCCCAGGGGTGCAGGCCGCCGAGGGAGCCGATGTTGACGATGCGTCCGGCGGCCGCGTGCAGGTGTGGGTAGGCTGCCTGCGCAACCAGAAATGGGCCGCGGGTGTTGGTCGCAAACATGCCATCCCATTGCATAACCGAGATCGCTTCGAGCCGCTCGGAGGCGAAGTTGCCGGCATTGTTGACGAGCACGTCGATGTGGCCGAACCGTTCCCCGACCGAGGCAACGGCTTGCCGGATGTCTTCGGGGTCGGTCAGGTCAGCGCGCACGGCCAGCGCGTCGACACCGAAACTGGCAATCTCGTGAACGGTGCGTTCGGCCTCGGTCTGTGACTCCCGGTAGGTGATGGCGATGTCGGCGCCGCGTTCAGCCAGCGCTAGAGCAATAGCTCTGCCAATCCGCTTTCCGGCGCCCGTGACCAACACGAGCTTGCCGGAAAGGGCTCCGGCGATCTCAGGCGTCAAGGAGCTACTCCGGCTTCACGGGAGACGGTGTGTTCGGTGCCGCCGGAGGCGCCGGAGCCGGCTTGGGCGGAGCTGCCGGCGGCTGATTCGTGCCCGGCTTTACGGGTTCCTGGACGCCGGCTTTCCGTTCGGACGCCTTGCCGGTGTTGTCCTGGTAGGCTGAAATCTGCTCGCGCGGACGCAGCATCGCAACCGGGATTGTCCGAGTGGGCTCCTTGACGAGGTACTCCTCAGCATAGGTAGCAAAACCGTCCGCAATCACCTGCACGCGCACGGTGCTGCCGGTCGGGATGATGTCGATCGTGGCTTTGCCGTCCGGGTCGGTCTTCACCTCGAGGTTGCCTTCTTCGTGGCCATCCAACGTCGACCGGAAAACGACCGCAGCGTTCGGAATCGGTTTCCCGTTGGACCTTTTCGTGACGAGCACCTCGATATGTGAAGTGTCGGGTGGTGGCTTGTACTTCCGCCCGCGCTGGGCAAAGCTCGCGGACGACACCAGGCAGCTGCCGGCCATGGCAAGAACAAGACCGAGTCTGCGGCGCGTTGTCATAGCGACCATTCTACTGCGCGCGCTGCCTGGCGCGTTTCCCTTGAGAGCAGGAGTGCGTCGAAGCAGACCTGCGCGGGATTCACTCACATTTCACCTGTCACAATTGACAAGGCATGTATTGCTGCCCTAGAGTTAGCAATCGGAAGGGTTGAGTGCTAAGCGCCACCAAGCGGCTCAGCGTCTCGCCCGACGGCAACTGCCGTCCAGCCCAGTTTGCAGCAGACTTTACTTGTGAAAGCGTCTGCTGTGCGTCAAGGACGCGGACACAGTCTTGTGGCCGCACATTTCGTGAGAAGGAGATGTTCGGAAATGGCAACTTCATTTACACCGCTGCATGATCGCATCCTGGTTCGCCGGGTGGAAGAGGGCGAGACGCTGCGTGGCGGCATCATTATCCCGGATTCGGCCAAGGAAAAGCCCCAGGAGGGCGAGGTCATTTCGGTTGGCAAGGGCAAGTCGAACGATGAGGGCAAGGTGTTCCCGCTCGACGTCAAGGCTGGCGACAAGATCCTCTTCGGCAAGTATTCCGGCACCGAGATCAAGCTGGACGGGGACGAGTATCTGATCATGCGTGAGGAAGAAGTCCTCGGCATCGTCAAGAAATAAGGCATTGCATGCAGCGGACGCGGCTTCGCGGAACGTGCTGCACGCACTAAGTTTCTGATCGGCACCGCTGATCGACACACAGAGGAGTAACACAATGGCAAAGCAGATTCTGCATGGAGAAGACTCGCGGCAGGCAATCCTGCGCGGCGTCAACATCCTGGCTGACGCAGTGAAGGTGACACTTGGACCGAAGGGTCGCAACGTGGTCATCGAGAAGAAGTTCGGTTCGCCGACGATCACCAAGGACGGTGTGACCGTTGCCAAGGAGATCGAGCTCAAGGATGCGCTCGAGAACATGGGCGCGCAGATGGTTCGCGAAGTTGCGTCGAAGACGTCGGACGTTGCCGGCGACGGAACGACAACTGCGACCGTTCTGGCCCAGGCGATCTACCGCGAGGGTGTGAAGACGGTTGCCGCCGGAGCGAACCCGATGGCGCTGAAGCGCGGCATCGACAAGGCGGTTGAGGCCATCATCGGCAAGCGCGACGAGCATGGCGTTGTGCAGGGCGGCGAGCTGTCGAAGCTGTCGAAGCCTGTTTCGGGCGACATGATTGCGCAGGTTGGCACGATCTCGGCCAACTCGGATCAGCAGATCGGCACGATTATCGCCGAGGCGATGAACAAGGTCGGCAAGGACGGCGTCATCACCGTTGAAGAGTCGCGCACGATGGAGACGCAGCTGGATGTGGTCGAGGGAATGCAGTTCGACCGCGGCTATCTGTCGCCTTACTTCGTGACGGATGCCGAGCGGATGGAAGCAGCGCTTGAGAACCCGTACATCCTGATCTACGAGAAGAAGATCTCGTCGATGAAGGACCTTCTTCCTTTGCTCGAGCAGATTGCACGGACGGCAAAGCCGCTCGTGATCATCGCCGAGGACGTGGACGGCGAGGCGCTGGCGACTCTGGTCGTCAACAAGCTGCGTGGAACGCTGAACGTGGCTGCGGTGAAGGCACCTGGCTTTGGCGATCGCCGCAAGGCGATGCTGCAGGACATCGCGATCCTGACGGGCGGAAAGGCGATCACCGAAGACCTCGGCATCAAGCTTGAGGGCGTCAAGGTGGAAGACCTCGGAACCGCGAAGCGCGTGACGATCGACAAGGACAACACGACGATCGTGGACGGCGGCGGCAAGGACGGCGAGATCGAGGGCCGTGTGAAGGAGATTCGCGCGCAGGTCGACAAGACCACCTCGGACTACGACCGCGAGAAGCTGCAGGAGCGCCTGGCCAAGCTGGTCGGCGGTGTTGCGGTGATCAAGGTTGGTGCTGCGACCGAGACCGAGATGAAGGAAAAGAAGGCTCGTGTCGAAGATGCGATGCATGCAACGCGTGCGGCGGTTGAGGAAGGTATCGTCCCGGGCGGCGGTGTTGCCCTGGTTCGTTGCGCTCCGGTGCTGGATGCGCTGGTGAAGACGCTTGAGGGTGACGAGAAGATCGGCGCCAACATCATTCGTCGCGCCATCGAAGAGCCGCTTCGCATGATCGTCTCGAACGCCGGCGAAGAGGGCGCGGTTGTGATCGGCAAGATCCACGAGTCGAAGGAGTCCAACTACGGCTACAACGCCGGAACGGGCGCCTACGAGGACCTGGTTTCGGCCGGTGTGATCGATCCGACCAAGGTGACGCGGACGGCGCTGCAGAACGCGGCATCGATCGCTGGCCTGATGCTGACGACCGAGGCGATGATCTCCGAGATTCCCGAGAAGAAGGAAGCGGGCGGCGGACATCAGCACGGCGGTGGCGGCGGCATGGACGGCATGTACTAGGACTGACTGGATTCCGGCAACGGCGAAGCCCCGAGCAATCGGGGCTTTGTTGTTTGTGGTGAGTAGCGGTGTCTCCTCCCCGTCCTCCTACCTCCCTCCCGCCCCCACCGGGGTTATCTTGGAGGCAAAATCTTTGTTTTGTTCGGCTTAGCCCCCGGGTGTCTTTGTAACATATTCTTTCCAGGCAATTTACGTACAAAATCCCTGTTTTGTCAGGCTTAGGGCGCTTATTGTAACATCCGCGATGCCATGCGGTTTCCGTGTTTCGTTTGGTGGTGCGATCTATTTCAAGGATAGCTGGTTCCGGAAATGATTACGCCATCGGGCCAAAATTCCACGGCTCGGGATCAGTACGGGCGGGCGGCTTTGAGTGTAGGAATGCGCCGGAGATGGTTCGATTTGGGGCGCAGCCTCGGCGTGGACACCGCCTCCACCCCGGCGGGTGGAAGCGACTAACTCGGGCCCTTGTACGTTTCGACCGAATCCGCCGAGCGGACCCAGGCCGTGTTGATCAGGTCGCGCAGCTCGATGGCACCCGCGGCCAGCCGCTCCTCGGTGAACTGCTTCGCTTCGGGAGTTCCGGCGCCGTTGAAGCCGCCCGCTTTGTCGATCTGGTAGGTTCGCTCGACCAGAGAGTTTGAGTGGCGAAGATACGCCAAGTACTGGGTCCAAACGTCGCCGAGCACGGTGGGCTGCGCGGCACGCACCAACGGCTCGATGTCCGCAGGCGTGATGTTGGCGGAAACGTAGATGGTCTCGAACTGCGCGTGAACGGTGTGGAGCGTCGAGTAGCCGTGCGGGTTTGGTCCGGTCCAGCCGTTGTACTGGATGGTTGTGTGGAGCGGTTGCGAGCCATCGCCCACGTAGTGGCCTAGCCAACCTGCGTCATACAAGATGGCCAGCTCCACCGGCTGGGTGTTGCGCTTGGCGGCAACCAGACCGCGGTACTCCCGCATGTCTGCCTTGAGCCGCTGCCAGACTTCGAGCGTGACATACGGCTGCAGACCTACTTTTTCGACTGAAAGCGGAAGGTCGGGGTGGCTTTTTTGCGCAAAGGCCAAAGCGCGGACGTAGTCGTACCGACGGCGCGGAAGCTGGCCGAGCAGGTCGGCGTATTCGAGGTCGATGAAGTGCTCCGGGGCCTGCGCGGACGAAAGCTCCGGCTCAGCGGGATTGCGCCACCGATCCGGTTCGGGACCGAGGTACTCCAGGATCTGTTGGGCACGGGCGTCGCGAAGGAACACCGGCACATCTGCCGGAAGTGTTTCCGCGGCGATGCGATTGATCATGCGGTGACCGTCCGAGCCCCAAGCAAAACCTTGTTGCACCAGCAACACAGGCACCAGAGTGGCAGCCACGACGTACCGAAGAGAGGCTCGGAGAAGACCCATGCCTCGCAGTATAGGGTGATTTTGGACGGACGAGCGCCCACCTTTTCGTGACGGCCCGGGTTGCACTACGGGACGCGCCTATGTTTTGCGTCAGACGAGCACAGCGGCGCCCTCCACCGCGACGCTGCCGAAGACCTCGCGGTAGCGCTCGATTTCGTCTTCGGGGCCGGTCGCCTTGTGGAGATTGTCGCTGAGCTTGACGGTCGGGATGCCGTCGGCGCTGATGAGCTTGCACACCAGGCTGAGCGGCTCAAAGCTATCTTCGCCGCGTGGGTGGCAGTCGCGGAAGTCGTTGGTCAGCAGCGTGCCCCAGCCGGCGCTGAAGCGGATGCGGTCGCGGAAGTACTCGTGCAACTCGAGGATGCTGTCGGCGTCGAGGCCGTCGGAGGCGATGAGCAGCTTGCGGCGTGGTTCGCGCCGGCGTTCTTCGAGCCACCGGATGTACTCGTCGCCGGCAGCAAAGGGGTCTTTGGAATCGACGCGCTGGCCGGTCCAGTCGGCGACCCAATCGGGGGCGCCAGCGAGGAACTGCGTCGTGCCGAAGGTGTCTGGGAGCATGATGAGAAGGGCGCCGCCGTAGCTTTTTTGCCACAGCTGGAGGACGCGGTACTGCGACTGGCGAAGATCCTCGTCCGTGCCCCGCGAGGCCATGGCCGCGAGGGCCATGGGCAGCTCGTGTGCGTTGGTGCCGATGGCCTCGAGATTGTGTTTGTACGCAAGCGCGGTATTGGAGGTGCCGGTGAAGGACTCGCCAAGCGTGACGCGTAAGGCTCCGACCGCGTACTCCTGCCAGAGAAAGCTGTGCCGGCGCCGTGTGCCGAAGTCGGACAGGCGTAAACCGGTGACCGGGCGGAGTTTCTCGATTTTGTCCCAGAGCCGGGTTTTGGCGCGGGCGTAGAGGACGTCGAGCTCGAGCTCGCTCAGTTCCGCCAGCGCGGACCGGGTTTTCAGCTCGCTGACAATGGCGAGAGCGTAGATTTCCCACATGGTGACGTCGGTCCAAAGGCCGAAGAAGCGCAAGACCAACTGGCCGTCCTGCTCGGAGATTTCGTAGTCACTGAGGCGGAAGTCTTTCCCAAGCCACTCCAAAAAGTCCGGCTGGAAGATACTGCGGACGCCGTAGAAGGTGTTGCCGGCCAGCCACACCAGTTCGCTGCGACGGTAGCGGAGGCCGCGCACATGCTCCATCTGGTCGGTCAGCGCCTGGACGCCGATCCGCTCCGCGAGCCGGATGCGCAGGGTGCGGTTGTGGACCTCGCTGGTCACGACCGTGTTGCGAAAGTTTTTCCAGATGAACTGCAGCATGAGCAACTTGTAGAAGTCCGTATCGAGCAACGAGCGCACGATGGGATCGAGCTTCCAGTTGTGGTTGTGGGCGCGCTCGGCGAAGTTGACGTTCATTGGCTGGAGGATCCCTTCGCGACAGCCTACCAAGTCGGGGGGCAAGCCGGGAGTGGTTTGCGGCGCTTCCCTGTCGGAAGAGCGTATACGCGGGGAATCGTGGGATTTTCACCGGAATGCGACGAAGCGCGCGGGCCTGCGAGGTATCCTAGAAGAGTTATGCAGACAAAACAAGAGCTTCTCCGCGACCGAGTGCAACATATTGACCTGCAGCAGTACGACCTGGTGCCGCTGGTCGATGCCATGGCCAAGATGGCTTACTCTTCCCGTGATACCGCGCGCGCGGCCGAGATTTACGATCGCATGCTGCGCGACACCGAGTGCGGTGTGATCCTTTGCCTGGCAGGGTCCTTAATTTCGGCTGGACTGCAGAAGATCTTTGTCGACCTGATCCGGAACAATATGGTGGACGCCATTGTCTCGACGGGCGCAAACATTGTGGATCAGGACTTCTTCGAGGCGCTCGGCTTCAACCACTACATCGCGCCCGATGAGTATAAGTACGGGACCGGCGATGCCGTGCTGCGCGAGTTGATGATCGACCGGATCTACGACACGTTTATTGATGAGGAAGAGCTGCGGATCTGCGACGATACTACGCGGCTGATTGCCGATTCCCTGCCCAAGCGGCCGACTTCGTCGCGCGAGTTCATTCGCGAGATGGGAGCGTACCTTGAGCGCGAGGGCAAGACGCCGGAGGCCGGAGGACGGGATTCCATTGTGCTCGCGGCTTACCAGAAAGAGGTGCCGATCTTTGTGCCGGCTTTTTCGGACTGCTCGGCGGGCTTCGGCCTGGTGGCGCACCAGCATGCGAATCAGGGTGGACCGATGCTGTCGCTCGACTCGGCGAAGGATTTTTACGAGCTGACGCAGCTTAAAATCGCGAATCCGACGACGGGCTTGCTCATGATCGGTGGCGGCGTGCCGAAGAACTTTGCCCAGGACATCGTGGTTGCCGCCGATGTGCTTGGCGTGGATGCTTCCATGCACAAATATGCGATCCAGATCACGGTGGCGGATTCGCGCGATGGTGCGCTTTCAGGGTCGACGCTGAAGGAAGCGTCGTCGTGGGGCAAGGTCGACACGACGTTTGAGCAGATGGTCTACTCCGAAGTCACACTCGCGCTTCCATTGATTGCCGGATATGCGCTAGCGAAGAGATCCGCAGCGGCGCGGCAGGGGAAGCGGTGGGCGTCACTTCTCTCCGAAGCTGGGCAGCCGGTCTCGATTAGCTAGGTCGCGTGCCCTTGAGGGGAGCCGCTCCAGTTGATGGGGCGGCTTCTCTGTTTAACGTGGCATAGAGCTCGTGCAGGAAGGATTACGGGTCAGCGACGCGAATTGGGAATGGATTTCCCTATGCAGAAACCGTTTCGGGAAAAATTTCCACTTTGGTTGTACTTTTTCCTCGACCGAAACACTATCCGGGTTACTATTGCGCAGTTGCCTAGTTACCTGGAGGGTGAGAACGTGGCCACGCTTGCGCTACCCCCGTGGGGCCTGTTGCTCTTCGGCGTTTTAGTTCTCACATGGCCTGCGTACCTACACCGGAAGAACCGACGACTGACGGAGTCGTTGCGATCCTTGTCCAAGGAGCAGGAGACGCAATTTGTCGAACTGACCCAAAGGTCGGAACTCGATCTACTTAAGGATGAGTTTGTCTCGACCGTCTCCCACGAGCTTCGGACGCCACTCACCAGCATTCGTGGGTCCCTTGGCCTGCTTTCCTCCGGGATGATCGGGTCGCTTGATCCCAAGGCACAGAATCTGCTCCGGATTGCGGTCAGCAACACCGACCGGCTGATCCGGTTGATCAATGATCTTCTGGATCTCGAGCGGATGCAGTCCGGCCGAGCGACGTTGCAGATTCACCGCTGCTCTGTACGTGACTTGGCGCAACAGGCCCTGGAGACGATGCGCGGCATGGCGGACGAGGCACTGGTCAGTCTGGAGTATGCAGGGTCTTCGGGCGGATCTGCCGACGACACGTTGTACTTTGATGGAGATGCCGACCGGATCCTGCAGGTTTTGACCAATTTGATTTCGAACGCGATCAAGTTCTCGCCGCCTTCCGGCACGGTGCGCGTTTGTGCGGAGGCGACGCAGGACTCCGTGCTGCTGAAGGTGGTGGACCAGGGTCGTGGGATCCCGCAGGAGAAGCTGGACAGTGTTTTCGACCGGTTTGGCCAGGTGGACCCGTCGGACGCGAAGCGGAAAGGTGGGACGGGGCTGGGTCTGGCGATCTGCAGGTCGATCGTGCAGCAGCATGCTGGATCGGTGTGGGCGCAGCAGAACTCCGGTCCGGGATCAACCTTTTGCGTCAGTTTCCCACGGACAGCACGGACGTCGGATCCAGCTGTTCCCTTGGCGTTGCTGGAGCGCGGTGAGGGTTCCATTCTGGTTTGCGACGACGATGCCGGCATTCGCACCGTGGTCGGAGAGCACCTGCGTCGGCAGGGGTACACCGTCCTTGAGGCGGCGAGCGGTAAGGAGGCTTTGGAGCTGGCAAAGTGTCATCCGCTTGAAGCGATTCTTCTGGACATGTATATGCCGGGGATGAGCGGATGGGAGACCCTGCAGCAGTTGCGCGACGAACCGGCGACAGCCGCCGTGCCGGTCGTTGTCCTTAGCGTACTTTCGCCGAACCTGCGGAGCCAGCTGACAGGCGAAGCGCAAGGATGGGTGCAGAAACCATTCAACGAGCATCACCTCTTTGCTGAGCTTGCCCGGGTTCTCGGATCGGGTGAGGGTCCGGCGCGGATCCTGCTGGTGGAAGATGATGAGGATCTGGCCAGCGTCGTTGCCGAAAGTTTTGGTTCAGCGGACGTGGAAGTGCAGCATGCCTGCACGCGTCAGCAGGCGATCCGACAATGTTTGTCCAAGCGCCCGGATCTGCTGATTCTGGACCTTACTCTGCCGGATGGAGATGGGTTCTCCTTTGTGGAATGGCTTCGCCAGCGGCCCGAAACGCGTGCTCTTCCGTTGGTGGTCTACTCGGGCCGGGACGTGTCGGATCGCGAGATGTCGCAGCTTCGCCTTGGTCCGACCGAGTTCCTGACGAAGGCGAAGGTACAGCCGCAGGAAGTCGAAGAGCTCGTCCGGTCGATGGTCCAGCGGATGCGGCAAAATCCCCCATACGCGGGTGCGCCCGCCGCCTAACCCCAGGATCCCTGCATGCGTCGAATTCTGATCATTGATGACGAAGAGGACATCCGAGAGGTGGCGGCGCTGTCGCTCGAAGCGACGGCCGGGTGGGAGATCCTGATGGCTCGGTCCGGTGCGGAAGGAATCGAAGTTGCAACGGAACACCAACCGGATGCGATTTTGATGGACGTCATGATGCCGGGCGTGGACGGTCCGACGACGTTCCGAACGATGCAGGGAATGCCCGCCGTCAACACGATCCCCGTCATTTTGCTGACGGCAAAGGTGCAGGGCGTCGACCAGCGTCGATTCGCGGGTTTGGGAGTGGCTGCGGTGCTCTTTAAGCCGTTTGACCCGCTGACGCTGGCGCAGCAGATCTGCGATGAGCTTGACTGGCCGGACATGCATTCCTAAATGTGACGAAAGCAGGGCTTCTGTGTTGACGACCCGATCTGCCTCCAAGCACGCTGCTCATAAAGAACGAACACCCGAAGCCCGCATTGCTGAGCGGTTGACGGCGTTGTGGCAGCGGCAGCGTCCCGAGCTTGCTGCCAGAGTGGATGTACTGGAACGGGCTGCGGCCGCGGCTGCTGACGCGAGCCTTACACCGGAGATGCGGACCGAAGCGGCGAGTTTGGCACACAAACTGGCGGGTGCGCTAGGCATGTACGGGCACATCGAGGCAGGTGAGGTCGCGAGACGCATGGAGATGCTGCTCGACGGGGGAGTGCCGCTAAGCGGCCCAGAGCTGCAAGGGTGCGCAAAGCAGTTGAGGCAGGTCGTTACGCTTTAAGACGTTCAATTGCAGGCGAGGGATGACCAGACGCCGGCTGCTGTGCCGCTTGCACCACTGACTACGAGGTCGAGGAAATTGCCCTGCAACACGGCCACTGAGCCTGTCTGGGTGCAGGAAGTGCTGTTTGCGACCAAGCTGCAGACGAGTCCCGTGTTGGCCATGCTGGTCGGAGAGCTTCCCTGGCGAAGCGTTACGGTGATTGCGTTGGACTGAAGGGAGTACACGGTGAGGCTGGTGGCCGTGCAGGCCGACGGCATCCAGGTGAGCACGGACCCGCTCGACTCGGATGTGCTGGAGTTGGTGTTCGTTAAGGAGTAATAGGTGAAGTTGAAGGACACGGCGTGGTACATCGAGATGAAGGGAACGCCGCTGGTCGAAGCGCTCTGGCCGGAGCTGCCGCCCGAACCTGCGGCTCCTGTCTGGCCCTGGGGTAGGGTGAAGTTGAAAACGGCTGCTTGCGCCGTGCCAACGTTGGTGACCGTCGCGGCTGATCCAGGGCTGCCCGTTGTGACACTTCCGATCTGGACCGTGGCCGAGGTACCCGTCGGTCCGCTTGGGCCGGCACTTCCCAGCTGCGCCAGCACGGACCAAGCTTGCGGCACCTGATCGGGTTCGGCATTTGAGTTACTGAGGATGGCGAGGTAGGTCGATCCGCTGTAGGTCACGGTGTCGTTCAGGGCATAGTAGGTCGCAGAGTTCCAGCTGCCGCGGAAATTGATGCCGACGGCGCCGGTGGCGCCGGTCGGACCTGCGCCCCCTTGCGGGCCGGTGGCGCCGGTGGCGCCAGTCGCGCCCGCCGGTCCCGTGGGTCCAGCGGAGCCGGTTGCTCCCACTTGCGCGAGCAAGGACCACCAGATGGAGCTCGAGGCTGGACTGTTGCCGCGATTTCCGGCCTGGAGGGAGATGTAGCTCGAACCTGCAAACGAAACGCCGTCGTTCAGGGCATAGTTGGCGCTGGAGTTGTAGACCCCCTGAAAGGTCAGGCCCGCGGCTCCGGTTGGCCCAGCCGGACCGGTGGCACCCTGCGGACCGCTTGCCCCGGGCGTTCCTTGCGGACCCGCGGCGCCAGTGGTTCCAGTCGTGCCGACTGCTCCCGCCTGAGCGAGAAGGGCCCACTGGCCGGGGTTCGTGTCGGGTTCATGCGAGACATTTGCAAGGAGGGCGATGTAACTGGAACCGTTGTAGCTGACGGCATCGCCGACCGCGTAGTTTTGACCGACGGCCCAAGCTCCCTGAAAGCTGACCGGCGCGCCTTGCGGACCGGTGGCGCCGGATGGTCCGACGGCACCTGCAGCGCCTGTGGGACCTTGCGGTCCGGCGGCGCCGGCTGCACCTGTTTCGCCGTGTCGAACAAGGAGGGCCCAGTCGGAAGGGTTCTGGTCCGGCGTGTTGCCGTGATTTCCTGCGACTAGAGAGACATAGGTCGAACCGTTCCAGCCCGCGGCGTCGTTCAGGGCGTAGTTGGTCGTGGAGGAGTACGGGCCGGTAAAGTTTGCGACCGGCGGGCCTTGCGGGCCGGTGGCTCCAGTGGGACCGGCGGAGCCTTGCGGGCCGGCTGCGCCTACGGAGCCAGCCGGGCCGGTTGGGCCTGTGCTTCCCGTGGCGCCGGACGTTCCCGGAGCACCGGCGGCGGCGAAGAGCGACCACTGCGACGGGCTCTGGTCCGGGGTGTTGCCGTGGTTCGACGCGACCAGCGAGACGTACGCGGAGCCGTTGTAGACGACGGCGTCTGCCAGGCTGTAATTCGTTGTGGAGGCGTAGGCGCCCTCCCACGTGATGCCCACGGGACCAGCCGGCCCTTGCGCTCCCATGGGTCCCTGGAGTCCGGTGGCTCCGGTGGCGCCGGGGATGCCTTGCGCGCCGGCCTGTCCCGCGATGCCCTGCAGGCCTTGTGCGCCCTGCTCGCCTGGCGGACCCACCGAGCCTGGAGCGCCCTGCGGACCGGCGATCCCTTGCAGACCTCCCGCGCCAGTTGCGCCGGCAGGCCCTGGCGCCGTGAGCAGTCCCCAGGCCTGTGGGTTCTGGTCGGGCACGCTGCCGTGGTTGGACGACAGCAGCGAGGTGTAACTCGCACCGGCCCAAAGGACGACATCTCCTAACGCGTAGTTTGTGGTGGAAGCGTAAGCGCCTTGGTAAACCAGCCCCGGCAGACCGAGCGGACCCGTTGGGCCAGCGACCCCGGCGGGACCCTGCGGTCCAGCTACGCCGAGGGGTCCGGCCGGGCCGGCAACACCCTGGGAGCCTTGTGGTCCGGCTGGGCCTGTTGGACCGGTTTGTGAAGCGGCGAGAAGTCCCCAGAAGGCGGGATAGAGGGGTGGGGTGTTTCCGTGGTTTGCGCTGACCAGCGAGGAGTAACTCGACCCGGCGTAGGACACGACCGCTCCGGAGTCGTAGTTGGAGGTGGAAGTGTAGGTTCCCTGGTAGCTTAGGCCGCCGGCTGGACCCTGGGGACCCGCTGGGCCACTTGCTCCGGCGGGACCCGTTGCGCCGGTTGCGCCAGATGGACCTGTCGGGCCGGTTGCGCCGTTGGCTCCCGCAGGTCCGGCCGGGCCTGCGGGCCCGATTGCGCCCGCCGGCCCCTGGGATCCCAGGGTGACGTCGAGCGACGCGGGATGTGCGGTGAGATCGTTTTCTTTGCTATCGAATTGCACCGCGGAGGTCGCTGCGGTGATGGCGAAACCGTTGTTGGTTGCGGGAGAGGCGATCCAGCCCTGCACCGTGGTGGTGACGTCGAATGTGATGTAGGCGCCGGCCTGGGTGACCTGCGCGGTTTGGAGCGCCGCACCGAGCGATGGCAGCGTGGCGAAGGTGACGCTGTACTCTCCCCAGGAGCTTCCGACTGCCTCGAGCGTGACGGACCCAGGCGTGTCGACGCGGTTGCAGTAGATGCGGAGCGTCGCTTTTGATACCTGTGCGGCCGTGGCAGCGCCTGGCAGCGAAGCGAGGCTGAACTGAACCAGGGCTGTGTACCCGGAGCCGACGTAGAGGTTCGAGATCGCGCCGCTATTGACCGATGGGCGCACGCTGCTGACATGCGCATCCGCGATCAGTGTCGCTTCTGTCGCCTGGGCCGCTGGGGCGAGGCCGAGAAGAAGGCATACCGCCGATACCGTTCGCAGGCACTGTTCAGAAAGTTGGCCCATGCTTTCTACGGGAAGTTCGGTGGCGACGACGTCTCCCTAGTCCTCCGTGGTGGTTCTTCCGTTCCCTGCAAGCGGCTCCAGAATGCGACGGCGCCGGGGTGCGAGCTTCGTCGATTTCAAGCTACCGGCAGGAGGTTTGCATGACACTTCCCCGAAGGTCGTACCCGGCGTTTACGAGCCGGAATCTGAAGGACCTTCGTTCCGCTCACAAACGCCATCGTGGGATCGGCATCCAAGGAGTGGTCAGAAGCAGGGGATTCATTCCGGCTCCATCTATATTGCGAACCATCTCTCTTGCGAACCATCTATCTTGGGAACAAGGACGGCACGAATGAGCATGCCCAATCAGCCTGGCCACCACCCGCGGCCTGACACCCTGGTCAACATCCCGCGCCTGATTACGGCGTTTTACTCCCTTCATCCCGATCCTGCCGTTTCGGCCGAGCGCGTTTCGTTTGGGACCTCCGGCCACCGTGGGAGTGCCTTTGCCACCGCCTTCAATGAGGATCACATCGCCGCCATCACTCAGGCGATCGTTGCCTACCGCGCACAACAGGGCACAACCGGACCTTTGTTCCTCGCGCAGGATACGCACGCGCTGTCGGAACCGGCGTTTGCGACGGCGCTCGAGGTGCTTGCCGGAAACGGGGTCACGGTGATGGTGGATGACCAGCTGGCCTACACGCCGACACCGGTGCTGTCTCACGCTGTGCTGACGTACAACGCCGGGCGGAAGGAGGGGCTGGCTGACGGGATCGTCATCACGCCTTCGCATAATCCGCCGGAAGATGGTGGCTTTAAGTACAACCCGACCAATGGTGGACCAGCCGACACGACCGCGACGAAGTGGATTGAGAACCGTGCCAACGACCTGCTGGGCGAGATACGGTCTGGCTCGGTGAGCAGCATCAAGCGTATTCCGTATCAGCGTGCGTTGGGATCGCCTGACACCCACCGCTACGACTACACCACCGCTTACATTGCCGACCTTCCAAACGTGATCGACTTCGCGCCGATCGCCTCGTCTGGACTGAAGCTGGCGGTCGATCCGCTTGGTGGGGCGGGGGTGTACTACTGGCCGAGGATCGCGGAGCAGTATAAGCTGCCGCTCGAAATCCTGAACCCGTACGTTGACCCGACCTTTCGCTTTATGACGTGTGACTGGGACGGCCGTGTACGGATGGACTGCTCGTCGCCGTACGCCATGGCTTCGATGATCGCCAGCCGGGATCGGTATGACGTGGCTTTTGCCGCGGACACCGACCACGACCGGCACGGCATTGTGACGCGGACCTCCGGCCTGCTGAACCCGAATCACTACCTGGCCGTAGCGATCCAGTACCTGTTCACCCATCGGCCGGAGTGGAGCGCGTCGGTCGGCATTGGGAAGACACTGGTGTCGTCTTCGATCATCGATCGCGTCGCAAAAGGTTTGCCCCGTCCGATGCTGGAGGTGCCGGTCGGCTTCAAGTGGTTTGTGGATGGGCTGATCGATGGGACGCTCGGCTTTGTGGGCGAAGAGTCTGCGGGCGCGACGTTTCTGCGTCGGACTGGCGCGGTGTGGACCACGGATAAGGACGGTCTGATTCCAGGTCTGCTGGCTGCCGAGATGACGGCTCGCACGGGCAAGGATCCGGGCGTGCTCTACGGGGAGTTGACGGCGAGGTACGGCGATCCCGTTTATCAGCGAATCGATGCGGCCGCGACGAAAGAGCAGAAGGCAAAGCTGGGCAAACTTTCCGCCGCGCAGGTTTCGGCAAAGGTGCTTGCGGGAGAACCGATTACCGCCATTCTGACGGAGGCGCCGGGGAATCACGCGCCGATCGGTGGCCTGAAAGTCACCACGGAGAACGGTTGGTTCGCGGCGCGACCGTCCGGCACCGAGGACGTGTACAAGATCTACGCGGAAAGCTTTCTCGGCGCGGATCATCTGAAAAGCATTCAGGTGGAGGCACAGGAGCTGGTCTCGTCTGTGATTGGTGGATGAGATGCGCGAAGCGACGCGAACTCTGCCGCGTTGACACCATCCCGGCGGGAAGGAAGAATTAGAACCGAAGGGTTCATGAAGACATTTGCTCCCGCTGCTCCGCCGACAACGAACCGACACCTTATCCGCTGGGTTGAGAAGATGGCCGATCTCACCCAGCCGGACTCCATTCACTGGGTGGATGGATCTGCATCTGAGTACGACTCGCTCTGCGACCAGTTGGTCGACGCCCGGACGTTCGTTCGTCTGAGTTCGACGTTGTGGCCAGGATGTTTTTATGCCAGGTCTGCACCGAACGATGTGGCCCGGGTAGAGGACCGGACGTACATTTGCTCGCTCTCGAAGGACAACGCCGGCCCAACTAACAACTGGGAAGATCCGTTTGCCATGCGGCGCCGGTTGAAGCAGCTTTTTCGCGGCTCCATGCGCGGGCGCACCATGTACGTTCTGCCGTTCTCAATGGGACCGATCGGCTCGCCCATGAGCCAGATTGGGGTGCAGCTGACGGATTCGGCCTACGTGGTTGTGAGCATGCGCATTATGGCGCGGATCGGGGCGCCGGTTTTTGCCGAGATCGACAAAGATACGAAGCGGGTGGTGCCGTGCATGCACACGGTTGGGGCTCCGCTTGCATCCGGGGCAAAGGATGTGCCGTGGCCTTGTAATGACCAGAAGTATATTGTGCACTTTCCGGAGACGCGGGAGATCTGGTCCTACGGCTCAGGGTATGGCGGCAATGCGCTGCTCGGAAAGAAGTGTTTTGCCCTGCGAATCGCTTCGAATATTGCGCGCGATGAAGGCTGGATGGCGGAACACATGCTGATCGTCGGCGTTCAAAGCCCGGCCGGAGAGAAGACCTATGTCGCGGCCGCGTTTCCTTCCGCCTGCGGCAAGACCAACTTCGCCATGCTGATTCCACCTGCGGGGTTTGAGGGTTGGAGGGTTTGGACCGTTGGGGACGACATCGCCTGGATCAAGCCGGATGCGACAGGGCAGCTTAGAGCGATCAACCCGGAGGCGGGCTTCTTTGGCGTCGCGCCAGGCACATCGGCCAGCACCAATCCGAATGCGATGGCGACGTTGGCGGCAAACAGCATTTTCACGAATGTCGCGCTCACCCCTGGCGATGAGAACGGACCAGGAGTGTGGTGGGAGGGCATGACGAGCACGCCCCCGACGGCGTGTCTTGATTGGAGAGGACAACCGTGGACGCCGGAAATCGGCAGGGACAGCGGACAGCCTGCGGCCCATCCGAATGGCCGATTCACGGCACCCGCGCGGCAGTGTCCAACCATCGATCCGGAATGGGAAAATCCAAGTGGCGTGCCGATTGCCGCGTTCCTGTTTGGCGGTCGCCGGCCGACCACAATGCCGCTGGTCTTTGAAGCGTTCAACTGGTCGGCCGGCGTGTATGTCGCGGCCACAATGGGCTCGGAGACCACGGCTGCTGCCGGTGGAGCCCTGGGGCGCGTGCGTCGCGATCCTATGGCCATGCTGCCGTTTTGTGGGTATCACATGGGGGACTATTTCCGGCACTGGCTGCGGATGCAACGCTCGCTGGCAACGACACCACGCATTTTTCACGTGAACTGGTTTCGCAAGGACGCGGAGGGGCGGTTTCTCTGGCCGGGGTACTCGGAGAACATGCGGGTGCTGAAATGGGTGGTCGATCGTGTGCGTGGCCGGGTTTGCGCGACCGAGACCCCCATCGGTTGGACGCCACACTACGAGGACATGGACTGGGATGGGCTCGGCTACGCGCAAGCGGAGTTCGAGGCGTTGCAACGGATTGATCGCGAACAGTGGAAGCATGAGGTCATGGGTCATGAAGAGCTGTTCCTGGCGCTGCACGACCATCTGCCCCCTGAGATGATTTATGAACGAGAGCTGTTGATCTGTCGCCTGTAGGCGGTGTTAACTTTCGCTTGACGGGACCCGGGTCTGTGGCTATTATTTCTTTAGGGCAAGGCTCCTCGGCGCTTGCGCTTGAGTTGAGCCGGCCTTAACGAAGTCCACCCACTTCGTTGCTTTACAGGGAACACCCACGCATCAGCCCCCACCGCGCTGCGTGGGTTTCCTTTTTAAGCACAAGCTTTCGGAGATTGGTTTGTTTGGCAGAAGCACAGAAGGGGCCCGCATGGGCCCCTGTGTAGCTCGATTGTCCGGTTACCGGAAGCGCCGGCGAACCGTTCCCATGGCTCCAAGAACTCCAGTCAGCACGAGCGCGATGCTTCCAGGCTCCGGAACCGGGCTTTCCGGGGCTACGGGGGTTCCAGGAGTGCTCGGACTGCCCGGCAGTGTTGGCACACCCGGCTGCGTTGGCACACCCGGCAAGGCGCCTCCAGGGTTGATGACTGGCGCAAAGACCGGCGGTGTCGCGATCCCAGGGGGAAGGGTCCCGCCTGTGCCAGGGTATTGAGGCAGTTCGTTCAGAGCGATCGGCCCGGTCGTAGAGGCAATGGCGTCAATGGGTTGCCCGGGCAGGTCGAGATCCGAGATGAAGTCCTCCGGCCGGCCCAGATCGAGCAATTCCGCATCGTCCGTTTCCGGAAGCTCGCCGCATGCGAAGTCAAAGGCGTGCCGGATCTCCTTGCGAGTCGGATGGAGTCGCTGGCGTGCAGGCAATACCTTCGGCGCAGGATGAGGCCGCGGATGCACGAGCGCAACAAGCCTTTTCTTCGCCGCATGGTGCACGCGGTGACGCACATGGCGAATGCGATGGACTGCAGGAGTGTGCGACATCGCCTCCCGGTACTCCGTCCACCAGCGCTGGCAGTCGGTTTGAGCGGCGTGAACTCCGGTGGCGCAGATTCCAATCGACACAAAAACCAACAAAGCTAACAATGAGCGGCGCATGTCTCTACCTTATCGAGCAGGTGTGGGAACCTCTGCTGCCTTGGGTAATGCACTCCAAGAGCCAAAGTGCAAAACAAAGCAGAATCACATCGGGAACCTGGAATCGGGTAGGAAACGTGTCCCGCAGCCCTCAAAGAGGAAAATCCGTGCACACTTGACAGGAAGATTATTTCCGCGGCTGCTCTCAGTGCAGCACTCTCGTCAGCAGAAGAGTACTCCCTTCCACACCCATGTGCACAGCCTTTTGTGGAAGAAAATACTCAGAAGGTGACGAATCCACGAACAAAGTTCCTTATGGATAGAAATTTTCTCTATTTCGGTTCGTCAGGACCGAAGCGCCAGGTCGATCAGGGCATGCTCTTCGAGATCGTGTGCCTTTGCGGAGCCGGTTGCCGGGCTGGCAGTCGCAGAGCGCTTGATGCTGGTCACCGGACGGCCGCGACCCATGCGCCGGAGTAACGGCATCACGTAGAAGAGGCCGCCCATGTTCGCTGGTTCTTCCTGCACCCAGACGATTTCTTTCGCTCCTGGATGCTGATCGAGGGCTGCCTGCAGTTCCTCGGCAGGCCATGGATAGAACTGTTCCAAGAAGACGATCGCCACTCCACCGTCTTTCCGCTTCTCCCGCTCGACACGCAGGTTGTGACCGATCTTGCCGGAGCAGACGAGGATCCGCCTGGGACCCCGCACGGACGTGTCGTCGAGCACGTTGCGGTACCGATCGTGGGTGAAGGCGCTGCGAGGCGACATCGCATCAGGATGCCGCAGCATACTTTTTGGCGTGAACACCACCAGCGGCTTGCGCAGGGAGCGCATCACCTGCCGTCGGAGAAGATGGAAGTATTGCGCCGCGGTGGACGGTTGGCAAACCTGCATATTGTCGTTGGCGGCAAGCTGCAGATACCGCTCGATGCGGGCGCTTGAGTGCTCCGGCCCCTGGCCCTCGTAGCCGTGCGGCAAGAGCAGGGCGACACCGCTGAGCAGACCCCACTTGGCCTCCCCGGCGGCAATGAACTGGTCGATGATGATCTGAGCGCCGTTGGCGAAGTCGCCGAACTGTGCTTCCCAGAGGACAAGGGCTTCCGGGTAATCGCGGGCGTAACCGTACTCGAAGCCGAGCACCGCCGCCTCCGAAAGGAACGAGTTGTACACCTCGAAGCGTCCCTGTTGCGGGCCAAGATGGCAGAGAGGAGTGTAACGCGCCTCGGTCTCTGTATCCACCAGCACCGAGTGCCGCTGATTGAAGGTGCCGCGTTGGGAATCCTGCCCCGTAAGGCGGACCGGTGTGCCCGCATCGACGAGCGAGGCGAACGCCAGTAGCTCGGCTGTGCCGTAATCAAAGGGACGATTTCCCTGCCCCATCTCAATCCGCTGGTCATAGAGCTTCTGGATCTTCGGATGGATGTGGAAATCGGCGGGATAGCTGTCCATCCGGCGAACGAGGTCCGCAACTTGCTCTGTTGTCAGACCGGTCTTAACCTCATCCGCCGGATCGAAGCTTCCTCCTTTGTACGGGGTCCAGTAGTCCGGAAGGGTGGCAAGCCGGGGAATATGATCGGCTTCCTTGGCGGTCTTCTGGTCGTCAAGCAGCCGCTGCTGCTCCTGTTTGACCTGTTCCTCCGGATCAATGCCGATCTGTTTCGCGTAGGTCTGGTACAGAGGAGGCCGATCCTTAATGATGGCGTAGCGACGCGGCTGGGTCACAGTCGGATCATCGACCTCGGAGTGGCCGTGTTTCCTGTACCCCACAAGATCGATGACCACGTCGGTGTGGAAGAGGGCACGAAAGTCGGCGGCAATGTTGGCAACCCGGATCACCGCGTCGGGATCCTCGGCATTCACATGCAGAATCGGGATAGGGAGCCGCTTCGCGACATCGGTTGAAAAGCGGGAAGAGTTCGACTCCTCCGGAATGGCCGTGAAGCCCAGCAAATTGTTGACGATGACGTGAATCGTCCCGCCGACGTCGTACCCCCGAAGGGTGGCCATGTTGAGGGTTTCGGCGACGATGCCCTGCCCCGCGAAGGCAGCATCTCCGTGGATGATCAGCGGGAGGACCGAGTTCCAGCCCGCCGGCCCGATACGATCCTGCTTGGCACGGGCCCGACCGAGAACGACGGGATCGACTGCTTCGAGGTGCGAGGGGTTGGACGCAAGATGCAGCGCGACGGTCTTGCCGTCCGCCGCATGAAACTCACCCGTGGCGCCAATGTGATATTTTACGTCGCCGCCGCCCATGGTCGACCGGGGATCGACATCTTCGAATTTTGTGAAGATCTCCGCGGCGGAACGTCCGATCGTGTTGACCATCACGTTCAGACGGCCGCGGTGGCTCATCGCCATCATCGCTTTGCTGATGCCGTGCCGGGCGCTGGTTTCGAGAATCTGGTCCAGTGCGGGAATCAGCACCGTCAGGCCCTCGAGCGAAAAGCGCTTGGTGCCGAGATAGCGCGCCTGGATGACCTGTTCGAAGAGGTCGGCCTGGATGAGCCGGTGCAGCACCTGCTGCTGATGGAGCGGTGCGGGCGTCTGCTCCATCTGCGCCTGCAGCCACTCACGCTGGCGAGCGCTGTTGAGGTGCATGAACTCGATGGCAATGGTCCCGCAGTAGAAGGCGCGGGCCTGCTCCGCGGCTTCCCCGTCGGGGACGGCGACAGGAAACGGCTCCGGCGGCAGAAACTGCCCGAGCGGGTCGAGCGACGCCTGCAGGTATCCCCAGCGGCGAAAGGCAGTGAAGACCTCGTCGCGTTCTGTGTTTGCCTCGATCGCTTCCGGAGCGGCAACTCCAGCCTTGGTGGCCATAACTCTCCTCATCCTCAGGTGCTCCGTTGTTTCGCGGTCGGACACACGCTCGGGCACTGCTTCTATGCTAGACCTATCGGGCTTGGCTGACATGCTGTGTTCCCGGACGATCCCGACGACTTAACCCAAAAGTGGTAGGGCGGCGGGCATCCATCCTGAGCCTCACTCGGAGGAGGTAGTCTTTCGGTATGACGCAGTGGCGCTTACAGGCACGCGGATTCGCCCTCAGCATCGGGCTGCTGCTTGTGGACGCAGGCTACGGCGTTGGGCAGCAGCCAGCCGAACCGGCCGCCTCAAACAAGCCTCTTCCCGACATTCCCTCGCTCATGCACGCGGTCGAACGCAACCAGCACACGGCAGAAGCGCTGGCCAGACATTACCTCTACCATTCGATTGAATCGGTGAGCGAAACGGACAAGCACGGTGCGGCCAAGCGGACCGAAACGTCCGAATATGACGTGTACTGGGAGGGGGACGTCGGGGTGCGCCGGCTGGTGCGCAAGGACGGTCGCGAGCTTACGCCGGAAGAACAGCGAAAAGAGACGGAACGGGTGGAGAAAGAGGCTGCCAAAGCGCACGAGCGCAGGCAACGGGCCTCGGCAGAGGGCAAGCAGACCGACCCGCGTGGGGATGAGGAGGTGAGCGTCTCACGCCTGCTTGAACTTGGGCGATTCACCAACGCACGCCGTGTCGATCTCGACGGTCGGCCCACGATCCAGGTGGATTTTGAAGGCGATCCTGAGGCAAAGACACGCAACCGCTTCGAAGAAGTCATCCGCGACATGAAAGGAACCGCCTGGGTGGATGAACGGGACGAAGTTCTGCGGCGGGTTGATGGGCAGTTTGTCCGGCCATTCAAGGTGGGAGGTGGCTTGCTGGCGGACATTCGCCAGGGCACACGTTTTCAGCTCGATCAGACGAAAGTCAATGACGAGGTCTGGTTGCCGTCGACGATGGATGCTGTCGGTGCGATGCGGATGCTGCTTCTGTTCCACTTCGACGGGAGCGCGCGGATCGTGAACTCAGGATACTGCCGGTTCAGTGCGACGTCGACTATCCTGCCGGGTGTCGGGAAGGTCGAACAGCCTGCAGACACGCCCAGCACCAGCACCCCAGAACCAGGGCCTTAAGTACAAGAGGAGTGGCAAGAGCCACCCCATCCTGCGAATCTCATTTGCTGTGTGGGACTAGAGCGGCTGAACGTCAGAGGCCTGCCAACCCTTGGGACCCTTGACGACGTTGAACTGAACCGCCTGACCTTCCTGAAGGCTCTTGAATCCGTTCGAGTTGATCGCAGAGTAGTGCACAAATACGTCTTCACCGTTCTGACGGCTGATGAAGCCAAACCCCTTGGCGTCGTTAAACCACTTAACCGTTCCCTGTTCCATTTCGATTCCATTCCTTGGTGCGATGAATTTGACGCTGATCCAAATCGGGGTTCAACCAATCTGTTTCGAACGATGGCTGAAGGTTAGCACAGGAAAGAGATTTTTCGTACCCAAAAGAGTGACACAAAAATCACCTTGCACCAACCTTTGTGCAATGTTTCCCGTCTTGGGAAAAGCTCGCGCCAACTTCTATGCCGTTGAGCTCGCTTCGAGCCGCTCGCGCACGATCTGTTCGGCGCGCGCCAGCACCTGATCCAAGGTGAGTGAGGTCGAATCGATGATCACGGCATCCTCAGCCGGACGAAGCGGAGAGTCTTTTCGCTCGCGGTCACGACGGTCTCGCTCCTTCAACTCCGCAAGGATGGAATCCGAGTGTGCGCTTGCATGGTCACTCTCACCCGCGGAAGACCGCGATACCGGAGCATCCGGCTTTACCTGCAGGAAGCGTCGGTTTCCGCGCACCTCGGGGGCAGCGTCCAGAAAGAGCTTCACCTCCGCGTGCGGAAACACGCATGTGCCGATGTCTCGACCCTCCATCACGACGCCGCCGTGCGCTCCTAACGAGCGCTGTTGCTCGACCATCCACGCGCGCAACGCGGGATGCACCGAAACACGCGACGCGGCGCTGCTCACATCGGCGTCGCGAATCCGCCGGCTCACGTCGACGCGGTCTAACAGCACGCGGTTTCCGTCGCGGGCTTGCTCAAGCGTAATCGTTGTCGAGCGCGCCAGGGCCAGGAGCGGCGCTTCTTCGTAGAAGTCGAGATCGCCTTCGATGGCCTTCAGAGCCAAGGCACGGTACATCGCCCCAGTCTCCAGGTTGAGAAAGCCGAAGCACCGGGCAAGATGCGCGGCGAGGGTACTCTTGCCCGCACCAGCAGGTCCGTCAATGGCGATAACGGGTCGGCTGGCGGGAGAGGCGGGCTTTTGAACGGAAGACGAAGCGTTGACGGTCTGTCCTTCCGGAGGCACGTTGCCTATGCCGGACATCAGGCTTTGTCCTCTTCCGGCTTGATTTTACGGGCGGGCGGGCGCTTGCCCCACGGCTTGTTTCCTCCCTTGAACTTGTCGAACGGCCCCGCTGCGCGCTGGCCGTCCCCTGGTTTACCCGCGAAGGGACGATTGCCGGCGAAGGGACGCTTGCCGGACGGCCGGTCTCCAGCGCCGGACGAGGGCCGGCTGGAGAAGGACCGCTTGGGACCGCCGGGACCGGCGCCGAAGCGTTTGGCGGGAGGGCCAGCATCCCCACGCGCAGGTCGAGGTCCGCGCGCATCGCGGCTCGTTCCGGAAGATGGACCGTAGGCGCGCGGCCTACCGTCACCGTCGGGTCGTTTGCTGCCACCGAACTCGCGCCGGGGCGGACGACTGTCGCTCCCCTCCTCGGGCCGGGGACGGAATGGACGATCTCCGGTTGGCGGTCCAAACCTCTTCGCTGGTCCACGCCGGTCGCCAGAACGCTCCGAACCTCGGGGCCCAGGTCCAGGACCAGATTCTGGGGAGAAACCCCGCTTGGCAAACGTCCGCTTTGGCGCGGACCCGTCACGATCCGTGCGGAACGGCGGTCGCTCCCGGCCCGCAAATCCGGCCTCTTTCGGCTCACGAGGACGGCTGTACGCCGGACGGTCTCCCCCGCCCACGCGCGAATCCCCATCGCGTTCCTTTCGGAACGGCGGCCGGCCAGCGGCGCGGTCACCGCCGCTGGAGGGGGCGCTGCGGCCAGCCCGATCCCCAAAGGGGCGGGGCCCGCCACGACCGCCAAACGGAGGCTTGCCACCGCTGAATGGCTTCTTGCCGGCGCCGAACGGCTTCTTAGGACGGTCGTCACGAGATGCCGGGGCGGCGGGTCGCGTCGTAGCCTCAGCACCGGCATCCAGATCGAGATCCTGAAACTGCGGGGTTTCGGAGTCGCCCGCCTGAGAGGCATCCGACCGCGGACTGCGGGCCTGACGCTCTTCCTCCCAGGGCCGGTTGAAGATCGGATTTCGGCTCGGGAGCTTTGACCCGGGTCGGGGCCCGTCACGCTTGCCCGCAAAGGGGCGCCGCTCGCGGTCGCTCGAGAACGAGCGCGCACCGCCCGCGACGGGCCTGCGCGCGGCACCCGCAAACTTCTTGATGCGGCCTTCGCCCTCCACCTTGGCAGGCTCCGGATGGACGGCTGAGGCGTTTTCCACCGCGGCGGGAGCAAACGTTGGCAGGTCCCCGTCCACGTAGAAGCAATGCTTGCCCTCCACCACCAACGTCTCGATCTCGCGCGCCGCGGTCAGGGCATGCACAACGTCGCGCACACGGGAACGCGGAGCCAGCGGCGACAGAAAGACCTCCACCTCATCCTCGGTCGTCAGCACGGCCTGGCCGAGGTACAACGTGATGAGGGCTGAGAGCGCACTTGGCTGGCCGGCGTTGGCCCCAGCCTTGATCGCCTTGGTGAAGCGCACGCTCGCCAGCTCCCACAGGGTCGTGCTATCCGGCTGTCCCACAGGAAAGACGCGCAGATGCTGCCACAGCTCCGACAGAGCCCGCAAAACGGCTGTTTCGGTTAGACCTTTGCCCAGTTCGGTGACGAGATCGGGGACCGACCGCGGACCGCTCTCCGACAGCAGGGTGTATGTATTCACGGCGAGCGGCGATACCTTGAACGGGCCGCCTGCCGAGGGCAGCTGCTTCCATGCCTTATCCCCACGTAGCGTGAACAGGTACGGAAACACGGCGACAGACACAAGGAAATCAGGCTCATCGGCCGTTGTTCCCGAAGCGCCCAGCAGATTCAGCGGCAACACCTTACCTTCGGCCACCAAACGCTGCGTCAGGCTGCGAGCTGCCTCGCGCTCGGCGATGCTCGGCGACCCGTTGGGCGCGCCCAGCGTCGCTTCGACCAGGCTCGGCGCCGGCGCCGGAAACTGCTGTCCGCGCGGAGCAAACAGAACGAGCCCACAGCGCTCGATCCAGGGCAGAACCGCCTCCGCAGTCAGCAGGGCGTTGCCATCCTGATGCCAGTGCGTTCGGCGCGTTTCCGCGAGCTGGTCAACGGAGGGAATGTTTGGGTCGCTCAAGGTGTTCTTGCCTTTCCTGCCGCATGCAGCAAGCACGTGCGGACCGGAAAATCGATCACGGCACACATGTGAAAAGATTGAAAGCTGTTTTACCGGAGCTGGCTTTCGCGGAGCTTGCGGCGTCCTGACTTCCCGAAGCGCTGCGACCGATGACGTGCGGCGTGGGAACGCTACCGATCAGAATAACAGGCATCCCCGCGATCCGGTCTGCTCATGCGAAAGCTGCTCAGGTGCGTTGAAAGGCGCGCGCGATATCGCGGTGGGAGTAGCGTAGCGCGATCGGGCGACCATGTGGACAGCTGGTCGGATGTTCGGTCTTTCCCAGAGCGTCAAGCAGCCAGGAAATCTTGGCCGTATCGAGCGGCGTGTTGATCTTGATCGCGGCATGGCAGGCGATGCTGGCGGCGATGCGTCGCCGGCGGGTCGACGCGTTTTCCGTCTGTTCCGCCGGCGAGGGCGCGGACAGCAGGTCCTCGATGGTTGTCTCGAGCTCGCGTCCTTCCAACCCCACCGGAGCGGCTTTGATTGCGAGGGTGCGCGGGCCGAACGGCTCAGCCTCGAAGCCGTTGCCCTCAAGCTCTTCCGCCAAATCGGCGAAGCGCACCATCTGCGCGGGCAAGAGATCGACCAGCAACGGCATCAGGAGCCGCTGCCGCTGGACCGCCTCCGTCTCGCGCTCGCGCAAGACCTTTTCAAACAACACACGCTCATGCGCGACGTGTTGGTCGATGATCCACAGACCCTCTTCGTTGGTCGCGAGAATGAACGAATCCCGCAGCTGCCCCAGCGGCTTCAACGCGGACAGCGCGTGCAGGGTGTCGGCAATGTGCGGAGATCCGGCGGTCGGCAGATCCGGCTGCGTGTGCGCGTGCGCCGCCTCCGCGTAGCCGACCGGGATCGTCCGCTCGCCGAACCGCAACGGCTCAGGAATGGGCGGCTGTTCGATCGGTGAGAGCGCGAACGGGACGGCGTCGAGCAGGTGCGGATCCGCTTCGGACTGCGGCCCAACCGTTTCGACGCTGGCCGGGAAATTTGTGCGTGCGCCCGGCTGGAACACAGGCCGATCGATTCCATCCAGCGACGCGGATCCGGGAGCGTACAAGCCACCCCCTTGCGCGGGCGCGGAGCGGACGACCCGGTTCGGGCTGGGCTCGCCCGGCAGCGGGCTGACGTCGAGGTTCAGTGACGACGCGGCGTCGTGGGGGCCACCAGAAAGCGCCGCCAGAAAGCTGGCCGCGGGGCGCGCCTGGATCAGCCCGGCACGTACCGTATCGCGTAGGAAATCATGAACAAACGCCGGCTGGCGAAAGCGCACCTCCGTCTTGGCCGGATGCACATTCACGTCCACCTCCTCGGGCGGCATTTCGAGAAACAGCAGCACCACCGGAAAGGATGTCGGTGGAAGGATGTTGCGATACGCCTCGGTGAGCGCATGGAGCACAAGGCGATCACGAATCAGGCGGTGGTTGACGAACACGTAGATGGAGTTGCGGTTCAGCTTTTGCAGCTCGGGCTTGGACACAAAGCCGGAGACCCGGAGGAATCCCGGATCGGGCGCCTCATAATCCTCTTCTCGCTTCCATGGTGGCGGCTCGGGCAGGCCGGCGCGGCGAAAGTCCATCTCGGCCGCAAGTGGCAGCATGAGCTGCGACGTGTCGCGGCCGAAAATCTGAAACAGCCGCTCGCCGCTGTTGGCAACCGCCGGCGCGATCAGCAGGGCCTGCGTCGCGGAATGCAGCTCGAAGTGCCGCGTGGGGTGGGCCAGGGCGTAGTGCGTCACCAGCGCCGCAATGTGCGAGAGTTCTGTCTGCTCGGACTTCAGGAACTTGCGCCGCGCCGGCGTGTTGAAAAACAGATCGCGGATCGTGATGGTCGTGCCCACCGGCACACCGGCCGGGTCGGCCCGCAGCATGGCCCCACCCACAATCTCGACCAGCGTGCCCGCATCCTCAGCCGCCGTGCCGTCCTGCGCCGCGGCGCGTGTTTCCAAAATTAGTCGGGCCACGCTTGCGATCGAGGGTAGAGCCTCGCCGCGGAACCCCAGCGTGCTGATGGAGAGAAGGTCGTCGGAGGTGCGCAGCTTCGAGGTTGCGTGCCGCTCGAACGCGAGCAGGGCGTCGTCCCGCACCATGCCGTGGCCGTTGTCGGTAATGCGGATCAGCTTGCGGCCACCCGCCTCCACCTCGATGCGGATGCGGGTCGCGCCGGCATCGAGCGAGTTTTCGAGCAGCTCCTTGACCACGGACGCGGGACGCTCGACCACCTCGCCCGCGGCAATCTGGTTGGCGACCTGGTCGGACAGGACGTGAATGCGGCCCATTCTTCGATTCTACGGTCACCTGGTTCGACTCGCGCCTTCGCCGCCCGCGTAGGCTGGTTCCACGGAGCATTGCATCATGCAGACGGTACTCGCGACCACACTTTTCCTCATCACCCTGAGCCTGTGTGCGCCGGCTCAGACGCCGGAGCCGCAGGCCGTCCCGCCACAACGCTCCTCCAGCCCGCAAATCTGGAGCTGCACCAACCCGATCTCCCCGGAGAACGGCGTTGCCAGCGCGTGCCTCGTCGCTCGCACCTTCTGGAGCGCTACCGAGTCGCAGCTGTTTCGCGCCAACGGCAACCCCAACCAGGAACTGACGACCCTGCGCCTCGAGAGCACGGCCTATACCGGCGGCTCGAACCAGCCGGTACGCTCCTTCGGAAAGACCACCTACCTCGGCTCGAAGACCACCGGCACCTACACCACCATGGGCCAGCACGTGCTCGTCGAGGCGACGCAGAACTGCTTCGCGCCCGGAGACTGCCTGGTCGGTTCGCGGTTCCTCAATCACGCCAACGGCGTGCGCGATTCCTCCGACGAGGGTGTTCACCTCTTCGACACCCAGATTGCCGAGACGCCGTATGTGCCCACGGGCCGATGCGTCCGCGGGTGCACGCGATCTTCCGAACTCATCTCCCTGGCCGATGCCGACGCGTGGTCCAACTCCGGAGAAGGTCGCTTTCTTGGCGACATGAGCCGCGCCCAGCCCGGTCCCGGCCGCATCACCGGCGCCACACTCGACCGCGTGACCGGCTTTACCGAGGTCGAGATCGAAGGCGGCAGCTTGCCGGTCAGTACGCTGCTCAAAATCCCCGCCACCCCACAGGCCCGTCCTGGAGAGGTAGACCCCGGCGGCATCGTGGTCGAGATCGCCACCACCTCCCTTCCCAAGGGGTTCACGGGCTCCACTGCGGCCATCGCTCCTCGGGGCATCCTCTGCCTGGCGGACATGGGCGGCCTGAACCACCCGGAGATGGCGCCGTACCTGGTGCTCGATGCGACGCACCTTTCGCTGCACCTCCGCAAACAGCACGACGATGCCATGATGGCGGCCATCGGCGGCACATGCGGCCTGGGCATTTCACTGCTGGCCGACGATGCCATCCTGCTCCCGAACCACCCCACGCCGGTGCGGCAGGTGATCCCCATCTACGGCAGCCGCAGCTCCGGCAGCGTCTTGCTCGACCACCAGACGCACCTCGGCCAGAACCTCAGTTCCAACGCCTTCTTTTCCCTTTCCTGCCCGATCGCCTCGATCGAACGCCGTGCCGGGATCGTCACCCTGGAGGCCGTGGGCGGCAGCTGCTATCTGCTGAACGGCCTGCCCGCGACCCTTTCGGGCACACCCGCGCAACTCGGCGCCACCACGCCCGCGCTGCACCTCCTGCAACTCACCGATCGCGGCGCACACTTCCGCTACGACGATCCCGGCCCCGACCTCCGGGCCTCCACCGGAGGCAGCCTCGCCTACAACAATGGCGCCTACCGCCTGGTGCCAATCGCTGAAACCACCCGTGTTCTGAATCCCGACACGGGGCGTCCGGACGGCAGCAACGTGGAGCTTGCACCCAACCTGGTGCCGTTCGCTCCAGGCGATCAGATCGAGCAATTCCACTTTCACCTGGCGCTCACCGGAAGCGCGGGCGAGCAGATCCAGACGCAGTACACCCCCGAGATCGACGTGCCCACCAACACCACCGGCGTGGTCTTTGCCGCCGGCAACGGCGCCATCACAGGCCCGGGCAAGATCGCTTTTCGCTGCAGCAATGCCGAGGCCGACAACAAGCTGCTGGGCTACGGTGGCACGCACGTTGCGCCGTGGATGTGCCTACGGGCCGACGGCGCGTTTCGCAACGTTCTCGACGCCGAATGGATCACCAATGGGGCCATCCTAAGACTTCACCCGCTGCACCACCAGCAGAGCAATGCCACGCCGTTCTGGATTGTCGCCATCGAGCCCGGCAACGGGGACGACGCCGGACTTCGCTATGTGCCAGACACGCATGCCCTTGAGTTCAACAACCTCCATGCCGTCGCGCCCACGTACACAACGACCCGCGGCACACCCAAGAGCTCGAGCGAGGCGTGCACCGCCGGGGAAAGCTGGGATGCCACCGACGCCTCCGGACAGAGCTTCCATTACTTCTGCCGCGCAAAAAACACCATCACCCGCGTCCACATGGACAGCTTCTAACGGATTTAGCTGGCCGGCTCGGGATTGCGGTCGCCGACCATGTGCAGACGGAGAAAGTTGGTTGCGCCGGACCGTGTCCGCGTGCCCGCGACAATGCCAACGATCTCGTGCCGCCGCACATGCCCGAGCCGCTCCAAGATATCTTCGGCCATGTTGACCAGCTCGTCGGTGTCGGAAAACCGCTCGCACAAGAGTGGCGTCGTACCCCACAACAGCATGGAGCGGTGAACCACCTTCTGAAACGGCGACATGGCAAAAATCGGCGCATCCGGCCGGTACTTCGACAAGAGACGCGCGGTAGCTCCCGTTTCTGTAAAGATCGCGATCGCCGCCACGTCTAGCTCTTCGGCAGCGTGCGCCATCGACTCACACACGGTTTCCGCCACCGACAAACGCGACCCACGCTTCCGTCGCTGCGTATAAACCGGCTCTTCGAGGCCGATCTGCGCCTCCGTCTCCACGACGATTTTGGCCATCATGGCCACCGCTTCGACCGGATACTTGCCCGCAGCCGACTCGGCCGAAAGCATCACAGCGTCGGTTCCGTCATAGACGGCGTTGGCCACGTCCGAAGCCTCCGCCCGCGTTGGCCTCGGATTGTCGATCATGCTTTCCAGCATCTGCGTCGCGGTAATCACCGGCTTGCGATAGTCGGTCGCCCTCCGAATGATGTGCTTCTGGATCGCCGGCACCTTTTCCGGCGGAACCTCCACACCCAGGTCGCCGCGCGCCACCATGATGCCGTCGGCCACCTCCAGAATTTCGTCCAGATGCTCGATCGCCTGCGGCTTCTCAAGCTTCGCAATCACCCATGCGTCCGATCCAAGCGCCGCGACGCGCGCCTTGACGTGCCGCACATCTTCGGCCGTGCGCACAAAGGAGACTGCCACTGTGTCCACGTTCTGCGCCAGCGCAAACTCCAGGTCTTGCTCGTCCTTCTCGGTCAGCGACGGCACGTTGACCGGGATGCCCGGAAGATTGATGCCCTTGTTTTCTCCAAGCGTGCCGCCGTTGATCACCGTGCAAACGACGTCGTCTCCCTCGACGGCGACGACGTGAAGCTCGATCAAGCCGTCCGACAGCAGAATGCGGGAACCAGGCTCCAGATTTTCCGCCAGCGTCGTGAACGTCGTGCCGACCCGCGCCGCTGTTCCCTGCGTCTCGCTGGGGGCAATCGTCAGGCGTTCTCCGGCCACCAGCTGCACCGGCTTGCCGTCCAGAAGCTTGCCGGTGCGGATCTTTGGTCCCTGCAGGTCGGCCAGAATACAGATCGGCTTGCCTTCCTCCGCCGCGATCCTGCGGACCATCGCAATCAGATCCGCCTTTTGGCTGTGCGTTCCATGAGAAAAGTTCAGCCGCGCCACATCCAGACCCGCCCGCACCAGCCGCCGAAACATCTCCGGCGTGCTCGAGGCTGGACCGAGCGTGGCCACAATCTTTGCGCGGCGGGTGCCGGGGCGCGACCCGAGGGAGGCCGTCTGATGCGGATGCGAGGTGTTCAGCGGGGCAGGGTTCATTGCAGTGGGCACAGGTGAGGCTCTTTCCGATTCTGGTTAGAAGACGCAGCGCACCGGCAACGGGCCAGAACATCAGGGCTTCGGAGGTTCATTCTACGCGGAGCAACGCACCTCAGCCGAGCAAAACGGTTTCGTCCTTCCCGGTCAACTTCGCTGGCCTTCACGCTCCTGGAGGAAGACGGCATTGAACTCGGCTCCACACAGCACGCTCATCGAGATCAGGTAGAGCCAGACGAGCAGAGCGATGCCCGCTCCGAGCGAGCCATACACCCGCGAATAGTTGGCAAACCGCGTGACATACCAGCCAAACCCGAGCGTCGCCACGAACCACAGGACCGTGGCCACCAAGGCACCTGGCAAAACGCGCCGCCAGCGCGGTTCGGACGGCGTTCCCACGCGGTAGAGCATGGCGGTCAGCCCGACGCTACCCATCAGCGCAAAGACCCACCGCAGACCGAGCGCCAGAAGGAACACCGGCGTCCGAATCATCCCGGCCACGTGCGCAGCCAGCCACACACTGATCAGGTGTCCAAACACCACCAGAAAGCTGGACGCAGCAAGGGGAAGGAGGGACAGCGGCACCAGCAGCAAGGCCCGGACGCGCCGCCGCACAAAGCTCCAGCAGTTGGGCGGCAGGTCCGCGGCCCGTCGCAGGCCCTCCATAAAGGTGGCGATCACCCCCGACGCACCCACGACGCTCACCGCGGTCGACAGCAGCAAAGCCCTGATCGACGTGGGAGAGTGCGGCGAAATGCCCGAGCCGGCCGCCGGAACCGCCTCAAAGTACGTGGCCAGCAGGGGAAGCACTTCGGCAGGAAGAAGGCGCTGAAAGAACGTCGCCAGTTCGGACCGTACTGCCGTTGTGTCCGGCAGGCGCGCAATAAACGCGGCTGCCACCACCAGCGCTGGAAACAGCGCAACCATGCCGGCGTATGCTGCCGCTTGCGCGATATTGGGCGCATCATGCGCGACCACACGGGTTAGCGTGTGGCGCAGCATAGCCGGCAGGCGCAGCACCAGCCACACCTGCGGCGGAGTGCGACGGACCTTGATGGGAGTCGACACGTGTGCCCTGATGCTACCGCGTCTGACCCACGCCGGCGCCGGCTATTTCCCCGTGTAATACCCGTCCCGCGTCTGGACGTAGAGGTCCTTCGACCGCGGCAGCGTCAATTCGATCTGGTGGTATCCGTCAGCCCCGGTGTCCTTGTCCGGCGTAAACCCGAGGCGGTACTGCGCCCGCAACTCCCCCGCGATCTGGTCGTAAATCACGGCGACGGTTTTCTTTTTGCTGATCTCGAACACCTGCCCGCCCGTTTCTCCGGTCATGCGCTCGAGTACCTTCTTGCCATCGACGTGCGGCTCAGAGCTGCGACCGCCACCATTGCCGCCGCCGCGCGACCCGCCACCGCCGCCCGGATACCCGCCGCCACCGCCGCCCGGATATCCGCCGCCGCCACTACCCGGAAAGCCGCCGCCGCGTCGGCCGCCGCCACCGGGAAATCCTCCTCCATTGTTGGAGGCATGCTCCTCGCCCTTGAAGTAAATGGCGTAGATCACCGTGTTGGCGCGCTGCGCTGCCTCGATGGCGCTGGCCAACGATTCCTTGCTCCCGCGGTCGTCGCCGTCGGTCAGCAGAACCAGCGCTTTCCGACCTGTTTGCTTCGACATCAGCTCGTCCGCAGCCAGAAAGGTCGCGTCGTAGAGAGCCGTGCCCCCGTGGGGGCGCCGTCCCTGCGACGATCCGTTGGTGTCGTCCGGATCGTTTGCGGTGGCGCCATTGCTTCCGGGGCTCTCGGTATCCAGCTCTTTCAGAGCCGCCTGCAGCTTCGGACGGGAGTTTGTCACGTCCTGCAGAAGCTCCGTTTGCCGGGCAAACTGCTCCACAAAGGCCCGATCCTTCTCGGTCCGAAGCATGCCGTCCAAGAACCCCGTGCTCGCCGTTCGCTCCTCATCCAGCTTCCCGGCCATTGAACGGCTGGTATCGACCAGAAGCCCCAGCGTCAGCGGCAGGTTGGTGTCTTTGTCGAAGTAGCGAATCACTTGCGGGTGATTGTCCACCTGCAACACGAAAGCGTCTTTGGTCAGGTTTTGTACCAGAGCGCCCTTTTTATCGTGTACCACCGCCGGCAGCGTGACGAGCCGGGCATCGACCGCGATCGTCGTTGTCGGGGCTGCCGCCTGCGGGGCGGCCGCCTGCGGGGCTGCCGGCTGGGGCGGAGCCTGATTGTTCTCCTGCGTTGCAGCTGCGGCCACCAAAGACCAGCATCCCCATCCCATAGCGGCCAGCATCAGGCCACGGCAACTCCGTCTCGACATGGAGTGATAGACGGCTGACCGGCGATGAGGTTTCGCGCCATCATTCCACCAGTGTCGTGCCACCCGCAGCATGTCGTATGCTGGCGGGGATGTGTTTTCGCCGCGCTCTGGTCGGTCTTCTCCTGTTGGCAGCTCCTTCCGCCCTACCTGGGCAGACCGCCACCGCGAGCCTCGGCAACAGACCGCCAACCGGCTTTTCCCGCGAGATCCTGCTTTGGCCGGAAGGAGCGCCCGGCGCCCTCGGCAAAACCGACGCCGACATCCCCAAACTCTTTCTCTTTCCCGCACCGAGCGAATCCGACACCCCGCATCGTCGTGAGCCGCCCCGAAGCGCCGTGATCGTCTTGCCGGGCGGCGGGTACCGCACCCTGATGTCGGAAAAGGAGGGCGCCTCTGAGGCTCACTGGCTCAATGCCCACGGCGTGGTCGCCTTTGTGCTTGAATATCGGCTCGGTCCGCGCTACCACTTTCCTGCCCCGATGCTCGACGGCGCTCGCGCGATTCGCTACGTCCGATCGCACGCGGCGGAGCTCGGCATCGATCCGAAACGCATCGGCCTGTGGGGGTTTTCCGCCGGAGGCCACCTTGCCGGGTATCTCGCCACGGTACACGATTCCGGAAACGCCAGGTCGCCTGATCCCATCGAGCGCGTCAGCGACCGCCCGGACTTCGCCATTCTCTCCTACGCGCGGCTCAGCATGGACCCCTCCGTCCCCCGGCCGACCAACCTCGAGGCCCTGATCGGCGACCACCCCTCGCAAGAGATGTTGGACGCCATCTCCATCGACCGGCACGTTACAGCAGACACCAGTCCCTGCTTTATCTTTTCGACCACGGCCGACAAGCAGGTCAACTCCCTGACCGCAACCGCCTTCTACGACGCTCTGAAGCGTGCGGGTGTTCCGGCAGAGCTGCACATTTTCGAGCGCGGACCACACGGTGTCGGGCTCGGAGAGGGGTACCGCGATCTTCCGGAGCTGGCCGTTTTTCCCACTCTGGTACAAAACTGGATGGAGATTCACGACTGGATGGGCGACACTGCGGTGCCGGAGCCGCGGCGCAGTTCCCGCTGACGCCCATCCAATCCGGCCATCGTATACGTACAGTTACTGATCCACCAATAACACCGAGGAGGGGTATTTCCTGCCCGGACCGGGTGCTACGGTGTACCAAGACGTCGGCACAGGCGTCATGTCATTCTTCCCTGGTCTGAACACGGAAGCTTCGATCCATTGAGGTGTTCTTTTGGCGACTCTGTCGCACGTACGACTTCTTCTGCCGAAACTGTCGTTGGGAGCCCGGCCATGACCGCCGCGCGCCTCCTGCCCCTTTTTGCGCTGGCAGCGGCAAAGGCCGTCGCTATCCCGAAAGCAGCGGTCGCGACCGGTGTCGCCGTGGTTGCCTCGTCGCTGTTGCCATGGTGGCGCCGGCGCTCCACCACCGGCCGCGTGGAGACAGCACACTCCCGCTTCATCGCTGCTGCCGAGACAAGCCTTGACGGCTTCTGCCTTCTGGACGCGGTGCGCGATGCTGACGGAAACGTGACCGATTTCTGCGCCAACTACTTGAATCGCAACATGGAGGCCTTTACCGGCGCTCCGCGAACCGAAAAGCAGCACAAGCTGCTCAGCGAGATCTTTCCCTGGTCCACCGGAACGCTTTTCCGCCAACTCTGCGTTGTGGTCGAAACCGGGGATCCGGTGCGGGCAGAACACGAGCTTTCCAGCTCCGGGCTGCCCGTGACGTGGATTCGCTACCAGGCGGTTCGGCTGGCCGACGGCGTCGCGCTCACCTGCAGCGACGTCTCCGCAGCCCACATCAACGAAGAGCGTCTCGAACGCCTGGCCGAGTTCAACGACTCGATCTTCCAGAACGCTCCGTTCAGCATCTTTGCAACGGATCCGGACGGCATCATCTCGGCCATGAACAGCGCGGCGGAAAAGCTGTCAGGCTACTCGCGCGAAGACCTCGTCGGGAAGGCGTCGATCACGGTGCTGCACGATCGCCGCGAGCTCGAAACGCGGGCCCGCGAGCTGAGCCTGCCGGTGGCCATTGCGACCGAAGGTTTCCAGGTCCTCACCGCCAACGCCACCGAGGGCCACATGGTGGAACGCGAGTGGACCTGCATCCGCCGGGATGGCAGCCGCACGCCCATCAGCCTCGCCATGCGAGCGGTCACCGGCATCTCCGGCGAACTGTCCGGCTTCGTTGGCATCGCCGTCGATATTACCGAGCGCAAGGCCATGATGGACTACGTGACCCACATGGCGACGCACGATCAGCTGACCGGGCTTTCCGGACGCGCTCACCTGCAGGACCGGATCGTGCAGGCGGTGGAACGCGCCCGCCGATATGGCACCAAGGTCGCCATCTTCGCTCTGGACCTGGATCAGTTCAAGCGGATCAATGATTCGCTCGGGCATTGGGCCGGCGATCTGGTGCTGCTTGAAACAGCAAACCGCCTGCGCGATGCGGTGCGCAGCTCCGACACGGTGGCGCGCATGGGCGGCGACGAGTTCGTTGTAGTGATGGAAGATATGGTTTCGGTGCGCGACATCGAGACCTGTGCGGCAAATCTGGTGACGCGGTTTGCTCCCGAGATGACTGTCGAGGGGCACCAGCTGCACATCACCGCCAGCGTCGGTGTCAGCGTCTACCCGGACGTGCACGGGGACGCGCGGCAAATGCTGAAGTGGGCCGATGCCGCGATGTACTCGGCAAAGGTGAACGGCCGGAACCAGCATCAGGTCTTCAACAAAGACATGCTGCAGGAAACCGCGGACCGGCTGAGCATGGAGCGCGCCCTGCGCCAGGCGATATCCCGGAACGAGCTGCGGCTGCACTACCAGCCGCAGATCTCGCTGACGACGGGAGAAGTGATCGGCATGGAGGCGTTGCTACGTTGGCAGCATCCGGAGCACGGCTTGCTTTCGCCGGCGCGCTTCATGCCCCTGGCCGAAGAAACCGGCCTAATCATTCCAATGGGCGAGTGGGCGTTCACGGAGGCGTGCTGCGAGGGCCAGCAGCTCCGCGAAGAGCTTGGCTTGGACATGACGATCGCGGTCAATCTTTCGCCGCGGCAGTTTGCGCAGAAGAACCTGCTCGAAGTGGTGCAGCATGCCTTGCGAGTGAGCGCCTTACCGGCCGAAGCGCTCGAGATTGAAATCACGGAAAACACGCTGATGGTGAACTCCGACGCGACGGTCGACATGCTGCAACGGCTGCGTGCGCTGGGGGTCCGGATCGCGATCGACGACTTTGGAACGGGGTTTTGTAATTTCTCTTACCTCATCCAGTACAAGGTCGACCGCCTCAAGATCGACCAGCGGTTTGTCCGTTTGGCGGCAACTGATGCTAACGCGGCAGCGGTCGTCCGATCCATCATTGCGATGTCGCATGGTCTGGATGTCCGGGTGGTGGCAGAGGGGATCGAGACCGAGGAAGAGATGCGGTTTCTTCTGCGGCGGCGGTGTGATGAGGCGCAGGGCTACCTTATTTCGCGTCCTGTCCCAGCATCGGACTTCGGCGCCGCGGTCCGGCAGTTTCGAACCCACGCGAGCCGCATGTCGCGTTCGGCCTAGGAGTCTTCTAGCCACTTCAGCTTGACTGTGTGTCGTCGTGGATGGGCATCGTGAGATGTGTCTGCGATGGCGTGCTGTGGGTGTTCATTGGGAAGATGCGCTTGCCCGCTCCGCTGATCAGCAGGAGTCCGAGCACGATGACGACGAGAATGGCAATCGCGAACCCGTAAACGACGGCTTTGAAGTTGGGGCCTTTGGGCCAGTTTTTGTCCACGGGGTTGGTTGGCAAGTTGGATGGTGTTGGCATGGCAATTTTGATGCGTTCCCTCGATGCCGCGTCTGCCTGTGGAGGAAGCCGGCCTCAACCGTGTACGCCACTGACTGAACCGAGCTGGGAGGAGTGTTTTCGCAGAGTGGGTTAGATTTGAGGTATGTCGGGCGAGCTTTCCGCGATCAAAGACGTGCCCCAGGAAGCAACATCGGGACCAAGTAGTTCAGCGCAAACGGGACACGCCGGGATGTGGCCTGTGTTCGTGACGCGGTACTCGCTGTCGTCAAAGACGGCGATCGGCGTACAGACGAAGCATTACCTGGATGCGTTTCAGGACTGGCTGCACCTGTACTGGCGCGAGTTCGACTCCGGCATCGGCCGGGATAAGCGGTCGGTCCGGATGGAGAGCTTCGTGTTTGCACGATGGCCCTTCTGGGTGGACAAGATCCAGAAGGTTCCTGGGCTGAGGCGTTTTGGGGCAACGCTGTGGGGCGACAAGGGACTGAAGCAGGGGCCGGACCGGAAGCTGGTGGCGAGGTTTCGGGAGCGGACCAGCGCGCTCTACTTCGCACCGGTTGATGCGGTGGATGCAGCGCGGATGCGGCACATTGCGGAGCTGCTGGTGAAGCCGTTTGTGCTGCACCTGTGGGACTCGCTTGGGACTCCGCTGCTCGATTCCAAAGATCATGTTTGGCTCATCCGACATGCTCATCAGGTGTACGTGTTGTCGAAGCCGCTGCTCCTCGAGTCTCAGGAGGTTCGGCCTGATGTGGGCGAACTCCTGTTTGTCCGGGAGCAGACGGCGAGCCGGGCCAAGGCTCCGGGAGCGGGACCGCTGCGAGTTGCGCTGATCGGATTTCTGCCGGCTTACCGAACTGGGCTGCATCTGCTTTACGAGGCGATCCAGCAGATGCGCGGCGCCGGCGTGCCGATCGAGCTGCACTATGTTGGCGCGCGGCGGGCGCTGGACCGGCTGCACGAAGACATCACAAAGGAAATGAGTCACACCGGGTTTCTGCCGAGTCATGAGGCTCGCGATGCTGCGCTGGCGAGCTGCCACGTGGCGTTCCTGCCGGGGCCGCTTGAAGACCCTGCGGAGGACCTGCGGAGTCGATACTCGATTCCATCACGGGTGCTGGACTTCATGGCGGTTGGTTTGCCTGTGGTCGGCACGGTGCATCCCGAGTCGGCGACGGCGTTGTTCTATGCGGAATATGGCGTTGGCAAGCACCTGGAGTGCGGAACGCCGAAGCAGATAGCCGATGCGTTTACCGCACTGAAGCGGCCCGATGAGTGGACTGAAGCGCATCTGGCAAGTCTGGCGGCACTTGAGCGGATCAACTGCGATGGACAGCTAGACCGCCTGAAGCGAGCAATGGCAGCGGCGGCAGTTTCGGTGAACGCGGAGTGACTCTCACGTCCGTTGCGCGACTTGCGGCGATGATGAGAAGGGTAACGAGAAGCAGGGTGGGGCACCGCTGGCTGTCGTGAGGCGCTTTGTCCGTGGGCGGGTATGCCCCCGTTGGTGGAAGGCGGGTGACGGTGCGTCCACGCGATGCTGTGCCTGGTGCTTGCCTGGTCAACGTCTGATCTGCGCCCCTCCTCGAAGCGCTACGGTCCGGGTCGTGACTTTGGCTCTTTACGGTCCGGAAAGCAGGAGGGTTTGATCGCGTAACTGTATGTGCTGGGATTTGTTCCGGTCTAGAACTTGGTACCTGGCGATTGGGAGAACGGGGCAACCTGTTCATCATCCTGTTACTCTACTGACTAGCCCGTGTCGCAAGCCGTTGCACACGATTCCGCGGTGAGTTGTACTTCGCACGAGCTTACCTCCCCATCTTTAAAGTAATTCCGCCGCGTTGGCAGCGTTCGCTGCGTCGCGCCCTGGAGGGCCCTCTTGTCCCGATATACCCTGTCTTCTCTCTTGTGCCCCAGCGAGAAGGTCTCTGAAGAGCAGCTTGAGACCGATCGTAGGATCCTTGCCTTTGAACGTAGCCTGACGCATCTGAACCGGCGTGGATTTCTGGGTGCCATGCTCAGTGCTGCTGCCCTGGCCGCCGTGAGCTCGGGTCGCGAAGCCGAAGCGCAGACCACCACAAACCCTATTGCAGATGTGTTGAATTTTGCGCTCAATCTGGAATATCTGGAAGCAAATTTTTACTTGTATGCCTCCACTGGGGCCGGGCTGACTGCCGCACAAAACGAATCCGGTGTCGCCGTCGAAGGTGCCCCGGGAGTCCTTCCGCTGGACGCGACAACTCTGACTGTGTGCCGGGCATTGGCGCAGGATGAGGTCAACCACATTGCCGATCTTCAAGCGGCCATTACGTCGCTTGGTGGGACGCCGATTGCGCAGCCATTGATCAACCTTGCCGCTCACGGCGCGGTGACGACGCAGGCGCAGTTTCTGGCAGCGGCGCGTCAGTTTACGGCGTTAGGGGGATCGGCGTATGTCGGTTCGGCTCAGCTGTTGGTCTCAAATCCGGCGGTCTTGACGACGGCAGGTCAGATTCTGGGGGCTGAGGGACAGCACGCAGGGGTTATCGGTGCGCTGTGTGTCGCACAGGGTGTTATGAGTCCGGCGATCGATGCGCAGGACGTTCCACCTTCAGCGAGCAACTACTTCACAGTCGACACGGTGAATGCCCTTGGGCCGGCACGCAACCCTTCGCAGGTTCTGGGCGTGGCCTATGGCGTGTCCACGGCCGCGACGGTGACCCCGACCACCGGCGTGCTCATGGGCGGTTTCTTCCCGAACGGGTTCAACGGAACCGTGAAGTCGACGTAGATCGGTCCATCCCGCCCGACGCGCATCTTGAGTTTCCCTCTTACTGCCCTTTGGAGGCACACGTATGTCTTTGATTTCTGATCGTTCTCTGTTGCACGGCTTAGCTGGTGACGTGACCCCAGTGGAGCCGCGGATCGCCGACCTTGCTGGCCGGCGTCGTTTTCTTTCCACACTCGGGGCGGTGGGCACCATGGCCGGCGCAGCCGCGCTGAGCGGATCCATGGTTGGCTGCAGCAACGATGGCCCGGTTACGTCGCCGACGGTGACGCCGTCGATCCTGGACGTGCTGAACTTTGCTCTGAATCTCGAGTATCTCGAGTCAAGCTTTTACCTGTACGTTACGACCGGTAGTGGATTGCCGTCGGCGGACATGGGATCGAGCCCGGGCACGGTGACCGGCGGAGCACAAGTAGCGTTTGTAAATCCGGAGATCGCCAGTGCGGCGGCACAGCTGGCGAGCGATGAATCCAAGCATGTCGCGTTTCTGCGCAGCACGATCAGCTCGATCGGCGGAACTCCGGTTTCCATGCCGAACCTGAACCTGGCGGCGGGCGGCGTGGTCAACTCGGATGCCACGTTTCTGGCGGCAGCACGACAGCTGGAGACGGTGGGCGTGAGCGCGTACATCGGCGGGGCACAGTACCTGACGGGAAGCACGGCGGCGCTCACGTATGCGGCGCAGATTCTTGATACCGAGGCACAGCACGAAGGCTTTTTGCGGGAGTTGTGCATCTCGCTGAGCATTCCTTCGCCTGCGGTGGACTCGCAGGATATGCCACCGTCATCCACGCAGATCTTCAACACCAGCAGCACGACCGGGTTGAACCCGGTACGGACGACCTCGCAGGTGCTGCAGATCGTGTACGCCGCGGCCGGCAAGACGGGCATCTCGAGCGGCGGCTTCTTCCCGAATGGCCTGAACGGCAGCATTATCGTCAGCTAAGGCTGACAAACCGTGGCCGGGGCCGGCTCCCCTGATGTTGGGGCCGGCGGTTCCCTCCCCCAACCTGGATTGTTACAGGAGATCTTTCTATGAGAAACACCTGGCATTATGTTCCCGTCGTCCTTGCCTTATGCACTGCAGCGGCTCACGCTCAGTTCGACCGTCTGAAAGGGGCTACCGTTTCAGTCGGTGCGACGAGTAACTTTGACAGAACGTTGACTTCAAATCCCACGACCGGCGTTTACGACATTTCGACTCCCACGGGAGGCGTCCTGAGCGAGACGGTATCGAATCAGCAGCAGTTCACGACAAACGCTGTCGGCGTGCTCGGGCAGGTTTCGCTGCACCCGGTGGCCTGGGCTGGGGTGGAGGTGAACTACGGGTTTACCCGTTTTTCGGAGCGCTACGCGTTCAACTACTCCAGCGCTCCGGGGACGCAGCAACTTCTGAGCGTGCCCGTGACGATGCACGAGACGACGGCGGCATACGAGTTCCATCCGCCACATATCAAGTTCCAGCCCTTTGTGAATGTAGGTGGTGGAGCGGTCGACTTCCTTCCCACGATGAACAATAACCAGTGGCGCGGCGCGGGTCTGCTGGAAGCCGGTTTCGACATTCCGAGCGGCTTCAGACATCTGGCATTCCGGGTACAGGGTCGGGCCCTCATTTACCGGGCGCCCAACTTCAACTTGTCCGAGATAAGCACGCGAAGCTGGCAGGTGACGGCGCAGCCGGCGGTGAGTGCGGTGTTTCGGTTCTGACCGGGTCTGGCTGGGATCTGCAGAGGCAGGGCTGACGCCTTGCCTCTGCTCTTTTGCGAGGTGATACAGATCTCTCACGGACGAGGGGCGGACTCTTTCGAGTCCGCCCCTTTTGGTTTGCGCGTGAGCGCGTTGGCTGTATGCGATGCCTACTCGCTGGCGGCGAGTTCTTCCTGCTCGCCTTCCATACGCATGGCTTCGAGTTCGCGCTCTTCGGCGTCGTGGGCTTCCTGGACTTCCTGCTGGACGGCGGCTGCCGCTTCTTCGAGCTCTGGGGAGAGCTGGACGTTGCGGTAGTATTCCATGCCGGTTCCGGCGGGGATGAGGCGGCCGACGATGACGTTTTCCTTGAGGCCACGGAGCGTGTCAATGGAGCCGTTGATGCTGGCTTCGGTGAGCACGCGGGTGGTCTCCTGGAAGGAGGCGGCCGAGATGAAGCTGTCGGTCGAGAGCGACGCCTTGGTGATGCCGAGCAGGAGCGACCGGCCGACGGGCGGGCGACCGCCTTCGGTGAGGACGCGATCACGCTCTGCCATGAAGCGGAAGCGATCGACCTGCTGATCGACGAGGAAGGTGGAGTCCCCGACCTCTTCGACGCGGACCCAGCGGAGCATCTGCCGGACGATGGTCTCGATGTGCTTATCCGAGATGGCGACGCCCTGGAGACGGTAGACCTCCTGGATCTCGTTGACGAGGTAGATCTGGAGCGCGCGATCGCCGAGCACCTCGAGGATGTCGTGCGGGTTGCGCGGACCGTCGATCAGGGGATCGCCGGCGCGGAGGGCTTCGCCTTCCTGGACGTTGATGAAGACGCCACGGGGGACGGAGTACTCCTCTTCCTGACCATTGTCGGCGGTGACGTAGACCTTGCGCTGACCCTTGGAGACGTCACCGAAGCGAACGACGCCGTCAATCTTGGAGATAATCGCCGGATCGCGGGGTTTCCTAGCCTCGAAGAGCTCGACGACGCGAGGGAGACCGCCGGTGATGTCCTTGGTGCGCGTGGTTTCGCGCGGGATCTTGGCAAGGATGTCGCCGGGGTGAACCTCTTCGCCGTCGGCGATCATGAGGTGAGCGCGTGAGGGCATCAGGTACCGCTTGTTGCCCTGCGGGGACTTGATGAGGATGGCGGGCTGGCGTTTTTCGTCCGACGAATCGGCGACGACGAGACGGGACAGACCCGTGACTTCGTCGACCTCTTCGTTGAGCGTGAGGCCTTCCTGGAGGTCCTTGAACTGAATGGTTCCGGCGACCTCGGTGAGGATGGAGAAGGTGTAGGGATCCCACTCGCCGAGGGTGTCGCCGAGCTTGACCTCTGTGCCGTCCTCTACGCGAAGTTTTGCGCCGTAGACAAGGGCGTAGCGCTCTTTTTCGCGGCCCTTCTCATCGATGATGGCGATCGAGCCCGAGCGGTTCATGGTGACCAGGTTGCCTTCCTTGGAGCGGACGGTGACGAGGTTGATGAACTTGACCGAGCCGGCGTTTTTGGCTTCGAGATGCGAGGCATCCTGCACGCGGGAGGCGGTGCCGCCGACGTGGAAGGTACGCATGGTGAGCTGGGTGCCGGGCTCACCGATGGACTGGGCCGCGATGACGCCGACGGCTTCGCCCATCTCGACCATTTTGCCGGAGCCGAGGTTGCGGCCGTAGCAGAGGATGCAGCAGCCGCGCTTGGACTCGCAGGTGAGAACGGACCGGATTTTGACCTTCTCGATGCCGGCGGCCTGTACTGCGGAAGCCTTGTCTTCGTCGATTTCTTCGTTGATGTCGACGATGGTCTTGCCTTCGAAGTCCTTGAGTTTCTCGAGGGTGACGCGGCCGATGATGCGGTCGCGCAGGGGCTCAATAGTCTCGCCGGCTTCGATGATGGGCATAACGTAGATGCCTTCGACGGTGCCGCAGTCGTTCTCGGAGATGATGACGTCCTGGGCGACGTCGACGAGGCGACGTGTGAGGTAACCCGAGTCGGCGGTCTTGAGCGCGGTATCGGCGAGGCCCTTGCGAGCGCCGTGGGTCGAGATGAAGTACTCGAGCACGGTGAGGCCTTCACGGAAGTTCGCCTTGATCGGCGACTCGATGATTTCGCCGGAAGGCTTGGCCATGAGGCCGCGCATGCCGGAGAGCTGGCGAATCTGCTGTTTGGAGCCACGGGCGCCGGAGTCGGCCATGATGTAGATCGGGTTCATGGCTCCTTCCTTGTCCGCGCGCTTCATGTTGTTGAACATTTCATCGGCGACGCGCTCAGTGACACCCGACCACATCTGGATGACCTTGTTGTTGCGTTCGCCGTTGGTGATGGCGCCGTCGAGGTACTGCTGCTGGACGGCGATGACCTGCTTTTCGGCGTCGGACACAACGGTGTACTTGGAGTCCGGGATAACCATGTCATCGAGGCCAACCGAGAGACCGGAGCGGGTGGCGTAGGTAAAGCCGAGGTCCTTGATGCGGTCGAGGGTTTTGACGGTCACTTCGAGGCCGAGGTTGAGGTAGATGTAGTTGATCAGCTGCCCCATGCCCTTTTTCTTGAGCAGGCCGTTGACGTACGGCATACCTTCAGGGAGGGAATCATTGAGGATGGCGCGGCCGACGGTGGTGGAGATGAACTGTTTGTTGAATTCGACCGGTTCGGTGTGGGTGAGGTCCTGATCGTCGTACGCGGTGGTCATGTCGAGGACGGGACCGGTGTAGCGCAGACGGATCGGGGTGAGAGTTTCGACCTGCTTGGCCTCAAGCGCCATCAGGACTTCCTCGATGTTGGCGAAGACTCGTCCCTCGCCTTTCGCACCGACCTTGGCTTTGGTGAGGTAGTAGATGCCGAGGACGAGATCCTGCGTGGGCACCGTGATGGGCTGACCAGATGCGGGCGACAGGATGTTGTGCGAGGCCAGCATAAGGACGGAGGCCTCGATCTGCGCTTCGGGCGAGAGCGGGATGTGCACGGCCATCTGATCGCCATCGAAGTCCGCGTTGAAGGCGGTGCAGACGAGCGGGTGGATCTTGATGGCTTTGCCCTCGACAAGGACGGGCTCAAAGGCCTGGATGCCGAGGCGATGGAGGGTAGGGGCGCGGTTGAGCAGGACCGGGTGATCCTTGATGACCTCTTCAAGGATGTCCCAGACGATAGGCTCCTGCATTTCCACTAATTCCTTCGCCTGTTTGATCGTCGTGCAATGGCCGGTCTGCTCGAGGCGATGGTAGATGAAGGGCTTGAAGAGCTCGAGCGCCATCTTCTTGGGAAGACCGCACTGGTGCAATTTCAGCTCAGGCCCCACAACAATCACAGACCGGCCGGAGTAGTCGACGCGCTTGCCAAGGAGGTTCTGCCGGAAGCGACCCTGCTTGCCCTTGAGGGTGTCGGAGAGCGACTTGAGTGGACGGTTGTTCGCGCCACGGAGGACGCGGCCACGGCGGCCGTTGTCGAACAGGGCGTCGACGGCCTCCTGCAGCATGCGCTTCTCGTTTCTCACGATGACTTCAGGCGCATGAAGGTCCATGAGCTTTTTGAGGCGGTTGTTGCGGTTGATGACGCGACGGTAGAGGTCGTTGAGATCGGAGGTGGCGAAGCGGCCGCCGTCGAGCGGAACGAGCGGACGGAGCTCAGGCGGGATGACCGGGATGACGTCGAGGATCATCCACTGGGGGAGGTTGTCGGACTTGCGGAAGGCCTCGACGATTTTCAGGCGCTTGGAGTACTTGAGCTTTTTCTGGAGCGAGGTTTCGGTCTTCATGCGCTCGCGCAGTTCGATCGCGAGCTCCTGGATCTCGACGCGCTTGAGCAGCTCCTTGATGGCCTCGGCGCCCATCATGGCCTTGAAGCCGGAG
>CAXTEU010000011.1:77628-151601 GCA_964243475.1 uncultured Acidobacteriaceae bacterium | reverse complement strand
CGAACCCCGATTGATCGGTTCAGAGCCGACTGTCCTACCATTGAACGAGGGGGCAGCAGATGTGGGCCGCGCTTCGCTGTACGCCGCCGCCTTTGTGAGTGTAAGGGCGTGGGTGGGACGGGGTCAAACCTCAGCGCCGCGCCAGACGTTCACGGGAGCGAACGCCGGAGATAGATCACCTTCGGACCTCCACTCGAGGCAACCTCGCGGGGCTGAAACTCCGCGAAGCCCAGGCCGGTGTAGATGCGGTGCGCCGCCTGCATGGAAGACGGCTCGGTATCAAGGACAGCAGTTCGGTAGCCTCGCCGGGTAGCTCGGCGAAGCGCCTCGTGAACTAACTTCGGCCCAAGCTGCCGACCGCGAGCCTCGGGGGCAACAAACAGCCGCTTCAACTCACACGCGCGCAAGGGCCCGGATCGCTCGCTCGCGGCAGCTGCGTCTTCGGCCGCAAACGCCAGGCTGGTCGGAGCAGCGCGGTACGCCACGCAGCCCAACGCCGGCTGTGGCGCCCCGCCGCGGTCCACGTCTTCTTCGACGGCCAAAAGCAGCTCTCCACCATTCCCCGCGAAGGGCACCGGCAGATCGGCGATCTCCTGCGCGAAGCGGTCAAAGTCGAAGCCATGGCACGCCGAAATGGATCGGAGAAACTCCGCGTAGCGGCCAAACAGCGCCTGTACCGCGGCAATGTCGGCTGGACCCGCGTGCTCGTCCACCGGCCGGATCGTGATCACTATGCGCTCCCACCGTGTTCGAGCCGGACCAGCTCCGGGTGCGGCGGGTAGAGCTCCGGATGCAGCGCCGCAGCCACGCAGGCAAGGCCCTCCAGCAGTACCGGCGCGGGTGTGTTCAGCAGCTGATCCGGGATGCAGAAGACGCGGCGCTCGCGCACGGCCCGGAGATGCTGCCATCCGCGCTGCATCACCACGCGGCTGAGCGGAACGCGGTTTCCGGCGCCGCACCAGGCAAACAGAAGCACATCCGGATCGGCGGCGGCAACTTCATCCGGCGTCGTGTGCGCGCCCGGTGTGCCGAGAAACTGCCCACGCGCCGCTTCGATCAGCTCAGCCACCCACGGCTGGGAGCGGATCAGCGGCTTGCCCCACTCTTCGCAGTACACGGTGGGCCGCACACGCGCTGTTTCGGTGTACGTGCGCACGCCTTGGAGGCGGGCCTCGGCGCTGGCGATCAACACCTCTCCCGCCGGGACGACGCCGGCCACCGACGCGATGAGGCGGATATCGGCAAACACATCCGACAGCGTTCGCGGCGCGAGCGCCAGCACAGGAAATCCGGAGCGCAGCAGCGCCGCCACCGTCTCGGCCCGGTACGGCACGCTGGCAATGACCAGCTCCGGCGCGGCCGCGGCCAATGCCGCCTGCGCGGATCGCAGATCCCGCGGCTGACCGCCGAACGACCACGAATCCGGAAGCAGGGGCAAACCGCGATCGCCGAGCTCGGGCAATGCTTCCAGGCAGTACCGCGTACAGGCGCACAGGTCGTCCAGCCGGTTCAGGGCGGCGAGCGTCAGGGCGACCGAAGGCTGGAGCGAGGCGATGCGCACTCCCAACAGGGTACCGCCATCGGTAGGCCGGTGGCCGGTTCGGCCTAGAATGAAACCATGGCATTGACCTCATCCCAGGTGGAGCAAAGCGAAATGTCCCAGCCGTGGTCCCGGTCGCAATCGCTGACGGAACGCTTCGGCTGGGCCGTCGTGGGATACAACGTGCTCGTCATCGTTTGGGGAGCGATGGTGCGGGCCACCGGATCGGGTGCCGGCTGCGGCAATCATTGGCCGCTTTGCAACGGGCAGCTCATCCCCGTGTCGCCAGGCGTTCACACCGTCATCGAGTTCACCCATCGCGCCATGACCGGCGGATCAACCGTCGCAATGCTGCTTCTGCTGCTCTGGACTTTTCGCGCAACGCCGCGCCGTCACGCCGCACGCACCGCCGCCGTGGTCTCCACCGCCTTATTGGTCAACGAGGCCTTTCTCGGCGCGCTTCTGGTCAAACTCGGCTACGTCACCGGCAATCAAAGCGTCGGCCGAGTGCTTCTGCTCTCCATCCATCTCAGCAACACCCTTCTGCTGTTAGGCGCTCTCACCCTCACTGCGGTTCTGCTTGGGACCGACTTGGGCTGGCGTGGTGTCAGCAGCCGCTTGCGATTCCCTGGGCAAAGGCGCTCCGTGGTGCTGGCTGCCGTGGCGCTCGGATCCACGCTTCTGGTGGGCGTCAGCGGAAGCCTGGCGGCGCTGGGGGACACGCTCTTCCCCTCCGCCTCGCTGCGCCTGGCCATCGCTGCAGACCTTTCGTCGAGCGCCCCGGCCCTGATTCGCATCCGCTGGGTCCATCCCGTGTCCGCCGCGCTCGCCGCGGTATGCGTGCTTGCGCTCCTGCGCCGCGGCTGGTCCCGTCCTCGGACTGCCCACTCCGCGCGCTGGATCACTTGGCTGCTGTTCGCTCAGTTCGCCTTGGGACTTGCGGACGTACTTCTTCTGGCGCCGGTCTGGCTGCAACTGTTGCACCTGTTCGGAGCGGACCTGTACTGGGTCGCCCTCGTGGTTCTCTGTGCGCACTCGATCCTCGCCGCGCAAACGAGGGAGCGCCGGCCGGACGGCTCACCCCGCGTCGCCACACGCCAGGCAACGCTCGCGATCTGAACGCTCAGCACCGGAAAAGAAAAAGGCTCACGCGAACCACGGCGTGAGCCTGCGTACACCCTCGCTTATGCAGGAACTAGTGCGAAGGATTGGTGGTCGCGTTGTCCGGCTTTCCGCTGACCTTGTTCAACACCTTCTTGGTGCCGTGCTTAGTCTTGTGGTACACCTTCTTGGTTCCCTTCTTCACACCCGTGCCGGCTTCCTTGGCAGCATTTTTGGTGTCGCTTCCAGCACTCTTTACATCACTGGTGGCGGAGGATTGGGCGAGAACAGCGACGGTGGGAACGGTGGCGGTCAGTGCGGCCGCGAGGGCAAGTCCACCGAGACGACGGAATGGCATAGGGTGTTCTCCTTTGCGGGCGCAACAGGACACCCGGCTCTTCCTAGCTTCGCCCATGATGTCGGCGGTTGCAAGTCTCTGTCCGGATTCAACGGCGCAACCCATGTGTCCTCGGGTGTGGCGCGAGCGACTGACCCACTCTGCAACCAGCGCCGGCAGTACACTCCAGCCAAGCATGGACGCAGGTTGCCGCTCCCCATGCATCCTAATCTTCACGGCACGTTCACCGCCGTGTGGGACAACAAGCGAAGATGGCGAAGAAGAAAGCACTGAAGACACGGGCAGGCAAACCAGCCGAGATCAACTCGGCGGCAGTTGGAAGCAGCCCTTCGACGAACAGTTCTGCCCCTGCTTCTGCGCGAACACCCTCCAGCAAAAAGACGGCTCGGAAAAAGCGCCGGCCGGGTGGGAAGCACGCATCGGAGCAGCCCGCCAGGTCCGAACCACCGTTCCGCTTCTTCGGTCGCGACGAAAGCTGGATGCGGTTCAACGCCCGCGTGCTCGAAGAAGCGCAGGACGACAGTAATCCCCTTCTGGAGCGCGTCAAGTTTCTCGCGATCACCGGCAGCAATCTCGATGAATTTGTCGAGATCCGCATCGCCGGCATCCTGCAACGCATTGAAGACGGCATGGCCTCCGAGCGCGACGAGAGCGGCATGAGCCCGCAGCAGCTGCTCGATCGTGTCAGCGTCCAGATGCAGGAGTTTGTGCGCGCCCAGTACCGATGCTGGCGAAAGCAGATCTTGCCCGCTCTGGAAAAGGCGAACATCCGCGTTCTAGCCTGGCACGACCTGACCGAACGACAGCGATCCTTCGCGGTCAACTTCTACGACGCCGAAGTGGATCCCCTGCTGACGCCCGTTACCATCGATCCGTCGCATCCCTTTCCGCGCGTGTTGAACAAGGCGCTCTGCATTGCCCTGCTTTTGCGTCACAAACGCCGCACGGCAAAGGGCGTCGCCACCGTTCCCGTACTCGGCGTCGTCACCGTACCGCGATCCCTCCCCCGCCAGATCGCCCTTCCCGCGCCCGAGGGCGAAAGCCACATCATCCTTCTTCCCGACCTGATTCGCGCTCACGCCGAACGCATGTACCGCGGCTACGAGGTGCTGGAGACGGTGCCCTTCCGTGTCACGCGCAACAGCAACCTGTACATGCAGGAAGAGGAGTCGCGCTCTGTGCTCGAGAGCGTGCGCAGCGAGCTGCACAACCGGCGCAAGGGCGATGCCGTCCGTCTGGAAATCGAGTGCACTGCCAGCGACGAACTCGCCGAACGGCTGCGCTCTAACTTCGAACTGGATCCCTGGCAGGTCTTTCGCGCCGAAGGCCCCGTCAACCTGTCGCGCCTGATGAACCTCTACGCCGGCACAAACCGCCCGGAGCTGAAGTACCCGGCCTTTGCCGGACGCGATCTGAAACTCGGAATCAAGGACAGCAATCTCTTCGAGCTCCTGCACCGGGGGGACATTCTGCTCCACCACCCCTTTGACAGCTATAAGACCGTCGAAGACTTCATCAAAGCCGGCGCCGAAGACCCCGCCGTCATCTCCATCCGCCAAACGCTCTACCGGACCAGCGCCGACTCCTCCATGTTTCGTGCCCTGGTGGACGCCGCCCAGGGAGGAGCCGGATCCCCGGGCAAGGACGTCACCGTCGTCGTGGAGCTGATGGCGCGCTTCGATGAGGCCTCGAACATCCGCTGGGCGCGCGAGCTGGAGGACGCCGGCGTCGGCGTCTACCACGGCATCTTCGGCCTGAAAACCCACTGCAAGCTGGCGCTTCTGGTCCGCCGCGATGCGGACGGTGCCGTTCGCCGCTACGCTCACCTGGGCACGGGCAACTACAACCCGGTCACCGCCAGGTTCTACACCGACATCAGTCTGCTGACGTCGCGCCCCGAAATCACCTCTGCCGTGCAGGCCGTCTTCCGTTACCTCACCGCGCTCACAGGGGAGGCGGATGACGACGCCTGTCGGCCGCTCATGGTCGCTCCGCTCACCCTTGCCGGCGACCTCATGAAATTGATCGTCCGCGAAACCGAACACGCCCGCGCCGGCCGGCCCGCGGCCATCGTGGCCAAAATGAATGCCCTGCTCGACCGCCCCCTGATCGAGGCGCTGTACACCGCCTCCGAAGCAGGCGTTGAAATCGACCTCATCATTCGCGGCATGTGCGCTCTTCGTCCCGGGGTCAAAGGCCTGAGCGAGCGCATCCGCGTCCGCAGCATCGTTGGCCGCTTTCTCGAGCACAGCCGCATCTTCTCCTTCGCCAACGGTGGCCAGCGAGAAGTGTTCTGCGGCAGCCCGGACTGGATGCCGCGCAACCTCTACGAGCGCTGCGAAACCGTCTTTCCGGTAACCGTTCCCGAGCTGCGCGACCGCATCGAAGGGGAGATCCTCGGGTCCTACCTGCGCGACACCCTCAAGGCACGCCTCCTGGACTCGGACGGCTGCTACACCCGGGCGCCGCACCGCAAGACGCAGCCCTTCTCCGCGCAGGATCACCTGATGCAGCTTGCCCTGCTGCAGCCAGAGGCGGTAAGCGTGGATCGCCGTCCCCCGCCGGAGCCGGAGCCTGCGAGCACCGGCGATCTGAGGGCCAGCGAAGCGGAGCTCCTGGCCAGCGACGCGGATCTCTAGCTGTTTCTCCGCTACTGCACCGTCACCTGGTACTGGTAGGTGTGCTGGCTGGTGTTGACGCCGTTCGTACCCGCCGCGGTCACCTGAAAGTTCATCGTGCCCAGTGGCGTTCCAGGGTCGGCCGCGCTGGTCGGCGTGGTGGCGGCCGCGGTGCTCGTTGTCCCCTGCCCGCAGCCCGCCGCGCCCAGCAACACACACGCCACCAGAAAGGCCAGCACCGAGCCGGAAAGCGACCGGCGACGGCGCGGAACAACCACAACCAGGAGCGAGGCCAGGGTCAGCGTTGACGCCGTCCCCCACGCTCCCGGCCGGCGAACTCCCGGGCGGCCCTGCCTTGCGCTGGTGCTCGAACCCGCCGCCGTGGTGTTGATCGTCATGGTGGTAACGCCGCCGGCCGACAGCGACGCCGGCGAGAAGGAGCAGGTGGTCTCGCTGCCCGGGGGAGGCGTGCAGCCAAAGCTGACCGACCCCGCGAAACCGCCCGAAATGTTCAGCAGCATGGTCACATTGCCGCTCGTCCCGCCCGAGAGCGTCAACGTCGACGGCACCATCGTCAGACCGTAGTCGGCCACCGTCAACGTCAGCACCGGCGACGTCGCTGCGGCAAAGTTATCGTCCCCGCTGTACACCCCGTAGATGTTGTGCGTTCCCGCCAGCAGACCGGTCGTCGAGAGCAGCGCAATCCCCTCCGTCGGCCCGTTCGGCACCAGCACCGAGGGCGTGCCCAGCTGCACCACGCTGCCGTTGAACGTGTCGTAGAACATCACTGTGCCGGTGGGCCCGGCAGTATTTGCTACGTTGGTCGTTACACTTCCGGTAAACACAATGTTCACGCCGGCCAGCGTGCTCGCGGTGTTGCCGACGTTGCTCGAAAGAACCAGGGAGGACGCCAGAATCGTCGGCGTCACCGCGGCCGCCGTGGAGCTGCTCGGGTTCCAGTTTGCGTCCCCGGTGTAGGTCGCCACAATGCTGTGCGTGGTGTTGCCGGAAAGCGTTTTGGTCGTGGTGGCCTGGTTGGTCGCCACCGCTGCCGTCGCGATCAGCTTTCCATTGTCGTAGAAAGAAACCGAGCCCGAAAATGTGTACGTCCCTGTTCCGTTCCCCGCGTTGCCGACCGTCGCCGTCAGCTGAATCGGCTGCCCCGCCTGCGGTGCTGCCGGAGACACGCTGACGGTGACATTCGAATTCCCCATCACCGACGTGAAGCCCGTGATGAGAGCCGGGCTTTGGCACTGGAAGTTCGTCGATCCCTGGCACGTAACTGAGATGGTGTACGTGCCCGGAGGCGGCACCGACATTGCGATGTTGGTCGTTGCCGTGTTGCTGCCCGTGTTCGGCGAAAGCGTGTTGCTGTAGGTCACACCGGCGCTTTCAAATTGCGCCGTCACGTTGCCGCTCGGTGCAATGGTAGAGTTCGGCAGGTTCACCGTTGCCGTCACGGTCGCCGTGGCCCCGTACGGAACCTTGTTCGCCGGCGAAACGATCGCGGTGATGCTTGCGTTCGAAATGGTCACATACACGCCGATGCTGCTGCTGCTGCTCGAAACGTACGAGGAATCTCCCGAGTAGGTTGCCGTAATACTGTCAGCGCCCACAGGAAGCGTGGCAATGCTGAGCGTCGCAGAGCCGTTCGTGACCGCACTGCTGCCGATCGTGCCCAGCGTCGGTGACGTAAACGTGACCGTGCCGCTCGGAGACGTCGTGCCGGTAGAAGCAATGGCCGATGTCAGCGTGATCTGCTGACCGTAGGTCGTGTTGTAGCTCGTCGACACCAGCGACGTGGTGGTCGAGCCTAACCCCGACGCATACGCCTTCACCAGCGCCTTCAGGTCCACCGTGCCCAACCCGGTGTGCGGCTCCCACCTGCCGGCCTCCGTCGTCGCCGTCGCGTCCGGCTGCGTAAACAACCCCGGCAGCGGCGCCAGGGCGTAGAGGTTGCGATTCAGATTGCCCTGCCGCGCGCCGGTCTTGGTCAGAATCTCCGAAACCGCCGCAGTGAACGCCGCGGCCGAACTGGTCACCAGGTCCGGTTCCTGGCGCATCCCGTCCGTCGGCAGGCCCGGAGCGCTCTGCCAGCCCGGACGCGGATCAATCCCCACAACCGCAACATCGGCCGGAGCCGTCGTGATAGCCGTCGCTTCGGCCAGACTCGCCGGGAAGCTGCCTGTGCCGCGCGTTCCGCACGAGCTCGTCGCCACCACGGTGATGCCCTGTGCATTGGCCTGCCGAAACAGGTCGCGGTACGCCGCTTGTTCGAAGCTCGTCAGATCGGTGCTGCAGCTCGCGGTCGAAATCGTCAACACCGCCGATGTGTTGTTGTCGATCAAGTTCGCCGCGGCAGCCAGCGGATCCGAAAGCAGGCTCGTTCCGGTAAGCGATGTCACCGTGGTCGGTCGTGGTTTGGGCAGGGTGTCAAGACCGGAGATGGAGCTCACCATGCCGGCCAACTTCATCGGCAGAGTAGCCGAAGTCATCGGCCCGAAGTACATCTGGCCGGAAACGCTCAGCCGATGCAAATCGGTCCCAAAGGCCGCTTCCATCTGCCCGGCCGTCCCGGTAAGCACCACGCGCGTGCGTGCCGGTGACACCGAGCTGACGCTCAGCCCCTCCGTCTCCGCCCACGCCGTAAGCGCCGCCATCTGCCCGTCCGACGCGCCGAACTGCTGGCCGAACTCCGCCGGCGTCAGCCATCGATGGTACGTCGCCGAAGCCGGATCGGTCTGCCCGGCCAGCAGTTCGTCGAGCGCCGCCGTCTGCTCGTCCGTTCCCGCCAGCCGAAGCGTCACCTCCATCGGCTCGGAAACCGGCAACGCCCCGGCATCCGTCACCTCCGGCATCCCGTTCGCAAAGCTGCGAGCCGCCACCGTCACGCGCTGCGCCTGCAGCAGCGGCGACGACAGCAGAAGGAAGCACAGGAGCAGCAGAAGAGTGGCGGCCAGCGTCAAGGAGGGCGGGTTGCGCTGGGGATCGGATGGCGGCTGGATGCTTGGCTGAGCTCGCATGACACGGCGATGGTTACAAACGTGCCCAGTAGCCACAAGGGCACCCGGCGGTCCAGGCGGGGGAGACGGCATGGCGAATTTGGGGGATCGACGCCAAACGTTTCTCCCGCGAGCAGCGCCCACCTGCCGCGTGCTAGGTTTGCCCCATGGCGACCTACTTCGAGCAATCGCTGGCCAACCTGAAGCGCTTCGAGGGCTGCGTCCCGTGGATGTATCTCGACACCGCAGGCAAGGTGACCGTGGGAAGCGGCACCATGCTGCCGACGCCGGAGGCTGCATCGGCACTCCCCTTCGAGGTCGCCGGATCTGCCGTTGCGTCCGCGGCCATTGTCGCGGAGTTCCACCGTGTCGCCGCCCTCCCGCCCGGCCGGCTGCCCGCGTTCTACAGCCAGCCCAGCAGCCCCCATCTCACCATGAGCTGTATCGACGACCGCCTTCGCTCCGTTCTGGTCGATTTCGAGACGGACCTTCGCCAGCACCTGCCGCGCTACGACCGCCTCCCTGACCCCGCCAAACTGGCGCTGCTCGACATGGCCTACAACCTCGGCGTCGTCGGTCTTGTGCACGGATATCCGCACCTCATGGCTGCCGTCGCCGCCGAGAACTGGACATCCGCTGCGGCTGAATGTCTCCGCCACGGCATCTCGCGGGAACGCAACAGCTGGACACAGATCGAGTTCCTGGCTGCCGCAACCGCCATCGGGGTCGTCACACACATCCAGGCATCGGCTGCGACGTTGAAGCCCCTTCTGCGCCGGCTGGCTCTGGGGGCCTCCGCCGCGCTGCTCATCTGGCTCACACTGCGCGGCGCACGCCATGTCCTCGGGAAGCGCTCCGCTCGCCGGTAGAAGCCACTCAGTGTCAAGCAGGTCTTGCAGGCGGGTCGATGGGAAACATGCATTCCAGCCGGAGTTCCTGGGCTGTGACGGTCTGCGGTGTACCGATCGTGGTGACCAACGAGAAATAGGAAATGCGTTCAGCGCCTCTGCGAAACGTGATAGGCAAAATGGGGCTGTCCAGGCTTGTAGAAACAAGGAGCTTCTCTGCTCCCGGATAGCGCTTGAGCTTATTGAGCAGCGCTTGCAGCCTGTCGTCGATGACCAGTCCAAGGGCTTCGCGGCGCACACGTTGGAGCAGCCCCGCTGCCACCGTCTCCCAATCTTCAATGTGCGCACGCAGACCCGCGGGATCAAAGGTGAGTTCCAGCAGATTGCGCGGTTTGGGAAAGGCAGCGAGGTCGATCATCGAGCCAAAGAACGCAGGGGCTGAGGCGTTGGTCCGCAAAACATTCCAGTAGCGATCAATCAGAAGCGCGGGATGCGGCTCGTTATTGGAAAGCATCTGGTCGATGGCGCTCGTCACCACCTTCATGGTGGCATCATCCAACGACGCTTCTGCATACAGAGGGGCGTAGCCGGCGACGAGCAGCAAAGCGTTGCGCTCCCGCAGCGGAATGTCCAATGCTTCCGAGAGCATGACCAGCATGCTGCGTGAGGGTACACTTCGGCCACTTTCAATAAAGCTGAGATGGCGCTGCGATGTCCCGCCTTCAAGAGCCAGATCGAGTTGGCTGAAGCCGCGCTGCCCGCGCCAGTAACGCAGAAGGTCTCCGATCGAGGCTCGTCGGGTGTTTGCGCGAACCGTCGAGCTCTTGGCTATCATCGGTTCCTCCACAACGTTAGTTGTCGCTTCCGCGCTCCATTATCTCCGAGGTAATTGCTGGCCCGCAGCATGTGCGAGAGGATCAGTGATCGGCGCTGGCGGAGCCCATCGCGGAGCAATCTCTTCCCCACGGAGCACAAAGCATGAACGAACTCGATACGCTACTCGAACGCAACAAGCAGGTCGCGGCGCGCGACTTGGCTTCAGGAACATTGCAGCCCTCGCTTCCCGAGGCCCTTCCTCTGGTGAAGGCCATTGTCATCGGCTGCGCAGATATGCGCGTTGATCCTGCGCACATTCTCGGACTCAAGCCCGGTGAAGCCGTCGTCATGCGGAACATCGGTGGCCGCGTTACGCCGGGGCTGCTGATGCAACTGGGAATGCTCGGCCGCATTGGTCAGGTCGCCGGAAAGATCCCGGGCGGCGGCGGTGAGTTCAACATTGTCGTGCTTCAACATACCGATTGCGGTATCACGCGCTTGGCGGATGAGTCAGCGATGTTAGCTCAGTACTTCCAGGTAGAGGAGCCGCAACTAAAATCGAAGGCTGTTCGCGACCCACACGCTGCGGTCGCCGCTGACGTTGCCGCTCTTCGGGCGGCACCCGGCCTTCCGGGTGGTTGGCTTCTCTCGGGCCTCGTCTACGACATAGCGACCGGCCTCGTTGAGACGGTTGTGCCCGCAAAGCCGATCTCTGCCCGATAGTCGAAGCTTGATGGACAGGGCAGCGGACCTCGCCGTATCCCGGCGAGACCAGACCCTTTGAGACGAGTCCATCAAGCTCGCCCAGGCGATGCAGTCTCTGCACTCTTCCACACAGCGCAACCGAGGAGACCAAAGTACGCGTCGGGCCGCCGGGAGACGGTGCAACCTTGCCGTGACCTGCTCCGCCCCAGCGGACGGAGTGGGCCTTCCTCATGGGGCTGATCGCAAGCTTTCTCGCATAGCCGGGCTCGTCATCTGCATTTCGCGAAAGGGAACTGAAGCGACGGCGCTCGACACATTTCCGGTGATCTCACGCGCGTCCCTGCCAAACTCGATTGCCGGCCGCACCTCCCAGCAATCCCTTCACCCGTAGCGAACGGAAGTTGGATCCGATCGGTCCACCCGAGGCGTTACCCTGTCCAAGGCAAGCTTCGCGCCATTCGCCTCGCATCGGCTTCAAGGACACCCATGGACACCACACGCTTCGCAATCGCAATCATGGCCGCCGGCAAAGGCACCCGCCTCAAGAGCCGCCGTCCAAAGGTCCTGCACGAAATCGGCGGACAATCCCTCCTGCTGCATGTAATCGCCGCCGCTCGAACCATCGTCTCGTCCGAGCGCATCCTCTGCATCGTCGGTCATGAGGCCGAGCGCGTCCGCTCCGCCGTCGCCGACACCGGCGTTCAGTTCGTCCTCCAGGCCGAGCAGCGCGGCACCGGCCACGCCCTCCAGCAGGTCAAGGCCTTCTACGCGCAATCCGCCGCGCCCATCCCCGAACACCTCCTCGTCCTCTCTGGTGACGTCCCTCTCATCCGGCCGGAGACCATCCGCAGCATCTGCGAAACTCACCTCCGCGAATACGCTGCCATGACCATCCTCACCGCCGTGCCGCCCGACCCCACCGGCTACGGCCGCGTCCTTCGAACGGCCGCGTCCGGCCCCGAGGTCGCCGCCATCGTCGAGCAAAAGTCACTTCGGCCCGAACAGATGGGAGCCCGCGAAATCAACTCCGGTATCTACTGCTTTCGCACCGAAGCCCTCTTCCAAAAGCTCGACCTCCTGGACACCAACAACGCCCACGGCGAGTTCTACCTCACGGACGTTGCGGCAATGCTGGTCGCCGATGGCCAGCGCGTCGTCGCCGTCCAGGCCGAAAGCATCGACGAGGTCCTCGGTGCCAACACCATCGCCGAAATGATGCACCTCGACTCCGCCATGCGCCTTGGCGCCGCACGCAGGCTCATGGCGGCGGGCGTCACCATCTTCCGTCCGGAAACCTGCGTCATCGACGCCGCCGTGGAAGTCGGAGCCGACACCGTCATCGAGCCGTTCGTACAACTGCTCGGGCCCACCCGCATCGGGCAGGAGTGCCGCATCCGGTCCTACTCCGTGATCGAGTCCTCAACCCTTGCCGACAACGTAACCGTCCGCAACGGCTGCATCCTGAACCAGGCCACCGTCGGCGCAGGCGCGATTCTCGGCCCCTACGCCCACCTTCGACCGGAAAGCGACATTGGCGAAGCGGCGCACGTCGGAAACTTCTGCGAAACCAAGAAAGCGCGTTTGGGACCGGGCAGCAAAATGAATCACCTCAGCTACCTCGGCGACGCGACCGTTGGCGGGAGCGTCAACATCGGCGCCGGCACCATCACCTGCAACTACGATGGTGTGCACAAACATCAGACCGTCATCCGCGACGCTTCCTTTATCGGCTCAAACTCGATCCTGGTCGCACCTCTCGAAGTAGGCGAGGGCGCCTACATTGCCGCAGCCAGCTGCATCACCGAAGACGTCCCAGCGGGTGCATTGGCCCTCGGGCGAAGCCGGCAGGTCACCAAGCCGGGCTGGGCAACGGCGAGAAAGGCGCAGCGGCTGCAGAAACCCTGAAGCATGACTTCTCCCGGAAAGCGTTATCTTTGCGAAAAAACAAAATGTAAACGTTATCATTTCGCGAATCCATGATAGCTTCAAGCCAGGGATCACTCCCGGAGCTTCGCCCAGTCCGATGGGCAACAAGTTGCTTCACTGGCCTCCCGGCACAAACAGAGATCCGTTTGTGCCGACTTTTTTTGCCCGGATCTCCGCGTCCCATCCGATAAAATCCTCTTATGACAAAGCTGCTCGGCTGTCTGGCTCTTGGTACCGTAACCCTTGCTGCCTCCGCACAGTGGTCCAACCCGGCGGATGACGTTCCCGCCTACAATGCCGCCCCACCCAGGCATCCGACGGCTCCGTTACTCAGCGGAGATCAGTTGACCGGCCCCTACTTCACACATCCCTACCAGGTCACCATCTACAAAATGGCGGCCCAAATCCCCGGCGTGCTCTTCCAGCAACCCTGTTACTGCCACTGCGACCGCGCGCTCGGACACAACAGCCTCCACAGCTGCTTCGAGGGCACCCACGGTGCCGCCTGCGCCACCTGCCTCGGCGAGGCCGCCTACGCCTACCAGGAAACCAAGCTGGGCAGAACCCCCGCGCAGATTCGCGAGGGGATCGAGCGCGGCGACTGGCAAAGCGTCAACATCACAAAGGCGGAGTTGTAGGCGCGGGCGGTGGGTGGTAGGGCGCCACCGCGTTTCCCTCAGCGGAAAAGTAGCCCGCCAACGGACTCTGGGGCAGACCGCGTATCGCAGCCACCAACGCCGTTCCGGCCGCCTCCGGCAGCAAACCACCATTCGCCGCTCCCGTCCCGGCCTGTTTCGCCGCCGCGGGCACGTCCGCAAACGGAATCCGCTGCTGCATCGCAATCGCTCCCGTCCAACCCTCATCCCTGGCCTGCTCCGTCGCATCCGCCAGAACCGGCGCGCACAGAATCGGCGTTGCGCCACGCGCAATCGCCTCCACCGCCAACCGTCTCAGATACCACCCGTACGTTTGTTCAAAACTGTCCCCTCCGGAAGCCGGCGTGCCCACAAGTCTGAGGGCGCCGTCACCCACCCCAGGCAAACTATCCGCATCGATCGAGGAGCCGTTCGTCCGCCCAAACGCAGAGCCGTCCGTTCGCCCAAATTGGATCAGCACAAAGTCCCCCGGCCGCACCTGCGCCAGCGTCGCCGCCCAGGATCCTCCTTCGATCGTCGCTCGCGGTCCGACCCCCGCCACAGACCGATCCACAACGTGGATCTTTGAGCCATCCATCAGGTGAGCCACGGCACTCCCCACCGCAGGCTGTGCGTTACCCACCAGAAAAAGGCTCGGAACAGGGGATCCGCTTGAAGCCGGACCGGAGCCCACCTGCGCCGTAGCCGGCACCTCTCCCAACCCAAAACACGCCAGGAAAACCACAACCGCCGCGAACCTGCAAAAAACCATCATGGCTCAGATGTACGTGGGCGGGCCCTCACCGTCAAGCGCGTCCACCTCCTCCGAGCTACAATAGAAACAGTTCTTTGTAGTGCCCAACGCAAGGTTGGTGCCAGCTCCACCAGTGGGGGCGTCACGGCTTCGACGGGATTGCTTGTGGCAGAGAGGCATGCCGGGGTGGGTACACCCGCAATCGCGCCCAAAACTATAAGTGCCGAACCTCAATTCGCGCTTGCTGCTTAATTAATTAGGTAGCCGATCACTCAGGCTTCGCCTACGGGCTTGTACTGATCGTCGCACAGTAGGCTGGTCTTCCCTGCTCCGTCTGAGCGGGTCGGACGAGATCAATCAGGCTGGTCGGTGTCGCGTCTTCGCCCGTTCTAAGCGCCACTGACGAGACAAAGATGAACCCGGGAAAAGCATGAATGCTCTCTGTTGTCAGTAGTTTCGGACGCGGGTTCGACTCCCGCCGCCTCCACCAACTCTCACCTCCCCCTCACGCTCTCCATCCGACAAAGCTCCTCAGAGCACGTCCCGGAACCGTGCGCTGAATATCGCGCACCTAAGAAATTGCGTCGGACCACGCCACGCCGAACACACCGCGCGAAGCCGCACGTGTCGGAGTCCGCAGCGTAAACACGGACCGCCGGCACCGACCGCCCGCGATGGTCAGCGCGCCGGAAAACGCTTGCCGTCGGACATCTCTCCCCAAACGACCGCTATACTCTCGCAAGACTCGCACCAACATCCAACGCCGGAGCGCCGATGCCCCTTCGCAAGCTCAGCCCCCACCGCTATGGCCAATTCATCATCTCGCTTGGTGGGCTCGGCGGCCTCCTGTATGGCATCGATATCGGCATCATCTCTGCCGCACTTCTCTACCTCGGCAAGACCGTCAACCTTTCCGTCGCACAGACCTCTTATATCGTCGCCGCTGTTCTGGGCGGCAGCATGGTGTCCTCCGTCGTCGCCGGCGTCCTCGCAGACTGGATCGGTCGACGTCTTATGGTCGTGCTGAGTGGCCTGCTCTTCGTTGCAAGCGTCGGCATCATCTTTGTTTCGCAGGGATTTGTGGTCCTCTTTCTCGGCCGTCTCCTGCAGGGCATGAGCGGGGGCGTCATCGCCGTCGTGGTGCCGCTTTACCTCGCCGAGTGCCTCGGCCCCAATAACCGCGGCAAAGGCACCGCCACGTTTCAACTGATGCTCACCGTGGGCATCGTTCTTGCCTCGCTCGTTGGCGTCTACTTCACCCGGGAGGCAGAGGCCGCGATCGCCGCCGCAGCTGGCGATGCCGCTCGCATCTTTGCCGCGGAAAATCATGCGTGGCGCAGCATGTTTCTTTCCACCATGATCCCGGGAATCCTCTTCGCCCTGGGTGCCCTCTTCCTGGTCGAGACGCCTCGGTGGCTCTTTCGCAAAGGCCGGCAAGATGCCGCCAGGCGGTCTCTTCTTCAGGTCGTTCCTCCCGCTCAGGCGGAGCTCCAGTGGCAAGAGATGTCGGCGCTCTCCCACACCGCCCCGAGCCCTTCCACGCAGGTCACCGGCGACCCGCTTCTCCAGCGCAAGTATGTCATCCCATTCCTGCTCGCCTGCTCCATCCTTATCTGTAATCAAACCACCGGCATCAATTCCCTGCTCAGCTTCCTCGTCGTCATCTTGGAGCAGGCTGGCCTGTCTACCCGGCTCGCGACGGAAGGCGATCTAGTCATCAAGGTCCTGAATACCCTGATGACCCTCGTCGCCGTCGCCCTCGTCGACCGCAAGGGCCGTCGGTTCCTGCTTCGGCTCGGCACCGGTGGCCTCGTGCTCTCCATGCTCGCCGGCGCTTACCTCTTCCACACCTTTGAATCGCAACGAGTCGACGAGCAGGCCTCCGTCTCGGCCGCGATCCACAACAACGCCGTCCACCTTTCCCTCTCACCCACCACCTTCTCTGCAGAGCCTGCAGATCAGGCTATGGGTCTCACCGTTCTCTACACCTACGGGGACGGAGACCACATCGCTTCCGTGCTTAGCTCCGAGGCAAAGCCTGTTCTTGTCATCGCTCCATCCGCGACCGAGGCCTCACACCCGCTCATCATCAAACGGGCTCAGTACGGCCCCGTCGCCTCCAGGGGCACCGGCTGGCTCGTCGCTCTCTGCCTCGCCTTTTACATCTCCTTCTACTCGGTTGGGCCCGGAGTGGTCGTCTGGCTCACGCTGTCGGAACTCATGCCCACGCGCATCCGCTCCACAGGCATGGGGATCGCACTCCTGCTCAATCAGGGGGCCTCCACCCTCATTGCCGCTATCTTTCTCCCCACCGTCGGCAACCATGGTTTCAGCCCCATGTTCCTCTTCTGGGCCGCCGCAACAACCGTCTACTTCCTCGTTGCAACTTTCCTGCTGCCCGAGACCAAAGGCAAAACACTCGAGGAGATTGAGCGGCACTTCGAGGGTAGCGCTGCCCGACGAAGCCTCGCATAGCGAGTGAAATAACACAGTCGTTCCAGGCGCACGCCGCCCGGAACGACTGCTCCCTTCGGCTTACGCCCGTAGCCGCCGACGCACCACACCCACAAAACTCGCCAACCCGGATCCCATCAACAGCAGGCTCGACGGTTCCGGCGTCGGCGCCGCGCCAACAAACTCCTGCGGAATGCCGTAGGTCCATCCCGTCTCGTTACCCGTCGGCTGGTACAGGACGTAGTTCGAGAAGAAGCCGGAGTCGATCAACTGCGAATTGTTCGCGTACTGCATCGCAAGCGAGGCCAGGTTCTGCGCCGTCGCATCAAACGCAGAGTTCCCTGCAACTCCGGAAGGATCGAAAATGCTCCACGCCGCCCACTGCACATCCGCATTGGAGTACTGACCCGTCGTCGTCGCGTAGAACAGCAGAGCCTCAGCTCGGTACTCCTGTGATACCAGCGAGCTGTCCAAAGCGAGGCTGGCGGGCGAAGCCTCCCAGCTCTCGCCGAAGCTGATCGTTCGATTCAGGTCAACGCACATCAGCTGCGTGATCGTGGACGAACCATCGATCTGGAAGTTGTACGGGTAAACATCCTCACCGCCAACGTTTACACCCGCATCCGACACAAAGCTTAGCGTGTCGGCGCTGGCGGGAAGAGAGAGAACCGCAAGACAGAGGGCGGAGGCGAGGGCAGTAAGAAAGTTCTTCATGGACATCTCCTGAGAGTTACTTCGTTCTGAGCTCGGCTTCTACGCGGACGCCTCAAAGGCGTCAGTCGTGAAACCATCGCTCGTCAGGCTCATTCAGCCCGGACACCCAGTAGACTTGCAACTCACGCACCAAACGCCTTCGAACCCGAACGCAAATTATCCCTGCAATCTGCACGGTTTTGCACAAGCATTCGTCTCTTTGGGAAGTTTTCTCGACGATGAAGGGAACTGCCGTTCCGCATTGTGGGCAATCTGCTTCTCTCGACCCACGCCGACCCGTACTCGCAGCGTCGCGGCCGCTTACACCGCGACCGTAAAGCTGTCCTCGCTCCGCGTCACCGCCCGATACATCGTGTCCCGCTCAAACGGAGTCCGCCCAGCCTCGGTAATCAGCCGCACCAGGTCCGCCCGCCGCATCCCCTGCGGAGTCGTCGCCCCGGCGTCATGGTAGATCTTCTCCTCGATCACCGTGCCGTCAATATCGTCCGCTCCAAACCGCAACGCAATCTGCGCAATCTTCGGCGTCATCATCTGCCAGTACGCCTTGATATGGGCAAAGTTATCCAGCATCAATCGCCCAACCGCAATCTGTCTAATGTCCAGCATGCCCGTCGTCCGCGGAATATGACCGAGCAGCGTATTGTCCGGGTGAAACGCCAGCGGAATAAACGTCTGGAACCCGCCCGTCTCGTCCTGCACCGCTCGCAGCCGCAGCATGTGGTCCACGCGATCTTCCTCGTTCTCGATGTGCCCATACAGCATCGTCGCGTTCGACCGCAAACCCGCCTGGTGCGCCAGCCGGGCTGTCTCCAGCCACTCGCTTCCATCGATCTTGTGATCGCAAATAATGTGCCGCACGCGATCCGCAAAAATCTCCGCGCCCCCGCCCGGCATCGAATCCACCCCCGCCGCCTTCATCTGCCCAATCGTCTCCGCAATCGTCATCTTGCCGCGCTTCGCCAGAAACGCGATCTCGACCATGGTGAACGCCTTCACGTGCACCTTCGGAAACCGCTCCTTCAGACCGCGCACCAGGTCCATGAAGTACGCAAACGGCAGATCCGGATGGAGGCCCCCGACAATGTGAAACTCCGTCACCGCCTCGGTATAGCCCGCCGCCGCCGTTTCAAACGCCTCATCCAGCGCCATCGTGTACGTGCCCGCTTCCCCCTTCTTGCGGCCAAACGCGCACAGACGGCACGACGCGACGCATACATTGGTCGGGTTAATATGCCGGTTCACATTGAAATACGCCAGATTCCCATTCAGCCGTTCTCGCACAAGATTCGCGAGCCACCCCACCGCCAGGATGTCGCCGCTCCGGTAGAGCGCCACACCATCCTCGAAGTCCAGCCGCTCCCCCGCCTGCACCCGCTCTGCAATCGGCAACAGCGCCGGATCATCCGTCTGAAAACCATGGCGAGCGAGACTGGGGAAACCTGGGTATGCCATACCGTTATCTTAGTCCCGGCCGCCCGCGCGCGCGGTCGCCGTGGAAGGCGAGTCCACCATCCGAGGCTGCACAACCACCCCATCAAACAGTGTGGCGCCGATCAGGTAGTCTCCGATCGGTCGCACAAATCGTAGGTTCCACCCCGAGTCCCAGTACTTTGTCGCATGGTCCGGCACCTGAATTGCCAAAACCACCCGGCTCGGTGGATTGCTCGTGATCAGCATTCGCTCACCCGACCCATCGAAAAAGATGTTGTTGACATCACGTACGTAGAAGGCCTTCCATGCTTGCCACTCCGTCCCTCCGCTTGGCACAAAGTACAGCCCCTCAAGCCCCCCCACCCACACCGTCCCCGAGTCATCCACACCCATGGCGCCGATCTGCGTCAGCCCCGTTGGCAGATCGATCGCGGTCCAGCTCTGCGCATCATCCGTGCTCCGCATCAATGACTTCAGATCGGCCACCGCAAGCGCGCCCTTTGCCACCGCAACATACCGCCACTCCTTCGCCGGCAGACCGGTCGACGGCTTCCAGCTCTTGCCCGCATCGTCGCTCGCCAGCAGCCCGTCCAGCGTCGCCGCGTACATCGTGTCCCCGTGCCTGGCAAACCCGAAAGCACCCCCGTCCAGCACCTTGGGAGGCGCAGGCCGCGGCGCCGCGCCAGCCTTTCCGCCGGCGATGCCCGACCCAGAATGTTCCGTCGCCCTCTTCTGCTTCGCTCCATTCGCTGTCTTTGTGGCTGCTTTGGCGACCGCTCCATGCTGCGCGCCGGCCTTTGCCGCCGCACCCTGCCGAGCCGTCGGCTTCCCCTTGGTCGTCTGCGCCGACGGCTTCACCGGTGCCGCCCTCATCGTCGGCTTCACGGGTGATTCTGCAGGCTTCGGCGTCTGCGTTCCGCCCTGCACGTCCGACCTCACCCAGACATCGTTCTCCAATCGAAAAATCCCGTGCGCCGTACCCGCAAGCAAAACGCCATCCGGCGCCTCGGCCAGGCTGAAAACATCGCGGCCCTCGAGACCCGCACTCCGCTGAAACCAGCTCAGACCGCCCGTTTCGCTCTCAAACACACCCCCGAATTCCTTGTCGTTGACCACCCCCACAAAGACCGTCCCCGGCCGCTCCGCCAGCGCCGCATAGCTGCTTACCTGCCGCGCTGCGAATCCTTTGTTCGTGCTTTCAAAGCTCACTCCTCCGTCGCGACTCGTCAGGATGCCCTCGCGATCCGTCGCCAGCAGCACATGCTTCCCGTCCGCCGGATCAATCCAGACGTCGTTCACAATCACGTTCGGGTCCGTCATCCTCGACCAGTTCGTTCCCGCATCCTCGGTCCGGAACAATCCCTCCGTTGTCCCGGCAAACACGGTGCTCAGTTCCTGCGTACTTTGCTTCAGCACCCGCGTTCGTCGCGCCGTGGACGGGATCCCCTGAATCTTGTGGAACAACGTCCCTGCGTCATCGCTCTTGTAAATGCCCGAGCAGGCACTGGCGTAAACAGTTTGCGGCTTCTTCGGATCCACAATAATCGAAAACACGTCCGAGTCGTCGATAATGCCATCTTTGATGTTGCTCCAGGTCTGCCCTCCATCCGCCGTCTTCCAGGGCAGATGCCAGGTCCCCGCATAGATCACCTGCGGATCAACTGGATCGATCGCCACCGACTCCACCTCGTGAATCTCCTTGCTCGCCGCCGGGCTGATCGGCGCCCAGTGCCGTCCGCCGTCCGCGGACCGATACACCCCCTCCAGTGTGCCCGCAATAAACACCTTCGGATCGGAGGGTGCTTCCGCCAGCGAAAGGACCGATTGTCCTTTGAGCTCCTCGGCACCGGTCCAGCTCACACCGCCGTCGCGGCTCACATACAAGCCCCCGTCAGGCTTCCCCAGGGCCCACGTCGAGACCAGCACGTGCTTCGGTTCCGTCGGGTCGACCACGATGTGATCGAGTACCAGATCGTCCCGGCGCCCGATCAGCGCCAACCGTTTCCACGCAGTACCTCCATCCCTGGATTCGTAGATCCACCCGTTCGCCGTTCCGAGGTACAGGTGAGACGGATCGCTTGGGTCGGACGCGAACGAGCGCGCGTCGCCGCCATCCGGGCCGAACGGCAGCCAGGCCACCGCGCCGGCCGTTCGCAGCAGCAGAACGAGCGGCAACAGCCATGCAAACCGAACCGGCAAACGGCGACAAACCCGAAACAGGGACACCAGCTTCATTGGAGCCACAATCCTCGTGGGGTCGAAGGACGCTTCCTCGTTCGCCCACTTCTCTCTGTGCAAGACAAAGGCTGACTGGTCGTAACGACCCAGTCAGCCTCTGAAGCATTACAGCGTACGACTACTGTTTGTGGTGGTGGTGATGTGTGGCGGCCCGCGCGGTACGCGGCTGCGCCTTCACTGCGGACTCGTCCACAGCCGTATCACCGGTCGTGTCCATGTTCGCGCCCGCCGGGATCAGGGTGGTGGTCACCGTCTTGCCGTCCGTCGATCCGGTGTAAACCGAAACGCGGGAAGCATCGATGCCCTTCTCCTTCACCAGGTAGTCCTTCGCATTCACAGCACGCTCAGCAGCCTTCGTGCTTCCCATCTTCTCGCTTCCCGCAGCATTACCAACCAGGGACAGCTTCGCGTCGGAAGTACGTTGCAGGTTCAGGGCAACATCATCCAGGCAAGCCTTGGCTTCGTTGTCCACACGCGTCGGACGCTTGGTGTCGCGCTCAAAGTTCAGCGTGCACAGCGTCTGGGTCGTCGGAGCCGCAACCGGCGGAGGCGCATTCAGCGTGACCGAGGTTGTGCTCGAAGCAGTCTGACCCTTGTCATCCACAACATTGCAGGTCACCGTGATCGTCGTTCCAGGAGCCGCACCCGTCGTCGCCAGAGTCGCCGTCGAGGTGTTTCCGCTCACCGATCCAGCCGTCGCGCTGTAGCTATAGGTCAGAGGCCGGTTCTGCGGGCTCACACCGTTCGCCGTAATCGTGGACGAGTCACCCGAGTTGACCGTCGAAGGATTCGCCGAGCAGCTGATGGTCGGCGGATCGAACTGCTTGATCGTGTAGGGTGCCGAGCAGTCCGCCATCTGACCAGGCTTGTTGCCCTCCGAAACGTGACCCTTGGCCGTATACGAGCCAGGCTGCGCGTTCTTCGTGTCAATGTTCGCAACCGCAGAGTTGCCGGAGATCGTTCCACCGTCCGTCGTCCACGCGAACGTCGCCGTCTTCTTCGGGTTCAGATTCACCGGCGTCCCCGTCACCGTGATCGGATCACCCGGGTAGGCCGTCGTCGGCGACGCCACGCAGGTAAGCGCAACCGGAGGAGGCGGGATGATGTGTCCGAAGTGCGTCACAATGCCAGCGCTAAGGTCGACGCCGTTCAGATTCGCACGACCACCCGCAACACCGCCCGTCGGGATCCCCGCATACGGTCCGAAGTCAGTGTGGACATACCGGTAATCCGCCTCAAAAACGCGGATCGAAAACATGTTGCTGCGAAACGGCAGGTCATAATCCATACCGCCGCCCGCCGTCAGTGTCGGTCCCCATGTGTAAGGGTTATGGTAAAAATCGTTCGCCGCGCTGCTGTTCGGTCCCGCCAGCTTGCCGCCGCCCGCCAGGCCATGCGCAAACACCGTGAAGCCGGCCATCGGAGCACGGAAAATCGGTCCGGCAGACGCGGTATACAGACCATCATTCTGGCCATCCGGATGGGCCACAAAATTGATCTCAGCACCCACATACTTGCTGAAGTAGTACGCCACGCTACCGATCGCGCCTTCATCCACCGACGAGTAGTTGATGTCCTGCGGCTTTGCCTGTCCGTGCGCTCCAAAGTACGAGTAGCCGGTAAACAGATCAATACGCGACGGGTTTGGCCCCACCGGGGCGGTTGTGCTGGGGGCGGCAGTCTGTGCACCTAGGCTTGCTGCACCAAGGCTGACTGCACATGCAGCCAGTACAAACCGGCCAAAACTGTGGAACGGGCGATAAACCATTGACTCCTCCGCTGAAAAATTCTGCATGCATCATGAAACTACTTTGCTACGTGTTCTGTCGTTCTATGATTCGCTAAAGTTTACCGCAGTTGTAGCTACGGGCACGAACAAATTGCTGGTCGCTCGAGCAAAACTTCTTCCCACGAGTCTATGGCCCATCGTCCAATCTCGTTAGAAACACGAACCTTCCCAGTAATCATGCGGAAATAGGGAAGCAAAGGGACCACGCTTCAGTCGTTCCATTTTGGCATTCTTCCCGATCGAATCCACCCCGGGTTCTCTCAACCAAGGTTCAGCGTACTCTTCAGCGTTCCTCGTTCCGCCTGGATCTTCTCCTGCAGCAAAGTAATGGCGTACAGCAGCTGCTCCGGCCTTGGTGGACAGCCCGGAACATACAAATCCACCGGGATCACCTGATTGACCCCCTGCAACAACGCATAATTGTTGAACACGCCGCCCGAAGTCGCGCACGCCCCCATCGAGATCACCCACTTCGGCTCCGGCATCTGTTCGTACAGCCGGCGGATCACCGGCGCCATCTTCTGCGACACGCGACCCGCAATAATCATGAGGTCGCTCTGCCGCGGCGACGGCCGAAACACCTCCGCCCCAAATCGCGCAATGTCATACCGCGATCCCCCCATCGACATCATCTCGATCGCGCAGCACGCCAGCCCAAACGTCATCGGCCACACCGAGTTCTTCCGAACCCAGTTGATCGCCGCATCGAGCGACGCCAGGACCACGCCCTCCGGCTGGTCATACCCCCAGTTCACCTCGTCAACCTTTGTCCGATTCTTCGAAAAACTCTCAAGGTTCCCGAAGAAGTATCGATCCTTCTGCTCCGGCCCACCTGTCGGCCGTCCGTTGCTCGTCGTCGTCTCTGCGCTGGTCGCCATGGTCCCGCTCCGTCTCGTGTCGTTCCCTTTACTATAGATGCCCCCGCCTGGCTTCGACTCAGCGCCCCCCACATCGTGTTTGCCGGGCAACCGATCCGCCCGCACCCGCCCTCGCCCCTGGCGTAACCTGCAGCTCCACCCGGAATCGCATCCACGTCACCTGCCCCAGCGGCGTCGCAGGCCCATCGCCCCCGGGCTGCTCCAGCGCATGCGCCGTTGTCCCAAAGTGCACCCCTACCGCCCCGGCCGCCCGCGTCTGGTCCGCCGTCCCCGGCACCAGATGCGCATCCAGAACCTCCATCGTCCCTTCCGGCTGCCGGCTCGCCAGCTCGGCCAGAGCCGCGGCATCGCCCGCCGATCCACGTTCCATCCCCTGCCGCAGCACCCGCAGCCTCTCGTACGCCGCTTCGCTCGCCGCAAATCGGAACCGCCGTGGGTTCCAGCCCACCGCGTCCTGCGCCCGGAAGCTGTACTCCGTACTCACCCGCAGCGGCGACACCGACCGGTACGGCGGCGTCGCCATCTCCGCCCAGTCCTCGCCTCCATGCGCCGTCGGCACCACCCGCAGCACCCACCCCGAAGCCACCGGCTCGACCCGCACCTCCACCCCCGCCATCGCCGCCGCCCGAAACATCTGCCCCGCCCGCACCTCGCCCTCCACCACGCGACACACCGCCGGCCCCGCCGCAAACACCCGGCACGCGGACAACACCGGCACCACCAGCCACACCAGCCCCCTAACCCGCATTGCCCGCAATCGCCTCCAGCAGTCCCGCCCGCACCGCCTCCTTCTTGGCCTCGCTCAGCTTCGCCCCCTCGTTCGTCAGGTAGAACACGTCGATCGCCATTTCCCCCTCCGTATCCACCAGCGCCACCTCCAGATTGCACCCCGCGTCCGAAAGCGTCAGGCTCAGCGCCCGCAGCAGTCCCGGCGTGTCCTGCGCCACCACCTCCATCAGCGTACTGTGCGACGACGCCTCGTCATAGAACGTCACCGCAGGGGCCACCACCACCTTCGGCTCGGCCGTCCGCCGCGCCCGACGTCGGCCGCTCAGCATCCGCTCCACCGGCACCGTTCCCGTCAGCATGTCGTGCACGCTCCGCCGAAACCGTTCCCGCTCGTCCTCGTTCAGCTCCAGCGTCCGAAACGGATCCGTGAACCGGAAGCTGTCCACCACCGTCCCTCCTCGATTTGAAAACGCATCCGCCGTCACAACGTTCATGCCCCACCCCGCCAACGCTCCCGCCATATCCGCAAACAGCCCCCGCCGGTCCGGCGTCACCAGCGTTAGCTCGCTCATCGCCGGCGCATACCGAAACTCCAGCTGCGTCCGGTCCGGCGCAAACGCCCGCATCATCCGGTAATGCGCCCGAATCTGCTCCGGCGTGCGCATCCGCACATACCGCTCCGGAAATCCCTCCAAAAACGCCTCCACCGCAGGACGCTCCTCCCGCGGCAGCACCTCCGCCACCCGGTCCACCAGCGCCGCATCCCGCACCACCCCCACGCGCTCCTCGTCCACGCTCCGGTCCAGATAATTTGCCGTCGCCATATACAGCCGCCACAGATTCTCGGCCTTCCACGACGTCAACGCGTCCGGATGCACCGCCTGGATGTCCGCATACGTAAACAGCGTCAACATCCGCAGCAGCTCCGGCGTCTGCGCCTTGCCCGCAAACACGCGCACCGTCTCCGCATCGAAGATGTCCCGCCTGAGCGTCGCCGACATCTCCAGATGACACCGGATCAGCTCCGTCACCATCCCCGCCTCATACCCATCCAGACCCATCCGGTCCAGCACCGCCGCCGCCATCCGCGCGCTCTCCCCCGCATGGTCCCGCGTGCTCCGCCCCTTCCCCGTATCGTGCAGCAGCGCCGCCATGTACAGCAGCGCCGGGTGCGGCAGCTCCGCCAGCATCGTCCGGAATCGCTCCGGCCACTCGCCCAACGCGCCCACCCCGGCCGTCTCCACGCCCTTCAGCGTCGCGGTCTCCAGGCCATGCAGCGTATCGATCAGCACAAACGTGTGCTCGTCCACCGTGTACCGGTGGTACGCATCGCGGATCACCAGCGCGTCGATCCCATGAAACTCCGGAACCAGCAACTCCAGCAGCCCCAGCGCGTGCATCGACCGCAGCGCCTGTCCCGCAAACTCCCCCGTCAGAATCCGCTCGAGATGATGCCAGATCTCCGGCCCCTCCTCCAGGTGCGCCGACAGCATCGGCAGTGCCTTTCCCAGCCGAGCCTCCGCCACCGTCCCCAGCCTCACCCCCGTCCTCGCCATCACCTCAAAAACCCGCAGCACCACGTGCGGCTCGTGCGCCGGATCGCTCGCCGACGTCGCCGCCGCCAGCACCACCTGGCGCGCGGCCGTGCTGAACTCCCCGGCAACCGCCTCGTTCTCCGCCGCATCCGCGTCCGTCCCCCTCCGTCCGGCCAGCACCCGCGAGATCCGAAGCCCGCCCATCCGCTTCGGCCGTCCCTCCTCCACCGCCAGCTCCGCCGCGCGCACCCGCCCCGACACCGTTCGCTCCACGCTGCGCGCATGCCGAAAATAGAGTCGCATCCAGTACGCCGCATCCACCCGCGCCCGTCCCGGCAGCCCGTTGACTCCCACCCCCGCCTCCGCAGCCGCATCCTGCGACCTCCAGTCCAGCACATTGTCCTCCCGCTCATGCCGCAGGTGCAGAAAACATCGCGCGGTGGTTAGGAAGCGCACTGCCTCCGCAAACTCCTCGTCCTCCTCCGGCGCTCCCGCCTCACCCAGCGCCCGCAGCCACCCACACACATGCACATCCCGCAGACCGCCCGGGCAGTCCTTCAGGTTCGGCTCCAGGTGAAACAGCGTCCCGCCGTACTTCGCATACCGGGCCGCCGTCAGCTCCAGCAGACGCACCGTCACCGCCCGCCGATCGCGACGGAGCAGCTTCGCCAGCCCCTGTTCCTCCATCCGCGTAAACACCGCCGCAGACCCCGTCACCAGCCGCCGGTCCAGCAACGACATCGTCAACTCCGCATTCTCCGCGTCCCACCGCCCACACTCCGCCACGGTCCGCGTCGCCGCCGCCACCCGCAGCCCCGCATCCCAAAGATCCTGGTTCAGCCTCCGAATTGCGTTCTTCACCTCGCGCTCGGCTGCCTTCCCGTCCAACAAAAACAGCAGATCCAGGTCCGAGTACGGAAACATCTGCCGCCGCCCATACCCGCCCACCGCCACCAGCGCCACCGAGCCGTCCATGCCGCCAGTCAGTCCCGCCCACAACCCGCGCACCAGGTCATCTGTCGCCTCGGCCCGCTCCCGTACCAGCGTCACCCCGGCTCGGGCGTCCGTCTGCTCGCGCGCAAAACGTTCCCCGAGCGCCAGCATCTGCCGCCGGTACCGCTCCCGAAGCTCGCCCCGTTCCGCTTCTCCGCTCGCGTCCATCCCCCTCCCGCCGTTTCGCCCCAGCTCGGCCCGGCCAGAGGGGCGCGTCCGCCTCGCCTCTCGGAATCCCCGCCGCTACAGCGCGATCTCGCCGCGCTCGTCGTTCCGGATCCGGATCGCCTCCGTCACCGGCGACACAAAGATCTTCCCGTCGCCGATCTTTCCGGTGCGCGCCGCCGTCGCAATCGCCTGGATCGCCCGCTCGGCCATCTCGTCCCGCACCACCGTCTCAATCTTCACCTTCGGCAGCAAATCCACCGAATACTCCCGTCCCCGGTAAAACTCCGTGTGCCCCTTCTGTCGCCCATGCCCCCGCGCCTCCAGGATCGTGATCCCTTCCACGCCAATCTCCACCAGCGCATCCTTCACCGCGTCCAGCTTCGACGGCTGAATTACCGCCTCAATCTTCTGCATCGCCTCACTCCTCCGCCCAGCACATCGCCGTGTCTACGCCGCCCAATCGTACCCTTCTTCACCGTGCTGCGACAGGTCCAGACCCTCGCGCTCGTCATCCGCGCTCACCCGCAGCCCAATCACCTTGTCCACCACAAACAAAATCACCAGCGTCCCCACAATCGACAAGACCCACGCGATCGCCACGCCCACCAGCTGGTTCCCCAGCTGCTTCGCATTGCCCTCAAGCAACCCCGTCGCCTTGCCCGCCCCAAAAATCGGATTGATCGCGCTGTTCGCAAACAGCCCCGTCAAAATCGCCCCCATCGTCCCGCCCGCCCCATGCACGCCAAACGCATCGAGCGAGTCGTCATACCCAAACGCCGCCTTCACCTTCACCACCATGAAGTAGCAAAACACGCCGACAATCAACCCGATCCACAACGCGCTCATCGGCGTCACAAACCCCGCCGCCGGCGTAATCCCCACCAACCCGGCAACCGCGCCCGAGATCGCTCCCAGCGCCGAAACCTTGCCCTGCCGCAGCCACTCCGCCACGCTCCATCCACACGCCGCCGCCGCCGCGCCGAAGTGCGTCGCCACAAATGCCGAAGTCGCCAGCGTCCCCGCCCCCAGCGCCGACCCGGCGTTGAACCCAAACCAACCCACCCACAACAAACACGCCCCAATAAAGCTCAGCACCACCGAGTGCGGCGGCATCGCCACCTTCGGGTACCCCAGCCGCTTTCCGAGATACAGCGCCGTCACCAACGCACTCACGCCGCTCGTCACATGCACCACCGTCCCACCCGCAAAGTCCAGCGTCGGAAACTTCCCGCCCAGGCTCGCGTTCAGCAACCCACCCTTGCCCCAGACCATGTGCGCCATCGGGCTGTAGACAAAGATCGCCCACAACACCATAAACGCGAGCATCGCCGAAAACTTCATCCGCTCCGCAAACGCCCCCGAAATCAACGCCGGCGTAATAATCGCAAACATCAGCTGATACACCATGAACGTCTGCAAGGGAATCGTCCCCGCATAGTCCTTGTCCGGCAGCAGCCCCACCCCATGCAGAAACGCATTGTGCAGCCCACCGATAAACGCATTCCCCGTTCCAAACGCCAGCGAGTACGTCACCAGCGCCCACAGCACCGTGATCACCCCCATCATGGCAAACGTCTGCATCATCGTTCCCAGAACGTTCTTCCGCCGCACCAGCCCGCCGTAGAACAGCGCCAGCCCCGGTCCGCTCATCATCAGCACCAGAGCCGCGCTCACCAGCATCCATCCGTTGTCGCCCGCCGTCTGCGCCGCCGCGATCGCCGCCGCATTGTCGCCCGCCTGCTTTTCGAGCGCCGCCACCCGGTCCGTCCCCGCCGTCGCCGGCATCTGCGCCTCGGCCGCACGCCCGCCCGTCACGGCAAGGCTCCCCAAGACCAGCAACACCACCAACCACACCTTCACTGCCGTCTTACCCATGCGCAACACCATCCAAGTCGAAGTCAGGGACGCCTCACCCCAGCAAGACTCCGGCATCCCCGCCAATGCGAGACAGCTCCGCCGAAGAACCCTGGGGTGCGCTCACCGAGGGAGCGCAGTCATCTGCCTGTAACCGATGCGCCTACTTTACAGGACAGCCCGCAAAAGTTCGTAAGAAAAAAGTAAAGACTTCATTGTTCCCCGACAGGCTCGTCCTCGTCCGCTTCGCCCAACGCGAAGAACACGTCCCCGCATACGTGAGACCCGTCCCTCCCCCGTCCCGGTGAAAAAAACCTCCCTCCACGCCGACCATCTCCGCGTCGGCGCCTAAGCAGAGCTCTGCGGCAGCCCGTCACTTCGACCGGCAAGCTCCCTCACCATCGCCGCCCATTCCACCTCGATCTCGACCGTCGCCAGCCGCCGCCCCGCCCGCCTGTACCAATACCCCGCATTCGCGAGGTCCCCTTCCTTCCGGTGCAGCATCGCGTGCACCCACGCCCCGTCCGCCCCGTCCGTCTCCTGCGCCACCTTGTGGGCCCGCTCCCAGTTCCCGCGTCCGGCCCACCACAACGCCAGGGTCGCCCCGCTCCACTCCCCCGCCTCACTCGCCCGAAACCGCTCCACCTCGCTCATCTACTTTCCTCCCTTGCTCGCCGGCGCCGCCAGCCCCTGTGCTTCAAGCCACCGCAGCATCAGCTCCGGCCAGGCCTCCAGCTCCAAACTTCCCTTGCCCATCCCAAACCCATGGTCGCCATGCGCAAACAGGTGCATCTCCGCCGAAACCCCAGCCCCCACCAGCGCCGAATAGAACAGCACGCTGTTCCTCACCGGCACCACCTTGTCGTCCGTCGTCGCAAACAAAAACGTCGGCGGCGTCTGCCCCGTCACCTGCTGGTCCGCCGAAAACTCCCGCTCCTCGGCCGCCGTCGGAGCTTCCCCCAGCAGAAACGTCCGCGACCCCCGGTGCGTCTCCGCACCGGCCATCGTGATCACCGGGTACCCCAGCACCAGGAAATCCGGCCGGCTCCCCTGCCGCTCAATCGCATCCGCCGCCCCTGCATTCCCTGCGTCGAACACCGTCCCCGTCATCGCCGCCAGGTGCCCACCCGCCGAAAACCCCATCATCCCTATCCGGTCCGGTCGCACCCCAAACTCCGCCGCACGCGCGCGCACCAGCCGCATCGCCCGCTTCGCATCGTCCTGCTCCACCGGAGCGTGGTACACCGGCCCCAGACGGTACCGCAGCACAAACGCCGCAATCCCGTGGTCCGCCAGCCATCGCCCCTCCGCATACCCCTCGTGCACCATCGCCAGGTCCGCATACCCTCCACCCGGCGCAATCACCACCCCCGTCCCCGTCGCGTTGGTTGCCGGCAGATACACCGTTACCGAGGGCTTGTCGCCCAGCGCCGTCCCCTTCGCCCCCGGAGCTCCGCCCGGCCACAGCAGCACACTCGGCGCATCCTCCGCCACCACGTCCCGTTCGCTCTGTCCCTGCGCCACCACACCTGCCAGCATCGCCATCACCACCACTCCTAGAACGCGTCGCATCTCGTCTCCCGGTCCTCGGCCTCGCCGTGCCGACCTTCTGCCCTTCCATCATCCACCCTCGCCGCCCTACCCGTCCTGGCCTTCCCCAGTCCCGCGCCCGGTAGACTGTCAGCGCCTCAATCTGCAACAATCTTGTCGGTGCTGCAACGCACTAGACGAACTCCCCGGAGCGCCCTACATGAGCACAATCAAGATCGGCACCAAACTCGTCGGAGACGGCCAACCCTGCTACGTCATCGCCGAGATCGGCATCAACCACAACGGGGACGTGGACCTCGCCAAGCGCCTCATCAGCGTGGCCGTCGCCGCCGGTTGCGACGCCGTCAAGTTCCAAAAGCGCACCGTCGACGTCGTCTACACCGCCAAAGAACTCGCCACCCCGCGTCCCAATCCCTTCGGCGACACCAACGGCGACCTCAAGTACGGCCTCGAGTTCGAGCACGAGGACTACGCCGAGATCGATGCATTCTGTAAGTCCGTCAAGATCCCCTGGTTCGTCTCCCCCTGGGACGAGAGCGCCGTCGACTTCATGGAAGAGTTCGACACCCCCGTCTATAAAATCGCCTCCGCCTCCCTCACCGACGACAACCTCCTCCGCCACATCCGCAAAACCGGCAAGCCCGTCGTGGCCTCGACCGGCATGAGCACCTACGACGAGATCGACCACGCCGTCGACGTTCTCGGCAAGGAAAACCTCGTCCTCATGCACACCACCTCCACCTACCCGGCCAAATACGAGCAGCTCAACCTCCGCGCCATCCCCGCCATGCGCGAGCGCTACGGCATCCCCGTCGGCTACTCCGGCCACGAAACCGGCATCCCCACCTCCGTCGCCGCCGCCGTCCTCGGCGCCTCGATGGTCGAGCGCCACATCACCATGGACCGCGCCATGTGGGGCTCCGATCAGTCCGCCTCCCTCGAGCCCAACGGCATCTCCCGCCTGGTCCGCGATATCCGCCTCTGCGAGCAATCCATGGGCGACGGCATCAAGCGCGTCTACGACGAAGAAGTCCCCGTCATGAAGAAACTCCGCCGCGTCGGCGCCGCCGTCTAGTTCCCCAAGTCAACAGAACGCAGAAGAGCCCCGACGCTTGACGCCTCGGGGCTTTTTCATGCACCCCAACTACGTGTGTGCCGGCTCCTCCACATATCAGTCGATTCACGAGGGCCTTCTGGTCATGCGAGAGCCTACGCCACTCGAATGTAAAGGCATATATAACGAAAAGACTTTTCACCCTTCATTCTGACTTTTCCCTTGAGATGGTGGTAAACAGGTGAAGAAAGTGAACCGACTCCCTAGAATTATTCTGCGCATCTGCGTTGCGGCGATCTCGTTATCTGCTGCAACGGTGGCTTGCAAGTATCCGCCAGAAGCCTCGTTTGAGCTGGCCAACGAGTCGAGGCTGCCCACATGGTTCAATCTTCCGCCTGAAGTAGGCCGTGCCAATGTCTCAGTCACGATGAAGTACTATGTAAGGCCCACGGGAAGGTCCGCTACTTTCACCCTATATGACAGGAAAAACCACATACTAGGTGAAGTAAATGGAACACTTAGGGGCTCCGCTCCCATCTCCGTCGAAGGTCTTACAGATAGGGATAGTGGGTATCCCTCATTTGAGGTGATCACCGCTCAGGGTGTATCGCAGCTCATAGAACATAAGAGAATGGAACCCAGGTTTTACGTCGTAGATAACCCGACTCTTTTGAAAACGCTGATAGACGGACCGTTGAACGGGAATTCGCTTCCTAGCCCCAGCTCCAAGTAAAGGATCCAGTGTTTCGTCCCGGGAGCAACAGCACCGCGATCCGGGAGCTCAAAGGCGTACAGCACGCGACAGGAACAGCACTCGCGGCACCCAAGCCCACTTGACTCTGCCGCCCTGTCAACCGAGCTATCGCTGTCTCCGGCCGTCAACTCGCCGCCCCTCCAGCCCGTCTTACTTCAACCCGTCAAGCGCTAAGCGCCGCAAAATCCCTGTTTTGAGCGCTTTGGCCGTGGCGTACCAGCTCCCGCACTTCGCTAAACTTGAACTAGGGCAAATCCCAACAAGAGGCACAACCCGAAGCCCGGAAACCCACCCAACTCCTTTGTTTACAGTATTTTGCGTCCATCATTTCTGGAATCAGTACTTTGCGGTCGATCAACCCACGCAAGTGTCTCATTCGGCAGAATTTAGTCCGGAAAAGACACCTCCGGGGCAGGGGTGGCCTCACCACCCCGGATCCGCAGCCGCATCGCTCAACCTGACAGCCCATTCCACCGAATACACTAAGCAGGCACATGCCTTTCAACCCCGAGAAACTCCTCACCCTTCAGGCCATCGCCTTCGACGTCGACGGCGTCCTCACCGACGGCACCCTCACCTGGTCCGGCTCCGGAGAAGAGTCCAAAACCTTCTCCTTCGCCGACATCATGGGAATCTCCCTCGCTCGCCGCCTCGGCCTCAAGCTCGCCCTCATCTCCGGCGAAGACTCGCCCCTCGTCACTCGCTACGCCGAGAAGCTCCGCATTCCCTTCGTCCGCAAAGGAACCCGCGAAAAGGCCGAAGCCCTCCGCGAGTTCACCACCGAGTTCTCGCTACACCTCGACCAGACTGCCTTCTTCGGCGACGACCTCAACGATCTCTTTCCCATGGAGATCGTCGGCCTCGCCTGCTGCCCCGCCAACGCCGCCGAAGACGTCCTCACCTACGTCCGCCATGGAGGCTTCGTCTCCACCAAGCAGGGCGGCCGCGGCGCCGTCCGCGAGCTCATCGACAGCATCCTCCAGGCCCGCGAACTGCGCGGCCAGGACGTCTTCGCCTGGCGCCCGCCCGAGTAGTCGCCCTCAACCTCCCCAACCCGATACCATAAGGACCGATGAAGCTCTCCGATTACATCTTCCAGTTCGTCGCCGATGGCGGCGTCAAGCACGTCTTCCTCGTCACCGGCGGCGGCGCCATGCACCTCAACGCCTCCCTCGCGGGGGAGCACCGCCTCACCCCCATCTGCAACTCCCACGAGCAGGCCACGGCCATGTGCGCCGAGTCCTACGCCAAGGCCGTCAACGGCATCGGCGTCGCCCTCGTCACCACCGGTCCCGGCGGCACCAACACGGTCACCGGCGTCGCCGGTGCTTGGCTCGACTCCACGCCGACCCTGTTCCTTTCCGGTCAGGTCAAGCGTCCCGACCGCATGTTCGACTCCGTCACCGGCAAGCCGCTCGGCATGCGCCAGCTCGGCGTCCAGGAAGTCGACATCGTCTCCATCGTCTCTCCCATCACCAAGTACGCCAAGACCGTCCTCGACCCGCTCGACATCCGCTACGAGCTCGAGAAGGCTTGGTACCTCGCCCTCAACGGCCGGCCCGGCCCCGTCTGGCTCGACATCCCCCTCGACGTCCAGGCCTCGCCCCTTCCTGATCCCGCAACCCTGCGCTCCTTCGACGCCACCGAGCACGAGGCCGCGCAGTCGAACGCCAACCTCCGGGACGAAGTCCGCCGCGTCGTCGACGAGCTCCTCAAGTCCTCCCGACCGCTCCTCTTCGCCGGCAACGGCACCCGACTCGCCCGCGCGGAAGCGCAGTTCACCGAGCTCCGCACCCTTCTCGACATTCCCACCGTCGCCACCTGGTGCGCCGCCGACCTCGTCCCGTCCGACGTCCCCACCTTCGTCGGCCGTCCCGGCAACGTGGCCGCCCGCGGAGCCAACTTCGCCCTCCAGAACTGCGACTTCCTGCTCGTCACCGGCGCTCGCCTCGACATGGCCATCACCGGCTACGCCCCGCAGAACCTCGCCCGCGAAGCCCACAAGGTCGCCGTCGACATCGACGCCGCCGAGCTCGCGAAGCTCCACCCCCACCTCCAGCAGCCCATCATCGCGGACTGCCGCGCCTTCCTCGACGAGCTCCTCACCCAGCTCAAAGCCCTCAAGCAGCCCATCGATCACACCCGCTGGGCCGACTGGAACGCCCGCGCCGCCGATTGGAAGACGCGTTACAACGTCGTCACCGACGAGCACAGAAAACCCGAAGGCCTCGTCTCCATCTTCAACCTCGCCGAAATCATCGGCACCGAGTCCAAACCCACCGACAAGCTCGTCTCCGGCTCCTCCGGCTCCGGCATCGAGATCTTCCTCCTCGCCTGTCCCACCCGCGCGGGCCAACGCATCTTCCACACCGCCGGCCTCGGCTCCATGGGTTACGGCCTTCCCATGTCCATCGCCGTTTCCATCGGCTCGGGCTCCGGCCAGACGATCCTGGTGGACGGCGACGGCGGCTTCCAGTTCAACATCCAGGAGCTCGAAACTATCCGCCGCCTCCAGCTCCCCATCAAGCTCTTCGTCCTCAACAACGACGGCTACGCTTCCATCCGCGCCTCCCAGCAGGCCTACTTCGGCTCCCCCCAGATCGGCGCCGACGCCGCCACCGGCCTCACCGTCCCCAACCTCTCCAAGATCGCCGCCTCCTACGACATCCCCTCCGTCGTCATCCACGACCAGACGGACCTCCGCGAAGACGTGCGCAAGATCCTCGCCACCCCCGGCCCGGTCCTCATCGACGTCCACGTCATCCCCGACGAAGTCCGCGCACCACGCCTTCAGTCCTACCAGCGAGAAGACGGCTCCTTCGTCTCCAAACCCCTCGAGGACCTGTTCCCCTTCCTTCCCCGCGAAGAGTTCCTCGCCAACATGATCGTCAAACCGCTGCCCGAATAACCGCCTTGACGCGTGCATGCCACGCAGGCCACAGCCATCAAAGTAGAGGTCCGCTTGCCCGCAGAAACTGGGTTCCCGCAAGAGGAAGTCCCAAGGTCATTGAAGCCTCTCACTGTGATGCCGCAGCTGCTCCGTCTTTTCTGGCTCGGCGTGGTTTTCTTCGCCTGCCTCACGGTTCTCTCGACCCGACTGCTCATTCACCGGCACGGCCTCGCCTATCCATACGGCAACCCGATCTTCCAAAGGCCTAGCTGGCAATTTGACTTCATCTGCTTTCGAAACCGCTTCGCTCATTTCGGCACGCCGGGATTTTACACGGCTCCGGCCCCTATCCCGTTCACGTACCCGGCTCCCATGTCGCTTCCGTACGACCTCTTCTACGCTGAAACGACCCGACCACATCGTGACTTCATCCTCGCCTGCGTCTTGGCGTACCTTGCAGCTGCGGCTCTGCTCACCAGAGCACTCCTCAAGCGAAACCTCCGGACGGTCACCGCAATCGGCTTTGTTGGCACCCTGCTTGTTCTATCGTATCCCGCAGCGCTGCAACTATTTCTGGCCAACATGGAGATCCTCGTCTGGATGCTCGTGGCCCTTGGAGTTTGGGCATACGTCCGGGAGCGACACTGGTCGGCCGCAGCCTGCTTTGGCCTTGCTGCAGCCGTCAAAATCTTCCCCTTCGTTTACTTCGGTCTTCTGCTCTCAAGAAAGAGATACAAAGAGATCGCCTTCGGTGCCCTGCTTTTCGTCTCCGTCACCCTGCTCTCCCTCCACCTCCTCGGTCCGAATATCCCAACCGCCAACCGCGAGATCGCCGTCGGCCTGAAGTACTTCCAGGCCGTCTACGTCTTTCAGTTCCATCCGCCCGAAAGCGGCATGGATCACTCCCTCTTCGCCATCCTTAAGCTCTGCCTGGTTCGCTTCAACAGGACAGACCTGCTCCCGCTCTTGATCCGCCCCTACCTTGTCACCGCAGCCATCCTGGGCATCCTGCTCTACTTCCTGCGCATTCGCCATCTCCCTATGTTCAATCAGGTGCTGGCCATCGTCGTCGTGTCCGTCCTACTCCCGCCCGTGTCGCATGACTACACCCTGCTGCACGTCTATACCCCGTTTGTGCTTCTCATCCTCAGCATGCTGGGTGAGCACCCGGACCGTCGACGTAGAACCGTCGAAGCGGCTCTGCTGGCCTGCTTTCTGCTACTCTTCAGCTCGGAAAACTACCTAATCCACCAAGGTCTCCGCTTTGCCGGCCAGGTCAAGGCGGTCGACCTCGTCATCCTCTTCGTCATCGCTCTCCGATCACCCCTCGATCTCCGGCTCTTCCCTGCTGGCGAAGACCCGCGTTCGCGGCCATCGCACCCCTGAGCTTCCTTGTGCCGCAGACACCGGTCGGCCCGAGCCAGCCTGATCCGCACGGCTTGCATCCCAAAAGAGCATGCGCATCGAGAAGCTAAAAACTCCCCAGATCAAGCTCGCCTACGAGCTTTCCGGCCCCGAAACCGGTGAAGCCATCTTCCTCGTCCACGGCTGGCCCGATTCCCCGCGCACCTGGGACAAAGTCCTTCCCGCCCTCCACGCGGCGGGCTACCGCACCGTCGTCCCATACCTCCGCGCGTATGGCCCGTCGAGTTTCCGTCGTCGCCTGATCGGCCGCACCCCGCGCCATACCGGCCAGCCCGTGGCGTATGCCGCGGACATGCTCCACCTCGCCGACCACCTTCGCCTCAAGCGCTTCCATTTCATCGGCCACGACTGGGGCGCCCGAACCGCCTACGCCCTCGCCGCCCTGGCGCCCGAGCGCCTCAAGTCCCTCGTCGCCATCTCCGTCCCCTTCGAGCCCGACAAGGCCGAGGCGCCCGCCTTCCCACAGGCACGCGCCTTCTGGTACCAGTGGCTCCTGTGCACCATTCCTGGCGAGAGGAAGTTCCGCGCCGACCCCGTCGCCTTCGGCCTAGCGCAGTGGGACGCCTGGAGCCCCCCCGGCTGGTACACCGAAGCCGAGTTCGCCGAGACCGCCAAAAGCTGGAAAGGCACCGACTTCCAGGATGTCGTGCTCCACGCCTACCGCTCCCGCTGGGGACACGCCCCGCTCGACCCGCACTACCGCAAGCCTCAGGCCCGCTTCCAATCCACCAAAACCCTGAAAACCCCCACTACCCTGATCCATGGCATCGAGGATCACTGTGAGCTGCTTGAGACCACGGACGGCGCGGAGAAGTATTTCACCGGCCCTTACGAGCGCATCCTGATCTCCGGCGTCGGCCACTTCGTGCAAAGAGAAGCCCCCCACCGCGTAGCCACGCATCTGGTGGAACACCTTCGTCAGCACGGCTGATTCCGCTTTGGCGAGCGACCCTCGCCGGAAGTGTGCACTCCCTCAACCCGCAGCGTTCTTGACCCGTTCCACCACCGGCCTCCAAAAGGAAGCACCTGGCCGGAAGATCGGGTCATCGTGGGACACACCCGCCACCACATGCAGCTCACACGGGGAAGTGCAAGCGACCGAAAGCGACCGAGCCAGCCCAGACGGAAACAGCCGGTCTGCTTCCCCGTGCACAAGCAACACCGGAATCTCGCATCTCCGGAGCACGTTCTCTGGAGACCAGACATCGTGCATCAGCCACGTCATCACAGATGGCACGCCGATCGTCCGCGCCGCCTTCCGCAGCGAGAGATAGCCCGCACATAGAACGAGCAGCCTCGCCCCCGTCCGGCGACACACCGCGGCCGCCACTCCGCAACCCAGGGAAAACCCCACCAGCGAAAGGGCCACCCCAGGCAAACGCCGTTCGAGATAGCGGTAGGCGGCCAACGCATCAAGCTCCGCCCGACGCGTACTGAACCACCACCCACTCTTCCCAAACCCCCGGTAATCCACGACCAGCGAAGCAATCCCCTCTGCCGCGAAGATCTGCTGCACCGCCTCCCAGTGCTCCACCGTCTCACCGATCCCGTGCAGCAGCAGCACCCCGGCAGTCGGCCGGCGTTCCCGTGGCAGCACCAGGCTCCCATGCACGGTCGTACCTTCAACGTCCATCGAGCACCGCTCCACCTCCGCTGCCGCTCCGCCGTAAACCGGATACGGTAGGCCAAACACGCGATTGCGCAGCAGCAGGCCCCGGTGAATGGCCATCACCGCCAACGACAGAATCAGATTTCGCATCCCCTCAAAGTCTGTCACACCCGGCATCGCACACCCCCACTCCCATCGGCCGACCTGCGCCGACCTGCGATACTGGATCCGGCATGCCGACCGAATCCTCCCCCATCCCGCCGCTGGAGGCCGCAGTGCCCTCTAGTCCCGCCAAAGCCGCCGAAACCGGCCTCCTCGCCCGGCTCCAACACCTCTTCCCCTCCGGCCAATTTCTTCGCTACCTCGGCGTCGGCGTCTGGAACACCATTTTCGGGTACGGCCTCTACGTCCTCTTCGTCCACCTTTTCAGCAAGGTGCTCCCGCACCGGTACCTTCCCCTCACCGTCGACCTCGCCAGCATCCTTTCCACCCCCATCGGCATCACCAACTCCTTCCTCTGCTATAAGTTCTTCGTCTTCCATACCACCGGCAACTACCTCAAGGAGTGGCTCCGCTGCTTCGCCGTCTACGGAACCGGCATGATCCCGAACCTCATCGCCCTGCCCATCCTCACCCGCGCCCTCCAGACCGTGCCCATGCTCCACGGCGTCTACGCCGGATACGCCGCAGGCGCCCTCATGACCGCCTTCACCGCCGTCTACAGCTACTTCGGCCACAAGAAGTTCTCTTTCCGCGCCTGACGCTCACCGGAGAGCTACACTAGTCCCGCAGCCGGAACCGCTCTCTGAATTCGTCCCGAGGCTCAAGCCGCTTGGAATCGCAGAAGACCATCTCCATCGTCACTCCCTGCTACAACGAGCAGGATAACGTCCTCAACCTCTACACCCAGGTTCGCGACGTCATGGCCGGAATCGGCAAGTACCGTTACGAGCACATCTTCATCGACAACAGCTCGCGCGACTCGACCGTCGCCATCCTCAAGCGCATCGCCGCGCAAGACCCAAACGTCAAAGTCATAGTTAATTCCCGCAACTTCGGACACATCCGCTCTCCCATCCACGCCCTCTTCCAGGCCAGGGGCGACGCCGTCCTCGGCATCGTAGCTGACCTTCAGGATCCGCCGCCCATGATCGCCGACCTGATCCGCGAGTGGGAAAACGGAGCCTACTGCGTGCTCGGCATCAAGCGCACCTCGGAGGAAGCCTCCCTGATGTTCTGGGCGCGCAAGCAGTACTACCGCATTGCCGAGCGCCTCTCCTCGATCGAAACCATCCAGAACTACACCGGCTTCGGCCTCTATGACCGCAAGGTCGTCGACCTTGTCCGCTCCTTCGACGATCCCTACCCCTACTTCCGCGGCATGATCGCCGAAATCGGCCTGCCCACCGTCAAGCTTCTCTACGACCAGCCCTCACGCAAGTTCGGCATCACCAAGAACAACTGGTACACCCTCTACGACATCGGCATGCTCGGCATCATCAACCACTCCAAAGTCCCTCTCCGCCTGGCCACCTTCGCCGGCTTCGGCGGCGCCGTCCTGGCCTTCCTCATCGCCCTCTCTTACCTTGTCCTCAAGCTCGTCTTCTGGTCGCACTTCGAACTCGGTCTCGCCCCCATGCTCATCGGCGTCTTCTTCATCGCCTCCCTCCAGCTCGTTTTTCTCGGCGTCATGGGCGAGTACGTCGGAGCCATCTACACTCAGGTCCAGAAGCGGCCCTATGCCGTCGAGCTCGAACGCATCAACTTCGACAACGGTTTCGGCTACCCGAAGACCGGCCCCGTCCAGCTCACGATCCCGGACGTCGGCGTACCAACGCTTTCCTAACTTCACTCCCGGGAGCCCCATGCAAGACCTCGTCAAACGCCAGCTCCAGCAGTCCCTCAACACCATGCAGCAGGTCCTCGCCTCGGAAGAGATCCACGAGGCCGTTGTCAAAGCCGGCCAGATCACCGCCGAAGCCATGAAGGCCGGCAAGAAACTGCTCGTCTGCGGCAACGGCGGATCCGCCGCCGACGCCCAGCACCTCGTCGCCGAGTTCGTCTCCCGCCTCACCGTAGACCGCCCCGCCCTGCGCGCCGTCGCCCTCACCACCGACACCTCCATCCTCACCGCCATCGGCAACGACTACTCCTACGACAACGTCTTCGAGCGCCAGGTCGAAGCCCTCGGCAACCCCGGCGACGTCCTGCTGGCCATCTCCACCTCCGGCAACTCCAAAAACTGCGTCAAGGCCCTCAAGCTCGCCCGCACCATGGGGATCCACACCGTCGCCTACACCGGCAACGGCGGCGGCGCCATGCGCGACCTCTCCGACATCAACGTCATCATCCCGTCCTCCACCACCATGAACATCCAGGAATCCCACCTCACCCTCGAGCACATCTTCTGCATGGTGGTGGAGCGCGTCTACTTCGGCCCGAACTTCGACAAGATGCCGCAGCGGCTGGCCGAGTAAACGCCATCGTCCACAGCTCTCCTATTGCGCGGTGAGGACACGATTTCTTCCCTCCGCCTTGGCGCGGTATAGCGCCGCGTCCGCCCGATCCATCATTTCCTCCACACGGTCCGCGCCACCGCGGAAGCTTGCCATCCCGATGCTCACGGTCAACCCGTCCTCCTCGACGTCGAACTCGTAAGCCGCCGGCAGGATCTTGGTCAAACGCAGCGCTTCCACATTGCGCCGGATGCGCTGCGCAACCAACAGGGCCGCATCCCGGTCCGCTCCCGGCAGTAAGGACACAAACTCTTCCCCGCCCCATCGCCCCAGCACATCGATACCCCGCACCGAATCCTGCATCTGCTCCACAATCGCGCACAGCACCAGGTCTCCCGCACGATGACCGTACCGGTCGTTCACCCGCTTGAAGTGATCCACATCGACCACCAGCAGAGAAAACGTCGATCCATCCCTCTGGCTCCGCGCCCACTCCTTCGCGCACCAGTCGCGAAACACCCGCCGGTTGTAAACCCGGGTCAACGGATCGGTGTTCGCCATGTGCTCCAGTTCTGCGCTCAGCTTCGCCGTCGTCATCCAGAAGAACCCGAAGGCCAGACCCAGGGCGGCCGCAACGTACCCGACATACGTCGCCACCTCGATCGGTCCAAACAGGTACGTCCGGCGCAGCTCCACCACCACGATAAGACTTCGAAGCACGTTCAGCACGGCATAGCAGACCAGGATACCCGCGTTGAACAACATAGACGCCCGCATGCCGGGTCGCTGCTGCCGCACCAGCTGCATTGCCGTCTGCACCCCCTGCGCCGCCATCATGAACCCGATCACCACGATGTGCATCCGTCCGGGGGCGGAGCTCAGGCACATCCACAACTGCGCCAGCACCTCCAGGCCCAGCAGCCAAAGTCCAAACCCGGGAACCCGGTGCCGTTCCTCGAGCAGCTCCAGCACTGCGCATTGCAACAGCACAAACGCCAGCAGAACTGCGAGATCGGATCCTGCTCCGGGTAGGTGAGACGCAAAATGAGGCTCCATCAGCAGAAGCGCCGCACCGACGCCGCCAGCCGCAAAGGCGCCGGCCATCCATCCAAGTCCGTGCAGCCGGGGGTTGCTGAGACGTACCGTGACCATACCCGCCGTACCAAACACCAGCAGGGTCGTTCCAAGCAGCAGAATGGCATTCAAAAGCGTCGTAAGCGTACCTCGCTTCCCGGCTGCTCTGACGATGTCGCGGATGCAGGCAGTCCTGCACCGTCTATCGGCAGAAACTCACGATTCCTGATGACTGTTCTATTTCGGTACAGTAGCCACCAAGGGGTTCGCAGCTCAGTCAGGTCCGATCGTCAGGACCACCCTTGTCCAGGTGCGAAGCCGTCAACCAGGCCTCAGACACACCACCTTAGATCTCCCGACCCTGGCCACGCCATCCCCCATCCGTTGTAACGATTCCACACCTCCGGTGGCACAATCAACCAGCCCATGTCCGCCCGCCCGCTCCCGAACCAGGATCTCGACCACGTCCTCGCCCACACGCGCGACCTCTTTCCCGCCCTCGCCGGCGCTCGCCTCTTCCTTACCGGCGGAACCGGCTTCTTCGGTCACTGGATCCTTGAGTCGCTGCTCCGCGCCAACCACGATCTGAAGCTCCATCTCCAAACCACGGTCCTGACCCGCAGCATCGATCGATTTCGTGCCAAGGCGCCACACCTGGCAGACGATCCCGCCGTGACCCTCCTCCAGGGCGACATCCGCACCTTTCCCTTCCCCGCAGAGCCTCACACCCACGTCATCCATGCCGCCACCGACTCCGGCAGCCAGGGAATCGACCGGCCCGCGTACCAGCTCGCCGAATCCATCCTCGAAGGCACCCGGCACACCCTCCGCTTCGCCCTTGCTACCGGAGCCAGTCGCCTGCTCTTCACCTCCACCGGCGCCGTCTACGGCCGCTCCGCACCCATCCCCGCCATCCCCGAAACCTACGTCGGCGCGCCCGACCCGCTTCTGCTGCAATCCTCCTACGACGAGGCCAAGCGCATGGCCGAGCATCTTTGCGTCGCCTATTCCCACGGCTCGGCACTCCAGTGCGTCATCACGCGCCCCTTCGCCTTTGTCGGACCGCATCTGCCGCTCGACGCGCACTTCGCCATCGGCAACTTCATCGGCAGCGCCATCGCCGGCACGCCCATCCACATCCGCGGCGACGGCACGCCCCGCCGATCCTTCCTGTACATGGCCGATCTCGCCATCTGGATCTGGCACCTCCTGCTGCGCGCCCCCGCCAATCGCGCCTACAACATTGGGTCGCCGCATGGAGTGAGCATTGCGGAGCTGGCCAGCCTCACCGCGGCAACGCTGCGACCTGCACACACGCCCGCCCTCCCCCTCCTCCCGATCCAGATCGACGGTGTCCCCGACCCTTTCGCGCCCCTCAACTCCTACGTACCGGACATCGCGCGCGCCACCACCGAGCTCGGCCTGCGCGTGACCATTCCGCTCGAAGAGGCGATCCGCCGAACCGCGGCGTGGCATGGATACACCCCGGCGCGCCTCTGATCTACTCGCATCACCGCTGCTGTCCGCGGGAAACCCTGCCAAGGGTGCTCTCATTCCGTCGGCCAAAGAACGCGCGCGCCAGCCTTTCTGACACCTTCGCTCCGCCCGTTACGACTTCGGTGCCATTCCCCGCCCAAACCGGGACACCTAGCCTTGCCCGTGTAGCAGTGCCGCTTCAAGCGCTGCCAGCACCTTGATGCGCGTCGCCCCCGGGAGACGCGCAGGACAGGCAACATGCACCCACGCTTCCGTTCCGCGATCTTCCGGCCTCCTTTCCCTTGCGCCTCGCGCTTGCCCCGCGGCAACTCGGCCAAAACACTCGTCGCCCTGCTTGCCTGGCTGCTGTCGTCGTTCGCGCACGCCGCCGTCCAGACACCCGTCGGAACCGCAAGCAGCCCGATCCTCGTCACCATCCCCCTGCCCGCGGGCGGATCGATCAACAGCATCTCCGTCTACACCGGCGGCGTGCTGAACCAGGATTTCACCCTGGCCGACTCCGGCACCTGCACCAGCTCCCCTCCCATTCCTTCCGGCCAGAGCTGCACCGTCTACGTGACCTTCACGCCCCAGTACCCCGGCCTCCGCCAGGGCGCGGTCGTTCTGCAGGATGCCAGCAACGCCGTGATCGGCTCGGCCCCGGTCGCAGAAACCGGCCTCGGCTCGCTCGGCGTCTTCACCCCCGGCGTGATCAACACCGTCGCCGGCGACCAGAACTGGCTCTACCGCGGCGATGGCGGGCTCGCAACCGCCTCCTCGATCTTTCTTCCCTACGGCGTCGCCGTCGACGCTGCCGGCAACCTCTTCATCACAGACTCCAACAACAACCGCATCCGTCGCGTCGACGCCAGCACGGGCGACATCTCCACCTACGCCGGCAACGGCAACAGCGGCCCGTTCGGAGACGGCGGGCCCGCAACCTCCGCCAGCCTGAGCACGCCCACGTCCATCACGCTCGATGGCGCCGGCAACGTCTACTTCGCCGACAACGGCAACAACGCAATCCGACGCATCGACAGCATCACCCATATCATCACCACCGTCGCCGGGACCCTCGGCACCTCCGGCTCCTTCGGCGACGGCGGCACCGCCACGCACGCCAAACTCAACAGCCCGAACGGCGTCGCGCTCGACGGACAAGGAAAGCTCTATATCGCCGACACCGCCAACAACGTCGTCCGGGTCGTCGATCTGAACGCAGGCACCATCAACCTGTTCGCCGGCAGCTACTCCGAAAACTACAGCGGCGACGGCGGTCCGGCCATCAGCGCTGCCCTCAACGCGCCCTGGGGCGTCACCGTCGCTCCGACCGGTGAGCTCTACATCGCCGACCAGTACAACCACTGCATCCGCAAAGTCGCCCTCGACCTCACCATCAGCACCGTCGCCGGCAATCACAACCAGGGCTACTCCGGCGACGGCGGCCCAGCCATCGCTGCCGAACTGAACGAGCCGGCCAGCGTCGTCATCGATGCCGCCGGAAATCTCTACATCGCCGACTCCGGCAACAACTACGTCCGCAAGGTCAGCTCCACCACCGGCTACATCTCCAGCGTCGTCGGCAACAGCTTCGAGTCGTTCACCGGAGACACCCTGCCGGCAAACCAGGCCAGCCTCTACGGTCCTTACACCCTTGCTCTCGACGGCCCCGGAAACCTCTACATCGCCGACCTCTTTCATAACCGCATCCGCATGGTGTCGAGCAACGCCGACACGCTCACCTATCCGGACATGCGCGTCCTTCGCACCTCCGCCGCCCAGACCCAGACCCTCGAAAACGACGGCAACGCACCCCTCAACATCGCCTCCGTCCAGGCCATCAGTAACGCCACCGTCGACCCCGTCACCACCACCTGCGCCGCCGGCCAGCAGATCGTCATCAACGCCACCTGCAGTCTCGGCGCGAAGTTCTCGCCCACCGTCACCGGCGCCGACGTCACCGGCAGCATCGCCATCCGGACCGACTCGGCGAACACACCGGATACCCTCACGCTCGAGGGCAACGTCCTCAGCCTCGACCCGCCCACCATCACCATTTCCACCAGCGGATCTCCCGCTGCCACCGGCTCTTCTGTCATCTTCTCGGTCGCCGTCTCCAGCGCGGGCGTCACCCCGTCCGGCACCGTCACCTTCCTCGATGGCAGCACAACCCTGGGCACCATCACGCTCAACAGCAGCGGCGCCGGCGCCTACAGCACCAACTCGCTCATCGTCGGCACCCACAGCATCACCGCGTCCTACTCCGGCGACACCAACAACGCCCCCGGCACCTCCGCCGCCCTCACCCAGATCATCCGCGACGCCACCACCCTGCAACTCAGCCCCAGCAGCAATCCCGTCACCGTTCGCGGCAGCGTCACCTTCACCGTCACCATCTCCGGCGATACCATCGCCCCCACCGGGGGCGTCCTCCTCTACGACACCAATGCCCTCATCGGTACTGCCTCGCCCAACTCCGGCGTCGCCACCTTTACCTTCAGCAACTTCACCGTCGGTCTCCACCGCATGCAGGCCACCTACTCCGGCGACAGCCACTCCCTGGCCAACCCCGGCTCCAACACCGTCTTCGAGGTCGTCAACCAGTCGCAAACCTCGACTGCGCTTACCTCCAGCAACACCGACGCAACCGTCTCGAATTCCATCAATCTCCTCGCCACCGTCACCAGCATCTCTGCCGGCACCCCCACCGGCAGTGTCACTTTCCTCGAAGGCACCACAGCCCTCGGCAACGTCAGCCTCGACTCCCACGGCACCGCCACCCTTCCGCTCTCGACCCTCGCCGTCGGCCCACACAGCATCACCGCCACCTACAGCGGCGACACCAACAACGCCACCAGCACCTCTCCTTCGCTCACCGAAACCATCGAGCAGATCATCACCGCCGTCACCCTCTCGTCGAGCGCCAACCCGTCGAACTCCGGTACCACAGTTCATCTCACAGCAACCGTCTCCCCCGTCCAGACCGCCACTGGCGTGCCGCTCACCGGCAACGTCACCTTCTTCGACGGCGCCACGTCCCTTGGCACGGTCACCACCACCAGCAGCGCCGCCGCACTCGACGTCAGCACGCTATCGGTCGCGACGCACTCGCTCATCGCAACCTACAATGGCGCCACCGACTACGCCACCAGCAGCTCCGTCGCCATGCCGCAGCAGGTGCAGAAGGCCGGCACCAACGGCACGCTCACACCCTCGGCCAACCCCATCATCGCCGGCCGCTCCGTCACCCTCACCGCCGCAGTGACCAGCCCCGGTGTCACGCCCACCGGGAATGTCACCTTCCAGGACGGCGCCACCGTCCTCGGACAGATCGCGCTCAACAGCCAGGGCATCGCCACCTTCACCGTCCCCTCGCTCAGTCCCGCGACACACGGCTTCCTCGCAAGCTACCCGGGCGATGGCAACAGCCTTCCCTGCAGCCTCACGCTCAGCCTCGTCGTGCAGCAGGCAACCACCGCCACCGTGCTCTCGGCCTCGCCCAATCCATCCGTCGTCGGCACGGCCGTCGTGCTCCACGCGACCGTAACCGGCAACGGCGGCTCACCCACCGGCGTGGTTGACTTCCGTGACGGCGCCACCGACCTCGGTACCGGCCAGCTCGGCGCAAACGGCATCGCCACACTCTCCGTCACCACCCTCGCCGTCGGCCCGCACAGCCTTTCGGCCGTATACGGGGGCGACACCAACGACGCCGGCAGCACCGCACCCGGTGTCGCCCAGACCGTCTCGCAGACCACCACCTCCACCGTTCTCACCCCCACGCCCAACCCCGCCACCCAGGGCAGCGTCATCCAGCTCGCCGTCCGCGTCAGCAGCAATGTCGGCGTCCCCGGCGGCTCCGTCCAGATCCTCGACGGTTCAACCCCGCTCGGCAGCGTTCTGCTCAATTCCGCCGGCGTCGCCGTCCTGCCCATCGGCACACTCACCGCCGGTCCGCATAACCTCGTCGCCAACTATCTCGGCGACACCAACGACGCCTCCAGCAACTCCCCCGTCGTCGTCGAAGTCATCCAGCCGACCACCTCCGTCACGCTCACCTCCGACCACAACCCCGCCAGCGCCGGCGCCGTCCTCACCCTCTCCGCCGCCGTCAGCGGATCCTCCGTCCTTCCTACCGGCACCGTCACCTTCCGCGACGGCAATGCCGTCCTCGGCACGGCCGCCCTCAACAGCGCAGCCCTTGCCACCCTCTACACCAGCACCCTCGCACCGGGCATGCACCCACTCACCGCCACCTACTCCGGCGACAGCAGCAACGCCGCCAGCACCTCCACTATTTTCAGCCAGGCCGTACAACTGGCCGCCACCCAGACCGCGCTCTCCCTCAGCAATTCCAGCGTCACCATCAGCAGCTCCGCCACGCTCACCGCCTCCGTCACCGGCAACGGCGGCATCCCCACCGGCATCGTCACCTTCTTCGACGGCACCACCGCCATCGGCTCACACACCCTCGGCACCAACGGCACAGCCTCCATCTCCGTCTCGACCCTGTCCCTCGGCCAACACACCCTTACCGCCGTCTACGCCGGCGACACCGATGACGCCACCTCCACCGCCCCGGCGCAGCAACTTACCATCCTCAAGGCCGCTCCTTCGCTCTCCATCAGCTCCGCCACGAACCCGTCGCTCGGCGGCACAACGGTGAACCTCACCGCCACGCTTACCTCCGGCGTCGACTCCCCCTCCGGCCTGGTGACCTGGACTGACAACGGCACGCCACTCGGCGCCACACCGCTCGGCGCCAACTCCATCGCGCGCTTCTCCTCGGCCTCGTTCTCGGTGGGCCAGCACCTGATCACGGCCAGCTTCGCCGGCGACACCGACAATTCCGCCGCAACCTCCCCCACGCTCACGCAGGTCGTCCAGATCGCCGCCAGCTCCGTCGCCCTCACCTCGAACGAGAACCCAGCCCTGGTCGGCGCTTCCGTCAGCTACCTCGTCCACGTCACCGGCACCGGTGGACAGCCGGGTGGCAGCGTCACCCTCAAGGATGGGTCCCTCACCCTTGGCACCATCGTCGTCGACGCGTCCGGCAACGCCGCTCTTCCTACAACCGTCTCCGGCCCAGGCACCCACACCCTGGTGGCCACCTATGCCGGCGATGCGTTCCACTCCGGCAGCCAGTCGCTCCCACTCGCACAGGCCGTCCTGCAGCCCACCTCCACCAGCCTCAGCAGTTCGGCCAATCCCTCGATCGCCGGCCGCCTCCTCACCCTCACCGCTAAGGTAACGCCCGCAAACGCCGTCGCGCCCACCGGCAGCGTCACCTTCTTCGACGGCACCACCACTCTCGGGAGTGAGCCGCTCAGCACCTCCGGCGTTGCCACCTTCAGCACCGCGTCCCTCACTGTCGGCCAACACACGGTCACCGCCGTCTACAGCGGAGACAGCGCCAGCCAGACCAGCCGCAGCTCCACCCTGCTCCAGACCGTCAACGACGCCTCCAGCAGCACCAATCTCACCTCCACGGCCAACCCGTCGATCCTCGGCGCCGCACTTACGTTCACCGCCCAGGTCACCGGCCAGGGCGCCACTCCGACCGGCGTCATCACCTTCGAGGACGGCACCGTCACCCTCGGCCAAACCACGCTCTCCGCCGCCGGGGTCGCCACCTTCACCACCAGCACCCTTCAGCCCGGGCAGCACAGCGTCGCTGCCATCTACAACGGCGATAGCAACAACCTCACCAGCACCTCTGCCGCCCTCCCTCAGCTCATCGAGCAGCGGTCAACCGCGGTCATCACCTCCGCCAATAATCCCGCCCTCACCGCGGACCCCGTCAACCTGCTCGTCACTGTCACCAACGCCGGCGTCGGCGTTCCTACCGGAACCATCGTGCTGAAAGACGGCAGCAACACTCTTGGCATAGCCATCCTCGCCGCCAACGGCACCGCCACCTTCACCACCGCCTCCATGGCCGCCGGCACCCACTCGCTCGTGGCCACGTACAGCGGCGACACAGGGAACACCAACGCCACCTCGCTCGCCTATAGCGAGGTCATTCAACTGCGCTCGTCCGCCACCTCGCTCAGCACATCGCTCACCACCGCCACCTCCGGGCAGACTGTGACCCTCATCGCCGTCGTCGAAGGCACGGGGCCCGCCGCACCCACCGGAGCCGTGATTTTCACCTCCGGTACAACCACCCTTGGCGCCGCCAACCTCAACGCCTCCGGCGTCGCCACCCTCAACCTCACCCCCGCCATCGGCACCCTCAACGCCGTCGCCGTCTATCAGGGCGACAGCCTCTACGCCACCTCCACCTCACCGGCGGCCTCGGTCATCATCACCACCGCTGCCCATTTCACCCTCACCGCAAATCCAGCCACGATCAGCGTGCAAACCCAGCAGCACCTCACCGTTCAGCTCACCCTGGCGTCAGTCCAGTCGTTCCAGGACACCCTGTCGCTCGGCTGCGCCGGCCTTCCCTTCGCCGCCACCTGCACCTTCAGCAAGGATCATGTCACGCTCCAGCCCAACGGCTCCGTCGCCGTCTCCGTCGTGGTCGACACCGGCACGCCGCTCACCTCCGGCGGCGAAGCCCAGGCGCGCGTCCGCGGCACCAACCCCACAACAGCCCTCTGCTTCCTTCCTCTCGGAGCCTTGGCCTCACTCCTCCTGTTCCGATCGCGGCCTCGCCGGTCGCTCGCGCACCTGCTCAGCCTTCTTCTGCTTGCCGCCGCCACCCTCGGCGCGATTGGCTGCGGGTCCATCGATATCCACGGCACGCCGCCCGGCAAATACACCATGAACTTCACCGCCACCGGCGCATCCACCAGCGTCACCGTCTCCCAACCTGTGCCGCTCACGGTGACTCAGTGATCCGTCGATTTCGGGCAGTTCGTCCTCTTCTGCCTGCCGCAACGATCCTGCTCGGCGCGGCACTCAGCGCGGTGCGGGCGGACGCGCAGGCAGTTCCCACCGCCACCGGTCCAGGCGGCCGACTCTCACTCGGCATCGCCGCGTCAGGCTTTCAGGCAGACTTCGGCAAGCGCTACATCGGCGGTGGCGCAGTCTACGTCGACGCCAACCTCAACATGCACCTGGGGATCGAAGCCGAAGCCCGACGGCTCACCTACAACGAAGAGGCCGGCATCCGGCAGACCACCTACCTCGCCGGCCCGCGTCTTACCCTCCGCCCGCACGCGTTCTCGCCCTACGCCAAGCTGCTCGCCGGCATCGGGCAGTTCCGCTTTCCTTACGGCTACGCCGACGGCCGATACTTCGTCGTCGCCCCCGGAGCCGGAATCGACTACCGTCTCCATGGCGGCAGCATCAAACTGCGCCTTATCGACTTTGAATACCAGGACTGGCCACAGTTTACCTTCGGTCAGCTGCACCCATACGGCCTCAGCGCGGGCATCTCCATCCGCTTGTGGCACAGCGAAACCTACCGGCCCGACTAGGTCATTTCCTGACCGCACCCGTGGCCAAGCCCGCGCTGCCGTCGCCACTCGCCGCCGCCCCAGACACCCTCGGGTAATACCCCGTCCGCGTCCGCACCTGCAGCTTCCCGTACCCCTTCGCCTTCGCCTCCACATGCACCTGCCGGTAGCCGCCGTTCGCCGGCGGATTGGTCGACCGGTACGCGATACTGTACTGCATCCGAATATCCTGCGCCACTTCGGCCGATATCGGATCAACCTCCTTTAGCGAACGCGGAAAATACGCCAGCCCGCCGGTCTGCTCGGCCAGCGTCTCCAGCACGCGCTTTGCGTGCCGCGACTCCCGCTTGTCGGTATCCTCCCCGAACAGCAGGCCGATGCAGTAAATCACTGGCCCGTCGAAATCCTGGATTCGCCGGATCGCCTGTTCCAGCGAGGCGGTCGAAGCGTTATCTTCGCCATCCGTGACTACCAGCAGTACCTGCTTCGGGTGCTTGGCATTTTTGCTCAGGTAATCCGCGCTCGCCACCAGCGCGTCATACATCGCCGTGCCACCGCTCGACTTGATATACCCCAATCCCTGCTGCAGCTTCCCAATGTCGCTCGTAAAATCCTGGTCAATAAACGCCTCCCAGGAAAAATCCACCAGAAACGCCTCATCTTGCGGATTCGACAACTTCACCAGGTCGATCGATGCCTGGTCCACCGCCTGCCGCTTGTCGTACATCGACCCTGAACTGTCGATGAGGATTCCCAGCGAGATCGGCAGATCCTCATGCCGGAACGACGAGATCGTCTGCGGCACACCGTCCTCAAACACGTGAAAGGCATCCTGCCCAAGATCCAGCACCGACCGTCCACTGCCATCGAGCACCGTGGCATTCAGCCGCACTTCGTAGGCGTTCTCGCGCAGCGTGTACCTGCCCGCATCCCGCTCGATCGTTTGCGGACCTTCGTTCTTCATGCCGGCCGGCGTCGCCGTCGCCGCAGCCGGTGGCGCCTCCGCATCCGGCGAAGGAATGGGATCCCGATCCACCGTCAACGGTAACTGCGAACTCCCCGGCAACCCCGTCCCTGGCTGCTGTGCAAATCCAACCAGCGGCAACGCCCACCACAACAGCCAGACAGCCCGGCCCAGACTTCTACTCCGAAGGTGCATAGTATCCCTGGCGATTGTGGACCGTCAGCGGCGGCAAACCCGCCGGTGGAACCAACCGCACCTTCAATTTACGCCAGTTCCCGTCCGCCTTCAGGTTGCTCGGTCGATAGCCCACAACATATTCATTTCGCAGCTCCGCACTGATGCGCGACGCGATGTCGCCCAGATCCGCGACATCGGACACCCGAAACATGCGCCCACCCGTCATCTCGCAGATATCGTTCAGCAGCATCGGCCCAAGCTGCTCCTCCTGCGTCGAAGCATACTGGTCGAAGATTCCGATGGAGTAGATCTGCACCTCGCTCTCCTTTACCACGCGCCGCAGCTCCCCCTCCGTATACCGGCTCCGATTATCCCCACCGTCCGAGATGATCAGCAGCGCCTTCCGGTCGTACTTCGCCTGCTTCAGCTTGCTCACGCCCAGGTAAATTGCATCGATCAACGCCGTCCGGTTCTGCGGCTTCAACATCACCATGCGCGCTTCCACGTCGTCGATCTCCGACGTATAGTCCACAATCACCGCCGGCCGGTCATTAAAGCCAACCACGAAAAACTCGTCCTGCGGATTGCTCGTTCGCAGAAACTCGCTCAAAGCCTTGCGCGCCCGCACAAACTTCGACGACATGCTCCCGCTCAGATCGAAAATAATTCCAATCGTTACCGGCGCATCCTGGGTCGAGAAGCTCTTGATCACCTGCCCTTGATTGTTCTCAAACACCTGAAAGTTGTCGCGCTCGAGGCCAGTCACCAGGCGGTTCATCGGATCTGTCACCGTCATCGGCACCAGCACCAAGTTCACATCCACCCGGATCCGCGCATCCTGGCGCGACGTCGCCAGCGCCACAGCATTGTCCGACCCCTCGATCACCGGTTTTTTCTCATCCGCCGTCTTGGGCGCTGGCGGCGGGGCCTGCGTCTGCACCTGCCCGAGCGGATTCTCCTGCCCATGAGCTCCCACACTGCCCACACCCAACCCCGCCAGCAGCACGAGGCTAAGCCACGTACCCGCGCCTCTGGCCTTCACCAGACCAAAGCCCCGTCCCCGTCGCCAACCTGCCTTGCCCATCTCCGTCGAGCCCCGTCGCTGCCGCATAATGTCCCTATGCCATCCCCGCGATCTGCCGCCAACACCTCTGCCAGAGTCGCGGAGCCTCGCAGAGCCTGAGCCTGATGCCCTTCCTAACCAGCCGTTCCGTTCGCCTTGACCCGAAGACTACACCGGACAGCAGCTCCGATCTCCCCGGGACCTTCCAAAATAGAAGCACCGTCAAAACCTTTCAAGTATTAAGTGCCGGGGCGGCCGGAATGGCCGTCCTTCTCGCCCTTTTGCCGGCCGTCGGCCACGACCAGCTCTGGTGTCTCTACGTCGCCGATCGCATGCTCCACGGGGTTCGCCTCTACGGCCCGGAGATCCTCGAATCCAATCCGCCACTCATTATGTGGCTCCTGCTGCCCGTCACCGGCCTTGCGCAGCTCCTTCACCTCCCTCCGACCGCCCTCTTCAAAGTCACCGTCCTTTTCACCGAAGCGATCTCGGCTGCCGCCAGCCTCCGGCTGCTCCGCCGAGCCGTCCCGCGCCCCAGCCCTGCCCTCCTCTGGACGCTCCTGTTCGCCTTCATCGCCGTCTTCGCCGTCATGCCGGCCCGCGACTTCGGCCAGCGCGATCACCTCCTCGCCTTCCTTTGCCTCCCCTACCTCGTCGCCGCCAGCCTGGAACTCCGTCCCGAAACCTCTTTCTCTTCTTCCTTATCGGCAGATTCTCCAAAACCTTTAGCCCGCCTCCTCCTCGGCATCGCCGCTGGCCTCGGCATTGCCCTCAAGCCTCACCACGCCCTCATCCCCCTTTTCGTCGAGAGCCTGCTTCTGCTCCGCCGCCGATCTGATCGCCCGTTTGGCCGTCCGCTCCTTCGCCCCGAGCCGTGGGCCATCCTGCTCACCTGCCTCGCCTACCTGCTCGCCATCCGCCTCCTCACCCCCATCTACCTCACCGACATCCTCCCCATCCTCCGCAGCACCTACTGGGCCATCGGCCCGCTCCGCCTTCCCGAACTCATCGCCCAATCCCTCCAGCTTCACGTCCTCCTTGTCCTCGCGTTTGGTCTGCTCCTGGCACGCCGCCGTCATCCCTCCCGCTTCCGCCCCCTCATCCAGATCCTTCTCGCAGCCGGCGCCGCCAGCACCCTGGCCTACTACCTCCAGGGCACCGGCTGGTACTACCAGCAGCTACCCGCGCTCTCGTTCTTTGCCCTGGCCCTCACGCTCGAACTCGTAACCCTGCTCGCCGAGACACCCCGCCCAGCCCCGGCCTGGCTCCCGGCCGCCGCGGCCGCCCTCAGCCTGCTCGCCCTTGCCCTCACCACCCACTTCATGGGCTACCCCTTCACCCCGGACCGCTCCTTCCCCATCACCTCACCCGACCCCACCTTCTTCGCCGGCCTCCCTCCCGGCACCCCCGTCGCCATTCTCACCACCGAAGTCGACGCCAGCATCCCCCCAGTCGCCAAATACCACCTTGGCTGGGCCCAGCGCACCAACAATCTCTGGATCCTCCCCGCCATCCTTCGCAACGAGAACCCCGAAGGCAAACAACCCCTCCGCACCATCCCCCCGGCCCGCCTCGCGGAGCTCGACCGCGACCAGCACCGCTACATGGTCGAAGATCTCAACCGCTGGAAGCCACCCCTCGTCCTCATCCAGCGCTGCGAAGACCCCGCCGTCCACTGCCAGATCCTCGAAGACCGCCACGACAATCTCCTCGCCTGGTTCGAGCGCGACCCCGCCTTCCGCGCCCTCTGGACTCAGCACTACCGCCCCCTTCGCTCCTCCGGCGAGTTCGACGCCTACATCCGCCGGTAACCAACCCCACGTACAATCTTGGAAGTTACCAGCCCCGGAGAAACACACCCGCAATGGCCCAGATCTACCCCTTCCGCGCCCTCCGCTACGACATCACCCGCGTCCGCATGGAAGACGTCGTCACCCAGCCGTACGACAAGATCTCGCCCGAAATGCAGGGTCGCTATTACGACCGGAGCCCCTACAATCTCATCCGCATCATCCTCGGCAAACGCCGCCCCGACGACACCGATCCACAGGAGTTCCTACCCCCCGGCGAGCGCGCCCACAACGTCTACACCCGCGCCGCCGAGCACCTCGCCGACTGGCGCCGCGACGGCATCCTCCGCACGGAAGCCGAACCCGCCCTCTACGGCTACTCCCAAACCTATGTCACGCCCTACACCGTCCCCGGCACCACCGACACCGTCCAGGAGCGCCGCGGCTTTATCGCCCTCGGCCACCTCTACGACTATGAAGACCGCGTCGTCTACCGCCACGAGCAGACCTTCCCCAAACACAAGTCCGACCGCCTCGCCCTCTTCAAAGCCACCCGCGCCTACTGCGAGCAGATCTACATGCTCTACTCCGACCCCGCCTTCACCGCCGAAAAACTGATCTTCGGCATCACCAACCCCGAAGACCCCGCCTCCACCCCGGCCGACCTCCAGATCACCGACGAGTACGGCGTCGTCCACCGCGTCTGGAAGCTGACCGACCCCGCCCTCATCAACCTCATCGTCACCGCCATGGGGGATAAGAAGCTCATCATCGCCGACGGCCACCACCGCTACGAGACCTCCGTGGCCTACGCCAAAGAGCGCTCCGCCCAGCTCCACCTCCCCTTCCGCACGGACCGGCTCGCTCCCCACGAAGACGAGGAATCCCCCTCCGTCTCCGCCGACCAGACCCCGCACGGCCAGCTCCCCACCCCCGCCTACCCCGAAGCCGCCATGATGATGACCTTCGTCAACATGGACGCCCCCGGCATCACCATCCTCCCCACCCACCGCGTCGTCTACGGCCTCCGCAACCTCTCCTCCCCCGACTTCCTCACCCGCGCCTCCGCCTTCTACACCGTCGCTCAACTTCCCTCGCCGGATCTCCCCACCCCCGACCTCGCCGCCCTCAACCAGACCCCCGGCACCGCCTTCCTCGCCGTAACCGGTGACGGCACCTACCTCCTCACCCCCAAACCCGCCGTCGTCGCCGAAGCCCTCAAGGACCTCTCCCCTCGCCAGCGCCAGCTCGACGTCGTCCAGCTCCACAAGGTCATCCTTGAGCAGCTTCTCGGCCTCGACCCCGCCTCCGTCACCGCGCTCGGCAACCTCCGCTACGTCCGCGACGCCACCGAAGCCATCGCCGACGTCCAGACCGGCGACGCCAACATCGCCTTCCTCACCAAACCCGTCACCCTCGACCAGATGCGCGACATCTCCTTTTCCGGCGAAGTCATGCCCCAAAAATCCACCGACTTCTACCCCAAACTCCTCAGCGGCCTCGCCATCTACGCCCTCGACTAAGCCGAACCTACACCTTAGGTCGTACTTGCACCTGAAACGACGTTTCAGCGAGTACAAACCTGCCCGATCAGCGCTGAACGGTTTCAGAGAGTACAAGAGAGCTATGGATCGGGAGTCCCTCTACGATTCATTGTTGAAATCCAGCTATGCTGTCTCCAACGTGACCTTCGATACCATCGGACAGCAGATCTTTGAGCAAAACCGTGCACCAGGATTCGCGTTCCTGGTCTGTGCTGGGGGCAGCGTCGTCTTTGAAAAGGGCTATGGTGTGGCCGATATCGCGGCAGACGAGCCCGTTACTCCAGAGACCCGCTTCGCAATCGGCTCCCTCACGAAGCAGTTCACCGCGGCCGCCGTTCTGCTATTGCAGGAAGAAGGCAAGCTTTCGCTTGAGGACAAGCTGGAAAGTTACGTTTCCGGAATGCCAAATGGCAGCCATATAACACTTCGCATGCTGCTGAATCAGTCCTCTGGACTGCGTAACTTTCCTTTCACACGTGAGCATAACTGGCCACGCGAAGGCGTCATCCTACCTGACCAGTTGATATGTCGTTTAAAGACGGACAAGCCGGATTTTGCGCCGGGAGAGCGATGGGCCTACAGCAACACAAACTATGCGATGCTCGCACAGGTGATCGCTCAGGTCTCCGAGCTGTCATACGCCGACTTCTTGTTGCGCAGGATATTCAGTCCGTTAGGTATGACTCAAACCAGCAACGGGTTCCTCGCACAGGAAGGAATCGCGACTCCGTATGAATGGACCGGTACCAGCTTTGCCGCCGCAGAACCGCCGCTCAGTCTCGATCTCTTCTATGGCGCCGGCAGTCTGGTTTCGACCGTACAGGACATCTCGCGTTGGAATATGGCGTTGTTGAGCAATCGGCTGCTCAAGGCTGAATCGCTGCAGGAGCTGTGCACGGAAGGAAGGCTGCCTGGCGGAAAACCTACGGGATATGCCATGGGCGTTGTCCCAGCGATGATCGGATCGCACCGCCAGGTCTGGCACAACGGCTATACTCCACGAGCGGGCGGGTACTGCTTCAACGCGATCTTTCCAGACGACGGTCTTGGGATCATCGTGCTTTCAAACGTATCCGTTCCATCGTTTCGGGGCATGCCTGAACAGATGGTGAGAGACGTGTTGGCCCTTTATGAACCGCAAAATATGCGCCCAACAGAGCCGTCTAGGGTCGGGCATCCGTAAACCCAACGCCGCTTCAATCACCCACGACAACTCCGGTCGTCAGAGTTAATCAGCGAGAACGAAAAGCAGCGATAGCCCCGCCCTTTTCGCCAAGGCAACTTGCCGAGTCAACGCCTCCCGCAATCTCTGCTTCCGCAGCGTCCGCAGCGCAAAACGCGGAGCCCGCCGCGTTCGTCGTTGCCTCCCTCCGCGTCCCTTTGCGAAGCTTGGCGCACGTTGCGTTCGCCTTTGCCCTCGCTCTTGTGCTCCCCACCCTTACCGCCGGTACAATCACCGAGACCCACCCAAACGCTTTGACCCCCGCCCGCACGCCAACCTACGCCGCCGCCCTAAGCCTCTTGACGGCCACCCTCCTGCTTCCGGCCCAAACCGCGACCCAAACCGCCCAGCAACCTGCCGCCGCTTCCCCGACCCCGACTACCGCGCCACCACCCCACCCCTCCTCCAACCGCAACAACAACCTCGTCCTCGACGCCGCCCACGGCGGGGCCGACGACGGCGCCCGCATCGGCGACGGCCTCCTTGAGAAAGACCTCACCCTCGCCCTCGTCGGCCGCATCCGCGCGCAGCTCGCCGGGCAGGAAAACCTCAACCTGACCCTCACCCGCGACCCCGACGCCGGCGACCCCGCCCTCGACACCCAGCCGCCCGCACCCTCCATCGACAGCCGGGCCGGGGTCGCCAACCACGCCCACGCCTTCGCCTGCATCCTCCTCCACGCCACCGCCGCCGGCTCCGGCGTCCACATCGTCACCTCCGAGCTCCCGCCTCCCGATCCCTCCACCCCCGTCACCTCCGCCACACCCTGGTCCACCGCCCAGGCCACCTACGTCCGCCAAAGCCTCCGCCTCGCCAACCAGGTCGGCCTCTCGCTGCTCCACGCCGGCATCCCCGTCTACCTCACCCACGCCTCCGTCCGCCCGCTCGACTCCCTCACCTGCCCCGCCATCGCCATCGAGGTCGCCCCACCGCGCGCCGCGCCCAGCGACCCGTCCCGCATCGACGACCCCAGCTACCAGCAGCGCATCAGCACCGCGGTCGCCAGCGCTCTCGTCGCCTGGCGTAACCGCCCCGTTACACCTCCGTCCGTCACCGCACCCGTCGCTTCCCCTGACGCAAAACCTGCATCGACTCCGGCCCCCTCCCCAACCAGCCCATCCGCTCCACCCGCGTCAGCAGCCCCGGTCATCGTGCATCCCAGAAAGCCAGCATCGGCCGTCCCGACACCCACCCAGCCCCCAGCCCCCATCATCCGCCGTCCACCGCCACCCGCACCGGAACCACAACCCACCTCCCCTCCCCCAACCGGAGGGGGAGCCCGCCCATGAAGCTCCGCCTCCCCGCCGCCCTCGCGGACCGCCTCCGCATCCCGCCCGGCACCTTCGACCGTCTCCGCCTCCCGTCCGCCATCCCGCGCTACCAGCGCATCCTCTTCTGGACCCTCGTCGGCGGCACCATCCTGCTCACCACCATCTTCCTCCGCGGCTGCCAGCAGGCCCACGACCGCCTCTCCGCCCCCGCCGACAACACCCCCGTCTCCGCCCCCACCTCCGCCCGCGAAGAAGAAGTCCCCGTCCTCCTCGCCGACGACGACGCCGGATCCGTCCATCCCGACACCCGCCGCTACGCCCTTCCCGAAGATCCCTCCACCCGCGCCCGCGCCCTGCTCGAGCACCTCCTCACCGACTACGCCCGACCCGACTCCCAACATCCCCTCCAGACCGGCGCCGCTGTCGACGACGTCTTCCTCCTCCGCCTGCCCATCACCAACCCGCCCGACCCCTCCGCCCCCTCCACCGGCGAGCTCGCCATCATCAACCTTCGCGCCTCGTTCGCAGAAAACCACCCCTCCGGCATCGAAGTCGAAGACCTCACCATCCGCTCCGTCATCGGCACCCTCCACGCTAACATCCCCGATCTCACCGAGGTCCGCTTCCTCGTCGACGGCCAGCCCCGTGAGACCCTCGCCGGCCACGCCGACCTTACCCGCACCTACCCCGTCACCGACACCGCCACCCGCCCCACCCAGCCCTCCAACGACCTCGTCCAGGAATCTCCCGCAACTCAACCTTGACCATGACTCCAGATGTAACCCAGACCCATCCCCTGACCATCGGCGTCTTCGACTCCGGCTTCGGCGGCCTCACCGTCCTCCGCGCCCTGCTCGCCCGCATCCCCAACGCCCGCTACCTCTACCTCGGCGACTCCGCCCGTCTCCCCTATGGCTCCAAGTCCCCCGAAACCGTCGCCCGCTTCGCCATCTCCTCCGTCCGCTTCCTCATCGAGCAGGGCGCGGACCTCCTCGTCATCGCCTGCAACACCGCAACCGCCCTCGCCCTCCCCGAAATCCGCACCGCCTCCGCCCCCCTCCCCGTCTTCGGCGTCATCGAACCCGGCGCCCGCGCCGCCGCAGCCACGCCGCACCAGCCCGGCCCCGTCCTCGTCCTCGCCACCGCCGCCACCGTCGGGTCCCACGCCTACCTGCACGCCCTCGAAGCCCTCGGCCTTACCGCCACCGAGCAAGCCTGCCCCCTCCTCGTCCCGCTCGTCGAAGAAGGCTGGCTTCACACGCCCGCCCACACCGACGGAGCCCGCGAAAAAGTCACCGAAGCCGTCCTCCGCATCTACCTCGCCGAAGCCCTCACCGCCGCTCCCGACGCCCAAACCCTCCTGCTCGGCTGCACCCACTACCCCCTCCTGCGCCCCGAAATCGCCCAAACCCTCGCCGAGCTCGGCCGCCCCCTCCACATCATCGATTCCGCCGAAGCCACCGCCGACGCCGTCGCCGCCCACCTCCCACTCCTCCCCACCAGCACCACCGCAACCTGCACCTTCTACGCCACTGATTCCGTCGAAAAATTCGGCCGCCTCGGCCCCGGCTTTCTCGGCCGACCTCTCCCCGAAGTTCACCTCATCCACCTGGGCGAGTAAGCTTCGACCAACACCTGACACCGACACCCGAGAACTCCCATGCACTTCCTCCTCAAATCCGAACCCGAAAAATACTCCTTCGACGACCTCGTCCGCGACGGCGAAACCACCTGGGACGGCATCAAGAATCCCCAGGCCCTCGCCAACCTCCGCACCATGCACAAGGGCGAACACCTCATCCTCTACCACTCCAACACCGGCAAAGCCGCCGTCGGCACCGCCACCGTCGTCTCCGTCGACCCCTCCGACCCCAAAAATCCACAGGTCCGCATCCGCCCCGGCAAACCCCTGAAACACCCGAAAACCCTCGCCGACATGCGCGCCTGCCCCCTCTTCGCCGACTCCCTCCTCTTCCGCCAGTTCCGCCTCTCCGTCGTCCCCCTCACCGACGAGCAGTACGACTGGCTCCTCAGCTAAGCCACGCATCTCAGCAGGAGTGACCACCCCCGACACCTTCAATCTCGGCGGCGACCTCCCCGTCCACCGCCTCGCCTTCGGCACCATGCGCCTCGTCGGCGAGGGCGCCTGGGGCGAACCCCCCATCTGCCGCCCCGCTGCCATCGCCCTCCTCCGCCGAGCCGTCGACCTCGGCATCGATCTCCTTGACACCGCCGACGCCTACGGCCCGGGCATCGCCGAAGACCTCATCGCCGAAGCCCTCCATCCCTACCCCGCCGGCCTCGCCATCGCCACCAAAGGCGGCCTCACCCGCACCGGCCCCGCCAAATCCAAACCCCTCGGCCGGCCGGATTACTTGACGCAATCCGTCGAGCTCTCCCTTCGCCGCCTCCGGCTCGACCGCATCGACCTCTATCAGCTCCACCGCATCGACCCCACCGTTCCCCTCGAAGACACCCTCGGCGCCCTCCGTGACCTTCAGGCCGCCGGCAAAATCCGCCACATCGGCCTCTCCGAAGTCACCCCCGAACAGATCGAGCAGGCTCAAAAGATCGTCCCGGTCGTCTCCGTCCAGAACAAATACAACCTCACCGAACGGAAATCCGAACCCACCCTCACCTTCTGCACCGCCAACAACATCGCTTTTCTCCCCTGGTACCCGCTCAACGCCGGCAAAGACAAAGCCCGCCTCGATGCCCCCGGCAACCCCATCGGCGACTTCGCCCGCGAGCACGCCCTCACCCTCAACCAGCTCTCCCTTATGTGGCTCCTCCACCGCTCCCCCGTCGTCCTCCCCATCCCCGGCACCTCCTCCATCCCGCACCTCGAAGAGAACGCTCGCGCTGCCACCCTCAGCCTCCCCGAAGACACCTGGGACTCCTTCGACCTGATCTCGACACCCATCCCGCATAAAGTCCTCGTAACGTTTTCCTCTCCCGGCGTACCATGTCCGGCATGATCGACCTGCTCGAACGCCCGCGTCTGCCCGCGCTCACCTCGGTCCGCTTCTTCGCCGCCCTCTGGGTTGCCCTCTTCCACATGCAGGCCATGCAGGCCTTCACCTTCCGCGCGCCCGTCATCGCACACATCGCCTCCGTCGGTTACGCCGGCGTCTCCTTCTTCTTCGTCCTCTCCGGATTCATCCTCGTCTACACCTACTCCGGCCGCGTCGCCACCCCGCGCGAGTTCTGGCAGGCCCGCTTCGCCCGCATCTACCCCGCGCTCGCCTTCGCCCTCCTTGTCACCGCCCCCGGCTTCTTCTTCGTCTGCTCCCGCATGCGCGCCCACGACCCCCACCTCGTCGTTCCCGAGTGGGCCTGGGCCGCCCACCATCTCCCCCTCGTCGTCCTCCTCAACCTCACCCTCCTCCAAAGCTGGCTTCCCCAGGCCTCTCTCTCGTGGAACATGCCCGCTTGGAGCCTCTCCGTCGAAGCCTTCTTTTATCTCCTTTTCCCCTTCCTTCTTCCCCGCCTCGCCCGACTCTCCCGCGCCCAGCTCCTCGCCTTCGCCCCCGCCGGCTGCGCCCTCACCCTCATCTGCACCCTCGCCTACACCCACTTCCACCCCGACGGCCCCATCGACACCCACACCCTCGGTCCCTGGATCAATTTCCTCAAGTTCAACCCCCTCATCCACCTGCCCGAGTTCCTCATGGGCATGGCCGCGGGCCTTCTTTTCCTCCACCACCGCCCCGAACCCCACCTCCCCGCCAAAGCCAGAGCCTGGCCCCTCACCCTCACCGGCTTCGCCCTTATTCTCGCCATCATTGTTCTCTCCCCCCACATCCCCTACCTCGTCCTCCACACCGCCCTGCTCGCCCCCGCCTTCACCGTCCTCATCTACGGCCTCACGCTCCGCCCCCGCGGTCTGGGCCTGCTCGAAACCCGCGTCGCCGAAGCCCTCGGCGAAGCCAGCTATCCCTTCTACCTCCTCCACACCACCCTCATCCTCAACTTCTTCTTCGACATGCGCACCCACGCCGCCAAGCACCAGACCGCCCTCGGCTTCCTCACCTGGCTCCTCGTCGCCATCACCGTCGCCCTCCTCGTCGACCGCCTCATCGAGCGCCCCCTCCGTCGTCTCCTCCGCCCCAGGGTAAAATTTCCCGCTCCCATCCCCGTCACAGCCCAGGCCTGACCGCCCGAATGCGCCTCTACCGACCTCAGGGTGCCCCATTCATCGCGCAGCGATGGGTGGGACGCAAATTGCCAGTCGAACCGCCTACCCCGGCACGCCTAACTGCTATCCTTACCCTCGGTCCACCCCGAGGAGATTTCTCCGAACCATGATCGACATGAAGGGCAAAGTCGCCGTCGTCTTCGGCCTCGCCAACAAGCGCTCCATCGCCTACAGCATCGCCCAGAAGCTCGCCGCTGCCGGCGCCACGCTTGTCCTCTCCTTCCAGGCCGAGCGCCTCCGCAAAGACGCCGAGCAACTCCTCGAAGACCTCGGCCAAAAAAACACCGGTCTGCTCGTCCAGTGCGACGTCGCGTCGGACGTGGAAATCGAAGCCGTCTTCACCGAGATCCAGGCCCGCTTCCAAACCATCGACACCGTCGTCCACTCCATCGGCTTCGCCCCCAACATCAAAAACACCGTCCTCAACACCACCCGCGACGACTTCCGCGTCGCCCACGACGTCAGCGTCTACTCCCTCATCGCCCTCGCCCGCGCCGCCGCCCCCCTCATGCCCAACGGCGGCTCCATCCTCACCCTCACCTACTACGGCTCGGAAAAAGTCTTCCCCAACTACAACATCATGGGCGTCGCCAAGGCCGCCCTCGAAGCCGCCGTCCGCTACCTCGCCGCCGACCTCGGCCGCCAGAACATTCGCGTCAACGCCATCTCCGCCGGCCCGATCAAAACCCTCGCCGCCCGCGGCATCTCCGACTTCTCCCAGATCCTCAACGCCGTCGAGGGGCGAGCCCCCCTCCACCGCAACGTCGAGGTCGACGAAGTCGGCAATACCGCCCTCTTCCTCGCCTCCCCCCTCGCCTCCGGCATCACCGGCGAAATCACCTTCGTCGACTGCGGTTACAACACCACCGGCCTCTAACCGCCGTGGCGTGCCACCAACCCTCTTGCGCATCCTGCTTCCTCCGGCGTACGCTCTCACCCGCCAAGGAGGCACATCGTGTCCAAGACCCCAACCAAATGCGGTAATTCGCCCTGCACCTGCGTCTGCGCCGACGGAAACAAGTTCTGCTCCCAATCCTGCCAGGACGCTCGCAAGGTCACCAGCCTCAACTGCCACTGCCCCCATACGGAGTGCAAGGGCCACTAGCCCACGATGGAGCCGGCCCCCGTCACCGCAGCAACAGCCACGGTAGCCTCCAAACCGCCCCGGCCATCGTCAATCCCGCGGGCGAACCAGCCTCGCACATGCGGTGAGCTCCGGTTCCGCCAGTAAGCTTCTCTAACGTCGGGGAACGGCACCGAGAGAAGACTCCCCGTTGTTCGTTCTCCGCGCTGCCGAGTCCCTAGTGCGTAAACGCATACGTAATCCCACTCGTAAATGTCACCGAATTCTGCTTGAACCCCGCTGGAGCATTGTTCAGGAAGTCGTCCGTCGCGCCGACGTTTAAGGCAAACCCCCGATACACCGGAAACACCAGGTTTTCCCCAAACCGCGCCGAATACGCCTGCGTGTCATCCCACGCCAGCGACACCGCCCCAAATTCACTCAATACGATCGCCCGCGGCAGCGTCCGCACGTACGTCTCGCCAAATGTCGATCCAAACAGATTCAGATTCGATGCCGGCGTAAAGAATTGCTGCTTCTCGTAGTGCACATCCCCCCGCACGTCGAACTCCTGCAGCGCGTTCTTCAACACCGTATAGCCCACGCCCCCGCCATACTGCTGCTGCAGATCCAAACCCTGCGAGAAGTTGTGGTCGAACGCGGCACTCCCAAACAGGTACAGCCGGCTGTTCAGATACTCATCCCGCTCCGCGCCCGCGTGAAAAATGTTCGTCTTGATGGTCGGATTCAGCGGCTGCGACGTGCTCCCGTACGCCTGGCTGTAGTCCACCAGCGTCCGGTTCCGCGCCGGCAGCCAGTCCACCGCAGGAATCGCCCGCACCAGCGTCACCGCACCCGTAAACGTCGTCGAGTCCTGCGTCGCCCGAATAAAACTAGCGCCCGCGCTCACCGCGCCTACCCATCCAGACAGAAACCCCGGCTGCGCAATCGCCTTCCGAAACGCAGCCTCCTCCACAACGCGATCGATCTGCGGCACCGGCACCGTCTTCGTCCCACCCGCCGGCCCCACCGAAACCGTGCTCCCCTCCACCGACACCGGCCCCTGCGGCACCCGGGCCGCGGCGTCCGTCTTCGTCAGCTTCTCGCCCTTCGCCACCACCGCAAACTGCTTGCTCGACTGCAACTCCCTGATCTTGTCCCAGCCAGCCTTGATCTCCCCCGCAGCCGCGCTCTTGAACGTCACCCCCTTTGCGTCCGCCGTCACCAGCTCCCCGGTTAACCGCTCTCCATTGCTGAACACAATTACGTCCGGCGCCTTCGCGGTCGCTGACGCCTGCGCGCGCGCCGCAGGCTGTTCGCACACTGCGACAGCAAGCCCGGCTCCCATGCAGCAGCGAGCAAGGACAAGTCGAGACATCGTCTTGGACTGGGTCACAGAGTGGCTCCTTGAGGTTACGGACATCCCCCAAAACAATCTTTCAGAACTGCACATCCTCCTCAGGACGTGCAGCTCAAGTCGCCGACAACTCCGGACCCCGCCTACGCTCTGCCCTTCACTGCTGGCCCACCTCCGCCGCGCTCTTCGCATACTGGTCGGCATTGCCCTTATCCACCAGCGCCGTGCCCGTATCCACAAACGCCGGGTACGGCGCAAACACATTCACCTGGTAATTGCTCTGAAACGGCTTCGGCAGATGCGCATGGATATCCGCCAGCGACTTCAGCCCAATGTAGCCCATCGTGTACGGCTTCTGACTGACCGTCGCCTCAATCTCTCCGCCCTTGATCAGGTCGATCGTGTCCGTGTCGATATCCATCGCAATCAACGTCCGGTCCGTCGCGTTATGCCGCTTCAGCACCTCCGCCACGCCCTTGCCCGACGAAGCTTCGAGGCAGATAAACCCGCTCACCTTGTCAGCCCCCGTCTTCGCCAGGTACTTCTCCGTCTGGTCAAACGCAGAATCCGCACTGCCCTTGATATCAAATACATCCACCACCTTGATCTTCGGATGATCCGCAAAAACCTCGTTGTACCCCTTCAACCGGTCATCCAGGTTCGGCTGCCCTGCATTTGTAAAAAACACCACATTGCCGCCGTTGGCCCCCAGCTTCTCCACCATTCGCTGCCCACCCAGATGCCCCGCCTGCAGATTGTTCGTTCCGATAAAGTAGATTCGCTGGCTCGTCGGTACGTCTGAGTCCACCGTGATCACCGGAATCCCTGCCTGCACCGCAGCGTTGATGTCCTCGCGAAAGCTCGCCGCATCCGCCGCGGAAATCAGGATGCCCGCCGGCTTGCTCGCAATCACGTTGCGCAGCTCCGTCAGCTCCGCCCCCGGATCGAACGTGTCCGGCCCCCGCAGATCCGCCGACACATGGTATTCCGCCGCCGCAGCCGCAAACCCCTGGCTCACCGTCTTCCAGTACTGCAGCTTCAGGTTGTTCGAAACCAGGTAATACCGTTCCGACTTCGAGTGAGCCGAGCATCCAGTCAGCTGCAGCAACACCGCGGCAACAGCCACGGCCGAAGACATCGCAAACCTGCCCATAGAGTCCTCCTAGAAACGTCCGCCATGCCGACCACCCTCGGCTCCAATCACACGTGGAGCAGCCGTTGCGGGAATCTGCGAAATTGTACTCTCGTGAACAAACCCCTCGTTCCCCGCGCAAAATTGTGCCGTAAGACACGACCCACCGAGAACAATTCGAACCCATCAAACTCCCGGTCGCGCCGTCCCCTGCCATCACGACACAGCCCTCAGCCCGGGTCACAATAGGATGTGCAGCTCTTCCAACAGCGCCTCGCCCAGCTCACCCGCACCAGCACGGAAGCCACCCTCCACCGCCGTTGGGTTTACGTCCCCTACGACCGTTTTACCGACCGCACCGGCCCGCTTACGGAGCAGCGCGCCCAGGACACCGCCATTGTCATCGTCGAGTCCACCGCCAAGGCCCACCGTCGCCCCTACCACAAGAAAAAGCTCGTCCTGCTCATCAGCAACATGCGCCACTTCGCGCTCGAGCAGGCCGCCCGCGGCGTCCACGTCCTCTACCACTTCTCTCCTCTCAGCCACGGGCAGGCTCTCCGCGAGCTCCAGCGCGACCAGCACCTGCCCGAGCTCGTCGTCACCGAACCCGCCGAACGCGAGCTCCGCCTCGACCTCTCCGAGGCCCAGCGCGAAGGCCTCCATCTCCGCATCGTCCCCGACCCAGCCTGGCTCTCCACCACACAGGACTTCCTCGACGTCTACGGCCCATACCGCACCGGCCGCTCCTACGTCATGGACCGCTTCTACCGACACATGCGCCAGCAGACCGGCATCCTCATGGGGAATGCAAAACCCATCGGCGGCCAGTTCTCCTTCGACGCCGACAATCGAAACCCCTACCGCAACGAAGTCCCGGTCCCAAGGCCGCCCATCTTTCCACCCGACGACCTAACCGCCGAAGTGATCGAATACATCGCCCAAACCTACCCACACCACTTCGGCAAGATCAGCAACTTCGACCTTCCCTGCACGCAGACCGACTGCGACACCTTCTGGCAGTTCGCCCTCGACAACCTCATGCCACACTTCGGCCGCTTCGAAGACGCGATGCGCGACGACCACGCGCAGCTCTTCCACTCGCGCACCTCCGCTTACATCAACCTCGCCCGCATGCTTCCGCAGCAGCTCGTCAACGACGTCGCAGACCGCGCCCAACAGGGCACGCTCCCTCTCGCCAGCGCCGAAGGCTTCATCCGCCAGCTCCTCGGCTGGCGCGAGTTCATGCGCCACATCCATCAGCAAACCGACGGTTACCGCCTCCTCTCCGTCCCCTCCGAGCCTCACCCCCGCCCCCAGGAGACCTCCCCCGATGCCACCGAGCCCACCGATCCCTACCAGCCACCGGATTCCGACCAGGATCCGTTTGCCGGTGCCCGACCCTCCTTTCTCCGCGCCGACCGCCCCCTCCCCGCTGCCTATTGGGGTGTTCCCTCCGGCCTCCATTGCCTCGACACCGTCGTCGCCGGCGTCGTGGAAGACGGCTGGTCCCACCACATTCCCCGCCTTATGGTCCTGTCCAACCTCGCCATGCTCTGCGGCTACTCCCCCCGCGAGCTTACAGACTGGTTCTGGTTCGCCTACGTCGACGCCTACGACTGGGTCGTCGAACCCAACGTACTTGGCATGAGCACCTACGCCGACGGCGGCCTTACCGCCACCAAGCCCTACGTCTCCGGCGCCGCCTACATCAACCGCATGTCCAACTTCTGCCCCGGTTGCCGCTACGACCCGAAAAAATCCCTCACCGCCGACGCCTGTCCCTTCACCGCCCTCTACTGGACCTTTCTCGAGCGCAACCAGGACCTCCTCGGCGCCAACCCCCGCCTCCGCATGCCCTACAACACCCTCCGCAAAAAGCCAGCCGCCGAGCTCGTCCAACTCCGCGAGCGCGCATCGGAAGCCATCGACCACCTCGCCAGCTTCAAGCGCCCCGCGTACTAACCCGGGATGATTCCAGCCACCTAGTCCTTCGTCGCCGGCACCGGCCACAGCGTCGCCACATGCGCCGCAATCTGGTCGATCGTGCTCCCCGCGGCCATCGCATTCTCGGGCGCCCCCGGCAGCAGCAGCCGGATCACCCCGTCATGGTCCGTCGCAATCGCAAACGGAAAGTCCGCCGCCCCAAACTGCCCCAACGTCGCCGGCGACACCACCAGCGTCGGTGTTCCCCGCAGCTGCTCCGTCGCCGACATCGGCTTGTCCGGCGCATCTTCGGCATGCCCCCGCCGAGTTCCCTTGGCCGCAGCCCCGGCGCCCGGCGCCGCAACCGCCGGCGGATCTCCCGCCAGCAACCCATACAGGTGCACCTCCGCACCCTCCGAGTTCAACCGAAACATCGCCGGCAACCCATCCTTCATCGTCCGCACACACTGCCCGCACCACGGCGGAAACAGCAGCAAAATCGTCGCCGTCCCATAGTGCCGATTGATCCGCGGCGTCTCCGCCGGCGAAAACAACGAGGCCGCTGCCGGGATCTCCGGCAGCTTCATCCCCAGCATCCGATACTGCCGCCGCGCTTCCCCCATCGCCAGCGCATCATCCCCACTCACCACCGACGGCACCGCCCCGTTCAGCTCCGTCGCTGTCTCTGCCGCCCCACCCATCTCGCCGTTGTACTGCTGCAACCCCGCCAGCCACAGCCCATCCGCAAACAAAGTCCGCACCGGCACCACGTCAGACTTTGCTCCTCCGTCCACCGTAGCCGCCGCGCCCGCTACCGCGTTCCCCGCCCCAACAGAAGCCACTCCCGCATCCGCCGCTGCCGTCTTTCCCGCCTCTCCCAGCAGCTTCACCACGCTACGCTCCCGCACATTCGCCAGCACCAGCGCATCCGCCGTAAACGCCAGCTGCAGATACCGCAGCGCCTCGTTCACCACATCATCCGTCAGCGTCGTGTACGGCACCGCCCCCAACATGTCCAGCCCATGCTTCAGCGCCGCTCGCTCGTCGTTCATGTGCAACGACCCTTCCACCAGGTACCCATATGCCTGCGTCATCTGCCGCTTGGCCGCGTCCGACCCGCCGAGATACGCCGTCGCCGCACCCACCACCGTCGGCCACTGCTGCCCCAACGCACACAGCCGCGCATACCCGATCAGCGCCTCCCCCGCATACGCCACCCCGCTCCGCGCTACGCACGCATCCTTCGCCTGCCGCACCGCCACCGCCAGCGCTCCCACCTCCGCGTCCGACCAGTTACTCACCGCCCGGTGCGTAATCTCCACCGGCAGAATCGCCTGGTCGTATGCCGCATCCGGCGAAGCCAAACCCGCAGCCGTCGCACTCGCAGCCGGAGCCGCCGGTGACGCGGCCTGCGTAGCCGCAACCTGCGCCCAAACCGTGCTCGCACTCAGCAACACCAACCCGCCCGCCAACCATCGCCGCACAGCCGCACCCTCCCCGGCTCCCGAGCATAGCAGCCACCACTCAGTCCTGCCGACCCCGATCCCCCACCAGCTTCAGCACCGCCAGAAACAACGTCAACGTCCCCGTCGGCAAACACCCCATTGCCAGCATCAGCGCCAGCCACCCGCCGTTTGTGTGCGGCCCCTGCCTGCCCACACCGCCAAACACCGTAAACATCAGCGCGGACGCCAGCACACCCGCGCCAAAAATCCCCAGCCCCGTCCTTAACAGTGTCCGCGTGTCTTGACGCATCTCTAGCGGATCGCAGACTGCATCAGGTACACAACCACGCCCGTCACGGACACATACAGCCAGATCGGCAGCGTGTACCGCGCCAGCCGCTTGTGCGCCGGAAACCGCCCCATCAGCGACAGGAAAAACGTGATCAAAATAAGCGGCAACGCCACCACAGACAACAGGACATGGGATAGCAGCAGCTTCCAGTAAAACGGCCACCACGCGCTTAGCCGGTCAAATTTCGTCTCTCCATGCAAGGTGAAATTCGTCAGATAGCTCACCAGAAAAACCAACGAAAAAAAGAATGCCGAAAACATGCTCGCCCGGTGCGCCCGCACATTCCGGTGCGCAATAAACCACCATCCGAACAGCAACGCCACCGTCGCCAGAGCATTCAGCACCGCATTCACCAGCGGCAACGACCGCAGCTCCGTCCCCGCCACATCGCTCGGCGCGTGGAAATACACCAGCCAGCAGATCAGCGCGCTCGCCGCCGCCGAAACCGCCACGATGGCAACGATCACCACCGGCGGCGTCCTCGCCCCGGCCCGCTGCTGCGGCGTCGTTTCCAGTTCAGTCGTCATCTAAAAAAGCAGACGTCCTTTAGCGTCCAGCATCATCGTTCCCAGCAGCAGCGGCAGATAGATCACCGAAGCCTTTAGCAAATCCCGCGCCAGCCCCCGCGTCGTCGCCGCTCCAGGATTGCGCAGGATCCGCGCAAAACGCACCGTATATCCGAGATACCCCAGCCCCAGCACCACCGCCGCCACGCTGTACCAGGTGCCCGTCAAACCGAGCCATGCCGGCCACACCGACACGGGAATCATCACCACCGCATAAAACAGCGCCTGTATCACCGTATTTCGCGCCGCCTCCGCAATCGGCTGTTGCGTCGCCGTCAACCGGATGCCCCCATGCCGATAGTCGTCCCGGTACATCCACCCAATCGCCATGAAATGCGGAAACTGCCACACAAACAAAATCGCAAACAGCGCCACCGCCGGCCACTCAATGACGCCCCGCGCTGCCGTCCACCCGATCAGCGGCGGCAACGCCCCCGGGAACGCTCCAATAAACGTGTTCATCGACGTCATCCGCTTCAACGGCGTATAGATTGCCACATACCCCGTCGCCGTCAGCAGCGTCAACGTTCCCGTCAGCAGGTTCGTCTCGCGCGCCAGAAACATCGTTCCCGCAAACACTGCCGCAAACCCCAGCAACAGCCCGTGCGCCAGCGAAATCCGTCCCGCCGCCATTGGGCGCGAAGCCGTCCGCCGCATACGCGCGTCCGACCTCCGCTCCAGCGCCTGATTCAAAATCGACGCCCCACACGTCACCGCCGCAATCCCCAACAGCGCCCGCACCATCCCCGCGTGAAACGGGCTGATCCCCGACCGCAACGACGCCAGGTAAAAACCCGCCGCCGCCGTAATAATCGACATCGTCGAAACCCGCAGCTTCAACAACGCCACGTAATCCGCCACCAGCGAAGGCCGCGCACCCGCCGTCGCAGCGGCATGAGTCGCCTTCCCGGCCGCCGGGCCGTGCGCCGTCGGAATTGCCGTCAGGGACACACCACAAGTCTACCCCGTACCGCCCCGCCTCACCTGCACACACTTCGCGGGCTCAACGCGAACCCGCCCCTTATGGCTTCGGCCGCAATCGCCCCAGAAACCGCTCCGCATCCGGCTCCGTATTCAGCACATCCTCCGCGCGCAGCCACGCCCGCCGCAGCTGCGTCACCCCCCACCGCATCTGGTCGAGCTCCTCCGTCGCATGCGCGTCCGTATTCACCACGATCTTGCACCCGAGCTCCTTCGCCCGCCGCAGATAAAGATCGTTCAAATCCGCCCGCGCCGGCGACGCATTATGCTCCACCGCCACGCCCACCTCCACCGCCCGCTGCAACACCGCCTCCACGTCCAGCGCATACGCATCCCGCCGCAACAGCTTCCGCCCCGTCGCATGCCCCAGAATCCGCACGTGCGGGTTCTCCATCGCCCGCAGCACCCGAGCCGTCATCTCCACCAGCGGCATATCGAACCGCGAATGCACACTCGCCACCACCACATCCATCTGCGCCAGCGTCTCATCCGCCAGATCCAGCGATCCATCCGCCAGAATATCCACCTCAATCCCCGGCAAGATCCGAATCCGGTCCCCCACCTCTTCCCGCAGCTCCCGGTCCACCTCCCGAATCCGCCGCACATGCTCGATCGCCCGCCGATCATCCATCCCATTCGTCATCGCCAGGTTCTTCGAGTGATCCGTAATCGCGATGTACCGCAGCCCCCGCGCCATCGCCCCCTCCGCCATCTCCCGGATCGAGCACGTCCCGTCCGTCTCGTGCGTGTGCATGTGCAGGTCGCCTTTGATGTCCTCCCGCACAATCAGCTTCGGCAACAGGTGGTTCGCAGCCGCCTCAATCTCCCCGCAGTTCTCCCGCAGCTCCGGCGCAATCCACTCCAGCCCCAGAGCGTTATAAATCTGTTCCTCCGTCTCCGCCGCCACCGTCACCCCATCCTCCACCCGCACCAGCGCATACTCGCTCAGCGTCAGCCCTTGCCGGATCGCCCTCTGCCGCAGCGTCACATTGTGGTGCTTCGACCCAGTAAAGTACTGCAGCGCCGCCCCATAGCTCGCCCGCGGCAACAGCCGCACATCCACCTGCAGCTGATTCCGCAACACAAACGAAACCTTGTTTGCCCCCTTCGCCAGCAGCTTGTCCACCATCGGCAGCCCCGCCACATGCTCCACCGCCGCCGGCAGCGCCTCGCCCTCGCACGCCGGCCCAGTCACCAGCAGGTCCAGATCCCCCACCGTCTCCCGACCGCGCCGCAGCGACCCCGCCGGCGTAATCGTCTCCACCCCCGGAAACTCCCGGATCAGCGCAGAAATCCGTTCCGCAAACCCCGTCGCCTGATCAATCCGAAACCGCCCCGAGTTCCGCTTGTGATCCTCGATTCCCTTCAGCAGCTTGTCCGTAAACTTCTGCCCCATCCGCGGCAGCTTCAGGAGGTGGCCCGCCCGCGCCGCCCCTTCCAGCTTCTCCATATCCGCAATGCCCAGCGCCGACCACAGCATCGCTACCGTCTTCGGTCCCATCCCCGGAAGCCGCAGCAGCTCCAGCATCGTCGGACGGTATCGCTCGAGCAGCTCCGCCCGCAGCGGCATCGTCCCCGTCCGCACCAGGTCCCGGATATTCTGCGCCATCCCCTTGCCGATCCCACCGATCGCCAGCAGTGCCTTCGGATCCGCGTCGTCCGTCGTCAGCGTCGCCAGGCTCTGTGTCTGCTGCTCCACCGCCTCTGCCGCCCGGCGATACGACCGAATCCGAAACGGATCCTGCCCGTCGATCTCCAGCAGCGCCGCCGTCTCATCCAGCAGCCGAGCGATCGTCACATTGTCCATGGCAGGCAGAAAAGCCAGGCACCCATTAGCACCTGGCCACTACGTCCTAAGTTGCGACACCCAAACCTCAGGATGCCTGAAGCCTGTCTCTTCAGCCTTCGAACGAGGTGCTAAAGCGCCTCTCTGGTCCGCGCGACCTGGTCCGCCTGCGGTCCCTTCGTCCCCTGGATGACGTCGAACTCGACCTCGTCACCCTCCTTCAGGCTCTTGTACCCGTCCAGCTGAATCGAGCTGTAGTGCACAAACACGTCCGGGCCACCATCGCGTCCCAGAAATCCATAACCCTTTGCATTGTTGAACCACTTCACCACGCCACGATACTGTGCCATTTTAGTCG